>NZ_PEFN01000001.1:4800000-6139364 GCF_002754575.1 Janthinobacterium sp. 35
ACAAGCTGGTGGGCATCGTCAGCCAGGTGCGTTCGGGCACGGACACCATCCATACGGCCTCCAGTGAAATCGCCCAGGGCAATCTCGACCTGTCGTCGCGCACGGAAGAACAGGCCAGTTCGCTGGAAGAGACGGCATCCTCGATGGAGCAGCTGACCTCGGCCGTGCGGCAGAATGCGGATAACGCGCGCCAGGCCAATGCACTGGCCGGCGCCGCTTCCGACGTGGCCGGCAAGGGCGGCGCCGTGGTGGGGCGGGTGGTGCAGACGATGGAATCGATCAATGCCTCTTCGCGCAAGATCGTCGACATCATCAGCGTCATCGACGGCATCGCCTTCCAGACCAACATCCTCGCCTTGAACGCGGCAGTGGAAGCGGCCAGGGCGGGCGAGGAGGGGCGCGGTTTCGCCGTTGTGGCGTCCGAAGTGCGCAACCTGGCGCAGCGATCAAGCCAAGCCGCCAAGGAAATCAAGACCCTGATCGGCGACTCCGTCGAGCAGGTGGAAATCGGTTCCAGGCTCGTGCATGACGCGGGCAAGACGATGGATGAAGTCGTCACCAGCGTGCGCCAGGTGGCCGACATCATGCAGGAAATCACGGCCGCCAGCGCCGAACAGAGCGCCGGCATCGAGCAAGTCAACCAGGCCATCTTGCAAATGGATCAGGTGACACAGCAGAACGCGGCCCTGGTGGAAGAGGCGGCCGCGGCGGCCGAATCGCTGCAAGACCAGGCGCAGATCCTGACGGACCTGGTGGGCGTGTTCCGCCTGCATGCCCAGACCGAGCGCATCGCCGTGGCACCGGCCAGCAATGTCACGCCGCTGCGCCGGCCGCCGCCCGCCGCCAGGCAGGACGTGCGGCGCCTGGCCTGAACCCGGCTGGCCCGGCGCAATCGGCACGGCGGTGGCAGGCATGTCGCCATGCCATTCCGTGCTTGCTGCACGCGTTGCCTATCCCAGTAGATGAATACAGCCCCAGCTGGCGCCCCTCAGAAGCGGGGGACTGCGTTGATCCTCGTCGTCGCGTGGCTCGCCACGCATCCTCCTCACGCCATGGCGCGCCACGGCGCAGTTTGCCACGGTGTTCCCTATGTGTCCTTGCGAACAAACAGCGTGGCGCACAAGGTCTACAATTACGGCATAACTGATAAAAGGAGTGTCCCATGAAAACCCTGATTCTTGCCGCCGTCTTGCTGTCGTCCGCCACCGCCGCTGTTGCCCAGGTCTCCGTCACCATCGGCCAGCCCGGCTTTTACGGACGCATCGACATCGGCGACTATCCCGCGCCGCAATTGATCTACGCCCAGCCCGTCATCGTGCAGCGCCCGCAATACTATTCGGCCCGCCCCATCTACCTGCGCGTGCCGCCCGGCCATGCGAAACACTGGTCCAAGCACTGCCGCAAGTATAATGCCTGTAACCAAGAGGTCTATTTCGTCCAAGATAGTTGGTATAACAACCAATATGCGCCCCGCTATCGCCAGCAGCATGGCGACCATGGCCGTCCCGGTGGACGTCCGCCGCAACAGCAGCATGGACGCCCCGATCACAAGGACCGTGATCACCATGACGACAAACCGGGCAAAGGCCACGGCAATGGCCGTGGCAACGACAAAGGTCACGGTAACGACAAAGGTCACGGCAACGGACACGGCAACCGGGGCAACGACAATTAATTCAGCAAACCGGAGGATCTTTGCATAGTAAAATCGTTATCGTAGGTGGCGGCGCAGGCGGCCTGGAGCTGGCCTGCAAACTCAGCCGCAAGCTCGGCCCCGGCCAGGTAATCCTGGTCGACAGCCGCCTGTACCATATCTGGAAGCCGTCGCTGCATGAGGTGGCGGCCGGCACCCTGGATATACACCAGGAGGGCCTGTCATACCAGATGCTGGCGCATGACAATGGTTTTACCTATGTCTATGGCCCCCTGATTGCGCTCGACGCCGCGTCGAACAGCCTCACCGTGGGCGCCATCGCTACGGACAAGGATGAACAGCTCTTGCCGCAGCGCACGGTCCACTATGACCAGCTGGTGCTGGCTGTGGGCAGCACCTCGAATTACTTCGGCGTGCCCGGCGCCAAGGAAAACACGATTTCCCTGAATGCCACGGAAGACGCCGAACGTTTCCGTCTGACCCTGCTCAAACTGCTGGCCATGGCCGAGCAGCGCCAGGGCGATGCGGGCCATCCCGGCGTCGATATCGTCATCATCGGCGGCGGCGCCACGGGCGTGGAGCTGGCGGCCGAATTGCGCGAAGCGAGCGGCGTGTATGCCGCGTATGGTTTTCAGAATCTCAACGCCATCAAGGATGTGCGCATCACCCTGCTCGAAGGGGCGCCGCGCATCCTCGCGCCGCTGCCCGAGCGCGTTTCCATCGCCGCCTCGAAACTGCTGCATCAACATGGCATCAGCGTGGTGACCGATACGCGCGTCACCACGATCGAAGCCGACAAGGTGACGGTGGCCAGCGGCACCAGCTATGCGGCCGACATCTGCGTGTGGGCCGCCGGCATCCGCGCGCCGGAATTCCTGGCCACGTTGGGCTTGCCGACCAACCGCGCCGGCCAGCTGGAAGTGACGGGCATGCTCAATGTGCAGGGCCATGCGAATATCTTCGCGCTCGGCGATTGCGCCGCCTGCATGGGGCCGGATGGCAAGCTGGTGCCGCCACGCGCCCAGGCTGCCCACCAGCAAGCAGATTACCTGCTGAAAACTTTCCTGCTGCAAGCGAAGGGCAAGCCGCCGCAAACGAAACCGTATGAATACCTCGACTATGGTTCGCTGGTGTCGTTCGGCCGCACCACCTCGGTGGGTACCCTGATGGGTTCGCTGAAGGGCCTGAGCTGGTTCGTCGAAGGCTTTGTGGCGCGCATGATGTATGTCAGCCTGCACCTGATGCACCACAACGCCGTGCTGGGCAGTGTGCGCACGGCCGTCATGGCCATGGGCCGCTTCCTGATCAAGCGCAGCACGCCGCAGGTCAAGCTGCATTAAGCCGTTGATATCAAACTCGAAAAGGGGCCTCGCGGCCCCTTTTCTTATTTGCCGCGCGCCACGGGTGCCGCTTCGCAGCGGCCCCGCGTCATGGGGAAGTCGATGGTGGTGAGCTTGCCTTTCAAGGTGCCGGTGATGCTGGCATGCAAGATGCGCTCGCTGTCGTGGCGGTAGAGGATGCGGCTCGGAAAGTCATTGTCCAGATTGGCGAAGATGAATTCATTCGGCTTGTCCTGGCGCAGCAGGTTGAAGATCACGGGCGGCTGGCCCGATGGCTGCACGATGTAGGCCAGCTGGCCCGGTTCCGTCAGGCGGATCTGCACGAATTCAAAGGCTGTTGTCTTGCCGCCCTTGACGGTGCGGCTGGTGCCGAGGAGGGTGCCGCCGGCGGCCGTGCTCCATTGTTCCCCGGAGCCCGGTTCGGCGCCGTCGACATTCCAGCAGCCGGCCAGCCAGGCCAGCTTGTCCACCGTCTCCGGCGGCGCCACGGTGTTGTCGGCGGCCTGGGCAGTATTTATGGTCAGCAGTGCTGCCAGCAGGGTGGGGATGAGTCGTTGCATTCGGTCTCCTGTCGTCGAAGCGTTCAGCGTATGAGGGCGCCTGGCAAAGACTATTCTTTCGGACTAATACGCGGCAAGACGACGGTCAGGGCCGTGCCGCCTTGCGGATTGGCCGCCAGGCTCAGGTTGCCGCCCAGGTAATGCACGCGTTCGCGCACGGAGCGCAGGCCGTGCTTGCTCATTTCGACGGGTTCACTGGCCGGCAGCCCCACGCCGTTATCCTTGACCGTCATCATCAGTGCTTCGTCGTTGTCGTCGATGATGATGTCCACCTCTGTGGCGTTGGCGTGCGTGGCGATGTTGCTGAGCGCTTCTTCCAGGGTGCGCAGCAGGGCCACGCCCACGTTGCGCGGGCAAATCAGTTCATCTTCGGGCAGGCTGCAGCGCACGGCGATTTTGTGCTGGTCGGCAAATTGCGCGGCCAGCTCGCCCAGCGCGACATTGACGCCGAGAAACTCCAGCTTGTCGTTCCACAGTTTCATCTGCATTTGCCGGTTGGTTTCGATCACATTCAGCAGCAATTGCTTCATGGTTGCCGCACGGTCGAGCAAGGCCGCTTCCTGCGGCATTTTTTGCGTCAGCAGCGACAGGTGCATGGTCAGTGCCGTCAGCGAGGAACCGAGGCTGTCGTGCAGCTGGCGCGACAGGGCGCGCCGTTCATTGTCCCAGCTGGTGTTGACATGGCCGAGCAACTCGCTGAGATCGGCGGCGCGTTCCGCATCGGCCTGGGCCGCTTCCTTGTTCGGATCTGTTTGTGCGGACATAGCGCCCCGTGAATGGTGAAAGGTGGACCAAATTCAAGTGGTGGATCATACATGAGGATTTCATCGCAAGGCGCATGGATGAAAAATTTCTGTCTTTTCGGCAATTTTTATCTCTTCCCATCATTTTTATATGATAGGCAAGATTATCGTTTGCGCCAGGTGGAATTGTTCCCTTCGTTACGTACGGCTGCGCACATACCGGGGCGCCGCGCACTGCCATAGTGGGGCCATGCATTCTCCCCATGCAGCATAGCCGCTCCGCGGCGTAGGGCGCAGCACCGGCCCGCTTATTGAAACGAAAGGACATGCCATGAATATCGATACCATCGTTGACCAGGAATATGCCGACAAAAGCTTCCGCGACATCGTCAATGCGCCCATCAGCGCCCTGCGCGGCGTCAGCGCCAAGGATGCCAAGGCCTTGCAGCAGGCGTTTGGCGTGACTACCGTGCGCGAACTGTCGAACCTCAATTTCGTCAAATGGGCCAGCGCGCTGGCCATCCTGGCCGATGAAGAGGGCATGAGCGGCGAAGAGCGGGCCAAGGAAGAGTTGCTCGACGATGCCGTCGAAATGACGTTCCCCGCCAGCGACCCGATTTCCGTCGATGCCGGCATCACGCGCATCGAAGTGGCGCCGGACACCGTGAATGCGCAAACGGATCACCAGCGTGCGGGCCAGCAAGAAGTGGCGGCTGGCAAGAAATAAAGCCTTCGGCCATGAAAAAACCGGCTGGCCGTGAGGCTTGCCGGTTTTTTCATGCGCCGCGCGGAATAACTTTCAGGCGATCGAGGCGACGCTGCTTTTCTGCATGTTGACCTGCGACGCGATCACTTCGTGGGGCGAGCAGCAAAAGCGGTTCTTGCCGGCGCGCTTGGCTTCATACAGGGCCGTGTCGGCCGCGCCCAGCAGGGATTCGACGGTGCTGGCGTCGTCCGGGTAGATGGAGATGCCGATGCTGGTCGACAGGCGCAAGGTCAGGTCGTTGATGAAATACGGCTCGGAAATGACTTCGATCAGCTTGGCGGCCGGTTCACGCGCATCGCCTTTGCCGGCCAGGTTGCCCAGCACGATGACGAATTCGTCGCCGCCGATGCGCGCTACCGTGTCTTCCTTGCGCGACGCGCCCACCAGACGGGCTGCCACCATTTTCAGGATCTCGTCGCCATAGCCGTGGCCGTAACTGTCGTTGATGGTCTTGAAGCCGTCCAGGTCCAGATACAGGATGGCCGACTTGCCGCGGCTGCGGGCCGATTGCTGCAAGGTGTGTTCGATGCGGTCTTCCAGCAGGCGCCGGTTCGGCAAGCCCGTCAGCGGGTCGTGCAGCGCCAGTTCCTGCTGCTGCTTGCTGTATTGCGCCAGTTCCTTGTACAGCAGGCGCACTTCCAGCATGTTGTGGATGCGCTTGTGCACTTCCATCAGGTCGAAAGGTTTGCTGATGAAGTCGCGCGCCCCCGCTTCCAGGGCGGCGATCTTGAAACTCGGTTGTGCCGTCAGGGCCAGCACGGGCAGGTAGCCGCCATGCTCGATTTCCTTCAAGCCTTTCATGACCTGGAAACCATTCAGTTCCGGCATTTGCAGATCCAGCAAGATCAGGTCGTAGCAATGCTCCTGGTGCAGGGGGCAGACCTGGGCTGGACGCATGGTGGCCGTGACATTGGTATAGCCGGCATCGCGCAGGATTTCCAGCATCAGGTCGACATTGTCGGGCGAATCGTCGACGACCAAAATTTTGGCTTTCAAAATCTCATCTTGGCTGGGCATGTAGGGTCTCGGTTAATACGGTCTATGCAACGCTGGCTTCTACCGCTGATGATCGGCTGACGGCGGTGGGAAAGATAGTAGCGCCTTGCAACAAGATACGGCGCACAACAGCGCTTGAACTCGCTTCTGCCACTGATGGCAGCCAAGGCTGCCGGTCTCCTGCCTGCCGTGCAGGGGGTGCTTCTGCATTTCAGTGTAGCAAACTTCAGCTTAGTTGCTTGTAGGACAGTGCCGCGTCTGGAAGTAGGAAGGCCAACCCATGAAAATAGTCATTTTGTTCTGCAGTATGTATTTCTTTGCATCATCTTTTCAAGGGTGGGCCGTGGCGGGCGCCGCGGCCAGTTGCGCCACGGCCGCCAGCAGTTCGGCCGGGTCCAGCGGTTTCGAGACCCAGGCCTGGAAGCCGCTGGCCAGTGCCCGCTGGCGATCCTGCGGTTGCGCGAATGCCGTCAGCGCCAGCGCGGGCAGGCGGGCGGCGTCAGGGGAAGCGCGCGCGCGGATGTGCGCCAGCAGGTCGAAACCGTCGGCATCGGGCATGCCGATATCGCTGACCAGGACATGCGGGCGCACCTGCTCCAGCAGTTGCAGCGCCTGCGCCACGCTGCCGGCGCTGTGCACTTCGGCGTGATTCTCGCGCAGGATGCGTTCCGTCAGTTCGCGCGCATCGGCTTCGTCATCGACCAGCAGCACCCTGACGCCGCGCAAGTCAGGGCTGTCGGACGGGGCATCGCCCGCCTGGCGCGCGGCAGCGGTGGGCGTGCCCAGGGGCAGGCGCACGGTAAAGCTGGCGCCCTGCATGTCGCCGGCGCTGCTGACCGTGACCGTGCCGCCATGCTGTTCCACCAGGTGCTTGACGATCGCCAGTCCCAGTCCCAGGCCGCCATGCCGGCGCGTGGTGGAAGCGTCTGCCTGGCGGAAGCGGTCGAATACGTGGGGCAGGAAGTCTTGCTTGATACCCACGCCGTTGTCGGCCACCGTGATGGCCAGGCGGCTCGCCTCGCGGCGCACGCCGATATCGACCCGTCCCCCTTGCGGCGTGAACTTCAGGGCATTCGACAGCAGGTTCCAGATCACTTGCTGGAGACGACCGGGGTCGCCCATGAACGTGCCCGCATCGCTGGCGATGCTGCTGTGGATGGTGATGTGCTTGGCGTCGGCCGCCGGGCGCAGGGTTTCGATGGCCGAGGCGATGACGCTGGCGGGCGCAAGAGGCTGCAGGTCGAGCAGCACCTTGTCGGAGGTGATGCGGTTCATGTCGAGCAAGTCTTCGATCAGTTGCGCCTGCGCGCGCGCATTGCGTTCGATGCTTTGCAAGCCGCGGTGCAGGTCGGCCTGGTCGCGCGTGCCGCGCCGCAGCACCTGGGCCCAGCCCAGGATGGCCGACAGCGGCGTGCGCAGTTCATGCGACAGGGTGGCGAGAAAATCATCTTTCAGCCGATTCGTGCGCTCGGCCTCGGCGCGCGCCTCGCGTTCGCTGTCGAGCAGCACCTTGCGCTCGTCGGCGGCGCGCGTGGCGGCCGCGTACAGGCGCGTATTGTCGAGCGCGACGGCGGCCTGTGCCGCGATGGCCGAGACGATGCGTTCGCTGCGCGCGCTGAACATGCCTGCCTGCGGATGAGCGAGCAGCAAGCGCCCCAGCAACAGGCCCGAGCGCGAGCTGACGGGCAGGCTCAGGCAACTGCGCAACGGCGGCGCGTCATCGGCGCTGGCGTCGGGTGCGGCCAGCAAGTCGTTCTGGCGCATGGCCGGTCCCTGGCGCAGTTCCGCGGCGATGGTGTCGGCCTGGCGCAGGCTGATGCCGTTGACGGCGCGCGCCGCCGGCAGGGCGCCGGGGTGGTCGTGCACATCGCCCGCATCGTCATAATACAAGGCGCCGAAGCGCGCGCCGCTGATGCGCGTGGCCGCATCGACGGTTTCCTGCAGCAGGGCAGGCAAGTCGAGCGTGCCGGCCAGGGCCGCGCCCGTGTTGTTGAGTAATTCCAGTACGCGCGTCTCGTCGCGCAAGGCTTCCTGCGCGCGCTTGACCTGGTCGACGTCGGTGCTCGTGCCAAACCAGCGCAGCAGCTGGCCGCCCCGGTCGCGCACGGGATTGGCGCGCGTCAGGAACCAGCGGTACTGGCCGTCGGCGCCGCGAATGGGAAACTCCATTTCGAAGGGCGTGCCATCGCGCAAGGCGGCCTTCCAGCCTTGCAACATGGGCGGCAGGTAGCGCGCGTCATAGGCGATGCTCCAGCCCTCGCCCGCCATCTGTTCGGCGCTGGTGCCCGTGTAGTCGTGCCAGCGCTGGTTGTACCAGGCGATGGTGCCGTCGAAGCTGGCGATCCAGGCCAGTTGCGGGATGGAGTTGGCCAGCGCGCGCAAGTCTTCTTCGCTGTGGCGCAAGCTTTCCTCGGCCGCCTTGCGCTGGCTGATGTCCTGGATATATGTGGTCAAGCCTTCGCTGGACGGGAAGATGCGCACTTCCAGCCAGCGTCCCAGCGGGGGATACAGCAGCTCGAAACTGCAGCTGTGCTGCTGCGCCATGCTGCGCCGGTACTGCACTTCCAGTTCCGTGCCCGGCAAGTGGGGGCAGGCTTGCCACAGGTTGCTGCCCGCCAGCTGGCTGCCGGGCGGACGCTGCGGCGCGAGCATGTCGGCGCCGCGCGTATTGATGTAGCGGATGGTCCAGTCGTGGTCGAGCAGGCAGAAGCCGTCGGTAATACTCTCCAGCAAGTTGGCCAGGCGCTCGTCTGACAGGCTCAGCGGCGCTGATGAGGGGAGCAGATCTTGCTTGTGGTCATGCTTAGCCATCGGAAATCCTGCAACGGTGAGTCTGCCGCACGGGCTGGTGCCCCGCTGGGCCGCCGTCGCCAAGCTCAGTGAGTGGGTCATGATGGAATAGCCTGCCGTCATGCATGAGCGGAGACACGAGCGCCCCTGTCTGACTGGTATTGTAGCTCCAAGCGCCGCGCCGCCACCGCACGCTTGCGTGCCGCCTGCAGATAGCACTGGACAGACGGGAAGGCAGTCCCTATAATCCCGCTTCTTTCGAGACAGCAACTTCTCGATGCGCTGGATGCCACTGTGAAAGCAGCTGAGTCCATCGATGAAAGGCGTGCGCTTTTCTGCAGTGAAAAGGTGGCTGATGGTGCGGGGCGGTATTCTGCAAAAATCAGCTAAGCGATTGAAAAATCGAACTTTTCAAAGCGAAATGAATACGCTATAATGTTTGCCTGCGCGGCTGTAGCTCAGCTGGATAGAGTACTTGGCTACGAACCAAGGGGTCGTGGGTTCAATTCCTGCCAGCCGCACCAGAATACTGAAAATCAGACTTTGCCTGGTTTTGTTGTAACAAGTTTCACCTCCATGTTGTTAATGGAATGTTGTCGAAGTTTTGCGGCTGTAGCTCAGCTGGATAGAGTACTTGGCTACGAACCAAGGGGTCGTGGGTTCAATTCCTGCCAGCCGCACCAGTATTACAAAAACGCAGTTCGCTGCGTTTTGATGAAAGTTTCAAGCTTCGCGCCGTCCGGCGAAGTGTGTCAGAGTTTGCGGCTGTAGCTCAGCTGGATAGAGTACTTGGCTACGAACCAAGGGGTCGTGGGTTCAATTCCTGCCAGCCGCACCAGTATCAGCAGTAGTGAAAAAAACCCGGAAAGTTCGCTTTCCGGGTTTTTTTTCGTCATGACAGCGGGCGGGCAGCGGCCATGTTGGCGGCCTGGGCAATTGTGAAATATCCGCACTGCGCCCTTTGCCATTCTGCAAAGCCCTGCTATAATCTTGTCTTAGGCGGCTGTAGCTCAGCTGGATAGAGTACTTGGCTACGAACCAAGGGGTCGTGGGTTCAATTCCTGCCAGCCGCACCAGAATATTGGGGGTCAGATTGTAAAATCTGATCCCCTTTTTCGTTGTCCGGACGCTTTATGTCGCCATTCTGGTGGCGTGCCGGTATTGCCGGCGAAACGCGCGCGGCGTGACGTGCCTGGCGGCGCGGAACTGGCGATTGAAATGCGCGAGGTTGCGGTAGCCCGCCTCTTGCGCGATGACGGCGATGGCCAGATTGCTTTCGATTAGCTGTTGGCAGGCGCGGCCGATGCGCAGCCGCGCCAGGTATTCGCCCGGCGTGCAATGCGCGTGGCGCTTGAAACAGCGGTGGAAGGCGCCCAGCGACAGGGCTGCCCGCTGCGCCAGGCTTTCCAGTGCGATCTCTTCCCGGAAATGCGCGTGCATGAAATCGAACACGCCGGCCATGCGCTTGTGCTGCCCATCGGGCAGCGGCGCCTGCGCCATCGAGGCCAGCGGCCGCGCGCCGCCATCACTGGCCAGATCCAGCAGCACGTCGAGCAGCAGCGGCAAGCGCTGCGGCACGGGCAGGGCATTCAGTTGCAGCAGCTTATCTGCGCTGCGCGCGCTCGTGTCCGTTGAAAAATGCAGGGCAGGGCCGGCCCGGGCCGCCAGTTGCCGCAAGCTGTGCAACTCGGGAAAACAGGCCGCCAGCTGCTCCACCCATTCTAATGAAAACCACACGACGACGGCCAGCATCGGCTGCGCGCCGTCGATGCGCTCGCTGGCCGACCACGTGTGCGGCAAATTCGGCCCCAGCAGCACCAGGTCGCCCGGCTCGAAGTCGCCCAGGTGGTTGCCGATGTAACGTTGTCCCCGCGCATTGACGGTCAGGGTCAGCTCGAACTGCGGGTGGTAATGCCAGATGAAGGGGATGGTGTCGAGTTCGCGCCACAGCAAGCCCCAGGAGTGGCCCGTCGGTATCGTGACTTGTTCGAATAAAGGCGTCATTGTGACGTTTGAAGCGTATGAATAGTCAGGATAGTATCAGTATTGGCCGCTCAGCGCGCATTTCATGGCGCCGTGTCATCGCACAATCTGTCTCACACCAACCCAGGAGACAGCGATGCAAGACAAATATCAATACGGCGAAGACCGTCCCGGCAATCCGTCCGTGGCCTACTCGGAACAAACCCAGTTGCGCGACATCCGGAAACAGCTGCCCCTGCGCGTGCTGTCCGACAGCGACTTTTTGCACTGGCAAACCTATGGTTATGTCATCGTCAAGGATGCCGTGTCGCCCGAGCAGGTGCGGCGCACCACCGATTTCCTGTGGGAGTTTCAAGGACTGGACCAGCACGATGCTGCCACCTGGAACCGGGGCCAGCTGCGCGACCACGCGATGAAGGAACTCAACGGTTCCGGCATGGTCGAGGCCTATCACCACCAGAACCTGTGGGATAACCGCCAGACCCAGCGCGTCTACGACGCCTTCGTCGACATCTGGGACCGTCAGGATTTGTGGGTGACCATCGACCGCGCCAACCTGAACACGCCGAACCATGGCAAGCGCAAGTTTGGCGGCTTCATCCACTGGGATGCGGATACCACGCTCGACCCGCTGCCCGTCAACGTGCAGGGCGTGCTGGCCCTGTCCGACACCTCGCTCGAGAGCGGCGGTTTCCAGTGCTATCCGGAGCTGTTCAACAACTTGCTGGCGTGGCGCAAGAGCGTGCCGCTTGACCGCAACCCGTGGCAGCCGGACCTGGCGACGGTGCCGTATCCGATGCAATTCATCGCCATGAAGAAGGGGGAGCTGCTGATCTTCAACAGCCTGCTGGCGCACGGCATCCGCCCGAACACGTCCACGGACCAGGTGCGCCTGGCGCAATATATTTCCTTCACGCCAGCCCAGCAAGACAACCAGGCCTTGCGCGACTGGCGCGTGCAAAGCTGGCGCGAGCGCAGCGCGCCGCAGGGCTACGCGTTTCCCGGCGACCCCGAGGAAAAGGAAAAGCTGCGCTATCCGCAGGCGCGTTTGACTGCGCTGGGCGAGCAGATCCTCGGCGCGCGCGACTGGTAAGCCACGTTCTGTCCACCAGTCTTGCCTGCCGGATAGACAATTGCGGGTAAATGCACGATCATGGGTCGACTTGCCATCGACCGAGGAAACGCATGAGTATCATTACCTGCATCGAAGACTTGCGCGTGCTGGCCCAGAAACGGGTGCCGCGCATGTTTTACGACTACGCCGATTCCGGTTCCTGGACGGAATCGACGTACCGCGCCAACAACAGCGATTTCGCCAAGATCAAGTTCCGCCAGCGCGTGGCCGTCAACCTGGAAAACCGCAGCCTGGCCTCGACCATGGTCGGACAGCACGTATCGATGCCGGTGGCCCTGTCGCCCACGGGCTTGACGGGCATGCAGCATGCGGATGGCGAAATTCTCGCCGCCCAGGCCGCTGAAAAATTCGGCGTGCCGTTCACCCTGTCGACCATGAGCATTTGCTCGATCGAAGACGTGGCGGCGAACACGACAAAACCGTTCTGGTTCCAGCTGTATGTGATGAAAGACCGCGAATTCATCAACCGCCTGATCGACCGCGCCAAGGCGGCCAAGTGCGGCGCGCTGGTATTGACGCTCGACTTGCAAGTGCTGGGCCAGCGCCACAAGGATTTGCGCAACGGCCTGTCGGCGCCACCGAAACTGACGATTCCCAACATCCTCAACATGGCCACCAAGCCGCGCTGGGTGGCGGGCATGCTGGGCACGAAGCGGCGCGGCTTCGGCAACATCGTCGGCCACGCCACGTCCGTGTCGGACATGTCGTCGCTGTCGGCCTGGACGCAGCAGCAATTCGACCTGAGCCTGTCGTGGGCGGACGTGGAATGGATCAAGCAGCGCTGGGGCGGCAAACTCATCATCAAAGGCATCATGGACCCGGAAGACGCGCGCCTGGCCGTCAACAGTGGCGCCGACGCGCTGATCGTCTCGAACCACGGCGGGCGCCAGCTCGACGGCGCGCAATCGTCGATCGAAGCCTTGCCCGCCATCGTCGACGCCGTCGGCAGCCAGATCGAAGTGCACATGGATGGCGGCATCCGCTCGGGCCAGGACGTGATCAAGGCCGTGGCGCTGGGCGCCAAGGGCGTGTACATCGGCCGCCCGTTTTTATACGGCCTTGGCGCCATGGGCGGACCGGGCGTGACCAAGTGCCTGGACATCATCCGCAATGAACTCGACTTGACGATGGCCTTTTGCGGCTTGCGCGACTTGCAGCAGGTGGACAAGAAGATTTTGTTGCCGGGGACGTTTTAAGTTTTCAAGTTGAAGCGACCATCTTCCCGGGCGCGGCGCCAGTCGCGTTGCCTGGGCGTACGCGCGCCGGCATGGAAAAATCTTGATTTTCCGTGCTAAAAAAAATAATATTTCCAGGATCTGCTTGTT
Source organism: Janthinobacterium sp. 35 (assembly GCF_002754575.1). Taxonomy (NCBI): domain Bacteria; kingdom Pseudomonadati; phylum Pseudomonadota; class Betaproteobacteria; order Burkholderiales; family Oxalobacteraceae; genus Janthinobacterium; species Janthinobacterium sp. 35. The sequence goes on from NZ_PEFN01000001.1 coordinate 4,813,293, forward strand.
ATAATTCCATCCATGGGGAAATTTTTAAGAAGAAAACGGCTGCAGATCTGGATCGCTTGTCTGGCGATCCTGCTCAATGCGCTCGCACCTTCGATTTCCCACGCCTTGTCCGCCGGGCCATCGAACATGATGGAAATCTGCTCGGCCACGGGAACGACATGGGTTGCCGTCGATCAGGCAGCACCGGACGCGACGGAAAAATCGCCGCTGCACCATCTGGAGCACTGTCCGTTTTGCATGACGCATGCAGATACCTTCGCCTTGCCCTTGCCACTGATGCCATCGTTTGCGCTGGACGGCGGGCATGAGCAGTTTCCGGCACTGTTTTACCATTCTCCCTCCCCCTTGTTCTCCTGGTCCGCGGCCCATCCGCGCGACCCTCCCGCAACCTGCTGATGACCTTTGATGGCCAGCGTTCCCGTATGGTTCGGGCGCGCCGGCATGCCTAGTCGCATCTGCAGCCATCGGCCATGCCGATCGGGTTAACAATCACGATCATTGTCAATTTCCTTGCGCTTGCCATGCTGGCATCGGTGTTTTTTGACGTCATGTCGAAAAACGGCATGTGAAACAGGTTCAGGATTTTCAGATCCGATCTGCGGCCTCAATCCGCCTTTTTAATTGTCTATTTAATATCTATAAATGAAAACATCATTCCAAACCAGCATCACCGCCGGCAGCCTGGTCGCCGCCGCAGTTCTGACCGCTTGTGGGGGCGGCAGCGATGCCACCACGCCGGTTGCCCCGGTGGCTACCACATCCTTGTCGGGCGTGGTTGCCGATGGCTATTTGAGCGGCGTCAAGGTCTATCTGGACCTGAACAACAACGGAATAGGGGATGTGGGCGAGCCTTCGGCCACGACCGATGCCAACGGCGCCTATACGCTGACCGGTATTACGGCCGGTGACGAGAGCAAATATCCGATCGTGGCGGAAGTACCCGCAACGTCCGTCGACCAGGATACCAGTGTCGCTGTAGGCAAACCATTTACGCTCAGTGCACCTGCTGGTGCGTCGTTCGTGAGCCCCATGACAACGCTGGTGCAAGAAAAGGTACGTGCCGGTAATTCGCTTGCACAGGCCGATGCGTCAGTCGTGGCGTCGCTGGGCATCACCACCGTGGGGGTGAGTGCGCTGGAAAACTATGTGCTGAAAAAGGGCACCGCCGCTGACCAGAAGAACGACTATGTCCGCACGCACGAAGCGGCCAGGACCTTGGCCACGGTGTTGAAAGATGGCAAGCAATTAGTCGGTTCGACCACCGCGTCCACCGACAAGGCGACACAAGCTGTCCTGGTACAACAGGCCGAGTCGGTCTTGCTGACGCAAGCCGTCGCCAATGCAGCCACACCGGGAGCCTTGTTTGACCATGGCGCGGTCAGCGCTGCGAGTGTGGCCGGCGTCAGCACCTTGAAGGCGGCAATTGCAGGCAACAAATTGATCGCGGCCAACGCCACCCAGGCAGTCAAGATCAACTTTGATGTGGTCAATGGCGCCACCGCAGTCGGTACCAGCGCTTGCACCACCGACCTGTCATTGGGCTCGGCCAATGCTGGCGCGGGCACGGTGGGAAAAATCAAGGATTTGCGTTTCTATGTTTCCGGCGTCGCGCTGATTGATGCCGCCGGTAACTATGCCCCGCTGGTGCTGACTGAAAACAGCAATCAAGGCCGCAATGTCGCCCTGCTTGACTTTGAAGATGCTAGCGGGGGGTGCAGTGCCGGCTCGACGGCCACCTACACCGCACTGACCGGCAATGTGGCTCCTGGCACTTATGTCGGTATCGCATTCACGCTCGGCGTGCCGGTACTGTCGGCCGATGGCAGCAGCACCGTGGCGCCGCTGAACCATAGCTACGCGGCGCAAGCTTTTGACAATGGCAGCATCAAGGCGACGCCACTTCCGCTGCAAAATGCGGCGATGGGCTGGTCATGGCAAAGTGGCCGTAAATTCACCAAAATTGAATTTACGGCCAATGCGGGATCGGTTAACACCCTTGTCCATCTGGGGTCTACCGGCTGTGTCGGTGATCCGATTCAAGGTCGCATCACCAACTGCTCCAGCCCGAATCGTCCGCATTTCAAATTTGCCAGCTTCAATCCGGCAAACCAAAAAATCGCGCTGGATTTGAGCGCCTTGTTCGCCGGACTCGACCTGAGTACGTCAAAAACCTGGATGTCCGGCAAGCAGGCTGCCACGCCGGCGCTGCCCGCCACGCTCACTCCCGGCCAATTGAGCGGCAACAAGGTCGTTGCCGGTTTCTTCAACAAGTTCCAGCTTGCGGAAACGACCGGCTTGCCCATCAATGACGGTGCTTCTCAGACACTATTTATCGTGAAGTAAACAGTGACTTGGCCCTCATCCTTGTGACGGGTGAGGCTTGTCACCGCCGTACCCGACCACTGTACGTCTGTCGGGTATGGCGGTGATGACTTGACATCGCCATGCATGGCTACTTGAAATGACATCCACACTCAAAAAATACGTGTTGTTTGCCGTGGCGGCAATCGTGCTGCCGGGCCTGGTTTTTTACTGGGCGCAATCGCGCGCGCCGCACCTTGCAACTTGGCAATGGAACTTGCCGGCACATTTTCCCGTCCCACGCGTGCCTGCGGACAATCTGATGTCGGAAGAAAAATTCCAGCTCGGTCGTCATCTGTTTTATGACAAAAAACTGTCGGGCAAGGGCACGATGGCGTGTGCCTCATGCCATTTCCAGCGCCTGGCCTTTACGGATGGCAAAGCCGTCTCGATAGGCGCAAGCGGGATGCCGACGCTGCGCAGCGCACAGACCCTGGCCAACTCGGCCTACCACCCATTCTTTACCTGGGCCAATTATTCATTGGTCAGCATGGAACACCAGATGATGGTCCCTTTGCTGGGAGAAGATCCCTTGGAAATGGGGGTGAACGATGCCACGCTGGTGCGCATTTTGCAGCGCTTCAACGACGATGACAACGACGTCCAGCGCTTCCAGGCGGCTTTTCCAGGCGAGCCGATTCGACTCGAGCATATCGTCAAGGCGATCGCTGTTTTTCAGCGGGCAATGATTTCTGCAAACAGTAAATATGATCAATATCTGCTGAAAAAAGCAGCGCTCTCGGAACAGGAAGAACGCGGCCGTGTGCTGTTTTTTTCCAACCAGGCGCAATGCTCGCAATGTCATGGCAGTTTCAACTTCAATGACCAGGTCATTTCAGCGGACACCACACACGTGAAGAGGCAGTTTCACAATACGGGACTGTACAACGTGGGTGGCAATGGTGCTTATCCTGCGGGCAATGGCGGCATTGCCGAACTATCCGGCAAACCCGAAGACATGGGCATGTTTCGGGCGGCCAGCCTGAGAAACATCGAAGTCACGGCGCCCTATATGCACGATGGTTCGATCGCTACCCTGGAGCAAGTCCTGGCTGTTTATGCCGCAGGCGGACGCGATATTGCAGACGGTCCGCACCAGGGGGACGGCAGAAAGCACCCGAACAAGGACGTTCGTCTGAACAAGATCACGCTCAGTCGCGCCGAACAGGACGACATCATCGCCTTCCTCAAGACCCTGACCGATACCGAGTTTCTGAGCAATCCCCGGTTCTCGGACCCTTCCAACATGGACATTTAAGCGAAGCGACCATGATCAAATCTTCATTGAACACCATCGCGGCGCTGCTTGCAGCACTGCCGCTGGCGGCCATCGCCCAGGAGGAAAAAATCCTGAATGTGATCGTCCTCACCGCGCCGAGAATCGACCCTCTGGGCGCGACAAAGCCGAGTGCCGCGAACCAGGATTTGCAACAACTGCGTGCCGCCACCAGCGACAGTGCGCGCCTGTTGCAAAACATTCCCGGCGTAAGCCTTTACGGCGCGGGTGCCATCTCGAGTCTGCCGGCCATTCACGGGCTGGCGGACGACCGGATACGCGTGCAAGTCGATGGCATGGACCTCATGGCGGCTTGCCCGAATCACATGAATTCGGCGCTTTCCTACATCGATCCGAGCAAGGTTGGCAGCATCACCGTGTATGCCGGCATCACGCCGGTCAGCGTCGGCGGCGACAGCATCGGCGGCACGATCCAGGTCAAGTCCGCGCCGCCCGAGTTTGCCGAGGCCGGACAGCCCGCCTTTGCCAAGGGGCAGGCAGGTACTTTTTTTCGCAGCAATGCCAATGCCAAGGGATACAACATCGGCGCCACCTGGGTGGGACATGATGTCAATCTGTCGTATAGCGGCTCCCGTTCGCAAGCAGATAATTACACGGCAGCAAGGGACTTCAAGGCCGTCACCCGAGGTCGTGAAAACGGTCCCTTAATTCCAGGCAATGTTGTCGGCTCCAGTGCGTATTCCGGATCAAAGAATCAGGAGCTGGCACTGGCACTGCGTCACGAAGAGCATCTGCTTCAGCTGAGCGTGAGCCGGCAGACGGTCGGCTTCGAGGGGTTTCCGAACCAGCGCATGGACATGACAGGCAACCAGAACACGCTGCTGAACCTGCGCTACACGGGGCGCTATCAGTGGGGGGAACTGGAGGCGCGTCTCTACGATCAAGACACCCGGCACAATATGGACATGGGGCCGGACCGCTACTCCTATGGTTATGGGATGCCGATGGACTCCAAGGGGAAAACCCGAGGGGCCACGATCCAGGGCAGCATCCTGTCGTCCGGGCGCGATATTGTTCGACTCGGTGCCGAGTATCAGCAGTACACGCTGTACGACTGGTGGCCGGCGGTCGGCGGCACGATGGGACCCAATGCCTACTGGAACGTCGACTACGGTCAGCGCAATAAAATAGATGTCTACAGCGAATGGGAAGCGTCCTGGAATACACAATGGCTCACCCAAATCGGCGTGCGCAGCACCACTGTCATGACGAATGCGGCCCCGGCGCAGGGCTACGACAACGGTTTGGCCGGTCTGTGGGGCAACGAAGCGGCCGCGTTTAATGCGCTTGATCGCAAGCGTACCGAGCACAACTGGGACCTGAGCGCCATCGCCCGTTACACGCCGGACGCGACGCAACACTACGAGGCGGGCTATGCGCGCAAATCCCGTTCGCCCAGTCTTTACCAGCGCTACCCCTGGTCCACGCAGCCGATGGCGGCATTGATGAATAATTTCGTCGGCGATGGCAATGGCTATGTCGGCAATGTCGACCTGCGACCGGAAGTGGCCCACAGCGTCAGCGTCACCGGCAACTGGCAGGGGGCCGACGCGCAGCAATGGGGCTTGACGGCGACCGGCTACGCCACCTACGTACAAGACTACATCGATGCGCGACGCTGCGACTTCAATCAGTGCAGTGCCGCCAACGTGGCCGCCACGACGGGCTTTGTACTGCTCCAGTATGCCAATCAATCTGCCCGGCTGTACGGCATCGATTTGTCTGCCCATCTGCGACTGGGAAAGACTGCCGCTTTCGGTAGCGTCACAGGGACGGGCTTGCTCAATTACGTGCGGGGCGAGAACCGGACCACGGGCGACGATCTGTACAACATCATGCCGCTCAACGTGAAGTTGGCACTAGTGCAAAGTCTGGGGGCGTGGAGCAATACCGCCGAGTTTCAATGGGTTGCCGCCAAAAAGAACGTGTCGCAAGTGCGCAACGAAATGCGCACGGGCGCGTATGGCTTGCTCAATCTGCGTAGCAGCTACGAATGGCAGCATGCGCGACTCGATATCGGCATCGAAAACGCGCTCGACCGTTTCTACGCGATGCCGCTGGGCGGCGCGTATGTCGGCCAGGGCGCGTCGATGACAAGCAATGGCATCCCATGGGGAGTACCCATTCCCGGCATAGGCCGCTCGATGAATATCGCACTGAACCTGCACTTTTAAAATAGGACATAAAAAATCATGAAAATCACTTGGATCCATTGGCAAAAAATACATCGTGTCATCGTCCTGAGCGCCTTCAGCGGATCGCTGTTGGCCGGCTGTGGCGGCGGTGGTGATGGCCCGGCCATCGAAGCGCGGCCACAGACGCTTCAATTTGTTGGCGCGGCCATCACGCTGCAATTGCCGGGCAGCGCAACCGTCGTGGCAAAGGCCAGTTCCGATCTGCCGATACGCTACAGCAGCACCACGCCCACCGTCTGTTCCGTGGATGGCAGCACCGGTGTCGTGAGCGCGCTCGCCACCGGCGTCTGCAGCATTGCCGCCAATCAATCTGGCAACACCACCTTTGCCCAGGCGCCGCAAGCGATTCAAACCATCCCCGTCGTCGTCAATCCCAGTCAGACCATCCGCTTTGCGGCCGCGCCGGAACTGAGCTGGCTCGGTACCGCCACGGTCTCCGCCGTGGCCAACTCGGGCTTGGCGGTCAGTTTCAACAGCGCCACGCCTTCCGTGTGTGCAGTCAACGAGAAGTCGGGCCTGGTGACCAGCCTGGCGGCAGGCACTTGCACCATCACGGCCGATCAGGCCGGCGATGCCAACTATCACGCCGCGCCGCAGGCGATGCAGAGTCTGCCTGTTTCAGTGCCGTCCGGTATCACTGTGCCGGGTGCGCCTGCCGGAGTGACGGCGACCGTGGCCAACGCCATCAATGAAATCACTGTCAGCATTGGCGCAACGGACAGTGGCGGCAGCCCGATCACCGGCTATACCGTGACCTCCATTCCGGCAGGCATCACCGCGACAGCAAGCACATCGCCGGTGAGCGTCACTTGTCCGAGCACCTGCAGCGGTTACGCCTTCCAGGTGATGGCGAGCAACCGTATCGGTCAGGGCGCGCCGTCTGCCGCGAGCGATGTGCTGACCAACTACAACGTTGTTGAAACGTTCTACGAGCCCGATACGCAGCCGCGTGATTCGATCTTCATCGGCTCATTCACTTTCAATTCGACCACCCGAACGGTGCTCAATCTGCATGGCATCCTGAGCGAATCGATGACCGGCAGCCAACTGGCCTACCCGGCGGACAACATGGTCTGGTTGCCGCTGAACAATCAGCTGTCTGCGGTATCGGACGCTGTGCTGGGCGGCGTCCTGGTCACCACCTTTTTGAACAGCAATACCAGCACGTTCTCGACCATGTCCGGTGGCGATGGGTGGTCGCCCCAGGCTGGCGTGGACATCGGTGGTGTGTATGCTGGCTTCCCCAAAGCGGCGCAGAACCCGGGCAATGCCTATGCCATGATCTTCGTCAACACAGACGATCCCTTGGCGCCCCTGACGCCCGCTCAGCTCAACAAGCTGGCGTATGCCGACTGCGCCCCGGGCGGCATGATGGGTGCCGTGTGCATGACCGGAACCACGGTGGCCGGTTATGGCGCTGTTGGCACGATGAGTGGCTATCCGGTATCCCAAAAAATCACCAAAAAACCTTAAGCTGCTGGCGCCAGCACGCTACCTTGCTGTCAATGCGGGGCGATGCGGCTCCACGTTTCGCGGAACGTGGCCGCATCGAGCGGCCGCGCATGCGGGTCGTCGGGCTGGAACAGGCCGCCGATCAGCATATCCTGAATGGCGCCCGTGAAGCCGCCGTACGCGGCGCGGCCCCACTGGCGCCGCGTGTGGGCGAAGACGACGGCATCTTGCTGCGCGGCCAGTTGCGCCAGGGCTTGCCGCAAGGTGGCGGCCGCCTCCGTCCCCATATCCGTGGCGATGGCGCACACCAGGCGCTGGCCGAATTGCAGGGGCTTGCCGGCCCGCCCCAGCAGCGATTCATTGGCCAGCGCGAGGAACACATCGGGCGCCTGGTCGTCTTTTTCGCAGACGGACCAGGTGGGCGCCCACGCTTCCAGGCTCATGAAGCGGGCCTCGGTCGTCTGCGGTGTGTGCGTCCACTTGGCGTGCGATTTGGCGTCCCAGCCCAGGCGGCCAAAGGGAATCGGCTTGCCCTTGGGATTGTATTGATGGCTGCGCACGCCGGCCTTGCCCCGCGCCTGCGCCATGAGACCATCGAGGCTGGCGGCAAACGGCGCCCATTGCGCCGCATTCCACAGCGGCGGCGCATCGGGCGCGGCCAGCAGCAGGAATACTTCGTAGTCACGTGAAAAAAACGCCATGCGGATTCCTTATGACTGCAGTTGAGATATGGCCGCCCTCTGGCTGGGGCGCAGCAGGTAGACGCCATACAGGCACAGGGGCAGCACGGCCAGCAGGGCGATAGTCGGCAGGATGGACGCGCCATCTTCGGCCGGGTTTGGCAAGGTGGCCGTCACCAGCGCGTAGTCCCACAGTCCATGCACGAGGACCATGGGCCATACCGAGCGGGTGCGTAGGCGGATGGCCGCATAGCCGACGCCCTGCAGGGTGGCGGCGACGGCTTGCCACAGGGCGCCGCCGACGTCGCCCGTGGCCAGGCCGTTGGCCAAGTGGGCCAGGCCGAACAGCGCCGATGACATCAGGACGGCGGGCCAGACGGCGTAGCGGTCCAGCATGCCTTGCAGCAAGATGGCGCGGAACATCAGCTCTTCCGAGATGGCCACCAGCGCCGCATTGCACGCCACGATCAGCAGCACGCGCGGCTGCGGCCAGCCGCCGGCCCAGGCCAGCAGCAGCATCAGCAAGGCATACAGCAGCGGCGGCCAGACCAGCCACAGCGTTTTCCATGGCTGCGGCGCGCACAGGCCTGCTTCGCGGCGCCCGCTTGATGCCAGCAGCAGCGCCAGTGCGAACATGGCGGCCAGCGCCCACGACAGGCCGATACGCCCGGTGACGGCTGTGCCCGGCAAGGCGTAGCCGGCCGCTTCCAGCCAGCGGCCTGCCATGCTCAAGCCCAGCCAGATGGCCAGGGCGCCGATGGCGAGCGGCATGGTGAGGTGGATTCTTTTCCTGAACATGGGCGGCCTCATGCTGCTGGCACGCCGCCGCTGACGCGGTTGCGGCCCGTGTTTTTCGACTGGTACAGCAAGGCATCGGCCTGGCGTATCAGCTTGCTGCTATCCGTGCCATGCTCCTGGCCGGACTGGACTGTGGCCGCGCCCAGGCTGACGGTCACGACGCCGTTCGCGCTGGCCGCGTGGGGAATCTGCAGCGCTTCCACGGCGGCCCGGATGGCTTGCGCGACTTTCAGCGCCCCCGCGGCGCCCGTGCCGGGCATGATCACGGCGAATTCTTCGCCGCCGTAGCGCGCCGCCAGGTCTTCGGTCCGGCCGACGCTGCGCGCCACGGCGCCGGAAACTGCCTGCAGGCATTCATCGCCCGCCACGTGGCCATACTGGTCGTTGAATTTCTTGAAGAAATCCACGTCGAGCATGATCAGCGATACTTCGTGCCCGCTGCGCTGGGCGCGCTTCAATTCATGCGCCAGGGTTTCGTCGAAACAGCGGCGGTTGGCCAGTCCCGTCAAGCCGTCTTGCGAGGCCCGCGCCGCCAGATCCGCGTTGGCGCGCTGCAATTGCGTACTGGCCGAGCGCAGGTTCGCCTCGATACGGTCGCGTATGGCAATCTGGCGCATCAGCTTGCGGAACAGGTAGATCAGTGCCGCGCCCGCAACCAGTGACGCCAGCACGATTTGCATGCTCACGCGTTGCCACTCGGCAAAAATATCTTCCTCCGATAGCCCCGCCGCCACGATGACGGGAAAGCGCTGCAGGTGGCGATAGCTGTACAGCCGTTCGATTTCGTCCACCTTCGCCGTCATCATGGCCGTGCCGACCGGTCCTTTTTCGCGGTAGGTGCGCAAGAGTGCGCCCGAAGAAATATCCATGCCGATGACGCCAGGCTGGAATGGCCGGCGGTAGATCAAGGTGCCGTCGTCCAGGGCAAAGAAGGCCGTGCCCGTCTTGCCGAGGTTGAGGCTATCGTAGATGCGTTCGAAGGAGGCAAGTCCCAGGGTGACCAGCACCACGCCGGCAAACGAGCCGTCCGCCAATTCCACCCGGCGCGATACGGGCAAGACCCATTGCCCGCTCGATTTGCTGCGCACGGGCGCGCTGATGCGGCTGCCCAGCTGCGCATGCGTCTTGTGATAAGTAAAGTAGTCACGGTCCGCATTGTTGCCGTCCTGTCCGGCGCCGGACGAGCTGGCCAGCCAGGCTCCGTGGCTGTCGAAAATGAAGACGCCGGCAATTTCCACGATATTTTTCGATAACTGCTGCAGATGCGATTGCAGCCGCTCTCCGGTAGCATCATTATTTCCTTCATTACGGACGTGTTCGGCAATATCTTCCAGCATCGCATCGGCGACTTCCAGTTCCATGTACGCTTGCGTCGCCAGGGCGCGCGCCATGTTTTCTGTCGCCGTGCTGGCCTCGCGCAGGCGCACCGTATGCGAAGACCAGACGATCCAGACAGTCATGCCAAGCAGCATGGCGCACATGCAAAAGAAGGCGATGCTGGCCCAGACGATCACGGGTCGCTTGTGTTTGCTCAAGACCTCGAACTGCGCCGGGACGGCGTCGGTATGTGCTGCTTCTTTTACTGCATGCATAAGCGGATCATGAAGTTGCATCAATGATATGGTCGAAAATATTGCCATACTACATTAAAAAGCAAAGCCACAAAGTTGCCACATCGTTATAGTTGCATGGAATAATAGGCATTGCCCGTTTGAACCTTCGATTGGAGTCGCATGGCCTACACGAAAACCATCACCACCGAGCGCCTGATCCTGCGCAAACCGCAACCATCGGATGAAGCGCGCTTCTACGCCATGCATGCCGATCCCGAAGTGATGCGCTATTTCAGCGAACCGCCATGGCAGGATGCCAGCATCGCCACGCGCAAGCTTGCCGAGGACATCGCCGCTTTCGACAACGAGGAATTCTTCCGCTTCGCCGTGACGCTGAAGGCGACGGGCGAATACATGGGCAGCTGCAGCCTGTTTTCCGAGCACCGCCAGAACCGGCGTGCCGAAATCGGCTATGCACTGGCGCGCCCGCACTGGGGCAAGGGCTATATGCAGGAAGCCTTGTCGGCACTGCTGGAATACGCCTTCATCGAGCGCGACCTGAACCGTCTGGAAGCCGATATCGATCCGCTCAATACGGCTTCGGCCAGCGCTCTGGAACGCCAGGGTTTCAAGCAGGAAGGTTTCTTGCCCGAACGCTGGATCGTCGGCGGCCACGTCAGCGATACGGCCCTGTACGGCTTGCTGCGGCGCACGTGGGAAGCGCGCCGCAAGGGCGCCGCGTGAGCCACTGCGGGACGCCGCGATTGCCGCTCACCGATCATCCCCTGGTGACCTTGCGCCACCTGGAGCGTAGCGACGCGCCCGCCTGGTATGCCTACCTGGCCGACCCTGTTGTCGTCGAGCACACGAGCTGGAACTTGCGCAGCATCGACGACTTGCTGCCCCATTTCGATGACTATGCATCGGCCCAGCCGTCCTCGCCCATCCGCCTGGCCGTGGTGCTGCGCGACGGCGGCCAGCTGGTGGGTACCATCGGCTTGAATGCCATTTCCCCGCAGCACCGCACGGCGGAAATCGCCTACGACCTGGCGCCCGCCGTCTGGGGACAGGGCGTGGCCACGGCCATCGTGAACGCTGTCGTGGACTGGGGCTTCCAGCGTCTGGGCTTGCTGCGCATCCAGGCGACCGTACTGGAGAGCAATGCACGTTCGATCCGCGTGCTCGAACGCTGCGCTTTCGAGCGGGAAGGTTATTTGCGCTGTTACCGGCAAATTCGTGGAAGACCCGGCAACTTCTGGCTGTATGCGCGTCTTGCCGGCGTTCCATGAGCAAGCTTCCGCTGAGTATTTTGCTGGTGGAAGACCACCTGGCGATCGCGCGTCAGGTGCTCGACTTCCTCGACGGCTTGGGCTGGCAGACGGACCATGCGGGCACGGGCGCGCTGGCGGTGCAATTGGCCACGCGCAACAATTATGACGTGGTGCTGCTGGACCTGAACCTGCCCGACATCGACGGCTTGCAGGTGTGCCGCGCCATCAAGGCGGGCGCGCCCAGCAATGTGCCGATTTTGATGCTGACGGCGCGCGACGCCTATGAAGACAAGGCGCGCGGCTTTCGCGATGGTGCCGACGATTATTTGACCAAGCCCTTCGACTTGCGCGAACTGGCCTTGCGCTGCGAAGCGCTGGCGCGCCGCCACCAGTTGCACGTGCACCAGGAAATGCGCGTGGGGCCCTTCACCTTGCAGACGCGCGCAGGACGCGCCCTGGTTGGCGATGCGGCGCTGCCGCTGACGCAGACGGGCTTTAAAATCTTGCTGCTGCTGTGCCGTGAACATCCGCACGCCGTGTCGCGCTCGGCCCTGCTGCAGCAGCTGTGGGGCAGCCAGCCGCCCGATAGCGACGCGCTCAAATCGCACATCTACGCGCTGCGCAAGCAGCTGGAGTTGGCAGGCGTGGCGGGCGTGCTGGTGACCATCCCGCAGCTGGGCTACCGCCTTGCCTTCGATGCGGCGCCCTGCGATGGCTAAGTCGATCCGCCGCCAGCTGTTCGCCGCCCTGGCCGGCTTCACTGTCCTGCTGTGCCTGTGCTACACGGGCCTGGCGCTGGTGATCGCGTACGTGACGGAAGACATGCTGGTGCAGCGCCTGCTCGAACGTGAAGCGGCGGCCGTCAGCATGCGCTGGCAGCAGCACGGCAAGCTGACGCCGTCCGGCAGCGACCTCATCACGGTTTATGGCAGCTACCTTGACTTGCCTCAGGCGGTACGTGCGCAAGTGCCGCCGTCCGCCCCACGCGGGGAGGTGTTCACGACGACAGGCCAGCATTATCACGTGCTGGCGCTGGACCACGTTGCCGCTGGCCCGCCGCAGCGCGTGTATCTGCTGGCTGACGTGGCACCCGTGCTGGTGGTGTCGCGCCTGGCGCAGGAAGTGGGCGGTGTCGTCGCTGGCGTGGCGCTGGCGCTGATCGCCCTGGCCCTGCTGCTGGCCTACTGGCTGGCGCGGCGTCTCGTGCGGCCCTTGCAGAGACTGGCCCAGGAAGCGCGCCAGCTGGCGCCCGGCAGCGCCGTGCATTTCAGCGCGCGCGATCGCCCCGACGAGATCGGTTTCCTGGCGCGCCGCCTGGAAACCACCTTTGCCGAACTGCAGGCGGTCTTGCAGCGCGAACAGGCATTTACCCGCGACGTCAGCCACGAACTGCGCACGCCGCTGACCCTGATGCACAACACGCTGGCGCTGGCGACTGCGCAGCCCCTGGGCGGGCAGGCGCAGGTGCAGCTGCAGCAAGCCACGGACGACATGCGCGCCACCATCGACGTGTTGTTCGCGCTGGCACGGGCCGAGCAGTTGCCGGGCGAGGTGGTGGAGTTGCGCGGCTGCATAGAGCAATGCCTGCTGCGCTTGCTGGAAGATTCCACCTGGGATGCCAGCCTGCTGGCGCTGGACTTGCCCGAGCGGCTGGAGGTGCTTGGCAACGGGCAGCTGACGATGTTGCTCATCAATAATTGCCTGGCCAATGCCCTGTTCCATGGCGGCCCGGCCTGCCGCATCAGTATTACGTTTGCGCAAGGCTGCCTGAGCATAGTCAATACCGTGCCGGCGGGCCAGCCACGGCGCGTCCACGGTTTTGCGCATGGCCAGAACCTGTTGCTGCGCCTGGCCCAAGCCATGCGCTGGGACATTGCTTTCCATCCCGGCGAGAGGCAGTACCGTGTCGCCATCGTTCCGGCCCGGGCGCAATAAAGTCACCGGATTTCACCGCGATTTCACCGGCGCTTGCCTAAGCTGCAAGCTCTTGATCAACGGAGAAAGCCGCATGAAATTGTTTATCAGCCTGCTGGTGCTGGCGTGCACCTGCATTCCTGTGCTGGCGCAAGTGACCAGCCTCGTTCACAAAGACGAAAAACGCCGCTACATCGTCTATACGCCTGCCGCTTATCAAAGTCAGCCGCAGCAAGCGTTTCCCGTCGTCTTCAATTTCCATGGCGGCGGCATGAGCATGGCCGAGCAGATGCTGTACACGCAGATGAACACGGCGGCCGAGCGGCACCGGTTCATCGTTGTGTATCCGCAAGGCATCAAGCAGGACTGGAACGTGGGCTTTGGCATGGATTACCTGGCGGGCACCGATGATGTCGGTTTTACGCAAGCGATGTTGCGTAAACTCAAGCAGGATTACCGCATCGATGACAAGCGCGTGTATGCGACGGGCCTGTCGCGCGGCGGCTTCTTTGCCTTGCGCCTGGCAGCCGAGCTGCCGCAGCAGTTCGCGGCCGTCGCTTCCGTGGGCGCGCCGATGCCCGTGCCCGTCATCACCCACCATACCGTGCCTTCGCCGGTGGGCATGCTGTTGATACAGGGCACGGCCGACCAGGTGGTCTTGTATGGGGGCAAGGATGGCGGCTATCTCTCCGCCGAGGACACGTTTGCCTACTGGCGCAAGCAAAACCGCCTCGAAGGCGCCGCGCCACCGGCGCGCCTGCTGCCCAGCGTGCCAGGTGACGATACGCAAGTGACGCATGTGCAGCAGGGCAATGGCGCGCAGCATGTGGCCTTGATCACCGTCAGGGACGGCGGCCACACGTGGCCCGGCGCCGATGCGTTTAATATTGGCCTGCCCATCGGCAAGACCACGCGCGCCATCGACGCGAATGAGGTGATGTGGGAATTTTTCAGCCGCCATCGCCGTTGACGCCATGCTAGCATGGCGGCCATCGCTGCAGTGCTATGCGGCAAATCAGGGGAGGGGGAGCACGGTGGCAATGTCAGAAGCAGGTATCGCGGCCATGGCCGAGGCAATCTTCGCCAAGCCCGGCGCAGCCGTGGCAGAAGCGTATTCGGCGCCGGAACGGGAAACGCTGCATTTTCATTCGGCCACGGAACTGTGCGCGTATGCGGCCAAACTGGAGGCCGAAGGCGACAGCTGCGTGCTGCTGGCCGTGTATTACCCGGATATGGGCGGACACTTTGCCCCGACCCGTATCGCGCTTGACCCCGCCAAGTGCGATGGTCTCAGCAACCGCTACGTGTGCGAAGGCTGGGGCGTCATCCGCGTGTACCTGCGCTTGTCCGGCGGCAAGGGTCTGGACTCGAACGTGGGCGCCAATTCGCAGAAGCGCGCGGAAAAATGGCAGCGCCACTACCCGGCATTCGGCCCGACCGACGCCTGGGACTGGGACGCCGTGGGCCGCCATGAACGCCGGCTGATCCGCGTGCTGAAGAAGGTTGCGCTCCAGGATGCTACTGCACAGGAGGGCCAGTCATGACGGAGCCGATGCGTATCAACCCCGCCGCCATTTTTTGCCGCTCGCTGCCGCAGCTGTCCGCCATGCTCGACAAGACCGGCACGGCGCCGCAACTGCTGGTGGCGCGTCTGCACCCGGACATGCTGCCGTTCGCCCAGCAGGTGCGCGCGGCCGTGAGCTTTTCGCTGCGCGGCTGCTGCCCGCTGGCGGGTCTGGACGTGGCCGATTTCAGCGCCGCCGCCAGCTTGCAGGAACAGATCGCGCAGACCATGCGCTACCTCAAGGATATTCCCGCCGAACGTTTTGACGGGCCGCCTGAGCGCCTCTGCCGCGACCGCGCCGGCTTTGCCGACATTGCGCTGCCGGCCGATGAATATTTGAATTTATACATCCTGCCGAATTTCTATTTTCACTTCAGCATGGCGTATGCGATCGCCCGCAGCCAAGGTGCCGCCATCGGCAAGGGCGATTTCGACGGTTATCATGCGTATGCGCCGGGTTTCAGCTTTGAACATCCCGCCGCGCCGTAGTTGCTACAAGCCAGCGTCTTTCCATGAGGACAAACCCAGCCGCTTCAGCAGCCGGCCCGACAGCCCGCAACTCCAGCAACTGATCTGGATTTGCCGCTGCCGCTCCTGGTTTGCATGCCAGGCTTGCTCGGCATAATCGAGCAGGGCGTCGCTGAGGGGAGAGTTGTCGGCCACGGGCGGCAGGCGCGACATCAGTTCGAACACGCCGTGGGTCGCTTCCTTGATCTGCAGCAAACCCGCCAGCAAAGCGCGCAGCACGGCGCCGTCGATGTTGCTGCTCGCTTGCGTGTAGCGTTGCTGCCAGCACAGGCCGCGAACGCGCCACAGGGCGAGCAGCGCGGGCACGTCGGCGGACTGCAGTTGCCCGACCAGCTCGTCCGCATCGAGAAACAGGTCGAGGCGCTCGTATTCCTCGTCGTCCCCGCACAGCAGCTCATCGAGTTCCTGCAAGTCGCTCATGCCACCACGTTCACGGGCGCCCCCCGTTCAAACGCTTCCACGTTGCCGATCAATATGTCGGCCAGCTTCTGCATGGCTTCACCGCTGGCCCAGGCCGTGTGGGGCGTGAGGATGAAGTTGGGCAGGCGCAAACTTAAAAGCGGGTTGTCCGGCAGCGGCGGCTCCTTCGATAACACATCGAAACCGGCGCCAGCGATCACGCCACGGGTCAATGCGTCGGCCAGGGCCGCTTCATCGACCAGGCCGCCTCGCGCCGTATTGATCAGCAGCGATGTGGGCTGCATGCGCGCCAGCTCTTGCGCACCGAGGATATTGCGCGTGGTGTCCGTCAGCGGCAAATGCAGGCTCAGCACGTCGGAAGTGGCCAGCAATTCGTCGAAACTCACCTGCGTCACGCCGTCGTCGTCGATGGGCGAGCGATTGTGCACCTGCACTTGCATGCCGAAGGCGCGCCCCAGCTGGGCCACGGACTTGCCCAGTGCGCCATAACCGAGCAAACCCAGGCGGCTGCCGGCCAGGTCGCGGATCGGGTGGCCGAACAGGCAGAAGCGCTCCGACGCCTGCCACAGGCCCGCTTCCACGTCCGCGCGGTAGGCGACCAGCTGGCGGCGCAGGGCCAGCATCAGGGCCAGCGTATGCTCGGGCACGGTGGCGCGCGCATAGTCGCGGATATTCGCCACCACGATGCCCCGTTCGCGGCAGGCGGCCAGGTCGAGGATATCCGTGCCGGTGGCGGCCACGGCGATCATTTTTAAATCCGGCAACTGGGCCAGCTCGGCCGCGCGCAGCGGCACCTTGTTCGTGATGGCGATGCTGGCGCCTTGCAGGCGGGACACCGTCTGTTCGCTGCCCTTGGTGTGCGCATACTCTTCCCAGCTGTGCGCGAAGGCGGGTGGGCGCACAGTGGCGATCAGGCTGTCGCGGTCGAGGAAGACGATGCGGTGCGGGTGCAGGTGCGGCGGTGTGCTTGCTGTAGTCATGGCTGGGCCTCGGTCTGGGCGGCACGCGCGGGAAGATTGCTCTTGCCCTTCAGTTGCGTGGCCGGGTGGTTGGTAAACATGTCGGCGACCCACTCGACAAACACGCGCACCTTGGCGGACAGATGGCGGTTGGGCGGATAGATCACGTGGATGGGCAGCGGGTCGGATTCCCATTCATCGAGCAATTCCACCATTTTGCCCTGTTCTATCAGCGGCGCAAGCATGAAATGCGTCATTTGAACGATGCCCAGGCCGGCCAGGCCGGCCGCCGCGTAGGCGTTCGAGTCGTTCAGGGCGATATGGCTGGGCATGGACATCTGGATGCGTTCGCCGGCGCGGGTGAAATCCCAGTCAAACGTTTTGCCTGTCTTGGCGGAGAAAAAATTCACGCCCCGGTGCTGCGCCAGGTCGTTCGGGTGCCGCGGCGTGCCGTACCGGGCCAGGTAGCCGGGCGCGGCGCAGGTGATGAAATGCAGCACGCCGACGCGGCGCGCGATCAGGTTCAGGTCGCCCAATTCGCCGCCGCGCACGGCGCAGTCGACGCCTTCCTCGATCAGGTCGACGGGCCGGTCGCTGCAACCGAGTTCCAGCGAGATGTCGGGGTAGCGGGCAAAAAAGTCGGGCAGGGCGGGGATGATCAGTTCGCTGGCCAGGGCCGTGGGCGCATCCACGCGCAGCCGCCCGCTTGGGCTCAAGCGCGTGCGCGACAGCGATTCCTCGGCCTCGCGCACGTCCGACAGGATGCGCACGCAGCGTTCGTAGTACGCGGCGCCGTCCGAAGTAATGCTGACGTGGCGCGTAGTACGGTTGAGCAACTTGACCGACAGGCTCGCTTCCAGCGACTGGATCAGGGTCGACACGGTGGCTTTTGGCAACTGCATGTTTTCTGCCGCGCGCGTAAAGCCGCCCGCATCGACGACTTGGATGAAAACTTCCATGGCTTGCAGCTTGTTCACTTGAATTCCTATCATTTTAGACGCGATTATTCAGAATCCTGAACAATCAATTCGTCATTGCACTCTTTATCAGATTGTAGATCAAGTCTATAGTTGTTGTACTGCAGCATAAATGTAGATGCCGCAGGAAGTTCACTGGAGAAAAATCATGGGTCATCGGAATGCTATCTTTGCAG
The DNA here is from genome assembly GCF_002754575.1 of Janthinobacterium sp. 35. Lineage (NCBI taxonomy): Bacteria > Pseudomonadati > Pseudomonadota > Betaproteobacteria > Burkholderiales > Oxalobacteraceae > Janthinobacterium > Janthinobacterium sp. 35. The sequence continues at coordinate 4,831,438 of NZ_PEFN01000001.1, forward strand.
TGCTTGCTCTCGCCATGAGCTCGCTCGCTCTGGCCGCGATGGTATCGACGGATGCGTATTCACTGGCGGCGCAAAGCGAAGCCAGTGCTTACAGCGCCGTGACCCATGAAGTGGGCGGCATCGCCCTGTTGTGTCTGAACGACACGGTGCTCGATGTTGCGGTGCAGCCGGTGGTGGCGCAATGAGCGTTGCCGGCACCGTGGCTGAACTGGCACCTGGCCAGGCGCTGAAGATACGCGACATCGAGGTGCAGGGCGCGCAGGATGCGCTCGCCGCGCGCGTCTACACGGCCGGCGTGCCGGGCGCCAGGCAATCGAGCCTGATCGTCTTCTTCCATGGTGGCGGCTTCGTCGCCGGCGACCTGGAGGACGCGGACGACTTCCTGCGCTGCCTCGTGCTGAGCAACCCCGACCACGTGGTGCTGGCCGCGAACTATACGCTGGCGAAGGTGCGGCCATTTCCCGCCGCCGTGGAAGACGCGCATGCCGTGCTGTTGTGGGCCAAAAAGAACAAGTCCAAGCTGGGCTGGACGGGTAAGCAGATGGTGGTGTCTGGCATCGAAGCGGGCGCCAACCTGGCCGCCGTATGCGCCATGATGTCGCGCGACCGGGGCGGACCGCCCCTCGCGGGCCAGGTGCTGATCATGCCCATGCTCGACCCCGGCCTGTCGACTTGCTCGATGCGCAGTTTGCCCAGTTGTCCTGACCTGGCGGAAGTGGCCGATCAATGCGCCGCCGCCTACCGTGGCTACCTGCCGAATGCCGCTGACCGTACCCATCCGTACGCGTCGCCATTGCAGTCGAGCCGCCTGAAGAACCTGCCGCCAGCCTTGATCTTGTCCAGCGAAGATGATCCATTACGCGACGAAGCTGAACAATACGGCAGCAAACTGATCGCCTGCGGCATCAAGACCACGGTGCGCCGCATGGCCGCCGCGCCGCTGCAGGATGCCGGCGCCCGCAATGAGTGCGCCTGCAAGGTGCAGGTATTGAGTGAAATCGCCAGCTTTGTCGCTGGACTGGGGCAGGAGCCCGAGTCTTAAAGCCGCCATCTGCGGCACTGCAAAAAACTTACACTAATTAGTTTACTTTTTGAGTTTCGGTTGCTACACTATGCAGTGTAGTTCCCATCTTGTCTGCGTTGTGCGCTCGCACAGCCAGCTTCGTCGTCCCCGTCCGCTTTTACGCAGCTGGCGGCCTGTTTACCTTTGATCGAGCGCCGTCGGGCGCCATGGCACCACCATTCACTTTTTCAGTTGGGTTGCTTCCTGCCGCCCATACCATTAGAAATTTTCATAAAACAGGGAAATAAAATGAAAAACGTTCAACAATTTTCCACTCTGCTGAAGCCCCTGGCGGCCTCGCTCGCGCTGGCAGGACTGGTGGCCGTGAGCCTGGCCGGCTGCGATTCGGCCAACAGCAAGGTGCCCGACGCGCCAGCGGCCGGCGGCCCTCCCATCTCGGCCGCCGCCGTCATTGAAAAACAGATCACGGAAACGCAGGAATTTTCGGGCCGCCTGGAAGCGATCGAGCGCGTGGAAATCCGCTCGCGCGTCGGCGGCTTCATTACCGCCGTCAATTTCAAGCCGGGCAGCGAAGTGAAAAAGGGCGAGGTGCTGTTCGTCATCGATCCGCGTCCTTTCCAGGCTGAAGTGTCGCGCGCCGAAGGCACGGCAGCTTCCGCCCGCGCCAAGGCCGAACTGGCCAAGCTGGAACTGTCGCGCGCTGAAAAGCTGCTGGCCGAAAAAGCCATCGCCCAGCGCGAATTCGATGAAAAAGCCTCGGGCTTGAAAGAGCTGGATGCGAACGCCCGCTCGGCGCAAGCCGCGTATGAAGCGGCCAAATTGAACCTGTCGTACACGCAGGTGCAGGCGCCGATCAGCGGCCGTGTCAGCAAGGCCGAAATCACCGTCGGCAACCTGATCGACGCTTCCGCCATCCTCACTTCCGTGGTGTCGACGGACCGCATCTACGCCAGCTTCGACGGCGATGAAGATACCTATCTGCGCGTGGCTGGCACGGCGCAAAAGGGCACGCCCGTCACCGTCAAGGTGGGCCTGGCCAACGAAACGGGCTTCCCGCATGAAGGCAAGCTGGAATTCGTCGACAACCAGCTCGACCCGGCCACGGGCAGCGTGCGCATGCGCGCCACCTTCGCCAACGCCGAGCGCCAGCTGGTGCCGGGCCTGTTCGCGCGCATTCAGCTCGACGGCGGCAACGGCCCGCACGCACAAAGCACGGCGCTGTTGATCAGCGACCGCGCCGTCGGCACCGATCAAAGCCGCAAGTATGTCTACGTGGTGGGTGCTGACAACAAGGCCGAGTACCGCGCCGTCAAGCTGGGCCCGACCTCGGACGGCTTGCGCGTGGTGCGCGAAGGCTTGAAAGCGGGCGAAAAGATCGTCGTCAACGGCTTGCAGCGCGTGCGCCCTGGCGCCCCGGTGACGCCGCAGATGGTGGCCATGGATTTCGATCCGACCGCGCCGGTCGCTCCCGCAAAACCTGAAGTAAAAGACGCCAAGATCGCCGCGAAAGCCGCATCGACTTCCAAGGAATAAACATGAATTTTTCCCGCTTTTTCATCGACAAGCCGATTTTCGCGGCGGTGCTGTCGATCGTCATATTCGTGGCCGGGCTGCTGTCGATTTTCGGCCTGCCCATCTCCGAATATCCCGACGTCGTGCCGCCATCGGTGGTGGTGCGCGCGCAATACCCGGGCGCCAACCCGAAAGTGATCGCTGAAACCGTGGCCGCGCCGCTCGAAGAGCAGATCAACGGCGTCGAGAACATGCTCTACATGTCCTCGCAAAACACCTCCGATGGTTCGATGATGCTGACCGTGACTTTCAAGATCGGTACCAACGTCGAGCAGGCCGAGACGCAGGTGCAGAACCGCGTGCAGCGCGCCTTGCCGCGCCTGCCCGAGGAAGTGCGCCAGATCGGCGTGACGACGGTGAAATCGTCGCCGAATCTGACCATGGTGGTGCACCTGGTCTCGCCCAACAAGCGCTATGACGATATGTACCTGCGTAACTACGCGGTGCTGAACGTCAAGGATCAATTGGCCCGTCTGCCCGGCATGGGCGACATCCAGATCTTCGGTGCCGGCGACTATGCCATGCGCATCTGGCTCGATCCGCAAAAGGTAGCGGCGCGCGGCATGACGGCCAATGACGTCGTCGACGCGATTCGCGAGCAGAACGTGCAGGTGGCTGCCGGCGTGATCGGCGCCTCGCCAGCGAAGAACTCGGACTTCCAGCTGACCGTCAATACCCAGGGCCGCCTGCAGACGCCCGAGGAATTCGGCGCCATCATCGTGCGCACGAATGCCGACGGCGCCATCACGCACCTGAAAGACGTGGCGCGCGTGGAAATGGGCGCCAACAGCTACTCGCTGCGTTCGCTGCTGAACAATAATCCGGCCGTCGGCATGGGTATTTTCGAAGCGCCGAATGCCAACGCGCTGCAATTGTCTTCCGACGTGCGCGCCAAGATGGAGGAACTGAAAAAAGACTTCCCGCAAGGCGTGGAATACCGTATCGAGTACGACCCGACGCAGTTCGTGCGCTCGTCCATCGAAGCGGTGATCCATACGCTGCTCGAAGCGATCGCTCTGGTGGTGCTGGTGGTGATCATCTTCCTGCAAACCTGGCGCGCCTCGATCATTCCGCTCTTGGCCGTTCCCGTGTCGATCGTCGGTACCTTTGCCGTGATGCTGGGCTTTGGCTTTTCGATCAACACCTTGTCGCTGTTCGGCCTCGTGCTGGCCATCGGTATCGTCGTCGATGATGCCATCGTGGTGGTGGAGAACGTCGAGCGCAACATCGAGGAAGGCCTCTCGCCGCGCGACGCCACCATCCAGGCCATGAAAGAGGTCAGCGGTCCTATCGTCGCCATCGCCCTGGTGCTGTGCGCCGTGTTCGTGCCGATCGCCTTCGTGCCAGGATTGTCGGGCGAGTTCTACCGCCAGTTCGCGCTGACCATCGCCATTTCGACCGTGATCTCCGCTTTCAGCTCGCTGACCCTGGCGCCGGCCCTGTCGGCCGCCCTGCTGAAACCGCACGATGCGCCGAAAGACGCGCTGACGCGCGGCATGGACATGGTCTTCGGCCGCTTCTTCGCCTGGTTCAACCGCTTCTTCGGCCGCGCTTCGCACCGCTATGAAGCGGGCGTCAAAGGCGTATTGGGCCGCAAGAGCGCCTCGCTGGGCGTGTATGCGCTGCTGGTCGTTGCCGCCATCTTCACCTTCAAGTCCGTGCCGGCCGGCTTCGTGCCAGCGCAGGACAAGCAGTACCTGGTGGGCTTTGCGCAATTGCCTGACGCCGCTTCGCTGGACCGCACGGAAGATGTCGTGCGCCGCATGTCCGACGTCATCAAATCGGTGCCCGGCGTCGAATCGACCATCGCCTTCCCCGGCCTGTCGATCAACGACTTTACCAATGCGCCGAACGCCGGCATCGTCTTCGCCACCCTGAAGCCGTTCGACGAACGCACCACCAAGGAATTGTCGGGCGGCGCCATCGCGGCCGAGATCAACAAGCGCCTGGGCGGCATCCAGGACGCCTTCATCATGGTCTTCCCGCCACCGCCGGTCAACGGCCTCGGCACCATCGGCGGCTTCAAGATGATGATCGAAGACCGCGGCAACCTCGGTTACGACGCGCTGTACAACGCCACTCAGGCGCTGGCCGCGAAAGCGTACCAGACGCCGGAACTGGCGGGCGTGTTCTCGGGCTACCAGATCAACGTGCCGCAGCTGTTTGCCGACGTCGACCGCGTGAAGGCCAAGCAGATGGGCGTGCCGCTGGCGACCATCTACCAGACCTTGCAGATCAACCTCGGTTCGCTGTACGTGAATGACTTCAACCAGTTTGGCCGCACCTACCAGGTGCGCGTGCAGGCCGATGCGGCATTCCGTTCGCATGCGCAGGATATCGCGCAGCTGAAGGTGCGTAGTAACAAAGGCGAAATGATCCCGCTGTCCTCCCTGATGCGCGTCAAGGATAGCTATGGTCCGGACCGCGTGCAGCGCTACAACGCCTACGCCGCAGCCGATTTCAATGGCGGCGCCGCGCCGGGCGTATCGAGCGGCCAGGCGCAAGCCGCGCTGGAACGCATCGCCAAGGAAGTGCTGCCGCAGGGGATTTCGTATGAATGGACGGAGCTGACCTACCAGGACATCTTGTCTGGCAATACGATGATCTATGTCTTCCCGCTGTGCGTGCTGCTGGTGTTTCTGGTGCTCGCTGCCCAGTACGAAAGCTGGACCCTGCCGCTGGCCGTGATCCTGATCGTGCCGATGTCGATCCTCTGCGCGCTCCTTGGCGTCAAACTGACGGGCGGCGACAACAACGTGTTCACCCAGATCGCGCTGTTCGTGCTGGTGGGGCTGGCGTCGAAGAATGCGATCCTGATCGTGGAATTTGCCCGCGAACTGGAAGAGCATGGCCGCAGCGTCGTGCAAGCGGCGCTGGAAGCGTGCCGTCTGCGTCTGCGTCCGATCCTGATGACGTCGATCGCCTTCATCATGGGCGTGGTGCCTCTGGTGTTCTCGCACGGCGCAGGTTCGGAAATGCGCCATGCGATGGGCGTGGCAGTGTTTGCCGGCATGCTGGGCGTGACCTTCTTCGGCCTGTTCCTGACGCCCGTGTTCTACGTACTGCTGCGCACCCTGGCGCAGCGTTTTGAGAAAAAACCAGCCAGCGCTGCCGCCAAGCCTGTCGCCGCGCCAGCGCTGGACCTGGAAGGAGATATATATTGAAAACCTATGCAAACATCGGCCGCGCTGCGCCCGTCCTGCGCACGGCCTTGACTGCCATGGCCGCCGCAGTTCTGCTGGCCGCCTGCGCGGCGCCCGAGTTCAAGCAGCCGCAGATCGAGACGCCGGCCGCGTTCAAGGAAGCGCCAGCGCCTGCCGTGCAGACGGCGGCCGACGGCACGCGCTGGAAGCAGGGCGTGCCAGCCGAGCGCCAGGCGCGCGGCGAATGGTGGCTGGCGTTTAACGATCCGGCTTTGACTGGCCTGATCAACGAAGCCACGCAAGCCAATGCCAATCTGGCTGTCGCCGCCGCCCGCGTCAAGCAGGCGAGGGCGATTGCCGGCATCGCCGAAGCGGACCGCATCCCGCAAGTGGGCGTCAACGTGGGCGGCCAGCGCAACCGCGCCTCCGCCGTGTCGCTCGGCTTGCCGAACGGCGCGCCGGTGGCGGCGACCAATGTCTACCAGGCCAACCTGACGGCCAGCTACGAAGTCGATCTGTTCGGCAGGGTGGCTGCCAACGTCAGCGCCTCGCGCAGCGATGCGCTGGCCGTGGAAGCGACCTACCGCTCGGTGCTGCTGTCCTTGCAGGCTGACGTGGCGCAGACGTATTTCCAGTTGCGCGCCACGGACGCCGAACTGGCGACACTGGAACAGACGGTGCGCCTGCGCGAGGAAAGCGTGCATGTGAACCAGCGCCGTTATGACCTGGGTGACATCGGCGAATTCGATTTGTCACGTGCCCGCACGGAGCTGTCGACGGTGCGCGCCGAAGCCATCGGCCTGCAGCGCCAGCGCGCCACCGGCGAGCATGCGCTGGCCGTCCTGCTGGGCAAACCGGCCGCCAGCTTCACGGCGAGCGTCAACCCGCTGCAGGACAGCGGCTTCCTGCCCGTGATCCCGGCCGGCATGCCGTCGTCCCTGCTGGAACGCCGTCCCGACATCGCGTCGGCGCAGCGCACCATGGAAGCGTCGAATGCGCGCATCGGCGTGGCGAAATCGGCCATGTTCCCCGCCTTGACCCTGAACGCCTCCGGTGGCGGCGCGTCCGATACCTTCTCGGACATCTTCAAGTGGAGCAGCCGCTCCTGGCTGCTGGGCGCCCTGATGTCGATGCCGATCATCGACGGTGGCCGCAACAAGGCGGCCGTGAGCCGCAGCGAAGCGCAGCTGGAAGAGTCGGTGGCGACGTATCGCCAGAGCGTGCTGGTGGCCTTCGCCGAGGTGGAAGACAACCTGGCCGGCCTGCGCATCCTGTCGGGCCAGACGCAGCAGATCGACGAAGCCGTCGTGTCGGCGCGCCGTTCGGCCGACCTGGCGCAAAAGCTGTACGACGCGGGCCGTTCCAGCTACCTCGATCTGCTCGACGCGCAGCGCAACCTGGCGGCCATCGAGCGCAATGCCGTGCAACTGCGCGGCAACCGCGCCGTCACCACGGTGGCGCTGATCCGCGCCCTGGGCGGCGGCTGGGGCGAGACGGAGCCGCAGGTCGCGGCCAACTAGTTTCCCGGCACCGCGGGCTGGATCAATCCGGCCCGCGGCAAGGGATGCATATCGGGAACGGCGTCGTGCGCTTGCACGGCGCCGTTTTTTTATAGCTTGCGTAGGTCGGCTTAGCGCGCAGCGCGTAAGCCGACAATCAGTTGAATCCGTTTGCCGACAGACCGCGTAAGTACTCCTGCAATCACGCAAACGCAGTCATCCAGGAGATATCATCATGCGCACCTTCGTTCCCGCAGCATTGTTCCTCACTTCCATGCTGGCCGCCAGCACCTCTTTTTCCGCCGACATGACGACCATGGTCGGTGGCCAGAGCATGTATCCGTCCAGGGACATCGTCGATAACGCCGTCAATTCGGCCGACCACACGACCCTGGTCGCCGCCGTCAAGGCTGCCGGTCTGGTCGATACCCTGAAAGGCAAGGGGCCGTTTACCGTGTTCGCACCGACGAATGCGGCGTTTGGCAAACTGCCGGCCGGCACCGTCGAGACCCTGGTCAAACCGGAAAACAAGGCGACCCTGACGAAAATCCTCACCTACCACGTGGTGCCCGGCAAATACGACTTCAAGGCGCTGGCCAGGGAAATCAAGATGCACGACGGGAAAGCCAGCTTGCCCACGGCCAGCGGGGGCAAGCTGATGTTCGCCATGAACGGCATGCACAATATCGTGGTGATGGACGAGGGCGGCAACAGCGCCAACATCAGCACCTATGACGTGTACCAGTCGAATGGCGTGATCAATGTCATCGACACGGTGCTGATGCCGAAATAAGCGAACACGGACGAAAAAAAGACAGGGAAAACCCTGTCTTTTTCATTTATACCGCCGTGATTACTTGGCTGGCGCTGCTGCCGCTGCGGAAGCTGCTGGTGCGGCCGGAGCTGCTGGCGTTGCCGCTGCGGCTTTTTTCGCCTTGTGATGCTTGGCTTTCTTGTGCGTTGCCGGCTTGACGGCTGCTGCCGGTGCTTCGGCCTTGGCGACAGGGGCGACGACAGGAATCGGTGCTACTGGCGCGACTGGCGCGACGGCTGGCGTCTGGGCGAAAGCGGCGGTGGCGAACAGGCTGGCGATCAGGGTGGCGATAACTTTTTTCATTTTAAGATCCTTGGTATATGTGGTCAGTCAGGTGTGTCGGATTTACTTGGCTGGAGCTGGAGCTGGAACTGGTGCAGCGGCGGTGGCCGATGCCAGCTTTTCGTCAGCCTTGGCTTTGGTTTTTTTGGCAGTGTGATGCGCCTTGGCTTTCGTGGTGGCCGCTTCCGCTTTGGCGCTGGCGACGTCCGTTTTGGCGGCGACGACTGCTTTCGCTTCTTTCGCATCCGCTTTGACGACCGTTTGCGCTTCCTTGGCGTCCGCTTTCACGACGGCCTTGGTATGGGCCGCTTCCACTTTGGCGGGAACCGAGGCTGCTGCGGTAGCATGCGCTGCCGGAGCTGCGGGCGTTTGAGCGAAGGCAGCGGTTGCGAACAGGCCGGCGATCAGGGTAGCAATTACTTTTTTCATGGTGCAGTCCTCGGTGGTGGTTTGTCTGGTATGTCTGTTGGTGGCGGGATGATTCCCGTGTCACTGAGCATAAAACGCGCCCCCGGACGCTTGCGTTGACGGTCATTACAAACGCTTACATCTGCGTTGCATCCGCCTTCAGGATGGCTTTCAGGATGTCTTCCGAACGGCGCTGTCCATAACCCTTGCCATATGCGCTCGATGCGATGCTGACTACCATGCGGCGCGCCGGGATCACATAGATCTTGTTGCCGCCATTGCCCGAGGCGAAATGCACGGCGATCTTTTGTCCGGCGATATCCTGCGTCTTCGCGTACCAGAAATAGCCATAGCTGTCGGCGTAGCGGTCGACGGCGCCGATGGCTACGCGCGGCGCCAGCGCGGCCTTGATCCATGCCGCATCGATCACCTGCCTGCCATCGACCACGCCGTTGTCGAGCACCATCTGTCCGATCTTTGCCGTGTCGCGCGCGCGCAGCGACAGATTGCCCTGGCCTTTCGGGTGCTTGGCCACGTCGCGGCCCCAGCTCCAGCGCGTGATGCCCAGCGGTGCGAACAGCACCTTGGCGGCGTAGTCTTCCAGGTCGGCACCGCTGGCGTTTTCCACCACTCTCCCGGCGATGTAGGAACCCAGCGAGTTGTAGCGATAGGTGCTGCCCGGCTTTGTTGCGGCCGGCACGCCGCGCACGAAGGCGGCGGGATCGGGCGCCGCATCGAGCTTGTCTTCATTGCCCGGCGACTGTTCGTCTTCATCAAAGGCGGCCAGGCCCGAACGCATGCTCAGCAAGTCGTCGAGGGCGACCTTGCCCGCAGGGCTGCCAGCCACTTCGGGCCAGTACTCGCCCACCGTTTTTGTTGTCGACAGCTGGCCCCGCGCCACTGCCGCGCCCAGCAGCAGCGCGGTGATGCTCTTGCCTGCCGAACGGATGTCGTGCAGGGTGTCGGCCGTCTCGCCGTTGTAATAGCGTTCGGCGACGATGGCGCCATCGCGCAGCACAACGACGGCGCGCAAGTCGCCATGGCTGTCGTGGTCCTGGGCTTGCAGGACTTGTTCCAGCGTTGTGGGGGTGTCTTGCGCATTGGCGGCGCAGGGCAGGCACAGGGCGGCAATCAATAGCAAGGGCAGGTGGCGCATGGGCTGGGTTTCGTGGCAATAGTCGGAGTGCCAGTGTCCCTCATCTGCGTCGCTTTGTCGCGCGCAAGCTGGCCTGTTCGATGAGGTTTGCATGAAGGCGCAGTGCAAGAGGCCACATGCAAAAAGGACAGCCGAAGCTGTCCCTGGTAGTGCAGGCGAAGAGGCCACGTTAGCGCAGACCCGGCGGACGCGCTCCCGTGGCTGTGTTCGCGATTACTTCGCTGGTGCTGGCGTTGCCGGAACGGTTTCTGCCGCTTTCGCTGCATCCGCTTTCACTTTGGCTTTGCTGGTCTTGTGATGGGCCTTGGCCTTGGTGGCTTTGGCGTCGGCCTTGGCGCTGGCGACATCGGCTTTCGCATCGGCGGCGACGACCGCTTCTTTCGCGTCGGCTTTCACGACTGCCTTGGTTTCCTTGGCTTCAGCCTTGGCCACTGCTTTCGTATGGGCCGCTTCCGCCTTGGCCGGAGCCGAGGCTGCCGGAGCGGCAGGGGTTTGGGCGAAGGCTGCAGTTGCGAACAGGCTGGCGACGAGGGTGGCGATAACTTTTTTCATTGTAGTTTCCTGGCAAGTGGTAAGGGATGGTATCGAGGATTACTTGGCTGCTGCTGGTGCGGCTACCGGTGCTGGAGCAGGTGTAGATGCTGCAGCGGTGGCCGAAGCCAGCTTTGCATCGGCCTTGGCCTTGGTGTGCTTGGCTTTGTGATGCGCCTTGGCTTTGGTGGCCGTTGCTTCCGTTTTGGCGCTCGCCACTTCCGTCTTGGCGGCGACGACGGCTTTCGCTTCTTTGGCATCGGCTTTCACGACGGCTTGCGCTTCCTTGGCGTCGGCTTTCACGACAGCCTTGGTGTGGGCCGCTGCCACTTTCGCAGGAACCGAGGCTGCCGGGGTGGCAGGAGCTGCTGGCGTTTGAGCAAAGGCAGCGGTAGCGAACAGGCCGGCGATCAGGGTAGCGATTACGTTTTTCATGGTGCAGTCCTCAGTGGTGGTTTGTCTGGTATGTCTGTTGGTGCCGGGATGATTCCCGTGTCACTGAGCATAAAACGCGCCCCGGAAGCTTGCCGTTGACCTTGTTTACACTTTCTTACAATCAGGTGTTTTAAAAGACGTTGCTGCATGATGTGGTGGTGAAAATGAAAAAAGACAGCCGAAGCTGTCTTTTCATGTGGCGCAAAAAACGCGCGGAACTGATTATTTGGCTGCTGCTGCGGTCGCTTCAGTTTTGGCTTCGTCAGCCTTGGCCTTGGCTTTTTTCGCTTTGTGATGGGCTTTGGCCTTGGTGGCGCTGGCATCGGCCTTGGCGCTGGCGACATCGGCTTTCGCATCGGCTGCGACGGCGGCTTCTTTCGCATCGGCTTTCACGACAGCCTTGGTTTCTTTCGCTTCTGCTTTGGCCACTTCCTTGGTGTGCTTGGCTTCGGCCTTGGCAGGCGCGGCTGGCGTTTGAGCAAAGGCTGCGGTAGCGAACAAGCCGGCGATCAGAGTAGCAGTCAGGTTGACAATGCGTTTTTTCATGATGCAGTTCCTCGAGAAGTGGGGGGTAGTTCAGGAGATGCATTTCCCCTGTCACTGAGCCAAAAACGCGCCGTACGGCAATCGCGTTGACAGCGATTCGAGCTAATTACAAACACTTACATTTGCCGGGGCAGGCACTCTGTTAGCTGGCGTACCGCGCTCCGATTGGCAGCGGCCTAGACTCAAGGCCATCCTCACCGCATGGGTCCGCCATGAAAGCCGCCTTGAAAACCTATCAAGCCAAGCGCAATTTCGCCGTCACGCCCGAGCCGGCAGGCGGCGGCGAGGACGCGGGCGAGGTGCTCACCTTCGTCATCCAGAAGCACTGGGCCAGCCGTTTGCACTATGATTTTCGGCTGGAGCTCGACGGCACGCTGAAAAGCTGGGCCGTGCCGAAGGGGCCCAGCTACGACCCGCGCGACAAGCGCATGGCGGTGCAGGTGGAAGACCATCCCCTGGCCTACGCCAGCTTTGAAGGCACGATCCCGGAAAAACAGTATGGCGCGGGCAAGGTCATCATCTGGGACAAGGGCACATGGCAAGCGCAAGCGGGCACGCCGGACGCACGCGCCGCGCTGGCGGCCGGCGAACTGAAATTCACTCTGCATGGCCACAAGATGCAGGGCAATTGGGTGCTGGTGCGCATGAAGGGCAAAGGAGACAAGCGCGGCGAAAAGCAGCCAGCTTGGCTGCTGATCAAGGAAACGGACGCGTTTGCCCGGCCGGCACTGGAATTTTCTGTCGTCGACGAATGCCCCGACAGCGTCAGGCACAAGGCCATGCCCAGGCGCAAGGTGGCTGCCGCGCAGCCGGATGCCGATTTACCCGCCACCCTGTCGCCCCAACTGGCTACCCTCGCCGATGCGCCGCCGCCAGATGCGCAAGACTGGATCTTCGAGGCGAAATTCGACGGCTACCGCATCCTTGCACGTTGCGATGGCGAACAGCTCAGCCTGATGACGCGCAATGGCAATGACTGGACGGCGAAACTGCCGAAGCTGCGGCAGGCGCTGGAACAGTTGGGCTTGCCGCCGGGCTGGTATGACGGAGAAATCGTCGTCAACGACGCCAGCGGTCACCCTTACTTCGGCGCCTTGCAGCGCGCGTTCGATGCGCAAACGACCAGCGCCATCGTGTATTACCTGTTCGACGTGGCATATTTCGATGGCCACGATTTGCGGGGCCAGCCTGTCGAGGCGCGCAGGGCTCTGCTGCAGGGACTGCTGGAGCAATTGCCCGCCTCGCCGCTGGTGCGTTTCAGCGCCGCGCTCGATGCTGCGCCGCAGCAGTTGCTGGCCCATGCTTGCCGCCTGGGGCTGGAAGGGGTGATCGGCAAGCGGCGCGGCTCGCCCTACGTCACGCGCCGCTCCGGTGACTGGATCAAGCTCAAATGCGGGCTGCGCCAGGAATTCGTCATCGGCGGCTATACGGCGCCGCAGGGCGCGCGCGAAGGCATCGGGTCGCTGCTGCTGGGCGTGCACGATGCGCAGGGCAAGCTGCGCTACGCGGGCAATGTGGGCAGCGGCTTTGACGATGCGGTCCTGCGCGACTTGCGGCGCCGCCTCGATGCCTTGGTCACTGACGCGAGTGCGTTCGCGGGCAAGGCGGGCGGCGTGCGCCGGCCCATCTGGGTCAAGCCGCAACTGGTGGCAGAAGTGAGTTTTGCGCAATGGACCAGTGGCGGCGCCGTGCGCCATGCCGTGTTTCACGGCTTGCGCGAAGATAAAAAACCGGCCGCCATCGTGCGCGAGCGGGCACAGCGGATCGACAGGGAGACGACGATGCAGAACCAATCTACGCCGGACAGCGTCTTGCCGGCCAGTTTCAAGGTCAGCCATGCGGACCGGGTGATCGACCAGGACAGCGGCGCGCGCAAGATCGATCTGGTGCGCTATTACGCGCTGGTGGGCAAGCTGATGCTTGTGCATTTGCGGGGCCGGCCCGTGTCGCTGGTGCGCGCGCCGGCCGGCGTGGGTGGCGAGCTGTTTTTCCAGAAGCATGCCGACACCGCGACCATGCCCGGTGTCAAACAACTCGATCCCGGCCTCGATCCCGAGCATGCCGCCATGCTGGAAGTGGCCAGCGTACAGGGCTTGTTGTCGGCGGCGCAGTGGAATGTGGTGGAGTTTCACACGCAAAACGCGCTGGCCAGCGCCTACGACTCGCCGAACCGCCTGGTGTTCGACCTGGACCCGGGCAAGGGCGTGGCCTGGCCCGCGATGCGCGAAGCGGCCGTGCTGCTGCGCGCCTTCCTGACGGAACTGGGGCTGCCCGCCTGGCTGAAAACCAGCGGCGGCAAGGGCTTGCACGTGGTCGTGCCGATCCGCCCGAAATACGACTGGGACACGGTCAAGGCGTTTTCGCAAGCCATCGTGGCGCACATGGCGCAGCATATACCGGCGCGTTTTGTCGTCAAGAGCGGTCCCGCCAACCGCGTCGGCAAGATCTTCATCGATTATTTGCGTAATGGACGAGGCGCCACCACCGTGTGCGCGTGGTCGGCCCGCACGCGCTCCGGGCTGGGCGTTTCCGTGCCGCTGGCCTGGGAAGAGCTCGACCAGCTGAAGGCGGGCGATCAATGGACGGTGAGCAACGTCCACAGCCGCCTCGACGTGGGCAATGCGCCCTGGGCTGGCTATGCGCGCAGTGCCAGGGGCATCGATGGGGCCATGCAGAAACTGGGTTTTACTGCGCCGGCCTGAGCGGCAGGCTGGCGCGCGCCAGTTGCAGGGCTTCGTCGATGGCAGCGTTGAGCTGGGGAATCTCGACGGGTTTGGTCAGGTAGCGGAAAAAGCCCGCAGCCAGGCCGTGGTGGATGTCGCCCTTCATGGCATTGGCCGTCAGCGCGATGACGGGGATGTGCGCCGTGCGCGGATCGTTGCGCAGGATGCGTTGCGCCTGGTTGCCATTCATGCCGGGCAGGTTGATATCCATCAAGATCACATCGGGGCGGCGCTCCAGCGCCAGCGCAATGCCATGGCGCGCGTCGGTGGCCGAGATCATGCGCAGATGGGGCAGGAAGCTGATGATGTCTTCCACCAGCCGCAGGCTGGCCGGATTGTCTTCCACGTACAGCAGCAGGGCCTGGCCGCCGGCATCGTCGGCAGCGTCGCCAGCAGGTTCGGCCAGCCCCGCCGTGTCCAGCGGCATCCTGGCGGGCGGCGCGGCCATGGTGTCGAGTTCGATCCAGAAAACGCTGCCCACGCCGACGCAGCTGTGCACGCCCATGGCGCCGCCCATCAGCTCGATCAGGCGCTTGGTGACGACCAGGCCGATGCCCGTGCCTTCCTCACTGCCCGCCTCCTGGCCCAGCCGGTTAAACGGCTGGAACAGTTCGGCCATCTGCGCGTCGTCCAGGCCCTTGCCCGTGTCGCGGATGGCGATGCGCACGCGCTGCAGCCCGGGCTGCGAGATTTCCAGCTCCACCTTGCCGGCCGGGCGGTTGTACTTGATGGCGTTCGACAGCAGGTTCAGCAGCACTTGCTTGAGGCGCGTATGGTCGGCCTTGACGGTCAGCGGCTCGCAGACCGAAAAGACCATTTCGAGCTGGCGCTGCTGCGCCTGTTCTTGCACCATCACGCGCACTTCCTCGATCAGCGCGGGCAGCGCCACCGCCTCGATCGACAGGCTCAGACTGCCTGACTCGATCTTCGCCAGGTCGAGGATTTCATTGATCAAGGTGAGCAGGTGGCGGCCCGAGGTGACGATGTTTTGCACGAAGGCGCGTTTTTGCTGCACCGTCGCGGGCAGCGATTCGTTGGCCAGCAGCTGGGCAAAGCCGAGGATGGCATTCAGTGGCGTGCGCAATTCGTGCGACATGCTGGTGAGAAAGCGGTCCTTTGCCTGGCTGGCCCGCTGCAGTTCGATTTTCTGTTCATTGAGCGTGTGTTCGATGCGCTTGCGCTCGGTGATGTCGCGGATGGCGGACGACACCAGCACGCCTTCGTCCGTTTCCAGCGGCGACAGGCTGATTTCGACGGGAAACTCTGTGCCGTCGCGGCGCAAGCCATACAGTTCCAGGCCCGCGCCCATGGAGCGGGCGCGCGGCGCCGTGGAAAAGGCTTGCCGGTGTTGCGGATGATCATGCGCGTAGCGGGCCGGGATCAGCACTTCCACATTGCGTCCCAGCAGTTCCGCGCGCGAATAGCCGAACAGGCGTTCCGTTTGCGAGTTGACGAGCACGATCTCGCCATCGCCATTGACGATGACGATGGCGTCCGGCGCCGATTCGAGCAAGCCGCGAAACTTCTGCTCGGCCCGGCGCCGGTCGCTGACGTCGCGGATGGCGCTGATGACGAAGGTACCGATCTCCGTCTGGATGGGTGAGAGACTGATTTCGACGGGGAACTCGACGTTGTCCTTGCGTAAGCCCAGCAATTCCAGGTCGGCGCCCATGGTGCGCGTACGGGGCTGGTCGAAATAGCGCGCGCGGTGTCCCACGTGCGCGTGGCGCAGGCGTTGCGGCAACAGGGTATCGATTTGCCTGCCACTCAATTCGCCTTCCGCATAGCCGAACAGGCGCTGCGCCTGCTGGTTGGCCAGCACGATGGCGCCGGTGGCATTGACCATGATGACGCTGTCCGGCGTCGATTCGAACAGCACCCGGTAGCGCACGTCGACAAACTGGGCGTCGCGCGCCGCCTTCAGCACGGTCGTGTCCTTCATGGTGGAAATCAGGTAGCAGGGGGCATCCGGCGTGGCGCGTGCGGCCTGGCAGGCCACATCGACGTAGATGAGTTCGCCATCCTTGCGCCGCCGCAGCGATTCGCGGTCATAGCTGCCCTGCAGCGCCAGCTTCTCGTCGATCAGCGGGGCAGCTTCGGCCTGTCCCGGCAGCGAGATCAGTTCCCACAGCGTGCGGCCCAGCGCCTCATCGCTGGCATAGCCGAAGATGCGCTGCGCGCCGATCGTCCAGCGCACGACGACATGCTCTTCATTCGTGATGACAACGCCACCAGGGGCGCCACTGAGGATAAGCTGATCTAACTCGGCATCCATTGTTTTCCCGCACGCATGACAGGGCTTGCCGGACGGCAGGCTGTGTACATACGCTAGCGAGAAGCCTGATCAAAGTCAATGCATTTATATGGTTGACTATTTTCGCTGGCCGGGATGGGCATCAGGCCGTCTTGCGCCTGGCTGGCGGCGGTTTCCGGGAGGTGGACGAGGCCGCGCGCTTGCGGGCGGGCACGGCGGGCGCCTTCTTGCCCAGACTTTGCTGCAGCAGGGCGACCAGGTCAATCACATTGCTGCCGTGCTCTGCTTCCGGCTCGGGCGCGGGCGCGGTGATGGTCTTGGTTTGTTTCGCCTTGATTTTCTTCTTGACCAGCGCCAGCACGTCTTCGCGATAGCTGTCGTGGTATTGCCCGGGTTGCCACGTTTCGCTCATGCCCTCTACCAGCGACAGGGCCATCTTGAGTTCCTTGTCGGTAATGCCCGCCGCCTTCATGGTACTGCCGGGCAAGTCCAGGTCATCCGTGGGACGCAGCTCATCGGCGTAGCGCAGGGTGTTGAGCACGATGGCGTCACCGACGCAGACGAGCGCGCACAAATGCTGCTTGGTGCGCATGACTACGCTGGCGATAGCCACTTTATCGGCCTTGCGCAAGGTTTCGCGCAGCAGCGCATAGACTTTCTCGCCGCCCTTGGCCGGCAGCAAATAATACGGGTGCGCGTAAAAGGTCAGCGGCACTTCGACCGCATCGACAAATGTGTCGATGGCGATGGTTTGCGTGGCCTTCACATTCGCCTGTTTCAAGTCTTCTTCGGACAGCACCACGTACTCATCGGTCTTGTATTCATAGCCTTTGATGATGTCGTCCCACTCGACTTCCTTGCCCGTGCGCTTGTTGTAGCGCTTGTAGCCGATGGGCGCGAAGTCGCGCCGGTCCAGCATGGATAAATCCAGTTCATGGTCGAGGCTGGCCGAAATCAGCTCGACGGGGATGTGCACGAGGCCAAAGCTGATGGCGCCTTTCCACAATGCGCGCGCCATGGTTTAGTCCCCTACGCTGCCGGTGACGGGCAGGACGATGCCCGTGATGTAGCTGGAACAGGCGGGCGAGGCCAGGAAGACGTAGGCGGGCGACAGTTCCTCGGGCTGGGCCGGGCGGCGCATGTCCGTGTCGGCACCGAATTTCGCGATGTCTTCGGGCGTCTTGTCGGCCGGGTTGAGCGGCGTCCAGACGGGCCCCGGTGCGATGGCGTTGACGCGGATGCCCTTGTCGAGCAGGTTGCCGGCCAGCGCCATGGTGAACGCATGGATGGCGCCCTTGGTGGTGGAATAATCGAGCAAGTGCCTGGAACCATGCAAACCCGTCACGGACCCCGTGTTGATGATGGAGGCGCCGCGCTGCAGATGGGGCAACACGGCCTTGGCCATGTGAAAGTAACCGTAGACACTGGTTTTCATGCTGAGGTCGAAGCGCTCCTCGCTCAGGTCCAGCAAGGACTCCGCGTGTTCCTGGAAGGCGGCGTTGTTGACCAGTATGTCGATGTGCGTGAACCGTTCCAGTACCTGGTTGACGGCTTGCTGGCAAAAGCCCTGCTCGCGCACGTCGCCGGGTATCAACAGGCAGCTCTGGCCTTCCGCTTCCACATAGCGCTTCGTTTCATTGGCGTCCGCATGTTCGTTCAGGTAAATGATGACGACATCGGCCCCTTCGCGCGCATACAGTATGGCCACGGCGCGGCCGATGCCCGAATCGCCGCCCGTGATGATGGCCACCATGCCGGCCAGCTTGCCGCTGCCGCAGTAGTCGGGCGCCAGGAAGCGGGGCTTCAATGGCATCTGCGCTTCGCTGCCGGGCTTGGCCAGGTGCTGGGCGGGCAGGGGCGGAACCGGCTGGTTGCGGCTGCCCGTTTGCACGGGAGGCTTGCTGTCCCGTTTGCTTTCTGCTGCGGCGTCGCGGCCATCCTGCTCCTGCTGGATGGCGCGCTGCAAGCTACCGGCGGACTGGTCCTTGTTCTCGTTCATGCTGGCCTCCGTGTAAACGAAACTTCAGTATCGGCGCGGCACCGGCATCAAACGGTGCGCTTGCTAACAGAGTGGCGCAAACGGGTGTAAAATTAGATGATGATTAACATCATAGTGGAGGCGGCATGAAAGTGAGCAGGGAACAGGCAGCGCTGAACCGCGAGCGCATCGTGGACGTGGCGGCCAGATTGTTCCGCGAAAAAGGGTACGACGGCATCGGCGTGGCCGACCTGATGAAGAATGCGGGCCTCACGCATGGCGGCTTCTATGGCCATTTCGCGTCCAAGGAAGACTTGATGATCGAGGCGTGCCAGCATGCCTTGAACAAGTCGCTGGAAGGCTGGCGGGCGAAGGTCGCCAGCGACCCGCAGCGGGCGCTGCCGGCCATTATCGAGAACTATCTGACCACCAGGCACCGCGACCAGCCCGGCGGCGGCTGTCCGGCGGCGGCCATGGGCGTCGATGCGGCGCGCATGTCGCCTGGCGCGCGTCCCGCGTTTACGCAAGCCACGCAGCAGCAGTTCGCCTTGCTGCAGGGGTTGCTGCCCGACGGCGCACCGGAAGAGCAGCGCCAGCAGGCGATCGCCACGTTTGCCGCCATGGTGGGCGCCATGGTGCTGGCCCGTTCCGTCGATGACGAGGCCCTGTCGGCGGAAATCCTCGACGCCGTGAAGGCGCAATTGCTGCCGGACTGATCACAGTTTTGCAAGTGCGCCTGTCAGCCGGCCGCGTCGCATGATAGGCTTCGGTTTTCAGATTTCGGGATCATACATGCTGCTCTGGCTCAGGCAATACCGGCGTCCTCTGTTGGCCGGAGACATCACCGCCGGTATCGTCGTCGCCATGATGATGGTGCCGCAGGGCATGGCCTACGCGCTGGTGGCCGGCTTGCCGCCCGTGGTGGGCATTTATGCCAGCATCTTGCCGCCCGTGCTGTACGCCTTGTTCGGCAGCAGCATGACGCAATCGGTGGGCCCCATGGCCATCGTCTCGCTGATGACGGCCGCCGCCCTGGCGCCGCTGGCCGACCCCGGCTCCTCCCTGTATATCGTGCTGGCCGCCCAGCTGGCCTTCATCAGCGGCCTCGTCCTGCTGCTGTGCGGCGTGCTGCGCCTGGGCTTCATGGCCAGCTTTTTGTCGCGCCCCGTGATCAGCGGCTTCAGCAATGGCGCGGCGATCCTGATCATCTGGGGCCAGATCACACCCTTGCTGGGCGCCAGCCTTCCCCACTGGCACACGCCCAGCCTCGTGCTGGGGCTGTGCGGCCTGCTGTTCCTGTGGCTGGCCAAGCGTTACGCGTCGCGCCTGCTGCAGCGCTGCGGCTTGAACAAGGTGGCGGCCGACGTGGGCGCGCGCCTGGCGCCGATGGCGCTGGTGCTGGCCGGCATCGCGCTCGTCGCCTACGGCGGCCTGGAAGCGATGGGCGTGCAGACGACGGGCCACGTGCCCAGCGGCTTGCCGGGCCTGAACCTGGCCACCTCCGGCGCCCATTGGCGCACCTTGCTGTCGCCGGCGCTCTTGATCGCCTTCATCATCTTTTTGATGAGCATGTCCGCTGCCCAGACCCTGGCGCAAAAGCGCGGCGAAAAGCTGCACACGAACCGCGAACTGCTGGGCCTGGGCGCCGCCAACGTGGCCAGCGCGCTGTCGGGCGGCTTTCCCGTCACCGGTTCCATCTCGCGCTCGGCCGTCAATTTCCAGGCAGGCGCCAACACGCCGCTGGCCAGCATCATCACGGCGGGCTTGCTGGCGCTGGCGCTGGTGGCGCCCACGGGCTGGCTGGCCCTGCTGCCGCTGCCGGTCCTGGCCGCCACCATCATCTTTGCCGTCAGCAGCCTGCTGGACTGGGATACCTTGAAACTGTCGTGGCGCTACGACCGCAGCGATGCGCTGGCCCTGCTGGCGACCACGGCCGGCGTGCTGGTGCTGGGCGTGGAAGCGGGTGTGGTGATCGGCGTGCTGCTGTCGATGGGCACCCTGATCTGGCGCGCCAGCCGCCCGCACATCGCCGTGTTGGGGCGCATCCCGAATAGCGAACACTTCCGTAACGTGGAGCGTTACGAGGCGCAAACCCTGCCCGACGTCTTGCTGTTGCGCATCGATGCGGGCCTGTTCTTCGGCAATGTGGAGGCCGTCACCGAGCGCGTGGAAGACGAATTGCGCGGACACCCGACGGCGCGCCACCTGGTGCTGGTGCTGTCGGCCGTTAACCAGATCGACAGCACGGCCTTGCTGGGCTTGATCGAACTCAACAGCGCGTTGATCAAGCGCGGCATCAGCCTGAACCTGGCCGAAGTGAAGGGCCCCGTGATGGACCGCTTGCGCCAGAGCAGTTTATTGAAAGACCTGAGCGGCAAGCTGTACCTGAGCACGGCGCTGGCGACGGCCGACTTAAGTGGAGAAAATGCGTGAACATGGAACTGAATCTGCATGGCGAGGCGAGCGCTGTTGACAGCATCGCTGCGCTGGAACAGGCGCTGACCGACGCGCGTGCGCTGGCGCAGTGCGAGCTGTGGCTGACCCTGGCGACGGATGCGGAGCAGGGGCCGGCCCTGTGCATGCTGCGCAATGGCGGCAATGCCTGGCTGATGTATCTGTCAGGGCAGGACGACCTGAGTTTTCACTCGCTGGGCGACGAGGAGGCAGACGGCGTTTGCAGCTACCTGTTGTCGAATGGCCAGGTAGATGAGTATCCGGAGGCCTGGTGCGTGGAGGTGGAACATTGCCAGCGTGCCTTTGTTGCGTTTTTCAAAACAGGCGGCGCGCAGCCGGCCGGCATCGCGTGGGAAGCGGATTGAGATGCTGCAAACCACGCAAACCACGCAAACCATCCTCGCCGACATCGACAGGGACTTGCTGGCCGCGCTGGACGCCCTCGATATGGTGACGGGCTGGTGCACGCCGCAGCTGCGGGTTTGGGACGAACAAGTCATATGAATCATCAAGACGAACGCCTGGACGCCTGGTACGACGGCTCGGCCATCTGCCTGATCGCCGTCGGCGCCCACGGCGACCCGCTGGACCTGGCCGACGACGAAGTGCGCGCGCTGATCGCGAAACTGCAGCAATGCCTGGCCGAGTCCGAAGCTGCGGCGACAGACGATTGACGGCTCAGGCGGCCGCCAGCACCTTTTCCATCGCCACGCTGGCCAGGCTGATGCCGCTGGGATGCGCATACACTTCCTCGCGCAAGGCAACAAAACCGGCGGCGCGGTAAAACGGCACGGCGTTGAGGGACGCGGACAAATGCAGGCGGACTATGCCGCGCCCGCGTGCCAACAGCTCCAGCGCCGCCAGCAGGCGCTTGCCGATGCCCAGGCCAACACGGGCCGGATCGACGAATACGGCATCGACTTCCTGCTTGTCCGCATCGAGCATGGCGTAGCCGGCAATGGACTCGCCCTGCAGCGCCACGATGCCGCCACCGGCAGCCAGCATGGCGGCATAAGAGTCCGGCACGGGCGAGGCCGTCCACACGGCGATCTGTTCCGGCGCATAGTGCGTGGCGCAACTGACGCGCACGGCCACCGTGCGCAGAGCCCACAGGGCATCGATGTCAAGGGGCAGGGCGGGGCGCAGGGTGATGGGCATGGCGGCTTTCGGGGCAAAAGCTCATGCTAGCGCAATGGCTGGCATGGCGCCAGCAGGAGCTTGTCCAGCCGTCACTGCGCCGGCTTGTCCGGATCGATGTAGTACGACCCCGGCGGCGCACCCGGCACCTTCACCCGGAACTTCAAGCCGGAGAGCAGCTTGTCCCACAAGGCAATGGCCTCTTCGTCCGTCAGCGACGCGGTTTCGGCGGCGCCGACCATGTTGTGGGCGACTTTGGTGTACATGGATGCTTCCAATACCGCTGGATAGGCGATATCGCGCGGCGTACCCACCAGCGTCCATTCAAAATCATGCACGCCATCGGTACGCCGTATCAACGATTCCTCGCCGTGCCAGTGTTGCACGTCACGCTTGCCTTCGCGTAGCAGTGTACGAGGAGGGTAGTTCTTGCCTTGCTGGTCTTTTGCTTCCTGGATACGAGCAAGTAATGATAATTTCCCACGTACTTTTGCATCATATTCGGCAGGAGGATAATCGCCGTAGGCGTCTTTATTCGCAGTGATAGAAAATGTCACGTCTGGCAGGCTGGGAAAATACAGACCTGCGTCCGCCATTTCTTGATTGTCATACTTGTTGTCGCTCATGAAGCCACTTTCTAAGCAATGGCCGGGTTCGGTAGGAATTTCATCTTGGTGACGCAGGCGCAGACTATTCGCGCGCATTAACTGTGTGGTAGCCGCACTTTTAACTGTTCCACCTTTGGGGATGGAGCCGGTAAGAACGAATGTGATATCTCCTTTGTTGACATACGTACTGAATAAAACATTGCCATCTTCTTTGGAAAATTTATTGTCAAAATAGCGAAATTGCCAGCTATTTTCTATGGGGTCATTTTCGTTGGATATGATTTCAGAAGACTGGCTATTCATCTTTATTTTTCTTATATCTTCTGCTATTTTTTCATCTTTTGCAAAAATTCCGCCTTTTATAACTTCAACTCTTGATGGGAATGATATGTTTCCGTATATCAATTCAGCCTCCTTTGGGATTTCTATAGCGTAACGTCCGAAACAGACAATTTTTGTTTTTAGAAAAAGTACTTCAAGACGTTTGCTAATTTTTAAATTGTCAGGCATCTGGAGTTCCTTATCTAAATTTTTTTGTGTGCATCCGGAAATAAATGTGATCATCACAAATGTGATGATTGAAATTTCCTTCATTTTTGTTTTATTCCTCATGATTTAATCCCACTTTGCTTTTTTGGAAATTTGCACGATAGAATAAAGCATAGATGCGAGTACATTTAAATCGGCGTAACTATTCTGGTGTTCATAACCAGTCGCTGCCGCCATGCCGTGTACGAACGATGTACCCGTGATGTGTTGAGCAGAACGATCTGATGGTACGGTTCCGTCACCGCGTGCACTAGCTGGCTGTAGCTGCAATTTTAAGCGTTTCCCTCCGGCTTGGACGAGGAGTTGCCCCTTGCTATCATCTTCAAGTAATTTCCATTTTTCAGGTAGCGGCTCAAATTTATTCCATGGATCGTTAGAGCCGCTGTGAAGACCGTCAATTAATTTAAATACGACATCACCATAACTTAAGAAATTTCTCGATGCGCAATAGCTTGCATAAGTGTTAGGGTGAAACGTTTTTTCTATGGATGATAGAAATTCTGCGGCTAATTTTAATCGGTTCATTACCATTTCTAAGCCGCCTCCATTATCAGGTGGTATGCGTGCCGGATTTACCCAGTTTGGATTGATTAGTCGCCACCACGCAGTGGGTTGCTGAAGGTAAATGCTTTCCAGTGCAGTAGCCTTATCGCGAGGCCAGCTCCATAAAACTTTATCCTGTGCATCTACAATTTTCAGCCAATTCTGGCCATATGCCGCACCTGGCAACATTTCCAGTGGCGCCGGTGCGTTAGCCAGAATGGCGGTAGCATGCATGCCGTCGATGCCCAGAATTCTGGCCTCTATTTCGGCAATGGAACCTTCTCTTTCCTGAAAGCCAAAACGCATGCGTTTATAAGCTCCTGCGGCGCCAATGGTTGGCATCACGTTGTGATAAATGCCGAGGATTTTTACATCCTTATCGCCAAGCATATTTCCATAGCAGGGGTGTATCAACGCCCTGGCCAGCAAACCACCCATGCTGTGCGTGACGAGAATGACTTCACTACATTTGAATCCGCGTTTTTTGTAGCCTTTGACTAGACCGCGTAGTCTCTCTGCAATGGTGATGGCAGATTCACCATTGCTCTTTATAAAGTTGTAGCCCATCGCGTGCACTGGATACCAACAGGGCGAAATTTTCTTCAAGTCGTTGACATTAATGGCCTTGCCAGATGATGCACCAAAAGTTGTTGGGTCTTGCATTAGCATGGCACCAAGGCCACTTGTCCTGTGCCAGAACGGATGTACTTCTCCGTTGGAAATCATATTGTTTAGATGCTGCTCTGTGGTGCGCAACATGGTTCCGTATGCGCCGTCGAAAAGCACCTCGCTCCACCCGCGCCAGCGTGCTATTTGGGCGGGACTTTGACGGGCGCGTGCTTGAGCTTGCAATGGTCCCGTTCCTGGAGATATCCCAAAGGATCCAATCAAGGGTGGGATGGGGAAAAGACTATCTGGCACATTTTGATGCCGTGCATCTGCGGCCTTGGTTTCCGCACCATCCGGATCGAAGCGGCTGTTGCTCTCCGTATAGTGGTAGTACTCCACTTCGTTTTCAGTGGGATCAAACACCAATTGACGCTGCCGTGGCGACGCATTTTTGAACCAGCCACCCAAGCCATTGTTTGTGAGGACAGCCGCCTTGCCTCCCGCACCCATCATATCGTCTGGCCGCCAAGCCCGATTGTCCGGACGACGCAATTCTTCCTGGCGCACCTTGCTCATCCTTAGATTGCTGCCCATCACGCCTGGCAGGAAAATCACAGGAATGACTTTGCCTGGCGGCACAGTGACGTCGTGTCGGGCAGTATCTTTTGTTTCCGTCATCGAAACGGCGAGTTCCGCCCAGCCTCCCACGCCTTGGCTAAACTTTGCAGGATGATTGCCGCGGTTATTCAAGTCATCACATTTGCTCATGGCAGTTCTCCCTTATAACGAATGATGTAGCTGTCCATGCCGGTGGATTTTTGTAGTTGCGTGGAACCGTCTTCCGCGCTTTTGCCGGCCATGTTGCCGTCATCGCGCAGGAGTTCAAAAGCAACGCCAACGGCTGGAGTATCGTCAGCATTCACCAGCAAGACTTCCTGATCAAAACTGCTGTGTGGCCTCTCATTAAATTCCTGCGACACGCTCTTCGGCGCCAGGGTTTCCAGGTTGCCGTTGAAGAGCACCGGGGATGAGGTGAAGAACTGCACCTTGTCGCTGATTTCCAGCATGTGGTTGGCGCCGTGCAGCCGTATGCCTTTCTTGCCCTTAATGTTTACCCAGTCCGCTTCGCTGATCAGCGACAGCACTTTCCGCGCGATGATTTCCACCTCGTCGCTGTGGGCCTCGATGGAGACCTTGCCGCTGGCGGCGATCAGTTTCATGCCGGCCTTGTGCACGAACAGGCTGAAGCTCCTGGCGATGCTGGCAAACATGCTGTCGCCGCTGGCGAGTGAAATATGCTTGCTGCTGGTGAGCGCCACATGCTCGCTGGCGGCCAGGTGGATGGACTGGGCCGTGCTCAGTTCGATGCCGGCCGGGCTGGCCAGCAGCAGATGCGCTTCGGACAGTTCCGGGAAATCGCCGCCGGCGCCTTTGATGGCGGCGTTTTGCCGCTGGATGGAATCGGCCACGGCGCCCTGTTGTGCGGCGCTGTCTTGCGCACCCGCGTCGACGGCCATGCCGGCCAAGCCTTGCTGCAGTTGGCGTGCCTGCGCCAGGCGGGCTTGTGTTTCGTCGAGCTGTTTGACTGATCCCGTTCCTGTTGATGTTTCGGTGGTGATCAGCATGCCTTTGGCTGCGCGCAGGGCGCCCCAGGCGTTGCTGGCCAATTCAAAGCCCACGCCGCGCGCTTCCTTGCGGCCGGCGTTATCGTCGATGCGCGTGATGTTGCCCAATGAAAGCCGGCTATCCTGGTGCTCGCTGCGCAGCTGTGCCTGGATTGCGCCCTTGGTGTCGTCGAGCACGAGATGGTTGGCGCTGCGGGCGCCCAGTTCGCGGCTGCGCAAGCCGGACAGGGCGCGTTGCTGTGGCAATTGCCATGGCGGCGGATTGGCGCTGTTGTAGACCACGCCGATGACGATGGGGTGGTCGATATTGCCGTCCTGGAATTGCACGACGACTTCCTGGCCTACACGGGGCAAGGCGATCTGTCCCATTTGCGGGCCCGCCATCGGCATCATGACTCTTATCCATGGCGAGCTGCGCTCATCGAATGTGCCCAGGCGGTCCCAGTGAAATTGCAGGCGGATGCGTCCCAGGGCATCGGTATGGATTTCCTCCCCGGCCGGCCCGACCACCAGCGCCGTCTGCACGCCGGCAACGATGCATGGCGTGCTGTTGTAGCTACGGCCCGGCCGCCAGCGGATGTCACGGCGCACGCACAGCAACTTGTTGACATAGTGGGAGGGGGCGTTCGGGCCGACCTGATAATTATTGCTGGCGCTATGCAGCACTGACAGGATCAGGTAGTCGCGTTCGGCAATACTGTCAGGGCGCTCCTGGCCAGGCTGGTAGCGTTTTTCCTCGGCGCT
Source organism: Janthinobacterium sp. 35 (assembly GCF_002754575.1). Classification (NCBI taxonomy): domain Bacteria; kingdom Pseudomonadati; phylum Pseudomonadota; class Betaproteobacteria; order Burkholderiales; family Oxalobacteraceae; genus Janthinobacterium; species Janthinobacterium sp. 35. Next base: position 4,858,072 of record NZ_PEFN01000001.1, read on the forward strand.
GAAATGTCCATCGAGCCGGAAACAGAGGCCAGGCTGTGCGCCACGGTGATTGCCGGCCGCCTCGAAAGACTGGCGCAGATGGTCGCTTTCTTCCATGCGGCGTTGTGCCAGAGCTTCTCCATCATCGACATTCTTGTAGCCATAAGCGCCCGTGTTTTCGTACAGTTCGTGGGCAAATACGTCACCCTGGCGGTTCAGGGAGTAGCCGCTGGCAAGGCGGGGCTGCGGATTTTTATAGTCGAAACTGGCCAAGGTCATCTGTCCGGAGCCGATCCGGCGCACGGCTTGCCACTGTTGCAGGCCATCGTCTTCCATGGAGCCCGATTCGGAGTGGAAACGCATGGCGCCGTCGCCGGCTACCGTGGCGATCATGTCCGCCAGGGTGCTGTTGTCTGCGAGCCACAGCGTATGCCCATCGGCGCGGTGTTCGTACCAGTAATGCCAGCCTAATGCTTCCCAGCGCCGATGCAGGTGGTTGTAGTCGGTTTCATTGTGCTGATTGGCGCAGGTGAGCTGTGGATCATCGCCATGGATGCTGGTTTTCCAGTCGCGCTGCCCGTAGTGCGCAAACGTTGTTTCGGTCAGCTGCGTCACGCTTTGGCCATGAAAGGAGACGTTGTCCTGGCGCAGCCGGGCGAAGGCCAGCCAGGGTTGTAGCACCATCCGGTACCACGCAAAGCCGCCATCGGCGCGCAGCAGGCAAAACTCGCCCACATAGCCGTTAAAGTAGCGCAGCGTGCCATCGTCGCGCAGCATGGAAATGGTCACCATGCGGCCCATCATGGCCTTGAGCGCGATGTGCGCGTCATCGGACAGCAATTCGGCTTCGAAACGGAAGTCGCGCGATACCTCTTCCCTTGCAGTCAGAGAATTGACCAGCAGGATGGCGCCGGCTGGCCCATCTTCATGGGGGAACTCGATCTTCAGCAGGCGCCGCTCTTGCGCGGCGAGGTCGAAGGCCGATAGCGCCGCCTGGATGCTTGCATGCATGGCCTGCCTCCGTTATAGCGATGTGATCAGGTGGGCGCCGCAGGCGGTGACATCGCCGTCATAGGCGTACGCTTTGCCCATGTGTTTTGCGCCGGCGCCGTCCGGCGTGATGGGAAAGCTGCCCTTGCACTTGGGGCAGAAGGTGGTGTCATCGGCCAGCGCCGCCGTCTTCCCCATCACGGTGGTGCCGGATGATGCGCTGGTGACCTTGCCGCCGTGATCGGTTGCGTCTCCGAGTCGGATGACGCCGCGTCCCGCATGTTGCATGCTTGCCTCGCTTTCCAGGGAAGAATTGCTCAAGCCAGTTGCAGTAGATAAGGCACTTCGGCGCCGCCTGCCTTGCCTTGTGCCGTTTGCAAGAACGTCGTCCAGCCAAGGCGCCGTCTTTCTGACGGGTTGGCGCTCAGGAGCAGGGGGGTAATGCATGGCGGACTCAATATCAGCCGCACTTCATATTGCAAGTCCGGCACGCCAAACAGCGCCAGCATCTTTGCCAGTGCCGCCGCACCTGCGCTGCGCGGCAGGAAGCGTTGCAGGCCAGCGGCATCGAGCGGGCCGATATGCAGGCAGACGCGCATGTCGTGGCGCCACAGCCGCAGGCCCAGCGTTGCGCCGCGCGCCAGGGTAAAGTTGACGCTGCCTAGCAGGCTGCGCCGGTTTTTTTCCAGATAGTCCCAACCGCCGACAAATTGTTGCAAGGTGACGGCTACGCCGCAGTATTCGGCCAGCACGCGGCCAACCGCTTGTGCGGAGACGGGGCGGCAGCGCAGCAGACCCGCGTACCAGGCCGCGACGTCCTGCGTCACGGCATCCGGTTCGGCCCTCGACGGCAGCGCAGTGCGCCGCACGCCGCCCAGTGCCAGCAGCAAAGGCAATTGTGCATCGCTTGCCTGGGTCTGCAGCGTCGATTCCAGCCGATACTTTTCCCACGCCTGGTAATACAGCGCGACCATGCGGTGCGAAAAAATATCGAGAAAGGCCGAGACGCCGGCATCCTTGCTCGACAAGCGGTAGGCGGCGATGCGCTCCGAGTGATGCAAGGGCAAGGTGCCGCCGACGCCCAGAAAACGCATGAACGTCGGTATCAGGGCCAGTTGTTCATGCTCGTCGAGCGAGAGCTGTTCGATTTCACTGGCGGGAAAACTTAACGACAAGCTGTTTTTGAAGCGCAATACCTGGCTGAAGGCTTGCACATGGGACACGTTCTGGCTGCGTAGCCAGCACAGCAGAATACGCACCGCCTGGATGAACTGGTAGCGGTATGGCTCGGCCAGCAAGTGGTGCATCACACCAGATTCTGCAGTCCGCTTCTTGGTTTGCATCGGATCAGCTCCTCTCCGCTTTGCAGTGACAGCACCACCAGTTCGATGAAACTGTTGATTTGCACATACAGCCCAAGGAAGTGATCGATCACTTGCACAAACAAGTGCATGCCGCTGCCGACGAACGCTTCCTCGTCCAGCGTGATGCGCACCTCCACGCCATGCGCCAGCGAGGTGCCGCGCTTGTGCCGCAGCCATGTCGTGGTCGGCGAGTGCGCCAGCGCGGCGATGCCGCCGATCTGGCGTTGCGAGCTTGCCGATTGGGACTGGTCGTACAGCGTCAGCATTTCGCGCAGCGCCGGCAGGCCCTCCTGGACCAGCGCGTGATGATTCAGCGCCAGGTGCGAAATGAGGCGCCAGTGCAGGCCCGCGCCCGGCGAAAAGCGGCGCGTCTGGCTGGGGCGTCGCAGCATGTGCAGCGCCGGTCCGCCGCCGCACGGTTGCAAGTCTCCTTGCGGCTGGCCGTATTTGAGCGCAAGGGGAAGATCGCGGTTGCTGCACGTCAGCGACAGCGACAAGCTGGCCTTTTCATGGATCAAGGGATGGAAGTCGCTATCGACCAGCGTGATTTTCTTTTCGTGACCAGGGCTTTTGATGGCCAAAGCCGTATCGTGGCGCATGACCCAGTAGTGGCCCTGTTGCGCCGCCCCTTCGCCGTGGCGCAGGCTGTACAGGGGGCGAAATTCGGTCAGCGTGCTTTCGCCTCCCCGTTGACGCAACAAACGCACCGCATCGACGGAGACGACTTCATAGCCATGCGCATGGGTAGCATGGGCCAGCACGGAATAGTCGGTTTTCTGCCGGGTGACGGAAATCGGCACGCCTTCCAGGCGGAAGAGATTGACCGCCGGACTGCAGCCCAGCCTCAAGTTGTCGCTGGAAATGCTGGACAACATGCGCGCCGCAGCCGAATCGGGCCGCAAATCGGCCATGCACAGATGCAGGGTAAAGCGCCGGCAATCAGGCGGCAGGGCCGCACTCAGCGCCGCGATATCGATGTCAAAGAAATTGAATTTTTCCGGATATGCAAAATACTCGCTCAGCACGCGGTAGGCGGGCTGCGAGCGCGCACCGAAAGGTATCAAGCCATCCGTGTCGGCGAAGCCGACGGGCGTCACAGGCACGGCGGGCAAGGCCATCCATTGCAGCGCGTCGATCGATACAAAAGCGCAGACGGTATGCATGAACAAGGCATCGCGCAATGCGGCGGAAAAAGACGCTTCGCCATCGATGAAAACGCGCAGCGACGCGGGCGCCGCGTCGAGTTGCCGGATGCCGATGTTCAGCGAGGAAGTTGTCGATGCAGGCAGGCGTACGCCTGGCGGCGCCTTGATCATGGCATCGAAAGCTGCACTTTCCAGTGCCGTTGTTCCTGTCGTCATGTCGTAGACGGTCTTGAAACGGCAGCGCACGCCGCGCACGGGCGTTGCGTCCATTTCGCTGCCGGCCGGCAGGTGCAATATGCCCGCGCCGGCCGCCGGGGCGGGCTGGTACACGATGCTGCACGATGGAAAAGGACGCAGATAATGCGGGAACAGGGCTTCGAACAAGGCTTCGGTAAATTGCGGATAGTCGTCATCGAGCCGTTTTGAGAGGCGTGCCGCCAGCATGGCCACCGATTCGATCAAGTGTTCGACGTGCGGATCTTCGCAAGCTTCGCCGGACATGTGCAATTTGCCGGCGATTCTCGGATAGCGCTCGGCAAACTCACGGCTATGTCGCCGCAGCATCACCAGCTCGCGTTCGAAATACGGCAGCAAGTCCTCCATCTCTTTTCCTGTGTCTGCGCGGCGGAGTGGCCAGTATCCGAGCGTTTGCTCCAAGGTAAATTGCGTTTGCGCAAATAATTGAACAGGGTGCTGCGCAACATCAAGGACTTCCATGCTGGCAACATCAGACTGGCTAGGCAGCAAGATTCCAACGGTCACCATGGAGAACGCCATGACACTGCCATCCAAATTACTGTGGTCCGAAGGCCTGGCCATCGGACCCCAGCACTTCCAGCAGCTGGACCGCTACCACGAAGCGCGCCTGCAACGTCTGGCCTCGTTGATTAATCCCCATTTATGGGGTGTGCATGGCGTCAGCTGGAATGCGGACGCACTGGCCAACAATAGCCTGCGGGCGGAGGCCATGTCGCTCGTCTTTCAGGATGGAGAGCTGTTTGAGGCGCCGCTCGGCGATGTATTGCCCAGTGCCGTTGACCTGTCCAAGCTGCCTTCCAGCGAACATAGCTTTACTTTTTATGCCGCGCTACCCGCGCTGCAGGCACATGGCGGCAATGTGAGCTCTGCAGGCGCGCGCTATGTCCAGGCCGATATCGAAACCCCGGATCTGTACAGCGAAGCAGTCAGCATCGAGGTGGCTTACCTGAAAAAACGCGTGTACTTGCTGTCGCAACTGGAGCCCCTGAATGATTACCTTGCCATCCCGGTGATTCGTCTGCACCGTGCCGGCAACGGCGGCTTCGAAGTCGATACTTCCTTCATTCCACCTGGCCTGACCGTCAGCGCCGAGCCTTCGCTGCAGAAAATGCTCGAGTCGCTGATCGATCGCATGGGCGCGAAAATTGAAGCGCTGTACAGCCGCCACCGCCAGCCCGGTAACCATACGGTGGAATTTCATGGCGGCGATGTTTCCTCGTTCTGGATGCTCAATACATTGAGCACGGCCAGCGCCACGCTCAGTCATTGCGCCAGTTACCGGCGCCACCATCCCGTGTATTTGTTTGAGAAATTGATGGCATTGGCCGGTGGCTTGATGACGTTTTCGAAAAAATACACGCTGAGCGATTTGCCGGCTTATTCTCACGATGACGCGGCGCCCGGTTTCGGCAAACTCGATGGCATCATTCGCGACCTGATCGATACGGTACTCCTGTCGCGCTACTTCCCGATTGCGCTGTCCAACGACGCGCAACAAAACACCCACTATCACGGCTTGCTCGATGCCAAGCGGATTGACCGCCAGACCGAACTCTGTCTTGCGGTAAACGCCGATATGCCGGCGCTGGAACTGGTCGCCACGGTGCCGTTGCAGTTCAAGATTTCATCTCCGGACAATATCGACCTGTTACTGGGCCGGGCACTTCCTGGTGCCGAGTTGCGTCATATGGCCCAGGTTCCTGCCGAAGTGCCGGTGCGGCCCAACACGTACTATTTTTCGATCGATAACAAGGGCAGTATTTATGACAGCATGATCAAGGCCCAGGCGATTGCGATTTATGTGCCGTCCGGCATAAAAGGGCTGAAGCTGGAATTGTTCGGTATCAGCGGCACCGCGGCGTAACGCTGTTTGGTGTGGCGAGCGGGTGGATTGTCAAAAGATTGCCCTAAGGAATAGACTTGCCCCTGCAGTTGACGTTATCATGTTTTTGTAAGTGTCGGTGGCTGATCAGCCAGCGCATGGGTGAAACAGGGTGACAGGCGGGAGTGAGCATGGGCATGGCGAATGATGCGTGATCTGCCGGGCGGCTTGCGGCCGGGTGGTGGGCAGGGCAGGGCAGCGGTGCGCCGCTGCTGCCGCGCATTGCTGGTGGCGTTGTGTGTCGCCGCGCCCTGCGCCGCCTTGCCGGCAGCGGCGCCCAGCGTCGCGCCGCCGCACCAGGGCCAGCGCGTGCTGTTCCTTAACGCTTACGACTATGGCCGCGCTGGCGTGGAATCGTACACGCGCACCTATGTGACCGCGATGGTCGCCGCGGGCCTGGCCAGCGAAGACATCATGGTCGAGCACCTGAACCTGAATACCCAGGGCGACCCGGCGCTGCGCAACGAGATGCGTGATTTGTTGCTTTTGAGATACACCAAGATGATGGGGCGCAAGGCCGACCTGATCATCGCCATGCAGCAGCCCGCGCTCGATTTTTTGCTGTCGGACCTGGCGCCGCTGGCGCGTGGCGTGCCCGTGCTGGCGATTAACACCTCGGGCAAGGCCTTGCCGGCCGGCAGTCCGGCTGCCATCTGGCAGCAAAAGGCGAATGTCGATTTTCCCGGCACGCTGGCGCAAGCCATGGCGCTGTTCCCGGAAACCAAGACCATCGTCATGGCCGTCGGCACCAGCGAGGCCGATCAGGCCTTGAAGCGCAGCATGCAGCAGGCGGCGCTGGCGTGGCAGGGCAAGGTGGCCATGCGCTACCTCGATGACCTGACCCTGGAGCAGATGCGCGCGGCGGTGGCGCACTTGCCCGCCGATGCCGTGCTGGTGGCCGGCAATGTCAACCGCGACGTGGCCGGCATCATCGCCACGCCCGTGCCGTTTTCCGTGCAACTGGCGCGGCTGGCGAATGTGCCCACCTTTGGCATGTACAACGCGACGGTCGGCAAGGGCATCCTGGGTGGCTCCATCTTGCACATCGAACAGGCTGCGCAGCAGGTGGCGCAGATGTCGCTGGCTGTGCTGGCGGGCAAGGCGCCCGCAGCGCCGGGCGCCTTGCTGCCGCCCGCCCGCCCAATACCCATGTATGACTGGGAGCAGCTGCAGCGCTGGGATGCGGACATCAGCCGCCTGCCGCCACACACACTGTTCTTCAACCGGCCGCCGGAACTGTGGGACGAGCACCGCGTTGCCGTGCTGCTGGTGGGCGGCGTTTTTATCGTGATGGCCGGCTTGCTGAGCGCCTTGCTGCTGCAGCGGCGGCGCTTGCGGCGCGCCGAGAGCGAGGCGCGCGAGAGCGAGCAGCGCTTCCGCATCCTGGTCGAGCATGCGCCGGAAGCCATCCTGGTGTACGACCTGGACCTTGACCGCTTCGTCGACGCCAACAGCAGCGCGCAGCGCATGCTGGGCCTGTCGCGCGAAGCGCTGCTGGCACGCGGGCCGTTCGACCTGTATACCGGCAAGCAGCCCGATGGCTTGCCGCTGGGGCTGATGATGGAAGAGCATCTGCGCCGCGCCATGCTGGGCGAGCCTGTCCTGGTGGAGCGCAATGTGCGGCGTGCCGACGGTAGCGTTTTTCCCTGCGAGGTGCGGCTGGTCAAATTGCCCATGGAAGGGCGGCGCCTGGTGCGCAGCGGCATCGTCGACATTTCCGAGCGCAAGCACAGCGAGCAGGAATTGCTTGGCTACCGCGACCACCTGGAAGAACTGGTGCAGCAGCGCACGGCGGCGCTGTCGGTGGCCGTCACCGAGGCCGAATCGGCGAATCGCGCGAAAAGCGTCTTCCTGGCCAACATGAGCCACGAATTGCGCACACCGTTGAATTCCGTGATCGGTTTTTCGCAGATGATGGCCGATTCGAGCAGCATGTTCGAGGAAGAAAAGCATAACCTGGCCATCATCAATCGCGCCGGCCATCATTTGCTGACCTTGATCAACGACATCCTCGAATTGTCGAAAATCGAAGCGGGCCGCATGCAGCTGCAGACGGGACCCGTGGACTTGAATGGCTTGCTCGACGAGGTGCTCGAGATGGTGCGCATGCGTTCGAGCGACCAGGGCATCGCGCTGCAGCTCGAACGTGCCGGCGTGCCGCTGCTGGTGCGCCTCGATGGCGCCAAGCTGCGCCAGGTGCTGCTCAATTTGCTGTCGAACGCGCTCAAGTTCATCGAGCAGGGCAGCGTGACCCTGTCGCTGGCGTGCCAGGCGGCAGAAGGTGGGCAGATGGCGCTGGCCTTTGCCGTGCGCGATACGGGCAGCGGCATCGCGCAAGCGGATCTGGAGCGCATCTTTGAACCGTTCGTGCAGGCCGACAGCGCCGTGGCGCAGGCCGGCACGGGGCTGGGGCTGACCATTTCGCGCGAATTCGTGCGCCTGATGGGCGGCGAGCTGCGCGTCGACTCCACCTTGGGCGCCGGCTCCGTATTCCGTTTCGACCTGCGCGCGCCGGTGCTGCAGCAGCCGGCCATCGCGGCGCTGGCACCGGGCCGCGTGGCGCGCCTGCCGCCGGCCCAGCGCGGGCGCATGGTGCTGCTGGTCGATGATGACGACAACTGCCGCAAGCTGCTGGCCGGCTTGCTGGCGCCGCTGGGTTTCCAGCTGCAGGAAGCGGCGGGCGGCGCGCAGGCGCAAGCCATGCTGGCGGCGCAGCGCTATGACATGGTGCTCAGTGACTGGCGCATGCCGGACATGGATGGTCTGGCGCTGACGCGCTGGCTGCGCGCGCAGCCGGCGCTGGTGCAGCCGCGCCTGGTGATCATGACCGCCTCCGCCTTCGAAGAAGAAAAGCAGGAGGCGCTGGCGGCCGGCGCCGACGGCTTCCTGCGCAAGCCGATCGAGCAGGAACACCTGTTCGCCATGCTGGAGCAGCAACTGGGCGTGCGCTTCCAGCGCACCGCCGCCGCGCCGCCGCGCGTGCCGGCGCCCGCCTTTGACTTGCAGCAGGCGCTGGGCCAGCTGGGCGCGGCCGAACGGCAGGCGCTGCTCGAATCCGTGCAAGCCCTCGATTTGCGGCGCAGCGCCATCGTGCTGGCCGGTGTGGCGACCGGCCTGCCGCAGCTGTCCGCGCACATCGCCGCCATGCTGGAACAGCACCAGTACCAGCCGCTGTGCGCCTTGCTGGCGCAGCTGGCCAGCGAACCGCAGGGCGAAGACGCATGACTTTTCACTTACCCAAGGGCTGGCACCTGGGCAGCGTATCCATCGTGCTGGCCGTCAGCGTGGCGCTGACCTGTGTCGTCACCGCGCTGCTGCTGGTGTTTGCCGTGCTGTTTTACCAGTCCGAACGCGAGCAGCACTGGCAGCAGCTGCATCGCAGCCTGGCCGTCAGCGCGGACCAGCTGGCCGTTGCCATCGAACTGCCCTTGTGGAACCTGGATGAAAAGCAGATGCAGGCCATCATGCGCAGCATGCTGGGCAAGCGCGAACTGGTGGCCAGCTCCCTCACGCCGGGCATCGGCAAGGAGGCCCTGGTCTTGCGCCGCACTGCGGACGGCGCCATCGACAGCCTTGCCGCGCTATCGGTCGAAGCGGACTGGCTGGTGCAGCGGCGCTCCGTGACGGCAGGCGGACAAGTCATCGGCAGCGTTGCCGTGTATGCCACGCCGGCCCTGCTGCACGCGCAGCTGCGCCAGCGCGCGCTGGGCATCGGCGCCATGATCGTGGCGCTCGACGTGATCCTCGTGGCCTGCATCTGGCTGCTCCTGTGGTGCCTGATGCTCAAGCCGTTGAAGGCCATCGGCCAGTACGCGGCAGGCGTCAAGGCGGGGCAGGGCGAAGCGTTTGGCACGCCGCCGAAAGCGTGGTTTCTGGGTGAGCTGCGCACCCTGTACCGCTCCATCCGCGACATGGTGGCGCTGCTCGACAGCCGTTACCGCGCCCTGCAGCGCAGCGAGGAGCGCGTGCAGATGGCGACGGGCGCGGCCAGCATCGGCATCTGGGACTGGAACGTCAGCAGCGATGCATTGCAGTGGGATGAACAGATGTACGCGCAGTTCAAGGCCGATGCGGCCAGCACCGTGTCGCCGGCGGCGATCTGGCGCGCGGCGCTGGTGCCGGACGACGTACCTGCGGCCAAGGAGGCCCTGCGCGCCGCGCTGGGCGCCGGCCAGGCGTTCACGCACGAGTACCGCATCCTGTGGCCCGATGGCGCCATCCGCTACATCAAGGCCGATGCCGTGATCTTCCGCGACGGGCGCGGCTTGCCCATGCGCCTGGTGGGCTCCAACTACGATATCACGGCGCACCGCGAGGCCGAACTGGAACTGCTGCGCCACCGCCATCACCTGGAAGAACTGGTGGCCGAGCGCACGAGCGCCCTGTCGGTGGCCGTCAGCCAGGCGCAGGCGGCGAACCGCGCCAAGAGCACCTTCCTGGCAAACATGAGCCATGAGCTGCGCACGCCCTTGAATTCGGTGATCGGCTTTTCGCGCCTGATGGCCGCCTCGCCCAACATGCAGGACGATGAAAAGCGCAACCTGGCCATCATCCACCGCTCCGGCAATCATTTGCTCACCCTGATCAATGAAATCCTCGAACTGTCGAAGGGCGAGGCGGGGCGCTTGCAGGCGCAGGCGACCGTGGTGGCGCTGGCGCCCCTGTTGCAGGAAGTGATGGACATGCTGGGCATGCGCGCCGAGCAGCAGGGGCTGGCCCTGCGCCTCGATTGCGCGGACCTGCCGGCGGCGGTGCTGCTCGATGCGACGCGCTTGCGCCAGGTGCTGCTGAACCTGATGTCGAATGCCGTCAAGTTCGCCGGCGGCGGCGAGATCACCTTGCGCGTGCGCGGCGAGCTGCTTGATGACGCCACGTGGCGCCTGTCGTTCGCCGTCAGCGACACGGGTATCGGCATCGCGCTGGAAGACCAGCAGCGCATCTTTGAGCCCTTCGTGCAGGCCGACAGCGCGGGACCGAAGGATGGCACGGGCCTGGGCCTGGCCATCTCGCGCGAATTGGTGCAGTTGATGAAAGGCGAACTGACGCTGGAGTCCACGCCGGGGCAGGGCGCTACCTTCCGTTTCAGCATCCCCGCGCAGGCGGCGCAGGCGCCAGCGCAGGCATCCGCGCCGCCGGCCATGCCGGCGCAGGCGGCAGTGCCGCCGGCACTGCAGGCGCAAGACTTGCTGCTGCTGGCCGGAGAAGAGCGCGCCGCCTTGCTGGTGGCGCTGCGCGAATTGAACCTGGCCAGGGTGGCGCAGCTGCTGGCGGCCCTGCCGGCGTCGGCGGCGCCGTTGCTGGTGCCGCTGCAGGCCATGCTCGAGCAGCACCAGTACCGTCAGCTGTGCGTCTTGCTGGAGAGCGAGGGCGCGCTGGCACATACCTGAAAGTGTGGGCTGACAACATCGGATTCGATGAAAAGACGGACTAAGTATCGTGGATGGATGGTGCCAAATTGCAATAAAGATTATGATGATAGTACGTAGTTCATCGCAAAGAAATGTCTTGTCCAGCGTGGCAATCGAGCGCCGCGCCTCATCCAAAGCTGAGAGAACTGCTACATGCACCGCGATTTTTCGGAAGTGAATTCGAAGGGCGAAGTACTGATCGTTGAAGATACGCCGGCTTCGCTGAAGTTGTTGAGCGATTTGCTGGGCGGCGCCGGCTATGCGGTGCGCCAGGCGCCGAACGGTGAACTGGCCCTGTGGACCGCCCAGGCGCGCCCGCCGGAGCTGATCCTGCTCGACGTGCGCATGCCGGGCCTCGACGGCTTTGAAGTCTGCCGCCGCCTGAAGGAGATACCGTCCCTGCGCCAGGTGCCGGTGATCTTCCTGTCGGCCCAGTACGATACGGACGACAAGGTGCGCGGCTTTGCGCTGGGCGCCGTCGATTTCATCGCCAAGCCCTTCCAGGCCGAGGAAATCCTCGCCCGTACCGACGCGCACGTGCGCCTGGCGCGGGCGCAGCTGCAGCTGGCGCAGGAGCGCGCCAACCTGGAGCGGCGCGTGGCCGAACGCACGGCGGAACTGGAACAGGTGGCCAGCACCCTGGCGCGCGAAGTGCAGATCCGCCGCGCCAACGAGGAATTGCTGCGCCTGTCCGGCCAGGTCTTCGAAGCCACCCAGGACGCCATTTTGATCACCGATCCGGCCGGCACCATCGTCACCGCCAATCCCGCCTTTACACGCATCACCGGCTACGCGGCGCAAGACGTGGTGGGCACCGACATCATGCGCCTGCATGCCGAATACACGGGCGAAGCGGTGCTGCTGGCCTTGCGCCAGGGCTTGCGCAGCAGCGGCTGCTGGTCGGGCGAAGTGCAAACGCGGCGCAAGAGCGGCGACACCTATCCCTGTCTGCTCAGCGTGTCCACCGTGCACGGGCCCGATGGCGCCGTCGTCAATTACATCGGCGTCTTCCTCGACATCAGCGAGCGCAAGGCCGAGCAGCATCTGATCGATTTCCTCTCCTATCACGACGCGCTGACCGGTTTGCCGAACCGCGTGCTGCTGCGCGAGCGCTTCGAACAGACGCGCGCCAACGCCGTGCGCGACGGCCAGCAGGTGGTGCTGATGTGCCTGGACCTGGACCGCTTCAAGAACATCAACGATTCGCACGGCCAGGCCGTGGGCGACAAGGCGCTGCAAGTGGTGGCGCGTTTTCTGTCCGGCTGCGTGCGCGAGGGCGACACCGTGGTGCGCCAGGGCGGCGACGAATTCCAGATCCTGCTGCAGGACGATGCCCTGCTGGGGCGTACCCTGGGGCTGGCGCAAACCATCCTGGCCGGCTTGCGCGAAGAGCTCAATGTCGGTGGCGAACGCCTGGCGCTGACGACCAGCATCGGCATCGCCATGTGTCCGGCCGATGGCGACAGCCTCGATGACGTGCTGCGCCACGCCGACACGGCCCTGGTGCGGGCCAAGGAAATGGGGCGCGACCATTACGCCTTCTTCACGGAGCGCATGGGCAGCGATATCCGCGCCCGCCTGGCCATGCAGCAGCAGCTGCGCGGCGCCATCTGCCGCGATGAATTCGAAGTGCACTACCAGCCGCAGATGTGCTTGCGCACGGGCGCCTTGCTGGGCGCGGAAGCCCTGCTGCGCTGGGAGAACCCGGTGCTGGGCAAGGTGTCGCCGGGCCTGTTCATCGCGCTGGCCGAAGAATACGGCTTGATCACGGCCATCGGCGAATGGGTGCTCGAAAGCGTCTGCGCCCAGATCCGTGCCTGGCACGACGCAGGCCTGGGCAGCATCAAGGTGGCCGTCAACCTGTCCGGTAAACAGTTCGCGCAGGACCGCACGGTGCCGTTTGTCGAGGCCGTATTGCGCAAATACGCCATCGCGCCCGCCTGCCTGGGTATCGAGATCACGGAAAGCACGGTGATGGGCGACCCGGACAAGGCGGTGGCGGCGCTGACGCGCCTGAAGGATATCGGCGTGGGTATTTCGCTCGACGACTTCGGCACCGGCTATTCCAGCCTGGGCTACCTGAAGCGTTTTCCCATCGACGTGCTGAAGATCGACAAATCCTTCGTCGACGACGTCACCACCAGCAGCAGCGACGCGGCCATCGCCCGTTCCGTCATCTCGCTGGCACACAACCTGGACATGCGCGTCATCGCCGAAGGCGTGGAAACGCGCGAACAGGTGGACTTCCTGACGGAACACGGCTGCGACGAAATGCAGGGTTATTATTTCAGCCGGCCCCTGGCGGCCGCACCATTCACGGCCTTGCTGCGTGAACGGCGCACCCTGGCCGTGGCCAAAACATAAACGCTGCGGTGCGGCCGATGCACCATTCCGGTGCGTCCGCAGCAGCGCGGTGCAGGATACTCACTTTTCCTTCCTCTGACGCTGGCACATATCCTGCTTAGGTAATCGCTTATTTACGCGATTGCCCCGCATGCCAGACAGGTCCCATCCAGCCATGCCTTTACAGCCCAGCGCACACGGCGCCTGGCAGGCGCATTTGCGCCTCGGTTTTGCGCTGCACGATGGCGTCAGCCGCCTGGTCGAGCGCACGCACCGCGGCCCCTTGCGCGTGCAAAAGCCCCTGTATCCGGAAGGCGATGCCGTCTGCCACGCCATCATCATCCATCCGCCAGGTGGCGTGGTGGGCGGCGACCAGCTGGCCGTCGACGCCACGGTGGGCGAGGGCGCGCACGCCTTGCTCACGTCGCCGGGCGCCGCCAAGTGGTACCGCGCGAATGGCCACGTCTCGGGTCAGCACATCGTGCTGCGCGCCGGCAGCGGCGCCGCCATCGAGTGGCTGCCGCAGGAAAGCATTTTCTTCGACCAGGCGTGCGTGCGCCTGCGCCATGAGGTGGAACTGGCGCCGGACGCCAGCTACATCGGCTGCGACATCGTCTGCCTGGGCCGCAGCGCCTCGGGCGAAATTTTTAACACAGGCAGCATCAGCCAGCAGGTGCAGATCCGCCGTGGCGGCAAGCTGCTGTGGTGGGAGCAGGGTGTGCTGGCGGGAGGCGGCGCGCTGATGGCCAGTCCCCTGGGGCTGGCCGGCCACACGGTATGCGCCACCCTGATCGCCGTCGGCACACCCGTTTCTTCATCCGTACTGGCGGCCGTGCGCGAGATCGCCGTGCCGGCCGGCGCCGTGTTTGGCGCCACGCACATGAAAGCGCTGGTGGTGGTGCGCCTGCTGTGCGGCGACAGCGAGGGGGCGCGCCGGATCATGCTGGCCGCCTGGCTTCTGCTGCGCCCCGCCATGCTGGGGCGCGACGCCGTCGTGCCCCGCATCTGGAACACTTGAACAGGAAAGACAAGGAAAACCATGGACCTGACTCCGCGCGAAAAAGACAAGCTGCTCATTTTTACGGCCGCGCTGCTGGCCGAACGGCGCCTGGCGCGCGGCTTGAAATTGAATTATCCGGAAGCGGTGGCCCTGATCAGCGCCGCCATCATGGAAGGCGCGCGCGATGGCAAGTCGGTGGCGCAGCTGATGTCGGACGGTACCAAAATACTCTCGCGCGCCGACGTCATGGACGGCATCGCCGAGATGATCCCCGATATCCAGGTGGAAGCGACCTTCCCCGATGGCAGCAAGCTGGTGACCGTGCACCATCCGATACCGTAGTTTTTTGAGAAGGAGCCCCTCATGACCCCAGGCGAATACAAATTGGAAGAAGGCGAAATCAGCTTGAATGCCGGCCGCGCCACGGCCACCGTGGTGGTGGCCAACCGGGGCGACCGGCCGATCCAGGTGGGCTCGCACTTTCACTTTTTTGAAGTCAATCCGGCGCTGGCCTTCGAGCGCTGGCGCGCCTACGGCATGCGCCTCAATATCACGGCCGGCACGGCCGTGCGCTTCGAACCTGGCCAGCAGCGCACGGTGGAACTGGTGGCGCTGGCGGGCGAACGCAAGGTCTACGGCTTCAATGGCGCAGTGATGGGCGACCTGCAAGACACTCCACCGGGAAAGGATTGAGATGGCCAGCATTCCCCGCAGCGCGTATGCCGAAATGTTCGGCCCCACCAAGGGCGACCGCATCCGCCTGGCCGACACGGAACTGTTCATCGAGATCGAGCATGACTACGCGATCTACGGCGAAGAGGTGAAATTCGGCGGCGGCAAGGTGATCCGCGACGGCATGGGCCAGTCGCAGCGCTGCGCGGCCGAGGTGATGGATACCGTCATCACGAATGCCGTCATCCTCGACCACTGGGGCATCGTGAAAGCCGATATCGGCCTGAAAAATGGCCTGATCTTCGGCATTGGCAAGGCGGGCAACCCGGACATCCAGCCTGGCGTGACCTTGCCCATCGGCGGCGCGACGGAAATCATCGCCGGCGAAGGCTTGATCGTCACGGCCGGCGGCGTCGACACGCACATCCACTTCATTTGTCCGCAGCAGATCGAGGAAGCGTTGATGAGCGGCGTGACCACCATGCTGGGCGGCGGCACGGGACCGGCCGTGGGCACGGCCGCCACCACCTGTACGCCGGGGCCGTGGCATTTGCACGCCATGCTGGCGGCCGCCGACGCTTTCCCGATGAACCTGGGCTTCATGGGGAAAGGTAACGTCAGCCTGCCGCTGCCGCTGGAAGAGCAGGTGCGCGCGGGCGCCATCGGCCTGAAACTGCACGAGGACTGGGGCAGCACGCCGGCCGCCATCGACAACTGCCTGTCCGTCGCCGACCGCATGGATATCCAGGTGGCGCTGCACAGCGATACCCTCAACGAGGGCGGCTTTCTGGAGCACACGCTGGCCGCCTTCAAGGACCGCACCATCCACACCTTTCACACGGAAGGGGCGGGCGGCGGCCATGCGCCCGACATCATCGCCGCCGTGGGACAGGCCAACGTGCTGCCCTCGTCGACCAATCCCACGCGCCCGTTTACCGTCAACACGCTCGACGAGCACCTGGACATGCTGATGGTGTGCCACCACCTGGACCCGGCGATTGCCGAAGATGTGGCGTTTGCCGAGTCGCGCATCCGCCGCGAAACCATCGCCGCCGAAGATATTTTGCACGACATCGGCGCCATCTCGATGATGTCGTCCGACTCGCAAGCCATGGGGCGTGTCGGCGAAGTGATCATGCGCACCTGGCAGACGGCGCACAAGATGAAGGTGCAGCGGGGGCCGCTGGCGCCCGACACGGCGCGCAGCGACAATTTCCGCGCCAAGCGCTATATCGCCAAGTACACGATCAACCCGGCCATCACGCATGGCATTGCGCACGTGGTCGGCTCCATCGAGGCGGGCAAGATCGCCGACCTCGTGCTGTGGAAGCCAGCGTTTTTCGGCGTCAAGCCGTCGATGATTTTAAAGGGCGGAATGATCGCCGCCGCACAGATGGGTGATCCGAACGCCTCGATTCCCACGCCGCAGCCCGTGCACTACCGCATGATGTTCGGCGCCTTCGGCGGCGGCCTGAAAAAGTCGTTCACGTTTGTCTCGCAGGCGGCCTATGACCTCGATATCGGGCATCAGCTGAAACTCAACAAATCCGTCATCGCCGTGAAAAACATGCGCGGCTTGCGCAAGCACGACATGATCCATAACAGCGCCACGCCGCACATGGAAGTGGACCCGGAAACCTATGCCGTGCGCGCCGACGGCCAGCTGCTGGTGTGCGAGGCGGCCGCCGTGCTGCCCATGGCGCAGCGCTATTTTCTATTTTAAGCAGGAGACAAGCATGCTCACATTGCATACCAAGCTGGGAGCGGACGACGACCGCATCCCGTTCGCCCAACTGGTGCTCCCCTACGACCAGCGCGAAAAATGCCGGCTGCGCGCCGTGCTGTCGAATGGCGACGAGGTGGCCGTGTTCACCGTGCGCGGCACGGTGCTGCGCGACGGCGAGCGCATGACGGGACCGGAAGGGCCGGTGGTGCAGATCGTCGCCGCACGCGAGCCGACCTACCTGGTGCGCTGCGCGGATGCGCACACCCTGCTGCGCTGTGCTTTCCACCTGGGGAATCGCCACACGCAGGCGCAGGTGGGCGACGGCTTTCTGCGCATCCGCAAAGACCCCGTTTTAAAAGAGATGCTGCAAGGCTTGCAGGCGAGCGTGACGGAGGAAAGCGCGCCGTTCGAACCGGAGGCGGGCGCGTATGGCGGCGGCCATGGCCACCACGACGGCCACGGCCAGCACTTGCTGGCGCCCGTGCCGCTGCGGCAGAAAATACACCGTCCCGGCGATGTGCCAGGCGCTGCATGATGCAGGCCTCGGCCCTGCTGCATCTGCTGCAGTTCGCCAGCCCGGCCTTGCCGATCGGCGCCTACAGCTATTCGCAGGGGCTGGAAGCGGCGCTCGAATCTGGCCTGGTGCATGACGCGGCCACGGCGCGCGCGTGGATCGCCGAGCATCTGGCGCACGTGGTGGCGCGCTGGGAGGCGCCGCTGTGCTGGCGCTTGATGCAGGCCTTTGAAGAACAGGATTTGTGCGCCGTGCAGCGCTGGAGCGAGCGTTTCATCGCCTCGCGCGACACGGCGGAATTTCGCGCCGAAACCATCCAGATGGGGTATTCCTTGACCAAATTGCTGGCCGAACTGGGCGTGGCCGACGGCGTGCTGATCGACATGCTGCAGGGGCAGCCGGAAGTGGCGCTGCCCACCGCGTATGCCTGCGCCGTGGCGGCGCTGGCGATTCCCCGCGAAGAGGCGCTGCTGGCCATGCTGTTCGCCTGGGCGGAAAACCAGGTGCTCGTCTGCGTGAAATCCGTGCCGCTGGGGCAGGTGGCGGGCCAGCGCTTGTTGTTGTCGTTGCGGCCGGAGCTGGAAGCGGCGGCGCTGACGGCGCAAACCTTGCAAGACGACGAGATGGGCAACTGGACACCCGGCCTGTCGCTGCTGTCGATGCGGCACGAAGTGCAGTACAGCCGCCTGTACCGTTCCTGAACTATTCAATGAGAGAGCAAACATGACATCGATTACCTCCAATCCCCTGCGCGTAGGCATCGGCGGCCCGGTCGGCTCGGGCAAGACGGCCCTGTGCGAAATGCTGTGCAAGGGCATGCGCGAGCGCTACGACATGGCCGTCATCACGAACGACATCTACACCAAGGAAGACATGGAAATCCTGCTGCGCGCCGACGCCTTGCCGGCCGAGCGTTTGATGGGCGTGGAGACGGGCGGCTGCCCGCACACGGCCATCCGCGAAGATGCGTCGATCAACCTGGAAGCGATCGCGCGCATGCAGGCAGATTTTCCGCAACTCGACTTGATCCTGGTCGAATCGGGCGGCGATAACCTGGCCGCCACCTTCAGTCCGGAACTGTCGGACCTGACGATTTACGTGATCGACGTGGCAGGCGGCGAAAAAATCCCGCGCAAGGGCGGGCCCGGCATCACGCGCTCCGATTTGCTCATTATCAACAAGACGGACCTGGCGCCGTACGTGGGCGCCAACCTCGACGTGATGGCGCAGGACGCCAAGCGCATGCGCGGCGAGCGCCCCTTCGTGTTTACCAACTTGCGCAGCGGCGACGGCGTGCAGGTCGTCATCGATTTTATTCGCGAGCAAGGTTTGCTCGATCAACCAGGCAAGGAGCTGCAATGAGCGCAAGACTGATGACAAAAACGGCCGCCGTGGCGGCGCTGTGCCTGCTGGCCTTGCCGGCGATGGCCCACCCCGGCCATGGCGACAGCGTCGGCTTCCTGGCAGGCTTCGCCCATCCGTTCACGGGTATCGACCACTTGCTGGCCATGCTGGGCGTGGGCCTCTGGGGCGGCCAGCAGCGCCGCAGCCTGGGCCAGAGCGCCATTTTCCTCGGCATGATGCTGCTCGGCGCGCTGGCCGGCATGGTGGGCTTGACGGTGCCCGGTCTGGAAACGGGCATCGCCGCCACGGTGGCGCTGGTGGGGCTGGCAATCGCGCTGGCGCTGGCGCTGCCGAACTGGCTCGGCATGCTGCTCGTGGGGGTGTTTGCGCTGGCACATGGCAATGCGCATGGCCAGGAATTGCCGGCTGCCTCGGCCGCGTGCGGCTTCCTGCTGGCCTCGGCCATGCTGCTGTGTGCGGGACGTTTCGCCGGCCAAGTGCTGGCCGGGCGCGTGCTGCGCGTGGCCGGCGTGGCCTTGACGGCCGCCGGCGTGGTGCTGATGGGAATAAATTAAGCGCCGGGGCGCTTGTCGGATAGGACGATGGGCGCCGCCTTTTCCGGGTGCAAGCCCTGATGGCCCGCATACACGGCGGCAATCGCGGCCATGTCGGCCTCCTTGTCGCCCGTCAAGTAGATATGGTCGACGACGCCCAGCACCTTGTTCGGGTAGTCGATATACACCAGCAACAGCGGCACCTTGGCAGCCAGGGCCAGGTGATAAAAGCCGCTTTTCCAGTTCGGGCGGTAGCTGCGCGTCGCTTCCGGCGTGATGGCCAGCCAGTACCAGTCGGCGGCCAGCATGCGCTCTGCCTGACGTTGAATCGTGCCGCTGGTGGTGCTGCGGTCGACGGGTTCGCCGCCCAGGTAGCGCAGCACCTTGCCCATCGGGCCGCGGAACAGGGAATCCTTGGCCAGCCAGCGGAACGGCAGCGACAGCGCCCATTTGCCGAACAGGCCCACCATGAAATCCCAGTTCGACGTGTGCGGGTAGACGACGACGATGCCGCGCGGCCCCGGCAGGGGACGGAAGCGCATGCGCCAGCCAAACAGCCGCAGCACGCGCAACGCGCCGCGCTGGTGCCAGGTCGGCAAGTCGCCCGCTTGTACAAATAAATCGTCCATTGATACCCTTCAGTGACACTGTTTTTAATCGGATGGCGCTGCTGGCCATTTTCCTTGAAGCAAAAATTCTGCGCAGGCATTCTATACGGGGCTGGCGGTGGCGACAAGCAGCCGAGGCCGCTATTCATGCGGTGTCGGGCCGGCCGTTGCTGCTATTTTAACGATGCTTTGCCACTGTGGCGGGCACTAAATGCACACAATGTGGTCAAAACTTGATGCAGCATTGATCCACCCGACAGGGAGCCATGGCATGAAAAACAGTATCGAGGATGTACGTGGGGAGCATGTCCGAACGGACAAGGTGATGGCCGAGCTCGTCGAGCGGGGCGTGGCGTTTCATCACGCCCTGGGGCGGACGGTGGCGACAGCCTACTTGCGTGAGCACGCTGTGCCGGCCGAGGTGATACGTCGCGTTTTCAGCAGCGTGCAGGCGCGCCGTCCGGCGCGGCCGGCACGGCGCCGATGGCGCTGAAGGGCAGGCAACAGCGACGACGTGCCGCAGCTGTTGTCCGGAGTGTTGTTTAAGCCAGTGCTGCCAGTGCCGGGTAGTCCGTGTAGCCGGCCGCATCGGGTGCGTACAGCGTAGCCGGGTTCAGGGGATTCAAGGGCGCATCGCTGTGCAGGCGGATGGGCAGGTCGGGGTTGGCGATGAACCACAGGCCAAAGGCCACGGCATCGGCTTCGCCCTTGGCCAGCAAGGCTTCGGCAGCCGCCTTGTCCATTTTCTCGTTGGCAATGTACACGCCGCCGAACTCCTGCTTCAGGTACGGGCCCAGGCGGTCTTCACCGAGCGCTTCGCGCGCGCAGATGAAGGCGATACCGCGCTTGCCCAGTTCGCGTGCCACATAGCCGAAGGTGGCGCGCGGGTCGGAGTCGCCCATGTCGTGCGCATCGCGGCGTGGCGCCAAATGCATGCCCACCTTGTCGGCGCCCCATACCTCGATGCACGCATCCGTCACTTCCAGCATCAGGCGGGCACGGTTTTCAATCGAACCGCCGTAGTTGTCGGTGCGCAAGTTGGTGCTGTCTTGCAGGAACTGGTCGAGCAAATAGCCATTCGCGCCGTGGATTTCCACGCCGTCGAAGCCGGCTTTTTTCGCATTCTCGGCGCCCAGGCGGTAAGCCGCCACGATGCCGGGAATTTCTTGCGTATCAAGCGCGCGCGGCGTGACGAATTCCTGTTGCGGGCGCAGCAGGCTGACATGGCCGGCCGGCTTGACGGCGCTGGGCGCCACGGGCAGGTCGCCGTCGAGGAAGACGGGCGCGGAAATGCGGCCCACATGCCATAGTTGCAGCACGATCAGGCCGCCCGCGTCATGCACGGCCTTGGTAATGTGTTTCCAGCCTTCCACCTGTTCTGCGGACCAGATGCCCGGCGTGTCCGCATAGCCCACGCCTTGCGGCGTGACGGCCGTCGCTTCCGAGATGATCATGCCGGCCGAAGCGCGCTGCGTGTAGTACTCGGCCATCAGGGCGTTGGGCACGCGGCCCGGATTGCCGGCGCGCGAACGCGTCAGCGGCGCCATGATGATGCGGTTTTTCAGTTGCAGGCTGCCAATGGTGATGGGGTCGAATAAAGTTGCCATGATTGCTATCTTTCCTGTCGAGAGTGCCGCGGACGGCGATATGGGTGGGGCTACGGTTACAAACCTTGCTGCATGTGTTCCAGAAAAGCCTGGAGGGTGGCTTCGTTGCGTTTAAAAAAGCTCCATTGGCCAACTTTCCTGGCTGAAATCAAATCGGCCTTTTGCAAGGTGGCCAGGTGGGCCGAGACCGTCGATTGCGACAGGCCCAGCTTGCGGCCTATCAGTCCGGCACAGACGCCGAAGTCGAGCGGATGCTCTTGCTCGGCGAAATGCTGCTGCGGCTCCTTCAGCCATTGCAGGATCTGTCGCCGCACGGGATTGGCCAGCGCCTTGTGGATGGCGTCGATGTCCATGGTGTTTCTCCTGATCGATGTTCGTCTGTGGACGATATATGGTTCGTCTTTTGTGAATTTCAATATCGTTATTTTACGATATAAGGAAAAAACCTGCTGGCGGCGTGGATTTTCAAGCAGGGCCGCCCGGCAGGGATCAGGCGAAGTGGAACAGCAGCAGGGCGATGACGGCGGGCACCGTTTGCAGGTAGAGGATGCGCGTCATGACAGTCACCGCGCCCCACACGCCGGCCACGGCGATGCAGGCCAGGCCGAAGACGGTGAACGCATGGGCGATGGCCGCGTCCGGGTGAAAAAAGCCCAGCGCCAGCGCGGCGACGAGAAAACCGTTGTAGCAACCCTGGTTCGACATGGCGGCACGCACGATCTCCGCCTTTTCCTTCGACAGGCCAAACACCTTGCGTCCGCGCGCATCGAACAGCACGGTTTCCAGCAGCACGATGTAGACGTGCAGCAGCAGGATGAGGGCGGTAAGGATTTGGGCCAGAAGCAGCATCATTGTTCCCGAGAGTGAGTGGATGCAGCGATTATGCTGCCATCAGCATCTTTTTTGGCAGCAGCACTGGAAAAAATGTGTTGGCGGCAAGAGCTTGCACCCAATGGTATACTTTTCCTTTTGCTCCTGTGGGGACGACCCCGCTCGATGTGGGGGCTGTATGGCGGGGACGACCCTGCCGCCTCAGGAGAGTGTGTATGGCGTGGATCATTCTGGTATTGGCCGGTTTGCTGGAAATCGGCTGGGCCATCGGCCTCAAATACAGCGCGGGGTTTACCCGCCTGGTGCCGTCCGTACTGACGGCTGTTTCCATGCTGGGCAGCGTGGTGATGCTGGGCCTGGCCTTGCGCACCTTGCCGCTGGGCACGGCGTATGCCATCTGGACGGGTATCGGCACCGTCGGCACGGCCATCTTCGGCATCATGGTGCTGGGTGAACCGGCCAGCGCTGCGCGCATCGCCTGCATCGCATTGATCGTGTCCGGTATCCTGGGCTTGAAACTGCTCAGCCCTCAATAAAGGATACAAGAATGAGTCTCGCCATGACGTATTTCTACCTGGGCATCGCCATCATCGCCGAAGTCATCGCCACCAGCGCCTTGAAGGCGTCCGATGGCTTCAGCCGCTTGTGGCCCAGTGTCATCACCGTGATTGGCTACAGCATCGCCTTCTGGTGCTTGTCCCTGACCTTGAAGGTCATTCCTACCGGCATCGTGTATGCGATCTGGTCCGGCGTGGGCATCGTGCTCATTTCCGCCGTCGGCTGGTTCTGGTTCAAGCAAAGCCTCGATACGCCGGCCTTGATCGGCCTGGGGCTGATCATTGTCGGCGTGCTGGTGATTAACCTGTTTTCGAAGTCCGTAGGGCACTAGGAGCCTATCCCAGTAGATGAATACATCCCCTGCTGGCGCCCCTCAGAAGCGGGGACTGCGTTGATCGTCGTCGCGTGGCTCGCCACGCGTCCTCCTCACGCCTTGTCCGCGCTCCTGATGAACTACCAGCAGATGACGCTCCCTACTGGAATAGGCTCTAATCAAAAACTGCTGGCCACCCGCGCCAGGTAATACCACTCGGCATTGGGTTGCGCGTTGACGTCCGGGAAGAGGATGTAGGCGTCGAATTCGGCCGTCACGGGCGTGCCGTCTGCGCGCACGCCAATTTGATCACCGTGTTTGACCTTGTCAAAGCTGGACCAGGTCTTGATGAAGCGGTCATCCGCGTGCAGCTTGTCGTGCACGACGACCATGTTCAGCGCTTCCATGTCGGCGTCGGCGATCGGTTCAGGCTGTGGCGCATCGATAAAGCCGAGGAAGGCCAGCGTGTTCATGATGGCGCGGTAGGCGACATCTGGCGCGGCCGGGTCTGCGTGCTGGCCGCATTCCAGGGTCAGGGCATAGCCACCCGTCGAGCGCATGTATTCGGTGGTGCCCACGCCATAGCGCAAGACCAGGCCCACCTGGTCGCTATTGCCCAGACGGCGCTGCACGCCCTGGCCATATGCATGCAGCCAGCCATCGACGAAGCGGCGCACGCCCAGGCGGCGCGCCAGCGCGCGTTCCTTGTCTTCATGTTGAAACGGTTGCAGCGGGCCATCGTTGTTGCGCGGTCCCACCATGACGAAGGGCTGGCTGTCGGCGTTAAACGAGTGCAAGTCGAGCAGCACGTCGTGTTGGCCCAGCAAGGGGCACAGCCAGTTGGCGATGCGGTCTTCGAAATCTTGCGGATTGTCATTCGGAAACAGATTGCGGTTCAGGTTGCGGTCGCCGCTGCGCACGCCCTTGGCGTAGGCCAGCGGGTTGGTGATGGGCACGAAGGTGACGCTGCCGGCCACGATGGAGAGGGCGCCGCTGTCGAGTTCAGCCATCACGCGGTGGATGCCCTTGGTGCCGCAGGTTTCATTGCCGTGCACGGCGCCCGTGACGATCAGGCGCGGGCCGCTGCCCTGGCCCGTGTAGTTGATGGATTTGAAGTGGAGTGCGCTGCTCATGCTGGACATATCCTATGCTGTTGCGGGAAGGGAAAGCGGGGTCGGCATATTTTAGCGGGATTCGCCGTGCACGCTTGCAAAAAGTTGGCCATGGCAAGGTGCGGCGTGGCATGATCGGCGCCACCGTTGTTTTCCCTTGCCGATTTCATGTCCAGTACGCTCCATCCTTCCCGCCTGTATGGCCTCGATACCTTGCGCGCGCTGGCCATCGTGCTCGTCTTCATGAACCATTATCTGCTGTTCGTCAGCGAGGGAGGGGCGTTTGGTTTCTGGGGAGAAATCGGCTGGGTCGGCGTGGACCTGTTCTTTGCCCTCAGTGGCTATCTGATCGGCAACCAGATTTTTGCGGCCTTGCGCAGCGAGCACGGCTTTTCCTTGCCGCGTTTCTATGCGCGGCGCTTCCTGCGCACCTTGCCCAGTTTCTATGCCGTGCTGGCGCTGTACTATCTGTGGCCCGCATTTCGCGGCGAGAGTACGCTATTGCCGCTGTGGAAATTCCTGACCTTTACGCAAAACATCAACCTGACGCCGGGCACGGCGTTTTCGCATGCGTGGTCCTTGTGCGTGGAAGAGCAGTTCTATGTGCTGCTGCCGGCCGTGGCGTTGCTGATCGCCGCCTGCCGCAAGTCCTTGTTGTGGGCCTGGCTGGCCGTGGCCGCCAGCTTGATCGTCGGCATGCTGCTGCGCGCGACTTTGTGGGATGAATATGTACAAGTGCCGCGCGGCGGGCTCGGCTATTACAAGTACATTTACTATGCGTCGTGGTGCCGCTTCGACGAACTGGTGGCGGGCGTGGCGCTGGCGCTGCTGAAAAACTACCATCCTGCCGCCTGGACGCGCCTCACGTCCTACGGTAACCGGATCTTGTTGGCGGGAATCGCTGGCACGGCGCTGATGTTTTACGTGTTTCTCACCGATCACTACGGCTATTGGGTGACCGTGCTCGGCTACCCGGCCCTGGCTACCAGTTTCACTTTGCTGTTGATCGCGGCACTGAGTCCCGCCAGTGCACTCTATCAACTGCGCGTGCCGGGCGCGGCCAGCCTGGCCCTGTGGTCGTATGCGATTTATTTGCTGCATAAACAGCTGTGCATCCTGCTGCGCCCGCTCTTGCAGGATATCGGTTACGAGCCGGACAGCCTGCCGGCGATCCTCGTGATGATTATTCTCAGCATTGCCACGGGCTGGCTTTTATATGCATTGGTGGAAACGCCGTTCATGCGCTTGCGGGCGCGCTATGTTCCCGCCAATCATGCGTGACGGCTACATCTCGATCATTACATATCGATCACGTCCAGTCCCCGTGGCGTGCCCACCAGCAATTCCAGGATCGCATGCACGCGCAGATTCGTGTCTTCATGTTCCGTGTTATAGATCAGGGCGCGCAGGCCGGGCACGGCTTCCGCGATATGATCGCTGGCGTAGGCGTTGATCAATAACAAGACCAGGTCGGTGGCGCCCGCGCCGGGCTGGCGCCGCAACCGGTCGTGGATCACGTTCAGCAGCGCGCGCTGCATGCGCGGCGTGGGATTGCTGATGTAGGCGAAGACGCTCGGCGTGTTGGCGATGGCCGCGCAGATGCGCCGCTCGATCTCGTCGGGCTTCACGTCGGAGGCGATATCGAAGTACGCGGCGTCCCAGCGCGTGCGCGCATACGGGTGATTGGGCGGGAAGGAGTCGGCCGTTTCAAAACCGCAGATGCGGCTCAGGGTTTTCAGCCAGGCTAATATAGTGGAGTTCATGCCGCGATTCTAGCGGCATTCCGCGTGTGCCGGGCCGACTCTGTATAAAGAGGGCTGACGCCCGGGAAGCGGATCAAAAACAGATTAAAGTTTCCTGTAAAACAGCCCTTGTCATTCTGGGAAAGCCTCTCTATAATGCTGGTCTTCGGGGCGGTTAGTTCAGCTGGTTAGAATACTTGGTCGACATCCAAGGGGTCGGGGATTCGAATTCCTCACCGCCCACCAGAATTTGGCAGTAAATGGTTTGCAAGAGTTTTTAAGCTGGCGCAAGCCGCAAGCGGTCATTTGAAATACAATGATCACAAAAGTTTTACGGGCGGTTAGTTCAGCTGGTTAGAATACTTGGTCGACATCCAAGGGGTCGGGGATTCGAATTCCTCACCGCCCACCAGAATGCAGTTAGAGAGAAAGGGTAAACCGGTTATGACACCGCGAACTACTACCAAGCTTTGGGAGTGACGCTAGTCGAACGGGTTTCCTTTGTCTCAAGAAAGTGAAAAACGCGGCTAGTCCGCGTTTTTTTGCGTCTGCGTTTTCCTTTCAGTATTTTACCCATCACATCGCAGTTTTACCTGGCGCCAGCGCCGATATGGAGATCAATATGCTTACAATCCGACTTCCCGATGGTTCCGCCCGTCAATTTGACGGCCCGGTCACCGTGGCCCAGGTTGCGGCCAATATTGGTACCGGCCTGGCCAAGGCTGCCCTGGCCGGCAAGGTCGACGGCAAGCTGGTCGATACTTCCTACCTGATTGAGCAAGACGCGGAGCTGGCGATCGTCACGGACAAGGATGCCGACGGCCTGGAAGTGATCCGCCACTCGACGGCCCACTTGCTGGCCCATGCTGTCAAGGAACTGTTCCCGGACGCACAAGTGACCATCGGTCCTGTGATCGACAACGGTTTTTACTACGACTTCGCCTACAAGCGGCCGTTTACGCCGGAAGATCTGGTGGCGATCGAAAAGAAAATGACGGAACTGGCCAAGAAGGATGAGCAAGTCACGCGCAAAGTGGTTGCCCGCGATGAAGCCATCGAGTACTTCAAGGGTATCGGCGAAGCCTACAAGGCAGAGCTGATCGGTTCGATTCCGGCTGACCAGGAAGTGTCGCTGTATTCCGAAGGCAAGTTCACGGACTTGTGCCGCGGCCCCCACGTGCCATCGACGGGCAAGCTGAAAGTCTTCAAGCTGATGAAGCTGGCCGGCGCCTACTGGCGCGGCGACTCGAAAAACGAGATGCTGCAGCGTATCTATGGCACGGCCTGGGCCAAGAAGGAAGATCAGGAGCTGTATCTGCACAACCTGGAAGAGGCGGAAAAGCGCGATCACCGCAAGCTGGGCAAGCAGCTCGACTTCTTCCATTTCCAGGAAGAAGCGCCGGGCCTGATCTTCTGGCATCCGAAAGGCTGGTCGATCTGGCAGCAAGTCGAGCAATACATGCGCAATGTGTACCAGGTCAACGGTTACCAGGAAGTCAAGGCGCCGCAAATTCTCGACCGTGGCCTGTGGGAAAAAACCGGTCACTGGGATAATTACCGTGAAAACATGTTCATCACGGAATCGGAAAATCGCGCGTATGCACTGAAGCCGATGAATTGCCCTGGCCACATCCAGATTTTCAACAATGGCATGCGCAGCTACCGCGACCTGCCATTGCGCTACGGCGAATTCGGCCAATGCCACCGCAACGAGCCGTCGGGCGCCTTGCACGGCATGATGCGCGTGCGCGGCTTTACGCAGGATGACGGCCACATCTTCTGCCTGGAAGAGCAGATCGCCGGCGAAGTGACGGCTTTCCACCAGCAGGCGATGGATGTCTACACGGCGTTTGGTTTCACGAATATCGACGTGAAGCTGGCCTTGCGTCCCGATAATCGCATCGGTACCGAAGAGTCGTGGGATTTCGCCGAGGAATCCTTGCGTTCGGCTCTGCGCGCCTGTGGCGTGGAATGGACGGAATTGCCGGGCGAGGGCGCTTTTTATGGTCCGAAGATCGAATACCATCTGAAAGACAGCCTGGGCCGCGCATGGCAAGTGGGCACCGTGCAGATCGATCCGTCGATGCCGGGCCGCCTGGGTGCCGAATATGTGGCCGTGGACAACACGCGTCAGGTGCCGATCATGCTGCACCGCGCGATCGTCGGTTCGCTGGAACGTTTTATCGGTATCCTGATCGAACACTATGCGGGCGCCATGCCGTTGTGGTTGTCGCCAGTGCAAGTGTCGGTGTTGAATATTTCCGACGCTCAAGCCGACTATGTACAGGAAGTTACAACAAAACTGCGCAAAGCGGGGCTGCGCGTGCAGGCTGATTTGCGTAACGAGAAGATTACCTATAAAATACGTGAACATTCCGTACAAAAATTGCCTTACATCTTAGTAATTGGCGACAAAGAGCGGGATGCAAATACAGTGGCCGTGCGGGCGCGGGGCAATATCGATCTGGGTGTCATGTCCGTCGATGCCCTGATTGAGCGACTCAAACATGAAGTCGACACCAAGGCCTGACGAGGAAACTCGCTGCACGACCGTCTTACAAGATTTTTAAAGGAAATTACAATAGCTACTGACAAGTCACATCGCATCAATGGCGAAATCACTGCCCCTGAAATGCGTTTAAGCGGGGTCGATAACGAGCCACTCGGTATCGTAAGTTTGGCTGAAGCCTTCCGCCTGGCGGAAGAGGCAAACGTCGACCTGGTGGAAATTGCGCCTACCGCGCAGCCACCGGTTTGCCGTTTGATGGACTACGGCAAATTTAAGTATTCGGAGCAAAAGAAAGCTCACGAAGCCAAATTGAAGCAAAAGATCATCCTCGTGAAGGAAGTCAAATTCCGTCCGGGGACTGATGATGGTGACTACAATATCAAGTTGCGTAATCTCATCAAGTTCCTTGATGAAGGTGATAAAACCAAAATCACGCTGCGTTTCCGCGGTCGTGAGATGGCGCATCAGGATATTGGCTTCCGCATGCTGGAACGTCTGAAAGCCGATTTGGAGCCGTATGGCCAGGTCGAGCAGTTCCCGAAGATGGAAGGCCGCCAAATGATCATGGTTCTTTCGCCGAAGAAGAAGAAGTAAGCTACAATAGCGTTTTACTGTGAGTCGACGTGATTTGCGCCAGTCTTGGTGCGGCACCAGATTCCAGGCAGAATTTGCGCGGCCCTGACAGCAATGTCCGGGCCGCGCGAACTGTAGCGGACTCGCATCCGCTGCACAGCATGTGAAAGCAGGCATCTAAGCGCAGCGTCGTGTTGCCACCTGCAATCCTGTTATAAATGGAGCTGTCCGTAAGAGGACAGATTGCTATGCCTAAAATGAAGACCAAAAGCTCTGCGAAAAAACGTTTTCGCGTGCGCCCGGGTGGTACTGTTAAATGTGGTCATGCGTTCAAACGCCACATCTTGACCAAGAAAACCACCAAGCTGAAACGCGCTCTGCGCGGTACCACCAATGTCGCTGCGTCTGACGTGAAATCCGTCTACCGCATGATGCCGACTGCTTAATCTCACACTCAATATAAGGAGTTACTATGCCTAGAGTAAAACGTGGGGTTACAGCTCGTGCCCGTCATAAAAAGATTCTTGTACAAGCTAAAGGCTACCGTGGTCGCCGCAGCCGTGTATACCGTGTTGCCAAGCAAGCAGTTATGCGCGCTGGCCAATACGCTTACCGCGATCGCCGCAACAAGAAACGCGTTTTCCGCCGCCTGTGGATCGCCCGTATCAACGCCGCTTCCCGTGAGCATGGCGTAACGTACAGCGTATTCATGAACGGCTTGAAAAAAGCAAATATCGAACTGGACCGTAAAGTCCTGGCCGATATGGCTGTGATGGACAAGCCAGCATTCGCTGCGATTGTCAACGCAGTTAAAGCAAAAATCGCTGCGTAAGCATCGGTGATTGCAGAACGTCATCCGTAGGGTGACGTCATAAAGAGCGGGGCAGGGGTTTTAACACCTTATGCCCCGTTTCCGTTTTTGATTGTTGGACTTTTGATAACCGAGTCCAGAATTGATGTCCAAAACAGGAAATGCCGCATGAACTCCCTAGAAGAACTCGTCGTCTCGGCCCAGGCTGACTTTATCGCCGCCGCAGACGCTGCCGCACTTGAAAACGCCAAAGCCCGCTACCTGGGCAAGACTGGCCAGATTACCGAAATGATGAAGGGCCTGGGCAAACTGGACCCAGACGCGCGCAAGGCGCAGGGCGCCCTGATCAATGCCGTCAAAGTGCAGATCGAAGACGCGCTGACGGCGCGCCGTGATGCACTGGCCGATGCCCAGATGCAAGGCCGTCTGAACGCCGAAGCGATCGACGTGACCTTGCCAGGCCGTGGCCGCATGCCCGGCGGCATCCATCCGGTGATGCGCACGTGGGAGCGGGTCGAGGAAATCTTCCGCTCGATCGGCTTCGACGTGGCCGACGGCCCCGAAATCGAGAACGACTGGACCAACTTCACGGCGCTCAACAGCCCGGAAAACCATCCAGCCCGTTCCATGCAAGACACGTTCTACATCGATGGCAACGACACCGATGGCAAGCCCTTGCTGCTGCGCACGCACACCAGCCCGATGCAGGTGCGCTATGCGCGCACGCATACGCCGCCGATCAAGGTCATCGCGCCGGGCCGCACCTACCGCGTCGACAGCGATGCCACCCATTCGCCGATGTTCCACCAGGTCGAAGGCCTGTGGATTGCCGAAGACATCAGCTTTGCCGACCTGAAGGGCGTGTACCTGAACTTCGTCAAGGCTTTCTTTGAAACGGACGATTTGCAAGTGCGCTTCCGTCCATCGTACTTCCCGTTTACGGAACCGTCGGCCGAGATCGACATCGCCTTCGGCTCGGGTCCTCTGAAGGGCCGCTGGCTGGAAGTGTCGGGCGCCGGCCAGGTGCATCCGAGCGTGGTAAAGAACTTCGGCCTCGATCCCGAGAAATTCATCGGTTTTGCTTTCGGCTCCGGCCTGGAACGCTTGACGATGCTGCGCTATGGCATCAACGACCTGCGTCTGTTTTATGAGGGAGATTTGCGCTTCCTCAAGCAGTTTAACTAAGGCGTTTCATTATTCCATGTCACTCGATGCGCTGGAGCGTGCCCTTGCATGCTCGCGCATTGAACATTTGAAAGCTTGATTATGCAATTTTCCGAAAACTGGCTCCGTACCATGGTCGATCCGAAGATGACTTCGGACGAACTGGCCCATCTGCTGACCATGTCCGGTCTCGAAGTCGAGGATGTCGATCCTGTCGCCCCGCCGTTCTCGAACGTGGTGGTGGGCCTGGTCCTGGAGATGGAAAAACATCCGAACGCGGACCGCCTGAATGTGTGTCAGGTCGATGTCGGCACGGGCACCATGCTCAATATCGTCTGCGGCGCGCCCAACGTGCGCCCGGGCTTGAAAGTCGTCTGCGCCATGGCGGGCGCCGTGCTGCCGCCTGGCGCCGATGGCAAGCCGTTTGAAATCAAGGTGGGCCAGCTGCGCGGCGTCGAGTCGCAAGGCATGCTGTGCTCCGCGCGCGAATTGAAATTGTCGGAAGAAAACGCCGGCTTGATGGAATTGCCGGACGACGCGCCGATCGGCCAGAATTTCCGCGATTACTTTGCCTTGAACGACTTGAAATTCACCATCAAGTTGACGCCGAACAAGGCGGACTGCCTGTCCGTGCTGGGTGTGGCGCGCGAAGTGTCGGCCCTCACGGGTGTGACCCTGAATGTGCCGCAGTTCCGCACCGTGCCGGTGTCGAGCGACGAAATCCTGCCCGTCAAAGTCAGCGCGCCAGACCTGTGCGGCCGTTTCACGGGCCGCGTCATCCGCGGCTTGAACGCCCGTGCCGCCACGCCGGACTGGATGAAGCAGCGCCTCGAGCGCAGCGGCCAGCGTCCGCTGTCGGCCCTGGTCGACATTTCCAACTATGTCATGCTGGAACTGGGCCGTCCTAGCCACGTGTTTGACCTGGCGAAGATCCACGGCAGCCTCGACGTGCGTTGGGGCAAGGCGGGCGAATCCGTCAAGCTGTTGAATGGCAACACCATCGCCGTCGACGAATGGCTCGGCGTCATTGCCGATGAGCAGGAAATCGAATCGCTGGCCGGCATCATGGGCGGCGACGCCAGCTCGGTCTCGGACGATACGGACAGCATCTACCTGGAAGCGGCATTCTGGTGGCCGAACGCCATTCAAGGTCGCGCGCGCCGTTTGAATTTCTCGACCGATGCGGCGCACCGCTTTGAGCGCGGCGTCGATTTTGCCACCACCGTCGAGCACATCGAGCGCATCACGGCCCTGATCGTGGAAATCTGCGGTACGCCGGCAACGACCGTCGGCCCCGTCGACGACCACGTGGTGAACTTGCCGCAGCGCCAGCCTGTATCGATGCGCACGGCGCGCGCGCAAAAAGTCATCGGCGTGCCGCTCAACGATGCGCTGATCGCCGATATCTTTACGCGTCTGGCCCTGCCATTCACCCTGGCGGACGGCGTGTTTTCCGTGACGTCGCCCAGCTACCGTTTCGACATCGAGATCGAGGAAGACCTGATCGAGGAAGTGGCGCGCGTGTACGGCTTTGAAAACATCCCGACCCTGCCGCCCGTGGCCGCGAACGTGATGCAGATTGCACCAGAAAATACCCGCTCCCTGTTTGCGGTACGTCATGAACTGGCTGACCTGGGCTTCCAGGAAGTGGTTAACATGAGCTTTGTCGATACGGCATGGGAGCGCGATTTCTCGGGCAATACCAATCCGATCAAATTGCAGAACCCGATCGCCAGCCAGATGAGCGTGATGCGTTCCTCGCTGATCGGCAGCCTGATCGCCAATGTGCGCTATAACCTGAACCGCAAGACGAACCGCGTGCGCATCTTCGAAGTGGGCGCCATCTACCAGCGCGACGACAGCGTGGAAAACGGCCCCTTGTCGGTGGCTGGCTACGCCCAGCCGAAGCGTGTGGCTGCCATGGCCTACGGCGCGGTAGCCGACGAGCAGTGGGGCCAGCCAGCCCGCACGGTCGACTTCTTCGACGTGAAGGCGGACCTGGAAGCGCTGTTCGCGCCGCTGGTCTTGCGTTTCACCAAGGCGGAGCACCCGGCCCTGCATCCGGGCCGTTCGGCCAACGTGGAACTCGATGGCAAGGTCATCGGTTTCATCGGCGAATTGCACCCGCGCTGGATGCAAAAGTACGACTTGCCGCTGGCGCCCGTGCTGTTCGAAGTGGACGCCGCTGCCCTGACGCAAAGAGTCGTGCCCGTGTACCAGGAAATCTCGAAATTCCCTGGCGCCAGCCGCGACCTGGCCGTGGTCGTCAAGCAATCGGTAGCGGTGCAGGATCTGCTCGACAGCTTCCACGCCGCCGCCAAGGCAAGCGCTGCAGCGCGTATCGTGCAAGCCATTGTTTTATTTGATGAATATCGTGGAAAAGGGCTGGAAACGGATGAAAAAAGCCTTGCTTTCCGGATTAGCTTGCAAGATACTCAAAACACCCTGCAAGACGATGTCGTCGATGGCTTGATGGCTGTCCTGATCGATGCTGCCAAGCAGGGCCACGACGCGAAACTGCGTTCGTAATACCGGACTGGCCGTCGCCTTGCGTGACGGCCTTTCCGTCGTCAACCGTAGACGAGCTTGCCATGTGGCGGGCTCGGGCGCACAGAAAAGGCAGGGCAGGAAAATTAATAACAGCGACGTTGATTCCGCCGTACTGCAATCCGCACTGGCTGCCGATTTGCATCGGGCCATGCTGGTTGCCAAGGTGCGCCAGGAAGCGGAAAAAGATTTACCCACCTTGACCAAGGCGGAACTGGCCGAACTGTTGTTCGAGCAAGTGGGCCTGAACAAGCGCGAAGCGAAGGATATGGTCGAGACCTTTTTCGACGAGATCCGCAATGCGCTCGAGCGTGGCGAGGCTGTCAAGCTGTCCGGTTTCGGCAATTTCCAGTTGCGCGACAAGCCGCAGCGGCCGGGCCGCAATCCGAAGACGGGCGAAGAGATTCCCATCACGGCACGCCGTGTCGTGACTTTTCATGCGAGCCAGAAGCTGAAAAGCATGGTCGAAGAGACCAGTCCGCTGGCACGTGCTGCCTGAGTGAGTGGCGATGAACGAGCGCATCAGTAAAACCGAGTTGATCGCCTTGCCGCCCATTCCGGCGAAACGCTATTTCACGATCGGCGAGGTGAGTGAGTTGTGCGGCGTCAAACCGCACGTACTGCGCTACTGGGAGCAGGAGTTTTCCCAGCTCAAGCCGGTCAAACGACGTGGCAACCGCCGTTATTATCAGCACCATGAGGTGCTGCTGATACGCCGTATCCGCGAATTGCTGTATGAACAGGGCTTTACCATCAGCGGCGCGCGCAACAAGCTCGATAGCCGTGGCGCATCGCATGCCGTCCCCGACGAGTTGCCTGTGCTGCCGGCCATGCCTGTCGTGCCGCAGGAAGCACCGCTGGACCGCGTGTGGATACGCAATGAATTAATTGCGATTTTAAACTTGCTAAAATAAGATTTGTACCAATATAGGTCGGGTTGTCCGATACCGGCCAACTAGCTTACTTGGATTGCATGGGCTTGCCGCCCGGGCGCTGCCGCTAGCCTGCGGCGCGCCATATTTTGAATATAATGTTAATGTTGCGTTTTTGTTAGTGACGCTAAGCCGGAGCAGCGTGCAGGTTCCGGTAGTCTTTCCCAGGCCAGGAAAATTTAAGGGGAAACAATGATACGCGTTGCCATTTGTGATGATCACCAAATAGTACGAGCTGGATTCAAGCAGATTTTTTCGTCGTCAAGCGATTTCAGTGTGGTGGCGGAAGCCGGTACGGGGCGCGAAGCGCTCGATATCGCCCGCCGCGAAATATGCGATGTATTGCTGCTCGATATAGCCATGCCCGATCAGAGCGGCATCGATACCTTGCGCACGATCCGCCAGGGCCAGCCGGAATTGCCCGTGCTGATACTCAGCGGCTATCCCGCGCAGCAATACGCGCTGAACCTGTTCAAGATGGGCGCGAATGGCTATCTGAACAAGGAATGCGAAGCCGATGAGCTGATGACGGCCGTGCGCACCGTGTTCCAGGGGCGCCGCTACGTCAGTTCCACGGTGGGCGAGTTGCTGGCGCAGTCGTTCGACCGCGACACGAATGCGGCCCTGCATACGGAATTGTCGGACCGCGAGTTCCAGGTCTTCCTGCGCCTGGCGCGCGGCGCGACCGTGTCCGATATCGGCGTGGCCTTGTCGTTGAGCATCAAGACAGTGAGTACTTACCGTACGCGCATCATGGAAAAAATGGGCTTGCAATCGAACAGCGACTTGACCTATTACGCAATGAAAAACAATTTGCTTGACTAGCGCTGCGGTGCGATCATGGAAACATGATCGCTCAGCCAGCTAGCCAGCACGACTTGTGCAGTGCAGCAGTCTGTGGCGAGGACTATAATTGGCCGGCGCCGGCGCTATTTCTTGCGCCGAACCTTGCTAAGGATGCACATCAGGATGTATTTCACCGTTGAACCGGCCCCGAATCACCGCCTGCCCCTGTACAAGACGATCCTGTGCGTCACTTGCGCCTTGCTGCTTGTGCTCAATGGTTTCAGCCTCTATCATAACTTGCAGTCGCTGAAGGGCACGAATGCCTTGCTCAGCCAGAGCGCCCGCGTGGCGGACCGCCTGCAGTACTTGAACGTGCTCGTGCTCGATGCGGAAAGCAGCTTGCGCGGCTATTTCATTTCCGGCTCCGAAACGTATCTGGGCCCGTCGAAGACGGCTGCCACCGAAATCGACAACGAATTGAACGAGCTGCAAGCCTTGCTCGCGGGCAGTCCCACCCAGCTGAAAAACCTGGCGCAATTAAAAAGCTTGATCCGCCGCAAGATGTCGATGCTGCAAGAGTCGATCGAGGTCTACAAGCAGGGCGGGCTGGCTGAAATCGTCAATATCTCGCGCGTGACCGATGACCGCGCCACCATGGACGAAATCCGCCTGCAGGTGGTGATCATGACGCGCGAACAGAATGAAGCGCTGTCGTCCGGCAGCGCCGCCTTTTATCATGAGTACCAGAAAGCCGTGCTGCTTGGCATCGGCATCAATGCCCTGGCCATCCTCGTGCTGATCATGTTTTACCAGCTGGTGCGGCGCAGCTTCCAGAACCGCGCGGCCGTCGAGTATGCCCTGCAAAATGCCAACGACACGCTGGAATCGACGGTCAGTAAGCGCACGGAGCAATTATCCGTGCTGTCGCGCCATTTGATCAGCGTCAATGAAGTGGAGAAGGCGCGCCTGGCGCGTGAGCTGCACGATGAGCTGGGTGCCCATTTGACGTCGATCAGCATGGACCTGGGCGCCGTCACGCAGCAACTGGCGCACACCCAGCCGGAACTGGCCGCGCAATTGCGCCGCGCCAAGGCGACCCTGCTGGAAACGGTGGAACTGAAGCGCCGCATCGTCGAGGATTTGCGCCCCAGCCTGCTCGATAACCTGGGCCTGTGCGCCGCCATCGAAAGCTATTGCGAGGATTTTGCGCGCATGAGCTCGGTTCGCTGCGAAACGGACGTGGCCATCAATATCGATAACCGCGAAGCCACCCTGACGATTGCCCTGTTCCGTATCGTGCAGGAATCGCTGACGAACATCCTCAAATATGCGCGCGCCGGCATGGTCAGCGTGACCTTGAAGCGCAATGAACACGGCCTGGTGCTGCGCGTGATCGACGACGGCATCGGCATCACCGAGGATGCGCTGCAAAAACCCATGTCGCACGGCTTGCTGGGCATGCGCGAGCGGGCCTTGCTGCTGGGCGGCACCCTCACCGTGCGCCAGGGGCCGGAAGGCAAGGGCACTTGTGTGGAAGCCGTGATTCCGCTGCCGCTGACGCCGGAACCGGAAGAGCTCGACGAAGACGCCAGCGTGTGAGTGTTTTTGGATGCAAAAAAATGGCCGGGCATGCAGCCCGGCCATTTTTTTATCTATGCAGATCAGCAGCGGTTCAGCAGCGCGACACGTCGCGCAGCAAGCGGTCGTATTCCGTCTTGGCGACCTTGTAGCACTCGCCCGCATAGCACTCCAGGCCGGCGCGGTCCAGCACCGTGATATTGCCACGGCGATAGTGGATCAAGCCTTCATCTTGCAGTTTGCCGGCGGCGGCCGTGATGCTTTCGCGGCGCACGCCCAGCATGATGGAGATGAGCTCTTGCGTCACTTTCAATTCGTTCGATGGCGAACGGTCCAGGCGGTCCAGCAGCCAGCGGCACAGCTTTTGCTCGATCGAGCTGTGGCGGCCACCGACGGCGTTCTGCGCCATTTGCGCAAACAGGGCGTTGGTGTAGCGCATCAGCAACTGGGGCAGGGCGCCGCCTTGATTGAAGGCATCGCGCAAGCTTTGCGTTTTCAGGCGGTAACCGTAGCCGGCGCTTTGCACGACGGCCGTGCACATGGCGCGCTCGCCTGCCAGCAGCGAGGCACCCGCCACGCCTTCATGGCCGACGACGGCGATTTCCGTCGTGGCGCCATCTTCCATGACATACAGCAGCGAAATGATGGCGGTGGTGGGGAAATAGCTGTATTCCAGGTTGTTACCGTAGGCATACAGTTCCTTGCCGAAAGGCAGTTCTACCAGTTCCAGGTCTTCGAACAGCGATTCGAGCGCGGCGCGTGGCAGGGCGGCCAGCAATTCATTTTGTTGGGCACTGCTGAGGCTAACCCGCGACGCAAGCTTGATTTCCCGTCCAGCCGCCGGCATGGCGCGCGGCAGCAACTGGTTCTTCTGGACCGGGGTGATAAGTTGAGTATGGCT
The DNA here is from genome assembly GCF_002754575.1 of Janthinobacterium sp. 35. Taxonomy (NCBI): domain Bacteria; kingdom Pseudomonadati; phylum Pseudomonadota; class Betaproteobacteria; order Burkholderiales; family Oxalobacteraceae; genus Janthinobacterium; species Janthinobacterium sp. 35. The sequence goes on from NZ_PEFN01000001.1 coordinate 4,895,823, forward strand.
CATAGTATTCCTCACAGGCTTTTTACATCGGAGTGCGACTGCCGCGTTGCTGGTTAAAAAAAGCTGCCGTACTCATGTTGTAACGGCGTTTTTTTTCGACCGCGCGGTGCAGATCGCGATGTAGCTACTTTAAGAGCTTATGTAAGTGGCGAACATAAGATTAGCAGTCGCCACCTTGTAGTCTCTTTTGAGGCGAAATTGTAGTCCTTGTCCTACATGCACACTTTAGCCTAGCTAGCCTTGCGCCGTTCTGCGCGATTTTGTGATATGACGCGTGGCTTATTGGCGCTCCACAGGCCGGCCGGCCGCACGCTGGGCAAGCCGTCGCGCATGCTTGCTGCGGGCGCCGGGCGCGTACCTGGCACCTCGTGCTGCCCCAGGCGGAAGCGGCTGACGGCCTGCGTCAGCGCCTCGCCCTCTTGGTGCAGGCGCTGCGAACCGGCGCGCGCCTCGTCGACCAGGCCCGCGTTCTGGCGCGTCATGTCGTCGATTTGCGCCAGCGCGCCGTTGATGCGGGCGATCTCGCCATTCTGCTCGGCGCCGGCGCTGCTGATGCGCCCGATCACCACGGCCACCTGCTGCACCGCATCGACGACTTGCCGCATAGTGTTGCCGGCGGCATTGACGAGCTCGCCGCCCGCATCGACGGTGGCCACGGAATCGCCGATCAGGCGCTTGATTTCCAGCGCCGCCTCGTTCGAGCGCTGCGCCAGGCTGCGCACTTCGGCGGCGACGACGGCAAAGCCGCGTCCTTGTTCGCCGGCTCTCGCCGCTTCCACGGCTGCGTTCAGGGCCAGGATATTCGTCTGGAAGGCGATGCCGTTGATGACGCCGATGATGTCGACGATCTTGTGCGAGCTGGCCTTGATCGAGGCCATGGTCTCGACCACGGCGCCCACCGTTTGCCCGCCGCGCAGGGCCACGTCGGCCGCCGTCGCCACCAGCGTGCGTCCCTGTCCTACATGGGCTTCATTGCGGCCCACGGTGGCCGTCAGCTCGCGCATCGAGTCCACGGTGGCGCCCAGCGCGTCCGCTTGCGTGGCCGTGTGGCCGGACAGAGCCGCATTGCCCTGGGCGATATCGGCGCCGGCCGCCGCGATGACGGCCGCGCCGCCGCGGATTTCCTGCACCAGGGTGGCCAGGCCGTGCGTCATGGCGCCGAAGTCGCGCACCAGGTCGCCAATTTCATCATGCGCCTGCGAGGTGATGCGCTGCGACAGGTCGCCGGCCGCCGCCGCGCCGACGGCCAGGCGCAATTGCGTCACATCGCGCGCGAACGCGGCATAGAAGCCCGCGCACAGGTAGGCGGCGGCCAGCAGCACCAGCAACATGGCCGCCAGGATCAGGCCGCGGCGTGCCTCGTCGCGGGCGATGCGCTGCGCCAGCAAGTCGTCCAGCGCGCTGGCCGAGGCGCCGGACAGCGCGTGCAGGGCGTCGATGGCCTGCATGCCGGCCGCGTGGAATTGCGCGCCCGAGGTCTGGTCGTAGGAATTGGTCACTTCATTTTTCGTGCGTTCGAGGAAGGCCAGTGCCGTCGGTACGGCTTTCAGGGCCGGCTGCAGGCTGGCGCGCAAGGCCGGCTTGGCGACGAGGATTTCGTCGAAGCGGGCCGGCAGGCGTTCCAGTTCGTGGCGCGCGATCAGGGCGTTGGCGTTGACGAGTTGATCTTCGTTCGCTTCGAACAGGCCCGTGTCGATGTAGGCCGCGCCGCGCCCGGCGATGTCGGACAGGCTCTCGGCCAGGTCGGGCAGGGTGGCCGTGAAGACGGCGCTCAGGTGGTTGGCGCCTGCGTCCGGGTCGAGGCTCAGGTGCGAACGGTCAGCCACCAGCTGGCCCAGTTTGGCCGCCTGGCGCAGCAGCGCCGTGTGCGCCGCATAGCTGTCGCGCGCCGCGAGGCCCGCCTGGCGGCCCAACAGGGCTTGCCACTGCTTGGTCAGCTCGGCCGCCTGGGGCAGGCCGGCGCCGGCCGGCAAGCGCGCCAGGGACGTCAGCGCGGCCGTGATGCGCGCATTGACGGCCGAGTTGTCCATGCCCGCCTTGCCGCTCAGGCGCAAGTGTTCCAGGCCGCGCCGTTGCTGCAGCAGCCGCGTGCCTTCCTGCAACTGGCGCACATAGGCCACGCCCCGCTGCGCATCCTGCGCCTGGGCCAGCGACTTGCCCAGCTCCGAGATCAGCAGGGTGGTCGCCAGCGCCAGCGGCAGCAGGAAGACCAGGCAGACCAGCATGAATTTGGGCAGCAGGCGCAAGCGCTGCATGAGGCGGATGGCGGGGGTAAGGAGGATTTTCATCGGTTTTCCAGGGTAGGGTGACAACATTTCTGCAATGCAATGTTGCCTGCGGATTGTGACCTCTTGATGAAGTGGGCAATTTTGCTTTCCGCCCGAGTGAAGCAGTTCACACGGAAGTGCGATCCTTCTGTAAAATCGAGGGTTTTTTGCGAGGGCCATATTATGGTCACCAATATGGCCAACGAGAACGACATCACTACCCCCGATTCCAGCGACAATGCGGACAACGCCGCAGCGTCAGCCAGCAGCAAGGCGCCTGCCGTGATCGCGCGCGAAGTGGCGCGCCGCCGCACCTTCGGCATCATTTCCCACCCGGATGCGGGTAAGACCACGCTGACGGAAAAACTGCTGCTGTTCTCGGGCGCGATCCAGATGGCCGGTACCGTCAAGGCGCGTAAATCGGGCCGCCACGCGACGTCGGACTGGATGGAAATCGAGAAGCAGCGCGGCATTTCCGTCGCCTCCTCGGTGATGCAGTTTGAATTTCGCGGCCACGTCGTCAACCTGCTCGACACCCCGGGCCACCAGGACTTCTCGGAAGATACCTACCGCGTGCTGACGGCGGTCGACTCGGCGCTGATGGTCATCGATGCGGCCAAGGGCGTGGAAGCGCAGACGATCAAGCTGCTGGCCGTCTGCCGCATGCGCAATACGCCCATCGTCACCTTCATGAACAAGATGGACCGCGAGACGCGCGATCCGCTGGATCTGCTCGACGAACTTGAATCGGTGCTGAAGATCCAGTGCGCGCCCGTCACCTGGCCGATCGGCATGGGCAAGAACTTCCGCGGCGTGTATCACCTGCTGAACGACGAGATCATGCTGTTCAAGGCCGGCGAAGAAAAAGCCGACGGCGCCTTCGAAATCATCAAGGGCATCGACAATCCGCGCCTGCAGGAGATGTTCCCGCTCGAGATGGACCAGTTGCGCATGGAAGTGGAGCTGGTGCACGGCGCATCGAATCCGTTTAACCTGGAGGAATTCCTCTCCGGCGTGCAGACGCCCGTGTTCTTCGGTTCTGCCATCAACAACTTTGGCGTGCGCGAGATTCTCTCGGCGCTGGTCGACTGGGCGCCGGCGCCGCGCGAGCGCGACGCGACCGTGCGCTCGGTGGCGCCGTCCGAGCAGCCGTTTACGGGTTTCGTCTTCAAGATCCAGGCGAACATGGATCCGGCGCACCGCGACCGCATCGCCTTTTTGCGCGTGTGCTCGGGACGTTTCGAGCGCGGCATGAAGGTCAAGCATTTGCGCCTGGGGCGCGAGATCAAGGTGTCGAACGTGGTGACCTTCATGGCTTCCTCGCGCGAACAGGTGGAAGAAGCGTACGCGGGCGACATCATCGGCTTGCCGAACCATGGCAACATGCAGATCGGCGACAGTTTTTCCGAAGGCGAGATGCTGACCTTTACCGGTATTCCCTACTTCGCGCCAGACTTCTTCCGCTCAGTGCGCATCCGTAATCCCTTGAAGATCAAGCAGCTGCACAAGGGCTTGCAGCAGCTGGGCGAAGAGGGCGCGGTACAGGTCTTCAAGCCGGTGCAGGGCGGCGAACTGGTACTGGGCGCCGTCGGCGTGCTGCAGTTCGAGGTGGTGGCGAGCCGCTTGCTCAACGAGTATGGCGTCGACGCCGTGTTCGAAGGCACCAGCATCAGCAGCGCGCGCTGGGTCAGTTGCGACGACAAGCGCATCCTGCAGGATTTCGAGAACGCGCTGGGCCACAACGTGGCCTACGATGCGGCCGGCAACATGGCTTACCTGGCCACGTCGGGCGTGAACCTGCGCCTGACGGAAGAGCGCTGGCCTAAGCTGACGTTCCACGCGACGCGCGAGCATTCGGCCAAGCTGGCTTGATGTAGCGGGTGATGTCGGATTACGCGCTGCGCGCTAATTCGACCTACGCCGACCTACGCCGACCTGCCTGTTCATGGTGTGCTGCTGTAGGTCGGATTAGCGGCGGCACGCCGCGTAATCCGACACCATCGTTGGCGCAATTCAAGCCGGCATGACGGTGCGCGTACTCCAGTCGCGCCGCTCCAGCAGCAATGCCGTCAACTGCGCCGCCGTCATCGGGCGCGCGAAGAAAAAGCCCTGCACGTTGTCGCAGCCGGCTTTTCTCAAAAACTCCACCTGCTGCAGCGTTTCCACGCCTTCGGCCACCACTTTCAGATGCAGGCTGTGCGCCATGGCGATGATGGCAGTGACGATGGCTTCGCCTTCGCCGGGCAGGTCGTGCACGAAGCTGCGGTCGATTTTCAATTGATCGATCGGCAGGCGCTTTAGGTACGACATCGAGGAATAGCCGGTGCCGAAATCGTCGATCGACAGGTGGATGCCCGTGTCCTGCAGGCGCCGCATCAGTTCCACGTTGGCGTGGATATTGTCCATCAATACCCCTTCCGTGATTTCCAGCTCCAGCAAGCCATGCGGCAGCTGCGTCTCGTGCAGGATGGCGCGGATATCGTCCATCAGGCCCGGGTCGCGCGCCTGGCAGGCCGACAGGTTGACGGCCACGTGTTCGAGCGAATCGAGCAGGCCGGCCTTGCACCAGCTGGCCGCCTGGCGGCAGGCGCTTTGCAGCACCCAGCGTCCCAGCTCGACGATGATGCCGCTTTCCTCGGCCACGGGGATGAATTCGCTGGGGCTCAGCTGGCCCATCTCGCGGCAGTTCCAGCGTACCAGCGCTTCCACGCCGACGATGCGCCCGCTGCGCAAGTCGATCTGCGGCTGGTAGTGCAGATACAGTTCCTCGTTTTGCAGGGCGCGGCGCAGGTTCGCCTCCATGCGCAGGCGGCGCTGGGCGCGCAATTCCATTTCGGCCTTGAACACGGCATAGCGGTTCTTGCCCTGGTGCTTGGCGTGGTACATGGCCGTGTCGGCATTGCGCGTGAGGGTGGCCACGTCCTGCGCATCGAACGGATACAGGCTTACGCCGATGCTGGCGCTGACATATAGCTGGTGGCCTTCCAGCGCGAACGGCGCGGCCAGCACGGCGAGGATCTTGCGCGCCACGCTGGCCATTTCCGAAGCGTCGTCGGCCGGTTCGACGATGACGACGAATTCGTCGCCGCCGATGCGGCAGATGATGTCGGTGCCGCGCAGGATCGCCACCAGGCGCTCGGCGACGAGTTTGAGCAGCTGGTCGCCGCAGTGGTGGCCCAGCGTATCGTTGACCACCTTGAAGTTGTCCAGGTCCAGCAGCAGCAGTCCCACGCTGCTGTCCTGGCGGTCGGCGCGCGCCAGCGCGTAGGCCAGGGCGCCGTTGAATTCATGGCGGTTCGGCAGTTGCGTGACAGGGTCGACGTGGGCCAGGTAGTGCAAATGGCTTTCCGCATGCTGGGCGGCGGTGCGCGTGCGGCGCACCATCAGGACCGTCAGGCCGAACGCACACAGGCAGACCAGCAGGGTGAAGGCGGCAAATTGCGCCAGGCTGCCGAACAGCGGCGCCAGGCTGGCGCGCAGATACAGTGCGCCGCCACCGGGCAGGTTTTGCAGGAGGGCGGCGCTGCCGTCCAGGTAATCGATCTGCAGGCCGCTGCGCGGCGCTGCGGGCACGGCATCGCTGGCGCTGCGCGCGTAGCGGGCGAATGGCGTGCCATACGGACTGAAGAGCAGTGCTTGCCGGACATGCGGGGCGGCGGCGAGGGGCGCGAGCACCTGTTGCGCCGCCAGGCGATCATCGTGGCGCATGGCCTGGGCAGCGGCTGGCGCCAGCATGTCGGCCTGGATGCGCAGGTCGCGCTGGAGCGATGCCTGGAGGGAAAACAACTGGAAGAGGACCAGCAGCAGGCTGGCCGTGGCCAGCATGGCCGCTGCGGCCAGCAAGTTCAGCCTGGCTATCCGGTCACCGCGCAACTGCACCGAGGGCAGCATCAATGGCAGCATCATGACGCCTTCTCCTGCCGGCCCCGCTTGCTGCCGCCCCGTGTGATCCCGCCTCGCCCTGCCATACTTTGCGTTCCAGTCTGATGAAAACCGAAGTGAGCCGGAACTCTCAACGTGTTGCTAAGTGTTGCTAAGGCCGACATCTTGTCATTTTGCGGCGTGAAAGTACAGCGTACGCGGCAATTTAGTGGGCATGCCGCAAGCCGGTAGCCGCATGCAAGGCGACAAGTCAGGCGGAAAAGGCGGGACGTGTCTTTCGAATAATAATGTAATCTGAATTTTAATCCTTTTTTTAGCGGCGGGTTTTTGCCCCTAAAAACATGCTGCAGGTAAACAAAATGTCATGCAGAGTAACTTGCATGCCTGCAGCCGTCACGGCAGGGATTAACTTTTTGTCCGTATCGGCCAGTGCAAGTCATTGATTTTAATAAATTTTAATGAAGAATGCGAGAACGCTATGGCCTTGCTCCGCGAGTTCGTCCATAATCCGCTGATGATGGACGTTCTGATGCTGTTTATTTTGTCTGCTGCGGCCAAGTAAACTGCCGCCAGCAAAACCGGACGTCGCCCTAATGATCAATAGTGAGGATATCTTGGAAAAAAAACCAAAAATTATTTTGTCGTCACAAGACCTGGAACGACTGGAAGCGTTGTTGTATGCCTTGGGAAATAACTTGTCGCCGGACAAGGCCGCCTTGCTCGATGAGCTGGGCCGTGCCGAGGTGCTTGAGCCGCAAGAAATACCGCCCACCGTCGTGACGATGAATTCCACCGTGCGCTTCACGGTGGAAAACAAGGAAGAATTCTGCCTGACGCTCGTGTATCCGAAGGATGTGGAAGGCCAGGCCGACCGCATTTCCGTGCTGGCGCCCGTCGGCAGCGCGCTGCTGGGCTTGTCCGTCGGCGACAGCATCGCCTGGCCCATGCCCGGTGGCGTGGTGAAGGTGAAAATCGAGGAAATCGTTTACCAGCCTGAACGGGCCGGCGAATACCACCGCTAAGCGCGGCAAGCAGTGATGGCGGACGGCGCCTGCCGTTCGCCTGCCAGGCCGTGTTCCCAATAGTCAACTATTGCGTTGCACGCGCACCACCAGCCATCCCGCCACCACCGTGAACGTGACGATGATGGCGACGATGATCCAGAAGCCCTGCGGATGCTGGGCCAGCGGAATTCCCCCCACGTTCATGCCCAGCATGCCGGCGATGATATTGATCGGCAAGGCCAGCACGGTGACGATGGTCAGCACGAACAGGCTGCGGCTGTTTTCCTCGTTGACCCTGGCGGCAATCTCTTCCTGCAGCAGCTTGATGCGTTCCTGCAAGGACGACATATCGCTGAGCACCACGGAAAATTCTTCCGTCGACTGGCGCAGTTCCAGGCTGTCCAGCTCCGACACCCACGAAGGCGGGCGTTGCAGCAGGCGGAACAGGGCTGCCGGTTCCGGCGCCAGCAGGCGCTGCAGCCGTACCAGCACGCGCCGCATGGCGCCCAGGTCTTCGCGCTTGGGCACCAGGCGCCCGGCCAGCAAGTGGTCTTCGATATCGTCGACCCGCGCCACGGCATCGCGCACGATGTTGACCAGCACGTCAGCCTGATCGCGCAGCAGATGGATCAGCAGTTCCACCGACGAGCGGATCGGCTCGTGGTTCTTGATGACGGCCTGGCGCAAGCGCTCGATCGACTGCAGCGGCGCGCGGCGCGCCGTGATGACGAGGTCTTGCGCCACACTGGCCCACATGGTGGAAATGTCGGACGCTTCGAACGAGAAATTGTGCACCACATCGTTGACCACGGCGATCAGGGTGTTTTCTGCCTGTTCGATACGCGTCGAGCGGGAACCCTGGTGCAGCGTCTCATAGAATTCGTCGGCCAGCTGCGTATGCGTCATCAGCCATTTTTCGCTGGCCGCGTGCGATAAATTGAAATGCAGCCAGACGAATTGCTGCGCCGGCCTGGCCGCGCCATCGGCCAGCCAGGCCAGTGCGGCCGCCGAGTCGAGCGCCAGCGGCTGCGCTTCGCGGCCAAACAGGAAGCCCCAGACCAGGCCCGAGGTGTCCGAGCCGTAGGTAAAACCGGCAGTTTCCATCGCCATCGTGAATCTTTCTCGCGCAGTGTAATTGATCGTCGCGCGATTTTAATACACGGATGTGTCGGGAAAATGACAAGGCCACCGCGATGGGTGGCCTTGGTGGGGACTACAACCGCATTTTAGTCGCGGCGCGGATTATCGGGCCTGCGGTCATCGCGGTTCGGTACGCCATCGCCGTCGCGGTCGTGGCGGTTGCCATTGTCGCGGTCATGGCGGTTGGGGATGCCGTCGCGGTCGCGGTCGCCGTTCGGTCCGCGTGGCGACCAGCGGCCTTGCTCCATCTGCCAGCGGCCATCGCGCTGGTTCCAGGCGGGTGGCGCATACGCATAGCCGGGGCGTTCGGCGATCCACACGCCCGGTGTCCAGGCGTAGCGCTGGCTGCGCCATTCCCAGTGGCCTGGCGCCCAGGTGTAGCCGTGGCGCGCGCGCGGGATGGCTTCGCGGCGTGGTGGCGGCGGGGCGATGCGGATGTCGTCATAGCGCACGGGCTGCATTTGCGCGGCGACCCAGCCGCCACGATCCAGGCGCCAGCGGTTGTTCTCTTGTATCCAGGCGGCGCGGCGGTACTGGTTGCCGCCGCGTTCGCGCAGCCATTCGCCGCCGCTCCAGACATGGCGCTGGCCGTCCCAGTTCCAGTAACCCGGTGCCCAGACATAGCCGGCGCGCGGCACGGGGGCGCGTTCAAAGCGTGGTGGAGGCGGGGCGTTGCCGACGACAATGCTCACGCCGAGCTGATTCTGTGCCATCGCCTGCGCCGGCAAAAAGGCCGCGGTGCTGATGGCAAGCATGGCTGCTGCGTAGAGTGCGATGGGTTTCATGGTGTGCTCCATTTCGGTGATTGCGTGAAATGGACTATAGGCGCTTGCTGGCGGTTTTTCGCCTTTGATTCAACTTATTACAATTGACACAATGCTGTGTGTCCGTGTATCCGTGGCCGATACAAATGGCGGCCTGGCGCGTGGCTATGTACGCTGCGCCAGGCGGCATACGCTCAGCATCGATGGCTCACAGGGTGCTGGCGGTGGCGTTGCCCAGCAAGGCTTGGCGTTCCTCGATCAGCGAGATTTTCTTTTCCTGTTCCGTCAGGCGCTTGGCGCTGACCACCACGACGGGGATGGCGCTCGCTTGCGCCGCAGCGGCGGTCCTGGCTGCCGATGGCTGCATGAAGCTGACATAGCTGGCGCCGCAAGCGATGGCGACGGCGACGGTGAAGATGGCTTCCATGTTTTTCAACGTTTTCATGATGCTTCCTTTCGGGTGGCGGGTGGGTATGCATGCACTGTAGCCAAGGGCGCGCCAGCGCGCCATGCGGATGCGACCAACCGTGGTTTTGGCGGGATGGCCTGCAAAAAAACGGCGCTGAAATGCCAGCGCCCGGGGCTGGCGGGCGACCGCTTGAATTGAGGCCTAATTAGCCCTGTATCCGTGCATATGAATGCACTTGCCGCATGGCATTATTTAACGCTGCACACTGCCGCGCGCGGCAAGTGCAAGGCCAGCTGTCCTGCTAGAATCGGCATGGCGGCCCCGTCGCGTGGATAAAAATATCATCAGGAGTCACATATGTTCCAATTGTTTGGTTTTGGCGGCGCCCGCTGCCCGCGTTGCGAGCACAAGAACGGCGCTGCCGCCGGCTATTGCGCGCAATGCGGCTTGTCGCTGGGCGCCCCCGACAGCGACGCGGTGCTGCATGCCAACCAATGGCATCTTGCTGATGGGCAACTGGCCCTGTTCTTCGGCGTGCGCGAGCTGTCCTCGCTGTTCGGCGGCGCGGCGCGGCGCCTGCAGGTGCCGGCCGAGTCGCGCGCCTGGATCGTGCAATCGGACGCTTTCACCTTGATACCGGCCGGCGACTACGACAGCGCCGCCTTCTTCGCGCGCCTGCCCGCGCTGCTGCCGGCGCGTCCGGCCGAAGTGCTGATCGCGCGCGCCGACGCCGTGCATCTCGAATTCGACCTGCCCGGCCTGGCCAGCACGGAACTGCTCAACGTCGCCGCGTCCTTGCGTATCGATATCGCGCTGGGCCAGCCCGATGCGTTCGCGCGCCAGTTCATGCGCGCGCCGGGTGCCGTCACGCGCGCCCACCTGCACGCCTTGCTGCTGCCGTCCGTGCGCCAGATTGCGCTGGAATTCATCGGCAGCCGCGCGCTGCGCGAGATGGATGCGAATGCGGATCTGCGGCCCGAATTGAACGAACGCCTGCAATCGGCGCTGACGCAACGGCTGGCGCCATCCGGCCTGGCCGTGGCGCGCGTGGAGACGCTGGCGCTACGCCATGACAAGCGCGACGGCAACGCCGACGCCGCCATCGGCACCCTGTGGCTGGGCGGCTTGCCGGCGCAGGAACTGGAGCAGCACAGCCTGGAGCGCATGAAACAGCTCGACCAGTTGTATGACGAGGAAGAGTGGCAGCGCATCCGCCGCGAAGAACTGGCGGCGCGCCATGCGCATCGCCGCGCCGAGCTGCAGCAGGATGCGACGCTGGAAAAAGCGGAGCTGGGCCACCAGGAAGCGGAGCGCCTGCAGGCGCTGCGCGGACGCCAGATCGACCTGTATGGCCGCATCCTGGAAGCGAAATCGCGGCGCCAGGCGCTCGACCACGGCGCCGCGCTGGCGCTGGGCGAGCTGGAACAGGAACTGGCGCAGAAGGGCGCACAGCGCGCCGATGAAACGGCCAACTGGGAACACGTGCGCGCGCTGGCCGCCATCAAGATGCGCAGCGAGCTGGAACTGTCGCAACTGCATGGGCGCGAACAGATCCAGCTGGCGCAGCAGCGCTTTACGCATCAGGTGCACTTGCAGTCGATCGCGCAGCAGATCGAAAGCGCGCTGCTGATCGACGACGAGACGGGCCGCCGCACCCAGCTGGCGCGCCTGCGCCAGGCGGAGGCGGATGCGGCCCAGCGCGAGGCGCAGCTGGAGGCGGAGCAGCACCAGGCCGCCTGGCAGGGCCTGATGCTGGCGAATGCGGCGCGCAAGCGCGAAGCGGAGCGGGTGCAGGAGTGGGAAGACCAGATGCAGCTGGCGCGCCAGCGCGAATTGCTGCGCGCCGAGGCGCACAAGGATGCAGCGGCGCAGGTGCAGGCGGCGGACATCGCGGAGAAAGTGGCGGCGCTGCGGCGCGGCGGCGCGCGCGAAGACGCCATCGCGCAGCAGGAAAAGCTGTTGCGCACCATCGAGGCCGATGGCGTGCACGCGCGCCAGCTGCAGCAGCAGTCGCAGCTGGCGCAGCTCGACGCGCTGGCCATCGAGGAACAGCGCCAGCAGCTGCGCCAGCTGGAACAGGAAGCGCAATGGCAGCGCGACTTGCTGGCCATGGCGCAGCAGCGCGAAAGCGATTACGCGCGCTGGAAGGGTGAATACGAAGCCCTGCTGGCGCAGCAGGCGCATGCGGCAGAACTGGCGCGCATCGATATCGACCGCATCGAGAAAATCGGCAGCTTGAGCGACACGGGCAAGCTGGCCATGGCCGCCGGGCAGAATGTAAGCGCGCTGGCGCAAGTGCTGAAAGTGCAGCTGCAGGCGGGCATGAGCGCCGAGCAGATTCACGCGCTGGCGGCGCTGGCGGCGGCCGAAAACAGTATCGCGCCGCTGGACGCCATGCGCATGGCGCAGGATAGCGTGGCGCAGGAGCGCAGCTACCTGGAAGGCCAGGCGGAACGCGAACGGCGCCAGCAGCTCGACCTGATCAATTTGCAGAACGCGGCGCACGCGCATGGCCTGTCGGCGCAGGCGCAGCTGGGTGTGGCCGTGGCGCAGGCGCTGCAGCCAGGCGCGGCCTCTGCCGCGCCGGCCCGCTGCAAGAACGGCCATGCGCAGCGCGCGGGCCATCCGGAAGATAAATTCTGCGCCGCCTGCGGCGTCGCCCTGCAGCCTTGATGGAAGCGTTTCACCCCAGATGATGCAAAAAGCACGAGACAAACTGCGGGAACTGCGCGCCCTCCATGACGACGGGCTGCTCAGCGAGCAGGAATTTGAGCGCCGCAAGAATGCCATCCTCGACGCCGAGTACGCGCCGCCCGGCGCCGCACCTGTGGCCGCGCCGCTGCCGGTGCGCCAGGGCACGGAGCTGGGCTTCATGACGGGCCAGGAAATCGGCCCGCAAAACCGCCGCTACCGGCTCGAACGGCTGATCGGCACGGGCGGCATGGGGCAGGTGTGGCAAGCCACCGACCTGGCCACGCACGCGGAGCTGGGCAGCAGCGAAATGGTGGCGCTGAAGATCTTGCCGCCGCAGTTGACGCAAAGCGCCACGCACGCCAAGCTGCTGATCGAGGAAGCGACCCAGGCGCGCAAACTCGCGCATGAAAACATCGTGCGCGTCTACGAGTGGGCGCAAGATCCTGCCACGGCCAGCTATTTCATCATCATGGAATGCCTCGATGGCGAAGACCTCGAACACTACCTGGGCCGCCAGGGCGCGCTGCCGCTCTCCAGGGTGCAGGAATTGCTGCAGCCGGTGGCCGAGGCCCTGTCGTATGCGTGGGAAAAGCACAAGCTGGTGCACCGCGACATCAAGCCGGGCAATGTCTTCCTGACGGCGAAGGGCGATATCAAATTGCTCGATTACGGCATCGCCACGCGCGTGCGCAATGCGGACAGCAGCCTGGCGCTGGACATGCCGAACGCGGGCACGCACGGCTACCGGGCGCCCGAGGCCGGCGCCAACCAGCGCCAGCCTAGCCCGCGCCTGGACGTGTATGCGGTGGCCGTGATGATTTACCAGATGCTCGAAGGGCGCATGCCTTTCGACGATGCGCGCAGCGCCAGCCATTTGCCATCAACCCCGCAAGCGCTCAATGCGGCGCAGTGGCAAGTGCTGCAGAACGGTTTTTCGCTGACGGCGGAATTGCGGCCGCTATCGGTGCAAGCCTTGCTGGAAAATCTGGAGCGTGCTGCCGGGCCGTCGCCCGAAGAACTGGCGGAACAGGCGCGCCAGCAGCAGGCGCGCACGGCGCAGCAACAACGGCAGGCGGCGCTGGCCGCCGAACAGGCGCGCGAGGAAGAGATCAAGCGGGCCCGGATACGCCAGGAAGAACTGGACCAGCGGCGCAAGGCGGAAATCCATGCCGCCGCACTGGAAAAGCAGCGGCAGGACAAACTGCGCCGCGAACAGGAGGCGCAGCGCCATTTCGAAGCGGAAGAGGCGCGCAAGCTGCGCAAGGAAGCGCTGCGCGGCCAGTTGCGCGCGCGCCGCGAAGCCGACGCCGCCACGGCCTTGCAGGAGCATCAGGAATTGCAGCGCAAGGCCATCGTCGCCAAGGCGGAGGCGGCCTATCGCGCCGAGCAGGAACGCGCGCGTCGCGCAGAGGCCAGCCGCGCCGCCGCGTCGGTCCCTGCGCCGGCATCCGCGCCGGCGCCAGCAGCGGAATCGGAACATGTGCAAGCGGTGGCCAATGCCGAAGGCATCTTGCGCGACGATTTCCTCGATGGCGCGGGGCAGGGCCCGGAACTGGTGCTCATTCCCAGCGGCCGCTTCCAGATGGGCGCGCACGAGGCGGAGCACAAGGCCGCCATCCAGGCCGGCTCGCTGCAGGCCTGGCTGGAACGCGAGACGCCGCAGCACTGGGTCGGCATCGAGCGCCCGTTCGCGCTGGCGCGCCACCCCGTCAGCGTGGGCGAATGGCGCGCCTTCGTCAAGGCGACCGGCTGGGGGGGAGGTTCCGAGACGGACTGGGACAATCCCGGTTTCGTGCAAACCGACCTGCACCCGGTGGTCGGCGTGAGCTGGAATGATGCGCAGCTGTACCTGGCCTGGCTCAGCGAGCGCACCGGGCGGCAGTACCGCCTGCCCAGCGAAGCGGAATGGGAATACGCCTGCCGCGCCGGCACGCGCACGGCCTTCAACGTGGGCGACACGATCAGCACCGAGCAAGCCAATTACGACGGCCTGTATGTCTACAACGGCGGCCCGCGCGGCGTGTACCGGGGCGGCACCACGCCGCTGGGCAGCTTCGCGCCGAATTCCTGGGGCTTGTTCGACATGCATGGCAATGTGTGGGAATGGGTGCAGGACGTGGTGCACGACAATTACGACGGCGCGCCAGTCGACGGCAGCGCGTGGGAAGAGGGCAGCGACAGCAGCCGGCGCATCCTGCGCGGCGGCTCCTGGCTGTATCACCCGCGCTATCTGCGCTCGGCCCTGCGCAACGCTTTTTCCACCGTGCTGTCGAACGACATCGTCGGTTTCAGGGTGGCGCGCACGCTCGATTAATTTATTGTTAAATATGTCATCTTGGCCGATACTTCATGCACCTTAACCGTGCCGGAGTGTCCGTGTTCAAACGCCGCCTGCTGTCCATCGTGTTCGCCTGCCTGCCCGTCTCTGTCCTGGCCAGCGACTTGCCCTCTTATCCCTTCATCCATGCGACGGGGACGGCGTTCAGCTTTGTCTTGCCCGACCTGGGCGAGATCGATTTCGACGTCAGCGTCTTCGACCCCTCGCCCGAAGCGGCCACGCTCCTCGTGCAGACGCGCATTACGGAAGTCAAGGCGCTGCTGGTGGAGCAGGGTTTGCCCGAGGCGGCGGCCGGCATCGAGGTGCGCGACGTGCGCAAGGAAATCCGCAAGGGCGCGGAACAGGACCCGGCCAATCCGCAGTACCTGATCAAGGCCAGCGTGCATATCAATGTGGCGGACCTGTCGAAATGGCCCGCCGTCATGCGTCCGCTGCTGGCCATGCCCAACCTCGATGCGTTTGCCGTCACCTTCGGCGCCACCGAACGCATCCGCCTGGAAGAGGAATTGATGGGCGAAGCCGTCAAGGATGCACAGCGCAAGGCCGATGCCATGGCGCGCGGCTTCGGCAAGCGCGTGGGCGCCGTGGCCGGCATCTCCTCGGACCAGCTGAAAAACCTGGGCAATGCGGTGGGCCTGGTGCCGTCCGACCGTTACCAGCGCGCGAACAGCCGCCAGCGGCAAAATCCCGACGACATGCTGATGGTCACCGTCATGAAGATGGGGCAGACGGTGGACGCCCTGTTCCGTATCAAATAGCCTGGCGCCCGGGGAGCTGGCTGCGCAAAGCGGGCAAACGGTGTAAATTGTGGCTTTCCAAACGCTCCAAGGAACGCCATGACCATCAAAGCCATCCGCGACCAGTCGCAACCCATGCGCCACATCGTGCACGTGCGCGATCACATCATTTCCGCCGACGCCTCGGTGGCTGAAGGCGGCGGCGATGCCGGTCCTTCGCCGCACGACCTGTATGACGCGGCCCTGTCGGCCTGCAAGGCGCTCACGGTCGTCTGGTACGCCAAACACAAGGGCATCCCCCTGGAACATGTGGAAGTGTCGACCGAGCGCGATGCCAGCGAAGAGCGCAAGGGCGTGTACCGCCTGGCCGCCACCCTGCACCTGACCGGTGACTTGAGCGACGCGCAGCGCCAGGAATTGCTGGCCGCAGCCGGCAAATGCCCGCTGCATAAATTGATGACGGCTGTGACCACCGAAGTGACGACGGTGCTGGCATGAGCGCGGCCATCCTGAAAAGCCACGAAAAGGACCTCGGTGGCGGCTTTGTCGTGCGGCGTTTGCTGCCGTCCGCCGTCAAGCAGGCCGTCGGCCCCTTCATTTTCTTTGACCATTTCGGCCCCATCGACGTGGCGCCAGATGCCAACCACGACGTGCGCCCCCATCCGCACATCGGCCTGGCCACCGTCACCTATCTGTTCGAAGGCGCGATCGACCACCGCGACAGCATCGGCTCGTACCAGCGCATCGAGCCGGGCGCCATCAACTGGATGACGGCCGGGCGCGGCATTGTGCATTCCGAGCGCACGCCGCTCGACCTGGCCGGCCAGCCGCACCGCACGCACGGCTTGCAGCTGTGGGCCGCGCTGCCCAAGGCGCATGAAGAAGACGAACCGAGTTTCACGCACACGCCGCAGGCCGAGATTCCCGTCGTGGCGCTCGATGGCGCCGTCGTGAAAGTGTTGATCGGTTCGGCGTTTGGCCAGACCTCGCCCGTGCGCACCTACATGCAGACGCTGTACCTGGACGTGGCGCTGCAGGCGGGGCGCGAGCTGCGCCTGGAAGGCTTGCCGCCGGAAGCGGCGATTTACCCGATCAGCGGCGAGGTGCTGCTCGATGGCGTGGCGCTGGTGCCGCATACCATGGCGCTGCTGGAGGCCGGCGCCGTGCCCGTGGTGTCGGCAGGCAGCGGCCCGGTGCAGTTCGTGGTGATCGGCGGCGAGCCGCTGGACGGCCACCGCTTCCTGTTCTGGAATTTCGTCTCGTCGAGCAAGGAGCGTTTGTCGCAGGCGGCCGACGACTGGAGCGCCCAGCGCATGGGGCAAGTGCCGGGCGAGACGGAATTCATCCCGTTGCCGAAGGCGCCCCTGCGCCCGGCGACCTGAGTCCCTCTTAGAAACGCGCGCGCAGGGTCAATGCGGCCTTGCGCGGCTCGCCGTAGAAATTGCCCCACGCTGGCGCGCCCACCGTCTGGTAGTAGCGCTTGTCGAGCAAGTTCGTCACGGACAGTGCCGCCGTCCAGTTGCGGTCGATCTGGTAAGCGGCGCGCGCGCTCCACAAGGCATACGCGCCTTGCGCCACGGTCACGTCGCGCGTGACGCGCGAGCTTTCCGTCTGGAAGTTCACGCCGCCGCCCACGCTCCACTTTTGCAAGGCGCCGGGCAGGCGGTAGTCGCTCCACGCGCGCAGCATGTGGCGTGGCGAGTAGGTGCTGGCAAACATCACGCCCGCATTCGAGGTCTGCTCCA
Organism: Janthinobacterium sp. 35; assembly: GCF_002754575.1. NCBI lineage: Bacteria > Pseudomonadati > Pseudomonadota > Betaproteobacteria > Burkholderiales > Oxalobacteraceae > Janthinobacterium > Janthinobacterium sp. 35. The sequence goes on from NZ_PEFN01000001.1 coordinate 4,912,803, forward strand.
GGTACTTGAAATTGTTCAGGGTGTAGCCGGCGAACAGCTGCCAGCCCTGCGCCACTTCGCCGCTGATTTCCGCGTCGAGGCCTTCGCTGCGTACCTTGCCCGCCGAGAAATAGCACTCCGTGCCGCTGGTGCAGATATTGACCAGATCGGCCTCGGCGCGGTTGCGCTGCTCGATGCGGAACAGCGCCAGCGAGGTGTTCACCTTGCCGTCGAACAGTTCACCCTTGACGCCCACCTCCAGGTTGCGCCCCTTGAGCGGATCAAGCAGGGCGCCAGCGGCCGTGCGCTGGTTTTGTGGCTGGAAGATGTCGGAAACGCTGGCGTAGCCGGACCAGCGCTTGTCGAACGCGTAAATGACGCCGCCATACGGCGTGACGACGCCGTTTTCGCGGTACGGATCGATATACACCTCGCCCGTGTCGCGGTACACGCTGCTCGATTTGAAATTCGATACGCGCGCGCCCGCCACCACGGTGAGCGGGTCGCTGACGCTGAAGCGGGCCACGCCGTAGGCACCCGTCTGCGTCATGCTCGTCAGACTGTGGCCGCCGCCATATTGTTCTTTGCGTATCCAGGCATCGCTCGGTTCCGCCACGCCGTGATTCGGTTGCAGCGCGCTATTGGGCAGCTTCATCATGGCCAGGCTGTAATCGCTGTCGCTTTCCAGCCGGTTCGTGCTGACACCGGCGCTGAAGCCGTGGCGGCGGCCGAAGGCGTTGAATTTGCCATCGAGCGACAGATCGAGCCCCTTGTTGGTGGTGCCGTAGTCGAACACGCCCGCGTACATCATCATGCCGGCCATGGTAGCCGGGTTAAGCGCGCCCAGGTTGAACATGTATTTCACGTCGTGCTGTTCGCGCGTGTAATTGGCGCTGGCCTTGAGCGACCAGTCGGCATCGAAGCGGTGTTCGAATTCGGCGAAGGCGGCCGTCTGGCGGCTGTCCCAGCGGTTCCAGTCCGCGCCGAGGTAGGCCGAGCGGGGCAGTTTCGGGTCGCTGCCATCGCGGTAGCGGGGCATACCGGAGAAAAACGGCGTCGACTTCAGTTTTTCGTAGCTGGCGCCTGTCGTCAGCTTGCTGCCGGGCGCCAGGTCGAATTCCAGCACGCCATACAGCACGTCGGTACGGCTGTCGGCCACGTCATAAAAATAATCGCGCTGGTCATGCGCGGCCACGACGCGGCCGCGGATGCTGCCTGCCTCGTTCAGGGGGCCGGTGACGTCGACTTCGCCGCGCACGTCGTTCCAGCGGCCGGCGCTGAGCGCCAGCTGCACCTGTTTTTCCGCCAGCGGGCGCTTGCGCACCATGTTGATGGCGGCGCCCGGCGAACCCGTGCCCTGCAGCAGGCCTGTGGCGCCGCGCACGATTTCCACGCGATCGAGCATGGCCGTATTGCTGGTAAAGCTGTTCGCCTGCGGATAAAACATGGCCCGGTTGACGCCGTCGAACTGGTACGTGTCGACCATGAAGCCGCGCGAATACACATAGCGCCCGCCCATGGGGCTGTCGTACATGGTGATGCCGGTGGTGTTGGCCAGCACGGCGTCGATGGTATTGAGGTTCTGGTCGTCCATCTTCTGGCGCGTGACGACGCTGACGGACTGGGGAATTTCGCGCAGGGTTTGCACGCCCTTGCCGACGGTGACGGCGCGCGCCGCGTACGAGTTGCTGTGTTCACTGACGGGGTCGCGCTCCATGCTGGCGCTGACCGTCACAGGCGCCATGGTCTTTTCCACGCCGGCCGCCGAGGCGGACGTTGGCGCCGCCTGGCGCAGCACATACGCGCCGTTCGGCAGTTGCACGGCTTCCAGGCCGCTGCCGGCCAGTACCTGGGCAAAGCCCTGGCTGACGTTGACGCTGCCACGCACGCCGGGCGAGCGCAGGCCGCGCGTCTGCGCGGGATCGGTCGACAGGCTGACGCCGGCGGCGACGGCAAAGTCGTTCAGGGCCGTGGCCAGCGGGCCGGCCGCAATGGCGTAGGCTTGCGGTGCCGCCGCGGCAGCCTGGCCTTGCGCCAGCGCGGGCGCGGCGACAAAGGCGGCGGGGGCGGCGCACGCCATGGCGAGGACGGCCAGGCGGATGGCGCGCGCGGCGGGATGGAGGACGGGGGTGGTCAGCTGCATGCTCGGTCTTTCTGTTCAGGGTATGGTCAATGGAGGATGAATCGGCTACTTATCTATCAAGCCGAAGCAGCGCAGCGAAACACCAACCCCTGGCGCAAAAAAACTGAAAATAATTATGTGGCGCGGGCCGCCACCGTGGCCCAGTAGCGCGTGAAGTACGTCACTTGCAGCCCGTGCGAGGCGCACAGGCTTTCCAGCACGGCGTCGATATCGTCGAGGCGGTAGGTGCCCGTGACGGGGCGCCGCGCCACTGCGGCATCGCAGGCGAGACGCCCGCGCCGGTAGCGCGCCAGTTCCCGCACCAGCTGTTGCAGGGGCCAGTCGGCGGCTACCAGCATGCCGCGCAGCCAGCTGTCCTGGTGCGCGGGCATGGCCAGCACAGCTGCCAGGCCCGTGTCGGAGAAACGCAGCTGCTGGCCCGCTTCCAGGCGCCGCACGGCGTCCGGGCGCGCCGCGCAGCGCACTTCCACCGCGTGTTCGAAGACGCTGACGGTGCTGCCATCGCCGTCGCAGCGCACGCCGAAGCGCGTGCCCAGCGCGCGGATCACGCCGTGCGGCGTATCGACCAGGAAGGGGCGGGCATCGGATGCCGTCGTGATCATGATTTCGCCATGGTGCAGGCGGATGCGGCGGCGCGCGGCGCTGTAGTCGATATCCACGGCGCTATCCGTATTGACCTCCATGCGCCCGCCATCGGCCAGGGTCACGTGGCGGCGCTGGCCCGGTACCGTGCGCAAGGATGCCGTCAGGGCTTGCCATGGACCCGATTGCAAGCCCGCCTGGCCCAGCACGATGCCGCCACCGGCCGCCACCAGCAAGGCGAGTATTTTGGCGGCGGCGCGCCGGCGCTGCTGTGCCGCCTGCAGGGCGGGAATCGCCAGCGCTGCCGGTATCGCGCCCAGTTGGCCGTCCATGCGCTGCAGCAGCTGCCAGGCCCGTTCATGCTCGGCGCTGGCGTCGCGCCATGCCTGCACGGCGGCCGGGTCGGCGCTGCCGCACTGGAGTTCCACATGCCAGTGGGCGGCGGCGGCCAGCACCTTGCGGCGGATGGGCGACGAAGCGGAGGCCGATGCGGTGAACATCAGGCGGCCGCCAGCAGCAGGCATTCCGTGTAGGCGCGCACCAGGTGTTTTTTCACGGTCGGCAGGGAGACGCCGAGGCGCCGGCTGATGTCCATGTAACTCAGTTCTTCGATTTGCGCCAGCAGGAAGATGGTCCGCGTGCGTGCCCCCAGGCGGTCGAGCAGGCGGTCGACGGCGAGCAGGGTTTCGATGATGATGGCATGCGTTTCGGCGCTGATCGATGCCGGCTCTGCCTGCTGCGCCAGCGCTTCCAGGTAGGCATATTCCAGCGCCTGGCGCCGGTAGCGGTCGATCAGCAGACCGCGCGCGATGGTCGCCAGGTAGCCGCGCGGTTCGCGCAGCGGTGCAGCGTCGCGCTTGCCCAGCAGGCGTAAAAACGTGTCCTGCGCCAGGTCGGCCGCCTCGGCGCGGTTGCCCAGCTTGCCGCGCAGCCAGCCATACAGCCAGCCGTGGTGTTCGCTGTACAGGGTGCTCAGGGGGATGGCATGGACGGGACTGACGGTACTCACTGCGTTCTCCAGGCAAGGGATGAGCTGGGCTGACGGAACGCGGGGTGCCGGCTGGCTGGGCTGTTTGAGAATGATACGCATTATCACATTGCCATGCTGCCGGCGTCAATTGGCGTCAGCCACCGAGGCGCCAGCGCTCTTGCCACTGTTGCAGATCCGCCCAGGCCGTCTGGAGTGCGCCAGCGGACCAGTGCAGCAGGCTGTCCAGCGCCAGCGTGGTGCGGCGCAGGTGGATGCCATCGAAAAACACGTGGTCGGCCACGACGGTGGCGGCCAGCCAGGCGGCGAGGATGACGATGATGTCGTGGCGGCCACTTTTCCACCAGCGCAGCGAGTGGCGGCGGAAAATCCACGGCACGCCCAGCGGATTGGGCCAGTCGGCCAGCAGATGCATGATGCCGCCGGCGGCAAAGCCGAACAGGGGCGGCGCCCACAGGTGGTGCGGCAATTGCAGATACGTGTAGACAAGCAGGGCGATCCAGGCCAGGCCCCAGTGCGTCCAGGTGCGGTGCGTGATCCACAGCCGGTGCGTGCGCGCCCACCAGGCCACTTCCAGCCAGTCCGGCGCCGTGCCGCCCAGTGCGCCCATCACAAAGGCGAGCATGCTCAGCACTTGGTAGGGGCCACCGGCGCCAGCGTGCGCGACCAGGGCCGCGGCGATCACGCCGGCAGCCCAACCGGTCGCATGATGCGCTTTGTTGGAAGCCATAGAAAATGTAAAACGCCATGCGGGCGTTGTGTGAAATACAGGGGGATATTAACTGGATGAATATACAGTATGCAAGGGCGTGGAGGGGTGCTATTTGCAGAATATCTGGTGAGAATTTGTTAAATTGTGTGTCGGCAGGGCCTGGACAGCGAACTCGACAAGTCATGCCGGGCGCTCAAGTGTGTTGTGCGACTGCCAATGCAATTGGCGCAGGGCGCGCTATGCTGAAAGCAGTCCTGTGTTTTGAAGAGGTGTCGCCATGAAAATCCCGCGCGAATTGCAGATACCCGCCATCGTGTTTACGCTGGAAGCGGTGTTTATTCTGGGCTTGTCGATGATTTTCCTGGTGCTCGTTCCCCGCTAGCGGGTAGCGAGGTGCCAGGAAACGTTGTCAGGCGGTCAGCGCGCTGCTATCGCACAGCGCCGCGCCTTCGGTGCGGATGATCCAGCATTCCGGATACGGTTCGCTGGCGAAGCGGTTGTGCCGCGCGAAGCCGCTGAGTTTATCCAGCGCAATGGCGGGGGCCAGCGCGGTTTCCTTGCCGCTGGCGTTGTCGAGGTGCCAGAAACCGCCGTTGCGGTGGAATAGCACGGGCAGGCAGCTGGCCTGCGGCGTGGCAAGGTGGCTGGCAGGCGTGGGCTGGGTGTCCGGCAGCAGCAGGTAAAAACATTCGGCGCGGGCGCCGTGGTCGATGCGGTGCAGGATCACGCCGTGCGCCAGGATGGCCGTGACGCTGAGCACGACGATGCCTTTGATGCTGGCAGACAATTCGATGCGCATGCCCAGCCGCAGGGCGACGGGCTTGTGCTTGCCGGGCCACGCGCCGTCGAGCAGCATGCCATAGCGCGATACATCCTCGATTTCAAAGCCTTGCTGGCCGCGCCGGATGATGGCATGGCGGCCCGACAGGCGGCGCGTCAAGCCATTGTTATCCTGGCCGTCGGGACTGAAATGGCTGAGCAGCACATCGGCTTCCGGGTCCACCAGTTCGAAGCGGCCCAGCATGCATTCTTCCAGCGCGAACAGGCGGATCTGGCGTTGCTCGCCCGCTTCCGGCGCCGCGTTGACGAGGCAGGCAGCCTGGCTCGGGTGCGGATGGCAGTGGCTGGCGGCGGGCAGGTCGACTTCGATCAACTCCTCGTCCCAGGCGATGGTGGTAAAACCCATGTCGATCTTGCCTTGCGGCGCAGATAAATCCACGTGGGCGATGCCGGCATTGCGCGCCGTCACGTCGAGGTTGCAGCCGTCGCCGCCCGTCACGCGGGCGATCGAGGCGTCGTCCGCCATCACGCGCACATTCTTGTGCGTGCTGAGGAAGATCTGGTGGATTTCCGTCAGCGTGGCGTCGCGGCGCGGCACCAGGATGACGAAGGTACACACCCATTTTTGCGCCACGGCGCCATCGACATGGCTGTGCACTTCCACTTCGATCTGGTATTGCCCGTGTTCCTTGTTGCGCGAGGAAAACTCGACAAACACGGGACGCCAGTCGCCGCGCGTGGTGCGCACGAAATCATGCTGCACTTGGCCACGCGGGATCAGATCCGAGCGCAGGCGCAAGGTCAGCTGCGGCGCGCAGGCGGCGCTCATGCCGCGCAATTCCATTTTTAATGTTTGCCGTCCGCCCGCCGCACGGGGATCGAAGCCGCTGATGTGCAGGTGGGCTTGCACCGGCTGGTAGGCGGGCGGCACCGTTGCCGGCGCAACGGGCGCTGGCGTGCATGCCGGGGCGGCCGACGGTGAGGAGCGGCTTACCGTTTGAGTGGCCGCATCGCGAATCACAGCATCGCGAATATCGGAATCATGCGCAGGGGCGTGCGAAAGCGCCGTTGCCGATGGTTCGGAACGGGCGCTGCGCAGTGCGGTCAACAGGTCGTAGCTGCTGGGAGCAGTCGTCGCTTGCGGGTGGTTGCCCGCACAGACTGTATCCCCAGGCAAGACCCAGAACGTACAGTGCGGGTGCTCCGGGTTGCTGCATTTTTTCATGACATTCTGACTCGAATCGAGCGGGGACATTTGGCCCTCTGGTCTAGATGAGAGCTTACGCGCTTTTGCGCCTGCTTGGCAACTTTCGCGGCCTCGGAATGCGCACTTTTTGCCCAAATTCATGTCCCTGGTCACACCCCTTCATATGTGTCATGGAAACTATTGCTCAAAAACACACATTATGTCTTTCTGGATATGTTATTTTGATATTGCATGGGGTCGCTTCCGATCAATGCGCGTGCGCGCCGGCCGGGCATTTTTACGCCCGCGATGCGAGCCAGGGGTATTTTGCCTTATGCTGGCCGTTCGCCCAATGCTTGAATCGAGAGACGATCATGCCCGCCCAACGCCCGCTCCAGCTTGTTGTTGCCTATGCCGCCACCTTGTGCGTCTTCCTGGCCATCGACGCCCTGTGGCTGGCGGTGCTGATGAAGCCCGTGTACGCGGCGGCGCTGGGGCCGCTGCTGGCGGAGTCCCCGCGCTGGGCGCCGGCCGTGTTGTTTTATCTGCTGTACGTGGCGGGGCTGCTGGTGTTTGCCATCTTGCCCGGACTGCGCGCGCGCCGCGGGCGCACGGCGGCGGCGCTGGGCGCGCTGCTTGGACTGCTTGCCTATGGCACCTATGATTTGAGCAACTATGCCACCTTGCGCGACTGGCCGCTGGGCCTGACGGCGATCGACATGGCCTGGGGCGCCGTGCTGTCGGCCGTGTCGGCGACGGCCGGTTATCTGGCGGCTAGCCGACTGGGGCGCTGAACGCCGCCTCGAAGCGCAGCGCCAGCAAGGTAATGTTGTCGCTATGTAAACCTGTTGGCGGATCGGAGAGGAAGTCGTCGAACAGGGCGCTGACGGCCTGGGCAGCACTCTTGCCGGCACACAAGGCGGGCCAGCGTGCCGTGAGCGCCAGCGGATCGTCACAGGCCCAGAAGCCGTCGCTGGCCAGCAGATAGTGGGCGCCGGGGCGCACGCGCAGCACGCGGCGGTCGCCCAGATGCGCCAGGAAGGGCGGCAAGGTGGATGCATCGAGGCCGCGCAGGGGCTTGTCGAGCTGCAAGCTGTCACTCAGGGCGTTGCCTAAAATAAATGCCTGCGAGATTTGCGGATGGTGCTCGCCGTGCACGGTGGCGCGCCAGCGCGTCTCATCGAGCGCGCCGCGCATGGCGTACACGGTGGCCGGCACGTGGTCGACGGTGAGGATGCTGGCCACGCCATCGGCAAGTTCATACAGGCGCGAATCGCCCACGTGATACAGCAGCGGCGCTTCGCCGGGCGGCACTTCCAGCAAGGTCAGCGTGGTGCCCGGCGGTCGCGCCTGGGCCGGCGTGCTCCTGGCAAAACCGTCCTGCAAGCGCGTATGCAGAGCGTCGAGCCTGGTTGCCAGGCTGGCCGGGTCGAGGCAGGCGGGCATGGCCAGCAAGCCTTGCACGGCCGCTTCCGCCGCCTCGCGCCCCTGGCCGTGGCCGCCCATGCCGTCGAGCACGGCTGCGCGCACATGGCCGCGCGGCCAGCCTGGCACCTGGCAATGGAATGGCGCCTGCCGCGACAGGCAGACGGCGTGGCCGCTGGCATCGATCAGCAGGAAGTTGTCCTGGTTTTCGCGCCGCGGCAGGGGGCCGGCGCCCACGCTGCTGCCGGCGGCGGCATCGAGCCAGGGGCCGAAGTCAAGCGCGTCTTTGATTAAATGCATCGGTTGAACGGTCCACGCGGCCAGCAATGTTGATCATAGGATACAGCTTAGCCGAAATTGTGCAGGGGCGATACCTTGCTTATCTAACAAAAAAACCTGCGACAGCAGGCTGGCGCAGGTTTTTTATGGTGCAGGGCGGCGCTTAACGGCGATGGCCCCAGCCGTGACCGTGACCGCGGTCATGGTAGTCGCGGCGGCCATGGTCGCGGTAGTAGCCGCGGCCCGGTTGCACGTAGACGACAGCCGGTGGGCCGTAGTAGCGTGGTGGCGGCGCGTAATACACGGGCTGTGGTGCCGGCGCGTAGTACACCGGTTGCGGCGCAGGCGCGTAATAGGTTTCGCGGTAGCCGCCGCGATAGCCGCCACGGTCATAATGGCGGTCATTCGTGCTGATGCTGTTACCGACGGCGGCGCCAAGCACGCCACCGACGATCGCGCCATTGCGCCCGCCGGTGCTGTTGCCAATGGCCGCTCCGACAACGGCGCCTGCAACGGTATTGAAGTCGCGGTCACCGGCGACTGCGGCCGAAGACACAGCCACTGCCGCTACCATTACCGCACCCAGGAGTTTCTTGTTCAACATGGCATTTCCTTCCATTCCGGCGAGATCACAATGATCTGCATGGACTGGACTATAGCTGCTGTCACCAGCTTGTTCCACGTCTAATACAACTTCTTACATTCCTGCCCCGACGGTAACAAGTCAGCGCAGGCACGCCTGCCATTCGGGCCGCAGCAGGCTGTACATTTTGACATCGCGCATCACGCCATTGATAAAAAACGCCTGGCGCATCAAGCCTTCCTCGGTAAAGCCGTTCTTTTGCGCGATGCGCTCGGAGCCGATGTTCAGCGGGTCCATCAGCAGCTCCAGCCGGTGATACGCATAAGCGTTGAACAGGTAATCGACCACCAGGCGCGTCGCTTCGCTGATGTAGCCGCGCCCGTCCCGCTGCCGGTCGAACAGGCGGTAGCCGATCTCGCGCGAGGCTGGCGTGCGGCTCTTGAAGTGCGTGATCGTGCCGATGATGTGCTGGGCCTTGTCTTCGATGAGGAACAATTCGCTGTCCTCGGTGACAAAGCCCGATTGCAGGAAGTCGCGCCGCATGGCCTCGGGCGACTTGAATTGCATCGAGAAAAACTCGCCGCGCGAGGGCAGGTCGTTGACGAGGGAAATATAGGCATTCAGGTCGGCGGCCTGCAAATGCCGGACGTTACAGAGTGTTCCCTTGAGCATGGCGGTATCCGGTAGCGATCACGGTCTTGATGGTAATCGACTCCGGGGGGAGAGGCAATCGATGCCGTAAAAGTTGCTGCAATGACAGAACAAATACGCTATCGTAGAAAGCCGCGCCTTGCCCCTGGCCACGGCGTACCCGCTTCGACCTCGTTGACTGGAATTGACATTACATGCCTACCATCCTGACTGGCGCGCCACTGCGCCGTTCCGCTTTATTCATCGCCCTTGGCTGCATCGTCAGCGCCGGCGCCTTTGCCTCCGCGCCAGGCAATGCGCCGCAAGCGCTGGCGCAGGTACGCGACACGGCGCTGCACAGCGACTGGGCGTATGCGCGCCTGGCCGACATGACGGATCTGATCGGCCCGCGCCTGTCCGGTTCCGCCGGCGCGGCCGCCGCCGTGCAGCAGGTGGCCGAGACCATGCGCCAGCTGGGCGCCACCGTCACCTTGCAGCCCGTGAAAGTGCCGCACTGGGTGCGCGGCGTGGAAACGGCGGACATCGTCGACTATGCGGGCCGTCCGCAGGGCGTATCGCAGCGCGTGGTACTCACCGCCCTGGGCGGTTCGGGCGCCACGCCGGCCGCCGGCCTGACGGCGCCCCTCATCATCGTCAAAAGCTTCGAGGAACTCAAGGCGCGCGCGGCGCAAGTGAAGGGCGCCATCGTGCTGATCGACACGCCGTTCGACCAGGAGATGGCCGAGCGGGGTCTGGCCGGCGTCACCTACGGCCAGGGTTCGCGCTTCCGTTTCAATGGACCGAAGGCGGCGGCCGACCTGGGTGCGGCCGCCGCGCTGGTACGTTCGGTGGGCGGCGCGAACTTCCGCATCCCGCATGCGGGCGCCACGGGCCTCGATGACAACAAACGCATTCCCGCCGCCGCCGTCACGGTGGAAGACGCCTTGCTGATCGGCCGCCTGGCCGCACGCGGCCCGATGACAATGCACCTGACCCTGACGCCACAAAACCTGCCCGAGGCGGACAGCTACAACGTCATCGCCGACTGGCCGGGCACGGACAAGGCCGACGAAGTGGTGGTGGTCTCGGGCCACCTCGATTCCTGGGACCTGGCGACGGGCGCGCACGACGACGGCGCCGGCGTGGTGGCGGCCATGGGCGTGGTGGAAACCCTGAAAAAGCTCGACTACCGTCCGCGCCGCACCATCCGCGTGATCGCCTGGATGAACGAGGAAAATGGCGGGCGTGGCGGCCAGGCCTATTTCGAGGCCCACAAGCAGGCGCTCGGCAAACAATATGCTGCCATCGAGATGGACAGCGGCGCCGGCCGTCCGTTCGGCATCAAGGCCAGCGTGGGGCCGAAGGCGGAAAAACTGTTTGCACCGTTGCTGGCCGCCCTGCAACCGATGGGCGCGCACGCGTTCACGCGCCGCGACGCGCTCGGTACGGGCGACTTGCACCGCCTGGAAACGGGCGGCGTGCCCAGCTTCGAGCCGCTGGTCGACAGCCACAGCTACTTCCACTACCACCACACACCGGCCGACACCCTGGACAAGGTCGACCCGGATAACCTGAAGCGCAACGTGGCGCTGATGGCGTCGCTGGCCTGGTTCCTGGCCAATCTCGACGGCGAGATCGGCCGCGCGCCGGAGCAGGGCGAGTAAGCGCCTATGTCGCTACCCGACCTGAACCTGTTGATCACCCTCGATGCGCTGCTGGCCGAAGGCAGCGTCACGCGCGCGGCGCGGCGCTTGCGCCTGAGTCCATCGGCCATGAGCCGCGCCCTGGCGCGCCTGCGCGAGACGACCGGCGATCCGCTGCTGGTGCGTGCCGGCCGTGAACTGGTGCCCACGCCGCGCGCGCTGGAATTGCGCGAACGGGTGGGGCAGCTGGTGGGCGAGGTGCTGGCCGTACTGGGTCCGGCGCAGCAGCTCGATCCGCGCCAGTTGGCGCAGACATTCACGCTGCGTGCGAGCGACGGTTTCGTGGAAAATTTCGGCCCGGCGCTGCTCGCGCATATCGGCGCGCAAGCGCCTGGCGTGCGTCTGCGCTTTGTGCAAAAGCCGGACCGCGAAAGCGTGCAGCTGCGCGAAGGCAGCATCGACCTGGAAACGGGCGTGATCGGCAGTCTCACCAGCCCGGAAGTGCGCACGCGCAGGCTGTTTGGCGACCGTTTTGTGGGCGTGGTGCGCAACGGCCATGCGCTGGCGCAAGGCGACATCAGCGCCGAGCGTTATGCGGCCGGCCAGCACGTGCTGGTGGCGCGGCGCGACCAGGATACGGGACCGATGGACGACGCCCTGGCCGCCCTGGGATTGCAGCGCACGATCGCCAGCATCGTCGGCGGCTTTACGGCGGCGCTGGCGCTGGCCGCCGGCTCCGACCTGATCGCCACCGTGCCGGAACGGCATACGGGCAATCTGCGCGCCGGCATGTTCAGTTTTGCGCTGCCGCTAGGCATGCCCGACCTGACCGTGTCGCTGATGTGGCATCCGCGCATGGATGCCGACCCTGCCCACCGCTGGCTGCGCGGCTGCGTGGTCGACGCCTGCGCGGCCCGGATCAACGCCGGCTGATGCCACCGGCAGCGGCCTGCTGCGCGGGCCCGTCGAAGCCGCCTGCCATGGCCGTGTAGCCACGGGCCGTGGCGATGGCCACGTCGCGGTGGGCCGTCACCAGCTGCTCTTGCGTGGCCAGCGCGATGCGTTCCGCTTCCAGCACGCCGAGCAGGCTTTCCGCGCCTTCCTGGTAGCGCACCCTGGCCAGGCGCGCGCTGTCCTGCGCCAGCTGGTGCGCTTCGCGCAGTTCCGCATGGCGGCTGCGCAGCTGCACCCATTGCGCGATGGCGCTGTCGGTTTCTTCCAGTGCCAGCGCCAGCGCCTTGTCGAAGCCGGCCTGCGCGGCCAGCACGTCGGCGCCTGCCGCGCGGGCGCGGGCGCGGCGCGTGCCGCCATCGAACAGCGGCAGGGTAAAGGCGGCGCCCGCATGCCAGCGCGCCGCGTCGCCGCCATGCCAGTCGCCCGCCACGCCCGAGGCGCCGAACAGCGCGGCCAGGCTGATGCGCGGGAAGCGCTCGGCGATGGCCGCGCCTTCGCGCGCGCTGGCCGCCGCCAGTGCGCGTTCGGCCGCGCGTACGTCGGGCCGGCGCAGCAGCAGGTGGGCCGGTTCATCCGTCAGCAGGGTCTGCGGCAGCGCCAGCGGCATCGGCTGGTCGAGCGCCGCCAGTTCCGGCGCATCGAGGCGCTGCCCCGTGAGGGTCGCCAGGCGGTTGCGCGCCGCGCGCTCATCAAAGTTCAGGCTGGGCAGGCGGGCGCTGGCCAGGCGCATCTGCGCCTCGGCGCGCATGCGTTCGGCCGGCGCCGCACGGCCCGCGTTCTCGCGCTCGCGCACCAGCCGCAAGGTGCCGGACTGGTTCGACAGCTGCTCCTGCAGGCTGGCGCGCATCTGCTGCGCGCCGCGCAGCACCAGATAGGCATCGACCACCTGCGCCAGGATCAGGCGCCGCACGTCGTCGCGCACGGCGGCGCGTTCGTCCGCCGTGGCCTCGGCAGCGGCGATGCTGTGGTGCACCCGACCGAACAGGTCGAGTTCCCAGCTGAAGACGGCGTTCCACTGTACCGGCGAGGCGATGTGCGGCTGGCCGTCGCGGCTCCCGATCGCCGCCAGACGCGCGCGCCCGGCCTGGGCGTCGAGGTCCGCCGCTGGCAGGCGCGCGCCGCGCGCCGCTTGCGCGTATTCGCTGGCGCTGGCCAGGCGCGCGGCGGCGATGCGCACGTCGTCATTGTCTTGCCAGGCGCGTTGCACTAATTGATCGAGCCTGGCGTCGCCCAGTGCTTGCCACCACAGCGCCGGCGGGGCGCCGGCCTGCAGCTCCGGTGCGCCGGCGGCCGAGGGCAGGAGCGGCAGCTGCGCAGTATCGAGCGCCCGCGTCGCCGTGGGCGTGCCGACGCTGCAGCCGGCCAGGGCCAGCAGCGCCGCCGCCAGCAAAGGCGCCGCGCGGCGCCGGCTCAGCAAGGTGAAAAACAACGGTGTAAACAACAGGCCGGACACGGTCACGCCCAACATGCCGGCGAAGACGGCCGTGCCCATCGACTGGCGCATTTCCGCGCCAGGGCCGGAAGACAGCATCAGCGGTATCGCGCCCAGCAAAAAGGCCAGTGAGGTCATCAGGATGGGCCGCAGGCGCGTGCGGGCGGCGGCGATGGCCGCCTCGCGCGCATCGGCGCCGGCCGCCATCGCCTGGCGCGCGAATTCAACGATCAGGATGGCATTCTTGGCCGCCAGGCCGATCAGCACCACGATGCTGATCTGCGTCAGCACGTTGTTGTCCAGGCCGCGCCACGACACGCCGATCAGCGTGGCCAGCACGCAGCTGGGCACGATCAGCACGACGGACAGGGGCAGCAGCCAGCTTTCAAACAGGGCTGCCAGCAGCAGATACACGAGCAGCACGGCCAGGCCCAGCACCATGCCGGTGCTGCCGCCCGCGTGTTTTTCCTGCAGCGCCAGTTCCGTCCACTCGTAGTCGAAGCCGGCCGGCAGGCGCGCCTTCAGCAGTTCTTCCAGCGCGGCGATGGTTTGCCCCGTCGAGTAGCCAGGCTTGGTGCTGCCCTGGATTTCGGCCGCGGGATACAGGTTGTAGCGCGGCACGCGGAACGGCGCCGTGCCTTCGCTGAAGGTGGCCACGCTGCCCAGCGGGACCATGTCGCCGTTGACGGCGCGCGTCTTCAGGGCTGCCAGATCCGCCACGCTGCGCCGGTAGGGCGCGTCCGCCTGGGCGGTGACGCGCCAGACCCGGCCCATCAGGTTCATGTCGTTGACGAACACGGGCGCCATGTAGCTTTGCAGGGTCTCGTTCAGGCGCAGCAGCGGCACGCCCAGGTATTCGGCCTTGGTGCGGTCCAGCTCGACCTTGATCTGCGGACTCATGGCGTTGAACGGCGTGAAAGCGCCCGTTACCGAGGGCAGCCTGGATGCTTCCTCGGCGATGCCGCGCGCGGCCGCCTGCAAGGCTTGCGGTCCCAGGCCGCCCGTGTCGCGCAGCATCAGCTTGAAGCCGCCGCCCGTGCCGATGCCGCGCACGGAAGGCGGCGGGATCACCATCACGCGCGCCGCGCTGATGGGCGCCAGCTTGCCGCGCAGGGCGCCCAGCATGGCCGGCCCGTCCAGGCCATCGCTGGCGCGCGCGCCGAAGTCCTTGAACATGGTGAAGATGACAGCCGTGTTGGGGGCCGACGTGAACGTGGCGCCGTCGGTGCCGACGAAGGCGGCCGTGTGAGCCACGCCGGGATGGCTCATCAGGCGTGCCGTGGCATCCTGCACCACTTCGCTGGTGCGCGCCAGGGTCGAGCCGGCCGGCAGCTGGATCGAGACGATGGCGTAGCCGCGGTCCAGTTGCGGCACGAAACCGCGCGGCGTCGCGTCCAGGCGCCACAGGGTCAGGCCCGCCAGCACGAGGTACACGGGCAGCATCAGCCAGCGCCGCGAGAGGATGCGTCCCGTCAGCCGCACGTAGCCGGCCGTCAGGCGGGAAAAGCCGCGGTTGAAAATGCGCATCCAGCGCGCCCCCAGGCTGTTGGCATCGTGCTGCGGCTTGAGCAGCAGCGCGGCCAGGGCCGGCGACAGCGTCAGCGAGACCAGTGCCGAGATCACGGTAGAGGCGGCGATGGTGACGGCGAACTGGCGGTAGAACATGCCGGAGATGCCGTCGATGAAGGCCGTCGGCACGAAGACCGCCACCAGCACCAGCGCGATGGCGACCAGGGCGAAGCCCACTTCATCCATGCTGCGCTGCGCCGCAGCGACGGGACTCATGCCGTCCTCCATGTGCCGCTCGACGTTTTCCACCACCACGATGGCGTCATCAACGACGATGCCGATCGCCAGCACCAGGCCGAACAGCGACAGCGTATTGAGGGTATAGCCCATCGCGGCCAGCACGCTGAAGGTGCCGACGAGGGACACGGGAATGGCCAGGATGGGAATGATGGCGGCGCGCCACGAGCCGAGGAACAGCAGCATGGCCAGGCACACCAGCAAGGCCGCCTCGAAGATGGTGTCGCGCACCTTGTCGATCGAGGAGCGGATGAATTCGGTCGGATTGTAATAGCTGTGGTAGGCGACGTCCTGCGGGAAGTCGGCTTGCATTTTGGCCAGCAGGTCCAGCACGCGGTCGCCCGTGGCCAGCGCGTTCGAGCCGGGCAGCAGGCTGATGCTCAGCGCGATGGCCGTGCGGTTGTCGACAAAGCCGCTTTCCGTGTAATCCTGCGCGCCCATCTCGACGCGCGCCACGTCGCGCAGGCGCACCACGCCGCCGCCGGCATGGGCGGCCACGACGATGGCTTCGAATTCGCCCACGTCGCGCAGGCGGCTTTGCGCCTGCACCTGCACCTGGAAGGCGCCGTCGCTGCCGCCGGGCGGCTGGTTCAATACGCCGGCGGCGACCTGAGAATTGGCTTGCCGCACCGCCGCGATCACTTCCTGCGCCGTCAATCCCAGCGAGGCCACGCGCGCCGGGTCGAGCCAGATGCGCATCGAGAAGTCGCGCGCGCCGCGCGTGTAGATGTCGCCCACGCCTTCGACGCGGGCCAGCTTGTCCTTGATGGCCGTGCCGATGAAGTTGGAAATGTACTGCTGGTCGCGCGTGCCTTTGGGCGAATCGAACAGCACCACCATCAGCTGGTCGGGCGATGCCTTCTTGACGGCCAGCCCCAGCCGGCGCACGGCTTCGGGCAGGCGCGCCTCGGCCACCGCCACGCGGTTCTGCACCAGCGACTGCGCCTGTTCGACGTTGGTGCCCGCCTTGAACACCACGCTGACGGTCAGCTTGCCGTCGCCCACCGACTGCGAGGACAGGTAGAGCATGCCGTCGACGCCGTTGATTTCCTGTTCGATCGGCGCGGCGACGGTATCGGCGATTTCCTGCGCCGAGGCGCCAGGATAGTTGGCCTTCACGGTCACCGTGGGCGGCACGATCTCGGGAAACTCCGAGATCGGCAGGCGCATGGCCGACACCGCGCCCACCAGGGTGATGAGGATGGACAGCACGATGGCAAACACGGGACGGCGGATGAAAAATTGGGAGAAACGCATGCTCTCTCCTTATGCGCCGTTGGCGCGCGGAGCGGCCACCAGCACCTGGTCGCCCGGTCGCACCTTGGCCGCGCCGGAGACGATGACCCTGTCCTGCGGCGTGAGGCCGGACAGCACGATCTGCTTGTCGCCCTGCAGGCCGCCCAGTTCCAGTTTGCGCGGCGCTACCTTGCCCGCCGCGTCCACGACGAATACCATTTTTTTGTTCTGGTCGCTGAGGATGGCGGCGTCGGGCACCAGCAGGCGCTGCTGCGCCGCGCCGACGGGAATGCGCACGCGCGCAAAGCTGCCCGGCATGATGGCGCGGTCGGCGTTGGCCAGGCTGGCGCGCAGGCGCACGGTGCCCGAACGGGCGCTGATTTCGTTGTCGACAAAGTCCACGCTGGCGTCCTGCGCGGGGCCGCCGCCGTCGAGCGCCAGTTGCACCTTGGACGGCAGCCTGCTGTGCTGGCGCAGGCGCTGGAAATCCGCTTCCGACAGGTCGACCATGGCGCGCACGGGACTGTGCGCGACGATGGTGGTCAGCACGCCGCCCTGCGCCGCGCCGCCGGCCACATAGTTGCCGACATCGACGCGGCGGTCCGACACGGTGCCGGCGATGGGAGCGCGCATGGTGGTGAAGGACAGTTCCAGCTCGGCGCTGCGCAATTCCGCCTGGCTCAGCATGACGGCCGCCTGCGCGCCTTCCAGTTCGCCGCGCGCCCGTTCCAGCTCCTCGGTGCTGGCCGCGCCCGTTTGCTGCAGCCGGCTGCTGCGCTCGAACTGGGCCGTGGCCAGCTTGCTGCGCGCATGGGCCTGGGCCAGGCTGGCCCGGGCGCGGTCGCACGCCGCCGCGAAGGGGCGCGGGTCGATGACGAACAGCGCATCGCCGGCCTTGACCTGCTGGCCATCGCGAAAGGCGATCTGCTGCAAATAGCCCGACACGCGTGAGCGCACTTCCACGCGCTGCGACGGTTCGATGCGGCCCGTGTAGTCGAGGCTCGCTTGCACCATCGACGATTCGGGCAGCGCCACGGACACGGTGGGCTTGGGCGGCGGGCCGCCAGGCGCGGCCTGGGAACGGCCGCAGCCAGATAAAGGGGCGCTGCAGGCCAGGGCCAGCAGCAGTAACAGCGGGACGGGCAGGGACGGGATCGGACGGTGGCGCATCATGCGGGGTCTCCGGAAGGCGTAGGGGGCTTGGCCAGGGCGCGGCCGAGCGCGAAAATGGCCAGCGCGGCGAGTATCAGCGCGCTGGCGACGGCAAAGGTGGCGTGCATGCCGCCGATCATGGCGGCTGGCTGGGCGCCGGTGATATCGCCGGCGCTGACAACGAAGACGGCACCCATCACGGAGGCGCCCG
The DNA here is from genome assembly GCF_002754575.1 of Janthinobacterium sp. 35. Classification (NCBI taxonomy): domain Bacteria; kingdom Pseudomonadati; phylum Pseudomonadota; class Betaproteobacteria; order Burkholderiales; family Oxalobacteraceae; genus Janthinobacterium; species Janthinobacterium sp. 35. The sequence continues at coordinate 4,930,524 of NZ_PEFN01000001.1, forward strand.
TGACGAGGCCCAGATTGCGCGACAGATTGAGCATGCCCGAGATGACGCCGCGCTGGTCGGCAACGATATCGCCCATCACGGCCGTATTGTTGGCCGCCTGGAACAGCGCGTAGCTGGCCGTCAGCAGCGTGATCGGTGCGACGTAGCCGGGGATGCCCAGGCTGGCGGGCAGCAGGGCCAGCGCCAGGCAGGCGCCGGCCGCACCGCACAGGCCCGCGCCGCCCATGCGCTGCGCGCCGTAGCGGTCCACCAGCCAGCCGGACGGCACGCCGCAGAACGCGGCCACCAGCGGCCCGGCCGCCAGCACCATGCCGGTGACGGCCGTGCCCAGGCCCAGGCCGCGCGCCAGGTAGAAGGGGCCGACCACCAGGGTGGACATCATCACCGTCGAGACCAGCATGCTGGTCGCCAGGCCGGCGCTGAGCACGGGCGCGCGCAGCATGGCCAGGCGTATCAGCGGCGCCGGCGCCTTCAGTTCGACCCGGACGAACACGATGGAGCACACGCAGGCGGCCAGCAGCAGCGCCACGTTGCGCGTGCCGAAATGGCCGCGGCCCAGGGTCATGGCCAGCGCATAGGCGCCCAGGGTCAGGGCCAGCAGCACGGTGCCGCAGTGGTCGAACACGGGACGCTTGGCGTGCGCGCCGCGCTGGTCGGCCGGCAGATAGCGCCAGGCCAGCAGCAGCGCCACGCCGGCCAGCGGCACGTTGACGAGGAAAATGGCTTGCCAGCCGAAGTGCGCGATCAGCAGGCCGCCCAGCGCGGGGCCGAGCGTGGTGCCGACCGCCGACATGGTGCCGAGCAGGCCCATGGCGCTGCCCGTCCTGGCCTTGGGCACGGTGCTGCCGACAAAGGCCATGGTCAGCGCCATCATGACGGAAGCGCCCAGGCCCTGCACGGCGCGGGCGGCAACCAGCAGCCACAAGGTGGGCGCCAGCGCGCACAGGATGGAGGCAAGGGCAAACAGCGCGATACCGGCCAGCAGCAGGCGGCGCCGGCCGAGCAGGTCGCCGAGCCGCCCCACGCTGACGATCAGCGCGGTGATGGCCAGCAGATACGCCAGCACGATCCATTGCACATCCTGGAACGGTGCGTGCAGGGCCCTGGCCATGTCGGGCAAGCCCACGTTGGCGATGCTGGTACCCAGCGCGGGCAGCAGCATCGCCAGGGACAGGCTGGCAAGCGCGCCGCGCACGGGTGTGGTGACGCTACCGGCTTCGGTGGCTTGCTGCTCGGGTGGAGCGGGTTTTGACGGTGCTTGCATGGCGTGGTGGATCCTCGAATAGGGTCACCACATGGTACTGAGGGATCTGGCATGGCGGAAGACGCATCATCTGCATTGTGTTATTGCGTTTGACGCCATGTGAGGAGCGGTGCCTTCGGACTTCAATCTGAATAACCCTGCATAGCATCCGCCGCATCGTGACGGATGCCCCACCACGGCAAATACGCATGGTTTTCGCCGCGGGCGCGGAACCACGGTTTGTCGTGATTGATGGGCCGCACTGTGGCCGGCGGCGACACCAGCACCCCCGTGACGCTGGCAGGATCGCTGGTGCCGGCCACCAGTACGGGTTTGCCGGCGTGGTTCGCATGGGCGATGCCCAGGGCCACGTTGGTCAGCGCCGTGCCGGCACCCATTTCGCCCAGCAGGGCCGGTGTATTGAAGGTCTGCGGCAGGAAGTCGAAGCCCGGCACTTCCATGGTCAGCGCCTGCGCCAGCTGTCCCAGCCGGTCGGAGGAGGTGGGCAAGGTCCTGTTGGCGTCGTGGATGACGTAGCCGATGTCTTCTTCCGTCTTGCCGCCATGGCGCGCCGCTTCGGCAAATACGGCCTGCCACGCCTGCACGGCGCGCGGCGGCTGGTCCTTGGCCAGTTCAAAGTCCGCCACATTTTTCGTGGCCGGGTAGCCTATCCACGCCAGCGCCGCGCGCTCCGTCTTGTAATCAGGGCCGGCCAGCACCAGCAGCACCAGGTTTTCATTGATCTGCATGCTTTTCGGCCGGCTCGGCGCATCCCAGTTCATGACCCACACGGTTTCCTTCGGATGCGCTTCCAGATAGGCCAGCGCCGCTTGCAGGGAGACGAAGCCCGCATTGTTGCCGCCCAGGGTGATGCGCACGTCGGGTGGCGTGGCGCGGGTCCAGAGGGTGGGGAAATGGGGGTTGCCGATGCTGAAGGTGTCGGTGATGCGTTCGCGCGTAGTGTTTCTTGCCTCTTCTGGGTCCAACTTGCCAGCAGGCAGGGCATATTCGACGCGGATGCCTGCCAGTTCGCGCCAGTTCTGTTTTTGATCCTTGGGATATACCCGATAAAAGTAGGTGGGGCTGGAGTAGTAAATGTCATGAAATAGGCTGGTTAATTTTCGCACATATTTATAGTGATAGCCCTTGAACGTTTCCGTGCCATCGAGATCGTGGGCAATGGGGGCGACGGCCTGCAGGGTGCTGAAACCCCTGGGATCCGTCCTGACCATATCGTCATTTTCGTTGGGCTTGGCCAATCCCAACGTCCATAGCAGCTGCCACTCGGTCGGATAGTCGAGCCGTTGCAGCGGATTGAGCCACTGCAGGCCCACCACTTGTGCCCGGAAGGGAGCATGGGCAGTGTTTCTTGGGAGATCGTCTTCTTTCTGCGCAGGTTGCACGGCGCAGGCCGTCAATAGCGCAAATAGGGAGAACGCGGCGAGCATGGGCAGCGCATGGCTGAACAAGGTCGTGCCTTCGGCTTCGGCGAGCAGGATGCAATTATTGTCGAGCGTAGGGTCGGGCGACATGCGGGCGCTCCGTCAGCGTCAAGCAGGAAAAGGCGGCGCCAAAGTGAACTCAGGCAATCTGCACTGTATGCGGATTGCCTGAGGTGGAACTTGCGTGGTGTCAATAAAGGAGGTGCGAGGGGCGGGGAGTGCCCGAGGCAATCAGATCGCGTTCAGCGGTATTTTGAGGTAGCGCACGCCGTTGTCTTCCGGCTCGGGCAGCTTGCCCGCGTTGATGTTGACCTGGATGGCGGGCAGGATCAAGGTCGGCATGTCCAGGGTGGCGTCCCGGCCCGTGCGCATGGCCACGAACTGTTCTTCCGTGATGCCGTCGCGCAAGTGGATGTTGCTGGCGCGCTGTTCCGCCACCGTCACTTCCCAGCGCGGCGCGCGGCCGTTCGGTGGATAGTCGTGGCACATGAACAGCCGCGTTTGCGGCGGCAGCGCCAGCAGGCGCTGCACGGAGCGGTACAGCAGGGACGCGGAGCCGCCGGGGAAATCGCAGCGGGCCGAACCCACGTCCGGCATGAACAGGGTGTCGCCGACGAAGACGGCGTCGCCGATCTGGTAAGCCAGGTCGGCCGGCGTATGGCCGGGCACGTGCAGCGCGCGCACTTCCAATTTGCCAATATGAAACACCTGGTCGGGCGCGAACAGCTGGTCGAACTGCGAGCCGTCGGCCCTGGCGCCGTCCTGGTGGTAGACGGCGGCGAACGCCTGCTGCACTGTCTGGATGGCGGCGCCGATGGCCACGTCGCCGCCCAGCTGCTGCTGCAGGTAGGGCGCGGCGGACAGGTGATCGGCATGCGCGTGGGTTTCCAGCAGCCAGCGGCACTGCAAGCCGTGTTCGCGCACGAAGGCGATCACCTTGTCGGCCGAGGTGGTCGAGGTGCGGCCCGCCTTCGGGTCGTAGTCGAGCACGGAATCGATGATGGCGCAGTCCTGGCCATCGGCCTCGTACACAACATACGTGACGGTGGCGGTGGCGGGATCGAAGAAAGCTTGGATTTGTGGGGTCATCGCGGCGGCAAAGTACGGACAGGGAAGGGCATTATATCGCCAGAGTGCGCTAAAAAAATGCTGAGAATTGACCTTTGGCATGCGAAAAACAGATAAGGAGTGCGCGGCAGTCGTGCGCACCCTGGCGCTTGCAGCGTGGTAACCTCATCCTACAAGGAGAAATTCATGAACGATATTACTGCACGCAGCGAACAGTACCGCGGTTTTACGATTTCGGTGACCCCGCAAAAGGACAACGACGATTTATGGGATTTTACCTACCGCCTGCAGCGCGAGGGCGAGAGCGCGGCGCAAGCGATTACGCGCAGCCGCACCCTGGGCGGCTATGCGGCGCCTGAGACGGCTTGCACGGCCGGGATAGAAGTGGCCAGGACGGAAGTGGATAATCTGCTGCGTCCTTGAGCCAGCGTAAATCGTTTAGCCGGAAAGTCAGCCTGACCGTGCGCCGGCGCCTGAAACACGTCGCTAGCGGTCCCGCTTCATGCTACGATTTCCACTATTGAGTCAGTCACAAGGAGGCACCCCATGGAAAACAGTTCTAAAATTCACTATAAAGGCTGGGAAATCGTTCCCCTGGCCGTGCCCACCACCGATGGCAAATGGTCTGCCAGTTGCGACATCGAACGCGCCACTGCGGAAGGCCTGGAAGTATTCGAAGGCTCGACCATGCAGTTCGTGCGCGACGACGAGGATGGCGCCATTGCCGCCGCCTGCGAAGAAGCCGTGCGCCAGATCGACAACATCATCGCCAACCCGCTGGTGCGGCTGGCTTAGCTCCTGAATTTCCAGCAAACCTGCAGCCGGCGCCCGCCGGCTGTTTTTTTATGTGCGCGCCCGCCGTCCCGTCCGGAGTTCCGCCCGGTGGCAGTCCAGCTTGTTTCATGTTTCAATGTTTCAAATGGAATGATTGAAACACATTTGAAACATCGTTGACATGCATCGTGACATGCTTGCTCCCTTGCGTGACACTGCACGCCACGCCGATACATGGCCGTTTCCCCCGTATGGCACTGCGTACTGGCGTCCTTTCCGGGTGGATGCGCGGCCCTGGCACGGCATTTGCAATACTGATGCTCATAGCCACTCCGTGAAACATTCGGGACCATCCGAAACCCATAAGGTGAACACATGACTCAATACTCCGCAGGTGCCGCATTCCGCAAGGCCGTCCAGGAAGAATCCCCGTTGCAAGTCGTCGGCGCCATCAATGCCAACCACGCCTTGCTGGCCAAGCGCGCCGGTTATAAAGCCATTTATTTGTCCGGCGGCGGTGTCGCGGCCGGCTCGCTGGGCTTGCCCGACCTGGGCATTTCCAGCCTGGACGACGTGCTGACCGATATCCGCCGCATCACCGACGTGTGCGACCTGCCGCTGCTGGTCGATGCCGACACGGGCTTCGGTTCGTCGGCCTTCAACGTGGCGCGCACCGTGAAATCGATGATCAAGTTCGGCGCGGCCGGCCTGCATATCGAAGACCAGGTGGGCGCCAAACGCTGCGGCCACCGTCCGGGCAAGGAAATCGTCAGCAAGGAAGAAATGGTCGACCGCATCAAGGCGGCCGTCGATGCGCGCACGGACCCGAACTTCGTCATCATGGCGCGCACCGATGCGCTGGCCGTCGATGGCCTGGAAGCGGCACTGGAACGCGCCGTCGCCTGCGTCGAAGCGGGTGCCGACATGATCTTCCCGGAAGCCATCACGGACCTGGAGATGTATGCCACGTTCGCCAAGGCCGTCAATGTGCCTATCCTGGCCAACATCACGGAATTCGGTTCCACGCCGCTGTTCACGCTGGACGAATTGCGCAGCGCCCACGTGGGCCTGGCCCTGTACCCGCTGTCGGCCTTCCGCGCCATGAACAAGGCGGCCGACAACGTCTACCGCGCCCTGCGCCGCGACGGCACGCAAAAGAATGTCGTCGACACCATGCAGACGCGCATGGAGCTGTATGAATCGATCAACTACCACGACTTCGAGCAAAAGCTCGATGCGCTGTTCGCCGCGCAAAAGAAGTAAGCACCTATACAAGAGCGGGCCTTGGGAGGCCCAGGCCCGCCGCACTGGACTGACAATCATCTTCTGGAGAACACTATGACCGCACCGCAAGTCGCTACTTTCAAGCCTAAAAAATCCGTCGCCCTGTCCGGCGTTACTGCCGGCAACACGGCGCTGTGCTCGGTCGGCAAGACCGGCAACGATTTGCACTACCGCGGCTATGACATCCTGGACGTGGCCGACAGCTGCGAGTTCGAGGAAATCGCCTACCTGCTGGTGCACGGCAAGTTGCCGACCGCCGCCGAATTGAAAGGCTACAAAGCCAAGCTGAAATCGCTGCGCGGCTTGCCGTCGGCGGTCAAGTCGGCCCTGGAAGCGCTGCCCGCCGCCGCCCACCCGATGGACGTGATGCGCACGGGCGTGTCCGTGCTGGGCTGCACCCTGCCGGAAAAAGACGACCATAACGCGCCTGGCGCGCGCGACATCGCCGACCGCCTGATGGCGTCGTTCGGCTCCATGCTGCTGTACTGGTACCACTACAGCCATAACGGCAAGCGCATCGAAGTGGAAACGGACGACGACTCGATCGGCGGCCACTTCCTGCACCTGCTGCACGGCGAAAAACCGTCGGCGTCGTGGGAAAAAGCCATGCACACGTCATTGATCCTGTACGCGGAACACGAATTCAATGCCTCGACCTTCACCAGCCGCGTCATCGCCGGTACGGGGTCCGACATCCATTCGGCCATCACGGGCGCCATCGGCGCGCTGCGCGGCCCGAAACACGGCGGCGCGAACGAAGTGGCGCTGGACATTCAAAAACGCTACGACAACCCCGACGAAGCGGAAGCGGACATCCGCGAGCGCGTCGCCAACAAGGAAGTGGTGATCGGCTTCGGCCACCCCGTCTACACGATTTCCGACCCGCGCAATGTGGTCATCAAGGAAGTGGCCCGTTCGCTGTCGCAGGAAGCCGGTTCCACGAAAATGTTCGATATCGCCGAGCGCCTGGAATCGGTCATGTGGGAAATCAAGAACATGTTCCCGAACCTGGACTGGTTCTCGGCCGTGTCGTACCACATGATGGGCGTGCCGACGGCGATGTTTACGCCGCTGTTCGTCATTTCGCGCACCTCGGGCTGGGCCGCCCACATCATCGAACAGCGCATCGACAACAAGATCATCCGCCCGAGCGCCAACTACGTGGGCCCGGAAGACCTGGAATTCGTGCCGATCAAGGACCGCAAATAATGAGTGCCAATATGAATACCCTGCACCGCAAGCCCTTGCCGGGCACCCAGCTAGACTACTTCGACACGCGCGCCGCCGTCGATGCGATCCAGCCAGGCGCCTACGCCACCTTGCCGTATACCTCGCGCGTACTGGCCGAAAACCTCGTGCGCCGCTGCGACCCTGCCACCCTGAACGCCTCGCTGAGCCAGTTCATCGAACGCCGCCGCGACCTCGATTTCCCGTGGTTTCCGGCGCGCGTCGTCTGCCATGACATCCTGGGCCAGACAGCCCTGGTCGACCTGGCAGGCCTGCGCGACGCCATCGCGGCCCAGGGCGGCGACCCGGCCCTGGTCAACCCCGTCGTGCCGACGCAGCTGGTGGTCGACCACTCGCTGGCCGTCGAATGCGGCGGCTTCGACCCCGATGCCTTCGCCAAGAACCGCGCCATCGAAGACCGCCGCAATGAAGACCGTTTCGACTTCATCGACTGGACCAAGAAGGCATTTAAAAATGTCGACGTGATCCCGCCAGGCAACGGCATCCTGCACCAGATCAATCTGGAGCGCATGTCGCCCGTGATCCAGGTGCAAAATGGCGTGGCCTATCCCGATACCCTGGTCGGCACGGATTCGCACACGCCCATGGTCGACGCGCTGGGCGTGATCGCCATCGGCGTCGGCGGCCTGGAAGCGGAAAGCGTGATGCTGGGCCGCGCTTCGTGGATGCGTTTGCCCGACATCATCGGCGTCAAGCTGACGGGCAAACCGCAGCCGGGCATCACGGCCACCGATACCGTGCTGGCGCTGACGGAATTTTTGCGCAAGCAGAAGGTCGTCTCGTCCTACCTGGAATTCTTTGGCGAAGGCGCTTCGCACCTGACCCTGGGCGACCGCGCCACGATTTCCAACATGGCGCCGGAATTCGGCGCCACGGCCGCCATGTTCTACATCGATGCGCAAACCATCAAGTATCTGAAACTGACGGGCCGCGACGACGAACTGGTGAAGCTGGTGGAGTTGTACGCCAAAGAGACGGGCCTGTGGGCCGACAGCCTGGTCGACGCCGAGTACGAGCGCGTATTGACGTTTGACCTGTCGTCCGTGGTGCGCAATATCGCCGGGCCGTCGAATCCGCACAACCGCGTGCCGACCTCGGAACTGGCCGCACGCGGCATTTCCGGCGTGGTGGAAAACGAGCCGGGCAAGATGCCGGACGGCGCCGTCATCATCGCGGCGATCACCAGCTGCACCAACACGAACAACCCGCGCAACATGATCGCCGCCGGCCTGATCGCGCGCAATGCGAACCGCCTCGGCCTGACCCGCAAACCTTGGGTCAAATCGTCGCTGGCGCCCGGTTCGAAGACGGTGGAGCTGTACCTGCAGGAAGCGGGCCTGATGACCGAGCTCGAAACATTGGGCTTCGGCGTCGTGGCGTTCGCCTGCACCTCGTGCAACGGCATGTCGGGCGCGCTCGATCCCGTCATCCAGGATGAAGTGGTGTCGCGCGACCTGTACGCCACGGCCGTTTTGTCGGGCAACCGCAACTTCGACGGCCGCATCCACCCGTACGCGAAACAGGCTTTCCTCGCCTCGCCGCCGCTGGTGGTGGCGTATGCGATCGCCGGCACTATCCGCTTCGATATCGAAAAGGACGTGCTGGGCATCGCCCCGGACGGCAAGGCTATCCTGCTGAAGGATATCTGGCCGTCGGACGAGGAAATCGATGCCATCGTCGCTTCCAGCGTCAAGCCGGAGCAGTTCCGCAAGGTGTACATCCCGATGTTTGCCGCGCAGGCGGACGACGGCATCAAGGTCAGCCCCCTGTACGACTGGCGTCCGCAGACGACGTACATCCGCCGTCCGCCATACTGGGAAGGCGCGCTGGCTGGCGCACGTCCATTGAAAGGCATGCGTCCGCTGGCCGTCCTGGGCGACAACATCACGACCGATCACTTGTCGCCATCGAACGCCATCATGCTCGATAGCGCGGCTGGCGAATATCTGGCGAAGATGGGTTTGCCCGAGGAAGACTTCAATTCCTACGCCACGCACCGGGGCGACCATCTGACGGCGCAGCGCGCCACGTTTGCCAACCCGACCCTGAAGAACGAGATGGTCATCGAGGATGGCAAGGTCAAAGCCGGTTCGCTCACGCGCATCGAGCCGGAAGGCACGATTTCGCGCATGTGGGAAGCCATCGAGGTGTACATGGAGCGCAAGCAGCCATTGATCATCATCGCCGGCGCCGACTACGGCCAGGGTTCCTCGCGCGACTGGGCCGCCAAGGGCGTGCGCCTGGCTGGCGTGGAAGCCATCGTGGCCGAAGGTTTTGAACGCATCCACCGCACCAACCTGGTGGGCATGGGCGTCTTGCCGCTGGAGTTCCTGCCTGGCGTGAACCGCAAGACCCTGGGCCTCGATGGCAGCGAAACCTACGACGTCGTGGGCGAGCGCACGCCGCGCTCCACGTTGACCCTGCTCGTTCACCGCAAGAACGGCGAAACGCTCGAAGTGCCCGTCACCTGCCGCCTCGACACGGCGGAAGAGGTGTCGATCTATGAGGCAGGCGGCGTTCTGCAACGCTTTGCGCAGGATTTCCTCGAGTCGTCGAAGGCAGCGTAATGGCGATGTGATCGCGCAATTCACCCCAAAGGCAAGGTCTGGGGTCGGACCCTCAGGGTCCGACCCCGGCATTTCGCCGTTGGGTTTAATCAGCCAATCAATGCAGGAATTTCAATGACCCACACCCCCCAAATCAAAATCCCCGCCACCTACATGCGTGGCGGCACCAGCAAGGGCGTGTTCTTCCGCCTGCAGGATTTGCCCGCCAGCGCGCAAGTGCCCGGTGCGGCGCGCGATGCGCTGCTGCTGCGCGTGATCGGCAGTCCCGACCCGTACGGCAAGCAGATCGACGGCATGGGCGGCGCCACCTCGAGCACCAGCAAGACGGTGATCCTGGCGAAAAGTAGCAAGCCTGAGCACGACGTCGATTATCTGTTCGGCCAGGTCTCCATCGACAGGCCGTTCGTCGACTGGAGCGGCAATTGCGGCAACCTGTCGGCGGCAGTCGGCTCGTTCGCCATTGCCAGCGGCCTGGTGGACGCCGCGCGCGTGCCCGCAAATGGTGTCGCCACGGTGCGCATCTGGCAAGCCAATATCGGCAAGACCATCATCGCCCACGTCCCCGTGACGCATGGCGAAGTGCAGGAAACGGGCGACTTCGAGCTCGATGGCGTGACCTTCCCGGCCGCCGAAGTGAAGCTGGAATTCCTCGATCCGGCCGCCGACGAAGAGGGCGGCGGTGGCGCTATGTTCCCGACCGGCAACCTCGTCGATGACCTCGACGTGCCCGGCATCGGCACCTTGAAAGTCACGATGATCAACGCCGGCATCCCGACGATTTTTGTCGATGCGCAGGCCATCGGCTACACGGGCACGGAACTGCAGGACGCCATCAATGGCGATCCGGCCGCACTGGCCCGTTTCGAGACCATCCGCGCGCATGGCGCCCTGCGCATGGGTTTGATTTCCCACCTGGATGAGTCGGCGAAGCGCCAGCACACGCCGAAAGTGGCTTTTGTCGCCAAGCCGGCCAGCTATGTCTCGTCCAGCGGAAAACAGGTGGCAGCGGGCGATATCGACCTGCTGGTGCGCGCCATGTCGATGGGCAAGCTGCACCACGCCATGATGGGTACGGCCGCAGTCGCCATCGGCACGGCGGCAGCCATTCCCGGCACCCTGGTGAACCTGGCGGCGGGCGGCGGCGAAAAAACCAGCGTGCGTTTCGGCCACCCGTCCGGCACCCTGATGGTGGGCGCGGAAGCGGCGCTGGTCGATGGCGCATGGAGCGTCACCAAAGCCATCATGAGCCGCAGCGCACGCGTGCTGATGGAAGGTGTCGTGCGCATTCCAGGCGACGCGTTTTAGGCAGAAATACGCAGGCAGATGCTACACAGATCGTACACATAATGCGGCGGCCAGGCCAGTTGGCCCAGGTCCGACACAGATTGCACGCCTACCGGAGGAGACATGAATTTCGCAGCATTTTATCAACGCTCGATCGACACGCCTGACGCTTTTTGGCGCGAGGAAGCGGAAAAGATCGATTGGCATACCCCGTTTTCGCAAGTGCTTGATTATTCCCGCCCGCCGTTCGCCAAATGGTTCGTCGGCGGCACCACCAATTTGTGCCACAACGCCGTCGACCGCTGGGTGGACAGCCAGGGCGATGCCGCCGCGCTGATCGCCATCTCCACCGAAACGAATACCGAGCGCACTTACAGCTTTCGCGAGCTGCAGCGCGAAGTGGAACGCTGCGCCGCTATTTTGCTGTCGCTGGGCGTGGTCAAGGGCGACCGCGTCCTGATCTACATGCCGATGATCGCCGAGGCGGCCTTCGCCATGCTGGCGTGCGCGCGCATCGGCGCCGTGCATTCCGTGGTGTTCGGCGGTTTTGCCGCCAACAGCCTGGCCAGCCGCATCGACGATGCGCAGCCAAAACTGGTGTTCTCCGCCGATGCCGGTTCGCGTAATGGCAAGGCGATCGCCTACAAGCCGCTGCTCGACGAAGCCATCCGCATCGCTGCGCACAAGCCGCAGCAGGTGCTGCTGGTCGACCGCCACCTGGTGCCGATGCAACTGACGCCGGGCCGCGACGTCGATTACGCGACCCTGCGCGAGCAGCACCTGGACGCGCAGGTGCCCGTCACCTGGCTCGAATCGAACGAGCCGTCGTACGTGCTGTACACCTCGGGTACGACGGGTAAACCGAAGGGCGTGCAGCGCGACGTGGGCGGCTATGCGGTGGCGCTGGCGTCGTCGATGCAGTACAACTTCTGCGGCAAGCCCGGCGAAACCTTCTTTGCCACCTCGGATATCGGCTGGGTAGTGGGCCATTCCTACATCGTGTATGGCCCGCTGATCGCCGGCATGGCCACCATCCTGTACGAGGGTTTGCCGATCTGTCCCGATGCGGGTATCTGGTGGAGCATCGTCGAAAAATACAAGGTCACGCGCATGTTTTCGGCGCCGACGGCCATCCGCGTGCTGCGCAAGCATCCGGTGGAACTGATGCGCAAGTACGACCTGTCTTCCCTGAAGGCGCTGTACCTGGCGGGCGAGCCGCTCGATGAAACCACCTCGCAATGGATCGCCGATGAACTCAAAGTAGACATCATCGACAACTACTGGCAGACGGAGACGGGCTGGCCGATCCTCTCGGTGGCAAAAGGCGTGGCCGATACGCCGACGCGCCTGGGCAGCCCGGGCATGGCCATGTACGGCTACCAGGTCAAGCTGCTCAACGAAGCGACGGGCGAGGAGTGCGGCGCCAACGAGAAGGGCGTGCTGGTGCTGGAAGGCCCGCTGCCGCCCGGCTGCATGCAGACGGTGTACGGCGACGACGAGCGTTTCGTCGAGACCTACTGGTCCACCTTCAGCGGCCGGCAAGTGTATTCCACCTTCGACTGGGGCGTGCGCGATGCGGACGGCTATTACTTCATCCTGGGACGCACCGATGACGTGATCAACGTGGCCGGCCACCGCTTGGGCACGCGCGAAATCGAGGAAAGCATCACCAGCCATCCGAACGTGTCGGAAGTGGCCGTGGTGGGCGTGGAAGACAAGCTCAAAGGCCAGGTGGCGATGGCTTTTGTGATCCTGAAAAACCCGCAGGGTTTCGACAGCGTTGAAGCGAAAGCGGCACTGGAACGCGAAGTGATGGCTGTGGTGGACCGCCAACTGGGCGCCGTGGCGCGGCCCGCGCGCGTGCTGTTCGTGGCACAGCTGCCGAAGACGCGTTCGGGCAAGCTGCTGCGCCGCTCGATCCAGGCCATCTGCGAAGGGCGCAGCCCGGGCGACCTGACGTCGATGGACGATCCGGCATCGCTGCAGCAGATCCAGGCAGCGTTGGTGTAAACGCCATGACGAGAATGCAGTTTATCGATTGATAAACCGCATTCTCAAATCCGGTCGCTTTCCTTGCGCACGACCCTGCCCACGATCAGGCATTCATTACCGCGGCATAGCTTGCGGTGGTATTTGCGCTGGTCCGGGTTGTCCGAGGTCAGCCACCATTCTCCGATATCGCGCGCCATGCGCTTGACCACCGGTTCGCCTTCGTAATTGATGGCAAACACGATGCCATCGGCCGGCCGCTTGTCGGCCGTATTGATGATCACCACGTCGTCCTCGTACAGGGCCGGCTCCATGCTCTCGCCCTTGACCTTGATGGCCACCAGTTTTTCAGGGTGGTAGCCATTGCGATCGACCCAGCTGCGCGGCACGCTGATGCTGCTGCCGTCGTGCGTTTCCGGTTCGATGGCAAAGCCCGTGATGCCGGCCGACAGGCGCAGTTTCACCTTGCGGATCGGGTAGAAGCGCGCATCTTCGCCATCGACCACCACCACCGGCTGTACCTCTCCCAGCGCGCGTGCCGCCAGCTCTGCTTGATCGGGTGCCGCACCCTGGTCGAAGTACATGCTGTCCAACTGCAGGTCCGCTTCCAGCTTGCGCGCGATTTTTTCGCTGAAGGCGCGTCCCTCGCGGTAGCTGGGCGAGAGGATTTGCGAGATGCGCGCCTCGCTCCAGCCGCTGACGTCGGAAATTTTCTTGCGCGTGTTGTCGTAGTGCTCGCGGATCAGGGCCAGCAGGCGGTCGCGTCTGTATTGATACATATTCATCTCCACATTAAACCCGAAATTTACCGTTTGATAAATTACCAAATGCTTGACTTTAACATTAGCGATTGATAAAGTCCACTCGTTGCCTGTCGCAAACGCACTACAGCGTTTGCCGATGGGCGACACCACGGGAGGTCAGGCAGATGTTGAACAGCAGTCAGTTGGTGGAAAGCAGGACGGTGCCACGGCAGGGGCGCCAGTTACAGGGACGCAGCAAGAAGTCGCAGCTGCATATCGCCCGCATCGCGCAATACATACGCGAGCAGGGCCAGGCCAGCGCGGCACAATTGTCCGCCTTGCTGGGACTCGATGCGGGCACCATGAGCCGCTATTTGCGCCACATGTGCGGCATGGGACAGATTCACCTGGCGCAGCGCCATTGCACGGAACCGGGGCGCCAGCGGCCCGCCCTGTACGCGCTGGGCGAGCCGGACGAGGAGGTCGACGGCTGGGCCGAACTGCCGCCGCAGGTGCGTCGCACGCCGTGCTGGCCACGCGGTGCGGCGCGCCGCGATCCGCTGGTGGCGGCCTTGTTCGGACCGGCGCAAGGGTAGGGCAGCAAGCCGCCTTCTCAAATGAATGACAGCAAGCAAGCTGCCAAGCGCAGCTTTTTTTGCCGCAACGGAAAGCACATCATGCATATCGATATCACCGCCGCAGGGGCTGCCTGGATCAAGCTGCTGGGCGTCCCCTTGCTGGCCGCCTTCTTTGCCACCTTGCTCAGCTTCATGGTCATGTGGCCACGCAACTGCAAGGAGGCGCTCATCCGTATTTGCTCCAGCATCATCATTGCCACGTTTGCCGGCCCCGTCCTGGTGTCGGCGGTGCTGGCGTGGTGGCCCGGCTTGTTTGACAGCGCGCAAACGGTGGCGGCGCTGTATGGCTGTGATCCGGCCACGGGCTTCCTGTTCATTGCCGCACCGCTGATGGCGCTCGTCGGTTTGCCGGCGTGGTGGCTGGTGAGTGCCAGCGTGCGCTGGTTCGACCGGCGCCGCGACAAGGATATCGGTGAACTGGCGGCCGATGCGGCCGCTGCCGTCAAGGAGGTGCGAACGCGGCGCTGACGGCGCTGGCGTCCCCTTTTAGTGCATGCTCATGGCGGCGCGCCTGAAATCGGTGCGAAGGGCGAGGGCAGCATGCGCCTCATGCTGGTTTGTCGCCACAAACTGTATACAATTTCACCTGGCACGAAGCGTGCATGGCATACCTTGGTCATCCCATCCAAGGAGCTTCGCATGCATCGTCGGTCACCGTCGTGTTCCAGTCGTCCCGTTTCTCTCTTGCTTTTCCCTTTCACCTGCGCCCATCCGGGCCGCGGCAACCCAGGAAATGGAGCGTAAATGGCCTCTCACCGCTTGAAATCCATCCACCGCATCGCTCCGGGCAGCACGCCTGCCGCGCCATCGCCCGTCGATGAAATCCTGCCAGTCGGCAAGCTGTTCACCCTGGGCTTGCAGCATGTGCTCGTCATGTATGCGGGTGCCATCGCTGTGCCGCTGATCGTCGGGCGCGCCCTCAAGCTGCCGCCCGAGCAGGTGGCGGCACTGATCAGTGCCGACCTGTTCTGCTGCGGCCTGGTGACCCTGATCCAGTCCCTGGGCATCGGCAAGTACTTCGGCATTCGCCTGCCCGTGATGATGGGCGTGACCTTTGCCGCCGTCAGTCCCATGCTGGCCATGGCGAACAACCCGGCCCTGGGCATTACCGGCATCTTTGGCGCCGTGATCGGCGCCGGCGTGGTTTCCATGCTGATCGCGCCCTTCATCAGCCGCCTGCTGGCCCTGTTTCCACCCGTGGTCACCGGCAGCATCATCGCCGTGATCGGTGTGTCGCTGATGCGCGTGGGCGTGAACTGGGCCATGGGCGGGCCGCCCGCCATGGCGCAAATTGCCGATCCTGCCTTCCTCAAGATGGCCGCTGCCGCTACGGCGGCCGGCTTGCCAGCGCCGCTTGGCCCCGTGCCGCTGATTGCCAACCCCGGCTACGGCGCGCTGGATAACATGGGCATCGCCTTTTTCGTGCTGGCCGTCATCTTGCTGGTGGCTAAGTATGGCCGCGGCTTTCTGTCGAATATCGCGGTATTGATCGGCATCATTGCCGGCACGGCCCTGTCGTTTGCCTTGGGCAAGGCCGATTTTGCCAAGGTGGCCAGCGCCAAGGCTTTTGCCATCGTCACGCCGTTCCAGTTCGGCATGCCGACCTTCGACGTGGTCGCCATCGTGACCATGAGCCTGGTGATGATCGTCGTCATGATCGAGTCGCTGGGCATGTTTCTGGCGCTGGGCGAAATGACGGACAAGCGCATCACGCAGGCCGACATCAGCCGCGGCTTGCGCGTCGATGGCCTGGGCACCTTGATCGGTGGCATCTTCAATACCTTCCCGTACACCTCGTTCTCGCAAAACGTGGGCCTGGTCGGGGTGACGGGCGTGCGCAGCCGCTGGGTCTGCGTAGCGGCCGGCATCATCCTGCTGGTCATGGGCGTGATTCCGAAGATCGCGCAAACGGCCGAGTCCGTGCCGGCGTTCGTGCTGGGCGGGGCGGGGCTGGTGATGTTCGGCATGGTGGCCGCCACCGGCATCCGCATCCTGGCCGGCGTCGACTACAAGAGCAACCGCAACAACCTGTTCATCGTGGCCTTGTCGATCGGCTTTGGCATGCTGCCGCTGGTGGCGGAACAGTACGCGCAGCACATGCCGAAGGCCCTGTCGCCGTTGCTGCATAGCGGCATCCTGCTGGCCGCCATCGTTGCCGTGCTGCTCAATCTGTTCTTCAACGGCCTGGCCTCAAGCGAAAAAGCGAGGCAGCAGGCGCGCGAAAATAGTCACGGCAGCGATTGAGGCGCCGCCCTGTAGCGTGAATGCGGATCAGCCGGACGGCAGCATCCTCAGCACCACGCAATTGCGCCCCGCATCCTTGGCGTGGTACAGCGCGGCGTCGGCCAGGCGCAGCAGGGCGTCGGGATCGGCGGCGCCCGGTGGCGACTGGACCGCGATGCCGACGCTGATCGTCACCTGCGCTGCATCGGCACTCGCATGGGGGATGGCCAGCTCTTCGATGGCGCGCCGCAGTGCTTCGCCGATCTGGCGCGCCTCGTCTGCGCCCGTGTTCGGCAGCACGATCGAAAACTCTTCGCCGCCGTAGCGCGCCGTCAGGTCGCCTGCGCGCCGCATGCCGGCCGCCAGCGCCTGCGCGACCCGGGTTAGGCAGGCGTCACCGGCCTGGTGGCCGTGACGGTCGTTGAAGCGCTTGAAGTAGTCGACATCGAGCATGACGACGGCCAGCGGCTGGCTGACGCGCGCGGCGCGCGCACATTCGGCGCGCAGCACGTCGTCGAAATGGCGTCGGTTCGCAAGGCCCGTCAGGCCGTCGGTGATGGACAGGGTTGCCAGCTTGCGGTTGGCGTCTTCCAGCTGTTCCGTGCGTTCGGCAACGCGCCGCTCCAGGCTGTCATGCAGCCTGGCGCTGGAAATCGAAATCATCGCCTGTACACCGAGCATGCGCAGGAAGGCGACGCGCTCCTGCGTGAACGAGGCTTCCGCAAGCCGGTTCTCGAAGTACAGGATGCCGTCGATCTGGCCGCCGTGCCGGATCGGCAGGCACATTACGGCACGCGGCCGCCGCACCTGCACGTACGGGTCGGCGGCAAAGCGCGACACGCCGTTGATGCTGTCTTCGATGACCTCCGTGCCAGTGCGGATCACGTAGCGCAGCAGCGACAGCGGGAACTGCGGGTCGCTGGCGGCGTTCAGATCGAGTCGCCGCGCTTGCAGGACGGTGATGCCGTCGCCATCGAGATTGGCCTCCAGCTGGTAGCTGCCTTCGGACAGCAGCAGCAGGCGCGCCACTTGCCCGCCAGCGTTTTCGCAGACGATGGAAATGAGGCGCGTCAGCACATTGCGCAGGCCGACTTCGTTCGACAGGATCTGTGCCGCCTTCAGCAGCGACACCAGGTCGAGCGCGGAACTGCCGTGCGTGTGGGGCCCCACCTGCGACAGCGTGGCGCGGCCATCCATCCGTGACAGCAGCGCAGCGTGGCGCGCCCGCAGTTGCGTCACCTTGCCCTCTGCGCCCCATTGGCCGTAGTGCGCGATGGCGTCCTGGATGAAGACGCCGGCCACGCGCGCGTGGCCCTGCTCGGACCAGCATTCGCCGCACAGCTCATTGCCCAGCGCTTGCACGTTGACGTAGCCTGCCAGGCCGGCGGCGTCGATCGCCTGCCGGTAGTGGCGCGTGGCCAGCTGCAGGTCGTCCCGGTAGCGTGCCATCTCGGCCATCACCAGCAGATGTTTGGCAGCGCTATTGTCCGAGCCTTGCCTGGCCCACTCGGTGAGGCTCGCCTGCAGTGCATCGATCACGCTCAGCAAAGCGCCCGCGTCGGGTCGCGCCGGGTCGCGCCGCAAGGCGCGCAGCCATATCAGCGCGGCGTAGAAGCTCGACTCGGCAACCTTGGCCTGGCCGCGCATGATCTGGGTGACGATGCCGAGCTGGCCGGCCAGCAGCTCGGCGTCGGCGCCGTCGAACAGGTAGGCGTTGCGGATCTTGCCTTGCAAATAGTAGGCGCGGTACAGCTGCGAATCGCCATACTGTGCGAGGAAGCGCGCCTCGCTGAACGTCGCATCATCGTAGCTGTCGTGACGGGGCAGGCAGCCCATCAGGCATTTGATCGGCTGGATCGCGGCGGCGACGCAGCAATCGGCCATCGCCTGCTGGCCGTTGGCGCGCATCAGCGCCAGGTCGTGCTCGATGTCGTGCATCAGGTGCGGCAGATAGTCGCCGAGGATCATCCGTTCGGTGGCGCGCACGGCCGCCACCACGCCGACCTGCACGAAATCGGCGATTTCCAGCGCCCAGCCAAAGGCTTCTTCGTACAGGGCGTCGGAGCTGCGCAGGGGCTGCGTCCAGTGGCTGATCAGCGCACCGAACATCAGGCCCGTGAGTGTGCGCGTCTGCAGATTGGCACGCCGCCTGGCCAGCGCCATCGCCATCGCGCCGAAGTCGTAGCCGCGCGCCACGTCGCCGTCGTACAGCGCCAGCATCAGCGCGTAGCCGACATAGGCGACGGCGCTGAAATCGCTGTTCCCCCGCTGCATGGACAGCTGCGTCATCGACACCACCATCAGCGCGCTGAGATCCTGCTGGCCGGCGTAATAGCTGGCCATCCACAGGCCCTGCATCATCTGCATCGCGGCCACCGCGTCCGGCGCGCACATCTCGCCGGCCGCCAGCAAGGTGGCGGGCGCCTGCGTGCCAGGCAGCCGCCCGATATCGGCGAGGATGTCGTCGAAACGCGCCTTCATGTGCGCGACATCGTGCGCAATGGCGATGTTCAACTGCGCCAGGCCTTCGCGCAGCACGGCGATGGCGTCGAGCAGGCGGCCCTGCAATTGATACTGGTGCGCCTGGATGGCAATGCAGCGTACCTGCAGCAGCGGGTGCAGGCTGCGGGCGCGCACCAGCGGATAGATCGCCTCGGCGGCATCGAACTGCCCGCACAGGTACGCCGCTTCGGCCGCGCCCAGCTGCAGGTCGAGCCAGAGGTCGGCGTGGACGCTCCACGCCTCTGCCGGCAGCAGGCCCAGACCAATGCGCATGTGCTCCAGCGTGGCCTGGAACGCGGCCGAGCGTCGTGCCTTGACGCCGGCCTGCAGATTGAGCGCGGCCAGCTGCACGCGCTCGTTCGCATCGTCGAGCAGCGCACGGCCGGCGTTGAGCTGTTCGACGATCTCGAACAGTGTCTCGTCCTGCTGCCCCGGCGTGGCATGCAGCAGCAGGCGGCCGATGCGAAGATGGTTGGCAGCGCGGGTAGCGGCATCGGCGACCAGGTAGGCTGCCTGCTGCACCCGGTCGTGCAGGAAGCGGTAATGGACGCCGCTGTGGCCGGCGCGGGTGTCGCCATTGACGTATTTATAGCGTTCGTCGAGCGGCTGGACCAGTCCTGCATGCAGCGCCGGCCACAAGGCTTGCTGCGTGTGCCGGGGCGAGCGGTCCACTGCCAGCGCAAGCGTGTCGAGCGTGAAGCGGTTGCCGCTGGAGGCGGCCAGTTGCAGCAGGTGCTGCGTTGCCGTGGGCAGGCGGTGGATTTTCTCCAGCAGCACCTCGACCACGTTGTCGGTATATTTGACCTGTTGTATCGCGCGCAGGTCCCAGTCCCAGCAATCGCCTTCGGCCCGGTAGCGCAGGTGGCCCGTTTCATTGAGCGTAGCGAGGAACTGGTTGAGGAAAAATGGATTGCCGGCCGTCTTGGTGTAGCAAATGCGGGTCAGTGGCGCGCAGTCAGGTGCCGCTACGCGCACGGTAGCGGCGACCATTTGCGCAACTTGCGCTTCGCTCAGGGGGCGCAAAAACAGCGTGGACAGGCGCACCTCGCGTGCGAGCAGCTTGTCGCGCAGCGCGATGAGGGGGTGCGCGGCGCTCACTTCGTTGTCGCGGTACGCGCCGATGAACAGCAGGCAGCACTGGTCGCAGGAGAGCATGAGCAGCTCGATCATCCGCAAGGTGGCCGCATCGGCCCATTGCAGGTCGTCCAGGAACAGCACCAGCGGATGCCCGGTGCAGGCGAAGACTTCGACGAAGCGGGGGAACAGGCGGTCCAGGCGCAGCTGGGCCTGAGCCGGCGCCGACGCGGGCACCGCGTCGGTGGGGCCGACGATCAACGCCAGTTGGGGAATCAGTTCGACCAGCACGCCGATGCCATCGCCCAGGGCGCCGTGCAGTTTTGCGGACCACTGCCGCAGCGTTGCTTCGGGCTGGCCCAGCAACTGGCGCACCAGCCCCTGGAAGGCCTGGATCAGCGAGGCATACGGGACGTCGCGCTGGAGCTGGTCAAACTTGCCGGACAGGAAACAGCCGCGCCGGGCGACGATCGGTTTCTGCACTTCGTTGACGACTGCCGATTTGCCGATGCCTGAATGGCCGGCCAGCAGCAGCATCTCGCAGCGCCCCGCGGCACTGCGTTCAAACGCCGCCAGCAGCACGGCGATGGCATCCTCGCGCCCATGCAGCGTCTGCGGCACCAGGAAGCGGTCATTGTGGTCGGACAGCTTGAGCGCCTGCGCCGGCTTGTCCGCGCGGCATGCTTCGAGGTCGCTGCGCAGGCCTTGCAAGCTCTGATAGCGCTGATCGGCATTTTTTTCCAGCAGGCGCTGGATGATCGGCAGCAGCTGGCCCGGCAAGTTTGCGAGTGCCGGATGCGACCAGTCGGGACTGCGGGCAATGTGGCAATGCACGAGTTCCATCGCGTCGCCCGCCTCGAACGGCGCCTGGCCGGCCAGCAGTTCGTAGAAGGTGGCGCCGAGCGCATAGAAATCGGCGCGCCAGTCGACCCGCCGATTCATGCGCCCCGTCTGTTCCGGCGCCATGTAACGCAACGTGCCTTCCAGGGCCTGGAGATTGACGATGCCATGGCTTTCGTAGGGCAGTTCACAGGCGATGCCGAAATCGGTCAGCTGCAGCAGACGCCGGTCGGCGTTCCACACCAGATTGGAGGGATTGATGTCCTTGTGGATCACGCCATGACGATGGACCGCTTCCAGCGCCGCGCACAGTTGCAGCGCGATGTCGAAAAAATCCTCCAGCGCCAACGCAGGCTGCGCCGGCGTCCTGCGCGCCGCCAGCTGCGTGCGCAACACCTGGTCGAGCGCCTCGCCACCGCTATCTTCCTGCAGCATCGTCCAGCACCCGTCGTGCAACTGCAGCGCCAGCGGATGCACGACGCCAGGATGGCGGCAGCGGCGCGCGATCGCATACTCGCGCTTGAATTGCGCCAGTTGCTGAAAGGAAGGGAACTGCTGATTGGGCTTCTTGACGATCAGCGCAGTGCCATCGACAGCCCTGGCGCGATACACCCGCGAGCGGCCACCGCTGTGCAACTGTTTGATGATCTCGTGGTCGAAAAGGGAGCGCATGGGCTGTTGCGGTACACGGACGGTTGCGGGAGCCTTGAGGCGCACATTTCGTGGTATTACTTGATTGTAAGTATTATATCAGTAGGAAGTCGGCGATGAGTGAGCGCTGCGATGGACTGTGGTGCAAACAACACCGGCAGGATGATGCCGAGCGTCAGGTCTCCGCCGGGGAAAACACGCTCACTTGTCCGCCCACGGTGGGCGCCGATCCGGTGCGCGCGCGGGCAAGGAGCAGGCATTTACTCTTGGGATAGGTCTGCATGGACGGCGAGATCGTCTTGGCGCTAAGTAACCCCCAATAAATTATTGTGATTTCTGACTTCCATAACCGGCGCTCTGCGTCGCAGCGGGCGCCTTGCCTAGCATCCGGCTATGTTCGTCATAATTGCACAATAATTTCCTGACGATTACTTAGCGCGGGACTGGCCGCGTAGGTGAAATTGTAGGGGAGAGCTGGTCGACGCATTGGTGGGCTGGTTGGATTCGCCATATTCATGTACGCAAAGAATTGGGCCGCAGCGAAGCCTGACAGCGAGGGAGCACATCTTGAAAAGTATGGCCGAAAACTGCTGCGATCTTTTGAGGCTGAGGCCATTCTATTGCGTGACCGATTGAATCCGCAGCCGAATCAGGCCAATGAATTCAATACTTTCTACTATTGGTGGACAGAAGTAGCTCACGCCCCCAGGCATTCGCGTCATCCAAAGAGTTGAAAACTTCAAATGGTCTGGCCGCCTCAGAAAATTTCTTTTTAAACAAAGGAAGCATAATAATGGATTCTGTAATTTCTTCACCAATTACCCAAGCGGTAGCAAGAGGGGAGATGTTACATTCACTTCGCTTTAGGAGAATAGAGCCAAATTCCACTAGTGCATCCTGCGGCATTAACATGCTCTCTCGAAACAATGCTATTTCCACAAAAGGCCCGTTATCCTTCAGTTCCGAATAAAGCGTGTCATTGAGGGCCAGGAGTGAAGAAAAGAATTCGCGATTGAACGGCCCGGTCAACTCAAGAAAAACGACATTCCCCTCTGGCCAGACTTTCACTTGACCATGTGGCTTGAAGAAAGAGGGTAGGAAATTTTCATGACTACGTGTATTTTTCATTGTCGGTGCTCGCTATAAAAGTTATTTCTACTTAATTTAACAGCGTTTTTATCGAGCGCTGACAGGTTGTGACCACGGCCGTCCCGGCCGGCAGCGGTTCGTGAGCATAACGAATTGCCAAGCGAGAAAAGTCACACATTGTCACCTCAACGTAAACGTTTGCTTCTGGCTGCTTGCCGTCGATAAGCAATTAAATCCACGGCCGACAGGCGCCCCCATGCCGAAATGCAACTTGGCAAGCTGCTGCCGAGGCGGCCAGCACCGGCATGGCGATTTTCTGATGCGCCCGCGTGAGCGCTTCCGGGCCGCGCCATGCGGTAGGGTCAGCCTGGGCTGGTCTCTTGCGGGTGCGCCATGCGCTCCAGGCGAAGCGCTGCGGCGGTTGCCAGTGCTCCGCTCGATTCCTGCAGCAGCGCATAGCGTGCCGCTTGCCCCTTAGCCATGCCCGGCGCGTGGCAGATCAATCCCGCCAGCGCACCATGCGAGCGAGGGGCAGGTCTGACAATCGGACAAAAGCTTGACAGTTCGTGCTTCCAAGTAGGGCAAATTGCACGACACGATTTCTATAAAAACCAAGGTCGTCTCCAAATGTCAGACCTTGCCCCGGCTTTCGGCTTTCAGGACCCCGGCTTTCCAACCGCCAACCCGTTTCCTGAATGAAGCCATGCATCCCTCTCGTTGAGGCGTAATCATGGCGTAAATTTGGCGTAATCGCTACTGGTTTTTGTCGGGTTTAATCTGGATTAAGGGAAATGCTGGGACGTAAAAAAAGCCACTAACCCGTTGATTATATGGGGTTTAATGGCTTTTTTGATGTTTCTGAATTCTGTGCGCTGGTGCCCGGAGCCGGAATTCAAATCCCAGCAATAATGCGGGCTGCAGAGTCTTGTGGGGATTTTTTGGGTAGGTATGATTGCGATTCCCAAAATGGGAATGCAAAATTGGCGTCACGAAAAGCTCCACTATACATGCTTACTGACCGACATTGGCTCGTACAAACGCCTGGCATGCGCGCCCAGTCGCGGCCACCTCCTCGGTCTGCAGGATCAAGGCTTGAATATTTCGCGCCACTGCGTCAGGAAGTAGCCGGCTGGTGGGATCGGCTGCAGCGCTTCCTGCGGCGCCACCGGTACCGGCCGGGGCGGCAGGTCCAGCACTTGCACAGAAGGCGGGCCTGCGCATGCGCTCAGTAGCAGCAAGGCGGGCGCGAACATCGTTGATTTCTTCATTGTAGACTTTCTTCACGGCCGCCGCCTGGGCGGCCTGTTGCCGGGTTTGCGCCAGGTTCTCGGCGGCGCGCTGGATTATGGCGGCATTTTGGGCCTGGGCCATGGCGGCTTTGCTGGCATTCCACTTACCTTCTATGCGGCTGGCGCCCAGCCACCAGCCGGAAGCGAAGCCCAGCACAAGCAGCACGAGCGCTGCGGCGGCCTTCGCATAGGCTGTCATGACGCCTGGTCCTTGGTGACGGTCGTCGACGTCATACCGGTGATGCTCGTCCCGACTGGCATTTCCCGCTTGTCGAAGATCACACGGGCAACCAGCGGCAGAACCCACATGCCGCCATACAGGCCGAACATTTCCGACGACAGCGCGCCTTTGATCTGCTGGTCAATGATTACCCAGGTAGTCACGCAAAGCACCATCATGAAGGCCACAGCCGTCTTGCTGACCTTCCCGCCTTCCATGATCAAGTCGAACAGGTCGAAGGCGAAATCGGGTCGCTTCTGCGCGCGCCAGAACGACAGGCCAATGACGATGAAGACCACGCAAAGCGCTGTCAGCATAGGATCGATCTTGGCGAAGTTCATGGGGCACCAACACGGTTTGCCATCCAGCCGAAAAAGAAATCCTCGTTCACCTGGCGCGCCTCGGTGATTTCCAGGTAGCGCACCGCCTGCAGGGCGTTCAGACCGCGCAGCAGCACAGTGGCGCCCAGCTCGCCGCGCTTCTTGAGCAGGGCCGCCAGCGCAGCCAGCGTGGCCGGGCCGACCTTGCCGTCGACAGTCAGGTCGGGCCACGCGGTGCCGCGCTGGTTCAGGGCATTGAGCAGGCGCTGCAGCCAGGGCCCGGGCACGGCGGAGCCCATGTTCACAGCCGTATCGATCAGCTCTTCGACCACACCGGCGTGCATAGCGATGATCGGCGCGAAGCCCGGCTCGTTGATGTAGCGGCGCGTGTAGACGGCAACGGCGAATTCACGCGGCAGGTTGCGCATGTCGCCAGCATAGCCAGACGCACGCGCTACGGCTTCGGTGATGCCGTACATGGTCTTGCCGCCCTTGTCGGCTGGGTTGTCGCTGTAGCCGCCCTCGCGCACAATCAGGTCATCGATGATTTTCATGCTACATCCCTTTCGTTTTCAATGTCGGCCAGCTGCCGCGTCAGAATTTTGTTGGTGATGACAGAGTTTTTGTAGTTGACCAGGTGAATGCGAATCAGCAGGATGGTGGCCACGACGCCGACGAAGATGCCCGCGTTGGTAGCCCAGCCAGTAAGCACCTGGGCCATTTCCGCAATGCTCAATCCTGCCGTGGTAGTGGCCGATGCTGCCAGAAGCCGAGGACTATTTATCGCCTCGTTGACGGCGTTCATTAATACGTTTTGCCAGTTCATCGTTTTTCACTTTCATGATGTAGACCCGGCCGCCCAAGATGAGACTGACGAAGAAAAGACCGCCAAGAATGTACGTAGCCATTAATGGTGCCTGTAAAGAGTAACCGGAAATATTGTGCATACATCACCCCCTGCATAAGCACGTCGTAAAGTGCTGGCGGGGAGTGGGTCAGGTAGACTATCCAGCCTTGGAAATTAACGACTATGCTTGCCCAGCAAAGGACTTGCATGTCGAAGGAAAGGCGGCCTGTCAGTATCTTGGCTGAACAGATCATTAAAGCGAAATCACACAGCGCGGCGCTCCCGTGATAAGCCAGCATCCATTCGTGCGTGTTGGGCCATGGATAAGCTATCTCATCGTGCGCCCAGCCTACCGAGTAAAACAGCAGGCCAAGCAGCAGGCGGAAGCGCCAGGTGTTCATTTCGACTTGGGTTTCTTCGGTGGCGTCGACTTTGGCTGTTCTGTTGGTTTCCCTTTACCCTTGCCGCCAATTTCGTAAATCGTATTCATGATGATACCTTTCAGTAGTTAAAGTGCGCTTGTCAAATATGTACCGCTAAAAATGACTGTAACAGTTGTTCCGGGGAGATCTGTTGCAGGAACGGTTGTTACAGCTAATCCGCTTCCAGATTTTCTTAGGTCAATTAAATTACTGCCAGGAGAAATAATACCTGAAAGCATGGTGTATGCTCCGCCTCCAAAGGTGAAACCAGAGAATAGAGAAATATTTACCAAAAAAGTTGAGTTTGGCGCTGGAGCTGCTGGATAAGGTAAATTTCTTATTTGCAAAGCGCCAGATATTGCAGCATCCTTGGCTGTTATGGAAATTGTTCCGCTAATTGTTACCTCATTCCCGCGCCTTGAAAAGGTTCCATCAAATGTACCAGTATGTGTTCCATTGGTAACTGAGGCTCCTAATGCTGGGGCGACTGGCCATAATCCTTGCTCTTGGTCGAATGGGGTTGCTCCGTAAATCTGGAAATCAACGGCCTTCGAAGTTGCCAGCGTGATAGTAAATGTCGTTGATGTTACGGAGGATACGACTGCATATTCGCTGTTCGTCCCATCTGTATTGACCATTCGCATGCGCGTCCCGATGCCGATAGACTCCATGGTTTTCGGAGTGATCGTTGCAACTCCAGCAGATGCACCAGAAGGAGAATAAGTAGCAGCAACTTGGCGAATGGAATTTTGTCGAATCGAGGTAGACGACCCTGCTACAAATGGGCCGGTAGTTGAGCGACCAACGCCTGATACTAATTTAGTATTTCCCTCGATTACGTTACCTGTAGACTGGTTATTAGAGCCACCAGTAAAATTAATACATGCAGGCGACTGACCAAAGCAATTCCCTGCGATTACACCATTGCTTGCATGGTCCATCAATATATTTGCAATTGCAGGAGAAATAGCAAGGTTAGTAGCAATTTCATAGCCAACACATGGACCGACATATGCTCCAGAAACCGTTGTGTCCGTCAGGCGGAAATCAGTGACGGTATGAACTTCTGATTCATTGCTGCGTATTTCCAGTCCATACACGCCAGATGCACGGATGGCTTCAAATCCAGCATTGAAATTATTATCTCTGATTGCGTGCGAACCGCCGCCATCGTCTAGGATATTGTAAAGCGCTGCGGGGTCTGCGTTAAACTGATTCCGAGTGATAGCAATTTTATTGGTAAATCCCAGCAAGACTCCAGGTGTAAAGTCTGGACCATTCACAATCCAAATTCCAATGCCTCCTGCTGGAGTAATATATTCACAACGGTCTACATTCAAATGCTCTGTCTGGTCAAAAATAGATCCGTACTTAAAACCAGTAATTTTTACCATATCAAGATCTACATATGATCCCCCCACATCAACAAAAGCAGATCCTGTAGATGCAAGGTTTGATGTTGTGATAGTGCAGTTGCTAATACCAATATTGGCGGCAGTACTAGAATTAATTGGATTGGTAGAAACGAAACCATGTCCAGCGTGGGTAAATTCAAATACGGTAGCCATCTTGGTTTTGCCAACGAGGGTAACGTTATTCTTCCAAGGAATGGATTTTGAGCAGACAAACTTTCCTCTCGGCGCAACAAGGCGCGTACCTGATGGCAGAAGACTGACGAAGATAATCGCATTAATGATGTTATCTGAGGCATCATAGGTACTGGTCTTCGCCAAAATTCCTGCCTGCTGTGCCTTGGGAATGAAATCGAACAGGCTAATTTCTTCTTGCAACTTGTCTGCTACAGTGCGCGGAGCCAGGCCGGCAGCCTGAAGATAGCCAACAACAGAGGCTCCTGAGATTGATGCAAGAGAAGTTGTAATAGCAGCAGCCGCATCGGCGGTTGGCTCCGCACGTCTCGTCCATACAGTCGATCCATCAGCTCTCTTCAAGCTGATGTCGTACGCGCCGGCGGCCAAGTAGAGTGGTGTCGGCAACTCGCCGCGGGCGTTCAAGCCAATGTATTGCCCACCCATACCATCAGCAGTATAGGTCTGAGGAATCGTACCTTCGGGGTCAGTATAGGCAACCTTCTGCGTCGTGGTGCCGTAGTCATAGGTGTACAGGCGGCCACCGACCAGGGTGATTCCGGCATCTGTAAATTCCTGTACATTGAAAAGTGCTGGCTGGCTTGCTGACATGGTTGGCCCTGGAAACAAAAAGCCCCGCATAGGCGAGGCTGGAAAAGAAAAAAGCCGCCTGGAAGGGCGGCTTGCTGGGTGCGTGGGGTGCGGGTTACTGCTGCTGGATGCGTACTGGGGTCGAGAGGTTGCCGGACAGGCTGCCGCCGGCCTGGCCAGCCAGGGCGCCGACGCCGCCATTCAGCATCAAATTTCGGTCGTTGAGTTGCTGCACGATCTTGACGATGGCATTCATGTTTTGCTGGCCCTCGGCGCCGCGCGACAGGAGCATGGCACCCATCTGGTTGCGGACGGATTCGGGTACAGCCACGCGGTTCCAGACATTCTTGGCGGCGCCAATGGCGGCCAGCGGGTTGCCAGCCTTAGCCGATGCCAAGCTGGAACCTGCCTCGGATAGCACGCGTGTATCCATATCCCCCATGCCAGCCAGGCGGGCCGCCGTCTGCGATCCCACTCCCACGCTCTGGATGCGCTTCAATTGCGCTTCCTTGGCCACATCAGCGGCGAATTCGCGGTAGGCGCGCTGGCTGCCGAAGATTGCGCGCAACTTCTCTTGCGTCGCCGGCTCCTTCCACATGTTCATGATGTTGGTTTGACCGCCTTGGGTGCCAAGCTTCTCGCGTAGGCCCTCAAAGGCACCGATGCGGAAGGCCTGAAGCTCGTTGTCGCTCATGTTGCGCACGACTGTGTTGATACCAGCCTCGCCTTGATTGATGGCCTTCTTTCCCGCGTTTGCTGCATCGATCAGGGAGCTGGGCTGCGAAAAGGCATTACGCGCGTCGCGATACAGCGACGCGCCTGTCTGGGGATTGGTGGTGGCAGCGTCCAGCTCGTTAATCAGCTTGGTCCGCAGATCTGTATAGGATCGCCCAAGTGCAGTAACGGTGCCGTCTGGACGGGTCGCTGCGGAAGATTTCAGTAAATCGTCAAGACCCTGCTTGACGTGGTCCAGATCATTCATGCGCCATGCGCCAATTTTATTGGTGACGCTGTTTCCAGCTGGCGGCGCAACGTCCATCAAAAAAGGCTGTTGATACCCAGTTGCAATCTTTCGACCCAGCGCCAATGCCCCAAGACGATCTGCGTCGCCAATGATGCTTACCAGTTGGGGCGATGGTGCAATATCAGTGTTGCGCAGCTGTGCGTAAAGTGGTGCCGAGTCTTGTGTGCGCCGTGCAATCAAGGCATCTACAGTAGTCGGCAAGCGCTGGCCCTGCGTATCGAGTGCTTTCTCGGCCGAACTGCGCATACGCTCACCCACGCCGGCCGTGCGCTGCCGCTGCAGGTTGTACACGGATTCCTTGGTTCGGCCGGGCAGGGTGGCCAGCGTGTCGAGCAGCTGATTCGTGTTGCGGCCGGCGGCGTCTGTCAGCACAGCTTCGTCACCCAGCTTGCCAAAGCGGGCGGCCACCTGGGCGAGTGGATTGACATAGCCGCCGGTCGCCAGGGTGCCGCGTGCGTCTCGCGCAATGGCCTCGGCTACCTTTTGTTTTGCATATTCCAGAGCGGATGACTGGGAAAAACGCTGTTTCACGTTGCCCGCCACGGCGCCCAGCGCACCAGTGATGGGCGAGGCCACGCCGCCCAGGGCCGCGCTGGTGGCCGCACCGGTTGCCGCGTCGCCCAGCGTACCCGCAAAAGTATCGGCCTTGGACTGCGCCGCGCCCATTACGCCGCCATACGCCGCACCGATGCCGGCCGCCTGCGCCGCCTTGACGCCAGTGCCCATGATACCGGGCGCCGCGCGCGTCATCCCCGCCATCTGCATCAGCTTGGCGCCACCCTTGACTGCTGCACCGCCGACTGGCAGCGTGGCAAGGATATCCCCGCCCACTTCACCGGTACCCGTGGCAATCGGATAGGCTTCCTTGTAAGGTGCCAGTTCGGCCGTCAGGCGGGCGCGGCCAGCATCAGCATCGTCGACCAGCCATTTCCCGGCGCGCGCCAGCATGTTCGGCTGCGGCTTGTTGCCAGTGACCAGATCGGCCATGGATGGCGTGGAGGAGCTGGTCGCATCACCGAGAACGCCATACCATTTGCCCAGCAGGCGCTGGGCGCCAAGCGCCAGGCGGCCTACGCTGGTACCGGCGCCGGCCGTCATGGCTTTTGCGCCACCCATCAAGGTGCCTTCCGCTGGGAGGGGCTTGGCTTGGGGGGGCGCAGCAGCCGGCTTGCTGGGCGCGGATACGGGCGCGCTGTCGGCGGTGCCCAGCTGAGTTTGCAGCATCTGGAAGGCTTGCTGTTCAGTCGCCCCCTCTGGCCCGGCCACCGAGTACTTCTTCCCGTCCGGGCCGGTGAATGTGAAGGTGGGCATTATTTGACCTCCACAGACCAGCCTTGCGGCAGAGTTGGTTTAACCGGCGCGGCGGTACCAGTCGAATCGATGTAGCGTTGATTAATATTGCGAATGGTCCGCATGGCGGCGCGTTTGGTCTGCGCGGGCAGCGTGGGATCGCCAATCTGGCCGGCCATTTGTCGATACAGCAAGACGTCCTTGTCCGATTGCGGGCCCGACATTTTCGGCATCTTGGAGATCAGCGCACCTTCCAGCGCGCGCAGTTCCGATGCGGCCTCGGCGCCCGACGTGCTCTTGCCCATGGCGCGGGCAGCCATATCGACACCCATGCCGACATAGCCTTGCGTCGACTGGTCGAGCAGCGGCTCTGCCAAGTCCAGCAAGCCCAGCACGGTTTGCGCATCGGCCAGTTTGGTTTGCTGGTCGGTCGTCTTTGATGCCACAGGGCCGCCTGGGATTGCTTCGAGCGAACCGTCCGGCTTCCAGCGGTAGCCCGGAGGTGGCTTGCCACCTGGCCCATTCGCCTCGCGCATGCGCGAATCGACCTTGTTTTGCCCGGAGACCGTCACAGCACGGTTTGCATCGCCCTCGGACTTGATGCGCTGGTCAGTGATGCCGAACTGGCGCACCTGCTCCTGCTGCTTCATCTGCTCAAATTGCTGTTTCAATTGGTCCGTCACCGACTGGCCACCCTGCATAGCCGCCGCCTTCCACTGGGCGAAGGCTTGTGGGTTGCTTGCAGCCTGCTGGATGCGGGCAACACCTTGCTCATACTGGCCCGGCTGCGAAAACAGACCCAGGGCCCGGCTTTCATCTGCCCACGCCAGCGCATCTTCCGGGCTTTGCACGGTAGCGAGCTTCTGCGACTGGAAATTGTGCAGGGCAACAGATTGAGCGAGCTTCGTTTTGGCGGTTTCCGCGTCGTCCTTGTCGGCGGCAGCAGTACCTTTGCGCCGCTCGATCAGCGACTTGTCGAGAGCATCGGCCGCCGCGAAGCCTTCCGGCGAAGCGGTACCGCGCATCGCCTGGATGCGCTGGTCGTCGGTGGCGCCTTGTGGCAGACCCATCAAAGCCTGGCGCAGCTGGTCCGCGCGCTGGCGCGATTGCACGCCGTCGGTATATTTTTGCTTGCCGGCTGCCAGCTCCAGGGCGTTCTGCCCCAGGGCCTGCTTGCGTGCATCGGCCGCATCGTACTCAGCCGTGTATTCCATGACCGATTTCGGTGGCCGCAGGTACTGCTGGAAAATATTGTCGTCTGCCATTTTTCAATTCCCGATCAAGGCGAGTAGCCGAAGCCGTAGTCGTTAAAGTTGGCGGTCTGGTTCGTCGCGCCTTCGGTGATGCCTTGCGAGCTGTTGCCGCCCGAATTGCGGCCATACAGTGCCGCCAGCTGGTTGCCTGCATTCCCCCAGATATTGCCCTGCGCAAGCGTCGCTGCGCCGGCATTATTGGCAGCGGCCTGCGTCAAGGCATTGTTGGATGCCGTAGTCTGGGCACCAAGGGCGCTGACGTTCTGCGTGCTGGTCTGGCCGATCTGCGCCAGAGCGGCCAAGCGGTTCAGCCGGTCGCTACGCGCCTGGTTGGCGCGGTTGTAGGCTGCGCTGTAGCCGCTGGTGGCGTAGTCGGTGCCATATTGGGCTGCTGCCTTCAACGCGGCGCCGGAAATACGGCCGCCAGCGGCGGACGTTTGACGGTTGATGGCTTGCTGACCCTGGTCTAGGCCAAACTGATAGCCGGGTTCGAGTTGCACCTGACTCCGGTCGAGTGGGGTGTCGTTCTCGCTGGCGAAGGTGCCGAGCGCCTTGGCGCCGGCCTCGCGGTATGGCGCATAGTCGGCGCGGGTCTGGTCGTACTGGCGTGCGTTCTCAGCCAGTGACTTATCAGTACCCTCCGCCTGTTTGTTCGAGGCGCTTTTTGTGGCGCTGGCACCGATCAGCGCACCACCTACAATTGCTGCTGCTCCCCAAGGCATGCTATTTCTCCTTCCTGATGCAAACGATCATCGTCACGCGCTCGTACGGCGTGGGATTGGTGACCCAGTGCAGGTATTGATTGTCGAACCAGTATACGTCTCCCGGGCGCGATTCCAGGCGCTCATCCTCGAAACAGAATTCCTGACCTGGTGCGCTGGTCAGCTGCACGGCAAATTTGTCATAGCGACGCGCATGCCAGCCCGGATCCGTGTGCGGCTTGCATTGGGCGCCAGGCGGAATGCGGGTGATCAGCACGCCGCCCAGCTCGACACCCTGGACCATGTGCATCAGGTCGTGGCACATGCCGATGATGCCCAGCGCCTCAGCTGCTGGGTACCAGTACGATTCGTGTACACCACCATCGTCGGCGCGGGCCGGGGCGCCGAAGCGGGCCCAGATATCGTCCAGACCGTGATGTGGGCTATCCGGGCTGATCGTGCGCGCATCGTGCTGGTTCCACAGTTCGGGGTGGCTGCGCAGCGCCCACAGGATGGGAGCAACGGGAAAGTCCTTGGCAACAAGCAGAATTTTCTTACCCATGCCCAGGCACCAACTTGAGCGATTCTTGCGCCAGTTCCTTCGGCGCCAGATGATCTGCCCACAGGCACAACCACACCACGTCAGTGACGGCGCGCACGCTGTGCTGAGTATTGGCCGGCACGGTCAACAGGCGGTAGCCAGTGAGACGCTCGGTCTTGCCATTGATAGTGACATCTGCTGTGCCGGACACCAGCACCGACATATGCGAATGGGCATGGACGTGGGATTCGAGCAGGTATCCCGCCTCGGCGCGCGTCTGCACCGCAAAGACATTTCCCGACTCGGCGTCGCCGCCGTGAAATTCGATATCCATTAGCCTGCCACCCCGATCTCGCCTTCGCCCGAAATCGTCAACGCGCTGGCGGTACTCGCGCCGCCCACCAGGAAGTCCACCGCGTCCATGCGCAGCAGGCCATACCAGTCATACGAGGAATTGGCCGCCACTACCTGTCCTGCGCCCACCACTTCGCTACCAGCCGCGTTTGCGCCGGTCGCGCCGAGCCACAGCGAGAAGCTCACGGCGGCCGCAGTGCGGTTCGTGATGCGCAGGTGCTTGAGGATGATGAACTGCGGCGAGGCGCCTGCATTCACGCCGCCGCTCGCTGCTGGTGGATTGAGCAGGTTGGTGGTCAGGGTCGCGCTCAGTGCCAGGGGGCCAAAGCGAAATGTCTTGTTCGATGCCATGATTGCCTCTTAGGTATTTTTAACTGGCCAGAGAACGTCATTGCTCTCGGCGTCTTGCAACAAAAATATGGCCGGGCCAGCCGGGCCAGTCTCGCCGCGTGGACCAGGCGGCCCTGGTGTGAGCTCTGGCGCTTCCGGATCGGCAGCGGTGAAGAAGAGTGCCGGGCCGGGTGCGCCAGTTGCGCCATCGCTACCTGGCGGGCCTGGGATGACATCCGCCGCTTCGCCGGCGTCACTCATGAAGGCCAGCGCCGCGCCCGCCGCACCAAATGCGCCAGCGGCGCCGGATGCGCCGTCCTTGCCCGGCAGGCCTATCTGCCCGACCGCCGCGCTGGTGTCGGTAACCTGGGTATTGAGGGAAAGGAAATAGCGCGCCCATTCCGGCGTGAGGTAGATCTCGACCTGCTTGCCGGCCACCATTGCGGTACCGATGGCGATACGGGTTGGGGCTGGGACGCTAATCATCAATGGCCGCCGCATGGATATTGAATGGGACGGGGTCGGAGCAGCGGATCCGGAAAACCCGGTCGTGCGCCGTGCCCAGCATCATCCAGCGCACTTTCTGCATCCAGCGCCCGATGGCGCCGAGCGGGCGCAGCAGCTTGGGGCCGAAGGTATAGCCGCCATCGTTCGACAGTTCGAGCGTGACGTTGCCGCCGTGGCCGGTGGTGCATGCCAGTTCCAGTCCAGCAAAGGTGATCGGTTCCATGCTGCCCTTGACCATATGGGGCCATGTGCGCTCGCGCACCAGCGGATCGCCGCCCAGGGTGTAGGTGGTGGGGTCAATCTTGTACAGCTTGCCGGCGGCATCGCCAGCATATTGCGCACCATTAGCGAAACACACGTTGGTAGCACGCAGCGGCGCCCAGCCATCGCCCCACTCGGCACGTTCATGCCATTGCTGCATGGCGGCGTCGTAGACCAGTGTGGTGCTCATGCCTGGCGCGTTGATGCCGATGAATTCATGCCCGTCAACCTGGTATGTCCACATGCTGGCCGCTGCCAGGTCGGTAGACTTGGCCAGCAGCTGCTCGATGGCGCGCGTGGAGACGCGGGCAGGGGCATGGCCCAGCATGCGATACACAATGCCGCTGCCGGTGCGCGTCTGGCCGATCCAGAAGATCGAATCGGCAGCGACGATGGCGGCATCCTTTCCGACGCAACCGACGTCGATCTGCGCCGAGTTGTAGCGCGCGAAAGGGAACAAGGCGCCGCCGCTGTTGATCCAGATTTCGGTGGTGTAGGTGCCCAGCAGGATCAATTCACGGTGCAGCACCTTGCTGGTGACGATGTTGTCCGGCTGCGCGTCGGCCGAGGTGAAGTCCAGGGCATCGATCTTGCTGGCGTCGTCGAGGGCGGTGATGTAAAACTGGTCGATACCGGGCGCCACAAAGATCATATAGCCATCGATGAAGTCGACCGTGTTCGAACCGCGCCAGGCCGGCGAAGTGATAATGCCCAGCACATTGCTGGCCAAGGTGTAGACCTGGCCCATCGCTCCGGACACGATCACCAGCTGGGTGTTGTTGTGCGCCATGCCGACGGTGCCACTGGACGATGCCAGCGTGCCGCGGCTGACGGCGGCGCCGTCCACGATCTCGAATAAGGTACTGCCAGCCACGACGAACCAGCGGCCTTCAACGTTGCGCTGGCCACGAATCTCGGCGCCCAAGGTGAGGAACAGGGCCAAACCAGGGGCCGACACCTGCGTCAGCACGCGCGTTTCACCCAGACCTTCGATCTGCTCCAGATAGCAGTTGATCGCCGTCTGCACAGCTGCCTTGCGATCATCCAGGTGGTAGCTGGGGCCGATGCAGGCGACGTAGTTGCGGCCGGCCATCAGTTCCATCCCTGCAGGATGTTGCCGACGCATGTCGGCGCCAGCGGGTTGGCGCTCAGCATGGCGGGGCGGACATTTCCGCTTTTTATGCGGAATAGAGCGCGTTGCTCGGCCAGCATCAGGTCAGCGGTGACCTTGCCCAGCAGTGCCGGTGCCATGGCCACGGCCAGAGAGGCTGCAAAGGCACCCTGATAGCCAGCAGGCAGCAAGTAGCCGGTATCGAGGTCTGCAAACTGCGAAAAGGCCTTGCGCGACAGCGCGTTGATGGTGTTTCCGGTGGCGGCTGGATACAGAAAGATGGTGGACAGGCCATCTTGCGCCCAGACTTCCGGACGGCCACCTGTCGTTTTCAGCTGAATATCGTTGTATTGCGCCATGGTGATGGGTGCCATGGGATAGTCGTCGGCTTGCAGCTGCTCGACCTGGTCACCCGGTGCGATTGCTGCAAAATCACCAGCGCCCAGCGTTAGCGTCGGACCCGTGACCACGCCGGAGATGATCTGGTCTTGCGGCGGCATGGTGCTGCCGACCGACCAGTCATCGGCGATGGCATTGAGCCGGCGCAGGCAGACGGCGGCGAGGTCGGCGTCGACCGCCTCGCCGGGCGCCAGCCGGTTCATGGACTCGAGGGCCAGGCTGATGATGGTGCGGGCGGTGACCATGGCTTACTTGGCCGCTTTTTTCTCGGGTGCCGCTACGGCGATGAATGCCGGCTCGTAGCCCGCCTCGGTCAGGGCCTGGTGCTCGTCTTCATCGTTCGCCACGGCGAAGCCGATGCCTTGCTGCAGTTTCATATTCAGTGGGTACATGGTTTTCCTTGGTGATGGGAAAGAAAAAGGCCAGCGGGAAGGCTGGCCCTGGGCGCTTTAGTTGGTGCGGCGCACTGCGAAGTTCGGCAACGTCACCGCCGCACCCCACAGAATGTCGAAGCGGCTGACGAACTTGTTGTTGGTGATGTCGTAGCCGCGCACAAAACGCAGCGACAGGCCGCCCTCGTCGGCCATGGACGCCTGATAGGCCATGTCCATACCGCCTGGCAGTTCCTGCTTGGGCGAGACGAAGGTGATGGCGTCACGGTGCCAGACCATGTTTTGCGTATAGGTCTGGTTGGCGGCGCCGGAAGTGATCGTCAGGGCAGCGTTATCCGCGGGGCGCGCGGTCACATTCTGGTAGGCGCCACCAGCGATGATGGCCGGGCTGCAGATGATGGTCGCGTTGCCGGCGCCATCGGACGATACCGCTGCGGTCACCAGGAAAGATTGCAGCACCCCGGTGGATGCCTTAGTTTCAGGGTTGACGGAAAACACGCCGGCGATGTTGAAAGTATCGCCAGCGTTCAAGCGCAAGGCTGCCGCAGCGGTCCAGGCATCGGTAACGAGCGACGTCGTTGCCGCGTACGGGTTGTCCGTCGCACCCACGTTGATGACGCCCTGGTTGGCACCATTCACCAGCGGCACACCGCCCAGCGGGCCAACGGTGTGCGACGGCACGTTCTGCGACATGGCAATGTCCAGGCCGGCGCCGGTTTTGATGATACCCGTCTTGTATTGCTCACCCAGCACTTCCTTGTTGTTGAACAGGCCTGACAAACCCGCCACGATGGCGGCATTGGCGCCAGGCTCGATTGCCGCCATGCGCATGCCATCGCGCGGCACGCTCATACGGTCCAGAGGCACACCAGCCTGCAGCAGGTCTGCAAACGTCGCTGGTGGCGTGCCAGGCGTGCCAACGATCTGGTGTGTGCCGTTTTTCAGGATGTTGCCGACGCTGTAATCCAGGATGGCGGCCAGTTTCAGGCCAGCAGGCTTGAGATAGCGGTCCTTGAATGCCTTGCTGACTTTGCCGTCGCTGCCGATGGAGGTGGCCAGTTCGGTCGAGCCGACGCCGAAGTCCAGGCCCAGCAAGGGCTGCAGGGTTACCGGGACGCTGCGCTCGGTGATGTCCTGCACGTTGGCGGTCTCGCCGGTGCGATGGGTGAACTGGACTGGCGCACGCGCATTGACGGTGTTGCCCGGCTTGAGTTCTTTTTCCCAGGACTCCTTGAAGTCCGAGTTCATATTGCCCAGAAAAGCCGAGCTGTTATGTGCGATGCGCAGGACTTCGTTCGTGATGACCTGCGAGGTGATGAGTGCGTTAGCCATGTATGGCTCCTATTTAGCGTTGTGCCCGTTCCTGGGCGTTTGCCCAGGCGATGTAGGCCTTGGTGTTGGATGGGTCGGGCATGGGGCTGGTCTTGCCGGCGCCGTTGCGCGGCGCTTCCAGCGGCTGCGCCGCGTTGCTGGGCTTCGGCTTGGTGTTTCCCTTGGCCGCTTTCAGCTTGTCTTCCAGGCGCGTGATGGCGCGGCCGGCTTGAATTGGCGACATGGTCGAAATACGCTCAGCCTCCTCGGCGTTATCTGGGTCGGTGAGGTACTCGATGACGCCTTTCGGATCGTCGGATTCGAAAATCGCGTCGGTGGCAGGCTTAGGCGTGCCGCTGCGATCTGCTAAACCGCCGAACACATCGTCCAGGTCGGACGCCAGGGTGTCGAACTTCTCGGCACCCCACTCCTTGGCCAGTGAGGTGACAATCCCCTGACGGCGATCAACCACGGCCTGCTGCTGCGTCAGCGCTGGTGCAAGCTGCTTGGCTTGCTCTGCGATGTGGCGCTGCATTTCTGCACGAGTCATCGATACGGGTTCGTCATCGTCGGCTTCGGTGTTCTGTTGCTGTTGCTGTTGCGCAGCAGGGATTGCGGCGCGCGCTTCGTACTTCTGGCGGGTCAGGCTGTCGACCCTGCGGCGCAGGCGCGCCAATTCGCGCTGTTCCGGCGTTTTTTCTTTCGGCTGCTGCTCCGCTGACGTGGCATTGCCATCGCCTTCATCGGAGTTGGTGGAAGTATCGGCGTGGCCAGCATCGGCATGCTGTTGATCATGCTCAGCGCCGACCTGACTATCGTTGCTGGCGCCCGCCGCGGCGTTGTCGCCCTGTGGCAATGCGGTTTCAGTGTTCAATTTCGACTCCCATAAAAGAAAAAAGCCGCGATCAGCGGCTGGTTGTGGCAAGTAATATGTTTTTAGTCGGCACTGACAATGAAGAAGTCGACCGAAACCTGACCTGTTGCGGCAGCATTCAAGTTGATGGTGAAACTGCCTGCTGCGGGCACCACGTTCTTGACAATGGCAGTGGCATCGTTGCTCGATACCATCGCCATCACGTGCGCATTCAAGGTGCACAGGCTGTTCGTAACGACAATCGCCGTTCCAGCCGCCGAGATGTTGACGCGCCCTGCGGCCTTATTGATGGTCACCGCGCCGACCGTGCCGGTATTGGTGTAGTCCATGTAGAAGCGCGCCCAGCCCAGGGTACTTGCGCCCAGTTGGCAGCCGCCATTGGTATATGGCCGAAATGTGACGCCGGAAAAACCGGCGCGGCGATTGTTCAAAGAGCCAAAGCCACCAGTTCCGAACCAGATCGCATTGCTCGATCCCGTGCTATCGGTTGCAATGACCATGTCGCCAGTCTTGCCAGCACCGCTGGGGGCCGAGCCGAACAGGTAGCTCTCGTTCTGGCCTGTAATCGCATATGCCGCCTGCGCGTATGCACTCGATGTGATGCCCATATCCATGAAGCCGGTCAAGTCACTCGACGTGACGTTGTCGGGGTAGGCGACCAGATCAGCGCTTGAATTTGCGGTTGCAGACTTGTTCTGGATACTGATTTGGGTAAAGTTATCGACCGAATTTGTGGCCTGCAACGTTGGATTGGTCAGCTTTGCTGGTGTGCCACCGCCTATAATGGAAAGCCCTGGCACGCTGATTGCTGCAGTAGGGTCATAGAAGCTGCGGAACTCATAATCGAGTGTATTGCAGCTGGTATTGAGGAGCAAAACAAGCGCACCCTCAGGAAATGGCCCGAGAATTTGTCTGGTCGCATCAGGCCCGAAATTCGTCGTCACTGCTGCGTCGGCGCCAGCGGTCAAGGTGATACTGCCAAGACCGCCGTTAGATGCGATGGCCAAAGTACCGCCATCCTTCACGGTCGCGGAGACCGTAGAGCCGATTGCCAGCGCTGTCATTGTGGAATTTCCTGTTCAGATAAAGAAAAACCCGCACTGGGCGGGTTCGGTTGGGTCTGCATCGCGGCAGGGTCTTGCGGATCGAGTGGGCCGGGTGGCGCTTGCGCATCCATCTGCTCGGGATCATTCGGGGCGGGCGCTTGTGCCTGCTGCGCCTGCTGTTCGGCCAGCATGGCAGGCTCATCTACGCTCTCGGGCATTTCAGACGGCAGCGGGGTCGGGTTGCTAAGCATGCTTTCAATGGTTTGCGCCACCATCATCTGGATTTGTTCCGGCGTCATGGCCGCGCTGGTCAATTGCAGGCGCTTGGTCTCGGCGTCATAGGCCTTGATGTTCAGTTCGCGCTCCTTGGCCTCATTTTCTTCGCGCTTGTTGTGCACCTGCTCCATGGCTTCATCTGCCTCGGTCTGCGCATCGTGCGCATGCTGCAGCGCCTCTTTGAGTGACTCTTGCATCTGCTTCATTTGCTGCATCAGCTGTTCGGGTTTCGGTGCCTTGTTGGTCTCCGGGTCCAGGATGGATTGCACTGCCGAGGGTGCCATGGCGGTCAACACCTGGGCCAACTTATCGGCATGCGGGATATCCAGGTTACGCGCCCACAGCGGTGCGATGGCAGGCGTAAGGTCCGGGTTCGTGCGCATCACCTCGCCAAGGGCTGTCTGTGCCTGGCTGCGCTGGGTGGAGAACGACGAGCCCACCACCACGCGCACGTCATAGTCGCCGACGTTCGGGTTGATGACGATACCCCCGTCAGTGTCCCGCATCGCCTCCTTCTGCTCTGGGTCGATGGTGACCGTGCCGGGCTTTGCGTCGATACCCATGATGCGCTGCTGCCGCTTGGTATCGATCAGCTTCGTCGACATCTGCACGGCGATGCGGCCTACCTGGCCCAGAGAGAAGGCCAGCTGTTGCGGGAAGTGGCTGGTACTGGCTTCGCCTTGCTGCTTGCGTGCATCGATGGCCACGCCAGACGACTCGTTACTCGGCGCGCCCAGGTTGGCCTGATACATGCCAATGCTCGCTTCCAGGTCATGCAGCGCATCGGCGGCGCCAACTGCATGGTTTTGCAGGTTGACGGACACATTCGGGCGCGAGGGCGCCGCAATAGGCTGGCCGCGCTCATCTACATCGTGATATGGCAAGTAGGCGCGTGAATCGAGCGAAGCGCGGTCCCACAGCTTTTCCAGGCCGGCGATAGCGCGCGCTGGCGTGACCCATGGTGCCTTTGGCGCGCTGCCCATATAGGCCAGCAACTCCGACTTGTGATAGTTGTAGGCGCGCTGTGGGTTCATCGCGCGGCGCGGGATACCGCAATAACGCATGACACCGTTCTCGATACCCCAGTAACCATACACCGGCACAATTCCGATGGAATCGGCCGGGTACAGGCCTTCGCTGTCATCCTTGTTCTTCGGGGTCTCCAGAATACCGGCGCCAGACATGGTGCGCCACTTCACGCACTCATATTTATCCTTGTACGTCCGCTGCAGCGGCAGTTGCGCTCCGGCCGCCTTGCACGCCGCCCAGTATTCATCCTCGCTGCCCGCCTGGTCTTCGCCATCGAGACCGGTCCAGATACTGACGTGGCGCGTTTTCTCTTCCTTGTACCACTGCTCGGCCACGATGATGGATTGTCGCTCACCTTCGCCGCATGACTGGCGCTCCGAGCCGAAGCTCTTTTTCTCGGCCTTGACGCCGTACTTTCGCTCGAACTCGCGCTGGCTGACGGCGGTCAGAAGATAGCCGAACGTGGCATCGCTGCCGTCGAGCTGCACACTCCATGGGTCGAACACCACGCGCAGCGGATCGGCTACAGCGCTGATACGCGGCTCCTGATAACCAAGCGCGCGGTCGACGTATTCAGGGCGCACTACCAGATAGCCCACTCCGGTGCGGGCCGACGAAGTCAGGGCGATACCGTAAGCAGCCTGCGCACGGCTGGCGTATTCGATATGGCGCAGCATGCCGTCGAGCTGCTCGCTCACCTTCACATCGGCGCCCGAGCCGACTGGCACCGTGTGAATGGCTGGCGGCGACTTGGTGACTTGGCCGGCTACGTTGGCGACGTACTGGCCCACATGATCCATCACCAGGCACGGCCGCGCGCCACCCGGGTCAAGCTCGCGGGAGCGTTTGACGGCTTCATCCCATTGCTGCGGATTCGATGGGTCGGAAAAGCGCAGGTCTTCCTCTATCTGCTGCCGCTGTTCGCGAGTCGCGTTCATCGCGTCCTCGTACAGCTCCTGCGCTTCCTGGAAGTCGTCCATTAAATTGCCCTTGCTCCTGATGCTGCTGAATTGGTGTAGTCGTAGACGGGCCGCGACGTGTCGTTGGTCATGCTTTCCGCATTGATGGCGATGTAGCGTAGGTTGTCAGCGCCGTGCGACCACTCATCGTGCAGTGGCGCGCCAGCCTCGCGGGTTTGCTGGTTGATCTGGCGCCGGTACCGCTTGGCACACTGGAACAGCCGCGCAGCGTTGCCCTTGTCAAAGTACATGCGGCGAAAGGTCATGCGGGTCAGGCGAATACCGTCTTCAATGCTCATGTTCGGGGTGATTCGCACATCCCATCCGAAGCCGCGCATGATTTCCTCGGCACTCTTGCCGGACTTGTAATCCTTGTGGCGGCCATCATGTGGCAGAAAGACCAGGCCCCAGTTGTAATTCTTCTTCTTCAGATCGTCCGAGTAATGGTCAAGCGTCTTGTGGCTGTCTTCGATGTTCTCGATGATGCGCAACTCGCCGGCGTGGCGCTGCACGAGGCTGATCGACATGGCATCGTTCCAGCCCAGGTCAAAGATCACGTGCACCTTCAGCATCGGGTCGTAAGCCACGTTGCATAGGCGCCTCTCTTCCTCGGCCTGGGCAACTTCCGCGTAATAGATCGCGCCGACCACGGCGGGCATGCACTTGCCCTCCCAGATGTTGCTGTACTCGGCTGGCGGCAGCGTCAGCTTGGCGTGCTGACGCTCTTTCTCCAGCGTCTCGGGGAACCATGGGTTGTCCATGTAGTTCATGTCGACGATGATCGCGTCTTCAGGCTGGTTCGTGATGAAGCGGTCGTAGGTCTCGTCCGAATCGAGTTCCGGATTGAACGACAGCCATATCTCCGAGCCGTCCTTCCGAATGGTGGGGATCAGCACGGCCCAGCTGCGTTTGCTGACCGTCTGCGCTTCTTCCACCCAGACGATATCGCAGCCCTCGAACGACTTGACCGACTCGACCGTGTGCTCGGCCAGGCCCGAGAAAGCAAACTCGGTGCCATTCTTGCCTCGTATCTCGGTATCAAACACCTGGTAGAAAGAGCCAAGGCCAAGCGCCTCAATCTGATCCTTCAGCAGTTTGTGCACGGACTGCTTGATCGACTTCTGCACCTCGCGTGCGCACAGTATGCGCAGCTTTTGCGCGCTTCCCTTGATCAACAGTGCACGGGCAAAGCTCCAAGACTTTGCACTGCCACGGCCGCCTTTTGCGCCCTTGTAGCGGGCCTTCTTCGTCAGCAGGAAGGCCAGCTTTTGCGGGAATTTAATTGCCATCAGGACTCACGAACTCGATTTGCCAGTTCATCGTTTCCGGAACGTTGCCCTTGTTCATGTCGTCGATAGCTTCCTTGTTCGCCCTCAACAAGTTCATCGGGATACTGCTGGCGGCGTTGGCATGGCCCTGCAGCAGCGCCGCCACTTGCAGGCGCTTAATACTTTTCAATGGATCCACGTCGTCCACCAGTTCGAGCTGCTGGTTTGCCAGCATCGACAAGCGGTGCATCGAGGCAGCGCTAAACTCGGCTGCCGACGCGGCATGCTCACTCACATTCGACAGCTTGCGCGCCAACTCAGAGACGATCCGCTGCTGGCCTTGCGGCAATGCGCCGAACAGTTCGGCAATATGCTTATTCGTCGCATCAGCCTGAACCATCTTTTCCGCTATGACGCGCAGGTCTTTTTTCGCATTTGGCGCTTCGGCTTTATTCGGCTTTAATTTGCGCCGGATGGAGGATTCATTGACGCCGAATTCTTGCGCCAGCGCATTAATCGAAACACCGTCGACCAGGTGGCGCCGCTCAACCTCTACCCACTGGTCATTGGTCAGCGACGATTTGCGACCCATGACCAGTTCTCCTATGAAAAAACACGCGCAGAATGCAAAAAGCCCGCGACCATTTCTGGTAGCAGGCTTATTTCCGGGCGCACGAAGCCCCGACAGGTCGAAATATACGCGGCTTTTTTCTTGGTTGCAACCCCTCTCAGCAGGCGATGCGGCTTTTCAGCAGCGAAAAAAGTGATTCGATGGCGAGATCGAACACCACTTCAAAGTCCGCGCGCCATGCGTTGAACGTGTTCAGCCCATAGTGAGAAAGCACGGCTGTGCGCTGCAAAACCGGCAGTTCCCACACCGCAGAATCGACCGCGCGCACTATGAGCTTGTCCACTTCGACCTCAATATCCTCAATGGAATGGATGCGGGCGTCGGGCGCGCCCAGGCACTCACGCCGCGCGCCTTCGCCGACGGCGCCGCCGATGCTCATGCATTCCGCCCAGCGGTCGAGCATGCCTTTGATGCTGTCGTAGTGTTCTTGTCGCATCGAATTTCCTATTTTCAGTCTGT
The DNA here is from genome assembly GCF_002754575.1 of Janthinobacterium sp. 35. NCBI lineage: Bacteria > Pseudomonadati > Pseudomonadota > Betaproteobacteria > Burkholderiales > Oxalobacteraceae > Janthinobacterium > Janthinobacterium sp. 35. The sequence goes on from NZ_PEFN01000001.1 coordinate 4,974,474, forward strand.
TTTTAATTGCACTTTTTGCCATTTTCCGAGGCGGTGCGCTGGATTTGTACCGATGACTACCGATAATCGTGCTATTCAGGATTCATGCGGGTTTGCGGGTTGGTCTTCGCCACTTCTTCGCCGTGCAGTGAATCCCATTTTTTCGGCCATGCGGCCCTGGGCTTGCACAGCGATGTCGAGGTTCTTCTCAAGGTAGGCCATGGTGGTGCTGGGGTTCTTGTGACGCATGACCTTCTGGATGGTCTGGATCGGCACGCCTGATTCGGACAGCAGGGTGGCAAAGCTGCCGCGCAGACGGTGTGGGGTGATGCCCTTGGTCTTGCAGTGGGCGTTGGCAGTGGCCATAGGGCGGCGGGCGAAGCCGGGCGGCTGCTGGCTGCCGTCCTTGCGCGCGGTAATCAGGCCTTCGGGCTGGCGCCGGGGTTGCAGGTAGTCGACCAGCCACGCGGGCATAGGCACCGGCTCGGCCTCTTTGCCCTTGGTGATGCCTGGCGTGTAGGTGCGCCGCTCCCAGTCGATCCATTCCCAGCGCGCGCTGGTGGCCTCGCTTTCGCGCAGGCCCAGGCCAAACATGAAGCGGATGGCGGTGGAGACGGCGGGGGAGCGGCGGCCCGCGCCGTCGATAGCCTCGAACCACTGCATGGCCACATCAAGCGGCAGGATTTTACGCGGGCGCTTCTGCGTGCTGAGCATGGCCACATTCCATGGCCGGCGTGCCAGCATGCCCTGCGAAACGGCCCAATTCGTCACCAGCCGCATCACGCGCAGCCAGTGGTTGGCCGTGGCCGGCTCGCGCGTGGCCAGATGCTCGTTGCGGGCCAGCTCGATGTGGCGCGCGGTGATCTCGCTGACGAGCAATTCGCCCAGGTCGTACAGATGCAGGCGATAGCAGGTGCTGACGCTGCGCACATGGGCGGCGCTCGACACCGGGCCGCGCACCAGCAGCCACTCGGCGAAGAGCGCGCGCAGCGTCGGTACCGGCTTGCCGCCGTTCGTGCGCACCACCTCTTCATCGTAGGCGCGGCTGGCCACCGCTTCGGCGCGGGCCTTGGCGCGCTCGCGCGTGCTGCGCTGCACGCGGCTGCCGGCCACCTGGAAGCGGTAGTGCCAGATTTTCTTGACCTTGAACAGGGCGAATGTCATGCGGATGGTCCTTTTTGCTAGAGGTGTTCGGCCAGGCCGCGCTTGTAGCTCTGGGTGGGGGCCGCCGGGCGTGGCCGTTTGTTGTCGGTAAATCGGGTGTACATGCCTTCGTAGGCGAGCAGCACGTCATCAATGCGTCCCTGCCGGTTCTTAGCCACGAAAATGTCGGCGCAGCCACGCAGGTGGCTTTGCGGGTTGTCCACCTCGTCGCGGTGCACGAAGATGACGATATCGGCGTCTTGCTCGATGGCGCCGGAGTCGCGCAGGTCGGACAGTTGCGGGCGCGCCTTGTTGGCTGCGTTGCGAGACAGCTGGGACAGGGCCAGCACGACGATATTCAATTCCTTAGCCAGCGCCTTCAGGCCGCGCGAGATTTCCTCGATCTGGCTATTGCGGTTGTCGCCGGCGCCGCTCATCAGTTGCAGATAGTCGACCACTAGCAGGTCAAGGCCATGCTTGCGTTTCACCAGGCGCGCCTTGCTGCGTACGTCCAGCAGCGTCAGCGCCGGCTGATCGTCCAGGTGTAGGGCCATGGCGTTCAGTTTCACGTTGGCCACCGTGAAATTGTTCCAGTCGCCATCGCTGAAATCACCGCGGATCACTGTACTGAGTGGGATGCTGCCAAGCGCGGCTACAGCGCGGTCGAGCAGTTCGCCGTTCTGCATCTCCTGCGACAGGAACAGCACCGAGTGTGTCTCGGCTGCATTGGTGGCGATGTTCAGTGCCAGCGCGGTTTTACCCATCGATGGCCGCGCGCCCAGGATCACCAGCGCGCCACGATTCGGGCCACCGTTCAGCAGGCGGTCAATATCGGCAAAACCGGTGGCGATGCCGGTGTATTTGCGCTCTGCACGGTCGCCCAGCACATCGATGTGCGCCATCATGGCAGCGCTGGCCTGGATCGGCTCGCGCAAGGTACGCGTTTCGGCCAGCGCCGCCAGGGCCGATTGCGCAGCGTCGAGCACCTCACCGGCGCTGCGGCCGTCCGGTTTGAAAGCCATTTCGGACATGTCGGCCGTGGCGGCCAGTAGGCCCCGGCGCAACGCGCGGTCGCGCACCAGGTCGGCATAGCGGCTGATGTTGGCGGCGCTGGGCATGCTCTGGGCCACTGAGTTCAGGTAGGCCACGCAGTCAGGCAGCGACTGGGCCAGCGCGGTGGACACCGTGATCACGTCGCATTCGCCACCCTGGGCGATCTGGCGCAGCACTTCCACGAAGATCGTGCGGTGGTCGTGCCGGTAAAAGTGCGCCGGGCGCAGATCGCCCATGCGGTCGACGCCACCGTTATCGCGCAACAGCGCACCGATGACGGATTGCTCGGCCTCGATGGCGGCCGGCAGGGTTTGTTCTTCGGTCATGCCGCTTCCTTGGTTTCTTGAAATTTCTCTGCCTGCTTGCCGTTCGAGGTCAGGAAGTACTGGCCGTCACGGTCGATAGCCCACAGCTTGAAATAATTGTTTTCGACGTACTTGCGGAAGGTGGCGCGCCAGTCCTTTTGGACCTTCGCCGGTTGCGTACCACCCGGCTGAAAGCGCCTGCAGAATTCGGCCCAGGCCAGCGCTACCATGTCAACGGGAAGTCCCGCGCCCTGGGCATAGGCCCACAGCGGGGCGTAGTCGCGTAGCGGACGCTCCCCCTTGGCCTGACAGTCGGCGAGGAAGGTTTTCAGGGCTGTCGCTGGGGTAGCGTCTTTTTTGCGAGGCTTGGCAGCAGGCCCCGCGTCAGCGGGGTTTGGGGTACTTGTTTTTAATGTAGATGAAGATGAAGATGTAGGGCCGTCTCCTAAGTCATCACCAATGGGGGGCTTTGGTGTAGTCTTTGGTGTGTTGTTTGGTGGTGCGTTTTCGTCGCCAAAACGGGTACCTTGTCCGCGCCGTTGGCGGATATATTCGTCGCGCACAAAGCGGCTGCAGTACCACAATGGACCTGCGTTTGACGTGACCAAAGTCACCGGCTGGCCGTCACGGCCCGCATGACGCGGCGTGAAAATGTAGTCGAGTGCGTTTTTGTCCGCACCCTTGAGCACATCCTTGGCCGCCAGTTCGCGCGCCAGCTTCAATGGCACGCCGGCCACCTGGGCCAGCTCGTTGAGGGGCCAGCGGCAGATGCCATATTCATCGCCATCATGCAGCACGCACATGATATCGACCCAAGCTCCACGCGCCGCCTCGGAACAGCGGCGTAGCTTGGAATTGATGCGCCAGTCAGCTGGGTAAAACTGGAATGATGGGCGCTTCATACGTGCTTCTCTGGATGCGATTCTGTGGCGTCGAGATCGCCGCGAACGGGGCGACGGACGACGGTGACAGGTTGCATCTTGCATGGGCCGCGATGATGCGCCGTGGCCACACTACAGGCGCTGGCAGCAGGCTTGCCCTGCAATGCCTGGCGCGTCGATGCCTTGATGGTGTAGGTGATGTTGTTGAGCTCGATATGTGCGAGCAGCAGGCTGGCGAAGTGCTTACGCATGTTACATTCCACGCCAGACTCTTCCAGGTCGAAGCCTGCGCGCTCACAGATCTGGTAGAAGGTGCCAGGCCCGGCCAGCAGCGTTTGCAGCACCAGGTAAGGACGGGAGCCGACATACGGCATCAAGCGCGCCGTCATAGCCGCACCTGTGTGGCCTGGGGCTTCATCGAAAACGCGGAGTATGTTATTCTTGGCATGTTCGTTTTAAGTAAGAGTTTCAGGAAGCCCGCCTTGTCCGCGGGCTTTTTTTCGTTTTCAGCGTTTGCTTGCGCTACATCTGGTGTACTTTTGAGGCAGCGCAGATCGGATACTTGCCTGCGCTGCCATCCTGTAGCTGTCGGGGGCTGCGCCCAGCTACGTCGGCGGATCGGACGTGTTCATGTACTTGTCCGCCGCCTCGCGCAGCTTGTTGGTGTCGCGATACAACTGCGAACTCGCTTTAGCCCGCGCTTGCCCCTCTGGCTGGGCCTTCGCTGCCAGGTTGGCTCTGTCGCTCAGGCGCCATACGCACACTGCCTGCAGTGCGTAATCCGCTGCCGTCGCGCGCTGCTCTTTTTTCATCCTGTCCCTCGTCTTTCTGCGCCGGCGCTATCGGCCGGCCTATCGGTCTGATTTCGTACATCGGTTCCGCCTCTATTCCGTTAAACCCGCATGTGCATTTTGGGGATGACGCCGAAGCTCGGGCGGCATGGCAGCAACTGGGACCGGCGGCGCGGGCCACCGTTGGGCCCTTCGCGGCGGCTGCCTGGTTGGCTACCATGACGTTGTTGGCGCGCCCAATGCAACAAGCTCTGGCGGGCTTGGTCGCTGCGCGTGACGCCAGCTGCGGCACATGCCTGCAAGATAGTTTTCTCTTCCTCGGGGTCGAGGTAGGTTTTCAACAGCTTCGTGCGGGTGGTGGTACTCATGGGTTTCCTTTTAAAAGTGGATCTGGACTACGGGTGGTGCGGTACTGCAAAAAAAGGCGAGGAATTCCTTCGTGCTACATTGCTATCTCCATAACAACAATTTGAAGGAACTCCCCATGACTTTTCCGATTGCTACAAATTTTGTTTCTATTGAGCTAAGCCCTCAGCAAACAGGGATCGGCCTAACTGTTTTTAAGGCCTCGGTGACACTGGAGAGCAACAGGGGGCCTATTCCTGAGCAGGTAACGTTCACGGTCGCTGTGAAGGCTGGGAATCGCAGCATTGTCGAAATTCACAAAGAGGCGATCAGTCGGGCGGCCTTAATACTGGCAAGCGTCAGTGGGCTTGGCCATCCACACCCAGAGGACGCTGTGGCGGCTTGGGGGCAATTGGCTGCAGATTTACCTCGAACGCAGATAAGCCAGCCTTAAAAGCAAGAGCGGCTGCCTCGGCTACATCTGATGGCCCCACTGCGAAGTGCGCACTGGAGTTCGCAATAACCTGCGTCAGCAGCATCACCAGCGCATCCCGGTCACGATCTGGAAACTGGCTGCCGCTGGCGCACACGGCGAGCTGGCCGCCAACTTGGCCACCAGCAACGTCTTCGCGATGCGGCGGACTCGCCAGGTGCGTACGGTTCGAGCCAAAGGGCATGCCTTCCACCTTGATCAGCACGCCGAACAGCTTGGCGACCAGGTGGACGGGGAGGACGCGCCAGCGCGCGTGGGTGGTGGTGTGATTCAAGGGGTGCTCTTTTCGATAAGGGTGGATGGTGAATTAATCGATGCCTTCTCAGGAAAACGGGATGGGTAAATTAGTTGAAGTTCATTGATCTCACCCGCAAACACGGAACAGATTTTTTCCGCCAGCGTTTTCGATGGCGTCTGGACCCCTCGCTCAATCCGACTCAGGTTCCCAACGTCGCTTTGCACTAAAGTCGCGAGGTGCTGAAGGGTGATGCCGCGATGGTCACGCGCTCGTCGCAATGGTGAGGTCATGTTGTTCTTTGTAAATTAGAAAATGCGTATTACGCACTTTACAGACAAAAATACTAATGCGCAAGACGCTTTGCGTGTTACGCAGTACGAACGGACAATTCCATCTATGGGTATCGGTAAAAAAATTAAGCAATTTCGAGAGGCTCGCCGGCTAACGCTGGCGGAAGTTGAAGCTCGCGCTGGCCTTTCTGATGGAAACCTATCGCGTATAGAGCGTGGCAAACAATGGATTACGGAGGAGAAGCTTGCCGCACTGGCCGATGTGCTTGGCGTTCGCACATACGAATTCTTTCTAGATGACAACTTGACATCAAATATCGAGCGGGCCGCGCTGCCACCCAGCAATGCTCATCTCGATACGGAGGCAAAAGAATGGCTTGAACTGAGGAAGTACCTTGGAAGCGATGATATAGCCGAATTTAAAGCGTTGATAACGGCCAGGCAAGAACGCAATATTAGACTGCTAGCCGAACTCAAAGGAACGACTTACAAGCCGCCGACAATCATACCTGCTGAAACTTGGATCGAATCTGGATCAAATGCAAAAAAACAAAGCTCTCAATCTTCCTGATTGGGGTGTTTTCATAGCTGCGCGAGATGATAAATATGAACTTTTTAGCAAAGTGGGTGATGGGTCTGCTATTGGTCGCAAGCCTTCCGGCAGTCGCTTCGGATTGGACGGTCATTGAGGCGAATGAGTTGGGGGTAACAGAGGTAGACAGGCAGAGTATCGCGGTCGTAGCGCCAGGAATACGAAGTGTATGGGTAAAGTACAATTTCCCAGAGCCCCAAATCTTAAACGAAGGATTTCCCGCTACTTATTCGATTGCATTAACCTTGCAATATATGGACTGCGAACGTAAATCCATGTCGGTCCAGCAAACCGCTTACTACTCCGACATGCAGCAGCAAAAGCAAGTTTCCTCGCAAAAATTTAAAACCCTTGATTACTCGGCAGTTGTCCCCGATACGATAGGGGAAGCCACGCACCGCGTAGCGTGCCAAACACCCCTCCCAAAGCCAAGAAAAAAGTAATTACACAGACGAGCTAACCCGCCACCGAGCGGGTTTTTTTTCGCCTGCCGGTTCCTATTCCAATAGTGTCTGCGACTAAATCTAGATAAATGCGCTTGACGCATTTATTGATAGTGCGTAATATGCATTTACGCAATGCGTATTGCGCATTTTTAAGAGGCAGCCATGACCAACACCCTCGCAACATCCTACATCACCACCAGCACCACTGCGGCCGACTTCGGCAACCAGTCCTTCATCCCACCAGCATTCCAGCCTGGCTTCATTCCTGCCGCCATCGGCGCCGCTTTTGCCAGTGGCATCTATGCCGGCATCATCCGCGGCGTGGATGGTGGTCCTGATCAGCACCTGGTGCTGGTTGAAGGGGAGGGCGTTGATTTGTCCTGGTCTGCCGCCGGTGCTTGGGCAGAGTCCGTGGGCGGTTCGTTGCCGACGCGCGCCGAGCAGGCGCTGCTGTTCGCCAACCTGAAAGACCAGTTCAAGTCGGATTGGTACTGGTCTGGTGAGCAGTACGGCCCCTCTGGCGCGTGGCATCAGTATTTCTACGATGGCCTCCAGCTCAACAACTTCCGCTCGTCCGAGGGCCGCGCCCGCGCCGTCCGCAGATTACCAATTTAATCCTTTATCCATTTCAGCATGAGATCCGCCATGACTCTCGAAAACATTGCCTCAGCGTTGCCTGGAAATGCGCAAAGCTCTCCGCCGGACCGCGTTCGGCGCGTTTCTCTCGCCATGCCAAGTAAGGCGCTCTGCCTCGTTGGTGCCACCTACAGCCTGGCCAATGGCCGTGGCGAACGGATTGCAATGGTTTCGGTTGTGCCTCAGGGGCTTGGCGCCACGCGTACTGCCGCCGCTCGCATGGCGTATTCGTCAGAAATGGTTGGCGCCATGCGTACTGCCAGCCTGGACTACGAGCTGCATGGTGCTGTATCGCCCGAAACCATCAGCCTGATGCGCCGATTGCTTGACGATATTGGTGCCGCATGAGCGCCAACGATTTCTTCTCGATGATCCGCCGCTGCGCTGGCGAAGCCCACGAGCATGCGCCAGGCTGCGCCGATGCGCGCGCGCACGCCTTTATCACTGAGCTGGCGGGATCGCTGCAGCACCACGACATCGTCGGCGCGACGCTGGTTTCAGGCCTGCTTGCAAGTGCACCAGTCGGTGGCCCGGAATGATGGCCTTCACCGTCACCGTGCGCAGCGGAGGGCGCTTGCTGACCTATCCAGCCATTGGCAGCGACAGCTGCGCCGTCCACATGGCCGCCCTGGATCGTTTCGGCGCCTGTTCCATCACCGTCAAACCAGCATAAGGAATTGCCATGCGCAAGATGATCACCCTGTTGCACATGTATCGCCATTTCCGTCGCCATGGCGCCGGCCAGTTTGGCGCTGCAATCAAGGCTGTACGCGTCTACCAGACTGGATTCTGATATGCCGCGCGCTGATCCGGACCGCGCCGCGCTGGAAATCGCACACCACGCGCTGCAGACCACCATGTCGCTCGACGACATGCTGAAGCAACGCCACTTTGAACTGATTTTGAAATGCCTCGCCCGCCGGCACATGCAGCGCCGCGCGCGCATGGATGTGAAAAAGCTACAAGCCAACGATCACGACTGATTTTAACCACGAGGAAAACCATGGAAATCAATACCCTAGCAGCACTTGCAAATAGCCCGGGCGCCATTGGCGCCGCATTTGGCGGCGGATTCTTCGCTGGCCTGATTAAAGTCGACGGCAAAGCATTCGCCCTGGTCGTGTCGCCAAAGTTGTTCGGTGAGTTCAAGGGCTGTTGGAGTGCATCGGATGAAAGCGTGCCAGGTACCGAAAGCTATGCCGATGGCTGGGCCAACACGAACGCCATGGCCGCTGCTGGCAGCGAACTGGCCAAGACGGTGCGCGGTAGTGTCATCGAAGGCTTTGATGACTGGTACATTCCGGCGCGCGACGAGTTGGAGCTGATCTATCGCAACTTCAAGCCGATGGCTCGGAAAAACTCCGCCTCGTTCCGTGATGGTGAAAACCCGAGCAGCATGCCCATGGGGCGGCACTACACGGAAGAGCGGCCGGCGCAGACCGGCGTGGCCGACTTCCGCGAAGGCGGTACGCAGGCGCTGGACGCGGTCTGGCACTGGTCCAGCACGCAGGCCGGCCCCTCTTACGCGTGGGATCAGGATTTCCTCTATGGCTACCAGTTCTACGGCTACCGCTCGTACGAGGGCCGCGCCCGCGCCGTCCGCAGATTGCCAATTTAACGATTTACCAATTTTCTTTCACTTCGAAAGCCCAGCATGAGCAAACAACAATTCATGGCCGAGAACCTGCAGAAAGGCGAGATCTACGCCGGCATGGTCCTCGGCAAGGACGGCGCCGCCGACTACCACCTGTTCCTGCAGCCTGGCGTGGCCACCGGCGTGACGTGGCAAGCGGCCATGGACTGGGCCAAGAAACTCGGCCACAGCCTGCCCACGCGCGCCGAGCAGGCGCTGTTGTTCGCTAACCTGAAGCACGAGTTCGAGCCGCGCTACTACTGGTCTGGCGAGCAGGCCGGCCCCTCTTACGCGTGGTTTCAGTATTTCCTCTATGGCGGCCAGTTCGGCAGCCTCCGCTCGTACGAGGGCCGCGCCCGCGCCGTCCGCAGATTAGAAATTTAATCCTTTAATCATTTCAACATGGCCAACCATACCGACCTGCCGATTTCCAAAGTTGCCTACGACCTGCTGGTCGTGGCGACAGAGCTGACCAAGAACATGCCGCGTGACTTCAAGGCATCGATTGGCAAGGAAATCCGCGACGAGTGCGTGCGCTTGACGGTGCTGATCTTCCGCGCGAACGTCGCGGGTGACAAAACACCGTACCTTGACAAGCTGCTCGAGCGCGCGCAGGTGATCGAGCTGCTGTTCCGGCTTTCCAAGGATCTGCGCTTTATCTCCGTCGCGCAGTATGCGCGGGCCATCGCACTGACCAGCATGATCGGCAAGCAGGCCGGCGGCTGGAAGAAATACACCGCATCGTCGCCTGCATCTTCCCGGTCAAGGCCGAGTTGACTGTGCGAATTTTTTAATCTGGTCGTGCCGCTGGCTCACAAGGCCACCGCTATGCGCACCACAGTAACCACCTGGCGGCGTCCAGGCAGGCCTGGCGCAGTTTCCCCACTGATCGGCATGGCCTTCGGTGGGGCGACGTAGATAGCACGAATTGACGCAGGCCGGCCCCTCTAACGCGTGGAATCAGAATTTCAACAATGGCAACCAGAACAACAACAACCGCTCGTACGAGGGCCGCGCCCGCGCCGTCCGCAGATCATCCCGATGCGGACTTCACGCTCGAGCAGCTGGCCGTCGCATATTTCGACTGCCGCCGCAGCAAACGCAATACCCCCAGCGCCCTGGTGTTTGAGCAGCACCTGGAACGCAACCTGATCGAACTGCACGACGAGCTGCAGGACGGCTCGTATAAGCCCGGTCGCTCGATTTGCTTCGTCGTCACGCGCCCGAAAGCACGCGAGGTGTGGGCGGCCGATTTCCGTGATCGCGTCGTGCACCACCTGCTGTACAACAAAATCTCGCCTCGCTTTTACGCTTCGTTCATCAAAGACACCTGCGCCTGCATCCCCGGGCGCGGCACGATGTACGCGGCCAAACGCCTCGAGGCGAAGATCCGCGGCGTCACGCAGAACTGGGCCCGGCCAGCGTTCTACCTCAAGTGCGACCTGGCCAACTTCTTCGTCGCCATCGACAAGGACGTGCTGCGTGGGCAGATCGCCGCGCGCGTCAGCGAGCCCTGGTGGCTGCGCCTGGCTGAAACGATCCTATTCCATGACCCACGCGAGAACTACCAGCTGCGCGGCGCACCCGAGCTGCTGGCGCGGGTACCGGCGCACAAGCGCTTGGTCAATCAGCCGGCGCACCTGGGGCTGCCGATTGGCAACTTGTCGTCGCAGTTCTTCGCCAACATCTACCTCGATGCGCTGGACCAGCATGCCAAGCACAAGATCGGCGCCCGGCACTATATCCGCTACGTCGATGACTTCCTGCTGCTGCACGAATCGCCGCAGTGGCTGGGTGCGGCGCTGGCCAACATCAACGAATTCCTGCCGCGCGTGCTCCACGCCAACCTCAATCCCAGCAAGACGATCCTGCAGCCCATCGCACGCGGCGTCGACTTCGTCGGCCAGGTTATCAAACCATGGCACAGCCGCACCCGGCGCCGCACCGTGCGCGAGGCGACAAGTCGTGTCGCAGGTATTGCTGCCGACGAGGTGTTTGCCACGGCAAACAGCTACTTTGGTCTGCTGCGCCAGGCGGGTAGCAGCCATGCAGACCGGGCAGCGCTGGCGCGCACGGTGCTGCGGCGCGGGCATTGCGTCAATCAGGCACTTACTAAAACTTATCGGAAATCCGCATGAAACGAGACAACTTCACCATGTCGCTCGACCTGGGCAGTGAGCTGCTCATCGACAACTTTGCCGGTGGTGGCGGGGCATCTGAGGGTATTGAGCAAGCATTCGGTCGCCCCGTCGATGTGGCCATCAACCACAATGGCGAGGCACTTGCCCTGCACGCTGCCAATCACCCGCACACCGCTCACTATCAAGAAGATGTGTTTGCGGTGCATCCTGGCTTCATTACCGGAAATCGGCCCATTGGCCTGGCGTGGTTCAGTCCTGATTGCAAGCACCATAGCAAGGCCAAAGGTGGCAAGCCGCGTGAAAAGAAGATCCGGGGTCTGGCCTGGGTGACGCTCAAGTGGGGCGCATTCCAGATGCCGCGTTGCATTGCCCTAGAAAACGTCGAGGAATTCCGCGACTGGGGGCCACTGGATGAGCAGGGCAATCCGATCGCCAGCGCCAAGGGGCGCACCTTCGACGCCTTCATTGACGCCCTGTCTACGGGCCTGGCGGCCGATCATCCAGACGTGCCTGAAATCTATGAAGCGTTGGGCGCCGACTTCCCGATGGAGCGCTTGTATCGTGGGCTAGGCTACAAGGTCGAATACAAGATCTTGCGCGCCTGCGATTTTGGCACCCCGACTATCCGGAAGCGACTGTTTGTCTTCGCCCGTCGTGACGGCTTGGCGATCCACTGGCCCACGCCCACGCACGGCAACCCGAAGCTGAAAGGCTTTGCCCAATCAGGCCTGAAACCATGGCTGACCGCCGCCGACTGTATCGACTGGTCGATTCCTTGCCCGAGCATTTTCACGCGCAAGAAGCCGCTGGTCGACAAGACGCTGGAGCGCGTCGCCAAGGGGGTCATGAAGTATATCGTCAATGCCGACACCCCCTTTATCGTGCCCGGTACCGGCGCGCCATTCCTGACGGAGCATGCGAACGGTTCGACCCAGCGCAATTTCAGCGTGGACGAGCCACTGCGTACCCAGTGCGCCGAAATCAAGGGCGGCCACTTCGCCTTGGTCAGTGCCATGCTGGCCAAGCACTATACCGGCGTGGTCGGGACGGCCGTTACCGTTCCCTTCGGTACCGTCACGACGTCCGACCACCATTCGGTGGTGGCCAGCACGATCATCAAGCTGCGCAACAACCAGTTCGGCCAGGATGTGCTCGAGCCAATCCCGACGCTGACCGCCGGCGGCGGCCATGTGGCGGAAGTGCGGGCCTTCCTGATCAAGTATTACAGCGAAGGTGGGCAGGATCAGTCGCTGACCGATCCGATGCACACGATCCCCACCAAGGACCGCATCGGACTGGTGACCATACGTGGCGAGGACTATGCCATCGTGGACATCGGCATGCGCATGCTGACGCCGCGCGAGCTGGCGCGCGCACAAGGCTTTCCAGAGACTTACATTCTTGACCTGATGCATAACGGCAAGCAGCTGTCGAAGGAAGCCCAGGTGCGCATGATTGGCAATAGCGTCTGCCCGCCATTGGCGCGCGCGCTGATCGCCGCCAACTTCAAACATGAACAACATTTTGCGAGGGCGGCATGAAAATCTATATTGCGGGCCCGATGACCGGTCGGCCGCAGTTCAACTACCCGGCATTTCACCAAGCGGCGGCGCTGCTGCGCGCGGCCGGCCATATCGTGATCAAACCGGCAGAAAATCCGTCGCCGACGTGCGGCAGCTGGCTGGGCTACATGCGAATGAGTGTAGCCCAGGTGGCCAGCGTCAACTGCCTGGTGATGCTGCCAGGCTGGCCGCTCAGCAAGGGCGCGCGCATCGAATATTTACTCGCCAAGCTGCTTGGGCTTGGTGTTACTTCACTGAAGAAAATGGGAGCATAAACATGACAGCCACAGAAACCGACATCCTGGCCAAGCTGGCAGAGGCAATCGAAAAAATACAACGCCCGGCGCTGCCGCTATCCGTTGACCTGTGGGACATGGAAATGCTGGGGCAATACTTCAAGCGAAATCCGCAGGTTGTACGCCAGAATATCGCGTGTCTCCCGAGCTTTCCAAAGGCGATCAGGCTGCCAACGAAAGCAAAATCGCATCCGCTGTACAGCGCCAAGGAAGTGGTCGAGTGGGCACAACGCCACCGAGACAAAAACTGAAGGTATGTGGCTGGCGAAGGATTACAGCTTCTTCGCCAGTTCTGCAGCCGTCTCATTGTAGTAGATTTGCAACATCGTCAAGTCTTTATGTCCGACCATGCGCGCCAATTCCAGCACATTGAGTTTCTTGGCCAGCCGCGTGATTGCTTCATGGCGAGTGTCGTGAAAGGTCATATCTCCTACACCTGCTGCACCTCGGGCCTTCCGGAATAGGGCATCGAGGCTTGCTGTTGAAACCCCGAAGCATGTGTCATTCCCAGTCGGAAGCAGCTCCAGCAATTCAATGGCGCGGCCCGACAGCGGAACGGACCGCTTGGTGCCGTTCTTCGTGCGCGGCAAATGCGCCACATTGTCCTCAATATCCCCCCAGGTGAGTCCGCATATTTCGCCGGCACGCATGGCTGTCTCGATAGCGAACAGGAAGGCGACCGCGATTGCTGACGACTTGGTCGTGACTTCTCCATCAAAACCCAGTGCCAGGCACAATCGTTCGATCTCGTCGTCGCTTATGCGCCTGTCGCGGGGCGGGGGATTTTTAGGACGGCGCACGTCGACGGTAGGGCTGGCGGAAATCCATTTCCATTCCCGGCGTGCAGTCGTGAAAACGTGCGACAGTAAATTCATGTCGCGATTTACGGTAGACCCAGCAACAGATAAGAGCCGATCATCGCGCCACTTGCCGAGAACGTCGGCCGTGACGTCGCACAGCTTCATCTCACCAAGGGGCACCTGATTGACAATGTGGCGGGCTATCGCGGCCAGTCGGATACCTTCCCAGCGTGCACCACGCTTGTGTGGCGAAACCTCGACACCGTATCTATCGAAGGCATCCTGGCACGTTTTATCGGTGTTTACACCCGTCTCAACCATGCGCCGCATCTGCGATTCGCGCTCAATAGCCCATGCCTGCGCCTCAGCTTTTGTGGGAAGGACTGCGGAATCGCGCACTCCTTTGACGGAAATCTGGACGCGCCAGCCGGTTTTCTGTTTTGTAATCGATGCCACTACCTAATCCCCCGAGGAAAACATGGGGACATTATGGGGATTTTTTGGGGAGTTGGTGCAGTTTATTAATCGCTTCGTATCGCAATTGCTAGCGCTTGACGAAAAGAAAAAAGGCGATAAATCCTTGATTCTATTGGATTTATCGCCTTTTATCGTGTACTGCAAAAATGTCTCTGAGTGCCCGGAGCCGGAATCGAACCGGCACGCCCTTACAGGCGGGAGATTTTAAGTCTCCAGTGTCTACCAGTTTCACCATCCGGGCAGCGCGGCGAGATTCTAGCACAGGTGATGCGCATCACGCCATCTTGTGCCTGAGCCAGGCTGTCCGGTTTGCAGCGGACAGCCTGATTTTATCTACCCGCCGTCAAAACGTCGCCTTGAACTGCACCCCATACGTGCGCGGCTCGTTGACGATGCCGGTCAGGTTGTTGAATTCGATGGCGCCCAGTGCCTGGACCTGGTTGGTGATGTTGCGGCCGTACGCCGAGAGTTCGTAGCGGTCCCATTTGTAGCCGACGCGCAAGCCGCCTTCGAGCAATTCCTTGGCCTTGTATTCCTTCGCTTCGTACAGGAAGAAGTTGTAGCTGGTGCGGTAGGCCCAGTCCGTGTAGGCGTAGAACTCGCCATTGGCGAGGGGGATGCTGTATTTCAAGGTGAAGTTGGTTTGCCATTCGGGCGCGCGCGGCAGCGGGTTGCCGTCGATGTAGGCCGTGCCCACGAAGGGGCCGACGGGGTCGGTGACGGTGCAGCCGCTGGCCGGGGTGTTCTGGGCGTTGCCGCAGCTTTGCACGTACAGTTTCTTGTCCTGGATTTCCGTGTGGTTATAGCTGCCGCCCAGGGTCATGCTGAGCGAGTCGCTGAGATTCGCCTGGAAGTCCAGTTCCACGCCCTGGCCGGTGGCCTTTTCGGCATTGAGCAGGCGGTTCATGTTGACCACGCCGCTGCCGGCCGTCAATTGCTTGTCTTTCACGCGGTACTGGAACACGGCCAGGCTCAGGCGGGCGCGCTTGTCGAACAGGTCTTGCTTGATACCCGCTTCCACCGACAGCACTTTTTCGGCGCCGGCCTGGGAGGGGCGGTCGGCCAGGCCGTTCAGGCGGCCCTGCATCGATGGCGCGCGGTAGCCGGTGGCGATGCGCGCGTAGGCGTTCGTTTCCGGCGTCAGCACATAGGTGCCGCTCAGGTCCCAGCTGACGTTGTGCGAGGTGTCATGCAGGTTGAACGGGCCGGCCGTGGTCGCTTCCACGCGCTTGGCCGAGAAATCCTTCTTGTCGCTCGTGTAGCGCAGGCCGGCGCGCAGTTTCAGGGCGTCCGAGACCGTGTAGTTGAGCGAGCCGAAGGCCGCGTACGACTTCGAGCTCTGGTTTTGCGTGGCGTAGGCGCTGTTTTGCGGATTGCCGGGCGCCAGGCTGTCAAAGCTGATGCTGTCGATCTGGATATCTTCCTTGAAGTAAAACAGGCCGCCTATCCATTGCAGCGGGCCCTTTGCGCTCGATTCGGCGCGGAATTCCTGTGAAATCTGCTTGTGGTTCGGGATCACGTCGGCCGTTTCCACGACGAAAGGAATGAAGCCGGGGCCCATCGGCGGCGCGTACACGGCGCCGTAGCCACCGTCGACGTCGGCGCGGCTGAAGAAATCGAGTTTTTCGTAGCCGGTGATCGAATGCAGGGTGACGCCAGGCAAGTCCCATTTCAGGCGCATGCTGCCGCCCTTGGTTTTCAGGTGCTGGCGGTTGATGCCATCGGTAGGGTAGGAGCCATAATCGAAATTGTCGACCAGGTCGTTGGTGCCCTGTTTCAGGATGTTGGCGCGAAACAGCGTCGCCGTGCCATCGAGGTTGCGCGCGTGCACGTTGAAGAGGGCCGTGAAGTCGCGCGTGGGCTTGACCAGCACTTGCAGGCGGGCGGCGCTGTCTTCATAGCCTTCGAAGTCGCGCGTGCCGGTCGGGCGCGGGTTATGCACGCGGTCGCCGCGGCGCTGCGTCTGGCCGGAAAAGCGCAGGGCCACCGTGTCGCTGACGGGCACGTTGAAGGCGCCTTCCAGGTTCTTCATGCCATCCTTGCCGAAGCCGCCGCTCAGGTAGCCTTCCGTGTTGAAGACGGGCTTGGCGGAATCGAACTTGATCACGCCGGCCGGCGAGTTGCGCCCGAATAAGGTGCCTTGCGGGCCGCGCAGCACCTCGACCTGATCGACGTCAAACACGGGAAAGCCTTTCAGCATGGCGTTTTCCTGCACCACGTCGTCCATCACCAGGCCCACGGGCTGCGAGGCGTTCAAGTCGAAGTCGGTGTTGCCCAGGCCGCGAATGTAGAAGCGGGGAAAGGTGCGGCCGTAATCCGATTCGACCGAGACGCTGGGGGAGCGGCTGTTGAGGAAGCGGATGTCGGCGCCGCCGGCCGTCAGGGTGTCGAGCTTGTCGCCTTTCAGGGTGGCGATGGACATGGGTACGTCCTTGATGTTTTCCGCGCGCCGTTGGGCCGTCACGATCACCGTTTCCAGCTGCCCAGGGCCGGCCTGTACCGCTGGTGCGGCCGGCGCCGGGACGCTGTCCTGCGCCATCGCCTGCAGGGGAAAGGCGGCAGTGATTGCCAGGGCAATCAGGCTGTGGCGGATGGTGCTGGCGTGTGTGCTGGCATGCGGTGTCATCATGAAACGGCTCCTGTCGGTCAAGGTTGTTCGTAAGGTCCAGGCAGGCGCAAGTCCGCTAGACGAAAAATCATGCTAGCACGGAAAGTTTTGGTATTCGTGCCATTTTCCAGGCAAGACTATTTATATGTATTTCGACTCAATACGTGAATAAAATCGTATTTGTCGTCAATATCTGGCGGGTGCATAGTGGGGTGCCGACAGGCTTGTGCCAGCGCAAAGGACGACTTGGCCATCGAAATCTTTCCCTGTGCCAGCGCAAACATGCCGCTGCCATGGCGTGCCAGCGCTCAGTGTGCAGTGCGGAAAATGCGACACTTCCCCTTTTTTCTTCTGCCATGCGATGTTGTTGTGTTGCGACATCATGGGATGGCATCTTGCCTGCCAGCTGCTGGGCGCGGCGCATGCACGAACAATGATGTTGCCACAAGGTAGTTACAGGCAAGATCTGGCGTAGAATGTAGTTTATTGCAAATTAGAAACTTATATTTCTACCATGTTAATCTTATCCGCAAGTGCGCCGCCCGTTGACGGCATCCGGCTTTCCGAACTGATCGCCGCCCTGAGCCAGGCCCTGGACATCACGGAGGGACAGCCAGAAGGCCATTGCATCCGCTGTTGCTGGATCGGCATGCACGTGGGACGCGAACTGGGCATGGCGGATGAAGACCTGTGGAATCTGTATTACACCCTGCTGCTGAAGGACCTGGGCTGCAGCAGCAATGCCGCGCGCATCTGCGAGCTCTACCTGACGGATGATCTGTCTTTCAAACAAGGCTTCAAGACGGTGGGCGACAGCCTGCCGCAAGTGCTCAAATTCGTCCTCAAGCACACGGGCCTGAAGGCGGGCCTGGCCGAGCGCTTCCGCGCCGTGATGACGATCTTGCGCGACGGCGCACACATCGCGCAGGAGCTGATCGCCACGCGCTGCCAGCGCGGCGCCGACATCGCGCGCCTGCTGCGCTTTCCGGAATCCGTGGCACAGGGCATCTACAGCCTCGACGAACACTACAATGGCCAGGGCAAGCCGGACAAACTGGCAGGCCAGGCGATTCCCTTGTTTTCGCGCATTGCCCTGCTGGCACAGGTGATCGACGTGTTTCATACGGCCGATGGCGCGCGCGCCGCCCAGGCCGAGGTGCGCCAGCGCGCGGGCAGCTGGTTCGACCCGCAACTGGTGCAGGCGTTCGAGCGGGTGGCGCAGTCGGCCGCCTTCTGGTCCATGTTGCGCTCGCAGGACCTGACGGCTGCCGTGGCGGCGCTGGAGCCGGCCAACCGTTCCGTACCGGTGGACGAGGACTATCTCGACGACATCGCTGCCGCGTTCGGTCAGGTGGTCGATTCGAAAAGCCCGTACACGAGCGGGCACAGCGCCCGGGTAGCCTTGTATGCGGACATGATCGCCGAAACCTTGGGCGTGACGCCGGAGCGGCGTCGCTGGCTCAAGCGGGGGGCCTTGCTGCATGACGTCGGGAAACTTGGCGTCAGCAATAGCGTGCTGGACAAGGCCGGCAAACTCGACGCGGAGGAGTGGCTGGCCGTGCAGCAGCACGCACACTATACGCAAACGATTTTGTCACGCATTGATGCGTTTGCCGAACTGGCTGTCGTGGCAGCTGCGCACCATGAGCGGCTCGATGGCAAGGGCTATCCGCGTGGCTTGACAGCCGACGACATCAGCCTGGAAACGCGCATCATCACCACGGCCGATATTTTCGACGCCATCACGGCCGACCGGCCATATCGGGGGCCGATTCCCATTCCGAAAGCGCTCGAGATCATGGCCGAGACCGTGGGCACAGCCATCGACGCGCAGTGTTTTGCCGCCTTGAAAGTGGCGCTGGAGCGCTTGCCCGACCTCGCGTAGCCGGACAGCGAGTGCCTGGTGGCGTCAGCGCGGGCTGGCGTGTTGTTGCAACGTGACAGGGGAGGTGCCAGTTGCGGCCTTCCCCTGTATCTGTGAGCTGCTTAAAACTCTTCCCAATCGCCGGCCGTCACGGCTTCCGTTTGCACCGCACGGGGTTTTGCCGGCGCGGCCTGGCGCTTGACGGTGCTGCTGGCCGCAGCCGGTACCAGGCGCTGCGGTTTTGCGCTGGCGCGTGCTGCTGCCGTCGTGCGCGCCGGTGCCGCCACCTGGCCGTCGTGCGTCTTGAAGATGCTCACGGTTTGCACCAGGTGGCTGGCCTGGTTGCGCAGCGATTCGGCCGCCGCCGCCGCTTCCTCCACCAGCGCCGCATTTTGTTGCGTGACGCCATCCATCTGCGCCACCGCCTGATTGATCTGCTCGATGCCGGCGGACTGTTCCTGGCTGGCCATCGTGATCTCGGCGATGATATTGCTGACGCGGGCGACACTGGCGACTACCTCGGACATCGTCGTGCCCGCCTGCGCCGCCAGCCTGGCGCCCGCATCGACACGGCTGACGGAATCGTCGATCAGCGTCTTGATTTCCTTGGCCGCGCTGGCGCTGCGCTGGGCCAGGCCGCGCACTTCGGTCGCCACGACGGCGAAGCCGCGGCCCTGTTCGCCGGCCCGCGCCGCTTCCACGGCGGCATTCAGGGCGAGGATATTGGTCTGGAAGGCGATGCCGTCGATGACGCTGATGATGTCGACAATCTTGCGCGACGATTCGCTGATCAGGTCCATGGTGCCCATCACTTGCCCCACCACGGCGCCGCCCTTGCTGGCGACATCCGATGCAGTTGTTGCCAGCACATTGGCTTCGCGGGCATTGTCCGCATTCTTGCGCACCGTGCTGGTCAGTTCTTCCATCGAGGAAGCGGTTTCTTCCAGTGAACTGGCTTGCTGTTCCGTGCGTGTGGAAAGATCGTTATTGCCGGTGGAAATTTCCGCAGCGGCCAGGGACACCGTGTCGGAATCCTGGCGCACGGAGGAGACTACCGAGGTCAGCGACACTTGCATGCGCTGCAGCGCCGACAGTACGCTGACGCTATCGTTCGCCGCGACGCTGAGTTTTCCGGTCAGGTCGCCGCCGGCAAGCAGGCTGACGGCGTCGCACAGCTGGCGCGGTTCGGCACCGAGTGCCTTGAGCAAGTGGCGCGTGATGAGCCAGCCTGCCAGGGCCGCCAGCACGATGGACAGCAAGCTGGCGCCGATGAGGATGTTCCGGTTGAGCAGGTAATGCGCGTCGTCTTTCTGCAAGAGGAGGGCGGAGTGCTGGTCCGTCAGCGTGAAATATTCATCGGTGGCGGCGACGAGGGCGGCCAGCAGCGGACGGCATTCCTCGTTCATCTTGACGATGGCTTGTTCGGTTTTCTTTTGCAGCGCCAGGTCCACGATGGCCAGCGCCACGGGAGCATAGCGTTTTTCGATGCTGTCGATCTTGTTGATGATGGCGCGCACCTCGTCCGATACATCCGGCTGCTGTGCCAGCTGCAGCAGGTGCTGCATGTTCTTGGCGACATTCGCATGCGCCTGCATGATGTGTTGGCGTTCGACGTCCACGTCTTCCGGCTTGGTAAGCAGTACCAGGTTCCTGGCCGCCACGGCGCGCATGTCGATCGCGTCACGCACGCGGTGCGCCGTATTGGCACGCGCCATAATGCCGTTGACATACTGCTCAAAGTCGGCGTTGGAGTTGGACAGACTCCGCACGGACAGGATCGAGATGCCGACAAGGAAAAAGACCAGCAGGCCGAAGGCCAGGGTCAGTTGCTTGCGAACAGTTAATTGATTCATGATGCCTCTCCCAGAATACGTTATGAAATTAGAAACGGTGCTCGCGTGGTGCCGGTAGCCATATAGTGTTGGCCAGTGGGCGCGCCTTGTGCAGTGCTTTTCTATCCAGAACACGGATTCGTGGTGTGAGGATTGCGTTACTTAAAAACTGATTTCAATAATTTATTTGTTTTATTTATTAAATTCATTGTTGCATAAAAAAATCAGTAAATCAATGAGATTTTCGTTCCTAAAAACAACTAGTTAGCATGGACGGCCAATGCCGGGGGGGCACTGGCCGGCGAGACGGTCAAGTGGCAAAGGGCTTGCAGGTCGCAGGCCCTGGCGGTCCGTGCTCAGATGGGAAATGCGCCCGCGCCCGATACATTCAGGCAGGCGACTTTGTCGCTGGAAAAGTACTTGATTTGTCCCAGGCCGATGGCGTA
The DNA here is from genome assembly GCF_002754575.1 of Janthinobacterium sp. 35. Lineage (NCBI taxonomy): Bacteria > Pseudomonadati > Pseudomonadota > Betaproteobacteria > Burkholderiales > Oxalobacteraceae > Janthinobacterium > Janthinobacterium sp. 35. The sequence continues at coordinate 4,995,325 of NZ_PEFN01000001.1, forward strand.
GCAGCCGTCGCTGAGCGGGGAAATGGGGCCGGTGAGTTTTTCGCCGCTGACCAGGGTCACCACCCAGGGCGTGGTGGCCGGTTTGCCCGCGTGGGCCAGTGCGTGTTGTACCAGGTCTGACATGCTGCCTCCGATGGAAATCAAAACCTGATGATAGCAGTGTAAGGTTTCGGATAGCCGCTGTTTGCCGATACGCCGGGCCCGCGCCTTACGCGTCGGCCAGCAGATTCCTGGGCAGCGCCACCGACACCAGTTTCCAGCGCCACAGGCCGTCGCGCGTCAGAGTCAGCTCGCCGATATGGCTCTTGCTATGGGCGCGCTGCACCACGACCTTGTCCCAGGCGGTGTAGCGCAGCTTGTAGTCGGGCTTGGCATTGCGCTTGCGGCCGCTGATGTCGCTGACCTTGGCGATCGGCTTTTCGTAGCGGTCATTGAGCTTCATCAAGGCGACGATGCCTTCAGGCATCAGCATGGTATCGAGCAAGGGGTCGATGACGTCGGGGTTGATGTCGTCGGCCACTTCCGGCGCCGAGAACAGGGCATGCAGTTGCTGCCCCAGGCTGCCGCGCAGTTGCGCCAGGTCGATTTGCGCCGCCAGGGCCTGGGTATCCTCATCCATGGTTGCCGCGCGGATCTTGTTCATGGTGAAATACGGGCTGCCATAGAAGGCGCCGGCCAGCGCGACCAGTGCCACTAGAGCGAGAAGCAACATTCTTTTCATCGTGCAATCTCTCGGATGCCTGGCGACCCGGTGCGCCTGAAGTGCGAAGTAAGTCGCAATAAATTATTGTGATTTCTGACTTCCATAACCGGCGCTCTGCGGTGTTGCCCGCTGCTAGCAGTGCTCGCACTGCGTCGCAGCAGGCGCCTTGCAGAGCATCCGGTTCTGTTCGTCATAACTTCACAATAACTTCCCACGACCTACTTAGCATTCTACATAATATTTCCCAAAATCAATATGGCGGTTTAGGTAAGTATTGTTTTAGATCAAGTTTCTTCAGAGTAATTCCGGCGGCAAGGTAATATCCGTCAATTTCCAATCCCAGATGCCATGCCGGCGCAGCAAAAACTGGCTGGCGGCGGGGCCGGCGCCGCTGCGCCGCAGCACCACTTCATTCCACGAGCGGTACGCCATGCCGAAGTCGTGGCGCTTGCCATCCGCCCCTTGCTTGCCGTGCAAGATCAATACGGTGATGCCGGGCGGCGAGACGATGGTGTCGAGCATTTCCTTGAAATCCTCGTCATTGGCCGTTTCGCCGGCCACCCGCAACTGGCGCGCCACGCTGGCGCGCACGGCGGGCAGGTCGGCCTGCTGCGCCAGGTTTTCCAGGCGCACGGATTTCGCCGCGATGCTGATGCGGTACATGGCGATATAGGGGCTGACCCAGGTGAAGCCGATGGCGGCGACGCTAAAAATGATCGCGGTGGCGTACTTTCTTTTCATGGTCCGTGTTTTTGTATGAGCTGTGCCGCCGTGATTTTACCCGGCCAGGGGCGGTGGATGGTGTAGCATTCGTGCCGGCGCGGACCATCGCGCCGCATTATTGAGGACAACCATGAATATCACTATCAATCAGGTGCTGCAGTCGTATATCGACCCGCTCACCGCCAGCGAATACGCGGCGCTCGAACGCAGCCTGCTGGCCGAAGGCTGCCGCGACGCGCTGGTGCTGTGGAACGACGTGCTGATCGACGGGCATAACCGCTACGCCATCTGCCGCCAGCACGGCATCGAATTCAAGACCATCCAGAACACCAGCTTTACCTCGCTCGACGACGTCATGCTGTGGATGATCGACAATCACCTGGCGCGCCGCAGCGTGTCGGACTTCCAGCGCGGCGTGCTGGCCTTGCGCAAGAAGGAAATCGTCGCCGCGCGCAGCCCGGCGCCCGTCAGCGCGGCTGACGCGCCGGACGGCGAAAACGCGCCGAAACCCCCCATGAGCACGCGCGAAGAGGTGGCCAAGGCAGCGCGCTTGAGCAGCAACCAGATCAGCCAGATCGAAAAAATCCAGAAGGCGGCCGCGCCGGAACTGGTGGAAGCGGTCCGTTCGGGCACGATCTCCATCAATGCGGCCGCCACCGTGGCGTCGCTGCCGCCGGAAGAGCAGGTGGCGGCCGTCGCCGGTGGCAAGAAATTATTACGCCAGGCGGCCAAGGAAATCCGCGAACAGCGCGCCGCCACGCGCACGCCGCGCGAGCCGAAGGCGCCTCACGTGTCGCAGGACACGCCGGAAACGGGCAATGAGCCGTGGGCCGAGAATGCAGCCCAGGCGCCTTCGGAAGCGGAGCGCCTGCGCGGCGAGATCGCCAGTTTGAAGCAGAAAGTGGCGCAATTGCAGGCGGAAAATGTGGAACTCAACCAGCGCATAGCCACGCTGATCGACGCATCCTGATTACTGGAGTAGTTCATGCTGGCTCGCCGCACCCTGTTCGCCGCCATCGCCTGCGGAATCGTTGCCAGTGCTCCCGCGCTGGCAGCACCCGCCGCTTCTGTTGCTGACATGGCCCGCTGGCAGGCGCAGGCCGCCAACGTCAGCATCGCGCGCGATACCTGGGGCATTCCCCACGTCACGGGCAAGAGCGATGCGGACGCCGTCTTTGGCTTGATGTATGCGCAAGCCGAGGATGATTTCCCCCGCGTGGAATTGAACTACATCAATGCCATGGGGCGGCTGGCGGAGGTGGAGGGCGAACGGGAACTGTACCGCGACCTGCGCATGAAGCTCTTCATCGCCCCGCTTGAGCTGCAGGCGCAGTACCGCGCCAGTCCGGCGTGGCTGCGTAAATTGATGGATGCGTTTGCCGATGGCTTGAATTTTTACCTGGCCAAGCATCCGCACGTCAAACCCAAGTTGATCACGCATTTCGAGCCGTGGATGGCCTTGAGTTTCAGCGAGGGCAGCATCGGCGGTGATATCGAATCGATCAACCTGGCGCAGCTCGAAGCGTTTTACGGCCAGCAAGCCAGGCCCGCCGCCGTGGCGCTGGCCGGCATCGAGACGGGCTTGGAACCCGAGCCGAGCGGTTCGAACGGTTTCGCCATCGCGCCCGCGATCACGAAAAATGGCCATGCGCTGTTGATGATCAACCCGCACACTTCGTTTTACTTCCGCCCCGAAGTGCAAGTCACCAGCGGCGAAGGCTTGAACGCATACGGCGCCGTCACCTGGGGCCAGTTCTTCGTCTACCAGGGTTTCAACGAGCGCCTCGGCTGGATGCATACCTCGGGCGGCGGCGACGTCATCGACGAATACCTGGAAAGCATCGTCGAGCGGGATGGCGCATGGTTCTACCGCTATGACGGTGGCCTGCTTCCCTTGAAAGCCGTGCCGATTACCTTGCCATATAAACTGGCGAGTGGCGCCATGGGCTCGAAAACCATCACCGTCTACTACAGCCACCACGGTCCCATCGTGCGCGCGCAGGACGGGCGCTGGGTGGCCGTGCGCCTGATGCACTCGCCCATGAAGGCGCTCATGCAATCGTACACGCGCACCAAGGCGCGCGATTACGCTGCGTTTTACAAGACCATGGAACTGCGCACGAATTCGTCGAACAATACGGTATATGCGGATGCGGACGGCAATATCGCCTATTTTCACGGCAATTTCATTCCCGTGCGCGACCCGCGCTTCAACTGGAAGCAGCCCGTCGACGGCAGCGACCCGGCCACGGAATGGAAAGGGCTGCACACGGTGGCGCAAACCATCACCCTGTTCAATCCGAAGAATGGCTGGATACAGAATACGAACAACTGGCCGTATTCGGCGGCCGGCGCCAACAGCCCACGCCAGCACGACTATCCCGCCTACATGTCCGTGTATGGCGAAAACGCGCGCGGCCTGCATGCCGTCAAGGTCTTCCAGAACAAGAAGGATTTCACGCTCGACAGCCTGATCGCCGCCTCCTACGACAGCGAACTGACGGCCTTCGAAGCGCTGCTGCCACCGTTGTTCGCCGCATACGATGCGCTGCCGGCCGGCGACGCGCAACAGCTGGCGCTGGCCGATAAAATCGCCTTGCTGCGGGCCTGGGACTGGCGCTATGCGCTGACGTCCACGGCGACATCGCTGGCCGTGTTCTGGGGCCAGGAATTGGCGGAACTGACGGGCAAGCAGGCGCGCGAGAACGGCGTGCCCGTGGTCGACTTCATGGCGACGGAGAAGGTCACTGCAGCGCAGCGGCTGGCGGCCTTGGCCAGCGCCGCCGATAAACTGCAGCGCGATTTCGGCCACTGGCAAACGCCATGGGGCGAAATCAACCGCTACCAGCGCCTGACGGGCGACATGGTGCAGCCATTCGACGATGCGCAGCCCAGCTTGCCCGTGCCTTACGCGTCGGGCAACTGGGGCGCGCTGGCCGCGTATGGCCAGAGCAGCAAGAGCACTACGCGACGCATCTATGGCGAGCGCGGCAACAGCTTCGTGGCGGCCGTGGAATTTGGCCCCCGCATCAAGGCGAAAAGCATCCTCGCCGGCGGTCAGAGCGGCGACCCGCACTCGCCGCACTTCCAGGACCAGGCGGCCATGTACGCGCGCGGTCAATTCAAGGAGGTGCTGTTTTATCCCGAGGACGTGGCCAGGCACCTGGAGCGCAGGTACCGGCCGGGGGAGTGAGGCAGCCCCACGGCAAGAGCAGGGGTCGTACCCTCAGGGTACGACCCCGGTAGTTCTGCTCTTGGGTTGATTTGAAAGATCAGATCGCATCGAGCGCCGTGCGCAAGTCATGCCGCAGGTCTTCGATGTCTTCGATGCCCACCGACAGGCGGATCAAGCCGTCGCCGATGCCCAGCTTGGCCCGCTGTTCGGGCGGGATGCTGGCATGCGTCATCAGGGCCGGGTGCTCGATCAGGCTTTCCACGCCGCCCAGGCTTTCGGCCAGGGCAAACACCTCGCAGCGTTCCAGGAAGCGGCGCGCGCCGGCCAGGTCCGTATCGAGGTCGATCGAGATGATGCCGCCGAAACCGTCCATCTGGCGCTGCGCCAGCGCGTGCTGCGGGTGCGAGGCCAGGCCCGGATAAAACACGGATTTCACTTCCTTTTGCTGCTCCAGCCACTGCGCCAGCACCAGCGCGCTTGCGCAATGGCGTTGCATGCGGATGGCCAGGGTCTTGATGCCGCGCAAGGCCAAAAAGCTGTCGAACGGGCCGGCAATCGCGCCCACCGAGTTTTGCAGGAAGCCCAGCTGCTCGCGCCATTCGGCCTGGCGTTCTTCCGCGCCGACGATGGCGATGCCGCCGATGATGTCCGAGTGGCCGTTCAGATACTTGGTGGTCGAGTGCACGACGATATCAAAACCGTGTTCCAGTGGGCGCTGCACCAGCGGGCTGGCGAAGGTGTTGTCGGCCACGGCGATGATGCCCCGTGCGCGGCAGATGTCGGCAATGGCCCGCAGGTCGGCCAGTTTCAGCATCGGGTTGGTGGGCGTTTCCACCCACACCATCTTCGTTTCCGGGCGCAGCGCGGCCAGCAGGTTTGCCGGATTGGTCAAATCCACATACGTAAATTCGTGGCCGGCCGAACGCCGGCGCACGCGCTCAAATAAACGGTAGGTGCCGCCGTACATGTCGTCGCCAGCGACGATATGGCTGCCCGCATCGAGCAGTTCCAGCACGGACGAGATGGCGGCCAGGCCCGAGGCGAACGCGAACGCCGCGCTGCCGCCTTCCAGGTCGGCCACGCAGCGTTCGAGCGCCCAGCGCGTGGGATTGTGCGAGCGGCCGTAGTCCAACCCCTTGTGCACGCCGGGGCTTTCCTGCACAAAGGTGGAGGTGGCGTAAATGGGCGGCATGATGGCGCCCGTCGACGGGTCGGGCGACTGGCCGGCGTGGATGACACGCGTGGCGAGGTGGCTCTTGCGGGTGGTTTCCTGGCTCAAGATAGTGTCCTGCGTAAGTGGTTGAGAAGGTCGAAGCGGGTGATCAGGCCATAAAAGGCGATATCGTCGGCGACGACGGCCGTCAAGCCCCGGTCCAGCGTGGCGCGCAGGGCAGGCAAGCCGCTTGAGGGCGCCAGCGTTTCGATCTGCGTCGTCATGGTGGCGCCCACCAGACCGGCGAAATGCGCGGCGTCGCTTGATACGTGCAGCAGCAAGTCCGATTCATCGAGGATGCCCACCAGCTGGCCGTTATCGATGACGGGCAGTTGCGCCAGGTCGGCCGAGCGCATGCGGTTGAAGGCGGTGAGCAAGGTGTCGCCAGGTGCCACGCTGACGACGTCGCCCTCGTCGTAGCGGCGTCCGATCAGGTCGCGCAAGTCGCCGGAAAGGGACCGCTGCAACAGGCCCTGGTCGCGCATCCAGCCGTCGTTGTAGACCTTCGACAGGTAACGCGTGCCCGTGTCGCACACGAACGTGACGACGCGTTTTGGCGTCGTCTGTTCGCGGCAGTATTTGAGGGCGGCGGCCAGCAAGGTACCGGTCGACGAACCCCCTAAAATGCCTTCGGCAAGCAGCAGCGCGCGCGCGGAATCAAAACTTTCCTGGTCCGTGATGGTGTAGGCCTGCGTGACGCTGCCCATGTCGGCGATAGCCGGAATAAAATCTTCGCCGATGCCTTCCACGGCCCACGAGCCGCTCGTGTCGCTGACTTTGCCGGACTCGATGTATTCGGTGAGGATGGAGCCTTGCGGGTCGGCCAGCACGAATGCGAGTTTCGGCTGCGCCTTGCGGAAGTAGCGCGTCAGGCCCGTCAGGGTGCCGGAGGAACCGACGCCGACGACGATGGCGTCCACGTCATGCCCGCTTTGCTCCCAGATTTCGGGCGCCGTCGTCGTTTCGTGGGCCAGCGGATTGGCGGGATTGTTGAACTGGTCGGCAAAGAAGGCGCCCGGCAGGTCGCGCGCCAGGCGCGCCGCGTAATCCTGGTAGTACTCGGGATGGCCCTTGCCCACATCCGAGCGCGTGGTGTGTACTTCCGCGCCCAGGGCCTTCAGGTGCAGCACTTTTTCCGTCGACATCTTGTCGGGTACGACGAGAATCACGCGGTAGCCCTTGATGCGGCCCACCAGGGCCAGGCCGATGCCGGTATTGCCGGCCGTGGCCTCGACGATGGTGCCGCCCGGCTGCAAGCGGCCGTCGGCTTCGGCCGCTTCGATGATGGACAGGCCGATGCGGTCCTTGATGGAACCGCCGGGATTTTGCGATTCCAGTTTCAGGAACAGCTGGCACAGGCCCGTGTCGAGCCTGGTGACTTCGACCAGTGGGGTATTGCCGATCAGCTTGTATAGCGCTGGCGGCTGGGATGGGGATGGCATTCGATCATTCATGGTGGCTCCTGTCAGAGAAACAGCCGCTCGGGATTGTGTCCCGAGCAGCCTTCCGTGCCGCGCAGTGTAGGCGGGTGGACGAGTGCGGCGAACGAATGTTTATATGCTTGCATATGCGCCCTGCGCATATCGGCGGCAAGGTGCGCGATGCGAGTATGCGCCGTTTTTTGCCCGCTTGCCGCGCCAATGGCGCGCGTATTAAGCTGCCGCAAGCCCGCCATTGCGATTTATAATCACGCCTCGAAAAGGTGCTAAACAGTATCCAGAATAATCAGACAGACAGGGCAGGCGGCAGTGGCAAAACTTTATTTCCGGTATTCCGCGATGAACGCGGGCAAGTCGACAGCCTTGTTGCAAGTCGCGCACAACTATGAAGAGCAGGGCCAGCAGGTGCGCCTGTACACGGCCGCCATCGACAGCCGCTACGGTGTGGGCAGAGTCACCTCGCGCCTGGGTCCGCAGCGCCAGGTCGATATCTTCCATGCCGACACGAATTTCCTCGACGATATTCCCCAGGTCGCCTGTTTGCTGGTCGATGAGGCGCAATTTCTCAGCACGGCCCAGGTGCAGCAACTGCACCAGTTGGCGCAAGTGAAGGGCGTGCCCGTCATCTGCTACGGCTTGCGCACGGATTTCAAGGGCGAACCGTTCCCCGGCTCGGCCTATCTGCTGGCGCTGGCCGACGATATCGAGGAATTGAAGAATATTTGTACCTGCGGCAAGAAGGCCACGATGAACATCCGCGTGGACGAGCAGGGCCACCGCATCAAGGAAGGCGAGCAGATCAGTATTGGCGGCAACGAGAGTTACCGCCAGGCATGCGGGCGCTGTTTCTACTCCTAAACTTTACTCGGCGACGGGCATTCCCACATCGGCATCGTCCGCCAGCGCCAGATCGCCCCGCTCGAAGGCGGCCAGGATTTCATTCGCGCGCGCCACATCGTGTTCACGCACCATGACGCGGGCGCCGCCGATGGCGGCTGCCAGCAGCATGTCGGCCTGCATGTGCTGGTCGTCCGTCAGCAGCACGTCGATGCCGGCCGCTGCCAGGCAGCCGCGGATGACGTGGGCATCCGTGGGGATCATCAGCCGGGCTATTAAAACGTAGTCGTCGTGCATCGTGTCTCCTGGCAAGGTGGTTTTTCCCCATCTTAGCACCTGGATTGCTCTTACAGCTTGAACACGCCCACCACCTGGTTCAGCTCATGCGCCTGCTCTTGCAGGGCGTCGGCGGCCGCGGCCGCTTCTTCCACCAGGGCCGCGTTCTGCTGGGTCACCTGGTCCATCTGGGCGATGGCCTGGTTGACTTGCTCGATGCCGCTGCGCTGCTCGTCGCTCGCCTGCGCGATCTCGGCCATGATGGTGCTCACTTGCTGCACGCTGGCCACCACGGTATCCATGGTGGCGCTGGCCTGGCTCACTTGCGCGTGGCCCAGGTCCACCGTGCCGGCGGACGCCTGGATCAGATCCTTGATGTCTTTCGCGGCGGCCGTCGAGCGCTGCGCCAGGGTGCGCACCTCGGTGGCGACGACGGCGAAGCCGCGTCCCTGCTCGCCGGCCCTGGCTGCTTCCACGGCCGCGTTCAAGGCCAGGATATTCGTCTGGAAGGCGATGCCGTCGATGACGCCGATGATGTCGGCGATCTTGCTTGACGAGCTGCGGATGGCGTCCATGGTGCTGGCCACCTGCGCCACGGCCGCGCCGCCTTCGGCTGCCAGGGTCGACGAGTCGCGCGCCAGCCGGCTTGCCTGCTGCGCGTGATCGACGTTCTGGCGCACGGTGGAACTGAGTTCTTCCATCGAGGCGGCCGTCTCCTCCAGCGAACTGGCTTGTTGTTCCGTGCGGCTCGACAAATCCAGGTTGCCGCTGGCGATTTCACCGGACGCCGTGGCGATTTGCCCGGCGCTGCCGCGCACATTGCCGACCACTTGCGACAGGTTGTCGCTGATGCGGTTCATGGCGCGCAGCAGGCGGCCGATTTCGTCCAGGCTGGTTGTGTCGAGGTGCACCGTCAGGTCGCCGGCAGCGATTTGCGCGGCGGCCGTTTCGGCGGCAGCCAGCGGGCGCGAGACGAGGGTGCGCACCAGCCAGTACAGCAGCAGGGCGAAGACGAGCAGGGCGATGAAGCCGGAAATGGCCAGCTGCTTGCGCAGCTGGCGCGCCTCAAGCGTGATTTCGTCCGTGAACGTGCCACCCGCGATGATCCATTGCCACTCCTTGAATTGACGGTAATACAGCTGCTTTTCGCGCGCGCTGGCACGCGTTTCGCCCGGCGCCGTCCACGTATAGCGCATGGCGCCGTCTTTTTGCGCCAGCATGTCCTGGATGAACAGGCGGCCATCGCTGGCCTTGAAGTCGAGCGCGCTCTTGCCTTCGCTGTTCGGGTGCAGCACCAGGTGGCCGTAATTGGCGCCGGGCGCTGTGTCGACGATATAGATGTAGCCCGTCTGGCCGATCTTGACCTGGCGAATCTTCTCTTTCAGCATGGCCAGATTCTTGCTGATATCGAGACCGATGAACAGCACGCCCACCACCTTGCCGCCCGCATCGCGCACGGGATCGTACTGGGTGATGTATTGCTTGCCAAACAAGGTGGCCATGCCAACGAAGCGCTGGCCTGCGTGCAGCGGCGCATAGCTGGGGTGATTGTGGTCGAGCTGGGTACCGATGGCGCGTTCGCCATCCTGCTTTTTCAGCGAGGTGCTGATGCGCACGAATTCATCGCCGTTGGCGGCAAAGATGGTGGCGATCACGCCCGTCTGCGCCGTGTAGCGGTCGACCACGGCCGTGTCGAGGTTGAGCACCTTGCCGCCGTTGGCCAGCGCGGGCGTGGCCTTGCCGGCCACGGCCACCATGGCGCCCGCGTCGACCGTGAACGGGCCGGGAAATTCGGCCGCGAACAGGCGCGCGAAGCTGGCTGCCTCGTTGACCATGGCCGTGTGGAACACTTGCGTGGTCGTCATGACGCTATTGAGCTCGCTGGTGACGGCCGCTTCGGCGCGCTGTTCCAGTACGGTCGAGGTGCGGATGCTGATCAAGGTCGTCAGGCTGGCGAGGATCAGGCTGACGAGGGCAAACGTGAAGACGGTAATCTTGCCGCCGACACTCCAGTGGCGGGGGGAGAACGAAATTGTAGGCATAGTGTGAGTCTGGCAAAGGGTAATCAGCTCGGCCATTCCTGGTCATGACATGACACATGGGGAGGGGATCTGGTGGGGGATGCGCTTGAAGCGCAGGCGTGCCCGCTTGGGAGCTGCGCGCGTGCAAGCAAAATTTCAGGGCGCGATGATAGCATGTTGCTTGCCTTTTGTTACTAAGTGTTTCCCGCAGGAATCATTTTTTCGCATAAAAACATCATCTGCATCAAGGATTGTAAAGGTTGGCTATTGACTATTTTGATTTCAATGGAGCGTGTTGATCTTCATCGCTGGCGGGGGATGTGATTTTTGTCACGAATGTTTCACTTTGTAATGAATGAGACGCGGCCTTTAATCCGCGTTTAAGCTTCCAGGAAGAAACTGATCTTCCATGGGAGACTGCCTGGCCGTATCCTGTAGAATAATATGCAGACCAGTCGTGTATTCCCCTTACTGTCTTGCTGGCTGGCGCATGCATAGCTGCGCTGCCTGGAATTGATTCAACTAATTTTCGGAGAAGCCGATGAAGAAGCAAATGATGCTGGTCACCCTGGTGCTTGCCCTGTCAGCCCACGCTGGCGCAGCCCAGACGGACAAGAGCGCCGCTCCTCCGCTCACCATGAAGCCGCTGGCCCAGCAAACGCAGGCCGCCCTGTGGGCATCGCGCGTCTTGACGCGCGTCCATTACAAGGCCATGCCGCTCGATGACGCCATGTCGGAGAAAATCTTCGACCGCTATTTCAAGTCCCTGGACGCGGAAAAACTGTTTTTCGTGCAGGCCGACATCGACCGTTTCGCCCCGCTGCGCACCAGGCTGGACGACGCCATCATCAATGAAGACCTGACGGCGCCGTTTGCCATCTACAACCTGTACCAGCAGCGTTTCGACGAGCGCATGGCATATGCGCGTGAATTACTCAAAACCAAGTTCGACTTTGCCGCCGACGAGAGCTACCAGATCGACCGCGAAAAGGCCGCCTGGCCGAAGAACGACGAGGAAGTGCGCGACCTGTGGCGCAAGCGTGTCAAGAACGACTGGCTGCGCCTGAAACTGGCGGGCAAGGAAGACAAGGCGATCCGCGAAACGCTGGACAAGCGCTATGAAAGCTACACCACCCGTGCGCGCAAGCTCAACAGCGAAGATGTGTTCCAGATCTTCATGAACGCTTATGCCATGTCGATCGAACCGCATACCAATTACCTGGGCCCGCGCGCCTCGGACAACTTCGACATCGCCATGCGCTTGTCGCTCGAAGGCATCGGCGCCGTGCTGCAGACGCGCGATGAATACACGGTGGTGCGCGAAGTCGTGCCGGGCAGCCCGGCCGGCTTGTCGGGCAAGCTGAAAGTGGGCGACCGCATCGTCGGCGTGGGGCAGGGCGAAAGCGGTCCCATCACCGAAGTACTGGGCATGCGCATCGACGACGTGGTGCAGCTGATCCGCGGCGCCAAGGATTCCGTGGTGCGCCTCGACATTCTGCCGGCCGACGCCGGCCCGGACGCCAAGCACGTGGTCTTGCCGCTGGTGCGCAAGAAAATCAGTATGGAAGAGCAGGCGGCGAAGAAATCGGTCATCGAAGTGCGTGACAACGGCGTCAAGCGCCGCATCGGCGTCATTTCCCTGCCGACCTTCTACCAGGATTTCGAAGCGCGCCGCCGTGGCGACAAGGATTTCAAGAGCGCCACGCGCGACGTCAGCCGTTTGCTGGCCGAGCTGAAGAAGGATAAGGTCGACAACGTCCTGATCGACTTGCGCAACAACGGCGGCGGTTCGCTGAACGAAGCCGTCGAACTGACGGGCCTGTTCATCGACAAGGGCCCGGTCGTGATGCAGCGCAATGCCGAAGGCAAGGTCGACGTGGAAAGCGATACGAATGCGGGTCTGGCCTGGGACGGTCCGATGGGCGTGCTGATCAACCGCGGCTCGGCATCGGCTTCTGAAATTTTCGCCGCCGCCGTGCAGGACTACGGCCGTGGCGTGATCATCGGCGAAGGCAGCTTCGGCAAGGGTACCGTACAAACCTTGTTCAACCTCGACCGTTTCGGCGGCAGCGAGAAAGCCCGTTTCGGCGAGCTGAAAATGACCATCGCGCAATTCTTCCGCATCAATGGCGGCACCACGCAGTTGCGCGGCGTCACCCCCGACATCAAGCTGCCAGCCATGTCGGACGCGGAAAACTTCGGCGAATCGAGCTATGACAATGCCTTGCCATGGGTGGCCATCAAGCCGGCGCCCTACATGCCGACGGGCGACCTGAAAGATATCGTGCCGCTGCTGGACAAGAAACATGAAGCGCGCGTGGCCAAGGACAAGGATTTCCAGTACTTGCTCGATGACATAGCCCTGGTCGTCAAGCAGCGCAAGGAAAACCAGATTTCGCTCAATGAAACCGTGCGCCGCAAGGAGCGCGATGCCCAGGAAGCGCGCGCCAAGGCGCGTGAAAAACGCCTGATCGCGCAAATTTCGAATCCTGCCGAAGATCTGGTGGTGATTCCTGATCCGAAAGACGTGCTGAAGGGCGCGAAAGCGGCCAGCAAGACGGCCAAGCAGATCGCCGCCGTGAAGGGCGCCTTGCGCACCGACGACGGCTTGCAGGGCGACGAGCGGGCCCTCAGCGCCGAACTGGACGCCGAAACGGCCGCCAAGAGCGCCAAAGACGTGCTGCTGAACGAAGCGGCGCGCATCCTGGCCGATGAAGTGGCGCTGATCAAGGCCGATACCCGCCTGGCATCGAAGGTCTTGCCGTATGCTGCCGATGTCAAGGCGACACCGGTGGCGGCGACATCGAAGTAATGAACGTGGAATAAGGGGAGGGGAGAGTTATCTGTTTCGCGTATTTCTATCATTCCAACAATCAATTGGATTGATATGCCGCGATGCAGCATAATTCATCTGTCTCCTCTATTCTCCTCCAAGAAAATAGATTCAGCCCGCTCTTGTAGCGGGCTTTTTTTTGTCTCAGATTTTGTGCGTTGGAAGTTGCACGTCGGGCTGGGCGGCCAGCAAGGCCGTGAGCCAGCCGGCAAACGCTTGCAGCTTGGGCGTGGCCAGCCGCCCTTGTGGCGTCAGCAGCGACATGGGCATGGGCGTCGGCGGGCGGGCGGCCAGCACGGCGACCAGCGCGCCGCTGTCGAGGTGCTCGCGCACCTGGTACACGGCCGCCTGCGCCAGTCCCAGCCCCTGCAAGGCGCAGGCGACGCTGGCGTCGGCATCGTTGACGGCGATGGGGCCTGCCATCTGCACGCGCACGACCTCCTTGCCTTGTTGAAAATCCCAGTCGAAGGCGCGTCCCGTGCGGCCCGAGTAATGCATGATGCCGCTGTGCGTGGCCAGCTCCGCCAGGGTGTGCGGCGTGCCTTGGCGCGCCAGGTAAGCAGGGGACGCGCACGTGACAAAGCGCATCAGGCCGACCTGTTTGCCGATGAAGGCGGAATCTTGCAAAGTGCCCACGCGCAAGGCGCAATCGATGCCTTCCTGCGTCAGGTCGACCAGGCGGTCAGTCAGGCTCAGCTGCAATTGCACGTCCGGCCAGGCGGCGTGGAAGTGCGCGATATGCGGCACGACCAGCCTGCGGCCCACCGTATTGGGCAAGTTGATGCGCAACAAGCCGCGCGGTTTTGTCGCGTCGGGGCCACGGAACGCCAGTTCCGCCGTGTCGACGGCCTTCAGGATATCGATGCAGTGGCGAAAGTACTCGGCCCCTTCCGGCGTCAGGGACAGGCGGCGCGTGGTTCGCTGCAGCAATTGCGTGCCCAGGTAGGCTTCCAGCTTTTGCAGGGTGGCCGTCAGCGCGGCGCGCGGCAAATTCAAGGTCTCGGCCGCCTTGGAAAAGCTGTTGGCTTCGACGATGCGCACGAAGGTCTGCATGGCCTTGATCTTGTCCATAGGATAGCTTCCATTGTTCATTTTATGTGAAAAGTGTAAGTAGATTATGCGCTAATTATCTTTGCCCCGGTTTTGCCTAGAATGGCAACATCCCTATCGAACCGAGGAAACAACATGAACAAGGCCTCATCTATTGCTCCCCACGACATTGCGCCCGGCATGGTGCTGCTGCTGGCCGTCGCTTCCGGCCTGATCGTGGCCAATCTGTATTACGCGCAAACCCTCGTCGGGCCCATCAGCGCCTCGACGGGCCTGTCGGCCAAGGCTGCCGGGCTGATCGTCACGCTGACGCAAGTCGGCTATACCCTGGGCCTGCTGTTTGTCGTGCCGCTCGGTGATTTGCTGGAAAACCGCCGCCTGATCGTCACGGCCCTGCTGGTGACGGCCACGGCCCTTGTGGTTGCGGCGATGAGCACGGGCGCCATCGTGTTCCTGGCCGCTGCGCTGGCCATCGGCTTGGGTTCCGTGGCGGCGCAAGTGATCGTGCCGTTTGCCGCCCACCTGTCGCAGGAGGCGACGCGGGGCCAGACGGTGGGCAAGGTCGTCAGCGGCTTGTTGCTGGGTATCATGCTGGCCCGTCCCGTGGCGTCATTGGTGGCCGCGCACGCCAGCTGGCACGTGGTGTTTGGCGGCGCCGCCGTGCTAATGCTGCTGCTGGCGCTGGTGTTGCGCCGCGCCTTGCCCGTACGCCAGCCCGTGTCGAACATGAAATATCCGGCCCTGATGGCCTCGCTGTGGCATCTGCTGCTGGGCACGCCCGTGCTGCGCCGCCGCGCCGCCTACCATGCGGGCCTGTTTGGCGCCTTCAGCCTGTTCTGGACCGTCACGCCGCTGGTGTTGTCCAGCCCCGCGTTTGGCCTGTCGCAAACGGGCATCGCCATTTTTGCCCTGGTGGGCATGGCCGGCGCCGTTGCCTCGCCCATCGCCGGCCGCCTGGCCGATGCGGGCCATACCTTGCCGGCCACGGCCGCCGCGCTGGCGCTGGGCATCGTCGCGTTTGCCTTGCCGATGTTTGCGCCAACATCGAAGCACCTGGCGCTGGGCTTGCTGGTGGCGGCTTCCATCGTGCTCGACATGGGCGTGGCGGCGAATCTGGTGCTGGGCCAGCGCGCCATCTTCAGCCTGGGCGCGGAAGTGCGGGGCCGCTTGAATGGCCTGTATTTCGCGCTGTTCTTTGCCGGCGGCGCGGCCGGTTCGGCCATCGGTGCCTGGGTGTACGCCAGCTACGGCTGGCCAGCGACCTTGCTGACCGGCATGGCGTTTCCGGGCCTGGCCCTGCTGGTGTGGCTGGCAGAATTTTTACCGCTGGCCACGCGCCGCCCGGCTTGAAACCCTGATGCCCGCTCATTATCACTGGCAGTAATTTCTATCATCATGAATATAAAGTGGCGTGATATGCCGCGATGCCGCAAGATGCACTTGTCTCCTCTATCTCCTCCAAGGAAATAGATTCAGCCCGCTCCCGCAGCGGGCTTTTTTTTGTCTTTTCAGATTAAATCACCACCAGATCGAGCGCGCGCATGAAGTTCGCTGCCTGCGCATGCGTGATGACGGCGCCTTTCAGCAAGGCCGCTTCGCTCAGTTTGAAACCGTCGATATCGGCGCCGCGCAAGTCCGCGCCCTGGAACTTCGCCAGTTTGATGGTGGCGTTGCGCAAGCTGCCCCCTTCGAAGACGGCGTCGCGGAAGTCGCAGCCGGCCAGGTAGGCATCGGAAAAATCCAGCTGTTTCAAGATGGCCTTGCGGAACGAGAAGCCGCGCAAATCGGCGCCCACCAGCAGGCTGTCTTCGAAGGTGAGGCCCAGGTGGGCCACTTCCTCGAAAGACGCCCCCGTCAGCTTGCAGCCGCGGTAGGTGACCGAGGCCAGCTTGGAACGGCGCCATTTGGTGTTGTTCAGGTCGCAGCCTTCGAATGTGGCGTCGACGGCGTCCACGGATTCGAAATCGGCGCTGCCTGCGCGGCAGCGGCGCCAGGTGCTGCGCGCCAGCTTGCTGGCAAACAAGTTCGTTTCGGCAAAGGTGCAGCGTTCAAACGTGCAGCCCTGCAGGTCGAGGCGCGACAGGTCTTCGCCATCGAAGGCGCAATCGATGAAGTGGTGCACTGGCAGGGCCAGTTGCTGCTCGATGCCGGCGCGGTCTAGGGTCATGCTGCTTGCTGCGGTGTCGTGTGTTGCCATCCGTCTCATTCCTAAAGTGAAGCAGGGGAGGGATGGCGCGGCGGGAAAATGCACGAACCAGAACACCTCCCCGGCTGGTGGTACAGCCAAGGGTCAGCGCCGTGGGTCCGCGTGGGCGGGAGCATGCCGGACGGTGCCGGGCACTTACCGGGTTACCAACCGGTGCGCTCATTTTCGATCAGCCTGCATTGTAACGGCTTGACTGCGCCCTTGCCAGTGCTGGATAAACCGGGTTAATATCGTTGCAGGTACACCCATTGTACCAACGTCGCTCGGACGGATCCGGGCGCTTACGTATAGAGATATCATGACCGATAGCCAAGCTCCGCGCAGCTTTTCGCGCATCAATCGTCTTCCCCCCTACGTTTTCAATATCACCGCCGAGCTCAAGATGGCCGCGCGCCGCCGTGGCGAGGACATCATCGACATGTCGATGGGCAATCCCGATGGCGCCACGCCGGCCCACATCGTCGACAAGCTGGTCGAAACGGTGAAACGCCCCGACACGCACGGCTATTCCGCGTCAAAAGGTATTCCGCGGCTGCGCCGCGCGATTGCGCACTGGTACAAGAAGCGCTACGCGGTCGACATCGACCCGGACAGCGAAGCCATCGTCACCATCGGCTCGAAAGAGGGCCTGGCGCATTTGATGCTGGCGACACTCGACCGTGGCGATACGGTGCTGGTGCCCAATCCCAGCTACCCGATCCACATCTGGGGCGCCGTGATCGCCGGCGCCGACATCCGTTCCGTGCGCATGGGGCCGGGCGTGGATTTCTTTGCCGAACTGGAACGGGCCATCCGCGAAAGCTACCCGAAACCGAAGATGATGGTGCTGGGTTTTCCGTCCAACCCCACGGCGCAGTGCGTGGAGCTGGAGTTTTTCGAGCGTGTCGTGGCGCTGGCGAAGCAGCACAATATTTTGGTGGTGCATGATCTGGCCTACGCCGACATCACCTTCGATGGCTGGAAGGCGCCGTCCATCATGCAGGTGCCCGGCGCGCGCGACGTGGCCGTGGAGTTCTTCACCATGTCGAAAAGCTACAACATGGCAGGCTGGCGCATCGGTTTCATGGTCGGCAACGCGGAACTGGTGTCGGCCCTGGCGCGCATCAAGAGCTATCACGACTACGGCAGTTTTACGCCCGTGCAAGTGGCGGCCATTGCCGCGCTGGAAGGCGACCAAAGCTGCGTGACGGACATCTGCGCCCAATACCAGCGCCGCCGCGACGTGCTGGTGAAAGGCTTGCATGAAGCGGGCTGGATGGTGGAAAAGCCGAAGGCGTCGATGTACATCTGGGCGCATATCCCCGAGGCTTACCGCCACCTGGGTTCGCTGGAGTTTGCCAAATTGCTGCTGCAAAAAGCCAAGGTCAGCGTCTCGCCCGGCATCGGTTTCGGCGAGTACGGCGACGAATACGTGCGCTTCGCCCTGATCGAAAACGAGGCCCGCGTACGGCAGGCGTTGCGGGGCATTAAGAATATGTTGCGTTCCAGCGACGGGAAAACGGAAGCGACAGCATAAAAATTGCCTTATGGAATGATTTGTTGCCCTTGATATCACTACAGCGTATTTCTGACATCACGAATATAAAGTGGTTTTATATGCTGCAACGCGGCATCATGCATCTGTCTCCTCTATCTTCCTCCAAGAAAATAGATTCAGCCCGCTCCCGCAGCGGGCTTTTTTTTGCCCGTCGCCATCACACAGTGCAGGTAGGCGATGCCGTCGTCCGTTTCAGCGGGGCGGGCGTGACCGGCGCAAGACGGCCAGACGCGTTCGAGCATGATTTCACATGAGTAGCATTCATGGATATATAAAATATTATCATTATTTTTAATGGATGGAACCTTCTATGATGTGTACATACTTCATAAGGAGCACCGTCATGACCGTCACGACACACAATCTGGGCTACCCGCGCATCGGCGCCAAACGCGAACTGAAATTCGCCCTGGAAGATTACTGGAAGGGCCAAAGCAGCCTGGACGCGCTGGAAGGCCAGGGCGCGGAGTTGCGCCAGCGCCACTGGAAGGAGCAGAACGCGCTGGACTTCGCGCCCGTGGGCGACTTTTCCTTCTACGACCAGGTGCTGGACCTGAGCTTTACTCTAGGTAACTTGCCGCAGCGCGTGCGCGGCCTGGAAGGCGTGGTGCTCGACAACTATTTTCGTGTGGCGCGTGGCCGTTCGGCCAGCGACAGCGATTGCAGCTGCGTCCACGCCGGTGAAATGACGAAATGGTTCGACACCAATTATCACTACATCGTGCCGGAATTTGCAGCCGACACGCAATTCAAGCTCGACAGCAGCCGCCTGTTGCAGCAACTGGCGCAAGCGCGCCAGCTCGGTGTAAAAGCCAAGCCCGTACTGATCGGCCCCGTCACCTACTTGTGGCTGGGCAAGGCCAAGGATGATTCCGACAAGCTGGCGCTGCTGCAAGGCTTGCTGCCCGTCTACGTGCAATTGCTGCAGGAACTGGCCGCGCAAGGCGTGGAATGGGTGCAGATCGACGAACCGATCCTCGTCACGGAACTGGGCAGTGAGTGGCGGCAAGCGCTGCTCACGGCCTACGAGGCCTTGAGCAAGGACAATCACGTCAAACTGCTGCTGGCCACGTATTTCGGCAAGCTGCAAGATAACCTGGAACTGGCGTGCAAGCTGCCCGTGCAAGGCTTGCACCTCGACGCCATCAATGCCCGCGATGAAGTGGGGCCAGTCATCGCGCAGTTGCCTGCCACCAGCGTCTTGTCGCTGGGTGTGGTGAATGGCCGCAATATCTGGAAGACGGACTTGAATGAGGTGCTGGCATGGCTGGAACCCGTGCATGCCCGCCTGCAAGGCCGTTTGTGGATCGCCCCGTCGTGCTCGCTGCTGCACGTGCCCGCCGATCTGGATAGCGAACAAAAGCTCGATGCCGATATCCTGTCCTGGCTGGCCTTTGCCCGTCAAAAACTCGATGAAGTGCACACCATTGCCGGCGCCCTGAACCAGGGCCGCGCTTCCGTGCAGGCGGCGCTCGATGCCAATCATGCGGCCGTGCAAGCGCGCCACCAGTCGCCACGCGTGCACAATCCGCAAGTGAAAGCGGCCGTGGCGCGCATCGATGCGACGTTGGGCCAGCGCGCCAGCGGCTATGCCGAGCGTGCCGCCAAGCAAGCTGCGCTGCTGCAACTGCCGCTGTATCCGACGACAACCATCGGCTCCTTCCCGCAGACGACGGAAATTCGCCAGGCGCGCAGCCAGTTGCGCAGCGGCCAGCTCGATGCAGCCAGCTACAAAAAGCTGATGCAGGCGGAAATCGCCCATTGCGTCAGGGAACAGGAAACCCTGGGCCTGGACGTCTTCGTGCACGGCGAAGCGGAACGCAATGACATGGTGGAATATTTCGGCGAACAGCTCGATGGCTACGCCTTCAGCCAGTTCGGCTGGGTGCAATCGTATGGTTCGCGTTGCGTGAAGCCGCCCATCCTGTTCGGCGACATCAGCCGCCCCCGTGCCATGACGGTCGAGTGGAGCACCTACGCCCAGTCGCTGACGGACAAGCCGATGAAAGGCATGCTGACGGGGCCCGTCACCATCCTGAACTGGTCCTTCGTGCGCGACGATCAGCCCCGCTCCGTATCGTGCTACCAGCTGGCGCTGGCCATGCGCGCCGAAGTGCTGGACCTGGAACAGGCCGGCATCCGCGTGATCCAGATCGACGAGGCGGCACTGCGCGAAGGCTTGCCACTACGCAAGTCGCAATGGGCCGAATACCTGCGCTGGGCCGTGGAATCGTTCCGCATCACGGCCAATGGCGTGGCTGACGCAACGCAAATCCACACGCACATGTGCTATTCGGAATTCAACGACATCATCGCGCAGATCGCCGACATGGATGCGGACGTCATCACGATCGAAACCTCGCGTTCCGACATGGAATTGCTGGACGCCTTCGATGACTTCAACTATCCGAACGACATCGGCCCCGGCGTCTACGACATTCACTCGCCCAACATTCCGAGTCAGGAACAGATGGTGAAACTGATGCGCAAGGCGGCCGAGCGTATTCCCGCGCAGCGCCTGTGGGTCAACCCCGATTGCGGCCTCAAAACGCGCGGCTGGAAAGAAGTCATTCCCGCGCTGGCGAACATGGTGGTGGCGGCAAAGACCTTGCGCGGCGATAACGCGGCCTGAGGCTGGCCGGGGGGAGAGGGCAGATATAGGGAATAGCTATTTCTATCATCACAACATGCAATTGGATAATGATGCTGCGATGCGGCATCATTGCACCTGTCTCCTCTACTTCCTCCAAGGAAATAGATTCAGCCCGCTCCCGCAGCGGGCTTTTTTTTGCTTCATCGCTTAAGATACCCTTGTTTTACCATACACATAAAAGAAGGGAAGTTGATGATTTCTTTGTTGCGCGCCGTGGGCATGCTCGCGCTGATGGCGCTCGGTGCCTGTTCGGCGGAAAAACACCCGTTCGACCGCCATCTGGCCCAGTTGCGTCCGGACACGGTCGCAGCGCTGCCGGATATGGGGTGGCCAGCCGGCACGCTGCTGTGTCCGATGGGCCTTTATCAGAGCGAGCTGAGCGACTCGGCGCCGCATGCAGATCGCGTTAACGCGTTCCTGAAGCAAAAGAAATTTCTCGGTGAGGAAGGCCGTTGGTCGCTCATCGTCGTCACACCGATGTCCGAAGGCGACGCCGGTATCGTGCAGTTGCTTTTCAAGCGTGCCGACTATGACGTGATCACTGAGCCGCAACGCATCGCGCAAGTTGCTGGAACAGTGCCGCCGGGGTTTGTGCCGCAGGCTTGCGTAAGCATGGAGCAAGCCCGCGTGCTGGTGACGCGTGAACCAGGATCGCAGCGAAAACTCGTCATTTTCGGAACGGCGTGACGAGATATTGATAAAACATATTTCTATCATCACAACATGCAATTGGATTGTTATGCTGCAACGCGGCATCATTGCACCTGTCTCCTCTACTTCCTCACAGGAATTAGATTCAGCCCGCTCCCGTAGCGGGCTTTTTTTTGCCCATTTTTGACCGTATCAACGTGCGCACGCTTGCTTGTCATCATGGCCATCGTGTTGCTTTTGTGCATGCTAAACTGGGCTTTCTCCAGATCAAGGTTGTTTGATGCTTCAATTATTTCGCCACACGCTGGAGTCCACGCCGATCCTCGCCCTGTTTCTCGTCATCGGCGCCGGTTATGCGCTGGGGCGCATCAGCGTGTTCGGTTTTTCGCTGGGCGTGGGCGGCGTGCTGTTCGCCGGGCTGGCGCTGGGCGCCTTTGCTCCCGGGGCCGTACCGCCGCCGATGGTCGGTTCCATCGGCTTGCTGCTGTTTCTGTATGGCATAGGCGTGCAGTATGGCGTGCAATTTTTCGCCGGCTTGCGCGGCGCGGGCCAGAAACACAATCTGATCGCCTTTGCCGCCGTCATGGGCGGCCTGGCCGTGTCCGTCTGGGGCGGGCAGTGGATCGATATCTCGCTGCGCATGGCCAGCGGCGTGTTTGCCGGCGCCATGACCAGCACGGCGGCCTTGCAGGCGGCGCTGGAAGCGTCGCACGGCAATGGCGACGCGGCCGTCGGCTATGCCGTCGCGTATCCGTTCGGCGTCGTCGGCCCCATGCTGGGCCTGTACCTGGCCGGGCGCATACTAAAACCCGTGCTGACGCCGCCGCCAGCGCCCATCGTCGTGTCCGAAATTACCATCGATGAAGCGAAATTGGCGGGTGCGGCCCTGTCCGAACTGGCCGATGGCCCGCTGGCGGGCGTGCAAGTGATCGGCGTGCGCCAGGGCCACCAGAACCGCTTGCCTGATCCGGGCCTGGTGCTCGGCGTGGGCGACGCGCTGATGGTGTCGGGCACGGTGGCAGGCGTGGAAGCGGCACGCACGGCGCTGGGCCACCTGGATCCGGGCCGCTTGATGAAGGACCGCAGCGCGTTCGACGGCACGGAAGTGTTCGTGTCGGACGCGGAAATCGTCGGCGTGCCGCTGGGCGAGCTGAACCTGGCAAAAGACTTCCCGCTGCAGATCGCGTTCATCCGCCGTGGCGACGCCATGATCCTGCCGCACCCGTTCCTGACGCTGGAATTCGGCGACAGGGTGATGGCCATTGCGCCAGCGAAACATGCGGCCGACGTGCGCAAGCTGTTCGGCAATTCCATCACGGCCACGGCCGAATTCAGCTATGTCTCGCTGGGCATGGGCATGGTGTTGGGTGTGCTGCTGGGCCTGGTGCCGATCCCGTTGCCGTGGATAGGCTCGTTCAGCCTGGGCCTGGCTGGCGGGCCGCTGGTGATGGCGCTGATACTGGGGCGCCTGGGCAGAGTCGGCAAGATCAGCTGGCGCTTGCCCCTGTCGGCCAACCTGGTCATGCGCAACTATGGCTTGACGATTTTCCTCGCCTCCGTCGGCATGGCCTCCGGTTTGCCGTTCGTGCAGCAGGTGGGCGCCGATGGCTTGCCCATGCTGGTGCTCGGCGCCGTGACGGTGCTGGTGGTGGTGGCCCTCGTGGTGATTTTGGGCAAGATCTTCCTGCGCCTGCCGTTTCCTGAATTGCTGGGCATTGCGGCCGGCGCCACGGGCAACCCGGCCGTGCTGGTGTTCGCCAACCGCCTGGCCAAGTCGGACCGCCCGAACCTTGGCTACGCCATGATTTTCCCCAGCATGACCATCGTCAAGATCGTCGCCGTGCAGGTGTTGCTGCATTTGTATGGGTGATTGCGGTCAATGCCAGACATCGAAACAATGCATGAACCTGACTTCCTGAATGATGGCGATAGTTCTTCTGGACGTAGTCGATACAGCCAGGAGCGCCGTAGATACCTTCCATGACCGCTCGAATGGTGGTCCCGATTTTTCTGAGGCCAGCCTTTCCATCCATTCAAGGCCAGCTTTGGGCGCAAGCCGCCAACGGCGGCATTCAGCCAGTTCCACCCGCTCCCCCTTGCCGCGCCAGCCATTGTAAAACCCCTGGCGTGTCTCCCATTCTGTTGTACAATCCTTGAGAACGGTCGTGCTTTTTTGTGCGCTGAGCTTCCTTGCGTGCAGTCATCACGGCAACTCATAAGAACAAGGAGACAGACATGGACTTGCATTACACGGCCGAGGAGACGGCTTTCCGCGATACGCTGCGCGCCTTCCTCGACACCCATCTGCCGGCGGACTTGCAGCGCAAGGTGCGCCAGCATCTGCGCCTGAGCCGTGATGATTACGTGCGCTGGCACAAGATTGTCGCGCAGCAAGGTTGGGCCGCGCCGGCCTGGCCCGTCGAACATGGCGGCACGGGCTGGACGGCCGTGCAGCGCCACATATGGGAAGACGAGTGCGCGCGCGCCGCTACGCCGCCCATCCTGCCGTTTGGCGTCAACATGGTGGCGCCCGTCATCATGGCCTTCGCCAACGCCGAACAAAAAGCATACTATCTGCCGCGCATTTTGAACTGCGACGACTGGTGGTGCCAGGGTTACTCCGAGCCGGGCGCCGGGTCCGACCTGGCTTCCCTGAAAACCACGGCCCAGCGCGACGGCGACCATTACATCGTGAATGGCCAGAAAACCTGGACCACCCTGGGCCAGCATGCGGACATGATTTTTTGCCTGGTGCGCACGGATAGCACGGTGCGCAAGCAGGAGGGCATCAGTTTCTTGCTGATCGACATGAAAACGCCGGGTATCACCGTACGCCCGATCATCATGCTCGATGAAGAACATGAAGTGAATGAAGTCTTCTTCGACAACGTGCGCGTGTCCGTCAGCAACCTGGTCGGCCAGGAAAACAAGGGCTGGACTTACGCCAAATACCTGCTGGGCCACGAGCGCACGGGCATCGCCGCCGTGGGACGCTCGAAGCGCGAGCTGACGTTCCTCAAGCAGCTGGCCATGCAGCAAACCAAGCGCGGCGCGCCGCTGCTGCACGATCCCGCTTTTGCCGCCAAGGTCGCCACCCTGGAAATCGAATTGATGGCGCTGGAAATGACGGTCTTGCGCGTCATCAGCGACGAAGGCAAGGGGCCGGGGCCGCAGGCCTCGATGCTGAAGGTGCGCGGTTCCGAGCTGCAGCAGCAGCTGACGGAACTGATGGTGGAAGCCATCGGCCCGCAAGCCTTGCCCTTCGACCCGGCATTTCTCGACGGCAGCGCACCGCACAGCGGAGGTGGCGACGACCTGGCCGCGCCGCTGGCCGCGTATTACTTCAATTACCGCAAGACATCGATCTATGGCGGCTCGAATGAAATCCAGAAAAACATCATCACGCAGATGATCCTGGGCCTGTAAGCCAGAAGGAGACGACATGGACTTCCATTTTAATCAGGAACAGCAGCAATTTGCCGACGCGCTCCGGCGCTGGGTCGACAAGGATTACCCATTTGAAACGCGCAAGCAGATCGTCCATTCGGCCGCGGGCACGTCCGATGCCGCCTGGGCCACCCTGGCCGAGCTGGGCATGACGGCCTTGCCGCTGCCGGCCGGCGCGGGCGGCTTCGACGGCACGGCCGTCGACATGCTGCTGGTGATGCAGGAACTGGGCCGTGGCCTGGTGGTCGAGCCGTATTTCGCCACTGTGCTGGGCGCGCGTTTCCTCACGTTGGCGGGCGGCCACGATGGCGTGCTGGAACAGGTCGCCAGCGGCAGCCTGAAGCTCGCGTGTGCGCTCGGTGAGCGCCAGTCGCGCCACGATATGCACGCTATCGCCACCACGGCCATCGCCAGCGGCGACGGCTTCGTGCTCGATGGCGAGAAAACCGTCGTCATCCATGGTGCGCAGGCGGGTGCGCTGATCGTCTCGGCGCGCAGCGGCGGCGGCCAGGCTGACACGGATGGCATTTCGCTCTTCCTCGTGCCCGTTGACGCGCCCGGCGTTTCCGTGCGCGATTACCGCACCATCGACGGCCAGAGGGCCGCCACGGTGACCCTGGTGCAAGTGGTGCTGGGGCAGGACGCCCTGATCGGACAAAAGGGGCAGGGCTGGACCGTGCTCGATGCTGCGCTCGACTATGGCGCCGCCCTGTTGTGCGCGGAAGCCGTGGGCGCCATGGACGCCATCTTTGCCGCCACTCTGGAATACCTGAAGACGCGGCAGCAGTTCGGCGCGCCGATCGGCAAGTTCCAGGCCTTGCAGCACCGCATGGCCGACATGTTCATCCACCTGGAGCAAGCCCGTTCGATGGCCATGCTGGCCGCCGCCAAGGTCGATAGCGAGGATGCGTCTGAGCGCCGCCGCACGGTGTCCGCCTCCAAGGCGAGAGTCGGGCTGGCCGCCACCTTTGTCGGCCAGCAAGCCGTGCAATTGCATGGCGGCATGGGCGTGACGGACGAATTGCCCGCCGCCCACCATTTCAAGCGCCTCTCCATGATCGCCCTGACCCTGGGCGACGTGGAGCACCATATCGAGCGTTTTATCGCCCAGCCGGGCTTTTTGCCGACGGAGACCGCATGACCGCATTGACGGAAATCAAACCCAAGCATTGGTATTTCGAAGACTTTACGCAGGGCCTGGAAATCGACCTGGGCCAGCGCCACGTAACGGAAAAGGAAATCATCGCTTTTGCGACGGATTTCGATCCGCAACCGTTCCACGTCGACCATGCGGCCGCCGAAAAAACCATCTTCAAAGGCGTCATCGCCAGCGGCTGGCATACCTGCGGCATGATGATGCGCCTGGTGGTGGACAACTTGCTCAAGCACTCGTCCAGCATGGGCTCGCCCGGCCTGGACAGCATCCGCTGGCTCAAACCCGTGCGCGCGGGCGACACCTTGCAGCTGACCTACCAGGTCAAGGAAGTGCGCCCATCGACGTCGAAGCCGGACCGCGGTATCGTCATTTCCGTGTGGAGCGTGCGCAACCAGCACGGCGAGGTGGTGACCACCGTCGAAGGCATGGGCATGTTCGGCCGCCGTCCTGCCGGAGAACACCATGCGTGATATCGCCGGCATTGCCGGTTTTCAGGCATTGGCGGGGCAGCACGTGGCCGTCTCCGACTGGCTCACCATCACCCAGCAGCGCATCGACACCTTCGCCGACGCCACGGACGACCATCAGTGGATTCATGTGGACGCCGAGCGCTGTGCGCGCGAGTCGCCCTACGGCTGCACCGTGGCGCACGGCTTTCTCACACTGTCCTTGCTGCCCGCCATGCTGCAGGGCGCTTTGCATATGGCCGGCATCCGCATGGCCATCAACTATGGTTTAAATAAGGTGCGCTTCCCCGCGCCCGTGCCCGTCGGCAGCCGATTGCGTGCGCGGCTCGACATCCTCTGCGTCGAGGACTTGCCGGAAGGGGCGCAAGTGAACTGGGCCGTCACCATGGAGCGGGAAGGCGACGCGAAACCCGTGTGCGTGGCGGAGTTCCTGATGCGCTGCTATCCCTGAGGGATAAGCCTGGCTCGCCGCGTAGGTCGGCTTAGCCCGCAGGGCGTTAGCCGACGCAGGCGCGCCTCCTATTCACTCCCCCTCCGACGCGCAATACCTGTCCCGCCCCGTATGCTTGGCGCGGTACAGCAGGGCGTCGGCGGCGCGGATCAGGGCGCTGGGGTCCATGCCTTCGGTGGGCATGACGCTGGCCATGCCCAGGCTGACGGTGACGTGGGGGCCGGCGCTGGACCTGGCGTGGGCAATTTCCAGCGCGCGCACTTCGTCGAGGATGCGCTGGGCCACCACTTCGGCGCCGTCGCGCGTTTCCTGCGGCAGCAGGATGATGAATTCCTCGCCGCCGTAGCGCGCCAGCAGGTCGGGCGGGCGCACGGCGCAGCGGCGCAGGGCGGCGCTGACCTGCTGCAGGCACAGGTCGCCGGCCTGGTGGCCATACGTATCGTTGTAATCCTTGAAGTGGTCGATATCGGCCATGATGAGGGCCATCGGCACGCCATCGCGCGCGCAGCGCCGCCATTCGCTGTCCATGGTCTCGTTGAAGCTGCGCCGGTTGGCCACGCCCGTCAGCGAGTCCGTCAGCGACAGTTCGCGCATGGCGTCGGCTTGCCGCTTGATGGTCAGCTGGCTGCGCACGCGGGCGCGCACGACGGCCGCGTTGAACGGCTTCGTGATGAAGTCGACGGCGCCCGCTTCCAGCGCCCGTGTCTCGTCTTCGGGCTGGTTCAGGGCCGTGACGAAAATGACGGGAATGGCGCAGAGGAGGGCCGATTCGCGTAAGGCGCTGCACACGGCATAGCCATCCATGCCGGGCATGACGGCGTCGAGCAGGATCAGGTCCGGCAGTTGATTCTGCGCAATTTCCAGCGCCTTCTCGCCGCTCAGGGCGAACAGCACCTCGTGCTCCTCGCGCAGCAACTGGTGCAGGATCTGGATGTTTTCCATGGCGTCATCGACGATGAGGATGCGCCCGTTCATGGCAAGGTTGGTCCAGCTCACTTGTTTTCCTCTCGTTTCAGCTGATCGAGCACGAGTTTTTCCGCTTCGGAAAAATTCAGGGTCTCGATCGCGTTTGCCATCGCCAGGGCCGCTTCGCGGTCTGACTGTTGCAGGGCGGGGTGCAGGGCGTGGAAGTGCGCCAGCGCCTTCAGGTTATTGTTGCGGATCAATACAAGCAGTTCGGCCAGGCCGGCGTGCAGGTCGAGCGGCGCGCTGCCGGGCGCGGCACCTGGCGGCTGGCCGCGCCGCAGGGGCGAGGGCAGGGCACGCGTCGCTTTGATGACTTCGGCCATCGCCCGTTCCAGCTGTCCCAGCAAGGCGGCCGTGGCGTGCGATGGCCCCGTTTTCAGCGCCTTTTCCGCCTCGGCGGCGAGGCGGGCGACGTGCGTGGCGCCCAGGTTGGCCGCCACGCCGCAGACGCGGTGCAGCAACTGCGCCGCCTGCTGCGTCTGGCCAGCAGCCAGCAGGCGCCGTGTTTCCTCGACGGCGTCGCCTTGCGAATTCTCAAAGCGCTTGAGCAGGGCCAGGAAGGCGCCGTAGTCGCCGCCGAAGCGCTGCAGGGCCGCCGCCAGGTCGATGCCTGGCACCGTGATCGGCAGGTCCGGCGTTTCCGCGACGGCGTTGCCTGCCTGCACGGCGTTGTCGCCGCCGCCCAGGGGTGCCGGCACCAGCCGCGTCAGGGTCTCGATCATGTCGTCGACATCGATGGGCTTGGCCACGTGCGCATTCATGCCGCTGGCGATGGCGCGCAGGCGGTCCTCGTGCATGGCATTGGCCGTCATGGCGATGATGGGCAAGTCCGGCAAGCCCAGCGCACGGATGGCCAGCGTGGCGTCATAGCCATTCATGACGGGCATCTGCAAATCCATCAGCACCACGTCCCAGGCGTGCGGCGTGTTGGTGAGCATGTCGACGGCCAGCTGGCCGTTGGCGGCCATGGCCACGCGCGCACCCGAGTGCAGCAAGATGTACTGCGCCACTTCCTGGTTGATTTCATTGTCTTCCACGAGCAGCACGCGCATGCCTTCCAGCAAGCCCGACAGGGGAGTGGATACGGGCAGCGCGGACGGGGCGCTACGGCCATTGCGTCCATCCCGCACGGCCGTCACGGCCGCCAGCAGGCGCGCCGGGGTAGCCGGTTTCGACACGATGCCGGCCAGCATCAGGCTGTCGGCCAGGCGTTCGAGGTTTTCGCTGTCCTGGTCGGCCACCAGCATGATCACGGGTGGCAGCGCCAGGTGTTCGTCGGCGCGCGCCTCGGTGAGCATGGAAATACCATCCATGCCGGGCATGGCCGCGTCGAGCAGCACAAGATCTGCAGGCGGCAAGCCGTCCAGGCCGCTGGCGCTGGCGCGCAGCAGCGCCAGGCCGGCCGCGCCACTGTCGGCGCTGCGGCTGTGCCAGCCCTGCGCCGTGCACCAGTCTGCCAGCATGGCGCGCACGCTGGCGTTGTCGTCGATGATCAGCAGCGACAGGGCCTTGGGCGTACGCTTGCCGGGCGGCTCGGGCGGTGGCGGCACCTTCTCGAAGCGGCAGCTGAAGCGGAAGTCGGAACCCTGGCCCAGCGCGCTTGTCACGCTGAGTTTTCCCCCCATCAATTCCACCATGCGCCGGCAGATGGCCAGCCCCAGGCCCGTGCCGCCGTATTTGCGGCTGGTGCCGCTGTCGCCCTGGGAAAACGCGTCGAAGATGCGTTCCTGTTCGGCTGCGGCTATGCCGATGCCCGTGTCGCGCACGGAAAACGCCAGCGTGGCGCTGGCCGCATCCTCGGCCACCATGCCGATGGACAATACCACTTCGCCATGCGCGGTGAATTTGACGGCGTTGCCCACCAGGTTGAGGAGGATCTGCTCCACGCGCAGGGCGTCGCCGATCAGTTCGTCCGGCACGCCGGGGTCGAGCACGAAGACGGGCTCCACGCCGCGCGCCCAGGCGCTGTTGGCCAGCAGCACGCTGACGCTGTCCAGCATGCGTTCGAGCTGGAAACGGCGCTGTTCCAGCAGCATCTGTCCCGCCTCGATCTTGGAGAAATCGAGCACGTCGTTGACGATATTGAGCAGCGACTGCGTGGCCATCTGGATCTTGCCGACATAGCTGCGCTCGCGCCGTTCCAGCGGCGACTCTTCCAGCAGGCGCGCCAGGCCGATGATGGCGTTCATCGGCGTGCGGATTTCATGGCTCATGTTGGCGACGAATTCGCTCTTCGCGATACTGGCCGCCTCGGCCTTGTCGCGCGCGCGCACCATTTGCTCGTTGAGTTCATGCAGGCGCAATTCCGTGCGCTTGAGTTCAGAGACGTCCGAGGCCAGCACGAAGAAGCCGCGCACGCCGCCGCCGTCGTCGACATCGGGGATGTAATTGGTCCACGTGTGGCACACCTGGCCCGCGGGATCGAGCAGGTCGCGCTCGAAGCTTTGTGGTCGGCCCGCCAGCACGCCGTCGACATGGTGTGCATACACGTCGAACAGTTCCTGCCCCAGCAATTCGCGCATGTGGATGCCGGCCAGTTCGGCGCTGCTGCGGCCAAACCATTCGTTATAGAATTTATTTGCGAAGCGGCAACGCAGATCGGCGCCCCAGTACGACACCATGCCGGGCAGGTTGTCGGTGACGGTGCGGATGAAGCGCTCGTTCTGTTCCAGGCGCCAGGTGGTGGCGTGCAGCACTTCGGTGGCGCGCCTGCGTTCCGTGATATCGATCGATACCCCCAGCACGTGGCTGGCGCGCCCCGCATCGTCGCGCAAGACCACCTTGCGCGTGGTGAAGTGGCGCGTCGTGCCGTCGGCCGTATTGATCGCTTCCTGTTCGATTTCCACCATCTGCCCCGTGGCCAGCAGCTTGCGGTCGGCGCTGACGAAGGCGGCCGCCTGCTGCGGCGGGAAGAAGTCGTGGTCGGTCTTGCCCAGCAATTGCTCGCGCGAGCGTCCCAGGGTCAGTTCCGCGTGGCGGTTGACCATTTCAAAGCTCAGCTTGTCGGCGCGCTTGACGAAGACCATGGCCGGGATGTTTTCGATGATGGTGCCGAACAGATGTTTCGAGTGGCGAAATTCAGCTTCGCTGCGCTTGCGCTCGCTGACGTCCAGCCACAGGCCCGACACGCCCAGCAACTGCTGTTCCGGACCGAAAATCGGGTGATACGAGATGATCCAATGACTCAGCTGTTCGCGCTGCCGGCCGCTGTGGCCGTTCAATTCCATGTCGACGATGGGCATGCCCGTCGCCAGCACCTGGCGCACGCAGCGCTCCACGTCCGCGCGCACGGCGTCATCGCACAGCATGGCGCCCACGGGACGGCCCAGATGCTGCGTCACGCTGGCGCCGTGGATGGCGGCCAGGTAGTGGTTGATCATGACGATGCGCAAGTCCAGGCCCACGAACAGCATGCCGATCGGTGCCGTCGCGTACACGGTTTCCAGCAGGCGCGTGGATTTTTCCAGAGCCAGCGTGCGTTCGGCCACCAGGCTTTCGAGCTGCGTGCGGTGGCGCCGCAGGTCGCGTTCCAGCGCGCCCAGGGCGCTGGCCATGTCGGCCGATTCGCGGTCCGCGTGCTTGTTCGAGAGCAAGGGTTTGCCCTGCGCCAGCGCCTGGATCTGCAAAGTCAGTTCCTGCAGGGTGCGGGCCAGGCGGCTGCCCACGCGCCAGGCCAGGGCAAAGCCGGCACCGAGCAGCAGGGCCAGGATGACGGAACCCGTGACTACCGAGCCCAGCAGCGCTTCGGCCACCGTGCTGGTGCGCATGGTGACAGCCACCGTCCAGCTGTCGTCGGGAGCGCGGCGAAAGCCCGTGTAGACGTCCAGGTCTTCCAGGGTGGCATGGCGCAGCACGCCCTCGGGCGCCTGGCGTATCTGTTCCAGCAGGGGCGCCACGCTGCGCTGGCCCACGTAGCGCTGTGGCGCCAGGGTGCGCGCCACGTTGATGCCGTCGGCATTGATGATGGCCGCACCCAGGTAGGCAGGCAGGTGCAGTTCGCGCAGCAGCACGGGCAGGTAGTCGGGCGGGTACAGCGCCGTCAGCACATGGGCAGCCCCCTGGGCGCGCGGCAAGGGCAGGTTCAGCGCCAGCCGCGGCACCTCGTCCGGCGCCATGAGCAGGCTGGTCAGCCGCGGCTTGCCGTACTCGCGCGTGCGTTCCATGCTGGCGGCCCATTTTTGCGGCAAGGGGGGCGGTGCCTGGCTGGCGGGCAGGGTCGTATTGATCAGCTGGCGTCCCCTGGCGTCGGAGACGATGAAGGCCAGGCCTGGCTGCAACAGGCTGTCGGCCAGAGTGCGCAGGGCGCCGATGTCGTCCGTCTGCAGGGCGGGCGAGGCGGAGAGGAGGCGCGCGGCCATCTGGGCGCCGTGCAGGTCGCGTTCGACGGCGGCGGCGACTGCCCGCGCCGCCTGCGCCGTTTCGCTGACGACATGCTCGCGTTCGCGCGTGTAGCTTTGCGCCACGAGCAGCAGAAACACGAGCGCCGTCGGCATGAC
Organism: Janthinobacterium sp. 35; assembly: GCF_002754575.1. Taxonomy (NCBI): domain Bacteria; kingdom Pseudomonadati; phylum Pseudomonadota; class Betaproteobacteria; order Burkholderiales; family Oxalobacteraceae; genus Janthinobacterium; species Janthinobacterium sp. 35. Next base: position 5,027,625 of record NZ_PEFN01000001.1, read on the forward strand.
CCAGGCGAGCACCAGCCATGAAATTCTTGAGCGTATCGAAGGCAAATCTTGCACCCGGAAAGCTCCCAGAATGGATGAGTCGACAGGCAGGCTCACGCTGGCGCTGGCTGACCTTGAATGAAAAGATGCTAGACGAAATTGATTGAGCTGACAAGCCTGGCTTCTTGAATGGAAAAAAGCTTGTGCAAGGTATACAGAAGAGGGGTGACACCGATCCCGCCGTGGCGGCGGGATGGCAATGCAGCTTACGGGACGACGGTAAGCACGTCGACATCGATTTCCGGGCTTTCCATGAAGTCTTTTTCCACTTCGCCACGGATTTCCACCTGGGTTTTGGCGTCGATCTTGCGGTTCATGAAGACCTTGTCGTCGATGTCCACGCGGATTTCCGCCGTGCCATCGGAGAAAGTGTATTTTTCCTTGCTCACTTTGCGCAGCAAATGGCCGCGCAGCACGACAGCCTGGTCGTCGACGGGGTTTTTCAGGATGGCGGCCACATTGCCTGGCGCGGTAGGGCCGGCCGTCGGCCCCACGTATTGGGCTTGCGCGCTGCCGGCCAGCAAGGCGCTGGCGGCGGCCAGGGCGACGATGAATTTACGGTGCAATGACATGGTATTCCTTTGAAAGTGACTGCCTTGTCAGAAAAACACGGCGGTGCGGGCAATGATAGCACCGGCATTGCCATCGGGTGCGTTCGCCCGCGCGCTGCCCGTGCTCGCCGAAAGGCAGTGCCATGCGCGCGCGCGGGCGGCAAGTGTTTCCTTTCGGAGTGTTGAAATGCGCGAAAATCAAGCCACGGAATGTATTTTCTTTAAGAAACAACAGGTTCTGGAATAAAATACCCCCGCACGCCGCTGGCGTGCATCGTCTGAAGCATCTGTCGAGGAGCAAGCATGGCAAGGCCAGAGAAAGTCCGGCTCGGTGAAATTTTGGTGCAGCAGAAATTGCTGACAGAAGAACAGTTGGGCCAGGCCTTGACGGAACAGAAGCGCTCGGGGCGCAAGCTGGGCCGCGTTTTTGTCGAGCACGGCTTTGTCACGGAAGAGCAGATTTCGGGCGCCCTGGCGCGCCAGCTCGACATTCCCTACATCAACCTGAAGTTTTTCAACATCAATCCCGAACTGGTGCGGCTGTTGCCGGAAACCCAGGCGCGGCGCTTTCGCGCACTGGTGCTGGAAGACCGGCGCGAGGGCTTGCTGGTCGGCATGTCCGATCCCACCGACCTGTTCGCGTACGATGAAATCTCGCGCCTGGTCAAGCGCCATATCGAGCTCGCTGTCGTCAATGAAACGGAAGTGCTGGCCGCCATCGACCGCATCTACCGCCGCACGGAGGATATTTCCACCCTGACGCGCGAGCTGGAGCAAGACCTGGGCGATGTGTCCGTCGACTTTGGCGCGCTGGCCGCCAATCCGGGCCTGGAAGAGGCGCCCATCGTCAAGCTGCTGCAATCGGTGTTCGAGGATGCCACGCAGGTGCGCGCCTCGGACATCCACATCGAACCGCAGGAAGGCCGGCTGCAGATCCGTTTCCGCATCGACGGCGTGCTGCACCTGCAGACGGAAGCGGACAGCAAGATCGCCAGTTCGCTGGCGCTGCGGCTAAAACTGATGTCGGACCTCGATATTTCCGAAAAACGCTTGCCGCAGGATGGCCGCTTCGCCATCCGCGTGAAAAACCAGCGCATCGACGTGCGTATCTCCACCATGCCGACGCAATACGGCGAATCGGTGGTGATGCGGCTGTTGAACCAGGGCGGCACGACCTTGCGCCTGGACGCCATCGGCATGCCGCCCCAGCTGGTGGAACGTTTCCGCGCCATCGTCAACCGCCCGAACGGCCTGGTGCTGGTAACGGGGCCGACCGGTAGCGGCAAGACGACGACCTTGTACTGCGCCCTGGCCGAACTCAATTCCGTGGAAAAAAAGCTCATCACGGTGGAAGACCCGGTCGAGTACCGCTTGTCCGGCATCAACCAGGTGCAAGTGAACGAGAAGATCGAGCTGAGCTTTGCCCGCGTGCTGCGCTCGGCTCTGCGGCAAGATCCCGATATCGTGCTCGTCGGCGAGATGCGCGACCAGGAAACGGCGCAAATCGGCCTGCGCGCCGCCATGACGGGTCACCTGGTGCTGTCGACGCTGCACACCAACGACGCCATCAGCACGCCGCTGCGCCTGATGGACATGGGCGTGCCGCGCTACATGGTGGGCAGCTCGCTGCAAGCCGTGCTGGCGCAGCGCCTGGTGCGTGTGATCTGCGAAAGCTGCAGCACCCCCTACGTGCCCACGCCGAACGAGTACGAATGGCTGCGCCTGGAACTGGGCGAGCTGGTCGAGCGCAACCAGTACTTCCATGGCAAGGGCTGTTCGCATTGCAATGGCATGGGTTACCGGGGCCGCACGGGCGTGTACGAATTGCTGGAAATCACGCGCGCCGTGGCCGATGCCGCCAACCATGCCGATCCGTCCCACTTCATGAAGGTGGCGACGGCGCAGATGGCAGGCGACACCCTGCGCCGCCACGCCGTGCAGCTGGTGGTACAGGGACGCACGACGGTGATGGAAGCGATGCGCATCAGCAACCAGAGCGAGGATTGAGGTGCCATTTTTCTCCTACAAGGCACGCAATGCCAGCGGCGAGCTGCTGACCGGCGTGATGGAAGGCGCCGACAGCGGCGCCGTGGCCGACCAGTTGTTTTCCACCGGCGCGACGCCGGTGGAAATCCTGGTGACCAAAAAAGCCGCCACCACCGGCGCCGATATCGGCTGGTGGCAAAAACTGACGGAGAAAAAAGTCAGTTCGATGGACGTGCAGCTGTTCAGCCGCCAGTTGTACACCCTGCTCAAGGCGGGCGTGCCCATCATGCGCGGCCTGGCCGGCTTGCAGGAGTCCGCCATCAGCCCCGCGTTCGGGCGCATCATCAAGGATGTGCGCGAATCGCTCGACGCGGGCCGCGAACTGTCGGCCGCCATGGCGCGCCACCCCACCGTGTTTACGCCGTTTTACCTGTCGATGGTGCGCGTGGGCGAAATGACGGGGCGCCTCGATGAAGTCTTCCTGCGATTGTTCGACCACCTGGAGTTCGACCGCGACATGCGCGCGCGCGTGAAGTCGGCCACGCGCTACCCCACCTTCGTGATCGCGGCGATGATCATCGCCATGGTCATCGTCAATATGTTCGTGATTCCCCAGTTCGTGAAAGTGTTTGCCAGCTTCAATGCCGAACTGCCCTTGATGACGCGCATCCTGATCGGCACGTCGGCGTTCATGGTGGCGTATTGGCCTTTGCTGCTGGTACTGACGATTGCCGCGATCGCCGGATTCAAGGCCTGGCTGCGTACCGTGCCTGGCCGCTATACGTGGGATCGCTACAAGTTGAAATTTCCTATCGCCGGCAAGATCATCCTGAAAGGCACCATGGCGCGCTTTGCGCGCAGCTTCGCCCTGTCCAGCACCAGCGGCGTGCCCATCGTGCAGGCGCTGACGGTGGTGTCGCAGACGGTGGATAACGCCTATCTGTGCGCCCGCGTCGAGCAGATGCGCGACGGCGTCGAGCGCGGCGACAGCATCTTGCGCACTTCGGTGGCGGCAGGCGTCTTCACGCCGGTGGTGCTGCAAATGATCGCCGTCGGTGAAGAGTCCGGTTCGCTCGATGAGTTGATGGATGAAATCGCCCAGATGTACGAGCGCGAAGTCGATTACGAATTGAAGACCTTGTCCGCGCAGATCGAACCCATCCTGATCGCTTTTCTTGGCGCCATGGTGCTGGTGCTGGCGCTGGGCATCTTCCTGCCCGTGTGGGACCTGGGCAAGGTGGCCCTGCACAAATGAGGCCGCGCATTGCGTCAAAAAACAACATCTTGGCTGGCAAGGCAGGGCAGCGCGGCTTTACCTTGTTTGAGCTGGCCGTCGTGGCGTCCGTCATCGCCGTGCTGGCGGTCGTGCTGCTGGGCCGGCTGGAGGTAGTCCAGCAGGAAGCGGAGCGGGTTGCCGTGCAGCAAACGCTGCTGGCGCTGCGCACGGGGCTGCGCATGCAGGTGCTGGAACTGTATGCGTCCGACCGGCAAAACCAGTTGCCGGCGCTGGCGGGGCAAAACCCCATCGATTGGCTGGCTGAAAAACCGGCCAATTATTTGGGCGCCTATATGTCGCCGGAGATGGAAAAACTTCCCCAAAGTCATTGGTTTTTTGATAGAAGTAATGCAGAATTGATATATATATTAAATCGAAGCAACAGTTTCGGTGCCAGCTATTCCGAGTTGCTTCGATTCAAGGTAAGCTTGCGGCAAGCGTCCGCCCCCCAGACCCAGCCCTCAACGCCGGTTGATGCGCCGCAGGTGGCGCTGATACAGTTGGGCGAGGCGGGCGGGCTGAAATAGCTTTTCTATTCTGCCGGCAAATTTTGCCAGCATTGTTTTTTTGATTTTTTGGAGATCAGCATGAAACTGCAGTCAATTCGTCGTTTTCAACAAGGTAGCCAAGCGGGCTTTACGCTGATCGAGTTAGTCGTCGTCATCGTCATCCTGGGCATCCTCGCGGCCACCGCGATTCCCCGTTTTAGCAGTTTGTCGTCCGACGCCCGCCTGGCGAAAGTCAACGGCGCGCGCGCCTCAGTACAGGCCGCTTCTTCCCTGGCACATGCGCAATGGCTGGTCGATGGCTCACCCACCACCGCGCCCGTCAAAGTGAAGATGGAAGGCCAGGACATCACCATGACGAACGGCTATCCGGACGCTGCCGGCATCGTAGTGGCGGCTGGTGGTTTGGCTGACTACAATGTCTCGGGAGCGGGCCCCGTCTCGATCGCCGCCGATGCCGACCATCTCAAATGCGCGTTTACCTATACGCTCGCCTCGGCCACTGCGGCCGCAGTGGTGGACGCCGCGCCGACCGCTGCCGCTGCCAAGACAGATTGCTGATGACGTAAGCTCCGCCTGCTGCGGCCATGCGCGCCGCAGGCGATCCGCCTGGCTTGCCAGGCGTTTTTCATTCTTCAGGGCATGTTTCTTCCGGCATGCCGCTCATTGCCACAGGTGTCCACGATGCTGTCTGCAGCAGGTTTGATGTTTGCCGGGCCTGCCAGCCGTGGGCGCCGGCAGCGCGGCTTTACCCTGGTCGAGCTGATTGCCGTGCTGGTGGTGGGGGGGCTGCTGGCAGCGGTCGCCATGCCGCGCTTCTTCCGGCAAGACAGTTTTGACGCGCGCAGCTTTGCCGATCAAAACGTGAGCATGCTGCGCTATGCGCAAAAACTGGCGATCGCGCAAAACCGTCCCGTCTTCGTGCAACTCGACGGCACCCGCATGGCCCTGTGTTTCAATACTGCCTGCGACGCGGCCAACCGCGTCTTGCCACCTGCGGGCGGCAACAGCGGCCGCAAAGCCACCTTGACCGCTTGCGCCAATACCACGGCATGGCTGTGCGAAGCGGCACCCGGCAAGATCAGCTACAGCGTGCCCTTGGACACCGCCGCTTTTTATTTCAATGCCCTGGGCCGCCCGTTCAAGGCAGCCGACGTCGAACCTGTTTCGACCTTTCCCGCGCGCATCAGCATCGGCATCAATGACGGCGGCATGACGCGCAACATCATCGTCGAAGGGGAGACGGGCTATGTCCATTACTAGGATAGCCGTTTTGCCGGTGCGCAGGACGGTGCAGCGCGGCGTGACCCTGATCGAGCTGGTCATCTTTATCGTGGTGGTCAGCATCGCCGTGGTGGGCCTGCTGCAAATTTTTACGCACACCACGGCCAGCAGCGCCGATCCGCAATTGCGCAAGCAGGCGCTGGCCATCGCCGAAGCCATGCTCGATGAGATCGAAGGGGCACGCTTTACGTTTTGCGATCCGATTAAAGATCCGGCAGCGGATACTGCGCAGAATGCCGCGCTGTTCCACATCGCCACTAACCCCGACGGCTGCACCACGCCGCAAAATGTCAGCGTGACGGTGCCCGCCACTGGACGGCCGTATTACAATGTCAGCGACTATGTGCGCGCCCTCAACACTGGCGAGAGCTACAAGGATGACGTGGCCAAAAAGTCGTTTCCTGACGGCTATAAGGTGAGCGTGACCATCAGCCCCGACGCGGGACTGGGGCCGTCCGATGCCATGCTGCCTTCGGACGCCACGCCCGTCAACATGAATGTCTTGCGCATCACGGTCACGGTGACTTACGGCGCGAATCAACACATCGTACTGGCCGGCTACCGCACGCGCTACGCAGGCAATGCCGTGCCATGATGACTTTTTTACACCCCCGGCAGCGCGGTTTCACCTTGATCGAACTGATCGTGGTGATCGTCATCACGGCCATCGTCGCCGGCATGGTGACGGTGTTCATCCGTGCCCCCATACAAAGTTACCTCGATGTCAGCGCCCGCGCCGAACTGGCCGACGCGGCCGATTTGGCATCGCGGCGCATCACGCGCGACGTGCGCCTGGCCTTGCCCAACAGCGTGCGCGTGACGCCCGATGGGAAGTATCTGGAGTTGCTGCTGACCAAGACGGGCGGGCGCTATCTGTCGGAAGACGACCCGAACACGATACCGGGCAATGTGCTGGCCTTCGATCCCCTCACGCCGGGCAACCTGGATGTATTTACCATCGTCGGCGCTGCGCCGTCCGGCGTGCAGACCATCGTTCCCGGCGACTTTATCGTCGTCAACAATCTGGGCGATCAGCCTCCCGTGGACGCCTATGATTGCAGCGGGCAGTGCAACCGCGCCCAGGTCGCTTCCATCAGCGGCAACGATGTTACGCTGGTCAAGAACCCCTTTGTCGCGCAAACACCCTCCATGCCTTCCCTCAGCTATCGTTTCCAGGTGGTCAGTACGGTCGTGACCTATCATTGCGCGCCGAATGCGAATGGCACGGGCACGCTGACGCGCTATGCCGGCTATGCGATCCAGGTGGCCCAGCCGGAGAGCACAGCGGCGCTGACCGGCGCGCCGTCCGCGGCGCTGATGGCCAATCAGGTGGCCGCTTGCGCCTTTTCCTTCGATACCCTGCCCAACCTGCAGCGTGGCCTGGTCAGTGTCAGCCTGACCCTGGGCGCGCCCGGCGGCAATGCTGGCCAGATCACGCTGGTGCAACAGGCACAGGTCAATAATTCGCCATGAGACTATTGCTATCCTCCATGCCGAAGCGGTGCCGGCCATGCCGTCCGGCGCGCGGCTTCAGCATCGTCACCGCCATTTTCCTGCTGGTGGTGCTGTCCGCGCTGGGCGTGGCGCTGCTCTCCATCTCCACCATGCAGCATGCCGAGTCGGCGCTGGACGTGCAGGGCGCGCGCGCCTACCAGGCAGCCCGCGCCGGCATGGAGTGGGGCGTGTACCGGCAGCGCGTCAACAACAGTTGCGAAACCAGCCGCAATTTTGCCTTGCCCGCGAATAGCGCACTGAGCGGCTTTAGCGTGACCGTGCGCTGCACGCAGGCGGCGGGCGCATTACCCCGTTTCCAGGTGATCGCCACTGCCTGCAACCAGCCAGTGGGTGGCGTGTGCGCCACTGCCAATGCCACCAACCATCCCGATTATGTGCAGCGCGTCGTGCAGGCCGAGTTTTAAATACGCTACTCTCAAGGAATAATATGCAGGCACTCATCGCCGTATGGATAGCCGTTGTGGCCCTGCTTGCTTGCGCACCGGTCCAGGCGGCAACCTACGCCAACACCAGTTTTGCCTACAGCTGGATCGACGCCAGCAATCATGCCAAGCTTGGCTATAACACCACGCCCTACCGATTCAACGGTTCCGCCGGCTGCGGTACCTCGCCGCCCGTCCTCGACGACACGCTCAGCGATGCCTTGCCCATCGGTTTCAGTTTCATGTATTCGGGCGTGGCCTTCAGCACCCTGCGCGTGATGACGAACGGCCGGGTGCAGTTCAATAACAATGTCACTTGCGGCTATGGCAGCCCGGTGCAGACGCTGCCGTATCCGAACAGCAGCTTGAATTACACCATGCGCATCTATGGCAACGATCTCGATCCCACCTCGAAATTGGAAGTACCGACCTACAATACCGCCTGCGCCAGCCGCCTGACTTGTTACGTCAGCTACGCCACCATCGGCACGGCGCCGTACCGCAGCTTCGTGGTGACCTGGAATAATGTGCCGGAATGGACCACGGGCACCAGTACCACTGGCTCTTACAGCCTGCAATTGATCTTGCAGGAAAACGGCGAATTCATCTACCAGTACGGCACGGCAGTGGCGGGACCTTCCGCCAAGCTGGGACAGATCGGCTGGCAGGCGGACAGCAACGATTACGACACGCCGCAAACCGGTTTTCCGGTCACCAATTCAGCGATCAAGTTCTATATTCCCCGCCCCGTGCTCGAGTACCGCATGGAGCAGCCCAGCTGGAGCAATACGCCCGAGCAAGTAACCGATACCAGCGGTAACGGGCGCGACGGCACGGTGCTGGGCGGCGCGCAGACGATCGCTGCCGGCCGCGTCTGCCGCGCCGCCAGCTTCCCCCTCAATACCAGCGCCGCCGCCATCGCCGCAGTCGACAGCGGGCTGTCGGTGCCCTCCACCATGGGCGGCGCCGGCACCATCACATTCTGGTACAAGGCCAATACGGCCTGGTCCGGCAGCGGCACGCGCGATGCGCAACTGCTCGACGCCACGCAGATCAACAACGAGTGGTTTTTTCTCGTGCGGCGCAGCACGGGCGCCCTGCGCTTCGTCGTCACGGACAGCCTGGGCAACGTGCGCGTGGTGGAAACGGCTGCCAATAGCGTGCCCGCCGGCACCTGGAAGCATATTGCCGTGAGCTGGAGCTTCAATGCGCTGGCGGCGTCCAATAGCGACCGCCTGCGCATCTACGTCGATGGCGTGCTGCAAAAGGAGTCGGCGTTTACCACCGCGGCGGTGGTCTCGCCGCGCATCGGCAGCCTGTTCATTGGCGACAACCGCAGCGCGGTGACGGGACAGAGCGGCAGCGGCAATTCCACCGATGGCGCCATCGACGAATTGCGTGCCTATAATTACGAGGGCGGCCTGGCGCTGGTGCAGCGCGACCAGAATCTCAGCCAGGCCGGCTGCCTGAGCCATTACGCGGTGACGAATACGGGGTCGGGCCTGACGTGCCAGCAAAGCACGCTCACGGTCACGGCGCATGACGTCAATCACAATAATATCGTGATGCCGAACAACACCACGCAAATCCTGCTGACGACCTCGAACGGCATCGGCGACTGGGCCCTGATCGCGGGCTATGGCGTGCTGTCGAATGGCACGCTGAACGACGGCGTGGCGACCTATCTGTTCAACGGCGAGTACCAGGCCGTGTTTGGTCTGAGCAGCGGCACGGCAGCCACCGTCAGCGTGAATGTGACGGATGGGCAGTTCACGGAGCAGGAAGACCAGTCGCTGGTGATCAAGGCGTGCGCCGTGGCGCGCTTCAACGCTTGCGAGGCGACGTCGTCGCGTTGCGTGCCCAGCACCAGCAGCCTGACCTATGCGCGCCTCAATACCAAGCTGGCCGACACGGCCTTCAAGCTGGACCTGGTGAAGCTGAAAACGGACGCCAGCCTGGAAACGAGCTTCAACGGCAAGGCCACGGTGGATTTGCTGGTCAATACCGCCACCGGCGTGGCGCTGGGGGTGAATAATTGCCCGCTCACCCAGACGGCGGTCATTCCGCTGGGTCTGGTGGGGTTCACGGGCGGCTATTCGAGCGCCAATGTGAGCATCCCGGCCACCGCCCTCAGCGCCGTGGCGCCCAGGTACAGCGCCTACCGTGATGTGCGCGTACGCGTCACTTGCACCACAGCCGAGTGCAGCAGCGCCAACGTGGGCTGCTCGACCGACAGCTTTGCCGTGCGGCCGCAGCAGTTCACGCTCAGTTCCAACATGAGCAACAGCGCCCTGAGCGGCACGCCCAGCCTGGCGGCGGGCGCCCAGTTCACCTTGGGCGCGACGGCCGTTGCCGGTTATAACGGCACGCCGCTGGTCGACAATTCCGCGGTCGGCCAGAAAATCACCGGCTTTCTCAGTGTCACCGACTACACCGATCGCCTCGCATCGACCTCGAATGCCAGCCCGTTTCCGCTGGGGCAGGCGGTGCTGGCCAGTGGTCTGGCCAGTAACAGCGGCGTGACGTACGGCGATGTCGGCACCTTCCGCATGCTGCCCGAGGCGGTGCTCGACAATGCCTACACCAGCGTCGACCAGCCTGGCGACTGCGTGATCGGCAGCAGCAACAATACAGCCGTGAATGGCAAGTTCGGCTGCAATATCGCCAACCAGGCGCAAAGCCCGGAACCCGTCTTCGGCCGCTTTTTCCCTGACCACTACGCGCTCACGGGTGCGCTGACGGCGGCCTGCGGCGACTTCACCTACCTGGGCCAGCGCGAACTGGGCGTCGTGCTGGGCGCGACGGCATTGAGCAAGGGCAAGCAGATTCTGGCGCGCTATGGCAGCGCCTATCCCGGACGCGCCAGCGTCAGCGTGGGCGCGGGCAATGCCGGCGCGGCACTGTCCATCGGCCGCCTGACGCCAGCCTTGCCCGCCTTTGCCTGGAACCAGGGGCGCAGCGGGCGTTCCTACACGACCGATGGTGGCGCATATGCCGCCGGCAGCACGCAAGTCGTGGTGGCCGGCAGCGGCGGCCTGTCGGCGGGCGAACTGATCAAGTTTGCTGGCGACGCCACCATCTACACGGTGCAGGCAGGCACTGCCGGCGCGGGTAGCCTCACGCTCGCTGCGCCTGGTCTGCAGCAGGCGATTCCCAGCGGCGCGACCGGCATCACGGTACTGCACAGCTTTGACCGGCTGGCCAGCGGCCAGGATGGCCCATACGACGATTTTTCGCTGGTGGTGGGCATCAGCGATAGCGACGGCGCGCTCATTTCCAGCGTGAATGGCCTGGCGGTCGCACCCGCCGCTAGCGTCGCCATCGGCGATACCCGGCTGCGTCATGGCCGCCTGCGCATCAACAATATGTATGGCTCGGAACAGCGTGCGCTGCTGGTGCCCCTGGTCGCGCAATACTGGAACGGCAGCGCGTATGCCGCCAATACGCTGGACAATTGCACGGCCCTGTTGCGCAAGAATTTCGGCTTGAAGGATTATCTCAACCTGACGGATGTGCAGTTGCCAGCTGCGAGCAGCCTGCCGCTCGACAGTGGCTTGCTGCAGCAGGGCGGCGGCAGTGTGCTGATGGCCAAACCCGCCGCACCCGTGAAGAAAAAAGGTACGCTCACGCTGCAGTCGCTGATGCCGTACCTGCCGGGACAGGCGCGCGAAACCATCGGCGCACTCAAGAGCGAGCCCGTGTTCTTCATGCGCGAACTATATTGAAGGAGGTGTGATTTTTCGGCGCGTCGTGACAATCGTGGTGTTTTCCTGAAAAAATATTGTCAATTATTTCTTTTTTAGCCTGTTCCTACCTGCTATGAATTAAAATTGATTCAATGCATCATTCGGACGGCGCCGCTGTCGTAGCATTTCATTATCTGGATCGGTGGCATGGGTTTATTCGCAAAAGCAAAAAAACACGAGGGTTGGCTGGCGACATCATTTTCAGCGGAAGGTGTGTGCGCTGCCGTGGTCAAGCGGCGCGCGGACGACAAGCCGCTGGTGCAGGCGGCGGTCATGTATCCCGGACGCAAGCCGCTGGCGGCGGCGACCCTGGAAAAAATGCATCGCGATCTGCATGCCCAGTCGTATCGCAACACCACGTTGCTGGGCGCGGGCGAGTATCAGATACTCACGCTCGACGCGCCGAACGTGCCGCCGGAAGAGCTCAAGACTGCCGTGCGCTGGCGCCTGAAGGACATGCTCGACTTTCCAGCGGCGGATGCCACCGTCGACGTCATCGATATTCCCGCCGACAAGAACGGGCCGGGACGCGCGCAATCGCTGTTCGCCGTTGCGGCGCGCAACAATGCCGTGGCCCAGCGCCAGGCGCTGTATGGCGAATGCAAGATCACCCTGTCGGTCATCGATATCCCGGAAATGGCCCAGCGCAATATCGCGGGCTTGATGGAAACGCAGGGCCGCGGCCTGGCCATGCTGTCTTTCGATGGCGAAGGGGGGCTGTTGACCGTGACGTTCGATGGCGAACTGTACCTGGCGCGCCGCATCGACGTCACCGTGGTGCAGCTGGCCGATACTAGCGACGCCCAGCGGCAGCAGTATTACGACAAGATCACGCTGGAACTGCAGCGTTCCTTTGACCACTTCGACCGTCAATTCCATTTTATTTCCGTTGCCAGGCTGGTCCTGGCGCCGACCGGCAGCGACGGCCTGCATGCTTACCTGGCGGACAATTTGTACATGCCGGTCGAGGCACTGGATCTGACGGCCCTGTTGGATTTTTCCAGGGTGCCGGACCTGTTGAGCGCTGCCGGCCAGGCGCGCTTTTTCCTGGCCCTGGGTGCTGCCCTGCGGCAGGAAGAGAGCCCAGCGTGAGCCAGCAAATCAATCTGTTCAACCCTGCGTTTGAAAAACGCAAGCAGGCGCTGTCGGCGCTGGGCTTGCTGCAGGGACTGGGGCTGGTGCTTGCCGCCAGTGCCGCAGTGGTCTGGTTTGGCGCGCGCCAGGTGGCCGCGCTGGAGCGGACGGCGGCCGACGCCAAGGTCGTGCTCGATGCACGCGAGGCGAAGCGGGCGGATGTGTTCGCGCGCTTTCCCGTGCCCGGCAAGGACCCGCTGATCGCGGGCGCGCTGGGCCAGGCAGAGGCTGACCGCAGCGCCTTGCTGGAAGCGGAGCAAATTCTGCAGGGCGGCGCACTCGGTAATACACACGGTTATGCCGATTATTTCCGCGCCTTCGCGCGCGCCAGGGTGAATGGCTTGTGGCTGACGGGCGCGAGCATCGCCGGCGCCGGCAAGGAAATCGAGATCGGCTTGCAGGGGCGCGTCGTGCAAGCGGACTTGCTGCCCCAGTACATCAGCGCCTTGTCCAGGGAATCGGCGTTGCAGGGCAAATCGTTCGCGCGCCTGGACATGGCCACCGCGCAGCTTCCGGCCCAGGCCGCCGTGTCAGCACCGGCGCCGCGCTTCATCGAATTCAGTTTGCAATCGTCGGCGGCACCCGCCAGCGGCGCAGGGGCGGTCAAGCAATGAAACAGCAATGGCAACAATTTGCGCTGAAATTTGATGCGCTCAGCGTACGTGAACGGATCATGGTCTTTGGCGCCAGTGCCGCGCTGCTGATATTCATGGTTGTGTATCTGTTCGTCAATCCGCAGTTGGCCAAGCGCAAGGCGCTGGCCGACACGATTGCCCAGCGGCAGCAGGCCGTCGCGGCCATCGATACCGAGATGGCGCAACGGATGGCTGCGCATGCGGGCGACCCCAACCAACAGGACCGCATCCGGCTCGAACGGATCAGGCAGGAAGTCCAGCAGATGCGCCACGCCCTGCAATCGACGCAAAATGGCCTGGTGGCGCCCGAGCGCATCGTGCCGATGCTGCAGCAATTGCTGAAACAGCAGGCCAACTTGCGCCTGGTGTCGCTGGCCACCTTGCCATCCGGCGCCATGGGGAAGGGCGGCCATGTCGCCAGCAAGGCGGCGCCGTCCGCATCTGCCGCCGCGCCTGCCGGGCAGTCGCCAGCGGACGCCGAGTCGGCGCAGGCGCCGGCCGTGCTATACCGTCATGGTGTGGAAATCGTATTGCGTGGGAATTATCTGGATATGGTGAATTATATGGATGCCGTGGAGGCCATGCCGTCCCATGTGTTCTGGGGCAAGCTCAATATGCAGGTCGAGCAGTACCCGAATGCCACGCTGAGCCTGACCTTGTACACGCTCAGCCTGGACGAGAAATGGATCGCGCTGTGATGCGCGCTCCTCGTTGCGTGCTCCTTGCGGGCGCGCTGCTGGCCCTGGCGCCGGGGGTGTTTGCCCAGGCGCTGGTCGATCCCACGCGGCCGCCCGATGCGGCGCCTGTCCTCGGTAGTGCGGTCTCTGCCGGTGCGGCGCGGCCGCAGCTGCAATCGGTGCTCATTTCCAATCGGCCTGGCGGGCGGCGCCTGGCCGTCATCGATGGCCGCAGCGTGCGCGCGGGTGACAAGGTGGGCGGCGCAGTCGTCGTCAGCATAGGTGAAGCGAGCGTGGTGCTGCGGCGCGGCAAGACCCTGGAAACGCTGCGGCTGTATCCGCAGACGGTCGGCGCAAATGATGCAATGCATGTACGAAGGAAACAGGTTCATGTCACCCAATAAACACAAGGCGGGAATGCGGAAGATATTTGAAATAAGCAAGCGGGCAAGCGTCCTGGGACTTGCTGCGGGTTTGTGCGCCTGCAACGTCGCGCCTGTGAAGCGCGACACCTACAATGCGATCAAGGAGCAGGTGGCAGGCGCAGTGGCCACCACCAACCCGGCGGCGCAGTCGGCAGCGGTGGAAAACGCACTGCTGCCGCCGGCGTCCGCGCTGGCCGCGCAGTTGCCCAAGGCGCGCGGCGTGCTGGACGAGCGTTTCAATGTCGCGTTCAACAACGTCCCTGCACGCCAGTTCTTTCATTCGCTGGTCAACGGTACGCGCTACAACATGCTCGTGCATCCAGAGGTGCAGGGCAATATTTCCGCCAACCTGAAAGATGTGACGCTGTTCGAGGCGCTCGACGCCGTGCGCGAGATGTATGGCTATGATTACAAGGTCGATGGCACGCGCATCGCAATTCGGCCCCTGACCATGCAAACGCGCATGTTCCAGGTCAACTACCTGACGGGCAACCGCAAGGGGACGTCGAATTTGCGCGTCTCTTCGACATCGGTGGGCAATGCCGGCACCAGCAATAATCAGTCGGGGCAGTCCAGCCAGCAAAGCCCGCAGAACCAGACGCAACAGCCCGGCAGCCAGGTGGTGATCGATAGTTCCAACCTGAGCACCACGTCGGACAGCAATTTCTGGGCGGAATTGAAAGAATCGCTGGGCGCCATCATCGGCGGCACGGCCGACGGCCGCAAGGTGGTGATCAGCCCGCAGTCCGGCGTCGTCGTGGTGCGCGGCATGCCCGATGAATTGCGCGCCGTCGACCTGTACCTGAAGGCGACGCAGCTGTCGGTGGATCGCCAGGTGATCCTGGAAGCGAAGATCCTCGAAGTGGAACTGAACGACAATTTCCAGACCGGCATCAACTGGGCCTCGTTTGCCTCCATCAAGAGCGGCCACACGAACCGCATCTCGACCGGCTTCATCCAGCCGGGCGGCACCCTGGCGCCGCTGCCGTTCAACGGCGGCCAGCCGCCGAACATGACGAATGGCAGCGGGCTGACGGCCAGCAGCGGTTTTGGCTTGAGCTCGGCGGCCACGGCGGCCGGCTCGATGTTCGGCCTGGCCTTCCAGACCGCCAACTTTGCCGCCATGATTACCTTCCTGGAATCGCAAGGCGCCGTGCACGTGCTGTCGAGCCCGCGCATCGCCACCATGAACAATCAGAAGGCCGTGCTGAAGATCGGCACGGACGAATTCTTCGTCACCGGCGTGAGCACCACCGTGACGTCGACCGGCACCACGGGCGGCACCACCTCCAGCCCGAACGTCACCTTGCAGCCCTTCTTTTCCGGTGTGGTGCTGGACGTGACGCCGCAGATCGATGACCAGGGCAATATCATCCTGCACGTGCATCCGTCCGTCAGCCAGGTCACCACCGTCAGCAAGGAAATCGACCTGGGCAGTGCCGGTTCGCTGAAATTGCCGCTGGCCGCCTCCAGCACGTCCGAGATGGACAGCATGGTGCGCAGCCAGGATGGACGCATCGTCGCCATCGGCGGCCTGATGCGCCAGGCCACCACCTCGGATCGCTCGCAAGTGCCGGGCGCGGGCGACATTCCCGTGCTCGGTGCGCTGTTCCGCAACACGGGACAGGTGATACAGAAGCGCGAACTGGTGGTGCTGATCAAGCCGACCATCGTCGAGGGCGCCAACAGCTGGAACGAGGACTTGCTCGATTCGGGCAAGCGCATCGAGGCGCTCGACCCACGGCGCCCATCGGAGCGGCGCTAAATGTACCAGACCCATTTCGGCTTGCGCGAGGCGCCGTTCGGCCTCACGCCCGATACCAGTTTCTTCTTCAACGGCCCGCAGTCGCAAAAGGCGCTCAACACCTTGCTGGTGGCGGCGCGCAATGGCGAGGGCTTCATCAAGATCACTGGCGAAGTGGGGACGGGTAAAACTTTTTTGTGCCGCAAGTTCATGCAATCGCTGGGCCCGGATTTCGTCACGGCCTACATCCCGAATCCGAACTTGCCGCCCCGTTCGCTGATCCTGGCGCTGGCGGACGACCTCGATGTGCTGCTGGAGAAAGATGCTGATCAGCATCAGCTGCTCAAGTCGCTCAACTTGCGTCTGCTTAACCTGGCGGCGCAGGGCAGGCGCGTGCTGCTGTGTCTGGATGAAGCGCAGGCGATTCCCGTCGACAGCCTGGAAGCCTTGCGCCTGCTGACGAACCTGGAAACGGAAAAGCGCAAGCTGTTGCAAATTGTGCTGTTCGGCCAGCCTGAGCTGGACGTCAAGCTGGCCCTGCCGGAAATCCGCCAGCTGACGCAGCGCATCACCTTTCACTATCACCTGGGCCCTTTGTCGCGCGACGACGTGGATTTTTATGTGGCGCACCGCCTGCGCGTGGCCGGTTTCGATGGCGCGCGCCTGTTCAGCCGTGGCGGCGTGAGCAAGCTGTACAAGGCTTCCGGCGGCATCCCGCGCCTGATCAATATCATGGCGCACAAGGCGCTGATGGTGGCGTACGGCGAAGGCCGGCAGCAGGTCAGCGGACGCCACGTGGCGCTGGCCGCCAGCGATACCCTGGCCAGCAAGCCGCGCCGCTTCTGGCAACGGCCATGGCCGTGGCTGGCTGGCACCGGCGTGCTGGCCGCCGCCTGCGGCGTGAGCTGGACCTTATTGAACCGATGACGAAGATGAGCCTGTAGATGAGCCTGATTAACAAGATGTTGCAAGACCTCGATGCGCGCGGCACCCCCGATGGGCGCGGCGACGCGGCCGGCATCCGCTCCGTGCCCGAACGCGAGCGGGGCGTCTCGCGCGCGCTGGTCTTCGGCGGCGCGGCCGGCCTGACGGCGGCCGCCATCGCCCTGGGCTGGGTGTACTGGAAGCGCCCGGCCGTGCCGCCCGTGCTGGTCAGCGTGGCCAACACGCCGCTGCCGGTGGCGGCACCGCTACCCGTGCCGGTCTCTGTACCGGCTCCTGCGGCTGTACCTGTGGCTGCGCCAGTCCCTGCGCCGGCGCCGGTCGCCACGGCGCCGCTGGCACCCGAGCCGGTGTTGCAGGCTGCGGAGACGGTCGCGCCAGCCAAGGTACATGCTGCTGAAATGCGCCGCATCACGCAACAACCCGCCAGGCCTGCCGTGGCGCCCGTGGTGAAGACGCCAGTTCCCGCCGCCAGCGAACGTATCCTTGGCGGCAAACAAGTCACGCCGCAGCAGCGCGTGGAGAATGACTACCGGCGCGCGCTGGGCCAGTTGCAGGATGGCCGCGTCTCGGAAGCGCTGGCCGGCTTGCAGCAGACCCTGCAGCTGGATCCGCGCCACCAGGGCGCGCGTGAAACCCTGGTGCGCCTGCTGCTCGAAGCGCAGCGTCCCGACGAGGCGGCGCGCCAATTGCAGCTGAGTCTGGCATTGGACCCGAAACAGCCGGCGCAGGCGATGATGCTGGCCCGCTTGCAGCTGGACAAAGCCAACGGCGGTGCAGCGGCCCTCGATACCCTCATGCGCAGCCTGCCGTACGCCGCCGACAACGGCGACTACCGCGCCTTCCTGGCCGGCGTGCTGCAGCGCGAGCAGCGCTACCGCGAAGCGGCCGAGCACTATCAGCTGGCCCTGCAGACGGCGCCTGACAACAGCGTCTGGTGGATGGGCCTGGGGATAGCATTGCAAGCCGACAACCACCCGGCCCAGGCGCGCCAGGCGTTCGAGCGGGCCAAGGGCTTGCAAACCCTGTCGCCCCAGCTGCAGGCGTTTGTCGAGCGCAAGCTGGTGCAGTTGACGACGGCTGCGGCAAAATAGCAATGACCTCCATGAAAGAAGCCAGCTTGAAGCCACATAGTTTCCTCCTAGCCCTTTGCTTTCTTGTTAATGGCGTCCATGCCGCGCCCGCCAGCACCCCTGCCAGCTACGTACTGGAAAATACGCAGGTGCGCGACATCCGGGCGCAAGCCCTGAAGCGCGACTATCAGGTGTATGTCGCCTTGCCCGATTCCTATCAGCAGGGAAATAAACGCTATCCGGTGCTGTTCGTCGTCGACGCCAATTACGCGTTCGCCATCGTGCGCAATATCGCGCAGCGCCTGAACAAGCATGCCGGGATGGAAGAGGTGGTCGTGGTTGGCCTGTCGTACGCCAACGGCGATGGCGGGGTGTACAGCCGCCGCCGCGACTACACGCCCACCACGCCGCGCAAGCACGACTACCGCTCGGACATGCCGGGGCGGCAACCGGCGTTCGGTGAAGCGAAGGCGTATGGCCAGTTCGTCTCGGGCGAGGTGTTTCCCTTCATCGCGCAGCATTACCGCGTGAACATGCAGCGCAAGGTATTTATCGGCCACTCATACGGCAGCCTGCTGGGCCTGCAATTTCTGCTCACCGAACCGCGCACCTTCGAGCATTACATCCTCGGCAGTCCGTCGCTGTGGTACGACGCCGGCATCATGTTCGAGCGCGAGCAGGCGTATGCCGCCAGCCACAAGGACTTGCCCGCGTCCGTGTTCTTCGGCATCGGCGGCCTGGAAAAGTTGGCGGCGGGCAAGAAGCGTTCGCGCGCGGAGGAAGAGGCCGACATGCTGGCCGATTTGCGCGAGTTCGACGGAAAGCTGACATCGCGCAAGTTCCCGAATTTGAAAACGCGCCTGCGCGTCTTCGAGGACGAAGACCACGCGAGCGTGTTTCCGTTTGTGCTGACACATGGCTTGCGGGCGTATTTGACGTCCGCAAAATGAAAGGTGCTCAGGGGCGCATCAATGCCGGCATGATCAGCTTGGTCAGCAATTTTTCGCTGAGCGCGTGGGCGTCGCGTACCTGGAAGTTGGTCGTGGTGATGACGACCACCGCATCGAGTTCCGGCAGGACGAGCACTTTATTGCCGCCAGAACCTGCCATCCCATAGCTTTGCACCGTGCGGCCATTGGCCGTGAACGGTTGCAGCCACCACAGATAACCGTAGTCCATGCCTTCACGCGCGTTGGCATGGGGCGCGATCGAGCGCTTGACCCATTCAGCCGGTATCACCTGCTTGCCATTCCAGCGTCCGCCGTCGAGGTAGAGCTGGCCAAGCTTCATCAGGTCCACGCTGCGCAGTTGCAATCCGCCGCCCGTCATGGCGCTGCCCTTGGGCTGGAGTTGCCATTTCACCTTGTCGATGCCAAGCGGCTTGAACAGGTTGGCGGCAGCGAAGTCCGGCACGCTCTGGCTGCTCACTTTTTCAAGCAGCGGTCCCAGCAGGGTTACGCCTGCCGTGCAGTAGCTCCAGGCGCGGCCGTGCGGCGATTGCTCGGGGCGGGGCTGCCATTCGGGAAAGCCGCGGATCGGCAGGTCGGCCACGAAACGGCTCCAGTCTTCCACCAGATACATGCGCTCTTCGTTGCCGCGCGAATGCTGGTTGTCGTCGTCGCATTCGAGCAGCGAGCTCATGGTCAATAAGTCCTCGACCGTGATCTTGTCCTTGCGCGGGTCGGCATGGGCCAGCGGCCGCAGTTCCGGAAAGTGTGGCAGCACGGGAGTGTCGGCGCGCAATAGCTTGCGCTCGATGGCCAGGCCGACCAGCATGCCCGCTACCGTCTTGCCAACCGAGCGCGTGTTGCGCAGGCTGTCGGCGCCATCCTTGTCGAAGTAGTGTTCGTAGAGCAGTTTGCCATGCTGTGCCACGACGACGCTGGTGACCTGCTTGAAGTCGCCCGCGTCGATGGCGGTGGTAACGCCGTCCAGTTCGCCCGCGAGGACGTTGCTGCCGCAGGCCAGAAGAAGGGGGAGGTATCGCAACATGGTGTACTCCTGAGTTGGAAAAGGCCAGTCTAGTCTTGCAAACCAAGCATTGTCTTGGACGTTTGAAACATTTGGCGGCGATAGTTGCTGGGTGTCATGCCGTAGCGGGCCTGGAAGGCGCGGCTCATGTGGCTCTGGTCGGCGAAGCCCACGCTCAGCGCCACGTCGGCCATGCTCAGTTCCGGACGGCGCAGCAGGCCGCAGGCTTGATCGACGCGGCGCCAGCGCAGCAGGTCGCCCGGCGAACAGCCCCAGGCCTGGCGGAAGACGCGGGCCAAGTGCACGGGATGCACGCCCAGCGCAACGGCCACGTCTGCAATACGCAGATGCGTGTCGTTGGACAGGTCCATCACCGCTTCATAGGCTTGGTGGGCCCAGGCGGGCGGCGATGGGCGTGCCTTCTGGGGCGTCCTGTGCAGGCTGCCCAGCATCTCCCACGCGCCCGCTTCCAGCAGCGCGGCATCGCCGCCGCGACCGATTTCGCGCGCGAGCCGGAAGGCGGCAGCCGCGCTGGCGGTATCGCGCAACACGGTGGCGCATTCCTGGGCCGCATGCAATTCTTCGGCGCCCGACAGCTGGGCAGGGTCGAGCGATACCGTCATGAAACTGCCTTTGCCATCGACGAAGCGGTCGCGGTGCGTCGTGCCGGCAGGATTGAAGACGAGGGTGGGTGACGGCGCGCGCGCCGGGGCGTGGAGGGCGCTGGAAATATACGTGCCGGACAGGACGAAGACGAAGTGGGCATCGTCATGCCGGTGCGTTTCGACTTCGTCCTCGCCACGCGTGGCCTTCAGGCGGCGGATATCGAAGATGCTGCCGCGCGCGCCGTGATGCACATCGCCATAGAATTGGCCGGACTTGAACTGGAGTGGAGTGGTCATATCGGCATGGTATGTGCGCCCGCCCGGATGGGCGAGCGCGGGCCGACGAATAGCGCCAGACGCAGGATGAACGGTCGATTCAGGGGAATGCGCGGGATGTGGGGCGGCGCCATCAAGCCGGTCGCCAGGCGTCCTCGAAATGGCGTTTCAAACCCCCAATTGAGCAGTTTGTCGCAATGGCATGCGCTGGAAAGGGCAATGGGATAGCATGCAGTGGGCTCCCTCACGATGAGTTTGCCCGCAAGCGAGTGTTCGATGCTGGCGCTGCCGCAGTCATCAACGAATGCTTCTTCATGACCTCGACCCGGATGAAATACGCATGAAATTGACCCTTTCACCTATTCTTTCTACCTGCCTGCTTGGCACCTTGGGCGCGATCGGTGGTGCGCAGGCGGCTCCCGCCGATGCCGAACTGCTGGCTTTGGTGCAGCGCCATGCACAGGCGCAGAATAATTTTGATCAAGTTGCCTTGAAAGCCACCACGGCCGAGAATTATGTGGAAGTATCGCCGGTCGGCGAGGTGGACGGGCGTGAAAAAATGCTCTCCTTCTATGCGCCAGAGCAGAAACGGCCGAGTCCTCAACTCCAGGTCGATGAGCCGGTGGTGCGTCTTTTTGGCGATACGGCGCTCATCTCGGCACGGCTGTCCTACCGCGTCAATCAGGACGCGGCTGCCCGTACCTTCGCCCTGCGCGCCGGGTATGTGGCTCGGCTTGTCGACAAGCAATGGCTACTGGTCAGCGCACAGTACACCGGCATCCGTCCACCGAAACCGTGAGCTGACATTTTTCCGGGGGCCGGGTCTGGCGCCCGGCGTTATCCAGGCAGCTACAGGCGCGCTTCATCGCCCCACACATTACGCATGCTGAAATGCACGCCCGCATCGTCTTCATGCAGCGACGAGACGATGGCGAACTGACTGTCGCCCGTGTCGCGCGGCGTCATCTGCGATAGCTGGGCGGCGGCCAGCGGCGCGCCCAGCGGGTCGCTGAGCGGATGCACGTGGGCGGCGCCCCGCTGCGTCACCACGCCCAGTTCGCCGCTGCGCAGGCGCACCAGGGTGCCGGGTGGATATTTGCCCAGCAGCTTGATGAACTGTTCTCCCAGCAGCGGGTCGATGGCCACGCCCTGCTCGAGGAAGATGTGCTGCAGCGCCTGGTCGGGCACGATGGAACGGCGGTAGTTGCGCGCCGAGACGCGCGCGCAGTAGCGGTCGGCCAGGCCGATCAGCTTGGCATTTTGCAGGATTTCATCGGCCGTGCGCCCCTGCGGGTAGCCGCTACCGTCGTCGTTTTCATGGTGCAAGAGCACGCAACTGAGCCATTCCTCGTCGTCGACGCCGGCGCAGCGCAGCAATTCCGTGCTTTCCTGCGGGTGCAGACGCACGATGCGCATTTCTTCGTCATTCAGGGGGCCGCGCCGGTCCTGGAAGCTGTCGTGGTGGCGCAGCATGCCCACGTTCATCGTCAGCGCGGCGGCGCCGATCAGTATTAGTTCATCGTGGGACTTGTGCATGCTGCGCCCCACCAGCATGGCCAGCAGCGCCGTTTCGATGCAGTGGCGCACGGCGTAGCTACCGGCGATCTGGTTGAGCAGGATGCTGGCCAGGGCGATATCGGCATCATGTTCGAGCGCGCGCAGCAGGTCGCGCGCGATGTCGCGCACGTCGCGCTCGGCATTGCTTTCGCTGCGCAAGTCGAGCAGCAGGCGTTCCAGGCGCTGCGCCGCTTCATTGAGCAAGCGCAAGACGGACGGCTGCTCCGGCGTGCCCGCGTACAGACCCAGCTGCAGCAAGCGCCCCAGCTGCGCGCCGTCCGTGATGATCTGCCCCTTGCGCAGTTGCGGGCCGGCACTGTGGTCAGCCAAAAACAGATCCCAGGGCAGGGGTTCGCCGGGAACCAGGTCGGCCGGGCCGATGCGACGCTGTACCATGCTGTCATCCTTTGCTCCGCCGAAGCGGAGCCATGCTCGGTTATATGCTGCGCAGGCGCTCCAGCGCCAGGCGCAAGGTGTCATCCTGTTTGGCAAAGCAGAAACGCACGATGCCCGACTCCTTGCCCTGCGCATAAAACGCGGAGACGGGGATGGCAGCGACCTTGATCTCGGCCGTCAGCCATTCGGCGAACTGCGCTTCGGTCTCTTGCGAAATGGCATCGTAGCGCACGCACTGGAAATACGTGCCGTCGGCCGGCAGCAGGGTAAAGCGGCTGCCCGCCAGGCCGTCGCGGAACAGGTCGCGCTTGCGCTGGTAAAACGCGGGCAAGTCCAGGTAGGGCTGCGGCTTGGCCATGTAGCTGGCGATGCCGTGCTGCATCGGCGTGTTGACGGTAAATACGTTGTACTGGTGTACCTTGCGAAATTCCGCCGTCAGGGCAGCCGGGGCGGCCACATAGCCGACCTTCCAGCCCGTCACATGATACGTCTTGCCGAAGCTGGAAACGATGAAGCTGCGCGCCGCCAGTTCCGCGTTGCGGCTCAGGGAGGCGTGCGGCACGCCGTCGTAGACCATGTGTTCGTAGACTTCGTCGGACAAAATCAGAATTTGCGTGCCGCGCACGATGTCGGCCAGTGCGGCCACGTCGGCAGGGCGCAAAATGGTGCCCGTCGGATTGTGCGGCGTATTGATGATGATCAGGCGCGTTTTTGCGCTGACGGCGGCGGCCAGCGTGTCCCACGGCACGCTGTAGCCCTCTTCACCCACCTGCATGGAGACCAGCACGGGCACGCCGCCGGCCAGCGCGATGGCCGGCAGATAGCTGTCGTAGGCCGGTTCGATGACGATGACTTCGTCGCCCGGATGCACGCAGCACAAAATGGCCGTAATGAGGGCCTGCGTGGCACCGGCCGTGACGGTGATTTCCGTGCCGGCATCATAGCCGTGGCCGTACAGGCTGGCGATCTTCGCGGCGATGGCCTCGCGCAAGGGGGCGGCGCCCGTCATCTGCGGGTACTGGTTGTGGCCGGCGCGCATGGCGTCGCTGACGAGATCGACCAGGGCCGGGTCGCAATCGAAGTCGGGAAAGCCCTGGCCCAGGTTGACGGCGCCGTGCTGGGCCGCCAGGCTGGACATGCGGGTAAACACGGTGGTACCCACGAGAGGCAAACGCGAGGTCAGGGTGGGAGTCGTGTAGGGCAGGGACGGGCTGTTCATGAACGGTAGGGTCGCGGTGCGTAAAGTGGAATCGTGTCCCATTCTAGCGCAGCGCGCCCCGTCGCGTGTGGGGCTTTGGCGGCTCAGCCTGGCAAGGCCCAGCCTTCCGGCAGCATGATCTTGAACATGCCGGCCTTGGCCGTCTTGCGGGCCAGTTTCAGCAGCGCCTTGTCCTTGGTGATGAGGATGTCGGCGTTGGCGTCGCGCGCCAGTTCGAGGAATTTCTGGTCATCCCTGTCCGTGCAGACGGGCAGGCGCACACCGGACACGGCCGGCGCCACGACGCTGATGTGGGCGTCGAAACGGGCGGCGGCGACGGCGCGGCTGGCTTCATCGAGCGGCAGATGTTTGTAATGCAAGACGACCAGATATTCCGCGCGGCAATCTTCGCGCGTGATGGCGTGCACGGCGCCGCTTTCCATGGCCGCCAGCAGGCCCGCCCAGCGCGGGTCGTTGAAGACGAACAGGTCGAGGCAAACGTTGGTGTCGAGGACGAGTTTTTGTGGAGCAGGTATCATGTCGGCAATTCTATTCTGTAGTGATAATTTATGTTGATCGTGCTTTCGCCCGCCAAGAGTCTCGACCTGGAGACGCCGCCAACGACCACGTTGCACAGCACCCCCGATTTTCTCGACCATTCCGCGCAGCTGATCGAGCGCATGCGCCAGTTTTCCCCTAGCGAAGTGGGCAGCCTGATGGGTATCTCCGACGCCTTGTCGGCCCTCAACGTGGCCCGCTATGCGTCCTGGACCCCGCAGTTGACCGATGCGCACCAGGCCATCATGGCCTTCAATGGCGACGTGTACACGGGCTTCGGCGCGCGCAGCCTGCAGCCCGAGCAGCTCGACTACGCCCAGTCGCGCGTGCGCATTTTATCCGGGCTGTACGGCTTGCTGCGCCCGCTGGACCTGATCCACCCGCACCGCCTGGAAATGGGCACGCGTTTGTCGACCACGCGCGGCAAGGATTTGTATGCGTTCTGGGGCGATACCATCACCAATCGCCTGAACCGCACGGCCCAAGAGCAGGGCGCGAAAGTGCTGGTTAATCTTGCGTCCGAAGAATATTTTAAATCCGTCAAGCCGCGCCAGCTGGACGTGCCCGTCATCGCGCCCGTGTTCGAGGACTGGAAGAACGGCAAGTATAAAATCATCTCGTTCTACGCCAAGCGCGCGCGCGGCATGCTGGCCCGCTACGCGGCCGTCAACGCGATCCGCGATCCCGAGCAGCTCAAGCAGTTTGACGTCGATGGCTACGGTTTCGTGCCGGAAGCGTCGAATGACAAGAGCTGGGTGTTTCGGCGTAAAGTGGGCGAATAGGCGCGAATGAATCAGTAACGCCCCCCAGCTGCAAAAGCTGGGGTCGTACCCGACGGGGGAATGCGTCCCAATGGGACGCATTCCGATCGCGCAGCGAACGACCCCGGTTCTTGCTTTTGGGGTTGAAGCAAGAAAAAAACCGGGCTAGCCCGGTTTTTTCTTATCTTACTGCCAGAATTTCCACCACTTGCGTTCCTTGTTCACCCCTTCCGGGCTGAGGAATGCCGTGTTCGGGTAGTTCTTGGTCAGCACGCGCAAGGTGTCGTCGCGCAGGTCGGTCAAGCCCAGCTTGTCATACGAGCGGTACATGATGAACAGCGCTTCTTCGATGGCGGGCGAAGCGGCAAAGTCGCTGACCGTCGTTTGTGCGCGGTTGGCGGCGGCCAGGTAGGCGCCGCGGCGATAGTAATACCGCGCCACGTGTACTTCGTATTTCGCCATGGCATCGATCAAATAGTTCATGCGGGCCAGCGAATCGGGCGCATATTTACTATTTGGAAACTTGTCGACCAGTTGCTTGAAGGCCGCAAACGCTTCGCGCGTGGCTTTCGGGTCGCGCTCGGTCGGGTCTTGCTCGTACAGGAAGTTCAGGAAGCTGATCTGGTCGTTGAAGCTGATCAGGCCGCGCAAGTAGTACATATAGTCTACATTGGCGTGGTTCGGATGCAACTTGATGAAGCGTTCGACGGCAGCCAGTGCCTGCGCCTGGTCTCCCGCCTTATAATACGCGTAAGCGATCTCCATCTGCGCTTGCAGGGCATAGTTGCCGAAAGGATAGTTAGCCTCCAGCTTCTGGAACAGGCCGATTGCAGCTTCATAGTGCTGCCCGGCCATTTCTTCACGCGCCTCCGAGTATAATTTCGTAACGGACCAGTTTTTGGTCTCATCCACTTTTTCAGGCAACAAGCTGCAAGCGGACATGCCGAGCAGAACGACTGAAGCGACTACCAACGATAATTTTTTTTGCATGACGTTTTGCAAGAAGGTTTTAACCAAGATTTTACAATAGGCTGATTATAGCCGATGGGAATGCTGTGATATTAACTCCGAAGCCTAATTTGGCTGACTCCGCGTTTGACTCCCTTTCTGACCATGGCGCCGAAGATGCGTTTGACGGCGATTTTGCCGCCGACGACGCCTTCGAGATCATGGCCCCGATTACATTGGAACTGACGCCGGACGCCTGCGGCCACCGCCTCGATAAAGTCATCGCCCAGCTGGTGCCGCAATACTCGCGCAGCCGCTTGCAACTGTGGCTGGAAGCCGGTTTCGTGACCGTCGATGGAAAAGTTGCCAAACGCAACATGACCGCCTATGGCGACGAGAAGATCGTCATTCTGCCGCAAAGCGCGCCGGAAGACGAGGCTTTTAAGCCGGAAGCGATGGAATTGAACATCGTGCACGAAGATGAGCATATCATCGTGATCAACAAACCGGCCGGACTGGTCGTGCATCCGGGTCCCGGCAACTGGTCGGGTACCTTGCTCAACGGCTTGCTGCATCACTGCCCGCAACTGGCGGGCGTGCCGCGCGCCGGCATCGTGCACCGCCTGGACAAGGATACCAGCGGCTTGATGGTCGTCGGCAAGACCCTCGCCTCGCAAACGGACCTGGTGCGTCAGTTGCAGGCGCGTACCGTCAAGCGTGAATACTTTGCGCTCGTATGGGGCACGCCGAAACAGGCGGGCACCATCGATGCGTCCATCGCGCGCCACCCGCGCGACCGCGTCAAGATGGCTGTCTCGGAAAACTTTACCGCCAAGCCGGCCATCACGCACTATGAATTGATCGGCAGCGGCGAACTCGACCGCCGTCCCGTGAGCCTGATGCAATGCCGTCTGGAAACAGGCCGCACGCACCAGATCCGCGTCCACATGCAGCACCTGGGCTTTGCCCTGGTCGGCGACTCCGTGTACGGCAAGCAGCATCTGGTGTCGGTCTTCTCGCGCCAGGCATTGCAGGCGCGCCGCCTGGGTCTCGTGCATCCGGGTACCCTGGAAGCGTGTGAATGGATCGTGCCGCTGGCCGATGATTTCGCGCAACTGATCGCCACCGCCGGCATTCCCGAGCCGGAACAGGTCTGATGACGTCGCCGTTGCCTTGCCTTGTGCCCGATTGGCCCGGCTTGCCCGCGAACGTGGGCGCGCTGTCGAGCGTGCGCGCGGGCGGCGTCAGCCAGGGGCCGTATGGTGACGGGCAGGGCGGCGGTGGCTTGAACCTGGGCACGCACGTGGGCGACGATCCTGCGCACGTGCTGGCCAACCGCGCGCGGCTGGCGGCCATCTTGCCTGCCGAACCGGCCTGGTTGTCGCAGGTGCATGGCGTGGCCGTGGTGGACGCGGCCAGCCTGCACGGTGGCGTGCCCGATGCCGACGCCAGCATCGCCACGCAGTCTGGCGCCGTGTGCGTGGTGATGACGGCCGATTGCCTGCCCGTGCTGTTCTGCTCGACGGACGGCCTGGTCGTCGGTGCGGCCCATGCGGGCTGGCGCGGCCTGGCCAATGGCGTCTTGCAGCGCACGGTGGCAGCCATGCGGGCGCAGGGCGCGACGGAGATCCTCGCCTGGCTGGGGCCAGCCATTGGTCCACAGCAATTCGAAGTGGGGCAGGACGTGCTGCAAGCGTTCCGCGACGGTGCGCGCGACGCTGCCGAGCGGCTAGTGTTGTCGAATGCATTCGCCGCCATCGCTGGCAAGCCGGGCAAGTACCTGGCCGATATCTATGCGCTGGCGCGCACCATGCTGCTGCGTGATGGCGTGGCGCAAGTGGCAGGCGGCGAGTACTGCACCGTCAGCGAGGCGGCGCAGTTTTACTCGTACCGGCGCGATGGCGTCACGGGAAGACAGGCCAGCTTGATCTGGCGCAAATAATCTGCACGGCAGACACTTATGTGTCTGCCGTTTTTGTTTTATCGTCTGTTGAGGCGAGTGCGCGCGCCTTCAGTTCAGCGACGCGCTCAGCCTTGCGTTTGCGTCGCCGCGAGCCCGTCAGATAGAATAGGATGGACAGCGGGATGACGCAGTACAGCACGAAGGTCATCACCCCGGCGACGATGGACGGTTCCGTCAGCGCCATGAGGCCGACGACATAGATCCAGGCAACAGCGGTCATGAGCATCATTGGTATTGCCAGTCAGTAAAAGTTTGCATGCAGTTGATTCAGAAATATTTATTTTGACTACGTTTGCGACGCCTAACAAAACCGTAGCGAGCGGAAGGGAGAGGTGGCTAAGAAGCGCAACCGTACGAAGGTACGGTGAGCATCGCAGGCCGCCTATACCGACGCGCAGTAGGTTTTGTTCGGCGTCCCCCAATTCTTGAATGGACTTATATATCTATGAATATGCCCGATCCTCAAATGATGACCAAGGAATGGATGGCGCAGATCAGCAATCCTGAGCAGTGGAAGACGTGGTTCAACATGGTACCGCAGCCCCAGGGTAATCCGATTGCCGGCATTTTGCAGGATGCGGGCGCCAGCATCAAGCCGGAAGCGATCGAGCAACTGAAAAATGCCTATGTGGCCAAGCTGACGGGCTTGTGGGCTGACTTTATGGCCGGCAAGGCGCCGGAGCTGAAAGACCGCCGCTTCGCCGCGCCCGCCTGGCACGCCAGCCCCCTGTCGGCCTTCAATGCGGCCGCCTATTTGCTGAACGCGGAGTTTCTCAGCGCCATGGCCGATGCTGTGGAAGCGACGCCGCACCAGAAGCAAAAGATTGCGTTTGCGGTGCAGCAAATCGTCGATGCCATGTCGCCCGCCAACTTTCTGGCCACCAACCCTGACGCCCAGCAAACCCTGATCGAGACCAAGGGCGAGAGCCTGGCCAAGGGCTTGAGCAATATGCTGACCGACATGCAGAAGGGCCGCATCTCGCAGTCCGACGAATCGGCCTTCGAAGTGGGCCGCAACGTGGCCACCACGCCGGGCACGGTGGTGTTTGAAAATGCCCTGTTCCAGCTGATCCAGTACACGCCGATGACGGCCACGGTACACCAGCGTCCCCTGCTGATGGTACCGCCATGCATCAATAAATTCTATATCCTTGACTTGCAGCCGGAAAACTCGCTCGTGCGCTATGCGGTAGAGCAGGGCAATACCGTGTTTTTGATGTCCTGGCGCAATCCGGACCTGAGCATGCAGCACCTGACATGGGACGATTACGTCGAGCAAGGCGTGATCGAAGCCATCCGTGTCACGCAGGACATTTCCGGCCAGGACAAGCTCAATATGTTCGGCTTTTGCGTGGGCGGCACCATCGTCTCGACGGCGCTGGCCGTACTCAAGGCGCGGGGCGAGAATCCGGCCGCCAGCCTGACATTGCTGACCACCTTCCTCGATTTCTGCGACACGGGCGCGCTCGACGTCTTTATTGACGAGCCGCAAGTGGCGCTGCGCGAGCAGAGCCTGGCCAAGGGCGGCCTGATGTCGGGCCGCGACCTGGGCAGCACGTTTTCGAGCCTGCGGCCGAACGATCTCGTGTGGAACTACGTGCAGTCGAATTACCTGAAGGGCAAGGAACCGCCCGCGTTCGACTTGCTGTACTGGAATGGCGACGGCACGGGCTTGCCGGGCCCCATGTTCTGCTGGTATCTGCGCAACACTTACCTGGAAAACAGCCTGAAAGTGCCGGGCAAGCTGACGGTGGCCGGAGAACAGGTCGACCTGAGCAGCATCGACGCGCCCGCTTTCATCTACGGCTCGCGCGAAGACCATATCGTGCCCTGGGGCGCGGCCTACGCCAGCACGGCCTTGCTGAATCCGAAAAAACCGAAAGCCAACCGCTTTATCCTCGGTGCCTCGGGCCATATCGCCGGCGTGATCAATCCTGCCTCGAAGAAAAAGCGCAGTTACTGGAGTAATGACCAGCCCCGCACGGCGAAGGCCAAGGCCTTGACTGCCGAGCAATGGATGGTAGGCGCGACCGAGCACGCGGGCAGCTGGTGGCCCGAATGGGCCGCCTTCCTGGCCGAACACGGCGGCACGCAGGTGAAGGCGCCCGGCAAGCCGGGCAACAAGCGGCACGCGGCAATCGAGCCGGCGCCGGGGCGGTATGTTAAAGTCAGGGCAGATTAAGTCACAAAGCGTTTTTGCCTGACAAGGCCGGCGTAATCATCGGTCTTGTCAGGAATCTACTTTTAGTTGCGTTGCAATAAATGCGGGAATCTACTACCCTGATGTGTAATGGAGCCGTTTTCCACTCTATAATGGAAAAAGTAGGCAGGTGCGAAAGCGGACCCACGTTCGCTTTTTTTTCGGATTAACTCAGTATGCGCTGCGGCGCAATAAGTGGAACTTGTGATGAGTAGTGCAAAAAAAAGTATAGACCGCCTGATTAAAAAATATCCCAACCGCCGTCTGTACGACACGCAAACCAGTTCCTACATCACCTTGACGGACGTCAAGCAGTTGGTGTTGGATAATGAGGTGTTTACGGTCGTCGATGCCAAATCCAGCGAAGATTTGACGCGCAGCATCTTGCTGCAAATCATTTTGGAAGAGGAAGCGAACGGCGCGCCCATGTTTTCGAGCAGCGTGTTGTCGCAGATCATCCGCTACTATGGCCACGCCATGCAGGGCATGATGGGATCCTACCTGGAAAAGAACGTGCAAGCGTTCACCGATATCCAGCACAAATTCACGGGCACGTCGGCGGGAAGTTTCGAAGGCAAGCCATTCAGCCCGGAAATGTGGACCCAGTTCATGAATGTCCAGGGCCCGATGATGCAAGGCATGATGAACAACTACATCGACCAGAGCAAGAGCCTGTTCGTGCAGATGCAGGAACAGATGCAGAGCCAGAGCAAGAATCTGTTCGGCACGTTCCCGTTTGTTCCGCCGGTTCCTCCGACCGACAAAAAGTAAGCTATGCGACACACTCACCGGGCGATTCGATCGCCCGGGAGTTGTATCGGCGTCATCAAATCAGCATAGTTCTGTCAGCAAGGGGCGGCTCGGGGTACAATAGCCGATTCGCCTCACCATTTTACTAGCTGCCAACTATGTCTGAAATTCACCGTATTCCCGTTCCTTCCGCCAAGCCAGAGGCCATGCTGGCCATGCCAGGTGCGGCGCCGAAAGTGGGCTTTGTCTCGCTCGGCTGCCCGAAAGCGCTGGTCGACTCCGAACAAATCCTGACCCAACTGCGCGCCGAAGGCTACGAAACGGCGAAATCCTACGCTGGCGCCGATCTGGTGATCGTCAATACCTGCGGTTTTATCGATGCTGCCGTGCAAGAGTCGCTGGACGCCATCGGCGAAGCGCTGGCTGAAAACGGTAAAGTCATCGTGACCGGCTGCCTGGGCGCCAAGAAAGATGCTGCCGGCGACGACATCATCATGAAGGTGCACCCGAAAGTGCTGGCCGTTACCGGTCCGCACGCGCTGTCCGAAGTGATGGATTCCGTCCATTTTCACTTGCCGAAGCCGCACGCGCCCTTCCTCGACCTGGTGCCGCCGCAAGGCATCAAGCTGACGCCGAAGCATTATGCCTACCTGAAAATTTCCGAAGGCTGCAACCACCGTTGCAGTTTCTGCATCATCCCATCGATGCGCGGCGACCTGGTCTCGCGTCCGATCGGCGAACTGATGATCGAAGCGGAAAACCTGTTCAAGGCCGGCGTCAAGGAATTGCTGGTCATTTCGCAAGATACCTCGGCGTATGGCGTGGACGTGAAATTCCGTTCCGGCTTCTGGAATGGCCGTCCCGTCAAGACGCACATGACGCAGCTGACGGAAGCGCTGGGCGAACTGGCCAAGACCTACGGCGCCTGGGTGCGCTTGCACTATGTGTACCCGTACCCGCACGTGGACCAGATCATCCCGATGATGAGCGGTGGCCACATCCTGCCATACCTCGACATTCCGATGCAGCACGCGCACCCGGACGTACTGAAACGCATGAAGCGCCCGGCCAGCGGCGAGAAAAACCTCGACCGCATCCAGGCCTGGCGCGCCATCAACCCGGACCTGACGATACGCTCGACCTTCATCGCCGGTTTCCCTGGCGAAACGGAAGAAGAATTCGAGTACTTGCTGGACTTCCTCAAGGAAGCGCAGATCGACCGTCTGGGCTGCTTCGCTTATTCGCCCGTCGAAGGCGCGACGGCCAATGCGATTGAAAATCCCGTGCCGGAAGAGCTGCGCGAAGAGCGCCGTGGCCGCGTGATGCTGCTGCAGGAAGAAATTTCCAAGAAACGCCTGCAAGCCAAGGTCGGCAAGACCGTGCGCGTGCTGATCGATGAAGTCACCCGCTCCGGCGGCGTGGGCCGCTCGTCCGCCGACGCGCCGGAAATCGATGGCGTCGTGTACGTCAAGCCGCCGTTCGAGCCGCACCGCAAGCTGGCCGTCGGCCAGTTCGTTGATGTCACCATCACCTCGGCCGATGCGCATGACTTGTGGGGCGCCGCCGAGTAAGCAGGTGTAACACTCTGTCATACGTACGGCAGGCAAGGGCATAAGCCCTTACAATCAAGGCGGACCAGCAATTGCTGGACCGCCTTTTTTTATTTGCCGACGCCATGACCACTATCAAATCCCCCCAGACGGCGCTGATCCACAGCGATTACCAGGCGCCGCAAGGCTTTGCCGCGTTTCCCAATGCCATCCATCACGCATCGACCGTGCTGTTCAAGGACGTGGCGGCCATGCGTTCGGGCGACTGGAAAGAGAAGAACGCCTACACCTACGGCTTGCACGGCACGCCCACCACGTTCACGCTGGAAGCGCGGCTGGCCGAGATCGAAGGGGGCAAGTACTGCCTGCTGGCGCCATCGGGCCTGGCGGCCATCGCCATGGCGGACTTTGCGCTGCTCAAAACAGGCGATGACGTTTTATTGCCGGAAAATATCTACAACCCGAACCGCGAACTGGGACGCTGGCTGGCGCAGGATTTCGGCATCACGGCCCGCTATTACGACCCGCTGATCGGCGCCGGCATCGCCGCCCTGATCCAGGAAAATACCAAGCTGATCTGGACGGAAGCGCCTGGTTCCGTGACCATGGAAGTGCCGGACTTGCCCGCCATCTGCGCGGCCGCGCGCGCGCGCGGCGTGCTGGTGGCTCTGGACAACACCTGGTCGGCCGGCCTGGCCCTGCGCGGCTTCGAGCTGGGCGTGGACATCATCATGCAGGCGCTGACGAAATACCAGTCGGGCGGCTCCGACGTGCTGATGGGCGCCCTGATCACGCGGGACAGGGCGCTGCACGAGCGCCTGGCGCTGGCGCATATGCGCCTTGGCATGGGCGTGGGCGCCGATGACGCCTACCTGGTGCTGCGCGGCTTGCCCACCATGAAGCTGCGCTTCGACGCCCACGATGCGGGCGCGCGCACGGTGGCCGCCTGGCTCAAGGGCAGGAGCGAGATCGCCACGGTGCTGCATCCGGCTTTCGCCGATTGCCCGGGACACGCCATCTGGCAGCGCGATTTCACGGGCGCGGGCGGCCTGTTTTCCGTGCTGTTCGATGCCCGCTACACGGAGCAGCAGACGGACCGTTTCGTCGACGCCTTGCAGTTGTTCAAGATAGGCTACAGCTGGGGCGGCGCGAACAGCCTGGTGATGCCGTACCGCATCGCCGCCATGCGCAAGGGCTGGCCATTGCCGGGCCAGCTGGTGCGCCTGAATGTGGGGTTGGAAGATCCTCAGGATTTGATCGCCGATATCGAACGGGCGTTCGCGGCGATGTAGGCAGCGGCAAGCCGTTGGCTTGCCGCGAAGCACCTTTTACATGGGGACGGGGGTGTTGTTGTTCAGGTCGAGGAAGCCGCGCAGCAAGCGGTACGCTTTCCACAGCCAGGCCACGCCCCACACGACGAACGCCAGCGGAATGCCGATGATGGTAATCCATAGCACGGCGCCGACGACGATCCAGGCCACGTACCACCAGAAGGAACGGATCATCCAGCTGTGATGGCTGTACACGAAGGTCCCTGCCGCCTCGTCGCGCTTCACATAATTGATGATGAGCGGAATGAAGGAAAACGCACCCAGCGAAAACACAAAGCTGGCGCCATGTATCAGGTACAACCACCAGGCCAGGTTCTTGGTCTGCCGGAGTGGGGTATCTAAAATAATATCTTGTGACATGCAGGCTCCTGCTTGATTGTTTGTTCAGGTTTTTATTGTAACAAGCTCTGTTGAACGGGAGCGCAATCCATGGAAAAAGGCGGAATACATTGTTGAAAGCAGATCCACATCCCACCTTGGCCGCGCGCGCCAGGTCATGGCTGCGGCGCGCCGTGCCGGCCTTGCTGCTGTGCGCCACGGCGGCCCATGCGGCCTCGCCCGCGCTGGAGGCGGAGTTTGCCGCTGGCTTGAAGGAAGAGGGCCTGGCGGGCGCCGTCTGGAGCGAAGTCTTGCCCGATGGAACAGTCAAAGTCGGCGCATCGGGCCAGCGCGATGGCGCCAAGCACCTGCCCATGCAGGCGGACACGCGCGTGCAAGTGGGCTCCGTGGGCAAGGTGGCGCTGGCGCTGGGCGTCTTGCGCCTGATCAGCGAAGACCGGCTCACGCTCGACACGCCCTTGCAGCAGGTGCTGCCGGCACTGGCGCTGAACAACCCGTGGCAAACCAGCGACCCCGTGCGCATCCGCCACCTGCTGGCGCACACGTCCGGCCTCGACAACGTGCGCTTCTGGCAGGCGTTCAGCCTGAATCCGGCGCCGCAGACGCCGCTGGCCGCCGCTTTTGACGGCGGGCGCAGCCTGCTGCGCGTGCGCGCCCGGCCCGGCAGCCGCTATGCGTATTCGAACATGGGCTATGGCTTGCTGGGCATGGTGATCGAGAAGGTCACGGGCCAGCCGTATGAGCGCTACCTCGATGCGCAGCTGCTGCAGCCGCTGGGCATGGCGGACAGCACGTTTACTTTCGTCACGCAGACGGGCGCGCAGGCTGATCCGCGCCTGGCCATGGGCCACTTCGAGCATGGCGTGGCGCAAGCGGCCGTGCCGCAGTATTTGCGTCCGGCCGCGCAATTTACCACCACGGCGGCCGACATGGGCAAGCTGGCGCAATTTCTGATGGGCGACGGCAAGCTGCAGGGCAAACGCTTCATCGACCCGGCGCTGATGGGCGCCTTGTCCGAACCGGCCGGCACGGATGCGGCGCAGGCGGGCCTGGCAACGGGCCACGGCCTGGCCCTGGCCGTGCGCGACCGCCACAATGTGGTGGGCGCTTGCCACCCCGGCACGGCCGTGGGTTTCCGTGCCATGCTGTGCCTTTATCCTGAACAGAAAAGCGCCTTCTTCGTGGCCTTCAACACGGATGCGGAAGCAGCCGACTATGAACGCTTCAACCGCCTGCTGCTGCGCGACCTGGAGCTGCCGCTGCGCGCGCCAGCGCCGCAGGGCATGCCCGCGCCCACGGTGGAAAACTGGCAGGGCGTGTACGTGCCGTCACCCAGCCCCATGGCCAGCATGGCCTGGGTCGATGCCGTCTTCGGCTTTACGCGCCTGAAATGGGATGGCGAGTCGCTGTTCCTGATCCCGTTCCAGGGCGAGCCGAAGGAACTGGAACCGGTGGGCGGCTTGCTGTTCCGCGCCAGCGACCGCAGCACGCCATCGCACGTGCTGCTGCAAGACGATGGCAAGCATATCCTCAGCGACGGCTTGCGCAGCTATGAGCGGGTGTCGATGCTGCGCATGCTGGTCTTGTGGGGCAGCCTGGCGCTGGGCATGGCGGGCTTGCTGTATGTGCTGGTGGTGGGCGTCTGGCGCGCCGCGCTGCGCCGCCTGGGGCGGGGCGACCATCTGTTCGCGCCCCTGCTGTCGCAGCTGGCGCTGCTCTTGCCGCTGCCGTTTTTCTATTTTCAGTCTTACCTGCGCCTGGGCGATGTCAGCGTGGCCAGCGTGTTGCTGGCGCTGGTCACGGGCGCGTTGCCGCTGGCCATGGCGTTCGGCCTGGCGCGCTGCTGGCGCAGCCGCGGCACGGCGGCCGAATCGGGCTCGTGGGCGAAATGGGATTGGGTGGCCTTGCTGGCGGCGCTGCAACTGCTGCTGGTGCTGGCCTGGTGGGGCTTGCTGCCGTTGCGACTGTGGCAGTTGTAGGGTGTGAAAGGGGCGTGGCCGGGTGGTCATGCCTTTCCAGGGTATTTTGAATGCCCTACACTTGTAAGGCTCCTATACTTTTCCTACTGTGTTACATAATTTTTAGTAGTTTTACAATTCCGGAAATAAAAGCTTTTGCAGTATGCCGCAAAATAACTGACTTGCCGACGATTTTTGCGAGCTTTGGCCCGTTTCTCCAATACCAAACAATGAAAGCTCGCCCAGCCTTTGAGTTGTTCAAAATATTGTCACGAAAAAAACGCAAGAACATTACATCTGGGTGATTTTGATCTCCATAGGCTACAGATGCGACAAAACAGGTAGCTCCGGACTTACTTTCTATTCGCATATTTCCTGCGCCAGTTTTTATATCGGAGGTCACTGATTGACGCGTCGTTCTCCCGTTCCTTTCGAGCATATTAAACGTATCAATATGATCTTCAGACGCTTTTTTCCCGATGACATAGTCCATATTTTGCTCGCGATTCTTTACTTCAAGCCGCAAAGCCTCTTCGCCAGCCTTTGACATCAAGTTCTGCATCTGTTGTTCATTAAGTCTTGACAAGGATTGCTCGATTAATGATCCAGCACGCAAGCCACTATCGTGTAATTGAACGGGACTATTTTTGTCCTCCTGTACAGGAAAATTCTTTCTATCACTCATTCGATACTCCGATTAAATTTAGGTGCCACTATTTTTGAAAATATACCAATACAGACCCTTGCCAAGCCTTTTAATAACGTTGATCTGGAAACAATAGTTGCGATTTTCTCGCCGTTTTTGTAGTACCAAACAATAAATTTTCTGCCCCAATTTGTTTCCACCAAATAATGGTCGCGCCAAAATCTCAAAGCTACGGTTTCTGGCGCAGCTTCGCCGAAGCAAACTGTTGCAACAAAGCATTTTGATGGCGTAAATGCTATAACATTTAAACTCCCGGCTGGCATCTCAACAGAGTAATTTGCCGCTTGAACTTGGCCTGATGAAATTGTTCTTCTAAGTAGTGCGATTTCACGCGATGCCGTCGTGCGGATCATATCATTTTCCAAACGTTCTGCCTCTGCCAGCATTGCTCTTGCTGCTGTAATGTCATCATCGTATAGCCAAGAGCCAGCCTTCATGACATTTTCTGGTAAATGAGCCAAAAAATCATTGTGTGACATTGACGCCAGAGCGTTCTGTAGTTCTGAAAAACCTTCCTCTGGTTGCTTTACATTTATTCTTATCGTTCGAGATGGTGCCGATCTTTTATGACGTTTTAAAACCAATTGCAATATCGAAAAGCGCTGTTCAGAGGAAAGATAAGGTGGAACAAGCTCCACAAGCCTTTCCATTGTTTGACCTGAAAGATTTGTTTTCCCATTTTTCCAGTTAGGGAAAGTCTTGCGGGCATATCTTTCAGCCGAATCACCGTGAATTGCGCCATAGTCAGAAAAAAGTTCATCGAGAGCATCCTCATCAAGATTCATGAATGCGTAGCGTATTCTTTCAATGGCGCTGCCAAATAGGGCACTTAGCACCGTAAATTTTGACGGAGCAGAAGAACGACCCGAACCTCTTGATCGCCAGCTTTTGTAGCGCCGTCTGTTGTAATATCCCATTTAATTTATGGCGCCTAGAATTTCAATGATTAATTATAGAAGGAGGATTAGAGTAAAAATTATTTTTAAAATGACAATTACACTTAATCTTTCTTGTTTAAATATTTCAGTCCCGCATCGTAAATATTTTCCAGATGTTTCTTGGTGAAATTGTTGATATAGTAATAAATATTTTCTGATCTTTATTCGCAGGGATATCCTTGTTTATGTTGCTCACATACTATTACAGCACCTTCTAAACATATGGGGGCGATGTCTGGCATTCAGAAATGATTCAACTATTGCACAATCTATGATTTCGTACAGCAGGTTTGATTTATGTACTACGCATGAGAGAGGTTGGATGGAAAACTTGACTGTTATAGTGTCATTTGTGTAATTTTTTCTCAACCCTGTGGTCTCAATGGCTGCTTGGTCGATCGGCAACATCCTGCGATCCCAAGGACTAACGGCATCAATCAGTTGGGTCAGCGATGGGTTTCTTTGGTCATGGGTTTGATGGATGTTACTACTCAATTTAGTTGAGAATGTTCAGAATGCCATCGAGACCCACGAAGTTCAGCGCCACATCGGCTTGCGAGCGCACCACGGGCTTGGCGCGGAAGGCCACGGACAGGCCGGCGATGCCCATCATTTTCAAGTCGTTGGCGCCGTCGCCCATGACGATGGCTTGCGACGGCGTAATGCCCAGCTCCGCGCATACTCTTTCCACCGTGCGCTGCTTTTCCTCGGCGTCGACGATGCCGCCCAAAACCCGGCCCGTCAGCTTGCCGTCGACGATTTCCAGTTCATTTGCGTGCGTGTAGTCGAGGCCCAGGCGTTGCTTCAGGCGCTCGGTGAAGAAGGTAAAGCCACCGGACACCAGCAGGGTTTTCAAGCCGGCCTTTTGCACGGACGCCAGCATGGTTTCGGCACCTGGCGATAGTTTTAAACGCTC
The DNA here is from genome assembly GCF_002754575.1 of Janthinobacterium sp. 35. Taxonomy (NCBI): domain Bacteria; kingdom Pseudomonadati; phylum Pseudomonadota; class Betaproteobacteria; order Burkholderiales; family Oxalobacteraceae; genus Janthinobacterium; species Janthinobacterium sp. 35. The sequence goes on from NZ_PEFN01000001.1 coordinate 5,066,501, forward strand.
GTCGTAGACGCGCTGCAGGGCCGATGCATCGAGGCCTTCGAGCAGGGCCACGCGCTGCTTCAGGCTGGCCGCGAAATCGAGCTCGCCGCGCATGGCCGCTTCCGTGATGGCCGCCACTTGCGGCTTGAGACCCTGCATGTCGGCGATTTCATCGATGCACTCGATGGTGATCAGGGTCGAATCCATGTCCATCGCCACGAGTTTGAATTCACGCAGTTCGCGCTGGCCCATCATGTAGGTGGCGTCCAGCTGGGCCGCCTGGGCCGCTACTTCGATAGTGGGCCGCAGCGCGGGCGAATAGGCGATCTGCTCGCAGCGCACGGCGTTCGGCCCCAGGCGCGTGATGGAGGTGGGCGCGGCCAGGGCGGCGATGCGTTCGAGGCGGGCGCTATCGCCGTCCAGGCCCTGCAGGATCAGGTTCATGGTGATGGAAGTCGTGTTGGTCATGGGGCTATCCTGCATAAATGGTCGAAATGGTCTACACCGTCAATTGCTTGATGGTGGTCTTGATCTGCGTCACGCGCGCGGCCAGGTCGGGCATGGCGGCCGTGATTTTCAGCTTGTCCTGGCCATGCAGCTTGATATGGCGATTCTTCTGAATCAAGTCGATGATGCGCATCGGGTCGATGGGGGGCTTGGCCATGAATTGCAAGGTGGCCGCCTCGCCATGCACGTCGATCTTGACGATGCCCACGGTTTTCGCCGCGATGCGCAGGCGGTGCGTCTCGATCAGCGCTTTCACGGGGTCGGGCAGCTTGCCGAAGCGGTCGATCAGTTCTTCCTGGATATCGTCGATCTTCTCTGGCGTGGCGCAATTGGCCAGGCGCTTGTAGATCGACAGGCGTTCGTGCACGTCGCCGCAAAAATCGGCTGGCAGCAGGGCCGGCACGTGCAGGTTGATTTCCGTCGTCGAGGCCAGCGGCGCGGCCAGGTCCGGCTCCTTGCCGGCCTTCAGCGAGCGCACCGCTTCGTGCAGCATGTCCGAATACAGCTGGAAGCCGATTTCCGTCATCTCGCCCGACTGGCTCTCGCCCAGCACCTCGCCGGCGCCGCGGATTTCCAGGTCGTGCATGGCCAGGTAAAAGCCGCTGCCCAGTTCTTCCATCTGCTGGATGGCGTCCAGGCGGCGCTGCGCCAGTTTTGTCAGGCCTTGCACATCGTGCACCAGCAGGTAGGCGTAGGCCTGGTGATGCGAGCGTCCGACGCGGCCGCGCAACTGGTGCAGCTGCGCCAGGCCGAACTTGTCGGCGCGGTGCATGATGATGGTGTTCGCCGTCGGCACGTCGATACCCGTTTCGATGATGGTCGTGCACAGCAAAATATTGAAACGCTGGGCGACGAAGTCGCGCATGACCTTTTCCAGGTCGCGCTCATGCATCTGGCCGTGCGCCACGGCGATGCGCGCCTCGGGCAGCAGTTCCGTCAGCATGGCCAGGCGGTTCTGGATGGTTTCCACCTCGTTGTGCAGGAAGTAGATCTGGCCACCGCGTTTGAGTTCGCGCAGACAGGCTTCGCGGATGATCGCCTCGCCTTCGCTGCGCACGAACGTCTTGATGGCCAGGCGCTTTTGCGGCGCCGTGGCGATGATGGAAAAGTCGCGCAAGCCTTCCAGCGCCATGCCCAGGGTGCGCGGGATCGGCGTGGCCGTCAGGGTCAGCACGTCCACTTCCGCGCGCAAGGCTTTCAGCGCTTCCTTCTGGCGCACGCCGAACCTGTGTTCCTCGTCGATGATGACCAGGCCCAGACGCGTGAATTTCACGTCGTCCGACAGCAGCTTGTGCGTGCCGATGACGATGTCGATGGTGCCGTCGGCCATGCCCTTGAACGCCTGCGTGATCTCCTTGCCGCTGCGGAAGCGCGACAATTCCGCGATGCGCACGGGCCAGTCGGCGAAGCGGTCGGCGAAGGTTTGCGCATGCTGCTCGGCCAGCAGGGTGGTGGGCGCCAGTATCGCTACCTGCTTGCCGCCCATCACGGCAATAAACGCCGCGCGCAGCGCCACTTCCGTCTTGCCGAAGCCGACGTCGCCGCACACGAGGCGGTCCATCGGTTTGCCCGAGGTCATGTCCTTGATGACGTTGCGGATGGCCTCGGCCTGGTCCGGCGTCTCGTCGAAGCCGAAGCTGTCGGCGAAGCGCTGGTAGTCGTGCGACGAGAATTCGAACGAGTGGCCCTGGCGCAGCGCGCGGCGCGCATACAGGTTGAGCAGCTCGGCGGCCGTGTCGCGCACCTGTTCGGCCGCGCGTTTTTTCGCCTTTTCCCACTGGCCCGAGCCGAGCGAGTGCAGCGGCGCGTCTTCCGGCGAAGCGCCCGAATAACGCGAAATGACGTGCAGCTGCGACACCGGCACGTACAGCTTGGTGTCCTTGGCGTATTCGAGGTGCAAAAATTCCGTCTCGCCTTCGCCCAGATCCATGCTGGTCAGGCCCATGTAGCGCCCGATGCCGTGGTTGATGTGCACCACGGGGTCGCCGATTTTGAGCTCGGACAGGTCGCGCACCATCGATTCGACCTGCGTCACGCCTTCCTGCTTCTTGCTGCCGACCCTGCGGCCGGAACCGGCATACAGTTCGGTTTCCGTGATGAAGGCCAGATTGCCGTCCGGCGTGAACAGCTCGAAGCCCGCATGCAGCGGCGCCACGCCCAGCATCAGCTTGGCGTCGGACTGCAGAAAACCGTCGCTGCCTTCCACCGGCGTCAGGTGCAGATCGTATTCGGTGAAGTACTGCTGCAAGGTTTCGCGGCGGCCGTTCGATTCGGCGCAGATCATCACGCGGCGGCCTGATTGCAGCAGATAGCTGCGCAGGTTGGCCAGCGGATCGTCGGCACGGCGGTTGACGGCGATGTTCGGCACGGGCGCCGACAGTTCGGAGGCCAGCGCGTCGTTCGATTTCGCAATCGCCAGGCGCGCATACGGCTTGGCCAGGCCGAAGAACTGCTCGTCGGACAGGAACAGCGATTCGGGCGGCAGAATCGGCCGCTCGCGGTCGGCCTTCAAAAAGCGGTAGCGCGACTGGGTATCGGTCCAGAAGCGCCCGATGGCAGCGTCGATCTCGCCCACCAGGGCCAGCGAGGCGTCGGGCGGCAGGTAGTCGAACAGGGTGGCCGTCTGCTCGAAGAACAGGGGCAGATAGTATTCGATGCCGGCCGAGGCGATGCCGCTGCTGATGTCCTTGTAGACCACCGAGCGCGAAGGGTCGCCCTCGAACTGTTCGCGCCAGCGGTTGCGGAAGGTGGTGCGCGCCGCTTCGTCCATGGGAAATTCGCGGCCCGGCAGCAGCCGCACTTCGTGCACCGGATACAGCGAGCGCTGGGTATCGGCGTCAAACGTGCGGATGGTTTCGATGGTGTCGCCGAACAGGTCCAGGCGGTAGGGCAGGGCCGAACCCATGGGGAACAGGTCGAGCAGGCCGCCGCGCACCGAGTATTCGCCGGGCGACATCACTTGCGACACATGGCTGTAGCCGGCCAGGGTCAGCTGCGACTTCAGGCGCGCTTCGTCGAGCTTTTCTCCCTTCTTGAAGAAGAAGGTGTAAGCCGCCAAAAAGGACGGCGGCGCCAGGCGTACCAGCGCCGTGGTGGCCGGCACGATCAGCACGTCGCACTGGCGCGTCTGGATTTCGTGCAAGGTGGCCAGGCGCTCGGAGACCAGGTCCTGGTGCGGCGAAAAGGCGTCGTAGGGCAGGGTTTCCCAGTCCGGCAGCAGATGGCAGCGCAGTTCCTTGCCGCCAAACCACGGGATTTCATCGAGCAGGCGCTGGCCGTCGCTGGCCTGCGCCACCACCACGGCCAGCATCTGGCCCCGCGCTTTCAAGGCCAAAGCGGCCAGCGCCAGGGCATAGGCGTCGGATGAACCATACAGGGCGGGCAGCGCGTAGCGGTTGCCGGGCTTGGGAAGGGCTTTTGTTAAGTCTAAGGACATGCAGGCGATGACACTGGTGACAGAGGCAGTTGACAGGAAAGGCTGTATTGCGTGCGGCGCCCTTCATGAAGGCGCCAGCAGGCACGATTATAGACCATCGCCCTCATCGCCGCGCTTGAGAAAACCGTCGCGAGCGGCAGTGATTTGTGGTCAAGAAGCGCAGCCGTACGCTAGTACGGTGAGCATCGCAGGCCGCAAAGCGCGACGCGCAGCAGGTTTTATCCTGCGCGGACATTCGCGATACCGAAAGGAACATGCACCATCGGTATCGTGCCGCCGGCTGACTTCAAATGGCTCAGCTGGTCGTCGAAGAAGATATGCGGCTTGAACACGGCCAGCACGCGCGACTTGTCCATGCCACCGAGGAAAAACGTCTCGTCGGCCGCCACGCCCCAGCTTTTCAGGGTCGTCACGACCCGTTCGTGCGAGGGCGCGTTGCGCGCCGTGATGATGGCGATGCGCAAGATCTTCTTGTAGCCGGGGTCGCGCCGCTGCGCCTTTTCTTCCAGGCGCTGCATGGTGGCCAGCTTCTGGAACAGGTCGGCCAGCGGGCCGGGACGGTGCGGTGTGCCCACGTTCAGGGTTTCATGGGCGTGGAATTCATCGACGTCGTTGTTGCGCTTGAACACGGTTTCCGCTTCGTCGTCGGCAATCACGCCGTCGAAATCGAAGGCCACGCGCAGTTCTTCGTCGTTCTCGTCGTCCTCCGTGCGCGACGGCAGCACCAGGCCGGCCGGATAGTTGCAGGCCAGCGCGCTGCGCACGTCGCCTTCATTCGCGCTGAGGAACAGCGAGGCGTTGAAGGCCGGCAGGTAGGGGTAGGGCGACTTGCCCGTCATGAAGGCGGCGCGCGAAATATCCAGGCCGTAGTGGGCGATCGAGTGCATCACGCGCAAACCCGTTTCCGGCGAATTGCGCGAAAACAGCACCACTTCCACGGGCGACTGGCGCGGATAGTGTTTGTTGATGTTCAGGAAGCGGCGGATGAAGGGAAAGGCCACGCCGCGCGGCAAGACCGTGTCGATATGCGTTTCCTGGTACTTGCGGTATTCCTCGGGGCCGTTGTCGAGGTAGACCTGGTGCGATTCGGCCAGGTCGAACAGGGCGCTGGAAGCGACCCCGATCACCAGTTTGTGTTCGATAGGATATGCCATGGTCTGCCCGTTGTTTGCTTGTTGCTCATCTTATACGACTATCAACTGCGCAGCCAATAGTGGCGCGCGGCGATTTTTTGCACCAAAGCAGGGCGCCAGGCCATTTTTTTGTCCGCTGTGCAACACGCGCCACAGTAAAGAAATAAATCTTGTTCTGTATCAAGTATGTAGCAGCCAGAAAGATATTTTTCCTCTATGCTTGCAATTATGAATTCTCGCCAATTGTAACGAAGCGTACGCCCCACCCCCGCCACCTTTATACAAATGTCAGCCGTTCTACCTGAACATGCCAGCCTCAGCCTTGCCAGCAGCAGTTTTGACTAATAAAGGACCTAGCCATGTTTAAGAATTTACTGATCAAATGGAAGTTGGCGACCCTTGTCGCCGTGATGATGGCGGCACTGCTGGTGGTGGGCGTCTGCGGTTACACGGGCATCGCCACCGTGGGCCGCGCCGTCGATGAGGTCGGCGTGGTGCGCCTGCCGTCGATCCAGGGGCTGATGATGATGAGCGAGGGCCAGACGGCCGTCGCCGCCGCCACCCTGACGGCCGCCATCTATGAAAACAATTACCAGGCACAAGACAAGTTCGCGGAAGCGCTGCAGCTGCGCACCAAGGCCTGGAGCAATATCGAGGCGGGCCGCAAGCTGTACGAGCCGCTGCCGCAAACGCCCGAGGAAGCCGTGCTGTGGCAGCGCTTCCAGGGCGAGTGGACTGCCTGGAAGGCGGACGACGACAAGGTGCGCGCCATCCTGCGCCAGCTGGCCGACAACCGCGACGAGCCGCGGCAGAAAGAGCTGTTCGTGGCGTTCTACCAGCAATACCAGGCTTCGCGCAGCCTGTTCGGCAAGGCCGAGGCCACGCTCAACGAGATCATCAAGCTCAATAACGGCGTGGCCGACGCCAGCGTCAAGGATGGCAGAGCGGCCGTGATTCGCTCGGAAAGCCTGATGCTGATCCTGGGCTTGCTGGCCTCCGCGCTGGGCATGGGCTGCGCCGCCTACATCACGCGCGCCATCATGCAGCCGATCAATGCGGCCGTGAAAGTGGCGCAAACGGTGGCTTCGGGTGACTTGACCAGCCACATCGAGGTGCACACGACGGAAGAGACGGGCCAGCTGCTGCAAGCGTTGAAAGACATGAATTCCAGCCTGGTCAACATCGTCGGTCAGGTGCGCAGCGGCACGGAAACGATCGCCACGGCGTCGTCGGAAATTGCCAGCGGCAACCTGGACCTGTCCTCGCGCACGGAAGAGCAGGCCAGTTCGCTGGAAGAGACGGCATCGTCGATGGAGGAGCTGACGGCCACCGTGCGGCAGAACGCCGACAACGCCCAGCAGGCCAACCAGCTGGCGCTGAGCGCTTCCGGCGTTGCCGTCAAGGGCGGTGCCGTGGTGGGCAAGGTGGTCGAGACCATGGACGCCATCAACGATTCGTCGCGCAAGATCGTCGACATCATTTCCGTCATCGACGGCATCGCCTTCCAGACGAATATCCTGGCCCTGAATGCGGCCGTGGAAGCGGCGCGCGCGGGCGAGCAAGGGCGCGGTTTCGCCGTGGTGGCCAGCGAGGTACGCAACCTGGCGCAACGCTCGGCGGCGGCGGCCAAGGAAATCAAGACCCTGATCGGCGACTCCGTGGTGGCGGTCGACGCGGGCAGCAAGCTGGTGGCCGAGGCGGGCAACACGATGGCCGAAATCGTCGCCAGCGTGCAGCGCGTGACGGACATCATGGCGGAAATCAGCCTGGCGACGCAGGAGCAAAGCTCGGGTATCGACCAGATCAACCAGGCCATCGGCCAGATGGACCAGGTGACGCAGCAAAACGCGGCCCTGGTGGAAGAGGCGGCCGCCGCGGCCGAATCGCTGCAGGAGCAATCGGGCCAGTTGGCCGGGGTGGTCAGCGTCTTCAAGCTCGATGGCGCACTGGCGCCGGCCGCGCATGCCAAAGCGGCCGCGCCGCGCCGCGTGATGGCCAGCGCCGTGCCGAAGCGTCCGGCGCCGCCGCGTCCCACCGCAGGCCGCCCGGCCCTGCACGCCGTACCATCGTCGCGCCAGAGCGCGCCGCGCGACGACGAGTGGGAAGTGTTCTGATGGCGTGACGGCGTCAGCCTGCGCTACCGGACGGCCGCCTTGCGCGGCCGTTTTTACCTGCGCGCACGGCGGCTGTAGCTTGCTAAAAAAATATCGTTATGAGAATAGCTGTTTTGCCATCTAAGCAAATCTTTTCAAAACTTAACGCGACATTGCTTGTGAGATAACTCACACTGCCAGCCGTACCACCCCTTGTTCCTGCCTCGGCCACATCCCGGCTGACCCCTTCGCCTGTTGCGTCCGGCCATACGTGGCAGGCGGCAGCCATTGCCGTCAGCCTTGCATGCGAGTCCGGCGCGATGACCGATGCACCACACTGAAGGATGCGAATAGATGGCAAATATGAAAATCGGCACGCGTCTGCGCTGCGCCTTTGCGTTGTTGACCTTGCTGCTGCTGGCGACTGCCGCGCTGGGCATGCTGCGTCTGTCGAACCTGGAACTGCGCATGCGCGACGTGATCGATGACAAATATCCGAAAACCGTGCTGGCCAACGACATCATCAAGAATGTCAACATCATCGCGCGCTCCTCGCGCAACCTGCTCTTGATGAACGAGCCGCAGCAGCTGGCGCAGGAACGCGCCAGCATCGCCCGCGCGGGCGCCGAGACGGAAAAGGACCTGGCGCAGCTGGACAAGGTGGTGCTGTCGCCGCAGGGCCGCCAGCTGATGGCGGCCGTGATACAGGCGCGCGCTGCCTTCAACGGCGGGCGCGACAAGGTGCTGGCCCTGCTGCAAGAAGGGGAGCGCGACGCAGCGACGAATTTGCTGCTCGGCACGGTGCGCGGCGAGCAGCTGCGCTACATGGCGGCGCTGGAAAACCTCATCACGCACCAGCATGAGCTGATGGAACAGGCCGGTGCCCAGGTGGACGCGGAATACGCCACGGCGCGCGATATGCTGCTGGCGCTGAGCGCGCTGGCCGTGCTCTTCTCGCTCGTCACGGCCTGGCTGGTCACGCGCAGCATCGTCACGCCCCTGCACTATGCCTTGAGCGTGGCGCAGACCGTGGCCGCCGGCGACCTGACATCGACCTTCGGCCGCCATGGCGGCGATGAAACGGGCAAGCTGCTCGATGCGCTGTGCATCATGAACGGCAACCTGCTCGACATCGTGCAGCAGGTGCGCAGCGGCACGGACACCATCGCCACGGCGTCGTCGCAGATCGCGGCCGGCAATATCGACCTGTCGTCGCGCACCGAGGAGCAGGCCAGCTCGCTCGAACAGACCGCGTCGGCGATGGAGGAACTGAGCTCCACCGTGCAGCAGAACGCGGACAATGCGCGCCATGCCAGCGTGCTGGCCATCGAGGCGGCGAACATCGCCGCCGCCGGCGGGCAAGCCGTGGGGCAGGTCATTCACACCATGGACGCCATCAGCGCTTCCTCGGCGCAGATTGCCGACATCATCGGCGTGATCGACATGCTGGCCTTCCAGACGAATATCCTGGCCCTGAACGCGGCCGTGGAAGCGGCGCGCGCGGGCGAGCAGGGGCGCGGCTTTGCCGTCGTGGCGACGGAAGTGCGCAACCTGGCGCAGCGCAGCGCGGCGGCGGCGCGCGATATTCGCGCCCTGATTGCCAATTCCACCCTGCAGGTCGATGCGGGCGCAACCCTCGTCGCGCAGGCCGGCGCCACCATGCAGGACGTGGTGGCGGCCGTGGGGCGCGTGAGCCAGATGGTGGCCGACATCACGGCCGCCAGCGCCGAGCAAAGCACGGGCATCGGCCAGGTCAGCCAGGCGGTGCTGCAGATGGATGAAGTGACGCAGCAGAACGCCGCCCTGGTGGAGGAAGCGGCGGCCGCGTCGCAATCGCTGGAAGGCGAGGCGGCGAAGCTGCTGCAGGTGGTCAGCGTCTTTCACCTGCAGCAGGGGCCGGCGCGCACCTTGCCGCGCGGCCGCGCGCCGGCCGTGCCGCGCCTGCTGGCCTAGTGGCGCGCCTGGCAAGGTTCTGGCTCGGCTGCGTCGCGCTGTGGCGGGCGCGGCGCCAGGCGCGCGAGCTGCAGGCGCGCCTGGACAGCGCCATCGTCGACGGCGAATTCTGCTTCCACTACCAGGGCAAGTTCGATACGGCGCAACTGCGCCTGGTTGGCCTGGAAGCGCTGCTGCGCTGGGACCATCCGCGCCATGGCCTGATCTACCCGAACGCCTTCATCGGCCTGGCCGAGCAGACTGACGCCATCGTCGCGCTGGGCAACTGGGGCATCGACGCCGCCTGCCGCCAGCTGGCGCAGTGGCGCGCGGCGGGCTTGCCCCTGGTGCCTGTCGCCGTGAATGTCTCGGCGCGCCAGCTGTGCCAGGCGCACTTGCCTGACTTCGTGCAGCGCTGCCTGCAGCGCCACGCCATTCCTGCCGGCCTGCTGGAGCTGGAAGTGACGGAAAGCTGCTGCATCGACGACATGGCGCAGGCGACGCAGGGCTTGCGCCGCCTGCGCGCGCTGGGCCTGGCCATTTCGCTCGACGATTATGGCACCGGTCATGCGGGATTGAGTCATGTCAGGATGCTGCCGATTCACACCATCAAGATCGACCGCTCCTTCATCGCCGACCTGGGCAGCAGTTGCAGCGACGCGGTCATCGTCGCCTCGACGCTTGCCATGGCGCGCGGCCTGGGCTTGCAGGTGCTGGCCGAGGGCGTGGAAAACGGCGAACAGCTGGCGCAGCTGCGGCGCCTGGGCTGCCCCCAGGTCCAGGGCTTCTACCTGCACCGGCCGGCGCCTGCGGCCGAGGTAGCCGCGCTGCTGTCCGCTGGCGCGCCGGCCGGCCGTGTAACAACGCCGCAACAAGGCGCCATGCGGCATGGCGCGGATGCTCAGTAAAATAGGTCCTCTGCAAGCCGCGTGCTTTAACACCTACTCCCCCACGCAAGAATGATAAACAGTCCCGTCCCGGCCTATGTCTTCGGCCCGTTTCGCCTTTTGCCGCTGGAGCGCGTGCTGTTCGAGGGCGACCGCGCGCTGCGTCTGGGCAGCAGGGCGATGGACTTGCTGCTGGCCCTGCTGGAGCGTGCCGGCGACATCGTCGACAAGCATGAACTGGTGACCATCGTCTGGCCCCACGCCGTGGTCGATGACGCAACCTTGCGCGTGCACCTGGCGGCGCTGCGCAAGGCGCTCGGCGATGGCCGCGATGGCCAGCGCTACATCACCACCATTCCCGGGCGCGGCTACGGCTTCCTGGCGCCGCTGGCACACACGGGCCGGCCGGCGCCCGGGATGGCGGGCGTGGAGCCGCGGCATAACCTGCCCGTCCTGCTGACGCGCATGCTGGGCCGCGCCGAGGTGCTGCAAACGATGGCCAACCAGCTGCTGCAATTGCGCCTGCTGTGCATTGCCGGTCCGGGCGGCATCGGCAAGACCACCCTTGCCGTCGTCCTGGCCACGCGCGTGCTGCGCCGTTATGCCGACGGCGTGTGTTTCGTCGACCTGGCGCCGCTGGACGAGGGCAGCCTGGTGCCGCTGGCGCTGGCCACGGCGCTGGGCGTGGCGGTGCCGGCCGGCGATGCCATGCCGGTCCTGCTGGCCTACCTGCGCCCGCGCCACATGCTGATCGTGCTCGATAACTGCGAGCACGTGATCGGCGCTGCCGCCACGCTGGCCGATGCCTTGCTCAAGGGCGCACCACTGCTGCATGTGCTGGCCACCAGCCGCGAGCCGCTGCGCATCACCAGCGAGCAGCTGCTGCGCCTGCCCGCGCTGGAATTGCCGCCGGAAGATGCCGTGCCCGATGCGGCGGCGGCGCGGCACTTCGCCGCGGTGCAGCTGTTTTGCGAACGCTGCGCGGCCGTCGACGAGGCTTTCGTGCTGGCCGACGCCGACGTGCCCGTGGTGGTGGATATCTGCCGGCGCCTCGATGGCATCCCGCTGGCGCTGGAGCTGGCGGCCGGGCGCATCGGCCATTTCGGCTTGCACGAGTTGCGCCGCCAGCTCGATGACCGCTTTCGCCTGCTCACGCGCGGCGCACGCAACATGCCCTTGCGCCACCAGACCCTGCGCGCCACCCTCGACTGGAGCTACGGCTTGCTCGATGCGCAAGAACGCCAGGTGCTGCAGGCGCTGAGCGTGTTCAAGAGCCGTTTCCGCCTGGCGTCGGCCGGCGCCGTGGCGGGCTGCGACGTGTTCGATACGCTGGCCGACCTGGCGGCCAAGTCCTTGGTCAGCATCGAGTTTTGCCGCCAGCACGTGTATTACCGGCTGCTCGACACCACGCGCGCCTACGCCAGCGCGCAGCTGTTGGCGAGCGGGGGCGCCGGCGCCGTGCTGCTGCGCCATGCGCGCCACTGCCTGGGCCTGGCGGGACACATCGCCGCCGACTGGGAACGCATGGCGCCGGCGCACTGGAGCGCGCGCTACGGCCGCCATGTCGATGACCTGCGCGCCGCCATCGACTGGGCTTTCGGCGAGGACGGCGACGTGGCGCTGGGCGTGGCCCTGACCCTGGGCGCGCAAACCCTGTTCTATCAGCTGTCGTTGATGGATGAGTACCGCGTGCGCGTCGAGCGGGCGCTCGCATGCATGGACAGGCATGCGCTGGAGGACCCCGACAGCGAGATGCAGCTGCACGCCTCGCTGGCGCACCTGCTGCTGCATACGCAGGGCGTCACGGGTACCATGCTGCGTTCGTTCCAGCGCGGCTATGTGCTGGCCATGCGCACGGACGACGCCAGCCGCCGCGCTGAAGCGATTTGCGGCATGTGGGTCTGCAGCCTGAAGATGGCCGATTTCCAGGGCGCCGACAATTACGTGGAGCAGCTGGCCGTCCTGTGCGCAGCGCGTGATGACACGGCGATGCGGCTGGTACTGGCGCGCATGCGCTCGGCGGGCGCGTATCTGCGCGGGCGGTATGCGCAGTCGGCGGCACTGGCGCGCATGGTGCTGGCACACCCCGAGGGCGCCGGACAACTTGGTTTCAACAATGCCTTGCTGGCCGACCACCAGGTTTGCCTGCGCGGCACGCTGGCGCGCTGCCTGTGGATGCAGGGCCGTCCCGACGACGCGCTGGCGCTGGCGCGAGAGGCGGTGACGGTGGGCCTCGAACACAATGGCGTCACGCTGTGCGTGGCGCTGGCCATCAATGCCATTCCCGTCGCCCTGTGGTGCGGGCAGCGGGGGCTGGCGCATGCCTGGACTTGCCTGCTGTGCGAGCATGCGGCCCGTTATGGCCTGCTGTACTGGAGCGCCTGGGGCGCCGCCTACCAGCGCCTGCTCGATGCGGGCGAGGCGCTGACGCAGTTCCCCTGGCCTTCGGTGCGCAGCTGGCCGATACAGATCGATTTGATGGCCACCTTGCACGACGCCGCCGCTGATAGCCATGCGCTGCGGCGCGCACGCACGGGCCAGGCGCCGTGGAGCGCGCCGGAAGTGCTGCGCCGCGACGCGCATCACCGCTGGCGGGCGCTGGCACCAGGCGATGCGGCCGGCCTGGAAGCGGTGCGCGCGCAGCTGGAAGAGGCGCTGCTTCTGGCCAGGGGCCAGCAGGCGCCGGGCTGGGAGCTGCGCTGCGCCACCAGCCTGGCGGCCGTGCTGCAGGCGCAAGGCCACGGCGCCGCCGCGCATGCCTTGCTGGCCCCTGTGCATGCCGGCTACGCGCAGGGGCACGACACGACGGACGTGATGGCGGCAGCAGCTTTGCTGGCGCAGCTGGCTTGAACGCTATTCGTAGGCGCCCAGCCGGCGCTGTTCCTCCGGCGTGAAACTGGCGTCGCGCAGCTGTTGCAGCGCTGCCGCATCCTGTGCGCCGCCGGGCAGGCCCGCCTGCTGCGCCTTCTGCGCTTGATACGCGATGATGCGCTGCTGCCACTGCGATTCCTCGCGGTCCAGTTCCGCCAGGCGCGCCGCCGCCGCTGGCGTGAAGGTGCTGGCGCGCAGGCGGTAGACTTCATTTTCGCCGCCGCCCTGGGCCCGCAAGGCTTGGACGGAGGCGTCCAGCTGCGCCACCCTGGCCGGTGCATCGCGCGCATCGCGCTGGGCCGGCGACAGCTTCTGGTCCAGTGCGGCCAGTTGCGCCTGGCGCTGCGCTTCGTCCAGCGTGGCGTCGGCGAGTATCGCCATGCGCGCCACTGCATCGTCGTCATACGCGTCGCTGGCGCCGAACAGGCCCACGCTTTCCTCGGGCGTAAAATAATTGCCGCGCAAGGCGCGCATGGCTTGCAGGCGCGTGCGCGCCGCCAGGGCCGCATCGGCTTGCGCCGGCAAGGCTTGTTCCGCGCCGGCCAGCGCCTGCTTGTAGGCCAGGTACGCGCCCAGCAGGCGCTTCGCTTCGCGGGCGGGGACGGGCGCCAGGCGCTTGTCGAGTTCCGCCTCGATCTGGCTGCGGATGGCGGCCAGCGGCTTTTCGCCCAGGCCCGCCAGGTAGTAATCGAACAGGTGGCCCAGTTCCGCGTCGACCACCAGCTTGTCGCCGGCGGCCACCGTCACGTTGCCGTCGGGCCGCGTGCCTTGCATCGAGCGCACGAACGCGAACAGGTCCGGCTCCGGTTTTTCCGGCGGCGGGGCGGGCGGTTCGCCTGGCCGCAGCACCAGGTACAGGGCCAGGGCCGCCAGGCTGGCGCCGATGATCCATTTCGCGTTCGTGCGCATCGTCGCCTCCTTACAGTCCCAGGCCTTGCAGGCGGTTGGCCTGCTGGCGGAAGACGGTGACGGGGCTCGTCTCGAACAGATTGACGATGCCGACGAACTGGTTGACTTCATCGAGGTGGTTCATGGCGTAGTCGTCGCGGATCACCTTGCCCAGGTGGCTGGAGCAGCTGCTGACCAGGCCATCGTTCTTGACGCCGCCGAAGGCCAGGCTGATGGCGGCCAGCAGCGGGTCGCCCACGTCGAGCACATTCGTGTACGGTTGCGCGCCGCTCCACGAAAAGTAATGCACGCCTTGCACCTGATAGGCGCCTTCGCCGCAGGCCGAGGTGGGCACGCCTTGCGGATGGCGGCTATTGAAGGCCAGCGAGCCGGCCGTGGACAGGGAGGTGAGCGAGGCACCGGCGTTTTGCGGCAGTCCCTTGTTGCCCGACAAAATGCCGATCAGGGAGGCGAGCGCATTGCCCAGCGCACCGCTGGTATTGGGAATGGCGCCGCTGAGGATGTCGGCTACTTTCGAACCCTTGTTGACGCCGGCCACGCTGGTGACGGACGCCACCAGGTCGGGCCGCACGGAAGCGACATAGCGGGCCGTGGGGCCGCCGTGGCTGTGACCGATCAAATTGACCTTGGCCGCGCCCGTGGCGGCGAGGATTTGCCGCACCTGTGACAGCAGCTGCTCGCCGCGCACTTCGGTGCTGTTGGCGGCCGACACGGTGGTCACGTACACTTGCGCGCCGCCGCTGCGCAGGGCGGCGGGTACGCCATAGAAATACTCGACGGGGCCGAGCTTGTCGAAGCCGAACAGGCCGTGCACCAGCACGATCGGGTACTTGGTTTGCGTGTAGCCGGCGGCGCTGGCGCTGCCGGGCAGGATGGCGAGGGACAGCAGCAGGGTGGATAGCAGTTGCCAAAAGCGTGTCTTCATTTTGTCTCCGTTATTTGAAATAGTATGGAAATGTCGATGCTGTAGCGATGTGCCGTGCGCCGCTGCACATTCTAACGATGCATTAAATATAGCGAGCGCTCGGTTTTTTAAATGTAGCACCGCTGGATTTAAATTGCTGTGAATTGCATGATGCAGCGCAATAACTGTGGGAATTTGGCGTTGCGTCTGCGCCCATTGCATAGTTGAAAGGTCAAATAGTTGTTTTCCTGAGCTATAATCGGCCCGGCATCAGCCGTCCCGCCGTCTTGCAGCGCCGCTCAGGCGCTGTCTTACATTGCTCATACACCGTTACTTGGGAATGCACTTGTCGACCCATTTCAATTTTGAACAGTTTCAGCAGATGACGCCTTTAAATGGCGAAAACATCTGGGAATATATTCTTGACCGCCACGCGGAGCGCATCGGCGTCAAACGCCGCAAGCCGGCGCTGGAAAATCTGGAACGCATCTTCGTCGCCACCTTCCGCCTGGCCAATGACGTGGGCTTCCGCGCCATGAGCTTGCGCGACCTGTGCCGCGAAACGGGGCTGTCGATGGGTGGCCTGTATGGCTACATCACCAGCAAGGACCAACTGGCCGAAATGATCGAGGACGTGGTGCGCCACGCCACGCAAGCCTTGCCGCTGCTGTTTGCCGACGTGAAGTCGCCGCTGGACCGGCTGGAGGCGATGATACGCTCGTCGATCTACCTGTCCGAGGTGCTGCAGCCGTGGTTTTATTTCGTCTTCATGGATTCACGCGTGCTGCAGGTGGAGCAGCGCAGCATGGCGAAGAATTCGGAACTGTATGTGCAGACCCTGATCGCCGCCACCATCGCCGAAATCGAGCCGAAGCCGCAGGGCGATCCCACCTTGCTGGCCGCGCACTGCCTGGCCCTGTTCCAGGACTGGTACGTGAAGCGCTGGAAGTACCGCGCGGCGAAGGTCAATGTTGACGATTTCGCCGATAGCGTCGTCGCTACGGTGCGCGGGTATTTGAGCATGACCGCTGTGTAAACCTCGGCGGTACTTGTCGGGTTACGCCGTCCCGGCTAACCCGACCTACGATTGGTGATTGATGCAGTAGTAGGTAGGTCGGATTAGCGAAGCGTAATCCGACAAGATACCTGCGTCAGTTCGTGGTTTCGATGGGCAGCGTCTCCGGCACGACCGCCGGATCCGTCGGCGTCTCCACGTCCATGTCCAGGGTCTTGATCCCGTTCATGTCGATGAACTCGTCGTACAGCCACTCGCCATCGACCTGGCTCAGGCCTGCCGGCACGGCGCGCGTGATTTGCGGGCGCGTTGACAGGGCCGTGCGCATGTAGTCGATCCAGATCGGCATGGCCAGGGTGGAGCCGAATTCGCGTCCGCCCAGGGACTTGGGCTCGTCATAGCCCATCCACGCCACCGCCACGATGCCGCCGCCGTAGCCGGCGAACCAGCCGTCGACGGCGTCGCTGGTGGTACCCGTCTTGCCGGCGATGTCGCTGCGCCCCAGTTTTTTCGTCGCCGCCGCGCCCGTGCCGGTGCGGGCCACTTCGCGCAGCATGCTGTCCATCACGAAGGCGTTGCGCGGATCCAGCGCCAGGGTCTTGTCGTCGTTCGGCGCGGGCGGCTTGGTCTGCATCAGCACCATGCCCCTGGCGTCGACGATGCGGTCGATCAGGTAGGGCTCCACCTGGTGGCCGCCATTGGCGAACAGGGCGTAGGCGCCCGCCATCTGCACGGGCGTGACGGAACCCGTGCCCAGCGCCATGGTGAGATTGCTGGGCTGGCGGGCCGGGTCGAAACCGAATTTTTCCAGGAAGTCGTGCGTATAGGACACGCCCAGCGCACGCAAGATGCGCACCGAGGCCACGTTCTTCGACTGCGCCAGCGCGTAGCGCATGGTGATGGGGCCGTCGAACTTGAAGTCGTCATTCTGCGGCGCCCACACCTTGCCGCCCGCCTGCATTTCCAGGGGTACGTCGTTGATCAGGGTGGCTGGCGAAAAGCCTTTTTCCAGCGCCGCCGAATACACGAAGGGCTTCATGGCCGAACCGGGCTGGCGCCAGGCTTGCGTGACGTGGTTGAATTTTTGCAGGTTGTAGTCGAAGCCGCCCACCATGGCGTGGTAGGCGCCCGTTTCCGCATCGAGCGAGACGAAGGCGGCGGCCACCAGCGGCACTTGCGTGATGGCCCAGTTGCCCTTGGCATCTTTGGCGATGCGAATCACGGCGCCCGGGCGCAGTTTGATGCCGGCGCTCGCCTTGGCGGACAGGGCAGGGGCGGCAAAGCGCAAGCCGTCACCCGTGATGGCCTTGGCGTCGCCATCGCCGATGTCGGCCAGCACCTTGCCGCTGGCGACTTGCGTGACGACGGCGGCGATCAGGCCGTCGCTGTCCGGGCGTTTTTGCAGTGCAGCGTCGATGGCGTCGTCGCGCTGCTCCGGGTCTTGCGGCATGTCGATGAAGGTTTCCGGGCCGCGGTAGCCGTGACGCTGGTCGTAGGCGATGACGTTGCTGCGCGTCGAGGCGTAGGCCGCGTCCTGGTCGGCTTTCAGGATCGTCGTGTAGACGCTGATGCCCTTGGTATAGCTGTCTTCCTTGAACTGCGCAAACACGGCCTGGCGCGCCAGTTCGGCCACGTATTCGGCGTGCGTATCGAAACCCTGCTTGCCGCGGGTGTTGAAATGCAACGGCTGCGCCAGCGCCTGCCGGTACTGGCCTTCGCTGATGTAATCGAGTTCGCGCATGCGTTTCAAGACCAGCTGCTGGCGCGCGTGCGCCTTTTTCGGATTGCTGATCGGGTTGTGGCGCGAGGGGTTTTGCGGCAAGCCGGCCAGCATGGCCATTTCCGCGATCGACAGTTCCGACAATGGTTTGCCGAAGTAGGTCTGCGCCGCGCTGCCGAAGCCGAACGAGCGCTGGCCCAGGTACATCTGGTTCATGTACAGCTCGAGAATCTGCTCTTTCGACAGGGCCGCCTCGATTTTCAGGGCCAGCATGATTTCATTGAGCTTGCGCGAAGCGACTTTTTCGCGCGTCAGGAAGAAGTTGCGCGCCACCTGCATGGTGATGGTGGAGCCGCCGCCGTGGCCGAAGCCGTGGCGCAGGTTTGACAGCACGGCGCCGCCGGCGCGCACGAAGTCGATGCCGTGGTGTTCGTAGAAGCGGCCATCCTCGATGGCCAGCAGGGCCTTTTTCATCATTTCCGGCACTTGCGCAATCGGCACGAAGTCGCGGTGTTCTTCGCCGAATTCGCCGATCAGCACATTGTCGGCCGTGTACACGCGCAGCGGGATCTTCGGCTGGTAGTCGGTGATGACGTCCAGTTCGGGCAGGCGCGGGCGCACATACAGGAACAGGTAAGCGGCCAGCAGCACGGCGGCGGCCAGCGCGGCGCAGCCGGCGATGATGATGGCGCGCGCGGTGGCGCGGCGGGAAGGCCAGGGGAATCCGGTTCGTTTGGCAGTCAAGGCAGTCTCACGGTAGCGTGCAGGGCACGGTGGCAGCGATTATAGACCAATGCGCCAGCGCTTCCCGTGCGGGCGGGGCGGCGGGGCCTGCCTCAAAAAACCTTTTCATCGAAACGCGGCTGTGCGATAGTCTCGGCTTCAAGCAAATAGCCCGGATCTCGATCCGGGCTGTTTATTTTATACAATTAAGGATTTATTTATGGCAAAAGATGCAATGCCGAGCGCCGTGAAGCCGTATATTCCGGCCGATGCGAAGCTGCCCGAGATGACCTTCCGCGCGCTGTTCATGGGCGTCATCCTGGGGATGGTCTTTGGCGCCTCCTCGCTGTACCTGGTGCTGAAAGTGGGGCTGACCGTCAGTGCCTCGATTCCCGTCGCCGTGATCGCCATCACCCTGTTCGGCCTGGCCAAGAAGGTGGGCGGCAAGGATTCGTCGATCCTGGAAAACAGCATCACGCAAACGGCGGGTTCGGCCGGCGAGTCGCTGGCCTTCGGCCTGGGTGTGACCATGCCCGCCATTTTGATCCTCGGCTTCGACCTGGAAATCTCCAGGGTCATGCTGGTTGGTATCCTCGGTGGCCTGCTGGGCATCCTGATGATGATCCCCATGCGCCGCACCATGATCGTCGACCAGCACAAGGAACTCAAATTCCCCGAAGGCACGGCTTGCGCCGAAGTGCTGAAGGCGGCCGCCACGGAAGAATCGCGCATCGCCGCCGGCGAAAGCATCGAGAAAGACTCGGCCGCCGCGCTGGACGCCAAGCGCCGCGCGAAGATCATCTTCGGCGGTTTCGCCGTCGGCTTGCTGTATAAAGTGTTCAATATCTCGTTCAAGGGCTGGAGAGACACGCCGGGCGTGGAATTTGCCGCGCCGCTGAAGGGTGGCTCCATCGGCGCCGAGATTTCGCCTGAATTGCTGGGCGTGGGCTACATCATCGGCCCGCGCATCGCCGCCACCATGGCGGCCGGCGGCGTGCTGTCGTATTTGCTGCTGATCCCGATGATCAAGTTCTTCGGCGACAGCCTGACCACCGTGCTCTCGCCGGGCACCAAGTTGATCAGCGAAATGGGCGCCGACGACGTGCGCAGCGCCTACGTGCTGTACATCGGCGCGGGCGCCGTGGCCGCCGGTGGCCTGATTTCGCTGGTGCGCGCCATGCCCATGATCTGGCGCAGCCTGTCGGCCGGCCTGAAAGGCATCGGCAAGGGCGTCAAGAACACGTCCACCCTGCGCACGGATCAGGATATCCCCCTGAAATGGGTCATCATCGGCTGCCTGTCCATCATCGCCGTGATTACGTTTGCCACGCCGCTGCACATGAATTTCCTCGGCGCGCTGCTGATCCTCGTCTTCGGCTTCCTGTTCGCCACCGTGTCGTCGCGCCTGACGGGCGAAATCGGCTCCTCGTCGAACCCGATCTCCGGCATGGCCGTGGCCACCTTGCTGTTTACCTGCCTGATCTTCCTGATCATGGGCTGGACGGGCGGGCGTTACTATGTGACCGCCTTGTCGGTGGGCGCCATCGTCTGCATCGCCGCCAGCAATGCCGGCACCACGTCGCAAGACTTGAAAACCGGCTATCTGGTAGGCGCCACGCCGCGCCTGCAGCAGTACGCGATTCTGGCGGGCGCGCTGTCGTCGGCGCTGATCCTGGGACCGATTCTGCTGAAACTGAACGAGGCGAGCACCGTCTACGTGCCGGCCGCGCAAGTGGCGCCGGGCCTGACGGTCGACGCGTCGAAGCTGACGGTGACGGGCGAGCTGCATGGCCCGCAAGCCGATACGGACCACAACACGTATAAAGTCTGGCAAAAGACCGATACCGTGGGCGGCCCGGCCGGCAAGTACTTCGTCAAGGACGATGGCCAGCTGGCTTACCTGGTCGATCCGGGCATCAATGGCCATTACAGCAAGCGTCCGGACGGCTCGGAAGTGAAGAAATACGATGCGCCGAAGGCCGTGCTGATGTCCTACATCATCAAGGGCATCCTCGACCAGCAGCTGCCGTGGACCCTGGTGCTGTTCGGCGTGATGATTGCCGTGGTGCTGGAAATGGCCGGCATCCCGTCGCTGGCGTTTTCGGTCGGCGTGTACCTGCCGCTGTCGTCGACCTTGCCGATCTTCGTCGGCGGCCTGGTGCGCTGGCTGGCGGATCGCCGCAACAACAAGCTGGAACACAACGCCACATTGAACGACGAAGAGCGCCAGCTGGCGGGCGACCGCAGTTCGGGCGTGCTGCTGGCGTCCGGTTACATCGCCGGCGGCGCGCTGGCCGGCATCATCATCGCCATTACGGCCGGCGTGCTGACGCACTTCGACCAGATGATGGCCGACTGGGCCGAGCATGGCAATCCGTTCTACGCGGGCTTGCATTCGGATGCGCTGTCGCTGCTGCCATATGCGGCCATCATCGTGCTGCTGTACATCGTCGCAAGAGAGAAAAAGGCGGACCGCCCGCAGGCTTGATGCTTGAGGCAATCCAAGGAAAACCGCCCGTGTCATGACGATCCGGGCGGTTTTTTTATGCGCGCCCGATGGGCCGCGCCGCCAGCTGCGCCGCGCTGGCGTAGATCGTCACGTGCTCGGACGCCAGCTGGCGCAGGTGCTCGAAGAAGGTCTGCGCCGGAATGGCCCACGATGCTGCATCGCCGACCTGGCCGTTCACGCGCAGGCCGGCGGCATCGAATTCGCGCGCAAAATACTCGCGCAGATCGCCGCGGCCCGGATGGTCGATGCGGCGCTGTGCGACAGCTTGGTCGAAAGGGCGCACGGGCACCTCCCAGCGCCGGCCGGCGTGGTCCAGGCAGGCCAGCAGCTTTATAGCGTCTTCCCACACGGGCACGGGAAAGGCGTCGCCCATGGCGTCTTCCAGCGCGTGATAGAACGTCACCGGCCCCATGGAAATGCCCAGACCCAGCACCTTGGCGTGGTCGCAGCCGATGAAACGCTGCCACGGTGAGCCCATGCCGAAGATCGACGGCGCGCGGTGGTGTGCCTCGGTGAGACCGGCGGCATGGCGGCCCCACGCGGAGACGGAGTGCGTCGGGTGGATGCTGCGGTGGATATTGCCGCTTGCCAGAAACGCTTCGGGCAGGCGCCCCATGTGCGTGCCGTGGCGGCGCGGGTCGAACACATAGTCTTTCATTTCACAGGTGGCGCGCACGGTGCCGCCGGGCAGATAGTAGGTGGGCAGCAGCAGGGTGCCTTGCGGGCCGACGGCGTCCTGCAGGGCTCTGATCACCGCTTGCGCGCCGCCTTCCACGTAGCCCAGGTTTTTCAGCGAAGAATGGATGAACAGCGTGTCTCCCTGCGCGATGCCCAGCCGCGCCAGGCCGGCGGCCAATCCGGCGCGTGTCACGTGGCGGGCGCTGTGGTGCATGTGCCTGGCGCTGCCGGTGCGGCGCCACGTTTCCAGCGCGGCCCTGGCGGCGTCCTTGGCCCGCTCAAGCATCGCCGGCCTCCCGTGCCAGTTCCAGTTCCAGCAGGTTCGCATCGATGCAGAACTTGGCGGCCCAGTTCAGGTAAGCCCAGGTGCCGTAGTCGCCATCGACGGGAAACGAGCCCTTGACGCCGCCGCGTGCGTGCGCGGGACCGTCGATGCTGATCGAGCGCCGCACGTAACGGTTCAGGCGGCGCCCCGCGTCGAGGTAGCGCCGCTCGCCGGTGAGCCGGTACAACAGGAACAAACAATGCGCATTTTGTACGGAACCCGTGAGGCAGGCGTAATCGGCGCCAGGCTGGAAGTCCGGGCCGAGGCGGCCCGCCAGGTAGCCATCGGCCGCCACGGCGTTGGCGATGCCCGTGGCGGTACGCACGGCGGCGTCCAGCAAGTCGGCGCGCCCGGCAAAGCGGTGCGCTTCAAGCAGGCCGCGCAAGGCGTAGCCGATGGTGTGGGTCAAAGGCAGCAGCGGGTTGTCGAGGCAGTTGGCGGCGAACCAGCCGTTGGAGCGCTGTTTGCTCAATGCCCACTCGACCTGGCGCAAGCCGGCCGCGCCATAGCCGTGGCCCGGCGCGATGCGGTCCGCTTCGAACAGGCCCCATGCCACGTGCGTCTCATAAGCCTTGTCGCCGGGGCCGGCGAACGGCGTCGGATGCCGGCGCCAGCAGCCGTCGGCATCCTGGCTGTCGCGCAGCCACCTTGCCGCGCGCTGCATGGCATCCTGGTAGGCCGCGCCGTACGCCTCCACGCCGGCGGCCAGGCCAAGCAGGATCTGGCCCGTGTTGAAGGTAACGGGCACGCGTGGCAGCGAATCGATCTTCCCGCCCTGGAAACCGCCTTGCGGGAACTGGATGGCCACGCACCAATCGAGCATGCGCCGCGCCCGTTCGTGCAGGGCAGCAGCTTCACCATGATCGCCCGTGCGCCGCGCCACGGCGATCATGGTGGGGATGATGTAGCCGGTGGTCTCCGGGTAGGAGCTCGACCAGCCTGTCAGCAAATTGTAGTCGCGCGCGACGCCGCCGTCGTGTGAGCTGGAATGGTCTTGCGCCGCGCACAGCCAGGCGGTGCAGGCCTTGACGACGGCGTGTGGGCCAGGGTCGACGGCGGGCAGGCCGCGCCGGTCCGACAGCCGCTCCATGCGCGCCGCCGCCGGCAGGCTCGCTGGCGGCGCCAGAGTGTTCCTGATCTTTGCGAGCAAGGCGCGCATGGCATTCCATTTGGTGGTTGGCTCAGGCTACTGTAGCGCCGGCAGCGGGCCGGGCTATTGACTTGCCGCAAGGATTAGCCGTCGCATCGCTGCCGCCGGAATTGACGCATAATGGATACTCTACTAACGTCGACGAGGCCCGCCATGAACAGCGTCACGCTTGAATACACAGTCGTCACCAATCCCGACTCCTTTGTCGGCTTCAAGTATTACGTCAAGGCGGGGCAGGCATTCGATGCCGACGATTTTGCCTATTCCTACAAGCTGAACCGGTCCGACCTGGACCCGGACAGCGTGCTGGCCACCCGCGAGGCGGCGGCGAAGCTGCAGCCGGGCGAGTGGCTGACGGTGTCGCATTCGATTGCGGCGTAGCGGCTCCACTATTTGTTTCTTGTTTAACTTTACCGGCCCGCCAGGGACATATGCATCTGACTCTTTCAGCATTTCCTGATATCTCTATTGTTCCAACCTTGGTTGAACACGCCGAAGCGCTCGCTACCCTGGTGGGGGAAAACCGTGAACACCTGCACGCTTTTCTTCCCGCCGTGATGCAACTGGCGTGCATCGACGATGCCAGGGTTTATCTGGAAGTCGCTGCCGCGCGCGCCGCCAGCGGTGAAGTGCTGGAATGGCATGTTTTTTCTGGCACAGCTTTATGCGGCAGCATCCGCCTGAAAGACATCGACGCAGCGGACCGCAATGCCAGAATCGGCTATTACCTGGCCCGTCAGTTCCAGGGCAGGGGCATCGCCAGCGCTGCGGTACGCGCCGTCCTGGCGCATGCGTTTGGCGCGCTGCAGTTGCACCGCATCGAATTGCAGTGCGCGGCAAGCAATCATGCCAGCATGGCGCTGGCCGGGCGGCTGGGGTTTATGCACGAAGGCGTGTTGCGTGAGGCGGAGTTATTGAATGGTGCGTTTGTCGATCTGCATGTGTATGGCTTGCTGCAGCCCGATTTTGTGCCGGAGGGTGCTGCCCTTAGCCTGGCATGAACCAGGCCCGCAGTTCATCCTCGGCCCTCTGCGCCGCCGCCTGCGTCAAGCTCAGCACGATGACTTTTTCCCGCGCCGCTCGGCACCCATCGCCGTCGGCCAGCTCGATGGCTTGTTCGAAACTCGTGTAGTCGTGGCTGAATTCACGCGGGCATTGCTGCACGATGCGCGCCGCCTTGCCGGCGTTGCGGTCGGCCAGGTTGACGATGGGATTGCCGTCATAAAACGGCTGGCCATTCGCAAACGCGGTGCGCAGATACGGCGCGCATTGGCCATCGAGGAAGGACAGGCGTGCCTGCCACCAGGCCTCTGCCGCCGCATACGTGGCCGGGTCCTCGAGAAAATCGGCAAACAGGAAGTCGTTCATCATGGTTTCTCCGGCTAGATGCCGAACACTTTCAATATGGCGTCGCTAAACCCCTCGAACCAGCTGCCCACCTTGCCCGGCTGCTTGCCGTGGCGCGGGGTTTCTTCGTACAGGTAGACGCCGTGGTCGCCGTCGAAGCGGTCGTTGAGCAGCGCCTGCTGGCCGCGCAGGTAGGGCAGGAAGGTTTCGCTGCGCATCGTCGAGTACAGCACGTCGGTGCTAAAACCCAGGGTGGCGGACTGGCTGATGGCGCGGCCCTGGCCGGCCCGCTCCAGGCGCACGCCGCGGCAGCCGCGCACGATCAGCGTGACGGGGCCGCGAAAGACGATGAAGCGCAGCTGCAGGGTGAGCCAGGCATGCAGGCTGCCCAGGCGCCAGTGGCTCGATATCGCCAGCGGCTGGTTCGCGTCGCAGACCAGGCCGACCAGGCCGCGTGGCTGGAATACCAATGCGCTGCCGGCCGGCAGGTGGACGACGGCGATTTCCAGCAGCGGATCGTCGCTGGCGGAAATCGTCACGGATGCAGTCACGTCGCTGTGCAGCCGCGTCAGCGCCACCATGCCTGCGGCCAGGCTCGTGAAGGGGAAGCGCCAGTCCAGCAGCCACTGCGTGCGCTTGGTGCTGCTGACGGGCGATGACTGCAGGTATGCGGGGTGGATCAGCATCTGCTGGCCCGGCTGCAGCAGCAATGCCTGCGAGACGGCGGAAATGCGCGATGCGCGCTGCGGCGGCAGGGGCAGGCTGGCATCGCCGGCTTGCAGTTCGCGCGCGATCGACAGCGGCGGCAAGCGCGCGGCCAGGGGCGCCAGCACGAAGTAAAAGAAGGCCTTGATGGCGACGGGTAGCAGGATGGCCGACAGCACCAGCAGGGCAGCCGTGGGCACCACGTCCAGCACGGGCGCGCGCCAGCGGGCGATCCAGTTGCGCGCCAGCTGCGCCTCACTTGTGGCGATGGCCGCCTGCACGGGCGCCAGCGCGCCGGCCAGTGCCGCGCCATCGATGGCGAATGGGGCGGGGCGGGCCGCATTGTTGGTGCGCGCGCGCTGCGCTGCCCAGGCGCGATACGCTTGCAGGTTGATCGCGCGCAGGCGCTGACCCTCGGCTTCGAGCTGCGACAGCTGCGCGTAAGCGTCGCTGCCAGGCAGGTGCGCCGCGACCTGGTGCTGCGCTTCCAGTTGCCGGCGCTGGGCCAGGTTGTGCTGCAGCGCGGCATACGCGCTGACGTGTTCCGCATGCAGGCGCGCCAGCGTGTGCCGCGCATCTTCGCCTTTGACCGCCGCTTGCAGGGCGGTCAGATAACGGGCTTCCTGCGCCAGCACTTCGATTTCCACGCGGCGCGCCGCTTCCTGCTGCGCATGCAAGGCCAGCGTGTGCGTGTCGGGCAGGGGAAGGGTGAACAGCGATGGTTGCTGCCGCGCGCGCAAGGCGGTCAATTGCACCTGCACTTGCGCCAGGCGCGCGGCGATGGCCGTTTGCGAGGTTTTTTGCAGGGCGTTGACACGCGCCGTGGCGGCAGCGGCCAGACCGGCGCCATGCTGATCGGCGCCGTCGGCGGCCAGCCTGAGCGCGGCGACGGCCTCGCTGCTGGCGCTGTAGGCGCGCCATTCGGCCAGCAGCAGGCGTCCGGCCAGCAGGATGACGATGAACAGCGCGAACTGCAGTGCGTGGTGCAGCAGGAAGCGCAGCAGGGCCGTCAGCAACTGGCGCAAGGAGGTGCTGCCTTAGTTCGCCGCGCTATCGGCGTCGGCACAGCATTTCTTGTACTTCTTGCCGCTGCCGCAGTGGCACGGGTCGTTGCGGCCCGTTTTGGGTAGTTCGCGCAAGACGGTGGCGCCGGACTGGCTTTGCGCCTGGCTTTTCAGGTGGCGCTGGCGTGCCCAGGCGGCGTTGATGGCGATGACGGCGGGAATCACGCCATCCATGGCCGTTTCGGCCGCATCGTCATCGAGCTCGCTGGCAGCGGCCAGGTGCTGGAACGGCGCCAGGTATTGCGGGTGGCTGACGGCCAGTGCCGCCCATTGGGGCTTGTCCAGACTCGTGCCAAGGACAAAACCGGCGCACCAGGCGGTCACGCTCCATTCGGGGCCGCAGACGTAGATGGGCTCGAAGCTGTCCGGATCCTTCGCCAGCCATTCGACCATGTAGGCGTGATGGCGCTGCGCCAGGCTGGCCGCCCGTTCGCTGGCTTCGTCGTGTGCCGGCGTGGCGCTGCCGGCCGCCTTGTCCCAGACCCACGGCAGCCATTGTTCCGGCGTGATCTGTTTCGGGCTCAGGGCGACGGCCGTGAGGAAGCCTTCCAGCATCGACACGTCCATGGCGGCGCCGGCCAGGGCGGGCGCCGCCAGCAGGGTGTCGAGTTCGGCGTATTCGTCGTCGGAGAGGGGCGAGGTGGTGGAGATGCTGGACATGGGATTCTTTGTGTAAGTTGGTCGATGGCCGCTGGCCCTGGCCGTATTGTACCGCCCGGCAAGGGGAAAGCCGGCGCCGGAATGAAAAACGGCGGCCCGCAGGCCGCCGTCTTTATCCAGGGCAGAACGCTTACTTCACGCCGTGCATCAGTTTGTTGATCAGCGGTGCGATCAGGAACAGGATCACGCCGGCGCCCAGCAGGGACCAGAAGCCGAAGGTGTAGCCGGACAGGGCCGACTGCACCGACATGCCGCTCGTGCCGCTGACGTGGCTGGCGAAGATGCCCGACAGGTTGTTGCCGATACCGGTCGACAGGAACCAGCCGCCCATGCCCAGGCCAACCAGACGCACTGGCGCCAGCTTGGTCACCATCGACAGGCCGATAGGCGACAGGCACAGCTCGCCGATCGATTGCAGCACGTAGACGGTGGTCAGGGTCCAGAACGGGATCTTGTTATCTGCACCAACCAGGCTCGACAGAGCGAAGATCAGCAAACCGAAGGCCAGCGCATTACCCAGCAAGCCCAGGCCGAATTTGCGCGGGATCGATGGATTGACGTTGTGGCGTGCCAGGTAGACCCAGACGGCGGCGATCAGAGGCGCGAAGACGATGATGGCAACCGAGTTGACGGTCTGGAAGTAGGCGGTCGGGAAGATCCAGAAGCCCAGGTCGCGGTTGACGATCTTGTCAGCCAGGAAGGTAAACGAGCTGCCAGCCTGTTCGAAGAACATCCAGAACAGGATGTTGAAGACGAAGATCAGCAGCATGGCGATGACGCGGTCGCGCGCCACTTTGCCGTTGCGGATGCCTTCGATCATCAGCATGAAGGCCAGGCCGATGAACAGCACGGTCAGGACGATTTGCAGCTTTTCAGCGCCGACCGTCAGCAGGAAGTACATCAGCGGGATCACGCACAGGCAGCCCAGGGCGACCCAGACGACGCGCATCGGGTTGCCGGCGCCGGCTTCCGGTGCGCCGATGCCCTTCAGGGCGCGGCGGCCGATGAAGAACCATACCAGGCTGATCAGCATGCCGAAACCGGACGCCATGAAGACCATCTTGTACGAAGGCATGGCGCTGGTGCCGAAGATCGACTCGGCCAGCCACTGGGTGAAGACGGGCGCGACCATGGCGCCCATGTTGATACCCATGTAGAAGATCGTGAAACCGCTGTCGCGGCGCGGATCGGCTGTCGTGTACAGCTTGCCGACCATGGTCGAAATGTTCGGTTTGAACATGCCGTTACCGACGATCATCGTGGCCAGGCCCAGGTTGAAGATGTCCTGGTTCGGCACCGAGATGCAGAACAGGCCGGCTGCCATGAAGACGGCACCCAGCAGGATCGAGCGCTGGTAACCGATGACCCGGTCGGCGATGTAGCCGCCGAACAGGGCGCCGGCGTACACCAGCGCGAGGAAGGAACCGTAAGTCAGGTTGGCCGCTGCCTGTCCCGAACCGTCGCCAGCATGGAACTGGGCCACGATGTACAGTACCAGCGCCCAGCGAACTCCGTAGAACGCGAAGCGTTCCCAGAATTCAGTCATGAACAACATCCACAATGGGCTTGGATGGCCCATAATCTGCTTGAACTCGGGAATAACGGCTTCCTTGTTGGGCGTAGTCGCACCGCTCATGCGGTTCCTCCTGAAAAATTATTATAGTCAATCGATACAACGAACTTATGGAAGCCTGCGGGCGGCGGGGACTCTCATGAAGAACCTCACGCACGGGAATTCCAATAGGCAGGCATTCTAATCTACAAATTGCGCTGAGCGAAGGTTTCCATTCGCATTAGCAAGAATGACTGTTTCATATTAATCAAACCGGTTTGCAGGCAAGGGTTGCCCCGGCGATTTTGCGGCGGCACAGCACAACTTGCCCGACTTGTCGTATATTAAGGTTGCAAGACCTTCGAGCATCGATTTTTAAAGGAATTTTTCGCATTATGGAACACGACGTTATCGATACTCTGGTTTCACCGGAAGGCCGCCTGGACGTGCTCTCCAAGACTGAAGTCAACAAACTGCTCGACACCAGCCAGGGCGGCCTGTACAACACTTTCCGCCGCTGCGCGCTGGCGGTCTTGAATTGCGGCAGTACCATCGACGATGGCCGCGCCCTGCTGGAGCGCTACCAGTCGTTTGAAATCTCCATCATCCAGCGCGAGCGCGGCATCAAGCTCGACATCAAGGGCGCGCCGGCCATCGCCTTTGTCGATGGCAAGATGATCAAGGGCATCCACGAGCACCTGTTTGCCGTGCTGCGCGACATCATCTTCGTCAGCGATGAAGTCACGGGCAACCCGAAATTCGACTTGCAGAGCACGGAAGGCGTGACGGACGCCGTCTTCCACATCCTGCGCAACGCGAATGTGCTGCAAACCCAGCTCAACCCGAACCTGGTCGTCTGCTGGGGCGGGCATTCGATCAACCGCGCCGAATACAATTATTCGAAGGAAGTGGGCTACCAGCTGGGCTTGCGCGGCCTCGACATCTGCACCGGCTGCGGCCCCGGCGCCATGAAAGGCCCCATGAAGGGCGCCACCATCGGCCACGCCAAGCAGCGTTTGCACAATGGCCGCTACCTGGGCATCACGGAGCCGGGCATCATCGCCGCCGAATCGCCGAACCCCATCGTCAATGACCTGGTCATCATGCCGGACATCGAAAAGCGCCTGGAAGCGTTCGTGCGCGCGGGCCACGGCATCGTGGTGTTCCCCGGCGGTGCCGGCACGGCCGAAGAGATTTTATATATTCTCGGCATCCTGCTGCACCCGGACAATGCAGACATCCCGTTCCCGTTGATTTTCACGGGGCCGGAAACCTCGCGCGAGTATTTCGTGCAGATCAACCAGTTCATCAGCGACACGCTGGGGCCGGAAGCGCAGCAGCGCTATAAGATCATCATCGATGACCCGGAACTGGTGGCGCGCGAAATGCTCGAAGGCATACGCCAGGTGCGCGAATTCCGCAAGGCGCACAGCGATGCGTATTACTTCAATTGGCTGCTGAAGATCGACCACGAGTTCCAGAAGCCGTTCCAGCCCACGCATGAAAACATGCGCAACCTGAGCCTGCACAAGAACCAGCCTACACACTTGCTGGCGGCCCAGCTGCGCCGCGCGTTTTCCGGCGTGGTAGCGGGCAACGTCAAGGACGACGGCATCCGCTCGATCGAGGAACACGGCAACTTCGAGATCCACGGCGACAAGTCCATCGCCGGCCCCATGGATGCGCTGCTGGCCTCCTTCGTGGCGCAGCACCGCATGAAACTGGCGGGCACGGCGTATGTGCCTTGCTATACCGTGGTCCAGTAAATAGTCTTGACACCATCGCACCGTCCGCTCCCTGCGTTTGCCGGGGGAGGGCGGCGCTTTTCTATTGATGCCCCCATCGTGTTCCTTCGCCGCCACAGGCAATCAAATCGCTTGCGTCATCGATGTGTGGGTGCTATCTTTGGAACCGGTTCCAAAATAAAAATATGCAAGTCAACAGGTAGTGGAGATAGACCTTGGATTCAGTACGCGGCAATAAAAAAACCCTCTCCGGCGAACCGGCACGGCCCGTGACCATCGCCCAGGTGGCGCGCGAGGCGGGCGTGTCGAAGACCAGCGTGTCGCGCTTTCTCGGCGGTGAACTGGACGCTTTGTCCGAGCACATCCGCCAGCAGATCACCAGCACCATCGCGCGCCTCGGCTACCAGCCGAACCAGATGGCGCGCGGCCTGAAGCGCGGACGCACGCGCCTGATCGGCATGGTGGTGGCCGACATGCTCAATCCCTACACGGTGGCGGTGCTGCAAGGCGTGGAAGCGGCCTGCCAGCAGCATGGCTATACCCTGATTTTATGTAACACCGGCAATGACGAACAGCGCGAACGCCAGTCGCTGGCCGCGCTGCGCTCGTACAGCGTGGAAGGGCTGATCGTCAACACGCAGGGACGCAACATCGAATCGTCCGACTTGCAGCAGGCGGGCATGCCCATCGTGCTGGTCGACCGCCGCATCGAGGGCGCCGATTTCGACCTGGTGGGCCTGGACAATGTGCAGGCGGGCCGCCTGGCAACCCAACACTTGATCGAGCAGGGTTTCGACGCCATCGCCTTCGTCGCGCCGCCCTTGACGGGCGTCAGCTCGCGCCTGATGCGCGCCGAGGGTTTTAAATCAGTGATGGCCGAGCATCCGGGCTGCGTGGGTGAAGTGCTGGCGGTGGACCTGGACGACCGGCCTTCCATCGACGCGCAAGTGCGTCACTGCCTGGCGCAGTGGCGCGGCCGCCGCGTGGCGCTGCTGGCCTCGAATGGCATGGTGGCGCTGGAACTGGCGCTGATGCTGCAGCGCCTGGCATTGCGCATGCCGCAAGACGTGGGCTTGCTGGGCTTTGACGAATTGCCGTGGTCGCCGTTGGCGGGCCTGAGCACGATCGAGCAGCAGACCTATGAAATCGGCTTTTCGGCGATGACGTGCATGCTGTCGCGCCTGCAGGGCGAGCAGTGCCCGCCGCGCGAAGTGCTGTTGCCGGGCAAGCTGATCGTGCGCAATTCCACCCAGGGCGGAGACTGACCGGAAGAGGGCCCTGCCCTTTTTTTTGGAAAAGTTATGGAACCGGTTTCATAGATTGTATTCACACTGGAAAGGGGCGTGGATAGTCAAGCGTAGTAAAGGTGGAAAACGGCAAGAGACGAAATAAATCGTCCATTTGACAATATTCCCGGAAGCGCCTCGACGAGGCCGGTACCGGGATCACAGGAGACTGAAGCATGAAGATGACGACACTGTTTTACGCAAAAATCGTGGCCTGCGCACTGGCAGCAACATGCGCCCTGGGCGCGGCCGCCGACGCCGGCGCCCAGACGCTTGGCGACTTGATCAAGAAGGGCAAGCTGACCATCGGCGTGGTTAGCGGCACGCCGCCGTTTGGCAGCATCGACGCCAAGGGCGCGCCCGTCGGTTATGACGTCGACGTCGCCAACCTGATCGGAAAATACCTGAACCTGCCCGTGGAAGTCGTGCCCCTGACGGCGCCGTCGCGCGTGCCGTCGCTGGAATCGGGCAAGGTCGACTTCCTCGTGGCGACCCTGGCGCCCACGCCGGAACGGGCCAAGACCCTGATGTTCACCATGCCTTACAGCGCGTTCGAACTGGCCATCGTCGCGCCGGTCGGCGGCAAATTCAAGGCGCTGGCCGATTTGAAAGGCAAGAAGGTGGGCGTGACGCGCGGTACCACGAATGATACGGCGCTGAGCCGCATGGCGCCGGCTGGCACCAGCATTGTGCGTTTCGAGGATGACGCCACCGTCACCCAGGCCTTGCTCAGCAAGCAGGTCGATGCCGTCTCGATCCCCAGCACGATGGCGCTCGACATCATCAAGACGCGCGGCGCCGGCAAGATCGAAGTCCGCTTCTCCTACTCGCTGCAACCGAACTCGATGGCGGTGCGCCGCGGCGACTTCGAGCTGCACCAGTGGCTCAACAATTTCATCTACTACGTCAAGCTGAACGGCGAACTCGACGCCATCGCGCGCAAGTGGAGCGGTGCGCCGCTGCCAGCGCTGCCGACTTTCTGATACCGCCAGCCGCACAGGAAAAGTGTTGCTCCGTACGGCGCGCCACCGTGGTGGCGTCGCCGGGGATGCGCACGCAGACAAGGAGTTGAGTATGCCGTATGAATTTCATTTCGAACTCGTCATGCAATCGCTGGACCGCCTGCTGTGGGGCGCGGCACTGACGATACGCCTGAGCGCCCTGGCGATGGTGCTGGGACTGGCGGTGGGCGTGTGCGCCGCCGTCATCCTGAAGAATGGTCCCGCCTATGCCCGCGTGGCGGTGCGCGCGTACGTCGAGGTGATCCGCAGCACGCCGTTCCTGGTGCAGCTGTTCATCATCTACTTTGGCTTGCCGTCGCTGGGCCTGCAGCTCGACGCGAACGGCGCCGCGCTCGTCGCCATGACGGTCAACCTCGGTGCATATGCTGCCGAGATCGTGCGGGCCGGCATCGGCGCCGTGCATCCCTCGCAGCTGGAGGCGGCCCAAGCCCTGGGCATGACGCGCTGGCAAGTGATGCGCCACGTGGTGTTGCTGCCGGCGCTGGAAAAAGTGTATCCGGCGCTGGCCAGCCAGTTCACCTTGATGATGCTCGCCTCGAGCGTGGTGTCGGCCATTTCCGCCGAAGAGCTGACCGCCGCCGCTCACCTGCTCGACTCGGAAACCTTCCGCAGCTTCGAGATCTACATCGTCGTGATGGTGCTGTACATCCTGCTGGCCCTGCTGTTCCGCTTCAGCTTCTGGGTGCTGGGCCAGATCGTCTTCAAACGCCGCCGCCGTCTGGGCGCGGTGCGCATGGGAGCATGACATGATCAGTGACTTTTCCTGGGATAACCTGCAATTTCTGCTCGAGGCCACACGCTGGACCATCGGCCTGTCGCTGATCGTCTTCATCACGGGCGGCATCGCCGGCTTCGCGGTGGCGCTGCTGCGCACGGCGCGCAGCCCGTTCCTGCGTTGCATCAGCGCCCTGTACATCCAGCTGGTCCAGGGCACGCCCGTGCTGATCGTGCTGTTCCTGACCTATTACGGCCTGGCCCTGTTCGGCTACAAGCTGTCGCCAATCATCGCGGCCGGCGCGGCGATGACGATTTTCTCCAGCGCCTACCTGGGCGAGATCTGGCGCGGCTGCATCGAAGGCGTGCAGCGGCAGCAGTGGGAAGCGTCGGCCGCGCTGGCGCTGAACCGCTACCAGCAGCTGCGCTACGTCATCCTGCCGCAGGCGCTGCGCCATTCGCTGCCGCCGACGGTGGGCTTCATGGTGCAGATCATCAAGAACACCTCGATCACCTCGATTATCGGCGTGGTGGAACTGACGCGCGCAGGGCAACTGGTCAGCAATGCGACCTTCCTGCCGTTCATCGTCTTCCCCATCGTCGCCCTGATCTACTTCGCGCTGTGCTACCCGCTGTCGCGCTACAGCCATTCACTGGAAAGGAAATTCCATGCCCATCGTTGAAATTGACAATATCAGCAAGAGCTTCGGCACCAATCACGTGCTCAAGGGCGTCTCGTTCGCCGTCGAGCGGGGCCAGGTCATCGCCGTGATCGGCCGCAGCGGTTCCGGCAAGAGCACCATGCTGCGCTGTATCAACGGCCTGGAAACCATCGACAGCGGCAGCATCGTCGTGGCCGGCCATACGCTGACGGCGCGCCAGGAGCATCTGCTCGACTTGCGCAAGGATGTCGGCATGGTCTTCCAGAGCTACAACCTGTTTCCCCACCTGACGGTGGAAGAAAACGTCATGCTGGCGCCGCGCATCGTCAAGAAGGTGCCTGACGCGCAGGGCCGCGCCACGGCGCTGCGCGTGCTCAAGCAGGTGGGCCTCGATCACAAGCGCGACGCCTATCCCGAGCAGCTGTCGGGCGGCCAGCAGCAGCGTGTGGCGATCGCCCGTTCGCTGGCGATGGAGCCGCAGGTGATGCTGTTCGACGAAGTCACGTCGGCGCTCGACCCGGAACTGACGCAGGAAGTGCTGAAGGTAATGGAAGAGCTGGCGCAGGCGGGCATGACGATGCTGCTGGTGACGCACGAGATGGAGTTCGCGCGGCGCATGGCCGACGTCACCGTCTTCATGCACCAGGGATTGGTGTGGGAAAGCGGACCGTCGGAAGCCTTTTTCAGCAACCCGCAAACGCCGGAAGCGCGCCAGTTCGTCGGCGCGGGAGCGATCAAATGAGCCCCGTCCTGGTGGCGGCGTCGGCCTACGGCGCAAGCAGGGTCAGGCAACTGGGGCAAAGCCATTTCATCGACGTGGTGGCCGATGCGGGCGGCGCCGGCATCGAGATCCGCCGCGAGCTGTTTACGTCCGACTTGCCCGATCTGGAGCGCATGGGCGCGGCGGTGGCCGCGCGCGGCCTGTACTCCGTGTATTCCACGCCCATCGAATTGTGGGACGCGGACGGCTTGCTGCAGCACGCGCTGCTGCAGCAGATGCTGGACGAGGCGGCGAGGCTCGGCGCGCGCTACCTGAAGGTGTCGCTGGGCCACTACCCGGCCGCACCGGACTTGCCGGCCTTGAAGGCCCGGCTGGCGGCGGCGCCCGTGGCGCTGCTGGTGGAAAACGACCAGACGGCCCATGGCGGCGCGCTGGCGGCCATGGCACGCTTCCTGGCGGCGGCGCGCGACATCGGGCTGCCCGTGGGGCTGACCTTCGACATCGGCAACTGGCGCTGGGTGGGCGAGGATGCGCAGCAGGCGGCGCGCCTGCTGGCGCCGTATGTGCGCTATGTGCACTGCAAGGCCGTCCTGGAGGACGCGGGGCGGCTCTCCGCCTGCGCCGTCTCCGATGCCGATCCCGCCTGGCGCGCCGTCTTCGCGCACTTCGCGCCGGGCGTGCAGCGGGCCATCGAATTTCCGCTCGAAGGCGCTGACCTGGTGGCCGAAACGGGCCGCTACATTCAGATGCTGGAGGCCGCATGAGGGAACAAGAACTGCGCCAAAAGGAAATTCAAGGGGCGCATGCGCTCGACGTCGTCACCTACGGCGAAGCGATGGCGATGTTCGTTGCCGAGGAAACGGGGGACCTGGCGGCCGTGGCGCACTTTACGCGCCGCCTGGCCGGCGCCGAGACGAATGTCGCCATCGGCCTGGCGCGCCTGGGTTTGAAAGTCGGCTGGCTGAGCCGGGTGGGCGACGACTCGTTCGGCCGCTTCATCCGCGCCAGCGTGCAGGCCGAGGGTGTCGATTGCAGCCGGGTCGTCACCGTCGCCGGCCAGACCAGCGCCTTTCAGCTCAAGGCCCGGGCTGAACATGGCGCCGACCCGCTGGTCGAATACTTCCGCAAGGGTTCCGCCGCCAGCCGCCTGGCGCCCGAGCACTTCGACCCTGCCTATTTCCTGTCCGCGCGCCATCTGCACGCCACGGGCGTGGCGGCGGCGCTGTCCGAGACCAGCCTGGCGTTCGCCGGCCAGGCGCTCGACTTCATGCGCGAGCATGGCCGCACGGTGTCGTTCGACCCGAACCTGCGGCCCACGCTGTGGCCCTCGCAAGCCGTCATGGTCGAGCAGATCAACCGGCTCGCCGCCAAGGCGGACTGGGTGCTGCCCGGCCTGGGCGAAGGAAAAATCCTCACCGGCCACGAGCTGCCGCACGACATCGCCGGCCATTATTTGCAACAGGGCGCGCGCCTGGTGGTCATCAAGCTGGGCGCCGACGGCGCGTATTACCGCACGGCCGAGGGCGACAGCGGCGTGGTGCCGGGCGAGCGCGTGGCCAATGTGGTCGACACGGTGGGTGCCGGCGACGGCTTTGCGGCCGGCCTGGTCAGCGCCTTGCTGGAAGGCTTGCCGCTGGCGCAGGCGGTAGGGCGCGCCAACCGGGTCGGCGCCTTCGCCATCCAGGTGGCCGGCGACATGGAAGGCTTGCCGACCCGCGCCCAGCTCGACGCGCTGGTCCAATCTTGAATCGAACAGAGGAAAAACTCGTGAAAAAACATGTGGTTGTCTATAAAAAACTGGCCGAGCCGCTGCTGGCGCGCCTGCGCGCCGAATGCGAGGTGACGTACTTCGAGTCTATCGATGCGGGCAACCGCGCCGCGTTCGCCGACGCCATCCGCGGCGCGCACGGCTTGCTGGGCGCCAGCGTGCGCCTGGACCGCGAATTGCTGGACCCGGCCGTTGACCTGCGCATCATTTCCACCATATCGGTGGGCGTCGACCAGTTCGACGTCGATTACCTGCGCGAACGGGGCATCCTGCTGGCCAATACACCCGACGTGCTGACGGAAACGACGGCCGACACGATCTTCGCGCTGATCCTGGCCAGCGCGCGGAGGGTCGTCGAACTGGCCGAATTCGTCAAGGCGGGGCGCTGGACGCGCAGCGTGGGCGAAAGCCAGTACGGCGTCAACGTGCACGGCAAAACCATCGGCATGCTGGGCATGGGCCGCATCGGCCGCGCCGTCGCCCGCCGCGCCGCGCTGGGCTTCGGCATGCAGGTGCTGTACGTGAATGGCGAAGCGGTGCCCGAGGTGGAAGCGGCGCTGGGCGCGCGCCAGGTGGCGCTCGATCACTTGCTGGCCAAGTCGGATTTCGTCTGCGTGGTGCTGCCGCTGACGGCGCAGACGGAACGCATGATAGGGCGGCGAGAGTTCGCGCTGATGCGCCCCGGCGCCATCTTCATCAACGGTTCGCGCGGGCGCATCGTCGACGAGGCGGCGCTGATCGAGGCCCTGCAGCAGGGCACCATCCACGGCGCCGGTCTCGACGTGTTCGAGCGCGAACCGCTGGCGCCGGACAATCCGCTGCCGCGCATGGCCAATGTAGTGGCGTTGCCGCACATCGGCTCGGCCACGCACGAAACGCGCTACGCCATGGCGCAGCAAGCGGTGGACAACCTGCTGGCCAGCCTGCGCGGCGAGCGTCCGCGCCACCTGGTCAGCTAAGAACAGTATCAACAGACAGGAACAGAGATGAAGAACAAGGTAGCAAGAGCAATCATCATCGGCGCCGGCGCCTGCAGCGGCCTGTGCTCGGCGCAGTCGAACGTGGCCATGTACGGCATCATGGACATGGGCGTGGTGTCCGAGAACGGTGGCCTTGGGGGCAGGGTGCTCAAGGTGACGAGCGGCATCGCCAACGGCTCGCGGCTCGGTTTCAAGGGTAGCGAAGACTTGGGCGGCGGCATGACGGCGATCTTTACGATGGATGCGGGCATCCTGGCCGACACGGGCGCTTCGGCCCAGGGCGGCCTGCTGTTCGGGCGCCAGGCTTTCGTCGGCCTCGCCGGCGCGGCGGGCACCTTGCGCCTGGGCCGCCAGTACACGTTTATCGACAGCAGCCTGGGTGCGCTGGACCCGTTTTACCTGGGTTTTGCGGGCAGGATGAGCAATGTCTTCACGGCCGGCTACATCAGCCGGGTCGACAATAGCATCACCTACAGCTCGCCCGTGCGCGGCGGCCTTTCCGGCGAACTGGCATACGGCTTCGGCGAAGTGCCCGGCGACGCGGCGGCCAAGCGCTACATGGGCGCGGCGGCCACCTATGCCAGCGGGCCGCTGTATGTGCGCATGGCGCACCAGGACGCCAACACCCTGTCAAGCGCGCTGGTGGCGGGGACGGCGCGCAACACGGTGCTGGGCGCCACCTGGGACTTCGGCGTGGTCAAGGCGCATGGCGCCGTCGCCGTCAGCAAGAGCACGGCGGGCGCCGCCACCACGGTCGACAGCGCGGACCTGATGCTGGGCGCCACCGTGCCGGTGGGCCCGCACCGCGTCTTGTTCTCGTACGTGCGGCGCGACGACCGGCGCGCCGCCAACGGCGACGCTGCGCAGATCGGCATCGGCTACACCTATGCGCTGTCAAAACGCAGCACCTTGTATGCGGCCTACGTGCATATCGACAACCGCAACGGCGCCGCCTACCTGGTGGGCAACGCCACCGACAACGGCAGCGGCAACCAGGCCTGGAACGTGGGCCTGCGCCACACTTTTTAAGGGGAGAATCGAATGAAGAAGATCGGATGGATTTTGGTCGGCGCCAGCACCGTGGCGCGCGAATGGATGGTCGACGCGATCGGCCAGCAGGGCGACGCGGAAGTGCTGGCCGTGGTCAGCCGGGACGCCGCGCGCGGTGCCGCCTTTGCCGAGCAGTTCGGCATAGCCGCCAGCTATACCGACCTCGATGCGGCGCTGGCCCATCCGGGCGCGGATGCCGTGTACATCAGCACCACCAACGAGTTGCACATGGCGCAGACCTTGCAGGCGGCGCGCGCGGGCAAGCACGTGCTGTGCGAGAAGCCGCTGGCGCTGAACCTGGAGGACGCCCGCAGCATGGTCGACGGCTGCGCCGAAGCGGGCGTGGTGCTGGGGATTAACCACCACCTGCGCAACGCCGCCACGCACGGCAAGGTGCGCGAGCTGATACGCGCGGGCGAGATCGGCCAGCCCCTGTATTGCCGCGTGCTGCACGCGAACAACCTGCCGCAGCACCTGCGCGGCTGGCGCCTGGATGCGCCGGAGTCGGGCGGCGTCACGCTCGACATGTTCGTGCACGATGTCGACACCCTGCGCTTCCTGCTCGATGCGGAACCGCGCCACGTCACCGCCTGCGCCACCAGCGGCGGCATGACGGTGGCCGGGCTGGAAGAGGGTTTGATGGCCGTCATCGAGTTCGACAACGGCACCCTGGTGCAGGTGCACGACGCATACAACGCGCCGCATTCGCTGTCCGGCGTGGAAATCATCGGCAGCAAGGGCACCATCTTCGCCACCGGCGTCATGACGCAGCGCCCCGTTGGCAGCATCTGCCTGACGCGCGACGGCGGCAGCGTCGACATCCCCGTCGAGCATGAAAACCTGTACGTGCGTTCGGTGCGCGCCTTCCAGCGCGCCATGCGCGGCGAAGGGCAGCCGGCCGCCACGGGCGACGACGGCATGCGCGCGCTGGCCACGGCATTGGCGGCGCAGCAGGCCAGCCGCAGCCACCAGCGCGTGACCCTGGCCGGCTGATAGCTGGCCGCACAAGTGAAAAAGCCGCCTGATCGCAAAATCAGGCGGCTTTTTTTGCCTTGAAGCATCGAACGCCTGAAAAATCGTAGCGAGCGGATGGGAGTTGCGGCTAAGAAGCGCAACTGTGCTGGGCACGGGGCCGCCGAGGCAGTGAGCATCGCAGGCCGCAAATCGCGACGCGCAGTAGATTTTTCAGGTGTTCATCACTCTTCGCGGCGGAGGTGCGGGAACAGCAGGACGTCGCGGATGTTCGGCGAATCCGTGATGATCATCATCAGGCGGTCGATGCCGATGCCACAGCCGCCGGCTGGCGGCATGCCGTATTCCAGCGCGCGGATGTAGTCGGCGTCGTAGAACATCGCCTCTTCATCGCCTGCGTCCTTGGCGGCGACTTGCGCCAGGAAGCGGGCCGACTGGTCTTCTGCGTCGTTCAACTCGGAGAAGCCGTTGGCGATTTCGCGGCCCACCATGAACAGCTCGAAGCGTTCGGTGATGCCGGCTACCGTGTCGGAAGCGCGCGCCAGTGGCGACACTTCAACAGGGTAGTCGATGATGTAGGTCGGTTCCCACAGCTGCGCTTCAGCCGTCTCTTCGAACAGCGCCAGTTGCAGCGCGCCCAGGCCGGCCGTGGCGAACGGCTTGACGCCGAATTTCTTCAGCTCTTCCTTGATGAATTCGGCATCGTTCAACTGCTCCGGCGTGTAGCCTGGCGCGTACTTGTTGATCGCTTCGACGATGGTCAGGCGGTGGAACGGCTTGGCCAAGTCCAGCTCGCGGCCGCCGTAGGTCAGGGTGGCGGTGCCGTGCGCGTCGATGGCGGCCTGGCGGATGACGGCTTCCGTGAAATCCATCAGCCATTTATAGTCGGTGTAGGCCGCGTAGAATTCCATCATCGTGAATTCTGGATTGTGACGGATCGACACGCCTTCGTTGCGGAAGTTGCGGTTGATCTCGAACACGCGGTCAAAGCCGCCCACGACCAGGCGCTTCAGGTACAGCTCGGGCGCGATGCGCAGGAACATTTGCATGTCCAGCGCATTGTGGTGCGTGATGAACGGTTTTGCCGCGGCGCCGCCCGGGATGGTGTGCAGCATCGGCGTTTCCACTTCCATGAACTCGTTCTTTTCCATGAAGCGGCGGATCGACGAGATGGCGGCGGTACGCGCCTTGAAGGTGCGGCGCGTCTCTTCGTTCATGATCAGGTCGACGTAGCGCTGGCGGTACTTGGTTTCCTGATCGGCCAGGCCGTGGAATTTGTCCGGCAGCGGGCGCAGCGACTTGGTGATCAAACGCAGTTGCGTGACCTTGATGGTCAGTTCGTCCGTCTTGGTCTTGAACAGCGTGCCCGTCACGCCCAGGATATCGCCCAGGTCATAGTGGTGCAGGGCAGCCATGGCCGCTTCGCCGGTGAGGTCCAGGGTGGCGTAGATCTGGATGCGGCCGTCGGCTTTCGGGCCGGAAGCGTCTTGCAGGGTGGCGAAAGCGGCTTTCTTGCCCGCTTCGCGCTTGAGCATCATGCGGCCGGCCAGCACCACGGTGACAGGTTCGGCTTCCAGCTCTTCGCGCGTCTTGCTGCCGTATTGCGCGTGCAGATCGGCCGCCTTGTGCTCGGGGCGGAAATCGTTCGGGAAGGCGATGCCTTGTTCGCGCAGTGCGGCCAGCTTGACGCGGCGCTCGGCGATGATCTTGTTTTCATCGGGGGCGGCGGCTTGTTCTTGGATATCCGTAGTCATGGTGTTCTTCGTTGGTGATTATTGATGATGTGGTGCCAGCGCTGGCGCCACGCTGGCAAACAGTGCGTCGACGTCGAGTGCGGAGAAATCCGGCACGATGGCAATCACGTTGTCGAAGGCGGCAAACGCTTCGGCCGGCAGGGTGGTGGTGAGTACCACGACGCGCATGCCGGCACGGCGCGCCGCTTCCACGCCCAGGGGCGCGTCTTCAAAGACGATGCAATTGTGCGGCAGCGCGCCGGCCAGCAGCGCGCCTTTTAGGAAAACGTCCGGGTGCGGCTTGCCCCGTTCCACGTCGGCGGCGCCGACGATGGCGTCGAAGCGGTGCCGCAGGTCCAGGCCGTCGAGCGTGAACGCGATGTTCTCGTCCGGCGCGGCCGTGCCCACCACCAGCCCGACGCCAGCCTGGCGCGCGCTGGTGATCAGCTGATCGAACCCGGCGACTGTAGCCAGGTGTGGTCCATACAGTTCGCGGTAGACGACTTCCTTTTCAGCCAGCAGGGTGACGTGGTCGGCATCGGCGCCCAGGTATTGGGCGATGATTTCGTGTCCCTGCCGTCCTGCCGTGTCGCGGAAAAAGGCGTCCGCGTCCAGCGCATGGCCGTGGCGCTCAAAGAACGCCAGCCACGATGTCGTGTGGAAGGCCATGTTGTCGACGATCGTGCCATCCATGTCGAACAGGAAGGCGCGCTGCGCCAGCGCCGGAGCGGATGCGTTCATCCTTATACGCCTTGTTTCAGCGAGGCGGAAATGAACTCGTCGATGTCGCCATCGAGCACGCCCTTGGTATTGCCTGTCTCGAAACCGGTGCGCAAGTCCTTGATGCGGGACTGGTCCAGCACGTAGGAGCGGATCTGGTGACCCCAGCCCACGTCCGTTTTCGAGTCTTCCAGCTTTTGCTGCTCGCTCATGCGCTTGCGCAGTTCATGCTCGTACAGTTTGGCTTTCAGCATTTCCATCGCTTCGGCGCGGTTGCGGTGCTGCGAACGGTCGTTCTGGCACTGCACCACGATGCCGGTCGGCGCATGGGTCATGCGGACGGCGGAGTCGGTCTTGTTGATGTGCTGACCACCGGCGCCCGACGCGCGGTAGGTATCGACGCGGATATCGGCCGGGTTGACGTCGATCTCGATCGAATCGTCGACTTCGGGATACACGAACAGCGACGTAAACGAGGTGTGGCGGCCGTTGGCCGAGTCGAATGGCGACTTGCGCACCAGGCGGTGCACGCCCGTTTCCGTGCGCAGGAAGCCGTAGGCGTGATCGCCCTCGACCTTCAGGGTGGCCGTCTTGATGCCGGCGACCTCGCCGTCGGACTGCTCGAGGATTTCGACTTTAAAACCCTTGCGTTCGCAATAGCGCAGGTACTGGCGCAGCAGCATCGAAGCCCAGTCCTGGGCTTCCGTACCGCCGGCACCGGC
This sequence comes from Janthinobacterium sp. 35, assembly GCF_002754575.1. Lineage (NCBI taxonomy): Bacteria > Pseudomonadati > Pseudomonadota > Betaproteobacteria > Burkholderiales > Oxalobacteraceae > Janthinobacterium > Janthinobacterium sp. 35. The sequence continues at coordinate 5,108,695 of NZ_PEFN01000001.1, forward strand.
CTGGATGTCGATGAAGCAGTTGTTCGGGTCCATCGGATTGTTGAACATCCGGCGGAATTCCATGCTTTCGATGACCTTGCGGATTTCCTGCACGTCCTGCTCGATCGCTTCGAGCGTCTCGTCGTCGCCTTCTTCGCGCGCCATGTCGAACAGGTCGCGGGTGTCGCGCAGGTCGGCATCGGCACGGGTTAGCGTGAAGACGATCGCTTCCAGCGCCTTCTTCTCTTTACCGAGGTCCTGGGCGCGCTTCGGATCGTTCCAGACGGTCGGATCTTCCAGCTCTTCGTTGACTTGCTCTAGTTTCTCCGACTTGACAGCGAAGTCAAAGATACCTCCGAAGTTCGGCTTCACGGACCGTCAGGTCGTTCAGCAGGGCGGAGATGATATTGATGCGTTCGGCTTCCATAATGTTCTGGTCTTCTATGGTGAAATCAAACCTTGAATTATACGCGAGCGCGGCCGGTTTCCGCTGCCGCTGCGGCGCAATTGCGGTTGCACAAGGCAATAAAAACGTCATTTTGCTGTATTTGCGACAATATTTTTGCCTTGAAGATGGCTGGCGTGCTGCGTATGATGCTGGCGATATTGTCTTTCCACAGGAACATCTCATGTGCCACCCCCTGCGCCAACTTCCCCGTCTTGCCCTGTTACCGCTGCTGCTGGCCGGCTGCGGCGCCTTGCCGCCCGCCGCCCACGAACCGGTTCGGGCGATGGCCGCCATGCCAGCGGGCAGCAGCGCCACGCTGGCCCTGCTGGAGACGACGGACTTGCACGCAAATGTGCTTAGTTATGATTACTACAAGCTGCAGGCGGAACCGTCGATCGGCCTGGAACGCACGGCGGCGCTGATCGCCCAGGCGCGCGCGCAATTTCCGAACAACCTGTTGCTCGACAATGGCGACACCATCCAGGGCACGGCCCTGGCCGACTACCAGGCATTGGTAAAACCGCTGGCCTGCGACCAGACCCTGGCCATCTACAAGGCCATGAATCTGCTGAAAGTGGACGGCGGCGGCATCGGCAACCACGAATTCAACTACGGCCTGGCCTTTTTGAGCCAGGTGACGGGCAACCAGTTTGATGTCGACAGCGTCGACGCCGGCAAACCGCGCTGCGCCGGCCCCGCGTTCCCGCAAGTGCTGGCCAACGTCTACAGCGTCAGGACGGGCCAGCCCCTGTTTGCGCCATATCACATCATCGACAAGCAGATCACGGCGGCCGGCCCCGATGGCAAACCGGTGACCAGCAGCGTGAAGGTGGGCATTATCAGCTTTGCGCCGCCCACCATCATGGCCTGGGACAAGCGCTGGCTGGAAGGGCGCGTCTACACGCAGGGCGTGCGCGAGACGGCGGAAAAATTCATCCCCGAGATGCGCGCCCGGGGCGCCGAGCTGGTGGTGGCCATTTCGCACGGCGGCCTCGATGACAGCCCATATTCGCCCAGCATGGAAAACGGCAATTACTACCTGTCGCAAGTGCCGGGCGTGGACGCCATGCTGATCGGCCACTCGCACCAGCTGTTCCCGAACGCGGCCAGCACGGTGCCGCAGTTTAATCTGCCCGGCGTCGACAAGGCCCGTGGCCTGGTCAACGGCGTGCCTACCGTGATGGCCAGTTTGTGGGGCAAGCACCTGGGCGTGATCGGTTTGCGCCTGCGCCACGACGGCAAGCAGTGGGTCGTCGACAAGAGCGCCACCACGGTGGAAGTGCGCGGCATCCAGAACGCGGACAAGAGTTACGTGCAGCCCGATCCTGCCATCGCCAGGCTGGTGGCGGAAGAACACGCGGCCACCATCGCTTATGTGCAGACACCGGTCGGCGCCACCGACTTCCGCATGTCGACGTATTTCGCCGATGTGGGCGATGTCAGCGCCATCGAGGTGGTGAACCAGGCGCAAGCGGGCTACCTGGCCGCGTATGTCAAGGCGAATTTGCCGCAGTACGCGCACTTGCCCGTGCTGTCGATGTCGTCGCCGTTCAAGAGCGGCTCGGCAGGCGTGTCCGACTATACGGATGTCAAAGCGGGCAATGTGGCGCTGAACAACGCGGCCGATCTGTATTTGTATCCGAACGCGCTGTATGGCGTGAAGATGAATGGCGCGGACCTGAAGGCCTGGCTGGAACAGTCGGCGCGGCGTTTCAATACCATCGACCCGAACAAACTGGAAGCGCAGGAACTGGTCAACACGGCCCACCCGAGCTACAACTTCGATACGCTCACCAGCGCCGACGTGCGCTACCAGATCGACGTCACGCAGCCGCCGGGTCAGCGCATCAAGGGTTTGACGTACAAGGGCAAGCCGATGGACGCCAGCCAGGAATTTTTGATCGCGACGAATAACTACCGCGCCAGCGGCGGCGGCAATTTCCCCGGCCTCGATGGCAGCAAGACGGTGGTGGCCTCGCCCGACAATAACCGCGAACTCCTGATCGCTTACGTGACCAAGGAAAAAAACCTGACGCGCGCGAAAAACGGTTCGGCGCGCAGTTGGCGCTTCGCCAGGGTGGCCACAAAAGGCCCGGTGGTGTTCCACTCGGCGCCGCACATGATCGCGCTGGCGCAAGCGGCCGGTATCGGCAATGTGACGCAGCTGAAGCTTGACGATGGCGCGGGCAAGGGCTTTGCGCTGTACCAGCTCGACCTGTCGAAATGATGCTGGCAAACTTGCTGCTGGCCGCCGCGCTGGCGTCGCCCGTGGTGGCCGCGCCCGATGTCACCGCCCGGGCCAAGGTGCTGATGCGCGCGGGAGAAGCATCCCAGCCCCAGGCGCGCGCCCTGTTCGAACAGGCGGCGGGGCAGGGCAGCGGTCCCGCAGCGTACTACCTGGGCCTGATGCTGAAAAACGGCATGGGCGGGCCAAAGGACAGCGTCGCCGCGCTGCGGCAGCTGGAGCTGGCCGCGCAGCGGGGCGTGGCGCCGGCCATGTTCATCGTGGCGAACCTGCTGCTGGCCGGGGACGAGGCCAAGGCGCGCTACTGGCTCGACGCGGCCTGCGACCTCGGCTACCCGGAAGCGCTGCAGCAGAAATCCGTGGCCCTGGCCGAAGGGCAGATGGGCTACGCGCACAACGAGGCGCAGGGCCACCTGTACCTGATGATGGCCACGCATGCGATGGGGCACCGCCCGCCGGAACCCTGAGCTACGCCGGCTCTTCTTTTTTCAGCTTGGTCCGCAGGCTGGCCGCCGCTTCGCCGATGGCGAACGGGTCGCGCGACAGGATGGCCGCGCCCAGGTCGACCAGCCTGGCCGCCGCGGCGATGGCGGCCTTGACGTCGGCGATGCGCTTGAGTTGCAGTTTTCCCTTCGCGATGGCGCCCTCGATATCGCCGCGCGCCTGCTCGGCGCCTTCGGCCGTCAGGTAAATGCCATACGCGCGGAACAGGGCCACCATCTGGTCCAGGTGGTTTTCATATTGCTCCAGCAGCGCGCGGTCGTCCGGCGCCAGCGCCTCGCGTTCGCGGATGCGCAATTCCAGCACCAGGCTTGACGCCTGCGCCAGGCTGTCGGCGATGGCGTAGCTTTGGTCTTTTGTCAGTTCGGTCAGTGGGGCCATGGGAGTCTCCGGTGTGCCTGCCATTTACCAGCGGGTCGGGGCATAGAACGCCGCTTGCCGCTGCAGCGTGGCGACGTCGCGTGAAAACTGCGCCAGTTGCCGCTCCAGTTCGGGCGCCTGCAGGCGATCGAGATTGGCCCGCAGCACGGCCACGCTGGCTTGCAGCGCGTCGACGGCGGCGACATACGCGGCGACGATCTTTTCCCTTTCCTGCAATTGCCGCCCTTCCAGGTGCAATCGCGTGCGGATGTAGTTGGCGGCCAGCGGTTCGCGCGGCGCGGCCTTGTCGACGGCGCCGCGCAGCAGGTCGAGTTCGCGCAATTCATCCTGCAAGCCGGCGCGGTAGCTGCGCTGGGCATACTCCTTGAGCGCATTGCTGACGATATCGACGGCTTCCTGCTCGTCGAGCAATTCGCGCAAGGCTGATTTCTGTGCGCGCTGGGTGACCAGGCGGCTCAGGTGTTCGCTCAATTTGACGACCTTGGACAGCTTGCCCGCATCGAGCATGGGCGCGCCGGCGCCCGGCTGTGCCAGGCCGCCCAGCGCAGCGCCGAGTCCGCCAAACTCTTCCTGGTAGACGGGCAGCTTGTCATCGGCCAGCGCCGCCAGGGTCTGCGCATAGCGCAGCAGGAGGTCGTTCAGGCTGGCGATCGACACGCTGGCCTGCGCGATCGCGGCGCAATCGGCGCGCGCCGCCTGTTCACTCGCTTGCGCATCGAAACGCTCGGCCAGAATCAAACGCTTGCGCATGGCCTTGTCCATGCAGCTGTGGACGCCGCCCGCCAGCATGGGTTCGAAGTGCTGCGACATCTTTTGCGTCTGCTCGGCAAAGGTGCGCACGGGCGCCAGCTTGCTGGCGCAGCCGGCCAGCAGCAGGCTGGCGGTGGCGCAAAGAAGCAGGGTGGAAATGGACGAGTTCTGCGGGCGCTGCATAGGGCCTCCATGCGGTAGCAGTGGCTGATTGGACCGGCGCGCATGCGCTGGCATGGCCGACCTTAGCATGCTGAGGAGTAGCAGTATTGCGCCAGATCAACAGGCCGTCGACGTCGTCCGTCAGCCCCGCACCGGTGCCAGGGCTGTTGCCAAATGTTGCGCGGCGCTCCAATTTACCTCATATTTTCCTTACAAAAGACTGACATCGGGCTAGCAATTCGGCTTTTTCTGCATGTTGCGATGCGTCATATGTAGTTGTTGCTGGTGCATGTTTACTCACCTACAATGATTTATCGATGGGGCGGTTATCCAGCGTACGACAATAAAAATAAGTGGCATTAAAAACGTTGTAACAGAGGAGATGACAATGAATTTGAAACAGAAATTGCTCGTGGCAAGTTTGGTTTTGGGTTTCTCGCAGGCGGCAGTCGCAGCCGACCCCATCAAGATCGGCGTATCGGGTCCGTTCACGGGCGGCTCCGCGCCGATGGGCGTGTCGATGCGCGACGGCGTCAAGCTGGCCGTCGCTGAAATCAATGCCAAAGGCGGCGTACTGGGCCGTTCCCTGCTGCTGATCGAGCGCGATGACGAAGCGAAGAACGAGCGCGGCGTGCAAATCGCCCAGGAATTGATCAACAAGGAAAAAGTTGCCGCCACCGTCGGCTATATCAACACGGGCGTGGCCCTGGCCTCGCAGCGCTTCTATCAGGAAGCCAAGATTCCCGTCATGAACAATGTGGCGACGGGCTCCATCGTCACCAAGCAGTTCGCCGACCAGCCGGAAAACTATATCTTCCGCAACGCGGCCAATGACACCATCCAGTCCGGCATGATCGTGCACGAGGCCATCGACAACCGCAAGTTCAAGAAAGTGGCGATTCTGGCCGACTCGACCAACTATGGCCAGCTGGGCCGCGAAGACCTGGAAAAAGCGCTGGAAAAGAAGGGCATCAAACCCGTTGTCGTTGAAAAATACAACATCAAGGACGTCGACATGACGGCCCAGCTGCTGAAAGCCAAGCAGGCCGGGGCGGAAGTGGTGCTGACCTACGGCATCGGCCCGGAACTGGCTCAGATCGCCAACGGCATGGAAAAACTGGGCTGGAAAGTACCGCTGATCGGCAGCTGGACCCTGGCCATGGGTAACTTCATCGACAACGCGGGCAAGAACGGCAATGGCACGCGTATGCCGCAAACCTTCATCCAGGATGCCAGCACGCCGAAGCGCAAGGCCTTCATCGACGCCTATGTGGCTGCCTACAAGCCGTCGGGTGGACGCATGCCGTCGGCCGTCTCGGCTGCGCAAGGCTACGATTCGATCTACCTGCTGGCTGCGGCCTTCAAGCAGGCGGGCGGCACCGATGGCCCGAAAGTGCGCGCCGCGCTGGAAAACCTGACGGACAAGGTGGAAGGCGCCGTGACGACCTACAACAAACCGTTCAGCAAGACCAACCATGAAGCGATCACGGCCGAGCTGACCGTGTTTGGCGAAGTCAAGGACGGCAAGGTCGTCCTCGCCAAGTAAGTCCGGCTAATTCCCAGTATCTAGCCGCGCAATGGCCAGCCTTGAGGAATCAGGACTGGCCATTTTTTCATCTTTCGTCTTCCGGGGAACACCATGGAAATCTTCCTGCAGCTTGTCTTCAGCGGTATCGCGCTGGGCATGATCTATGCCGTCATCGCCTTCGGCTATCAGCTGACCTTTGCCACTTCCGGCACCCTCAATTTCGGCCAGGGCGAGTCCCTGATGCTGGGCGCGCTGGTGGGCCTCTCGCTGGTGGGCACCATCCACGGCGGCCCTTACATGAGCTATTTGCTGATGGTCCCCATCGTCATCGCCTTCGGCGCCTTGCAGGGCGTGTTCGTCGAATGGATAGGCGTGCGGCCCGCCATCAAGATCAAGTCCGAATTCGGCTGGATCATGTCGACCATCGCGCTGGCCATCATCTTTAAAAACGTGGCGGAAAACATCTGGGGCAAGGACGACCTGACCTTCCCGTCGCCGCTCTCGGCCGCGCCATTCAAGGTGCTGGGCGCGAACGTGCAGCCGATGCAGGTGGCCGTCATCGTCGGTGCGCTGGCCATCATGCTGGCCGTCGAGCTGTTCAACCGCAAGTCGATCTACGGCAAGGCCGTGGTGGCGACGGCAAATGACCGCGATGCGGCCGGCCTGATGGGCATCAACACGGGCATGGTCATCACCTTTTCGTATGCGCTGTCGTCGGCCACGGCCGCCTTCGCGGGCGTGCTGGTGGCACCGTTGACCCTGACCGGCGCCACCATGGGCGCCTCGCTGGGCTTGAAGGCATTCGCCGTGGCCATCATCGGCGGGCTGACCTCGGGCGTGGGTGCCATCGTCGGTGGCCTGATCCTGGGCATCGCCGAGACCACCACCGGCTATTACATTTCCACCGGTTACAAGGAAGTGCCAGGCCTGCTGCTCTTGCTGCTGGTGCTGGCCGTCAAGCCGTCCGGCCTGTTCGGCAAAGCCGCGATCAAGAAAGTCTGAGGATCACATGAACAAGAAATTCACCATGCTGGCGCTCTGCGCGGCGGGCCTGGCCGCGCTCGTGCTGTTCCCGATTGTCATCCCCAATCCGTATTACATCCACCTGGCCGAGACCATCCTGATCTACGCCATCCTGCTGTTCGGCCTCGACATCGTCGTCGGCTACACGGGGCAGGTGTCGCTGGGCCACGCTGGCCTGTTCGGCATCGGCTCGTATGCCACGGGCGTGCTGGTGTTCAAGCTGGGCCTGTCGTTCTGGCTGGCCATCCCCGCCAGCATCGTGGGCGCGGCCGTCTTCGGCGCCATCCTGGCCTTGCCGGCGCTGCGCGTGACGGGGCCGTACCTGGCCATGGTGACGCTCGCTTTCGGCACCATCATACAAATCCTGATCAATGAAATGAGCTTCCTGACGGAAGGGCCGATGGGCATCAAGATCCACAAGCCCGTCCTGTTCGGGCACAAGCTCTCCGAGGTGGAGTACTACTACATGGTCGCCGCGCTGATGGTGATCTCGCTGGTGGTCGTGCATCGCATCCTGAAGTCGAACCTGGGGCGGGCGTTTGAAGCATTGCGCGACAGCCCCATCGCCTCGGACTGCATGGGCGTGTCCGTGTATCGCTATAAAGTGTATGCGTTCGTCATCAGCGCCGGCTTCGCGGGCCTGGCCGGCAGCCTGTATGCGTATTCGGAAGAATATATCTCGCCCAATACCTACAACTTCGAGCTGACCATTCTGTTCCTGCTGGCCGTCATCATGGGCGGGCGCAAGACGCGCTCGGGCGCCTTGATCGGCGCGCTGATCGTCGTCATGCTGCCCAGCCTGCTGGCGGACATCGAGTTGTTCCGCAAGATCGCCGTGGCCGCCGCCGTGCTGGGCGTGATCGGTTCCGCCTTCATGCTGGCCAAGAAGCGTTCCACCGTGCGCGGCGTGCTCGTGCCGCTGGTCGCCACCATCGGCCTGGCCGCGTATTCCTATAAGCTGGACAATATGATCGACTGGCGCCTGACCATCTTCGGCCTGATGACCCTGTTTGTCGTGTACTACCTGCAAGATGGCATCGTCGGCTTCCTGATGAGTTTTGTAGGCAAGGGCCGGCGCCATGTGCAGGCGGTGGCCTCGCACGGCGTGGCGCCTTTTGACCACGCCCAGGGTGGACAGCGCGGCGAAACGCTGCTGCGCGTGGACCAGGCCCTGATGCAGTTCGGTGGCCTGAAAGCGCTGAACCAGGTGGACTTGAACGTCACACAGGGCTCCGTGCACGGCTTGATCGGGCCGAACGGCTCGGGCAAGAGCACGATGATGAATGTGCTGACGGGCATCTACAAGCCGACGGCGGGCAAGGTCGAATTTGCCGGTGCCGTCATTTCCGGCCGCACGCCGTCCGAAATCGCCCTGGGCGGCGTGGCGCGCACCTTCCAGAACGTGCAGCTGTTCGGCGAGATGACGGCCACCGAAAACGTGCTGGTGGGCTTGCACAATACCTTCAAATCGAACGTGCTGGACGTGATGCTGCACACACCGCGCTACAAGCGCGAAGAGCGCCTGGCGCGCGAGCGGGCCGCCAGCATCCTCGAATTCGTCGGCCTGGCGGACCTGGCCAACGAAGAGGCGCGCAATCTGCCGTATGGCAAACAGCGGCTGCTGGAAATCGGCCGCGCCCTGGGCCTCAATCCGCGCCTGCTGCTGCTCGACGAACCGGCGGCGGGCCTGACGGCGCCCGACATCAAGGAGCTGATGGCCATCATCCGCAAGATCCGCGACCACGGCATCACCATCATCCTGATCGAGCACCACATGGACGTGGTGATGGCCCTGTCGGACGTGGTGACGGTGCTGGACTTCGGCCAGAAGATCGCCGAAGGCGCACCCGCGCTTGTCCAGAGCGATCCGAAAGTGATCGAAGCCTACCTGGGCGGCAGCGCCGACACCCTGAGCCCCGCGGCGCACTGAGAGGAAGACCATGCTGACCATTCAAAATCTGCACGCCGCCTACGGCAAAGTCGAAGTCTTGCACGGCATTTCGCTTGAAGTCCCGAAGGGCAAGCTGGTGACCCTGATCGGCTCGAACGGCGCCGGCAAGACCACCACCATGCGCGCCATTTCCGGCATGCTGAAACCCAAATCCGGTACCGTCACCCTGGGCGGCAAGGATGTCACGGGGCTCGACTCGCACCGTATCGCGCGCGCCGGCCTGGCCCATTCGCCGGAAGGCCGGCGCGTGTTCGCCTCGATGTCGGTGACGGACAACCTGCTGCTGGGCGCCTTTCCCCGCTTTACGCGTTCGCGCCCGAAAGGCGACATCAAGGGCGACCTGGACAAGGCCCTGGAACTGTTCCCCCGTCTGAAAGAGCGGCGCGACCAGCTGGCCGGCACCTTGTCGGGCGGCGAGCAGCAGATGCTGGCCATGGCGCGCGCCGTCATGCTGAACCCGGAAGTGATTCTGCTCGACGAACCGTCGATGGGCCTGGCGCCCATCCTGGTCGAGGAAGTGTTCCGCATCATCACGCGCCTGAAAGGCGAGGGCGTGACCATGCTGCTGGTGGAGCAATTCGCCGCCGCCGCCCTGAACGTGGCCGATTACGGCTACGTGCTGGAAAACGGCAGCATCTCCGTGCACGGCCCGGCCGAAAGTCTGAAGACCGATCCGAAGGTGATCGCCGCGTATCTTGGGGGCGGGCATTGAGAGGACATTCGACGCGCATTTCCAGCTCACTGCACTGACCGCAGCGGCACGCTCGCGCCGGGCCGCTGCCGCAGTTTCCGCCAACGCAGGCGACCATACAAGACCGCTTGCCGTCAAATTGACCGGAAACTGCTTGATCGACGCGCCGTTGGAACATTTGGCGCGCCAAACTCGCCAGGAAAGCGAATCGATGAGCACTTCCTTATAGAACGGGAGTGTTGCAATGTAGGAACTATTAAGTTAATATCTGGCAACTATACTGCCCACTGCTGATTCTGTGATCGAGAGGATTCTTTTGCGCGCCAAACTCCTGCCCCTGACCTTGTTGCTGGCGATCCAGTCCGCCTGGGCCGTCGACCCGCCGAACGCAGGCAGCCAGCTGCAGCAGATTCCCGTCGCGCCTCAGTTGCCGAAGGCGCCGCCGGCTATCCGCGTGCAACAGGGCAATGTTCCGGCCACCACGGTGGGCGATACCACGCGCATCACGGTACAGCGCCTGCAGGTGACGGCGCCGCCCGTGTTTACCGAGAGCGAACTGATCGCCAGCACGGGTTTCGTGCCGGGCAGCGAGCTGACCCTGGGCGAGCTGCGCGCCATGGCCGGTAAGATTGCCAGCTATTACCAGCAGCGTGGCTATTTCCTCGCGCAAGCGTATCTGCCTGCGCAGGATATCGAGGATGGCGTGGTGCACATCAGCGTGCTGCCGGGCCAGTATGGGCAAGTGCAGCTGCGCAACCAGAGCAAGTTGTCCGACGGCCTGGCCGGCACGATATTGGCCGGTCTCGACGGGCAAGTGATTTCCACGCCGCCGCTGGAGCGGCGCTTGCTGCTGCTGTCGGACTTGCCGGGCGTGCAGGTGAGCTCGACCCTGGCGCCGGGGGCCTCGCTGGGCGCGTCCGACCTGATCGTCGAGGTGCAGCCGGGATCGCGTTTCAACGGCAGCATCGACGTCGATAACCAGGGCAACCGCTACACGGGCCGCAACCGCATCGGCGCCACCTTGAACATCAATGAACTGGCCGGCATCGGCGACGTGGCCAGCGTACGCGCGTTTACCTCGGCCGACGGCTTGAACTACGGCCGCCTGGCGTATCAGGGCCAGGCCGGTTTGCTGCGCCTGGGTGGCGCCTACACGTATATGGATTACAAGCTGGGCAAGGAATTTGCCGTGCTCGAGGCCAAGGGCACGGCGAAGATCGCCAGCGCGTATGGCAGTTATCCGCTGATCCGCTCGCGCAGCAGCAACTTGTATGCGCAAGTCAGCTACGACGACAAGACCTTCCAGGACCGCACGGAATCGACGGGCAGCGTCAACGACAAGAAAGCCAAGGTCTGGCTGTTCAATCTCAACGGTGATAGCAAAGATAGCGTGGGTGGCGGTGGCATCAGCAATTATTCGCTGACCTACACCACCGGCAAGATCGACATCGAAACGCCGCAGGCGCGCCTGATCGACATGCTGACGGTGGATACCCACGGCAGCTTCCACAAGCTGGGCCTGACGGCCTCGCGCCTGCAAAGCCTGGGCGCCGAGACCAGCTTCTTCGGCATCGTCAACGCGCAGACGTCGTCGAAAAACCTCGATGTGTCGGAAAAAATGGGCCTGGGCGGCGTCGGCGGCGTGCGCGCCTATCCGGGCGGCGAGGCGTATGGCGACCAGGGCTATGTGCTGAATCTGGAACTGCGGCAGAGCCTGCCGGCCTTCACGACCGTGGCCGGCCAGCTGCAGCTGGTCGGCTTTGCCGATACGGGCACGGTCAAGCTCAACCGCAATGCCTGGAGCGCCGGCGAGAACCGCCGCACCCTGAGCGGCGCCGGCGTGGGCGTGACGTGGACGGGCGCCAATGCGCTCGTCCTGAAAGCGTATTACGCACACAAGCTGGGCAATGCCAAGGCGACGTCCGCACCGGACTCCGCCGGCCGCTTCTGGCTGCAAGCCGTCAAGTACTTCTAATTAATACAAGCTAAAAAATCAGGACACCGCCATGAACCGCATCTACCGCTCCATCTGGAACCAGGCCACGGGCGCTTACGCCGCCGTGTCCGAAAACGTCAAATCCGCCGGCAAGCGCTCGATGCCAGGATGCAGCGGCGGCGGGGCGCATTTCGCCTTGACCAGCATGGCGGCGGCGCTGATGCTGGGCTACGGCAGTCTGGCGCTGGCGGGGCCGGCGGGCGGCACCGTGGTGGCGGGCCAGGCAACGATCAATGGCGCGCCGGGCGCCACGGTGATCAACCAGGGCAGCCAGAACGCCGTCATCAACTGGGCAAACTTCAATATCAACAAGGGCGAGTCAGTGCAATTCGTGCAGCCGAACAGCAATGCGGTGGCGTTGAACCGCGTACTGGGCAGCGATGGCACGACCATCCTCGGCAACTTGTCGGCCAACGGCAAGGTGTTTATCGTCAACCCGAACGGCGTGCTGTTCGGCCAAGGAGCCTCGGTCAACACGGCGGGCCTGGTGGCCTCCACCTTGGATATTTCCAACGCCGACTTCATGGCCGGCAAATACCAATTTAGCGGCAATGGCACGGGTAAAGTCCTGAACCAGGGTTCGATCAGCGCGCCGGGCGGCTATGTGGCCTTGCTGGGCGCCAATGTGTCGAACGAGGGCACGATCCAGGCACGCCTGGGCTCGGTGGCCCTGGCGGCGGGCCGCGCCATCACGCTGGACGTGGCGGGCGACGGCTTGCTCAATGTCGCCGTCAACGCGGGCGCCGTGGGCGCTTTGGTCAGCAATGGCGGCATGATCAAGGCTGACGGCGGCAGCGTGGTATTGACGGCGCAGGCGGCCGGCGACTTGCTGAAAACCGTCGTCAACAACACGGGCGTGATCGAGGCGCAGACGATCGATACGCGCAGCGGCACGATCAAGTTGCTGGGCGACATGCAGAGCGGCACGGTGAACGCGGCCGGTACGCTGGACGCCAGCGCGCCGGCGGGTGGAAAGGGCGGCTTCATCGATACCTCGGCCGCGCATGTAAATATTGCCAAGGGCATCAATGTGACGACCAAGGCGGCCAATGGCCTGTCCGGCACCTGGCTGATCGACCCGGTCGATTTCACGATCGCCGCGTCCGGCGGCAATATGACCGGCACCGACCTGATGATCGGCCTGAGCAACGGCTCGGTGCAGATCCAGAGCACGGACGGCACTGGCGGCACGGCCGGCGACGTCAATGTCAACGAAGCGATTGCCTGGTCGGCCAACAAGCTGACCCTGACGGCGCAAAACAATATCAACATCAACAAGCCGATGACGGGCACCGGCACGGCCAGCCTGGCACTCGAATATGGCCAGAGTACCGTCGCGTCGAGCAATGCCGCGCATATCACGATCAAGGCCGAGGTCAATCTCCCCTCGGGCAATAGTTTCAGCACCAAGCAGGGCAGTGACGGCACCACCAAGATCTATACGATGATCACCAGCCTGGGCGCGGCCGGCAGCGTCACTGGCACCGATTTGCAAGGCATGAGGAATCTCATGTCGGGCAACTATGCGCTGGGTGCGAATATCGACGCCAGCGCCACGTCCACATGGGGCGCCAACGGCTTCATCGCGATCGGCACCAATACTACGCCATTTACGGGGCAGTTCGAGGGTCTGGGCCACGTGATTACCGGCTTGACCAGTAACACCAGCACGAGCAACGTCTCGGCCGCTCTGTTCGGTACGATCACTACGGCTGCGCAGATCCGCAATGTCGGCCTGCTTAACGTCAACCTGAGTTCCAGCGTGCCGGGCAGTGGTTCCTATGGTAATGTGGCAGGAGTGGTGGGTTCCAATAGCGGCTTGATCAACAATGCCTATGTGAGCGGCAGCCTGAGCACCCCGGGCTATGCGTATATCGGCGGCCTGGTTGGCAAAAACAGCGGCACCATCCTCAACAGCGGCAGCAGCGCCACGATCAGCGTCACCAACGCGACGCTCGATACCGTGATTGGCGGCCTGGTGGGCCTTGGCACCAAGGCCAGCAAGATCACTGGCAGTTACAATACGGGCGCCGTCACCGCTACCGCCAAGCATACCGGTGGCGGCCTGGTCGGCATTAATTACGGCGCCATTACCAACAGTTTCAATACTGGCGCGGTAGCGGTCGGTATCGACGCCGGCGGCCTGGTGGCCAGCAACCGTGGTTCGACTGCCGTGATCAACAACAGCTTCAGTACCGGCGCCGTGTCGGCCAACGGCCATGTTGGCGGGCTGGTGGGCTGGACCACCTCCTCGGCGCAGATCAACAACAGCTATGCCACCGGCACGGTGACGGGCCTGGGCCTGGGCGGTCTTGCCAGCGCCAGCGTATCCACGGGTGGACTGGTCGGCAATAACCGCTCGTCGATCAGCAACAGTTACGCCACCGGCGACGTCACGGGCGCCACCAGCTCGGTGGGTGGCGTGGTCGGCGCCAACGGCACCAGCACTGCGGGCGCCTCGGTCACCAATGTCTATTCTTCCGGCAAGGTCACGCTGACCGGCACCGTCGCCGGCACCACTGTGGCAGGCGGCGTCATCGGCTTCAACAACGCAACCGCGACGATCACCGGCGGTTACTTCAATTCCACCGTCAACCTGGGTTCCGCCATCGGCGACGGCACTGGATCGAAAACCAAGGTGAAGGGCCTGAGCGCGACAGAGATGCGCACGGGCGCCAGCTTCGACAACTTCAGTTTCACCACCACCACCAGCCAGTCGGGCAACAACTGGGTCATGGTCAATACCGACGGCACGCTGAACAATGCGGGCGGCGCGCTGGGCGCCACCGGACCGATGTTGTCGTCCGAGTACAGCACCACCATCAAATCACCGCATCAATTGCAATTGATGGCGATGAATCTGGCCGGCAATTACACGCTGGCCCGCGACCTCAATCTGGCGGCCACTGGCACCACGGGCGACGTCTGGAATGGCGCCACGTTCGTGCCGGTCGGCACCAGCACGGCGGCGCCATTCACCGGCACCTTCGACGGCGCCGCCCATGTCATTTCCGGTCTGGTGCTGAACCGTCCGGGCATCGACAGTACCGGTCTGTTCGGCGCCACCTCCAGCACGGCGGTGATTCGCGACGTGGGCCTGGACGGCGGCAGCGTCAACGGCGCCACGGATACCGCTACGCTGGTCGGCAACAATGCCGGCACCATCAGCGGCAGCTACAGCACCATGAGCGTGACCGGTACCGCCAACACGGGCGGCCTGGTCGGCAACAACAGCGGCACTGTCAGCAACAGCTACGCCACGGGCGCCGTGAACGGCACCAACACGGTGGGCGGCCTGGTTGGCGTCAATTCCGGCGCCTTGACCAATAACTACGCCAACGGCGCGGTCACGGGCAGCAGCAATACGGGCGGCCTGGCGGGCGCCAGTACTGGCAGCGCTACCGGCAACTTCTGGGACACCGCCACCAGTGGGCAGGCCACCAGCGCCGCTGGTACGGGGTTGACCACCACGCAAATGAAATCGCCGGCCAGCTACACGGCGGCGACCTGGGACCTGGCTGGCACCTGGATCATCTACGACACCTATACCTACCCCTTGCTGCGCGCCTTCATGACGCCGTTGCAGGTCAATTTTGCCGCGAACAACAGCAAGACCTATGACGGCACCAGCACCTTTACGGCCACCGGTGTCACCGCCAACCGGTCTGGCGCCTATGCATCGCTGCTGGGCACTTTGAGCGCCAGCGCGGCAGGCAACGCCGTCAACGTCGGCACTTACGCCATTACCGCCGGCGGCCTGTATTCCGGCCAGCGCGGCTATATCATCAGTTACGGCGCAGGCACGGTGACCATCGACAAGAGGGCGGTGACCGTGAGCGGCATGACGGCCAGCGCCAAGGTCTATGACGGCAATGCCACGGCCAGCCTGACGGGCGGTACCTTGAGTGGCCTGGTGGCCGGCGAAACCGTCAGCTTCTCCGGCCAGGCCGGCGCGTTTGTCGACAAGAACGCCGGTACCGGCAAGAGCGTGACCGTGAGCGGCATCACGCTGGCCGACGGTGCTAACCTGGCCAGCAATTATTCGGTGACCAATCCGACCGACGTGACGGGCGACATCACGCCCAAGGCGCTGACCGTGACGGGCGCGACGGCTGGCAACAAAGTCTATGACGGCAACACCAAGGCCACGGTCAGCGGCGGCGCATTGAGCGGTCTGGTCGGTTCGGAAACGCTGGGCCTGTCCGGCCTGTCGGGCGTGTTCGCCGACAAGAACGCCGCTACCGGCAAGGTGCTGACCATCAGCGCCACGCTGGCCGACGGCACCGGCCTGGCCAGCAACTACACGGTCAACAACCCGACCGGCGTCACGGCCGATATCACCCAGGCCACCATCAACACGGTGAGCAATATCGTGGCCGCCAGCAAGGAGTATGACGGTGCTACCTCCGCCACGGTCAGCAATGCCGGCGCCACCTTTGCCGGCATGGTCAATGGCGACGT
The DNA here is from genome assembly GCF_002754575.1 of Janthinobacterium sp. 35. Classification (NCBI taxonomy): domain Bacteria; kingdom Pseudomonadati; phylum Pseudomonadota; class Betaproteobacteria; order Burkholderiales; family Oxalobacteraceae; genus Janthinobacterium; species Janthinobacterium sp. 35. Next base: position 5,124,811 of record NZ_PEFN01000001.1, read on the forward strand.
CTTGAACGTCAGCGCCACCTCGGCCAACTTCATCGACAAGAACGCCGGCAGCGGCAAGGTTGTCAATGCCAGTGGCCTGACCCTTGGCGGCACGGACGCGGCCAACTACAACCTGACCGCTGGCAGCGGCAGCGGCAGCGGCGCCATCACGCCCAAGGCATTGACCGTGTCCGGCGCCGTGGCTGGCAACAAGACCTATGACGGCAGCACGGCGGCGGCGGTCACCGGCGGCACTTTGAGCGGCATGATCAACGGCGAATCGCTCAACCTGGGCGCGCTGTCGGGCGCTTTCGCCGACCAGAACGCCGGCACCAGCAAGGCCGTGACGGTCAGCGGCGGCACCTTGTCCGACGGCGCTAACGGCGGCCTGGCCAGCAACTACACGCTCGCCAGCGTGACGGGCCTGACGGCTGATATCGCGCAAAAAGCCTTGACGGTGAGCGGCGTGAGCGTGGCCAGCAAGAGCTATGACGGCAACACCAAGGCGACCATTTCGGGCGGTACCCTGAATGGCCTGGTGATTGGCGAAACCCTGACCCTGTCTGGCCAGAGCGGCGCATTCAATGACCAGAACGCGGGCAACGGCAAGGCGGTGACCGTGACCGGCGCCACCCTGGGCAATGGCTCTGGCCTGGCCAGCAACTACACGGTCAGCAATGCCACCGGCGCCACCGGCAATATCACACAAAAGGCGCTGACGGTGACCGGCGCAACGGCGGCCGACAAGGTCTACGATGGCGGCACGGCGGCCACCGTGAACGGCGGTACCCTGGACGGCCTGGTCAGCGGGGAAACGCTGGGCCTGTCCAGCCTGATCGGCGTCTTTGGCGACAAGAATGCGGGCGCAAGCAAGACCGTGACGGTGACCGGCGGCGCGCTGTCCGACGGCACGAACGGCGGCCTGGCCAGCAATTACACGGTCGGCGCGGTGACCGGCGTCACCGCCAGCATCACGCAAAAAGCGCTGACGGTCAGCGGCCTGGCCGCCAGCGCCAAGGCGTATGACGGTAATACCAAGGCCAGTCTGACGGGCGGCACCCTGAACGGCCTGGTGGTGGGCGAAACCGTGAGCTTCTCGGGCCAGAGTGGCGTGTTTGCCGACAAGAACGCGGGCACCGGCAAGGTCGTGACCGTTACCGGCACGACGCTGGTCGACGGCAGCGGCCTGGCCAGCAATTATTCGCTGGCCAATCCGACTGGCGTGACCGGCGATATCACCAAAAAAGCGCTGACGATCACCGGTATCACGGCCACCAACCGGGCCTACACCGGCGGTACCGCGGTCAGCCTGGGCGGTACCGTGATTCTCGACGGCCTGGTCGGTGCGGAAGGCGTGGGCGTGGGCGGCATGGTCGGTGTGTTTCTTGATAAGAACGTCGGCACCGGCAAGGCCGTCACCATCACCGGTGCGGTCATGACCGTGGGCAGCAACGGCGGCCTGGCCAGCAACTACACGATCAGCAACCCGACCGGCGTGACGGCCAATATTACCAAGGCCACCATTTCCGCGGTCACCAATATCGTGATCGACAGCAAAGTCTACGACGCTGGCCTGAACGCCATCGTCAATGCGGCCGGCGCCACGTTCGGTGGCATCAAAAGCGGCGACAGCCTGACGGTCAACGCCACCACCGCCACCTTCGCCGACAAGAACGTCGGCACCGGCAAGACGGTTAATATCAGCGGCATCGGGTTGGGCGGTACGGACGCGGGCAACTACAACCTGACCACCACCACCGGCAGCAGCACCGGCGCCATCACGCCGAAGGCGCTGACCATTATCGGCATGTCGGCCGTCAGCAAGGCCTACGACGGCAACACCAAGGCCAGCGTCACAGGCGGCTCAATCAGCGGCCTGGTCGGCGATGAAACCCTGGGCGTGACGGGTTTGACGGTTACTTTTGATGACAAGAACGCCGGCACCGGCAAGGCGGTGACGGCGACCGGCACGACCCTGGTCAACGGCGGCAACGGCGGCCTGGCCAGCAACTACACGATGGCCAACCCAACCGGTTTCACGGCCAATATCACGCCGAAAGCGCTGACGGTATCGGGCATGACGGCGGGCACGCGCGCCTATGATGGCACCAGGGCCGCGACCCTGGCCGGCGGCAGCCTGAGCGGCGTAATCAGCGGCGAAACGCTGGTCTTGTCGGGCGGCACCGGTGTGTTCGTTGACAAGAATGCCGGCAACGGCAAGGCCGTGACGGTGTCTGGCGTCAGCCTGCTTGACGGCACGGGCCTGGCCAGCAATTACAGCGTGACCAACCCGACCAATGTGACCGGCTCCATCACACAAAAAGTGTTGAGCGTCACCGGCGCGCTGGCGGCTGACAAAACCTATGATGGCGCGCTCGATGCGAGCATCACGGGCGGCAGCCTGAGCGGCTTTGTCGGTTCGGAAACGGTCGGCCTGGCAAGCCTGGCCGGTGCGTTTGCGGACAAGAACGCCGGCAGCGGCAAGGCCGTCAGCATCACCGGCGGCACTTTGTCCAACGGCAGCAATGGCGGCCTGGCCAGCAATTACTCGGTCGGCCCGGCCAGCGGCCTGATCGCCAGCATCACCCAAAAAGCCTTGAGCGTCACCGGCGTGGCGGCCGCCAACAAGGTCTATGACAGCACCACCAAGGCAAGCGTGACCGGCGGCAGCCTGAGCGGCCTGGTCGGCTCGGAAACCCTGGGCCTGTCCGGCCTGTCGGGTGTCTTTGTCGACAAGAACGCCGGCACCGGCAAGACCGTGACGGTCAGCGGCGCGACGCTGGCCGACGGCACCGGGCTGGCCAGCAACTACACGGTCGGCAACCCGACTGACGTGACGGCCAATATCAGCAAATCCAATATCGGCGGGGTCAGTAACATCGTCGCTGGCAGCAAGGTATATGACGCCACGGATACGGCCACCGTCAGCAATGCCGGCGCCACGTTTGCCGGCATGTTCAATGGCGACAGCTTGCGCGTCAGCGCTACCTCGGCCAACTTCATCGACAAGAACGCCGGCAGCGGCAAGGTTGTCAATGCCAGCGGCCTGACCCTGGGCGGGACCGATGCGGGCAACTACAATCTGACGGCCACCACCGGCACGGGCACGGGTACCATCACGCAGGCGCAAATTGCCAGCGTGAGCGGCATCACGGCCGCCGGCAAGACGTATGACGCCACGGATGCGGCCACCGTCAGCAATGCCGGCGCCACGTTTGCCGGCATGGTCAATGGCGACAGCTTGAACGTCAGCGCGACCTCGGCCAACTTCATCGACAAGAACGCCGGCAGCGGCAAGGTTGTCAATGCCAGCGGCCTGACCCTGGGCGGGACCGATGCGGGCAACTACAATCTGACGGCCACCACCGGCACGGGCACGGGTACCATCACGCAGGCGCAAATTGCCAGCGTGAGCGGCATCACGGCCGCCGGCAAGACGTATGACGCCACGGACACTGCCATCTTGAACGCCGGCGCCACCTACAACGGCATGTTCGGCGGCGACAGCCTGACGTTTACCGCCACCAAGGCCGCGTTCAGCGACAAGAACGCCGGCACCGGTAAAACGGTCAACGTCAGCGGCATCGCACTCGGTGGCGCGGATGCGGGCAACTACACCCTGGCCAGTGACACGGCCACCGGCACGGGCGATATCGCCAAGGCGACCATCACGGGCGTGAGCAGCTTTGCGGCCGCCAGCAAGACGTATGACGGCACGGATACGGCCACCGTCAGCAACGCCGGCGCCACGTTTGCCGGCATGGTCAATGGCGACAGCTTGAACGTCAGCGCGACCTCGGCCAACTTCATCGACAAGAACGCCGGCAGCGGCAAGGTTGTCAATGCCAGCGGCCTGACCCTGGGCGGGACCGATGCGGGCAACTACAATCTGACAGCCACCACCGGCACGGGCACGGGCAGCATCAGCCAGGCGCAAATTGCCAGCGTGAGCGGCATCACGGCCGCCGGCAAGACGTATGACGGCACGGATACGGCCACCGTCAGCAACGCCGGCGCCACGTTTGCCGGCATGTTCAATGGCGACAGCTTGAACGTCAGCGCGACCTCGGCCAACTTCATCGACAAGAACGCCGGCAGCGGCAAGGTTGTCAATGCCAGCGGGCTGACCCTGGGCGGGACCGATGCGGGCAACTACAATCTGACGGCCACCACCGGCACGGGCACCGGCGCCATCACGCCGAAGGCGCTGACGATTACCGGCATGTCGGCCGTCAGCAAGGCCTACGACGGCAACACCAAGGCCAGCGTGACGGGCGGCTCGATCAGCGGCCTGGTTGGCACGGAAACCCTGGGCGTGACGGGTTTGACGGTTACTTTTGATGACAAGAACGCCGGCACCGGCAAGGCGGTGACGGCCACTGGCACCACCCTGGTCAACGGCGGCAACGGCGGCCTGGCCAGCAACTACATGATGGCCAACCCAACCGGTTTCACGGCCAATATCACGCCGAAAGCGCTGACGGTGTCGGGCATGACGGCCGGTACGCGCGTGTATGACGGCACCACGGCCGCGACCCTGCTTGGGGGCAGCCTGAGTGGCGTAATCAGCGGCGAAACGCTGGTCTTGTCGGGTGGCACGGGTGTGTTCGTTGACAAGAACGCCGGCAACGGCAAGACAGTGACGGTATCTGGCATCAGCCTGCTTGACGGCACGGGCCTGGCCAGCAATTACAGCGTGACCAACCCGACCAATGTGACCGGTTCCATCACACAAAAAGTGTTGGGCGTCACCGGCGCGCTGGCGGCTGACAAAACTTATGATGGCGCGCTCGATGCGAGCATCACGGGCGGCAGCCTGAGCGGCTTTGTCGGTTCGGAAACGGTCGGCCTGGCAAGCCTGGCCGGTGCGTTTGCGGACAAGAACGCCGGCAGCGGCAAGGCCGTCAGCATCACCGGCGGCACTTTGTCCAACGGCAGCAATGGCGGCCTGGCCAGCAATTACTCGGTCGGCCCGGCCAGCGGCCTGATCGCCAGCATCACCCAAAAAGCCTTGAGCGTCACCGGCGTGGCGGCCGCCAACAAGGTCTATGACAGCACCACCAAGGCAAGCGTGACCGGCGGCAGCCTGAACGGCCTGGTCGGCTCGGAAACCCTGGGCCTGTCCGGCCTGTCGGGTGTCTTTGTCGACAAGAACGCCGGCACCGGCAAGACCGTGACGGTCAGCGGCGCGACGCTGGCCGATGGCACCGGGCTGGCCAGCAACTATACGCTCAGCAATCCGACCGGCGTGACGGCCAATATCAGCCAGGCCACCATCAGCTCGGTGACCAATGTGGTGGCCGACAGCAAGGTCTATGACGGCGGTACCTCGGTCACGTTCGGTTCGGCCACGGCCACCTTCAACGGCATGTTCAGCGGCGACAGCCTGGGCATCGGCGCCACCAAGGCCGCGTTCAGCGACAAGAACGCCGGCGCCGGCAAGGGCGTGACGATCTCTTCCCTGACCCTGGGTGGCCTTGACGCGGCCAACTACACGCTGGCGAGCACCACCGCGACCGGCACCGGCAGCATCACGCCGAAGGCGCTGACGATTACCGGCATGTCGGCCGTCAACAAGGTGTATGACGGCAGCACCAAGGCGACCTTGTCGGGCGGGTCGATCAGCGGCCTGGTCGGCACGGAAACCGTGGGTGTGACGGGCTTGAGCGCCACCTTCGATACCAGGGACGCCGGCACAGGCAAGACGGTGACGGCGACCGGTTCGACCCTGGTCAACGGTGGCAATGGCGGCCTGGCGGCCAACTACACGATCAGCAACCCGACCGGCCTGATCGCCAGTATCACGCCGAAAGCGCTGACGGTATCGGGCATGACGGCCGGCACGCGCGCCTATGACGGCACCACGGCCGCGACCCTGGCCGGCGGCAGTTTGACGGGCCTGATAACGGGCGAGACGCTGCTGGTCTCGGGCGGCACGGGTGTGTTCGTCGACAAGAACGCCGGCAACGGCAAGGCCGTGACGGTATCGGGCATCAGTCTGCTTGACGGCACGGGCCGGGCCAGCAATTACACGGTCAGCAATCCGACCGGCTTGACGGCCAGCATCACGGCCAAGGCCTTGACGGTAGACGGTCAACTGGCTGGCAACAAGGTCTACGACGGCAATGCAGAAGCCAGCCTGTCCGGTGGCGCCTTGAGCGGCCTGGTGGCCGGCGAAAGCCTGGGCTTTGGTGGCCAGAGCGCCGTGTTCAGCGACAAGAACGCGGCCAATGGCAAAGCCGTGACGGTGACGGGTACAACCCTGGTCGATACCGCCAGCGGCCTGGCCAGCAACTATACGGTCAGCAACCCGAGCGGCTTGACGGCCAGCATCACGGCCAAGGCCTTGACGGTGGCGGGCCAACTGGCCGGCAATAAAGTCTACGACGGCAATACAGTCGCCAGCCTGTCCGGTGGCGCCTTGAGCGGCCTGGTGGCCGGCGAAAGCCTGGGCATTGCGGGTCAGACTGCCGTGTTCAGCGACAAGAATGCGGCCAATGGCAAAGCCGTGACGGTGACGGGCACAACCCTGGTTGACACGGCCAGCGGCCTGGCCAGCAACTACACGGTCAGCAACCCGAGCGGTTTGACGGCCAGCATCACACCGAAAGCCTTGACGGTGGCGGGCCAGTTGGCTGGCAACAAGGTCTACGACGGCAATACGGCGGCGCAATTGTCCGGCGGCGTGCTGGCAGGCCTGGTGGCGGGTGAAAGCCTGGGCATTGCGGGTCAGACAGCCTTGTTCAGCGACAAGAACGCGGCCAATGGCAAAGCCGTGACGGTCAGCGGCACGACCCTGGTCGATACCGCCAGCGGCCTGGCCAGCAACTACACGGTCAGCAACCCGACCGGCTTGACGGCCAGCATCACGGCCAAGGCCTTGACGGTAAGCGGTCAACTGGCTGGCAACAAGGTCTACGACGGCAATGCAGAAGCCAGCCTGTCCGGTGGCGCCTTGAGCGGTCTGGTGGCGGGTGAGGCATTGGACATTGCGGGTCAAACTGCCGTGTTCAGCGACAAGAACGCGGCCAATGGCAAAGCCGTGACGGTCAGCGGCACGACCCTGGTCGATACCGCCAGCGGCCTGGCCAGCAACTACACGGTCAGCAACCCAACCGGCTTGACGGCCAGCATCACAGCGAAAGCCTTGACGGTGGCGGGCCAGTTGGCCGGCAATAAAGTCTACGATGGCAATGCAGAGGCGAGCCTGTCCGGTGGCGCCTTGAGCGGCCTGGTGGCGGGTGAAAGCCTGGGCATTGCGGGTCAGACTGCCGTGTTCAGCGACAAGAATGCGGCCAATGGCAAAGCCGTGACGGTGACGGGCACAACCCTGGTTGACACGGCCAGCGGCCTGGCCAGCAACTACACGGTCAGCAACCCGACCGGCTTGACGGCCAGTATCACACCGAAAGCATTGACGGTGGCGGGTCAACTGGCTGGCAACAAGGTCTACGACGGCAATACGGCGGCGCAATTGTCCGGCGGCGTGCTGGCAGGCCTGGTAGCGGGCGAAAGCCTGGGCATTGCGGGTCAGACTGCCGTGTTCAGCGACAAGAACGCGGCCAATGGCAAAGCCGTGACGGTGACGGGCACGAGCCTGGTCGACACCATTACCGGTCTGGCCAGCAACTACACGGTCAGCGACCCGACCGGCTTGACGGCCAGCATCACGCCGGCCAGCCTGCTGGTGCGCGCCACGGGCGCCGCACCGCGCGTGTATGACACCACCACCAACGCCAGCGTGACTTTGGATGACAACCGTATCGCCGGCGACGTGCTGACCATCAGTAATAGCGGCGCCAGCTTTGCCGACAAGAACGCCGGCGCCAACAAAACGGTGACGGTGAACGGCATTGCCCTCGGCGGTACGGATGCCGGCAATTACACGGTCAACGCCACGGCGACGACCACGGCCAGCATCACGCAGGCGGAACTGGGGGTGAAGGTGGGCAATGCCGAGAAAGACCAGGGCAATGTCAATCCGGCCTTTACGGCCAGCTACACGGGCTTGCTGGGCAACGACACGCTGGCGAACGAGGTCAGCGGCAATCTGGCGTTCAGCACGCCGGCCACCATCGCTACGCCATCGGGCAGCTATCTGGTGTCGGCGGCCGGCCAGACGTCGACCAACTATGCGTTGACGTACACGCCGGGCGTGCTGACCGTCAAGCCGACCGAAGCGCGGCAAAGCGCGGTGGCCAGCGTGATCGCGGCGGTCAATGTGGCGCCATCGCAGGGCAATATGGTACAGGCCGATGTCGTGGCGAAAGGCGAAACAGTGACCAGCAAGGAAGACGTGGTGCAGGTGGTGGCGGAGCGCGGCCAGCCGCAGCAGGGCAGCACGCCGGTGGTGCTGACGACGGCATCGGTGAACAGCAATGTCTTGCCGGGCTTGCGCCTGAGTGTGGTCGATACGGGCCTGCGACTGCCTGTGACGGCTGGCAACACCAGCATCGACAGCCAGTAAGCATGCGCTAACCGGGCTTGCCAGTGGAAGTGCCGCTTCGTGATGTCGGCGAAGCGGCATTTTTTTTGCTATGTCACCGTGAAATCGACCAGAAACTGCTTGATCGACGCTCCGTTGGAACATTTGGCGCCCCAAACTCGCCAGGAAAGAGAATCGATGAGCACTTTTCTAATATAAAAAATAAAGATGGTCGAGTTTTAGAACGGAACTGTTACAGTATAGGAACTATTAAGTAAGATCTGGCAACTCTACCGTCCACTGCCCACCGCTGATTCTGTGATCGAGAGGATTCTTTTGCGCGCCAAATTACTGCCCCTGACCTTGCTGCTGTTGATCCAGAACGCGTACGCTGTCGATCCCCCCAGCGCAGGCAGCCAGTTGCAGCAGATTCCCGTCGCGCCTCAGTTGCCGAAGGCGCCGCCGGCTATCCGCGTGCAACAGGGCAATGTGCCGGCCACCACGGTGGGCGATACCACGCGCATCACGGTACAGCGCCTGCAGGTGACGGCGCCGCCCGTGTTTACCGAGAGCGAACTGATCGCCAGCACGGGTTTCGTGCCGGGCAGCGAGCTGACCCTGGGCGAGCTGCGCGCCATGGCCGGTAAGATTGCCAGCTATTACCAGCAGCGTGGCTATTTCCTCGCGCAAGCGTATCTGCCTGCGCAGGATATCGAGGATGGCGTGGTGCACATCAGCGTGCTGCCGGGCCAGTATGGGCAAGTGCAGCTGCGCAACCAGAGCAAGTTGTCCGACGGCCTGGCCGGCACGATATTGGCCGGTCTCGACGGGCAAGTGATTTCCACGCCGCCGCTGGAGCGGCGCTTGCTGCTGCTGTCGGACTTGCCGGGCGTGCAGGTGAGCTCGACCCTGGCGCCGGGGGCCTCGCTGGGCGCGTCCGACCTGATCGTCGAGGTGCAGCCGGGATCGCGTTTCAACGGCAGCATCGACGTCGATAACCAGGGCAACCGCTACACGGGCCGCAACCGCATCGGCGCCACCTTGAACATTAATGAACTGGCCGGCATCGGCGACGTGGCCAGCGTACGCGCGTTTACCTCGGCCGACGGCTTGAACTACGGCCGCCTGGCGTATCAGGGGCAGGCCGGTTTGCTGCGCCTGGGCGGCGCCTACACGTATATGGATTACAAGCTGGGCAAGGAATTTGCCGTGCTCGAGGCCAAGGGCACGGCGAAGATCGCCAGCGCGTATGGCAGTTATCCGCTGATCCGCTCGCGCAGCAGCAACCTGTATGCGCAAGTCAGCTACGACGACAAGACCTTCCAGGACCGCACGGAATCGACGGGCAGCGTCAACGACAAGAAAGCCAGGGTCTGGCTGTTCAATCTCAACGGTGATAGCAAAGATAGCGTGGGTGGCGGTGGCATCAGCAATTATTCGCTGACCTACACCACCGGCAAGATCGACATCGAAACGCCGGTGGCGCGCCTGATCGACCAGCTGACGGTGAAGAGCAACGGCCACTTCAACAAGCTCGCCTTCAACGCGGCGCGCCTGCAAAGCCTGGGCGGCGAGACGAGTTTGTTCGGCAGCCTCAGCGGCCAGGCGGCGTCGAAAAATCTCGATGTGTCGGAAAAGATGGGCATCGGCGGCATGGGCGGCGTGCGCGCCTATCCGGGCGGCGAGGCGTATGGCGACCAGGGTTACGTGCTGAATCTGGAACTGCGCCAGAACCTGATGGCCTTCCCTGCGTTGACCTCCTTGCCCGGTCAGCTGCAGGTGCTGGCCTTTGCCGACACGGGCAGCGTCAAGCTGAACCGCGACGCCTGGAGCGCCGGCGAGAACCGCCGCACCCTGAGCGGCGCCGGCGTGGGTGTGACGTGGACGGGCGCCAATGCGCTCGTCCTGAAAGCGTATTACGCACACAAGCTGGGCAATGCCAAGGCGACCTCGGCACCGGACTCCGCCGGCCGCTTCTGGCTGCAAGCCGTCAAGTATTTCTAAATTAATGCAAGTTAATTCATAAGTTAAAAAAATCAGGACACCGCCATGAACCGCATCTACCGCTCCATCTGGAACCAGGCCACGGGCGCTTACGCCGCCGTGTCCGAAAACGTCAAATCGGCCGGCAAGCGCTCGATGCCAGGATGCAGCGGCGGCGGGGCGCATTTCGCCTTGACCAGCATGGCGGCGGCGCTGATGCTGGGCTACGGCAGTCTGGCGCTGGCGGGGCCGGCGGGCGGCACGGTGGTGGCGGGCCAGGCCAGCATCACCGGTGCGCCAGGTTCGACGGTGATCAAGCAGGGCAGCCAGAACGCGGTGATCAACTGGGCCAACTTCAATATCAACAAGGGCGAGTCGGTGCAATTCGTGCAGCCGAACAGCAATGCGGTGGCGTTGAACCGCGTACTGGGCAGCGATGGCACGACCATCCTCGGCAACTTGTCAGCCAACGGCACGGTGTTCATTGTCAACCCGAATGGCGTGCTGTTCGGCCAAGGAGCCTCGGTCAACACGGCGGGCCTGGTGGCCTCCACCTTGGATATTTCCAACGCCGACTTCATGGCCGGCAAATACCAATTTAGCGGCAATGGCACGGGTAAAGTCCTGAACCAGGGTTCGATCAGCGCGCCGGGCGGCTATGTGGCCTTGCTGGGCGCCAACGTGTCGAACGAGGGCACGATCCAGGCACGCCTGGGGTCGGTGGCCCTGGCGGCGGGCCGCGCCATCACGCTCGATGTGGCGGGCGACGGCTTGCTCAATGTCGCCGTCAACGCGGGCGCCGTGGGCGCTTTGGTCAGCAATGGCGGCATGATCAAGGCGGACGGCGGCAGTGTGGTATTGACGGCGCAGGCGGCCGGCGACTTGCTGAAAACCGTCGTCAACAACACGGGCGTGATCGAGGCGCAGACCATCGATACGCGCAGCGGCACGATCAAGTTGCTGGGCGACATGCAGACCGGCACGGTGAACGCGGCCGGTACGCTGGACGCCAGCGCGCCAACAGGTGGCAAGGGCGGCTTTATCGACACTTCTGCCGCGCATGTGAAACTCGATGACGCCTTGAAGGTCACGACGGCCTCCAGCCACGGCCTGACAGGCACCTGGCTGATCGACCCGACCGACTACACCATCGCGCCAACCGGCGGCGACCAGACCGGCGCGTTTTATACCAATGCGCTCAAGAGCACCAGTGTCCAGATTCAGAGCAGCTCGGGCGGCACCGGCACGCTGGGCAACATCAACGTCAACGACACGATTTCATGGTCGGCCAACCAGCTGAAGCTGACGGCGCAAAACAATATCAATATCAACCAGCCGCTGCGCGGCTCCGGCACGGCCAGCCTGGCGCTGGAATACGGGCAACAGGCGATCGCGGCAAGCAACCTGTCCACTTACAATGTCAAGGCCGAGATCGACCTGCCATCGGGGCTGAACTTCAGCACCAAGCTGGGCAGCGACGGCACGGCGACGGCCTACACGGTCATCACCAGCCTGGGCGCGGCCACCAGCGTCAGCGGCACCGATTTGCAAGGCTTGAAAAATGCGCTGAGCGGCAACTTCGTGCTGGGCGCCAATATCGATGCGAGCGGCACGGCGAACACTGCGGTGTGGGGCGCCAACGGTTTCACGCCGATCGGCACCACCGGCACGGCATTCTCCGGCCAGTTCGACGGCCTGGGCCACGTCATTACCGGCTTGAACAGTTCGACCACCTCTGCCGCCGGCGTCGCAGGCCTGTTCGGCTCCAGCAGTGGCAGCATACGCAATATCGGCCTGGTCGCGCCTGTCATCTCCGCCAATATCGCCAGTACACAAGGCAATATCGCCGCGCTGGCCGCCATCAACAGTGGCACCATCAGCAATGCGTATGCCAGCGGCGGTTCGGTGACCGTCACGACCGGCGCCATCGGCGCCGGCCTTGTCGGGCTCAACAGTGGCACCATCAGTGACAGCTACAACACCAGCAAGGTCAGCGTCGTGGGGAACTATGACTTCTGGATGGGGGGGCTGGTGGGCAATACCACCAAAACCAGCACCGTCATCAACAGCTACAACGCTGGCGAAGTGATCGGCGCGTACACCGCAGGGGGCCTGGTTGGCAACAATCTGGGCGCGATCACCAACAGTTTCAATAGCGGCAATGTGACAGGAACCACCAATACAGGGGGGCTGACATCCCATAATCGTGCTACCGGAGTCATCACCAACAGCTACAATACCGGTGCCGTGACGAGCAATAGCCTGACTGGCGGCCTGGTTGGCAGCAATGTGGCGTCCAGCCAGATCCTCAATAGCTACTCGACCGGCGCGGTGAGCAGCCGTAGCGGCACCGGCACCGGATTTGGTGGCCTGGTTGGCGGAAACTCAGGCATTATCAGAAACAGTTACGCGACCGGCTCGGTGACGGGCGTTACTGCGGTGGGCGGCCTGATTGGCACCAATACCAGCGCTGGCTTGACCCAGAATGCCTATTCGTCCGGCGCGGTAGGCCTGTTTTCCGGCGGCTCCGGAAGCCTGGGCGGCCTGATCGGCACCATCGCTGCCGGCACGAGTCCCTCGATCACCGGCGGGTATTACAACTTGACCGTGAACCCTGCGGCGCTAGGTGTCGGTACAAATGGCGGCACCACTACCCCTTCGATCACTGGCCTGACATCGTCTGAAATGCAAGTTGCCAAAAATTTCTCGGCCTTTGTTTTCACGACCACAACCGGCTCGACCGGCAATAACTGGGTCATGGTCAATACCGACGGCACGCTCAACGGCGCAGGCAACGCGACAGGCGGCACCGGGCCGATGCTGTCGGCCGAGTACAGCACCAATATCTACTCGTCGCACCAGTTGCAGCTGATGGCCATGAACCTGGCCGGCAACTACACGCTGAAGCAGGATATCAACGCCGCCAGCACCGGCACCGGCGGCGATGTCTGGAATGGCGCCACCTTCGTGCCGGTCGGTACCAGCACCGGCGCCAGGTTCACCGGTACCTTCGACGGCGCCGGCCATGTCATTTCCGGCCTGGTCGTCAATCGTCCCGGCACGGATTACGCTGGTCTGTTCGGCGCGACGTCTAGCTCCGCGATCGTGCGCAATGTCGGCCTGGAAGGCGGCAGCATCACCGGCCATGATGATACGGGGGCGCTGGTCGGCAACAATGCCGGCACCATCAGCGGCAGCTACAGCACCATGAGCTTGACCGGTACCGCCAATACCGGCGGCCTGGTCGGCAGCAATAGCGGCACGGTCAGCAACAGCTATGCCTCCGGCACGGTGAGCGGCGTGACCAATGTAGGCGGCCTGGTCGGCCTGAACTCCGGCACCTTGACCAATAACTACGCCACCGGCGCCGTCTCGGGCACCCTCGACGTGGGCGGCCTGGTGGGCGCCAATAGTGGCAGCGGCAGCGGCAACTTCTGGGATGCCACCACCACGGGCCAGGCCACCAGCGCCACCGGCACCGGTTTGACCACCACGCAAATGAAAGCGCTGTCCACCTACAGCGGCGCAGCGTGGGACCTGGCCAGCACGTGGATCGTCTACGACAGCAATACCTACCCCTTGCTGCGCGCCTTCATGACGCCGCTGCAGGTGACGTTTGCCTCGAACGCCAGCAAGACCTATGACGGCACCAGCAGCTGGACGGCGCCGGGCGCCACCTTCTCGAACCCGAATGCCGTGCTGTCAGGCACCTTGAACTATGGCGCGGCGGGCAATGCCGTCAACGCCGGCACCTACGCCATCACGGCCGGCGGCCTGTACTCCGGCCAGCGCGGGTATGCCATCACTTCCAACACGGCGACCCTGACCATCGACAGGAAGGCCGCGACCCTGAGCGGTGCCACGGTAAACGCCCGTGACTATGACGGCACCACGGCGGCCACGCTGTCCGGCGGTGCGCTGAGCGGCGTGCTGTCGCAGGACATCTTCAATATCAACGTCAATACGGGCACCTTCGATACCAAGGACGCGGGCACCGGCAAGGCCGTGACCGCGCTCACCACCGGCAGCGCCGGTGGCAACTATATCGTCACTGCCACCGGTATGACCGGCACCATCACGCCGAAAGCGCTGACCTTGTCCGGCCTGGCCGCGACCACCAAGCAATACGACAAGCTGGCGTCGGCAACCGTGACCGGCGGCACCTTGAATGGCCTGGTGACTGGTGAAACCCTGAGCCTCGGCGCCTCGAGTGGCACTTATCAGAACGCCAACGCAGGCACCGACAAGACGCTGACGGTGACGCTGGGCACGCTATCCGATGGCACCGGCCTGGCCAGCAACTACACGCTCGATGCGCCGACCAGCGTTACCGGCACCATCACGGCCAAGACGCTGACCTGGACCAACCTGGCGGTGGAGAACAAAGAGTACGACGGCAATGAGACGGCCGCCATCAACAAGGGCAGCATCACCGGCTATGTGAGCGGCGAAGGACTGGTATCAGGCTCTACTGCCGCGTTTGCTGACCAGAACGCCGGCAATAACAAGGTAGTCACCGTCCACACCACCCTGGGCAATGGCAGCGGCGGCGGCCTGGCGTCCAACTACACGCTGGCCGATACCACCGTGCTGGCCAGCATCACGCCCAAAACCCTGACGTTGACCGGCGTGACGGCAGGCAACAAGACTTACGACGGCACCAAGGCGGCCGCGATTACGGGCGGCACCCTGGGCGGCATGATCAACGGCGAAACGGTCGGCCTGGGCACGCTGTCGGGCAGCTTTGCCGACCAGAACGCCGGCAATGGCAAGGCGGTGACGGTCACCGGTGGCAGCTTGAGCGACGGCAGCAACGGTGGCCTGGCCAGCAACTACACGCTCGCCAGCGTGACGGGCCTGAAGGCTGATATCGCGCAACAAGGATTGACGGTCAGCGGCGTGACCGTTGCCAGCAAGGATTACGACGGCACGAAAGCGGCGACAGTCACCGGCGGGACCCTGAATGGCCTGGTTAACGGCGAAACCCTGAGCCTGTCTGGCCAGAGCGGTGAATTCAACGACCAGAACGCGGGCAACGGCAAGGCCGTGACGGTGACCGGCGCCACCCTGGGCAATGGCTCTGGCCTTGCCAGCAACTATACGGTGACCAATGCCACTGACGCGACCGGTAATATCACGCCGAAGGCGCTGACGGTCACCGGTGCCAGCGCCGTAACCCGCGTCTATGATGGCACCAAGGCCGCGACCCTGGCGGGCGGTGTGCTCGATGGTCTGGTCAGCGGCGAAACATTGACGCTGTCCGGCTTGAGCGGCGCCTATGCCACCAAGAATGCCGGCAGCGGCAAGGCTGTCACCGTCACCGGCGCCACGCTGGCCGACAATACCGGCGGCCTGGCCAGCAATTACACGGTCAGCAATCCGACCAGTGTGACCGGCAACGTCACCAAGGCAAGCATTTCCAGCGTCAGCGGCTTGAGCGCCAGCGACAAGACCTACGATGGCAGCACTGCCGCCGTGATTGGCGGCAAGGCCGTCATCACCGGTATGGTGGTTGGCGACGATCTGGCCTTTTCCAGCGCCAGCGGTGCCTTCAGCGACCAGAATGCGGGCACCGGCAAGACTGTCAATATCTCCGACGTCACGCTGACGGGCAACGACCTGGCCAACTATAACTTCACCAATACCAGCGCCATGGCCACCGCCAGCATCGCCCGGAAGGCATTGACGGTGATCGGTGCAACAGCCGTTAACCGGGTCTACGATGGCAGCACGGCGGCAACCATCAGCGGCGGCAGCCTGGACGGTCTGGTCGGCAAGGAAACCCTGACGCTGACCAGCATGACGGGCCTGTTTGCCGACAAGAATGTCGGCACCGCGAAAGCGGTGACCGTCAGCGGCGCGGTATTGACGGGCGGCGCCAATGGTGGCCTGGCGTCCAACTACACGGTCACCGATTCGACCGGTTTGACGGCCAATATCACCAAGGCCACCATCAGCACCGTCAGCAATATCGTCGCCGACAGCAAGGTCTACGACGCCAATACCAAGGCCACCGTCAGCGCCACCGGCGCCACCTTCAACGGCATGGTGGGCGGTGACAGCCTGTCGATCAGCGCCACCAGCGCCACGTTCGCCGACAAGAACGCCGGCAACGGCAAGACGGTGGCCGTCAGCGGCATCGCCCTGGGCGGCCTTGACGCGGGCAACTACAACCTGACCAGCACCATCGGCAGCGGCACCGGCGCCATCACGCCGAAGGCGCTGACGATTACCGGCATGTCGGCCGTCAGCAAGGCCTACGACGGCAACACCAAGGCCAGCGTCACGGGCGGCTCAATCGATGGCCTGGTCGGCTTTGAGACCCTGGGCGTGACGGGCCTGACGGTTACTTTTGATGACAAGAACGCCGGCACCGGCAAGGCGGTGACGGCCACTGGCACCACCCTGGTCAACGGCGGCAACGGCGGCCTGGCCAGCAACTACACGATGGCTAACCCGACCGGTTTCACGGCCAACATCACGCCGAAAGTGCTGACGGTATCGGGCATGACGGCTGGTACGCGCGTGTATGACGGCACCACGGCCGCGACCCTGGCCGGCGGCAGCCTGAGTGGCGTAATCAGCGGCGAAACGCTGGTCTTGTCGGGCGGCACGGGTGTGTTCGGCGACAAGAACGCCGGCAACGGCAAGACCGTGACGGTATCGGGCATCAGCTTGCTTGACGGCACGGGCCTGGCCAGCAATTACAGCGTGACCAACCCGACCAATGTGACCGGTTCCATCACACAAAAAGTGTTGAGCGTCACCGGTGCGCTGGCGGCCGACAAAACTTATGACGGCGCGCTCGATGCGAGCATCACGGGCGGCAGCCTGAGCGGCTTTGTCGGTTCGGAAACGGTCGGCCTGGCAAGCCTGGCCGGTGCGTTTGCGGACAAGAACGCCGGCAGCGGCAAGGCCGTCAGCATCACCGGCGGCACTTTGTCCAACGGCAGCAATGGCGGCCTGGCCAGCAATTACTCGGTCGGCCCGGCCAGCGGCCTGATCGCCAGCATCACCCAAAAAGCCTTGAGCGTCACCGGCGTGGCGGCCGCCAACAAGGTCTATGACAGCACCACCAAGGCAAGCGTGACCGGCGGCAGCCTGAACGGCCTGGTCGGCGGTGAAACTCTGGGCCTGTCCGGCCTGTCGGGTGTCTTTGTCGACAAGAACGCCGGCACCGGCAAGACCGTGACAGTCAGCGGCGCGACGCTGGCCGATGGCACTGGGCTGGCCAGCAACTATACGCTCAGCAACCCGACTGACGTGACGGCCAATATCAACCAGGCCACCATCAGCTCGGTGACCAATGTGGTGGCCGACAGCAAGGTCTATGACGGTGGTACTTCCGCCACGTTCGCTGCTGCCACGGCCACTTTCAATGGCATGGTGAGCGGCGACAGCCTGGCCATCGGCGCCACCAAGGCCGCGTTCAGCGACAAGAACGCCGGCACCGGCAAGGCCGTGACGATCTCCTCCCTGACCCTGGGTGGCACGGACGCGGCCAACTACACGCTGGCCAGCACCACCGCGACCGGCACCGGCAGCATCACGCCGAAGGCGCTGACGATTACCGGCATGTCGGCCGTCAACAAGATCTATGACGGCAGCACCAAGGCGACCTTGTCGGGCGGGTCGATCAGCGGCCTGGTCGGCACGGAAACCGTGGGTGTGACGGGCTTGAGCGCCACCTTCGATACCAAGGACGCCGGCACCGGCAAGACGGTGACGGCGACCGGTTCGACCCTGGTCAACGGTGGCAATGGCGGCCTGGCGGCCAACTACACGATCAGCAACCCGACCGGCCTGATCGCCAGTATCACGCCGAAAGCGCTGACGGTATCGGGCATGACGGCCGGCACGCGCGCCTATGACGGCACCACGGCCGCGACCCTGGCCGGCGGCAGTTTGACGGGCCTGGTAACGGGCGAGACGCTGGTGGTCTCGGGCGGCACGGGTGTGTTCGTCGACAAGAACGCCGGCAACGGCAAGGCCGTGACGGTATCGGGCATCAGTCTGCTTGACGGCACGGGCCTGGCCAGCAACTACACGGTCAGCAACCCGAGCAATGTGACGGGTTCGATCACGCAAAAAGTGCTGAGCGTCACCGGCGCACTGGCGGCTGACAAAACCTATGACGGCGCGCTCGATGCGACCATCACGGGCGGCACCCTGAGCGGCCTGGTGGGCTCGGAAACGGTCGGCATGGCGGCCATGGTCGGTGCGTTTGCGGACAAGAATGCCGGCAGCGGCAAGGCTGTCAGCGTCACCGGCGGCGCCTTGTCCAACGGCAGCAATGGCGGCCTGGCCAGCAACTATACGGTCAGCAACCCGACCGGCTTGACGGCCAGCATCACGGCCAAGGCCTTGACGGTAAGCGGTCAACTGGCTGGCAACAAGGTCTACGATGGCAATGCACAAGCGAGCCTGTCCGGTGGCGCCTTGAGCGGCCTGGTGGCGGGTGAGGCATTGGACATTGCGGGGCAAACTGCCGTGTTCAGCGACAAGAATGCGGCCAATGGCAAAGCCGTGACGGTGACGGGCACAACCCTGGTTGACACGGCCAGCGGCCTGGCCAGCAACTACACGGTCAGCAACCCGAGCGGCTTGACGGCCAGCATCACGGCCAAGGCCTTGACGGTAAACGGTCAACTGGCTGGCAACAAGGTCTACGATGGCAATGCAGAGGCCAGCCTGTCCGGCGGCGCCTTGAGCGGTCTGGTGGCGGGCGAAAGCCTGGGCATTGCGGGTCAGACTGCCTTGTTCAGCGACAAGAACGCGGCCAATGGCAAAGCCGTGACGGTGACGGGCACGAGCCTGGTTGATACCGCCAGCGGCCTGGCCAGCAACTACACGGTCAGCAACCCAACCGGCTTGACGGCCAGCATCACGGCCAAGGCCTTGAC
Organism: Janthinobacterium sp. 35; assembly: GCF_002754575.1. NCBI lineage: Bacteria > Pseudomonadati > Pseudomonadota > Betaproteobacteria > Burkholderiales > Oxalobacteraceae > Janthinobacterium > Janthinobacterium sp. 35. Next base: position 5,144,101 of record NZ_PEFN01000001.1, read on the forward strand.
GGTGACAGGTCAACTGGCTGGCAACAAGGTCTACGATGGCAATGCAGACGCGAGCCTGTCCGGTGGCGCCTTGAGCGGCCTGGTGGCGGGTGAGGCATTGGACATTGCGGGGCAAACTGCCGTGTTCAGCGACAAGAATGCGGCCAATGGCAAAGCCGTGACGGTGACGGGCACAACCCTGGTTGACACGGCCAGCGGCCTGGCCAGCAACTACACGGTCAGCAACCCGACCGGCTTGACGGCCAGTATCACACCGAAAGCATTGACGGTGGCGGGCCAATTGGCTGGCAACAAGGTCTACGACGGCAATACGGCGGCGCAATTGTCCGGCGGCGTGCTGGCAGGCCTGGTAGCGGGCGAAAGCCTGGGCATTGCGGGTCAGACTGCCGTGTTCAGCGACAAGAACGCGGCCAATGGCAAAGCCGTGACGGTGACGGGCACGAGCCTGGTTGATACCGCCAGCGGCCTGGCCAGCAACTACACGGTCAGCAACCCGAGCGGCTTGACGGCCAGCATCACGGCCAAGGCCTTGACGGTAAACGGTCAACTGGCTGGCAACAAGGTCTACGATGGCAATGCAGAGGCCAGCCTGTCCGGCGGCGCCTTGAGCGGTCTGGTGGCGGGCGAAAGCCTGGGCATTGCGGGTCAGACTGCCTTGTTCAGCGACAAGAACGCGGCCAATGGCAAAGCCGTGACGGTGACGGGCACGAGCCTGGTTGATACCGCCAGCGGCCTGGCCAGCAACTACACGGTCAGCAACCCAACCGGCTTGACGGCCAGCATCACGGCCAAGGCCTTGACGGTGACAGGTCAACTGGCTGGCAACAAGGTCTACGATGGCAATGCAGACGCGAGCCTGTCCGGTGGCGCCTTGAGCGGCCTGGTGGCGGGTGAAAGCCTGGGCATTGCGGGTCAGACTGCCGTGTTCAGCGACAAGAATGCGGCCAATGGCAAAGCCGTGACGGTGACGGGCACAACCCTGGTTGACACGGCCAGCGGCCTGGCCAGCAACTACACGGTCAGCAACCCGACCGGCTTGACGGCCAGTATCACACCGAAAGCATTGACGGTGGCGGGTCAACTGGCTGGCAACAAGGTCTACGACGGCAATACGGCGGCGCAATTGTCCGGCGGCGTGCTGGCAGGCCTGGTAGCGGGCGAAAGCCTGGGCATTGCGGGTCAGACTGCCGTGTTCAGCGACAAGAACGCGGCCAATGGCAAAGCCGTGACGGTGACGGGCACGAGCCTGGTCGACACCATCACCGGTCTGGCCAGCAACTACACGGTCAGCGACCCGACCGGCTTGACGGCCAGCATCACGCCGGCCAGCCTGCTGGTGCGCGCCACGGGCGCCGCACCGCGCGTGTATGACACCACCACCAACGCCAGCGTGACTTTGGATGACAACCGTATCGCCGGCGACGTGCTGAGCATCAGTAGCAGCGGCGCCAGCTTTGCCGACAAGAACGCCGGCGCCAACAAAACGGTGACGGTGAACGGCATTGTCCTCGGCGGTACGGATGCCGGCAATTACACGGTCAACGCCACGGCGACGACCACGGCCAGCATCACGCAGGCGGAACTGGGGGTGAAGGTGGGCAATGCCGAGAAAGACCAGGGCAATGTCAATCCGGCCTTCACGGCCAGCTACACGGGCTTGCTGGGCAACGACACGCTGGCGAACGAGGTCAGCGGCAATCTGGCATTCAGCACGCCGGCCACCATCGCTACGCCATCGGGCAGCTATCTGGTGTCGGCGGCCGGCCAGACGTCAACCAACTATGCGTTGACGTACACGCCGGGCGTGCTGACCGTCAAGCCGACCGAAGCGCGGCAAAGCGCGGTGGCCAGCGTGATCGCGGCGGTCAATGTGGCGCCATCGCAGGGCAATATGGTGCAGGCCGAAGTGGTGGCGAAAGGCGAAACCGTGACCAGCAAGGAAGACGTGGTGCAGGTGGTGGCGGAGCGCGGCCAGCCGCAGCAGGGCGGCACGCCGGTGGTGCTGACGACGGCATCGGTGAACAGCAATGTCTTGCCGGGCTTGCGCCTGAGTGTGGTCGACACGGGCCTGCGACTGCCGTCGGCGGCTGGCAACACCAGCATCGACAGCCAGTAAGCATGCGCTAACCGGGCTTGCCAGTGGAAGTGCCGCTTCGTGATGTAGGCGAAGCGGCATTTTTTTGGTTCATCGCATTTTGCCGGGGAGGGCACTGAAAGCCGCTTGCTGCGCATTATCAAATCCTCTACACTGCGCGCTTCCCTAGCCGCAGTGTAGAAAAGGCATCATGCGCAGCGCCAGCCAGTATTTCCCGTTTTTATCTCCGCTTTTTTTCCTGCTTTTGCCCGCTTCCGCCTGCGCCGCGGATGCGCCGCTGAAGCAAGTTGCCATTTCGGCCGCCAGCGGCGTGCAGCAGCGGCGCGACGACACGGCCGCGAAGATCATCGTCAGCCGCGGCGAGCTGGCCCAATATGGCGACAGCAGCCTGGCGGCGGTCCTGAAACGCCAACCCGGCGTCTCCGTCGTCGGCGGCGAGGTGGGCATGCGCGGCCTGGGCGCCGGCTACACGCAAATGCTGATCAACGGCGACCCCGCGCCACCGGGATTTTCCATCGAATCGATCGCGCCCGAGATGATCGAGCGTATCGAGATTTTACGCGGTGCGACGGCCGAATACAGCATGCAAGCCGTCGCCGGCAGCATCAACGTCGTCTTGCGCAAGGGCGCCAGCGGCGCCGAGCGCGAATGGAAACTGGGCGCGGGCCGGGGCGATGGCCGCTGGCAGCCTGTCGCGTCCTTGCGCGTGGCGGACAAGCTGCCCGGTTTCGCCTATGCGCTGACGGGCGCGCTGGAGCGCACGGCCGATGACGTGGCGGGAAGGACGACTGAGACAATCTCCGATCCGGCCGGCACGCTGCTGGCGCGGCGCGAAACACGCACGCGCAACGCCTCGTCCGTCAACAAGGCCAGCCTGACGCCGCGCCTGCAATGGACCCTGGACAATGGCGATACCATCATCTGGCAAAGCCTGCTGGACTGGTATCGCACGGGTTTTGACGGCGTGGCCAGCGAGATGGCCTTTCTGGGCATGCCCACGGCGTATCCGCGCAATGGCGCCACGTCGCAGGCCAGCGTGTTTTCGGCGCGCAACGACGTGAATTGGGCGCACGCGCTGGGGGCGGCGGGCAAGCTGACGGCCAAACTGGGCGTCAACCACAACCGGCGCGATACGGACTATGCGTTTCAGGGCGCGGCGGCCAGTGGCGCGCTTTTGCTGCGGCGCGGCGTGGTGTCCGACGCCATCGACGACAGTGTCAGCAGCAGCGGCAAATACCTGGGCCGGCTGGGTGGCGGGCATGCGCTGAGCGTGGGCTGGGATGGCAGCCTGATACGCCGCAGCGAATCGCGCCGCCAGCGCGACACGTATCTTGCCGGTGGCGCGCCGTATGCGCTCGATGAAGACTACACGGCCGACGTGCGGCGCCTGGCCCTGTATGCGCAGGATGAATGGGACGTGACGCCGCGCCTGCAAATGTATGCGGGCGTGCGCTGGGAAGGCTTGCAGACGGCCACCGAGGGCCGCACCTTGAGCGAAGTGCGCACGCGGGCCAGCGTCTGGAGTCCCGTGGCGCAGCTGCTGTGGAAACCGCCGCAGCAGGAACGCGACCAGCTGCGGCTGGCGCTGGCGCGCACCTACAAGGCGCCCAGCACGCGCAACCTGGTGCCGCGCCGCTACACCATCAACAATGGCAACAGCGCCAACAATCCCGATTTTCAGGGCAATCCCGAGCTGCTCCCGGAACTGGCCTGGGGGCTCGATGCGGCCTGGGAGAGCTATTTTGGCAAGAGCGGCGTGGCCAGCGTGTCGGCATACACGCGGCGCATCAGCGACGTCACCGTGCAGCGCCTGTTTCAGCGCGATGGCATCTGGACGGCCAGCCCGTTCAATAACGGTACGGCCACGCTGCGCGGCGTCGAACTGGATGTGAAATTGTCCGTGCGGACCTGGTGGGTGCAGGCGCCCGATATCGACGTGCGTGCCAATGCGGGGCGCAACTGGTCCAGCGTCGCCGCCGTGCCGGGTCCCGGCAACCGCCTGGCCAGCCAGGTGCCGGCCACGTTCAACCTGGGACTCGATTACCGGCTCTCGCCGAGGATGAGCATGGGCGGCAATCTGCACGTGCAGACGGGCGGCCTGGCGCGGCTCGATGCGCACGCCAGCAGCCAGGCGGGCGTGCGGCGCACCCTGGACGCGTATGCGCTGTGGCAGCCGGACGTCAAAACGCGGGTGCGCCTGTCGGCGGCCAATTTGCTGCGCCAGCGACAGCTGCAAGGGCAATCGTATGTCGAGGATGCGGGCCGCAGCGACAGCGTGACGCGCCTGGACGGCAGCGCTGCGCTGCGCCTGCTGTTCGAGCGCAGTCTTTAGTGTTGCGTCGGCTTTTCCTGCTGCACTAAGATGAACGGGCTGACGACGACGGCCCACAGGGCCGCATCGGCCGCTTGCCAGTCCAGCGCCTGCTGGTCCGACACCTTGGCCACTTTGCCATCGACCATCCATTGCGTGATGGTGGACTTGTCGTCGTGCGAGATGCGCACGGCCACTTCGACCAGGTCCAGCTCATTGGCGACCCAGACGACGTTGCCCTGGGCGAAGTGCTTTTCCAGTTCGCTCCAGGCCAGGCGGGCCGTTTCGCTGTTCACTTTGAGGCGCAGTTCGGTGTCTTTTTCAGGATTGGTTTGCATGCGAAATATCAATGTTCGGTGAGTCGGGTGCCGTTGCGCGCGCTTGGCTGGCCTTGCAGGGCTTCCACGCGCGGCGTCGGCGTACCCTGCCATGTTAACCGATAGGCGCCACCTTTGCGAACATTGCCTACCAGGGCAGGGCGGAAGCAGGCCAGGTTGGTGCCGCTGGCGTGCCGCACGCTGGGGAAGATCACGCCCATGGAACCGGCTTCGAGCAGGATGGCGGCCAGGTCTTGCGAGGCGATGTAGCTGGCCGGATCGAGGCAAGCCTGGTAGCGCTGCTGGCTGCGCAAGTCGTGGAAGCTGGCGGAAAAGTCGGCCAGCAGCGACTGGTAGCTGACGCTGTCGTCGAAATAGTCGATTTCCTGGTATTCCACGGTTTTATGGAAAATGATCTCGGCCAGCGCCGTTTCCATGTCGAAGGCGCAATACCAGGCGCCCCGCTCGCCATCGTTGAAACGCGCCCCTTCCGGGCGGGCGTAGGTGTAGGCGGCGTTGATGATGCGAAAGTTTGGTACGCCAAAAACCAGCTCGTCCACGCCAATTCCTGGCGCGCCGCCATACTCGGCCACCAGGCGCGCGTTGGTCGCGTTATCGAGTTCGAACAATTCGCGCAGGTGATCGTCGTCCTCGGCCAGGGGCGCCAGCACCGAGTCTTCCATGTCGGCGAAGCGCGACGGAATCAGGCGGCAAGTGTCGATCTGGCGCAAGGCGGCCAGCGGCGGCAGGTGGTCATGGGCGGTGGCGGGCAAGATTACAGTCCTCCGCGGCGCGCGTCGAGCAGCTTGCGCACCGTCTGCATGGCCAGCAAGCCGCCGGCCAGCATCTGTGACAGCGGTGTGCGGCCACCGAAGATGGGATTCTTGTTGGGCAAACTCACCCATTCGTCGGCCAGCTTGTCGCCGTACAGGATGTGCAAGGCCTTGTAGATGCCCAGCAAATAGGAAATGCGCGTGATGCGGTCCACTTCCAGCACGCGGTCCGGGTGCTTTTTCCACTCGTACCAGGCGCTGCTGGACAGACCGCCCAGCAGTTCGCGCGCATCGTCGTCGCGCAGTTTCCAGGCGGCGGCCAGCTTGAAAAACCCTTTCAATGCCGCCTGCGACAATCGCTCGCGCTCGGCTTTGGCATTCAGGTCGACGAGCACGGCCGGCTCGAAGCGGCTCTTGGGGTAGGCGTAGGCGAGATTCATGGCACTCCTTCAACAAAGCTCTGTTTATGGACTATTTATACTCCTTTTCAGGATTCGTTGCAAGGCCCACGCACATGAAAAAGGGCGCAGCATGACAGGTGTCCCGCTGCGCCCCGTCGGCAAGCCGTGCTGGCTTATTTTGCCGTGACGTTGACCGGCACGTTCAGTTGCGCCGTCAAGCCGTTATTGTCCAGCGCCACCACCTTCAGCGTATAGCTGCCGGCCACCGGTTGCGGCCAGGTGGCCGTGATGGTCAGGCCGCTCATGGAAAACTGCATGCCCAGCGGCGCGCCGTCGATCGAGATCCGCAGCGAGGTCGCCCCTGGCGCCGTCAGCACGATGCTGCCGCTCATGGCCTTGCCGGCCACGCCCTTCATGGCGGCGGCCGTGATGGTGGGGCCGGCGGCGGCGATTTTCACCGTCGTCACGGCCTGGCCCGACAGGCCGGTCTTGCTGTCTTTGGCGATGATGGTCACGCTATACGTGCCCAGCACGGGTTTGGCCCAGCTGACGACGCCGGCCGCACTGATGGCCATGCCGGCTGGCGCGCCCGACAGCGTGTACGTGACGGGGTTGGGCGCCACCACCGTGCTGGCGAACGACAGCGCCACGCCGGGCTTGCCAGTCACGCTGGCCGCCGTGACCACGGGCGGCAGCGGGGCGGCGATGGCCACCGTGTAGATGCCTTTGCCGCTCAAGCCGGTCTTGCTGTCCTTGGCCGTGACGGTGACGGCATACTTGCCCGCCAGCGGCGCCGCCCAGCTCACCAGGCCCGCGCTGCTGATGCTCATGCCGGCTGGCGCGCCGGCGAGCGTATAGCTGACGGGGTTCGGCGCGGTGACGCTGACAGTGAAGGCCAGTGCCGTGCCGACCTTGCCCGTGACGGCGCCGGCGGCGACGACAGGCGCCGGTTGCGGCGCGATGACGATCTTGTACACGGCTTGGCCGGTCAGGCCGCTGACGGTATTGCGCGCCACCATGGTCACGGCATAGCTGCCGGCCACGGGCGCGGTCCAGTTGACCACGCCCGTGGCGGCGATGCTCATGCCGGCCGGCGCGCCCAGCATGGAAAAGCTGAGGGGATTGGCGGCGCTGGCCGATACCGTAAACGAGAGCGGCTTGCCGACCATGCCGCTGATGCTGGCCCCCGTCACCACGGGCGCGACCGGGGCGGCGGGCATGCCCGACAGGCTGGCCAGCAGGCTTTTCACGTTGGGCGTGCCCAGGCCGGCCAGCGGGTCATAGCCGACCCTGGCGGTGCAGACGCTGCAGGTGCCGTTGCTGCCGCGCGTGATGTCGGCAAAGCTGCTGGCAAAGGTGCCGGGCACGGTGGCGATCTGGCCGTACAGCGTAGTATGCGCCAAGCCCAGCGCCGTCTTCGCTTGCAGCGCGCGGCTGGCGTTGGCGATGGCGATCAGGCCGGCCCACTGTGGCGTGGACAGGCTGGTGCCGCCGATGCTGAGCCAGCTGGCGGTGCTGCTGCCCTGTGCCATCACGGCCGTGTACTGGCCAGTGGCGGGATCGGCATTGAAGGCCACGTCGGCTACATTGCGGCGCAGCAAGCCCGTCATGCCCGGTACGTTGCTGGCGCTCTGGTAGGAGGGCAGTGCCGTATAGGCGCTGATGCCGCCGCCAGTGCCCGACCAGGCCGCTTCGCTGCGCGTGCCCGTGCCACTGTAGCTGAGCGTGGTGCCGCCTACGGCCAGCACGTTCGGTGACACGGACGGCCAGGACACGCTGCTGCCCGAGTCGCCTGTGGCGGCCAGATACGTCATGTTCTTACCCGTGAAGGCGCTGTCGACGGACGCCGTCCAGTTGCCTTCGACGGCGCCAAAGCTCATCGATACGACGCCAGGCCCCATCAGGTTGGCCAGGCGCACGGCGCCCAGCAGGCTGTTGACCGAGGCGTCGGGCGCCTCGATCAGCACGATGCGCGCCAGCGGCGCCGTGGCATGCGCCCACTGCACGTCGAGCGCGATTTCCATGGCCCAGCCCGAGTTATAGGCGGGCGCGGTGGCCGTCATGGTGCTCGATGGCGTGTTGTAGACAACAGAAAATTCACAGCCGCTGGTCGAGGCGGGCGGCAAGGGCAGGGTGGCATTCGTGGCGATGGCCTTGGTGGTGCAGGCGGGCAAGCCGAATTTCTGGTTGAAGATGGCCAGTTCGGCGGCCGCGTTCGGGTTGTGCATGGCGTCGACGATATAGATCGTTTGCCCCGCGCCCAGCTGGGCCGCCTGGGCCGGCGTCAGCGCCGTGCCCGCTGCCGGCAGCGCGGGCAGGTCGTAGGCGGCGCGGATTTGCGCGGGCGAGTAGGTCGCCATCACGCTGCTGCCGGCCATCGGCGCGGCGATGTCCGCCGCGCCGCCGTCCAGCAGCGGTGCGATGTTTTGCGCCGTTTGTTCCGCGGCGGCGATCTTTTGTGCCGTCAGGCGGCGCGTGGACATCTCCGCCATGGTGCCGGGTACCCGCTGCATGTGCGGGCGCCAGTGGGCCGAGCCGCTGCTGTTGCCGCTGTCGCGCCCGTCAGGTGCATCGAGCAGCATCGGGGCCGCATGGAACATCGGTTGCGCCACCAGCGCACCGACGGCGGCGGGGATGACGGGCACTTCGACAGTGAATTGGGTTGCCGCTGTGGCAATGGCGGCGGGCGGCGCCGAGGTCTCCTGTCCCGGGCCGCAAGCGCCCAGCAGGAGGGCGGCAGTGGCGCCCAGCAGCAAACGCCCTTGACGGGGATGCAGGGGGTTGAATTTTTTCATGGCGAAACTCTCCGAGTTGGCGAGGGCCACATCTCGACAATGCATCCTGGCATGGTGCCGCGCGCTGGCGGTCCCGGCCCTGCATTGGCAGCCCCGCTGCCGTGGCGCTTGCGCGCGGTAGGCCGGTGGCTTTGCGTCCCCGCCTTTCGACGGGTTTGCCCTCAGAATTGATCATGCATCGCGACAAACCTCCTGATGCGTTATCAATTCTAGCGAATTTGCCAAATAAGTGTTAACTATTTTCAATGAATATTTGTATTATTGAAATGAAGTGTGGCGAATTTACCTATTGCTGGAGACAATCTTGCCAGCCTGATTAAGCCTTATAGGCAAGGTTATCAGAGGGGTATCGATGCGTGACAGTGTTTTTTCACAGCAACGGCGCTTGTCTTTCTGCTGGTTTAATGAATTCCATGAATTTATCGAATATGCTGTTTCAAACATCCGTCTCGAACACCATGCCTGGATACGGCGCTGCGCGGCAGGCCGCGCACGGACAGCGTAAGGTGGTTCAGGCCGGTCAGCATGGTGCTGCTCTCAGGTGGGGTGGAGGCCGGTTCCAGCTTCCGCAGTGGTTTGATGCGACATTGTTCCAGGAAAGCATGAGACACAGCAATAAGACCACAAACGTCGCAACACCTGACAGTACCGTAGCGAGCGGAAGGGAGAGGCGGTCGAGAAGCGCAACCGTACTTCTAGTACGGTGAGCATCGCAGGCGGCCTATACCGACGCGCAGTAGGTACTGTCAGGTGTCACTACACAGGTTCGGCGTGCTCCACCATGAGTTGAACTTTGGTCGTGCCATTGTATTCATTCGCATCAAGCCGGAACGCCACCCGCGTGCGTTCGCCCAGCGCATCCGTATGGCCGAACCAGATGGCGTCGAAGCGCACGCCGTTCTTTTCCAGCAGCAGTTTCAAGTGGCGCTCTTTCAATATGCGCTGGCTGACGACGCGAAATTCATCGCAGAAGACGGGCGGGGCGAAGCCCTGGCCCCACACTTGCCCATCCATCAGCTCGATGAAGGCCGTCGTGTAGTAGGCGTCTTCCAGCGGGCCGTCCGTTTCCACGACTCTTTCCAGCTGTTGCTGGCTGAGCCAGGCCTGGCCCACGGCTTCGAAGGCCTGGGAAAACGCCTCGAAGGCGTCGGCGCGGATGGTCAGGCCCGCCGCCATGGCGTGGCCGCCGAACTTGTCGATCAGGCTGGGTGCCCGTTTCGACACCAGGTCGAGCGCGTCGCGCAAGTGGAAGCCGGGAATCGAGCGGCCCGAGCCCTTGATCCAGCCGTCGGCACCGGGTGCGAACGTGATGGTCGGCCGATAAAACTTTTCCTTCAGGCGCGAGGCGACGATGCCGATCACGCCTTGGTGCCAGGATGCATCGAAGACGCTGATGGTGCTGCTGTTGGCCGGCTCGAAAGCGTCGAGGTGCAGCAGGGCCGTATCTTGCATGTCCGCCTCGATTTCGCGGCGCTTCAGATTGATGTCGTTGAGTTGCTGCGCCAGCGCCCAGGCGCGGCCTTCGTCGTCCGTGATCAGGCATTCGATGCCCAGCGACATGTCTTGCAGGCGCCCGGCCGCATTCAGGCGCGGGCCCAGGGCAAAGCCCAGGTCGAATGGCGTGGCGCTGCGCGCTTCGCGTCCCGCGACGCGGAACAGGGCCGCCACGCCCGCGTGCATATTGCCCTTGCGCATGCGTTTGAGGCCTTGCGCGACGAGGATGCGGTTGTTGCTATCGAGGCGCACCACGTCGGCGACCGTGCCCAGCGCCACCAGGTCGAGCAGGTTGTCGAGCTTGGGCTGCGTTTGCGCATCGAATACACCGCGCCGGCGCAGTTCGGCCCGCAGGGCCAGTAGCACGTAGAACACCACGCCCACGCCGGCCAGGTTCTTGCTGGGAAAACCGCAGGCGGGCTGGTTCGGATTGACGATCACGGCCGCGTCGGGCAGGGTGTCGGCCGGCAAATGGTGGTCGGTGACGACCACCTGGATGCCGCGCCGGTTCGCTTCGGCCACGCCATCGATGCTGGCGATGCCGTTGTCGACGGTGATGATGATGTCGGGCGACTTTTCGCGGGCCGTCAGTTCGACGATTTCCGGCGTCAGGCCGTAGCCGTATTCAAAACGGTTGGGCACGATGAAATCGACGTCGGCGCCCATGGCGCGCAAGCCGCGGATGGCCACGGCGCAGGCGGTGGCGCCGTCGCAATCGTAGTCGGCCACGATGACCATGCGTTTCTTTGCGGCAATCGCGTCGGCCAGGAAGACGCCGGCCGCGCCGATGTGCAGCAAGCCGGACGGCGGCATCAGGGCTGCCAGTTCGCTCGACAGTTCTGCCGCGTCCGTCAAGCCGCGCGAAGCGTATAAACGGGCCAGCACGGGGTGGATGCCGCCCTGGCGCAGCAATTCGGATTCGCGGTAAGGGCAGGGACGGGTGGCGATGCGGGTGCGGGTCATGATGCTTTCAACTTGTTCAGGGTAATCGCGCGCCAGAATTTGCGCTGCGCATGCTTGCTGGTGGTGCAGCTTAGCCAGGCGTCGCGGTGACTCAGCACCAGGCGCAGCTGGCCCAGCCGGCCATCTTTGAGGGCCGCCAGCACGGGGGCGAACCAGTCCGTTTCCAGCGCTTGCAACTGTTGCAGCCACATGCCCCATTCCTGGGCCTGCGCCGCTTCGATCAGGCCGCCCAGCACGATGATCGCATCCTGTTGGCTTGCCAGCACACTGCTTGGACTGGCATCGCGCTGCGCCGGTTCCGCCAGTGCGGCCAGCCAGCCCGGTGCGTCGCTGGTATGCAGGCTGGCGGCGCAGCGCGCAGCTTCAGCGTTGGCTAGGCTGGCGCCCCAGATCCAGAAAGAATTGATGGCTTTCAAGCCCCGTTCCTCGCGCGCCGCGTTGACAGGGTGTTCATGCCACAGCATCTGCACTTCGTTTTGCAGGCGGCGCGCGGCGCGCGCGTGCTCGCCTTCCGGCATCCAGACGGACAGGTCTTGCGTGGTGGCGGCGTCCGGCGAGGCGCACTGCAAGTCGCTCCAGCCATCGGCGCGCATGAACCAGGTGCCCGCATCGCCATACGCCAGCGGTTGGCCGATCTCGTCGAAATACGGGGCTGCAATGTCGAACAGGGCGCGCCCGTCATCCTCGCTCAGCTTGAGCTGGCGCAAGTCTTCCAGGCTGATATGGCTGCGGGCAATGGCCAGGTGGGCCGGGTGCAGCAGGAAGTAGCGCGCGCCCGGTTCCGGCACGAGGCCGTAGCCGCGCATGGCCAGTGCGGCAAAGGCCGCCTGCGCCGCCTCGCCGTTGGGCGCGGGCGCCAGGCACAGCGCATGCGCCAGCCATGCTTCATGCGGCAGCAGGCGCTTGGCATTGTCAAAAGTTTCCAAATCGCAAGCGGAGGTGCGCGACAGCAGGGCCGCCAGCGCGGGCGCTTGCAAGACCTTGAGCAGGTCGGCAGCCAGTTCGGCATTGGGCAAGGCGAAGGGCAGGACGAGGGTAAGTTGATTCATCCCGAGATTGTAGGCGATTGTAGCCATGCCAGAGTAGGGGCAGATAATTTTCTCTGGGTAGTTTAAGTATCAAAAAAACATCAAGATTATATAAATTTAATTCTTTTTGATGGAAAACAATTTGCTTTTGAAAATATGGACGATATAATTGCGTCAACTTAAATATCAGAAAGATAATCACACCCCAGCTGTGTGGTTGCGTCGTCTGGCTCCTGTATCCCTCGAAACCGTATACAAGATGCTGCCGGCTTCATTTTTTAAACAAGTTTCTTTCTTGGAAGCCCACCCATGTATACATTCGCCGCTTTGCGCAGCCAGGCTGATCGCGCCCTGGCCTCTCACGTTGCCACTCCTGCCGCCACCGCTGCGCGTCGCCAGGAGGCCGCATGACGACCTACAATCTGTCGACCACGGTTCACGTGTGCGAAGACATCAACAAGAACTTTGATATCCGCGACTTGCTGATACAGGCCGGCTATACGGTGCAAGGCGAGCTGAACATCAAGAATTTCACCGTCCTGTTGCCGGATGATACGGAATCGACCAGCAACACGCCCCTGTTCGGCATGCTCGACGCGGACACCGTGTATGTGCGTCCCGGCGACTGGGCAGCCAACTACCACGGCAATTTCTCCACCATCCAGGTGACGATCGACAAGGGCAATGGCGATATCGTCCAGCTGGAACTGCAAGTGATCATCGATCCCGTCAACGACGCGCCTGATGCGGCCGACAAGACCTTCAACCTGGTCGATGGCGCCAGCGTCGTGCTCAGCGAAAGCGATTTCGGCTTCCACGACGACGTCGAGCACGACGGCTTCAAGTCCATCGTCATCACCAATACCACCACGGCAGGGCAAGTCTTGCTCAACGGCGTGGCCGTCGCGGTGGGCACGGAAGTCTCCATCGACGATATCCGCGCGGGCCACCTGGTCTTTGTGCCGAGCCAGACCGTGGCTGGCAATTTCGATCTGGGTTTCAAGGTGCGCGATGACGGCGGCACTGCCGGTTGCAACGCGCAAGACCTGAGCCTGGTGCCGCATTACCTGACCTTCAACGTACCGATGGCCCACCTGGGCGACTTCGTCTGGGAAGACAAGAACGCCAACGGCGTGCAGGATGCGGGCGAGGCGGGCATCGCCAATGTCGTGGTGCAATTGAAAGACGGCGCCGGCACGGTGGTGGCATCGGCCACCACCGATGCGAATGGCGGTTACCACTTCGATGTCAATCCCGGCACGTATTCCGTCACGGTTGTGACGCCGAATGGCTACACGGCGACAGCGGCCAACCAGGGTGGCGACGCGGCCAAGGATAGCAATATCGATGCGGCCGGTAACATGGCGCCCGTCACTCTGGCGCCGGGCGAGACCAATTCGAGCCTGGACGCGGGCCTGTACCGCGCCGCCGAGCTGGGCGACCGCGTCTGGTTCGATGCCAACAAGAACGGCGTGCAAGATGCGGGCGAAGCGGGCGTAGCCGGCGTGAAAGTGACCTTGCTCGATGCGTCGGGCAACGCCGTCGGCAGCCCGCTCGCCACGGATGCGAATGGCAATTATCTGTTCACGAATCTGAAGCCGGGCGCCTACAGCGTCCAGTTCGACAAGACCAGCTTGCCTGCCGGTTATGCCTTGACGGGCCAGGACCAGGGCGGCGATGAGCAGCGCGATTCCGACGCCAGCGCCATCGACGGCAAGACGGCGCAAGTGCTGCTCGCTTCCGGCGACAGCAACCATAGCCTGGATGCGGGCATCGTGGCCCTGCCGGCCTCGCTGGGCGACCGCGTCTGGCATGACGCCAACTTGAACGGCGTGCAGGATGCGGGCGAAGCGGGCATCAGCGGCGTCACGGTGCAGCTGAAAAATGCAGCCGGCAGCGTGATCGGCTCGACCGTCACGGATGCCACCGGCTATTACAATTTCAGCGTCGATGCCGGTACCTATTCCGTCGCCGTCGTCGCGCCGCCAGGCTATTTGAGCACGGTCAAGGATGCGGGCGGCAACGATACGCTCGACAGCGACATCAACGCGGCGGGCCAGAGCGCCCTGGTGACCGTTGCTGCCGGCCAGAACTACAAGGACCTCGATGCGGGCCTGTATAAAACCGCCAGCATTGGCGACCGCGTGTGGCTTGACGCCAACGGCAACGGTACGCAAGATGCAGGCGAAGCGGGTATGGGTGGCGTGAAAGTCAATCTGTACAACGCCGCGGGCGCCGTGGTGGCCAGCGCCACCACGGATGCCAGCGGTAATTATCTGTTCAGCAACCTGGTACCTGGTAACTACTTCCTGGGTTTCGTGCCACCCGCCGGCTACAATTTCACCAAGGCCGACGTGGGCGGCTACGCCACCGATTCGGATGTCAATCCGGCTACCGGCCTCACCACCACCTGGATCGCGCTGAAATCAGGTGATGTCCAGCTCGATTGGGATGCGGGCCTGGTCAAATGCGCGCCTGTTACCGGCAGCATCGGCAATCGCGTGTGGGAAGACAATAATTACAACGGCGTGCAGGAGGCGGGCGAACTGGGCGTGGCGGGGGTGAAAGTCAACCTGCTCAATGCCAGCAACCAGATCATTGCCACGACAACGACGAATGGCAGCGGCAATTATCTGTTCGACAATCTCGTCGCCGGCAGCTACAAGGTGGCAGTCGTGCGTCCGTCGGGTTTCTATTACACCAAGGCCAACCTGGGCAGCGATACGGCCGATTCCGACGTCGATACGAGCACGGGCCGTTCCGGCCTGATCAACCTGGCTGCCGGCCAGAACGACATGAGCTGGGATGCGGGCATCTACCGCAAGGCCAGCCTGGGCGACAAGGTGTGGCGCGACGCCGACCATGACGGCGTGCAGGATAGCAATGAGGCGGGCATCGCCAACATCAAGGTGCAACTGTTTTCGGGCAGTGGCGCATTGCTCGCTACCACCTACACCAACTCGAATGGCAACTACAAGTTTGCCGACCTCGATCCGGGCAGCTACTCGCTCAAGTTCGATAAGTCGGGCGTGTATCACGCCGGCTACGCCATGAACAGCTGGAAGTGGGGCGCGAAGAACGTGGGCACGAACGACAACATCGATTCCGACGTCAACAGCAATGGCTCGTATGCCAATGTGATCTACACGGATATCCTGAAACTGGCCTCGGGCCAGAACGACATGAGCTGGGATGCCGCCATCACGCCGATCGTGATCGACCTGAACGGCGACGGCGTGCATACCATCGCCCGCGCCGATTTCCACGGCAGCTTCGACTTGCTGGGCACGGGCAGCGCCATCCAGTCGGGCTGGGTCTCGGCCCATGACGGCTTGCTGGCCATCGACAGCAATGGCAATGGCAAGATCGACAACATCTCCGAACTGTTTGGCGGCAACGAGAAGGGCACGGGCTTTGCCAAGCTGTCCAGCTATGACTCGAACGGCGACGGCGTGGTCGACGCGAAAGATGACAAGTTTGCTGAACTGCGCATCTGGCGCGACGCCAACAGCAATGGCGCGACGGACGATGGCGAACTGATGTCGCTGCACGACGCCGGCGTCGCCAGCCTGACGGTGTCCTACACGGCACTGCCTTTCCTCGACGCCAACGACAACCTGCACCTCGAGCGCAGCAGCGCCACCCTGGCCAATGGCAAGACGGTCGACATGACGGACGTGTATTTCAATGTCGATGCCAAGGATGCGGCCAAGGCCGGCGTATCGCTGCCAAGCATGGCCGACCTGCTGCGCGACGACCATGCGCTCGACACGGCGCTGGGCCAGGATGCGAGCGTCGCCACGGTGGCTGCGGCCCCGGCTGCTCCCGCTGTCGACGCCCAGGCGCATTGCGAGATGGCGGAAGTGTTGCGCCGCGCCATGGCACACACCACTGCACAGCCCCAGGAAATGGCTGCCTGATGTCTCTTGCCGGGCCGTCATCCTGCCCGGCGCTCTCCACATTTGATAAATAATAGGGAATACACCATGAAACAATCCATGCACCTGATCGTCCGCGCCGCCATCACAGCCGCTGTTTTCACCGTCGCCAGCGGCAGCGCCCTGGCCGCGTCCAATCTGCAAGTGATCGACTCGCATAGCGTCAGCGTGTTTACGGCCAGCGGCGGCGCTTTCGGCGCCGGCAGCAGCATTTCCCCGACCTTGTGGCAAGTCAAGTACGACAGCAATACCTTCCTGGCGTTTTGCCTCGATCCCCATGTCGGGCTGAGCAACGTCTCGAACAACTACAGCAGTGGCGTATTTGCCGCCAGCGACGCCGTCAAGCGCCTGTACGAGGGCTATTACGCCTCGTCCATCGCGAATGTGTCGACCAGCGCCAACAGTGCCGCCGCCTTCCAGCTGGCCCTGTGGGAATTGAATAATGACAACAGCAATCTGTCGACGGGCGAGCTGCGCTTCAGGAGCTTGAGCAATGTCGTCGTCAGCGAAGCGAACGCCATGCTGGTCACGGCGACGGGCACTGGCAGCGTCAAGAACCTGTACAGCTACACCAGCCTGAGCAGCGTCAACCCCGCTTCGCAAACCCTGCTGAGCGTGTCGCCCGTGCCGGAAGCGCAAACCTGGGCCATGCTGGTAGCGGGCCTGGGCTTGCTGGGCTTCATGGCGCGCCGCCGCAAAGCCGGTCAATTCTGAAGCAGTAGTCGTTAGCCAGATGTAACTGCTGCGGCGCGTCTGTCACGACGCGCCGCAGTTTTTTATTTTTACAACACCTATCTGAATAGCCGATATTACTATGGCACAATGTTTTTGCAGGCCATCGCCGCGCGACCTTGATAATAGTTTCTCACTGTTCATTGCAACTGCCTGAGATCGGACTTGAGTTCATCATGACGCCACCTTCTGCCGCGCACGCCGCCGACGCTACTCCCTCCATCGCCTCCGCCGACAGCATTGCCGAGGCGGTGGTGTTCCTGGCGCGCTTTTTCGGCACGGCCGTGCAGGCCGAACGCCTGCGCGCCAGCGTGCTCGCGCATGGCGACCCGGCCGCCGCCGACTTCCTCGACCAGGCGCTGGCGCATGGCAGCCTGGCCGGCACGCCGCTACCGGTGGATAAATCGCGCCGCCCCACGGAAATGCCGGCCCTGCTGTTGAATGGCGCGGGACAGGCGCTGGTGGTGCTGACGATCGCCGACGGCAAGTATGAATGCCATGTGCCCGGCATCGAAGGCAGTTCCTGGCTGGATGCGGCCATGCTGGCGCAGGAAGTGCCCGCCGGGCGCTGGGTGGCCGTGCGTCCGGTGATGTTCTTCGATCAGCGCAGCCTGCTCTACAGCATGCCGGCGGCGGGGCGCTGGTTCTGGGATGTATTCAACCGCAACCGCTGGGTCTTTCGCTGGGCCTTGCTGGGCACTTTGGTGCTCAATATCATCAGCGCGCTGGTGCCGTTCTACGCGATGGCCGTGTATGACCGCGTGATCCCGAACAACGCCACCTCCAGCCTGTGGGTGCTGACGATCGCCGTGGTGGCGCTGACCGGTTTTGAACTGGCCATGCGCTTGCTGCGCGGCGAACTGGTGGAAACGGCGTCGCGGCGCATGGATGTGGCCCTCTCGTCGAGCATCTTCGCCCAGTGCCTGCGCCTGCGCGCGGCCAGCCGCCCCGCCTCGGGCGGCACGCTGGCCAATACCGTGCGCGATTTCGAATCGGTGCGCGAATTCTTCGCCTCGACCACCCTGACTACCCTGGGCGACTTGCCCTTCCTGCTGCTGTTCCTGCTGGTCATTGCCTTGGTCGGCGGTTGGCTGGTGCTGGTGCCGCTGGCGGCCATTCCCATCCTGCTGCTGGTCGCCTTCGCCTCGCGCGCGGCGCTGGCGCGCCATGTGGCCGCCTCGATGCAGGAAAGTGGCCAGCGCACGGCGCACCTGTTTGAAACCATGAATGGCCTCGACACCATCAAGGCGCTGGGCGCCGAGGCGTGGAGCCGCCGCAAATGGGAAAGCCTGACCGTGGCGATCGCCGCCAACAGCGTCGAGACGCGCGAAATCGTCAGCCGCGTCAATTACATCAACACGGCCGTGCTGGCCCTGTCCGGCACGGCCGTGGTGGCCGTCGGCGCCTTGCTGATGGGCGAGCGCCTGCTGACCCTGGGCCAGATCATCGCCGTGAGCATGCTGACGGGCCGCGCACTGGCGCCCGTGAGCCAGATCGCCGGCCTGATCATGCGCTGGGAGCAGACCAAGCTGTCGTATCACGCACTCAATAAAATCATGGAAGCGCCCACCGACGACGATGCGGCCAGCCTGCAGGCGCCGCCCCTGAGCGGACGGATCGAATTTCGCGACGTGGGGTTTGCGTATCCGCACTCGCCGCCGCTGCTCGATAAACTCAACCTGCAAATCCGCGCCGGCGAAAGAGTGGGCGTGATCGGCAAGCTCGGTTCCGGCAAGAGCACCTTGCTGCGCCTGCTGCTCAACCAGTACGGTCCGCAAAGCGGCAGCGTGCTGTTCGACGACCTGGCCAGCACCCAGCTTGAACCCTTGAGCCTGCGCCGCCAGATCGGCTATGTGCCGCAGGACGTGACCCTGTTCCATGGCACGCTGCGCGAAAACATCGAATTGGGCCGCAGCCAGCCCGATGACGCCAGGCTGCTCGACGCCATCCGCCTGGCCTGCCTGGACGACATCATCACCCAGTTGCCCAACGGCGTGGCGACGGAAGTGGGCGAGCGGGGCGAGCGCCTGTCCGGCGGCCAGCGGCAAGCCGTGGCCATGGCGCGCGCGCTGCTGGCCAAGCCGCCCATCCTGCTGCTCGATGAACCGAGCAGCATGTTTGATCCGGCCACGGAACAGCGTCTGATCGCGCGCCTGCGCACCTTGCAAGACACCACCATCGTGCTCGTCACGCACCGCATGGCCATGCTGGCGCTGGTGGACCGGCTGATCGTCTTCGACCGTGGCCGCATCGTGGCCGACGGCCCGCGCGACGAGGTGCTGCGCGTCTTGAACGGACAGGGCGCCAAGCCCGCCGCCGCCGTTGAAAATACGACGGGAGCGCCGGCATGAGCGCCCTGCATGCCCGTCCCTTGCCGCAGGCGCACCCGGACCCGGAACGCGAGCCGCGGCGCCTCGTCATCCGCATGCTGGCGCTGATCGCCGTGTTGGTGGTGCTGACGCTGGCCTGGGCCACGTTCGCCCAGCTCGACGTGTCCGTGAATGGCCGCGGCGCCATCACGCCGCCATCGCATCTGCAGGAAGTGCAAAGCCTGGAAGGCGGCATCGTGCGCGAGATGCTGGTGCAGCCTGGCCAGCAGGTGCATCGCGGCGATTTGCTGCTGCGCCTGGATACAGCCCAGTATGAAGCCAACCTGGGCGCCAGCGTGCAGAACCGCCTGGCCGCGCTGGCGGGCAGGGCGCGTCTGGACGCGCTGCTGACGGGCGGCACGCCGCGCTTCGAGCCGGCATGGCAGCAAGAAGCGCCCGAACTGATCGCCAAGGAAACCCAGTTGTGGCGCGACGGTCAGCGCGAATTTGCCTCCGCCACGGCGGCCGCCCGTGAAGGCGTGACGCGCCGGCGCGGCGAGCTGGCCGAGGCGCACGGCCGCATCGCCCAGCTCGAGACGGGTCTCAAGATCGGCATGGAAAGCCTGGCGATCGAGGAGCGCCTGTTCAAAGAGGGCGCCGGTTCGCGCGGCGACTACCTGAATGCGCAGCAGCGCGTGCAGCAGCAGCGCACGGAACTCGACGGCATGCGCAGCTCCGTGCCGCGTTTGCTGGCCACCCTGGCCGAAGCGCAGGCGCAGGCCGGCGAAGTCGAAGCGCGCATGCGCGGCCAGTGGGGTGCGCAGCGCAGCGAATACGAAACCAAGGCGGCCGCGCTGGCCAGCACGGTCAAGGGCCAGCAGGATCAAGTGAGCCGGCGCGACATCACGGCGCCCGTCGACGGTGTCGTCAACCGCGTGCTGGTGGCCACCGTCGGCGGCGTGGCGCAGCCCGGCAAGCCTATTTTGGAAATCGTGCCGGCCGACTCCGAGGTGCTCATCTCCGTACGTGTGAAACCGTCCGATATCGGCTTTATCCATGTGGGGCAGAGCGCCTCGGCCAATGTGCTGGCGTATGACGCCACCACCTATGGCCGCATGAAGGCGCAGGTGGTGCGCGTGGGCGCCGACGCCATCCCCGACGAGCGCAACGAGCCGTATTTCGAGGTGCAGCTCAGCACCGACCGCCGCCAGTTGACGGCGCATGGCAAGGTGCTGCCGGTCACGCCCGGCATGCCGGTCGACGTGGGCATCCTGACGGGACGCCGCTCGGTGATGCAATATGTGTTCAAGCCCGTGTTGCGTGGCTTGCAGTCTTCCCTGCAGGAGCGTTGATGCGTGCCTTTTTATTCTGCATGGCATTCGCCTGCGCGAACGCGGCGGCGCAATCCGCGCCGCCGGCCACTTTCCAGGCGCAGTCCATGCGCGGCTTGCCGGCCTTGCTGGCGCGCGCCGTGCCGCGCGATCCGCAAGTAGTCGCCGCGCAGGCGGCGCTGGCCACCACCGAGGCGCGCTACAAACAGGCCCGTTCGCGCCTGTTTCCGAATGCGGCGCTGCAGGCCACGCGCGGGCGCAGCAACGACCTCGATGGCACGCTGGACGTGCAGCGGCGCACGCACCAGGTGGAGGCCAGCCTGCGCTGGAATGTGTACAACGGCGGCGCCGACGGCGCCGAAATGGATGCCGCCGGGCGCGAGGTGGCGGGCGCCGCCTTCGACGTGCAGCGGGCCAGGGCGGACAGCGCGGAAAAGCTGGCCGAAGCCTATTTCGACATGCAGCGCCTGGAACGCAGCCTGCTGCAATCGCAGGAGCGGTTGCGCGACGTGACGCAGTTGGTGCAGCAGGTGATGCGCCAGGCGGAGCTGGGCAAGGCATCGGAAGTGGACCGCGAGCTGGCGCAAAGCTCGCAGCTCGATGCGGAACTGGTGCACGACGGCTTGCTGACGGACCGTCTGGCCGCGCAGATCAAGCTTGAAGCGCTGGCTTTCGAGCCGGTAGCGCAGTTTGCCGACTTCACGTTTGCGCCGCTGCCGGCGCAGGCATTGGAAAACGCCGACACGCAGCAGGCGCAATTGCGCGCCGCGCGCGAACGCGCCGCCGCCGCCCGGCTGCGCGTGCGCAGCGTGGCGGCCACCCTGGCGCCGAAAGTGGACCTCGATGTCACCCATCTGTTGAATAACAAGACCACGCCGCCGCCATCGACCATTCAGCAGCGCGGCTGGTCGGTGGGTGTGAGCTGGGAGTTTCCGCTGGGCGGCGGCAGCCTGGCGCAGCGCGACGAGAGCATCAGCCGCGCCCAGGCGGCCGACGCGGACGTGGTTCGCGCCGAGCAGGGCACGCGCGCCGACCTGGCCAGCATGCTGCCGCGTATCGCCAATGCGCAGCGCACCCTGGCCTTGCTGGAAGAGCAGGAAAAGAAGATGGCCTTTGTCGTGCGGGGCGGGACCATCCAGTACGAGGCGGGTCGGCGCAACCTGCAGCAGATCATCCAGACGCGCGACAGCTACTTCACGATACAGCAGCGGCGCATCGACCAGATGCACCGTTTGACCCTGGCGCAGATGCGTCAGTACGCCCTGTCCGGGCAGCTGTTGCAGGTATTCGGCCTGGCACAATAGGAAAATTGCTGCGGGGGTGCGGCGCTGCACACATAGTTTCATGCATAAAAAGCCCATTGTGTGGCACACTGCGCGCTCGCATATTATCGTTGTCGCGGGAGCGCATGAGCATCATCAAACAATTTCCTTTTGAGTGGCAGGTCGGCGTGCGCTATACGCGTGCCGGGAAGCGCAGTGGCCGCAACAGCTTCATTTCCTTCATTTCCCTCATTTCCGTGGCCGGCATCGGCCTGGGCGTGGCCGCCCTGATCGTCGTCCTCTCCGTCATGAACGGCTTCCAGAAGGAAGTCACCGACCGTTTGATGTCGGTGCTGGCTCACGTCGAGGTGTTCGACACCAGCGGTTCCATGCCGAACTGGCAGGCGCAGGAGCGCGCCGCCTACGCCAACCCGCAAGTGAAAGCCGTGTCGCCGTTCGTGGAAACGCAGGGCATGCTGCTGAACGACGAAACCATGCGCCCGTCCATCGTGCGCGGCGTGCTGCCGCAGCAGGAAGCCACCGTCTCCAGCGTGGCCTCCCAGATGAAGCAGGGCAGTTTCAAGGATCTCACGCCAGGCTCGTACAACATCGTGCTGGGCATCGACCTGGCCAAGGCGCTCGATGTGAAAGTGGGGCAGAACGTGACCCTGATGCTGGAGCGCGAGCCGAGGGCGGGCGACCCGGCCACTGGCATCGTCATGCCGCGCATGCGCGCGCTCAAGGTCGCGGGCATCTTCGAGGCAGGCCACAATGAACTTGACGGCAGCCTGGCCTTCGTCAACATGGCTGATGCGCAGCAGCTGCTGCAGCTCGACGGCCCGTCCGGCCTGCGTTTGCGTCTGCATGACATGAACCAGGCGCCGCAGGTGGCGCGCGAACTCAAAGCGTCGATGCCGGGCCAGCTGTGGATGCGCGACTGGTCGCGCGCCAGTGCCAGCTGGTATGCGCTGGTGCAAAGCCAGAAGAACATGATGTTCATCATCCTCAGCATGATCATCGCCGTGGCCGCGTTCAACCTCGTCTCGACCCTGGTGATGTCGGTCACCGACAAGCAGGCCGACATCGCCATTTTGCGCACGCTGGGCGCCTCGCCGTTCTCCATCATGAAGATTTTCATGATTCAGGGCGCGCTGGTCGGCTTGCTGGGCAGTGCGCTGGGCGTGATCGGCGGCGTCGTGCTGGCGCTGAACGTGGGCGTCATCGTGCCCTTCATCGAAGGCATTTTCGGCCTGCACTTCATCTCCAAGGAAATCTACCAGATCAGCGCCGTGCCGTCGGACGTGCACTGGCTGGACGTGGCGCAGATCGGCCTGATCGCTTTTGGCCTGGCGCTGGTGGCGACGATTTACCCCAGCTGGCGCGCCGCCAGAGTCAAGCCGGCCGAGGCGCTGCGGTATGAATAACAAAGTTAACCCTGAAGCAAAACCTGGGGTCGGACCCTCAGGGTCCGACCCCGGCACTTCGCCGTTGGGTCAGCACGGTGGCATGTCGCTTACACAAGAATCAATCACATCACAAGCATGTTAAAAAATCTTCCCTTCGAATGGCTGGTCGGCTTGCGCTACACGCGGGCCGGCAAGCGCAGTGGCCGCAACAGTTTTATCTCCTTTATTTCCCTCATTTCCATGGCCGGCATCGGCCTGGGCGTGGCGGCGCTGATCGTCGTGCTGTCCGTGATGAACGGCTTCCAGAAGGAAGTGACGGACCGCATGCTGTCCGTGCTGGCCCACGTGGAAGTGTTCGACAACAGTGGCAGCATGCCGGACTGGCGCGCCGAAGCGGCGCAGGCCTTTAAAAATCCGGCCGTGAAGGGCGCCGCGCCGTTTGTGGAAACGCAGGGCATGCTGCTGCGCGACGATGCGCTGCGCCCCGCCATCGTGCGCGGCGTGCTGCCCGAGGAAGAGCCGAACGTGTCCGACGTGGCCGGCCAGACGCGCATGGGCAGCTTCAAGGCCCTGCAGCCGGGCACCTTCAATATCGTGCTGGGCATCGAGCTGGCGCGCGCCTTGCGCGTCAACCTCGGTGAAAAAGTGACGTTGATGCTGGCGCAGGGCCAGGTCACGCCGGCCGGCGTGCTGCCGCGCATGCGCAGCTTTACTGTCAGCGGCATCTTCCAGGCGGGCCACAATGAATTCGACGCCGGCCTGGCCTTCATCAATATCGAAGACGGCCAGCGCTTGCTGCGCCTCGACGGCCCGTCCGGCCTGCGTTTGCGCCTGGCCGACATGAACCAGGCGCCGCAAGTGGCAGCCGAGTTGAAAAAATCCATGCCCGGCGACCTGTGGCTGCGCGACTGGTCCAAGCTGAACGCCAACTGGTTCGCCGCCGTGCAGACGGAAAAGCGCATGATGTTCATCATTCTGACCCTGATCATCGCCGTGGCCGCGTTCAACCTGGTGTCGACCCTGGTGATGACGGTGACGGACAAGCAGGCCGATATCGCCATTTTGCGCACGCTGGGCGCCTCGCCCCGCTCCATCATGAAGATCTTCATGATCCAGGGCGCGCTGGTGGGCATCCTGGGCACGCTTCTGGGCGTGGGCGGCGGCGTGCTGGTGGCCATGAACATCGACGTCATCGTGCCCTTCATCGAGCACCTGCTGGGCGTGCAGTTCCTCTCCAAGGATATTTACTTCATCAGCACCGTGCCGTCCGACCTGCGCTGGCCCGACGTCAGCAAGATCGGCGTGCTGGCCGTGATCCTCGCCTTTTTGGCGACCCTGTACCCAAGCTGGTGGGCTGCCCGCGTCAAACCTGCGGAAGCCCTGCGCTATGAATAAACCACTGACGACTACCATGACCGATCTGAACAAACCTGCCTCCAACGGCGCTTCCGCCGATTCCGCCGTCCTGTCCTGCCGCGGTCTGGGCAAGACTTTTACGCAGGGCAGCTACAAGGTGCAGGTGCTGGCCGGCATCGACATCGACGTCCACCGCGGCGAGCGGGTCGCCATCGTCGGCGCCTCCGGCTCCGGCAAGTCGACCCTGCTGCACCTGCTGGGCGGCCTCGATACGCCCACCAGCGGCAAGGTGACCCTGCTGGGCAAGGATTTCGCCACGCTCAGTGAAAAGGCGCGCGGCGACTTGCGCAACGCCTCGCTGGGCTTCGTCTACCAGTTCCACCACTTGCTGCCCGAGTTTTCCGCGCTCGACAACGTCGCCATGCCGCTGATGATACGGCGCATGAAGCGCGCACCGGCCACCGAGCTGGCGCAGCAGATCCTCACGCGCGTGAACCTGGCCAAGCGCGTCACGCACACGCCGGGCGAATTGTCGGGCGGTGAGCGCCAGCGCGTGGCCCTGGCGCGTGCCCTCGTCACGCAGCCGGCCTGCGTGCTGGCCGATGAACCGACGGGCAACCTCGATCACGCCACGGCAGAACAGATTTTCGACCTGATGCTGGAATTGTCGCGCACCCTGGGCACGGCCTTCGTCATCGTCACGCACGATATCGAACTGGCCAAGCGCTGCGACCGCGTGCTGCGCCTGACGGACGAAGGGCTGCAGCCTTATTGATACTGAGCAATACCAGGAGTCCGCCATGTGGATCGACACGCACTGCCACCTCGACGCCCACGAATTCGGCAACGAATCGCTGCAGGTGGCGGCGCGCGCGCAGCAGCAGGGTGTGGGCATGATCGTCATTCCCGCCATCGAACGGGCCAATTTCAGCATCGTGCGCGACATGGCGGCAGCGGCGCCCAACGCCTGCTATGCGCTGGGCATCCACCCGATCTACGTGCCGCACGCCACCGAGGACGATCTGATTGCCCTGCGCGTGGCCGTACAAGCTGCCATGGCCGACCCGCGCTTCGTCGCCATCGGCGAGATCGGCCTCGATTTCTTTATCCCCATGCTGTGCGAACCGGCCATGCGCGCCAGGCAGGAGCATTTTTTGCGCGAGCAGTTGAAGATCGCCCGCGACTTCGATTTGCCCGTGCTGACCCACGTGCGCCGCTCGCAGGACATCGTCCTCAAGCACGCGCGCCAGATTCGCCCGAACGGCGGCATCGCGCATGCGTTCAACGGCAGCTTCCAGCAGGCGCAGGGTTATATCGACCTGGGTTTCAAGCTCGGTTTCGGCGGCGCCATGACGTTTACCCGCGCGTTGCAGATACGCCGCATGGCCACGGACTTGCCGCTCGATGCCATCGTGCTGGAGACGGATGCGCCCGATATTTCCCCCAGCTGGGTCCACCCGGGCCGCAACAGTCCCGAAGAATTGCCACGCATCGGCGCCGTGCTGGCCGAATTGCGCGGCCTGGCATTGGCCGACGTGGCCGTTGCCACCAGCGCCAACGCGCGCGCCGTGCTGCCCCGATTACCCTTGATGGAAATACCCTCATGAACAAGAAGATCATCCTGGCCGCCTGCCTGTCCGGTGCCTTCGGTCCCGCCCTGGCGGCGCCCGGCGCCCAGTGCGACGGCATGCCGCGTCTCGACGTCACTACGCCGGCCGGCTTTTGCGTGGCCGTGCTGGCCGACGGTTTGAAATTCCCGCGTGGCGTGCTGCCGCTGACGAATGGCGACATCCTCGTCACGGACATGGCGGGATGGGCGCCGAAGCAGGGTAAATTGTGGTTGTTGCAGCGCAAGGGGGCTGGTGCCGGTTACGAGCGCAAGCTGCTGCTCGACAAGCTGGATCGCCCGAACGGCATCGTGCAGGGACCGGACGGCATGGTCTACGTGGGCGAAGTGGGGCGCATTTTCCGCTTCGATCTGCGCGATCCCGCCCGCGCCCTCACCGATATCATCGGCGGCACGGCAAAGACGCCGCGCCTGCCGGGCCTCGGTTTGCACCTGCTGACGACCATGCGTTTCAGCCCCAAGGGCGACCTGTATGTGAACGTGGGCTCGAGCACCGACCACTGCGAGAACGATGGCAAGGCGCCCGATGCGAGCAAACCATGCGCCTCGGCGGAGGGACCGGAAGCGCTGGGCGCCATCCGCGAATACAAGATGGCCTGGCCAGCCGGCACGGTGACGGGCTGGCGCACGCATGCGCGCGGCTTGCGTAACTCGATGGCGCTGGCTTTTCACCCGGCCACGGGCGAGCTGTGGCAGGCGGAAAATGCGCGCGACGCCATCCAGGCCGCCATGCCGAAGTTGAAAAGCGACGAAAACCTGCCGCACGAAGAGCTGAACCTGATCAAGGCCGACCGGCATTACGGCTGGCCGTACTGCTACGACGACAACGTCGCCAGTCCGGAATATCCGAAGACGGCTTGCGCCGCGCAATACGCGGCGCCGCAGCGCCTGCTGCCCGGCCATGCCGCGCCGCTGGGCATGACGTTCTACACGGCCAGCCGTTTCCCCGAGCTGTACAAGAATAGCCTGATCATCGGCTACCATGGCTACCGCAGCAACGGCCACCGCCTGGTGGCGCTGCTGCCCGACAAGGTTGGTGCGCCGCTGGGCAAGTCCGTCGAGCTGATCGGCAACTGGGAACGCAAGGGCAAGCAGGGCAGGGGCGCGCCCGTCGATGTGAAGCAGGGTCAGGATGGCGATATCTATATGGCCGACGACCATAATGGGCTGGTGCTGAAGCTGTATTATGCGGCGCCGGGCAAACCGTAACTTTCACGGGTTTTGTACGTGTAGGTCGGATTTGCGGGGCAACGCCGCGCGTAATCCGACATCATTGTTGGCTTTATTGGTGTTGTCGGGTTACGGCCTTTGGCCTAACCCGACCTACCCGACCTACGCTTGACCTCGCTCAGTGCGGGGCTGGCGCATTGTTCTACAATCAGCCAGACCTCCCTCACTGACCATGGCTGGCCATGCATGTCCCCTTCCTTTTCATTGTATTGAGTTTGTGCCTGCCCAGCGTACAAGGGCAGGGCGCCGCCTATGCTCCGGCGCCGCGCCTGAGCGCCGACCGGCTGATCGCGTATTACCAGCAAGGGCCGGCCAAGGGAGCGATGGCCGATGCTGTCTTCCTGCTCGATCAGCGCTACGCCAAAGGCTACCTGGCCGGTGTGGCCGATGCTGCGCAGGGCCGTTTGTGGTGCGATACGGGTCGGCTGAAAACGGTGGAAATCGACGCGCACATCGTCGCCGAACTGAAAAAGCTGCCCGCGCGCGCCCGTCTGGGCGATGCATCCCTCCTGATCATCGCCATCCTGGCGCGGCGTTTTCCCTGTTCCACCCCACCACCAGGAGGCTGACGTGAAACCTGCATTCATCAAGCTGCGTGAAAATTACTCGAGCGTGGCGGCCGTCGACCAGGCGGCCCTGTTTGGCGAAATCGGCTGGGAAGACTTGATCGGCAAGGACAGCTTTGCCAATACCTGCGCCATCCGCGTCAGCCTGGCGCTGATCAAGGCCGGCGTCAAGGTCAAGGGCCGCATGGCGATTCGCAAGGGGCCGTTCAAGGGCGCGCTGATCGAACCGGGACAGGCCAAGCTGGCGCATATGCTGGCCAGCCCCTCGATGTTTGGCCAGCCCGAAAAATTCAGGCGCGATGCGGCGATTGCCGGCATCGGCCAGCGCAAGGGCCTGGTCGCCTTCTTCCGCATTCCCGGTTACCTGGGTGGCGCGGGCGGGCATATCGACATCCTGTTGCCATCCATCGGCGTGAAGGTGTGCGGTTCCGAGTGCTACTGGGATTGCGCGGAAGTGTGGTTCTGGGAAATCCGTTGACGCCTATTTGAACTTTTTGCTGGCACGTCCGCGCGAAGCCGCATTGTGCGCGCGCAGGATGGAGTCGACCCGCTCCGACGCATCGCGCGACAGGTTTTGCGCCACGGTGATATCGGGGAAGAATTCTGGCAGGCGGTAGCTGAGCCAGGCATACGCCGAGTAGTAGCGGCAAGTGTCTTCCACCTGCTGCAGATTTTGCGTGCCACCGCCATACGCATGCTGGCGCAAGGTGCTGGTTTTTCCCTGCGACAGATTCTTCGACCAGTGTTCCCACGCCGTCTGCAAGGACGGCACCTTGCTCGATATCGGCACCAGCGACAGGGTGAACTTGTCGGCCACGGACAGGGGTAATGTGTCGAGCCAGATGGCACGATCTTGCTGGTCTTGCGTGATGCGCGGGAAGAAGAAGCCGTCCGGTACGTCGATGTTGTGGATGAAGCGGCGCAGCAGCTTTGACAGCGACAGCTCGCCCGTCACCGACGAAATGCGGTGCAAATGCTCAAGCGAGGGCGCCACGGCAAAGCCGCTGGTGTTCAGCGGGTGCAGTTTTTCCTTGAGCAGGGCGCGCATCACTTCATGCGTCTCGTTGTCGTAGCCGGCCACGAGTCCCTCTTCATGCACGCCATAGCGGCCAGCGCGCCCGGCGATCTGGCGCGCCAGCGCGGCCGAAATCTCTTCCTCTTCGCGGCCATTGTATTTGACGCAGGTGGTCATGACGATGCGCGCGATCGGCATGTTCAGGCCCATCGCCAGCGCGTCCGTGCCGACGACGATATCGGCCGTGCCGTCGCGGAAGCGCTGCGCCTGCGCGCGCCGCACTTCGGGCGACAGGTTGCCGTACACAGTCGCCACCGACAATCCCGTTTCCGTGATCATGTCGCGCCACATCAGCACTTCGCGGCGCGAAAAGGCGATGACGGCGTCGCCGCGGCGCAGGTTGCGCACCTTGCGCACGGCGCTCGGCTCCATCGACAGGGGCGCCATGCGTTTCAGGACGTGCACTTCCAGTGGGCAGTCCAGGCGCTCGGCCAGCGCTTCGATGGCGCGCCGCGCTTCCGGCGCGCCCACCAGGTACACGGTGTGGGCCGGTGCGCCGCAGACGGCCGCCGTCCATGCGGCGCCCCGGTCCGGGTCGGCCAGCATCTGAATTTCATCGATGACAGCCACTTCGACGACCGTTTTTGTGTCCAGCATTTCCACCGTGCTGGCCACGTGCGTGGCGCCGTCGACGACGCGGCGCTCCTCGCCCGTGATCAGGCTCACGGCCAAGGGTTTGCCGTGCGGCGCGGCTTCCAGCAGGCGCTCGTAATTTTCCAGGGCCAGCAAGCGCAATGGCGCCAGGTAGATGCCGCTCTTTGCTTTCACCAGCGCTTCCATGGCGCGGTGCGTCTTGCCGGAATTGGTGGGCCCGAGCAGGGCGATGAAGCGGCGCGGCAGGCGGCGCGCCATCTCGAACGTGGCGGGATACTCGGCCAGGTTGATGCTCTGGCGCGTGCGCGCCGCGTGCTGTTCTTCCTGCTGGCGCTCGATGGCGTGATTAAAACGCTGGCGGATGCGGTCGAACACCATGCCGGCCGGCTCCGACGTCTGCATGTCGGCCAAGGTGTGCAGGAAGACCATCGGGTCCGTATCCACATCCTCGCTCAAGCCCGCAATATCGGCGACGAAATCCATCACATGCTGGCGCAGCTCTTCGAAGACGGCCGCGCTGGCCCGTTCGCGCACCAGGGCCAGCTTGGCCTCGCGGTCCATCTTGCGCCACTTGGCGGGCCGCGCCAGCACGCCCTGCGCTGGCACCAGCGCATACGGCACCAGCAGATGCCCGGCCTTGACCGTGCCGGAAAAGCGCACGAAGACGCGGCCTTCCATCTTGACCAGGCGGATATGCTCGGCCAGTTCCCCCAGTTCCGCGACCAGGGTGGCGTCGTTATTGTCTTCGGTGCTGTCGGAAATGTCGCTGGAAGTGTCGGGAGGAAGTGCGGAGGAAGTCATGTCGTGCCTGGGTATTGAAGTAAGCGAGGCCGATTATACCGCGTGGCAATTGCGCTGACTGTGGCGCCTTGCGGCCAAGCCGTGGCGTCGCACGGTCGGGTCGCAAGGAAGACATGGAGGACGATGAAAAAGTGGCGATCAAGGCGTGCCGCGTGGTTGGGCGGGAGGCGCGGCGCGCGGCGGAATGTTCGCGCCCAGGGTGTTGAATGCCGAGTGCAGCCTGGCGATGAGCTGTGGCACGGTGCCCCGGAAGTAAATGAAGGCGCCATTGCCGGGGTGTGTCACGCCCAGCAGTATGGCGCCGTCGTCGTCCACGACCTGCTCCAGGTGCTGGTACATGCAGGCGATATACTCTTCGAACTTTTTCCGCGGCAGGCCGATGCCGTCGCCGTAGTAGTCAGGGTGCATCTGGCTGGGGGTATTGTCTTGCGCATTCAGTAAATCGTAGAAAGCATCGAAGGAGATGGGACTGCGGGAATAATCCAGCGCATGCCAGGGCCTGTCCTGGAGCATGATGCCGTCGACGATGTCCTTGCGTGACTGCCGGGGCGCGACGGCATGCGCGTAAGGTTCAAATGCCAGCACGGCATCTTCAGGATAGGCGGCGAAATGGCCCACGTTGGCCATTTGCTGACAGCTGCTGTCATTGCGCAGATGCTGATACAGCGCGTGCCGGTGCGGTTTGCCGGTCACGCTTGCTTCCTGCGCGATGCCGGCGCGCTCGAGCTTGAATTCCACCAGAAAGTAGCGAAGCCCGACTTTTCCCGCTAGATCACCGAGTTTGGCATCGAAGTCATTCTGGCTATTGCCCAGCAACACAGTGTCCGGACGGAGACCATCGGCGCCTTCCCTGGCACCCCACAGACGGAAAAAGTGATGCGTATAGTGGCTTTCGTACATGGTGATTTTCCTTGTAAATGGTAAGGGGCGGCACCGATCATCGTACGCGGAAGACTCCTGCATGCAATAAAATTGAGGCTGATTGTCAGAGTAAATCGCTTGAGATTGATGGATATCAAACAAGTGAGTTTCTGTTCCTGGGCAATGGGTGGACAGTCTATTCTTCCACAGGCAGCGCCCACTTCTTCCTGTCAGTATTTGAACGCAAGGCCGCATCATGCGTATGGGCATCCTTGGTTTTGCAAGCGGTGCGGCCCTGCTGCAAATGCAGGCGGAACTACCCGCCGCTGCAGGTAGGGTACTGTTGTGCATGTTGGTTGTCGCGCTGGCATATGCGTTGTTGATGTACCTGCGGCGGTGGGCCTTGGGTGGCGTCGCCAGCTTATGCTATGGCGCCGCCCTGGGCTTTTTCTGGGCCGCCTGGCTGGCCCAGGCCGCCATGGCACCGCGGCTGGTGCTGGCCGATGAAGGGCAGGACATCATCGTTACGGGGACCATCGCCAGCCTGCCGTACCGTTTCGAGCAGGGCGTGCGCTTCAATTTTGCCGTGGAAAAGGCGGTTGGCGCGCAGGTGCCGCCGCTGATCGCCCTGTCCTGGTACGCGGGTTTTCGCGATGCCGTGACGAACGAGGTGGGCGACGTGCAGCCGGGCGAGCGCTGGCGTTTGACGGTGCGGCTGCAGCGTCCACATGGCAACGCGAATCCCATGGGTTTCGATTACGAGGCGTGGCTGCTGGAGCAGGGCGTGCGCGCCACGGGCTACGTGCGGCCGCAGCCGCGCGCCGATACGCCGAACGTGCGCCTGGCAGCCTTTGTGCCCGGCTTCGGCAACGTGGTGGAGGCCAGCCGCGCGGCGTTGCGCGCGCGCATCTTGCGCAGCCTGGACGGAAAACAGTATGCGGGCGTGATCGTGGCGCTGGTGGTGGGCGACCAGCGCGCCATCCCCCAGTCGGACTGGCAAGTGTTCAACCGCACGGGCGTGAGCCATTTGATCTCCATCTCGGGTTTACACATTACGATGATCGCGGGCCTGTTCGCCCTGGGCGCGGGTGCGCTGTGGCGGCGCTCGTTTTTTACGGAGCGGCAACTGCCTTTGCTGCTGCCGGCGCAAAAAGTGGCGGCCCTGGCCGGCGCGCTGGCGGCATTTGCGTATGTGCTGCTGGCCGGTTTTGGCGTTCCCGCGCAGCGCACCTTGTATATGTTGCTGGTAGTGGCGCTGGCCCTGTGGCTGGGACGCATCACCAGCGTAGTCCACGTGCTGTGCCTGGCGCTGGGCGTGGTGGTGCTGCTCGACCCGTGGGCCGTGCTGTGGCCCGGCTTCTGGCTGTCGTTCGGCGCCGTCGCCAGCATGCTGTACGCGACGGCGGGCCGTACCACGGCGCCCTTGCCGCAGAGCGCCGGCCGCTGGCGCCGCTTGCGCGCGGCCGTGGCGCTGGGCGCCCACACGCAGTATGTGGTGACGGTGGGACTGGTACCCTTGACGATGCTGCTGTTCTCGCAAGTCTCGCTGGTCAGCCCCGTGGCCAATGCGCTGGCCATCCCCATCATCAGCCTGCTCGTCACGCCCTTGTCGCTGGCGGGCAGCCTGCTGCCGGCGCCCCTGTGTGACTGGCTATTGCTGCTGGCACACGCCATCGTGCAGATGCTGGCGCAGGTGCTGGAATGGCTGGGGGCGCGCCGCTTTGCCGTGTGGACGGCGCCCGCGCCGCCAATCTGGAGTTTTTGCTGGGCATTGTTTGGCACGGCATGGCTGCTGGCGCCACGCGGCTGGCCGCATCGCTGGGCGGGCATGCTGGGCTGGCTGCCGCTGCTGACGGCCTTGCCGTCCAGCCCGCCACCTGGCCAGATGTGGGTCACGGCCTTTGACGTGGGCCAAGGCATGGCCGTGCTGGTGGAAACGCACGCTCACCGCCTGCTGTACGACACGGGACCCGCCTACAGCCTCGACTCCGATGGCGCCAGCCGGGTCATCGTGCCGTATTTGCGTGCGCGCGGCATCAGCAAGCTCGACGGCGTGATCATTTCCCACAGCGACCTCGATCACGCGGGCGGCGCCGTATCCTTGCTGGAAAACATAGACGTAGGCTGGCTGGCCTCGTCGCTGTTCGACGGCCACCCGGCCATCGATGCCCGGCGGCAAGCCCGGCGTCCTTATCTGCACTGCATGGCTGGCCAGCGCTGGAGCTGGGAAGGCGTGCACTTCGCCATGCTGCACCCGTTGCCCGCCAGCCACACGGATATTTCCCTGAAACCGAACGCCCGCAGCTGCACCGTGAAAATCACGGCAGGCAAGCATGCGATCTTGCTGGCCGGCGATATTGAAGCGGCGCAGGAAGCGCAATTGCTGGCGCGCTCGGCGGACGGCGATCTGGCCGCCGACGTGCTGCTGGCACCGCACCACGGCAGCGGCACCTCGTCGACACAGGCATTCTTGAACGCCGTCCAACCCGGTCTGGCGATCTTCCAGGTCGGGCACCGCAATCGCTATAAACATCCGAAGGCGCAGGTGTATGCGCGCTATGGTGACATGGGGATTACGCGGCTGCGCACGGATGTGGAAGGGGCGGTGGTGCTGGAGTTTGGGGGCAATATTGATGTAACGCATTATCGCGCCAGCCGGCCGCGTTACTGGCACGGTATGTGAGGTGGGGCAGGATTGAAGTTATAGCTTGCAAGACCTTCAATCGTTTATAAGTCAGCCCTGTGCCCGATCTGGTGTACACAGGGTTGTTGTACTTATCCTTGTCAAAAGGTGGGGTTTTTTCCTAAAAGTAAATTGTCTATTTGTCGCATGCTCAATTTTTTCTGATGGTTTTTCATCAGTGAATTTTTTAATAAAAGACATCTGATAAAAAACTTGGCATAACTTTCGTCGCAATTCTCATATTTAAGTTTATTGCCTATGCCTGAGGTGAATTTGCTTATATTTTTTCGTGAATATTTATCGTATATAGGGTAAAGGTCGGGTAGGTGGAAGTGCAGGTATTTTGATGAAAGCGAGACTTTTCCTATCTCTGCGGCTTGGCTGAGTACGCGAGAAAGATAGGCGTGTGGAGCCAATATTTTCGAAATGGCCTCCAGATCGGCGTTGGAGAATTCCAGCGAGGTTGGTAGTTTTACCATCCTGGCCTTATTTATGAGAGCGTCAAGTTCGCCATCTTTAATTATTTTCGAAATGGCCATCGAGAATATTGCATTGCTTTTCTTTTCTTTTTTTGACGTTCTTTCCAGTGCCGCGGCATAGGTACGTCCAATAATGGATAGTTTTGCATAGATAACGCCGATATCAGTATGCTCTGGTGATTTCTTGCACATTCCATATAAAATACTGTTCAGGTAGTCATCTTTTTGAGGTGATGTGGCCTGAGATATCATTGCGTCGATAACGTCCGGTATTTGTGTTTTCATTGATGATGTAATATCCAATATTTTTTTGACGTTTTATCCTAACAAATTACAGAATTTCATACAAGCGTTTTTCGGCGCCTTGGCCGCTGCGTATGTCGTGCATGCATTTCATGACGCATCAAGGATTGCCCTAAGGTGAAAGTGGCGCAAGGAGACTATTTCTATCCGCAGGCGAACATGGGGAAATAAAATATGGGACAGGAAAGGTATTTCACACACATGTTTTAAAACTGAATATCAATTCATCCGTTCATCCGGTATCTCCAGCCCCATTTTCTTTACATATTCCAGAAACAGCCTTGCCCCCTTGGCCATCCTCGACGTCCCATACACGGCATGGATGCTGGGATCGAGCTCCTTCGATGAGGTGAGCCGGTACGCCGTGCAGACGCGGCGTAGCGTTCCTGCAGCCACGGCCGGTTCGGCCAGCCAGCTGGCCAGGCGCACGATGCCGGCGCCTTCCAGGGCCGCCTGGAAGGTGGCGATGCCGGAAGTGAAGCGGAAGCGCGGTTGCACTTGGTAGCGCACGTTGCGCTCGGTGGAAACGAAATGCCAGTCGCGCAGGATGCGCGGAGCCGAGTGCATGATGATGTCGTGGCCGGCCAGCTCTTCCGGTTCGTCCGGCGCGCCCATGCGGGCTATATAGTCGGGCGAGGCGTACATGTAGCGGCGGTAATTCCACAGGGGATAGCCGATCAGCTCGCTGGACTGGGGGAAGGCGCCGCGGATGGCGAAGTCGAGCTTTTCCTGGATGGGGTCGATCGATTTGTCCGAGAAATGGATGTCCACGGACACATTCGGGTAGTCGCGCGAAAATTGCGCCACCACCTTCGGCAAGAAACCCAGCGACAGGATTTCCGGCGCCGAGAGGCGCACCCAGCCTTGCGGCGAGTTGCTCAATTCCGCCAATTGGTCTTCCGCCTCGGCCTGCGTTTCCAGCAAGTGCTTGGCCGACGCGTAATACGTCTCGCCGGCCGTCGTCAGGGTGAACTGCTTTTGCGTGCGCAGGATCAGCTCGGCGCCGATGGCGTCTTCGAGGAACTGGATGGCCCGCGTGACGGCCGACGGCGAGCGTCCCAGCATGCGCGCCGCGTGGATGAAGCTGCGTTTTTCGACCACGGTGCAGAAGGCGCGGATCTCCCACATCAGTTTCATCGACATCGGTGACTCCCGGCAAAAGAGGCCAGTAGACCGTATGGGGCGCATTCCGTCAAGCGTTACGCCTGATTGCGTTTTCCGCAATTTGAAGTTGCATCCGGAAAAATCCACGGCGCCTATACTGCCGCTGTCGCCCATTCCTCATTGCCTATCATGCTGACCATCTCACTGCTGTGTTTATTTGCCTTCTTTGCTGGCCTGATCGATGCCGCCGTGGGCGGGGGCGGGCTGATACAGCTGCCGGCCCTGTTCAACCTGATGCCGAACATGGCCTCGACCTCCTTGCTGGGCACGAATAAACTGGCGTCGGCCTGCGGCACCACGTTTGCCGCCCGCTCGTTCGTCGGCAAGGTGCACATTCCCTGGCTGCTGGTGCTGCCCGCCGTGGCCAGCGCCTTTGTCATGTCCTTCATCGGCGCGGCCGCCGTATCGTATGTACCGCAGCAGGTGGTGCGCCCGATGGTGCTGGTGTTGATCATCATCATGGCCATCTACACCTTCATCAAGAAGGATTTCGGCACGACGCGCGAAGCGCGCCCCATCGGCCCGCGTGAACGCATCCTGGCCATCGTCATCGGCGGCGCCATCGGCTTTTATGACGGCCTGTTCGGTCCAGGCACGGGCAGCTTTTTGATTTTCCTGTTCATCCGCGTCTTCGGCTTCGATTTCATCCTCGCATCGGCCTGCTCGAAACTGGTGAATATCGCCACCAACGTGGCCGCGCTGGCCTTTTTCATTCCTGCCGGCCACGTGGTGTACGCGGTGGCCGCACCGATGGCCGTGTGCAATATCCTGGGCGCCCTGACGGGTACCTGGATCGCCGTGCGCCGCGGCGCCGCCTTCGTGCGCATCCTCTTCCTCGTGCTGCTGGTGCTGCTGATCGTCAAGTTGTCCTACGACATTTTCTTCAAGTAAGTTCTTAAACGACGACAAGCCATGAAAACCATCCAGGGCGTGCTGTGGGACAACGATGGCGTGCTGGTCAACACCGAGCAGCTGTTTTACGAAAGCAACCGCGACTTGCTCTTGCCCTACGGCATAGATTTGACGCCCAAGCAATTCTTTGACTGGTTCCTGGACAATAACTACGGCGCCTGGCATGTGCTGCTGGGACAGGGCCACGCCATCGAGCTGGTCGAGCGCCTGCGGGCCGAGCGCACCGTGCTGTTTGCGCAACGCTTGCGCCAGGCGCGCCAGCTGGCCATGCCCGGCATCGGGCAAGTGCTGGCGGCGCTGCGCCCGCATGTGGCCATGGGCGTGGTCACCAGCTCCTACGCACAGCATTTCCAGATCAGCCATGCGGCCACGGGCATGTTGCCACACTTCGACTTCGTGCTGACGCGTGAAATGTATGGCGAAAGCAAGCCTGCCCCCGACGGCTATCAGCTGGGCTTGCAGCGCCTGGGCCTGGCCGCCGCCCAGTGCGTGGCGGTGGAAGATTCGCCGCGCGGCTTGCGCGCCGCCAGGGCCGCCGGGCTGGAATGCATCATCGTGCGCAACCACATGAACCGTCACCACGCATTTGACGACGCCTTTTGCGTGGTGGAATCAAGCGCCGAGCTGGGCGCGGTGCTGGCCTCGTTCGTGCCGGGCATGGCCCAGGCGCGGGGGCAATTAGAGGTCTTCCTCTGATACGGCTTGCCGGCATGCCATTACAATTGCCTATCGCATTCACCGGCACCATCCCACGATGACACTCCCGCAACTGCACTTTGCCCATGCCAACAGCTATCCAGCAGGCACCTACCGCAAGCTGTTCGGCCTGCTGGGCCAGCACTACAGCGTGCAGGCGCTCGACATGCATGCGCACGACCCGGATTATCCCGTCAGCACGGGCTGGCCCGAGCTGGTGCGCGAGTATATCGATGACCTGGAACGCCGCTACAGCGCGCCCGTGATCCTCGTCGGCCATTCGCTGGGCGGCATGCTCAGCGTGATGGTGGCCAAGCAGCGGCCCGACCTGGTGCGCTGCGTGGTCTTGCTCGATTCGCCCGTGGTGGCGGGCTGGCGCGCCTTGCTGGTGCGCCTGGCGCGCAATACGGCGCTGGGCGAGCGGTTTTCGCCGTCGCGCTTTTCCGCCAAGCGGCGCAAGCAGTGGCCCGATGCGCAAGCCGCGTATGCCCACTTTGCCGCCAAGGACATGTTCGCCATCTGGGCGCCGCAGGTGTTGCGCGACTACATCGACAGCGGCCTGGTTCCCCATCCGGACGGGGTGCAGCTGCGCTTTACGCGCGAAGTGGAAACAGATGTCTACCGCAGCTTGCCGCATCACATCGGCGGCCTCGTCAAGGATGGTTTGCAGGTGCCCATCGGCTTTATCGGCGGCACGGAATCGGTGGAATGCCGCCAGGCGGGCTTGAAGGCCACGCGCAAGCTGGTCGGCAAGTTTTTCCGCCAGGTGCCGGGCGGCCATCTGTTTCCCATGGAAAACCCGGAACTGACGGCGCAAGTCGTGCGCGAGATGATCACTTCCTTGCTGGCGAAACAGTAGCCTGAGACCAACGATTTTCATCTTGCAAGGGCCAACAGTGGCGGATTTTCGCGTAAAATCCTGCCATTCGGGCCGTGCCTGCAGCAGGCGTGCGGCCCCCGCCATTCCGATATTCTAGAAAGATACCCCTGCGATGACGATTAAAAGCGATAAATGGATACGCCGCATGGCCGAATCAACGGGCATGATCGAGCCGTTCGAACCGGGCCAGGTCAAGGAACGCGACGGCAACCGCATCGTTTCCTATGGTACCTCCAGCTATGGCTATGACATCCGCTGCGCCGACGAGTTCAAGCTGTTTACCAACATCAACACCACCATCGTCGACCCGAAGGATTTTGACGCAAACAACTTCGTCGATGTGTCGGGCAAGGGCTATTGCATCATCCCGCCGAACTCGTTCGCGCTGGCCCGTACGGTCGAGTATTTCCGCATTCCCCGCAACGTATTGACGATTTGCCTGGGCAAGAGCACCTATGCGCGCTGCGGCATCATCGTCAACGTCACCCCGTTCGAACCGGAATGGGAAGGTTTCGTGACGCTGGAATTTTCGAATACGACGCCGTTGCCGGCGAAAATCTACGCCAACGAAGGCGTGGCGCAAGTGCTGTTCTTCGAATCCGATGAAGTGTGCGAAACGTCGTACAAGGACCGCGGCGGCAAATACCAGGGCCAGGTTGGCGTGACCTTGCCGAAGACCTGATTATTCTGAAGGGTGGGGCGCCAGCCGTCTTTACCTGCCTTTACACCTGCCGCCCTACATCCGCGCCCCATGCTTGCCGTTAACCTTGGTATTGAAACACTGAGGAGGCAGTATGGTAGCGGCAATCGGTTCAGGCGGCGCAGTCAGCGCGGCCAGTAGCGCCAGTTCGGGCAGCAGTTCGCAGATCGCGGCGCTGCAAAAGCAGATCACGGCGGCGCAAAAAGAATTGACGGAATCGCAAAAGGGCGAGCAGACGGAGGCATCGCAAAAGCTGCAACAGCAGTTGGCACAGCAAATCCAGGCCTTGCAGGCGCAAATTGCCCAGTTACAGGCGGCCGCCGCGCAGGCGCAGCAAGCTTCTCAGACGGCCAGCAGCGCAGATACGGCGACGAGTCCGGCCAAGTCAAGCTCGTCGACCCTGGGCAGCATCATCGATACGCAGGCGTAGCAGCACATCCGCGCGTCAACACGCCAGGCTCGCCGGAAGGTCAGCCTGGCGTTTTGACGGGCAACAGCATTTCCACGCACAGCCCGCCACCACTGCGCAAGCTGGCCGCTATGCGGCCGCCATGGGCATTGATGACGTGCTGGGCGATGGC
Source organism: Janthinobacterium sp. 35 (assembly GCF_002754575.1). NCBI lineage: Bacteria > Pseudomonadati > Pseudomonadota > Betaproteobacteria > Burkholderiales > Oxalobacteraceae > Janthinobacterium > Janthinobacterium sp. 35. The sequence continues at coordinate 5,183,764 of NZ_PEFN01000001.1, forward strand.
CAGGCCCAGGCCATGGCCGTCCGTGCTGTGCTGGGTATGGCTGGCGCGGAAGAACGGTTCAAAAATGCGGGTCAGGTCGGCGCTGGCCACGCCGGGGCCGCGGTCCAGCACGGCAATGCGCAGCAGATCCTGCTTGCCGTCATGCAGGCGCGACAAATTCACTTCCACCGTGCCGCCGTCGGGGCTGTGTTTGATGGCATTGCGCACCACGTTTTCCACGGCGCGCGCCAGCAGTTCCGGCCGGCCCGTGACAGCGGCGTCGGCAATGGCCGCGTCGCCCGCCAGGGCGATGCCCACCTGGCGCGCCTTCGCTTCGTAGCGGGCATCTTCCATCATGTCGTGCAACAGGTCGGCGATGCCGACGTCTTCGCTGAGGGGAGAGCCGGCGCCCGCTTCCAGCCGCGACAGGGTCAGCAGCTCGCCGATCAACTTATCCATGCGTTCGCTTTCGCGTTCGATGCGCTGCAGCGAGGCGTCCATCTTGTCCGGCTGCTGGTGCGCCAGGCCGATGGCCGCTTGCAAGCGCGCCAGCGGCGAGCGCAGTTCGTGCGACACATCGTGCAGCAAACGCGTCTGGCTATCCATGAGGCTGCGCAAGCGGCCCGTCATGCGGTCGAAATCACGGCCCAGGTCCGTCAATTCATCGCCGCGCTTGCCGCTGGCCTGAAAACGCGGCGCCAGGTCGCCTTGCGAGGCAGCCTCGAATGCTTGCCGCAGGTCGCGGATGGGACGCGCAAAATACCAGGCCAGCAAGAACGAGAACAGCAGGCTGGCGGCGATGGCGGCGGCCAGCGGAATGAAGGTGCGGTAGGGGCTGTCCATGCGCGGTCCGGGTGGCATGCCGCGGCCGAAGTCGCCGCGTGGCGGCGGGGCGCCCGCTGCGTTGGGCCGTGGACCGTCTCCCATGCCGCGCGGGCCGCTCAGAGTGACGGCGTTGAGCGTGTCGCGCGCGGCGCCCGCTTCGGCATTGCGGAAACGTTCGGACGAAGGCAGGAACAGCAGGTAGCGCACGCCGTCGCTGCCGATGACCTCGCGCACGACGGGATGCTGCTGGCTTTGTCCCAGCATGGCGCGGGCCTTGTTCAGCATGGCGGGATGCACTGTGCGGCCCATCAGTTCTTGCCCCTTGGCATCGACGGCGAACACGCGCATGCGTTCGAGCTTGCCCAGGAATTGCTGCAAGGCCTGGCTGCCGCCCGCTTCCACGGTGGCGCTGGCGGCCTCGATGATCATTTGCGCCGGCGGACTGGTATCGATGTCGAGGGCCCGCTCCTGCTGTGCCGCCCGGTTTTTCAGCCAGAAGGTACCGCCGATGCCGATGGTGGCCGTCACTTGCGCTAGCATGATGCACAGAAAAAATTTCCAGAACAGACGGCCCACGCTTACTCCTTGATCAACTGGTAACCGAGACGGTAGACGGTCTGCAGGCAGGAACGGCCGTCGGCCAGGCTGCCCAGCTTGCGGCGCAGGCTGCTCAAGTGCACATCGATATTGCGGTCGAAGCGCGCCATGGGCCGGCCCAGGCCCAGTTCCGACAATTGATTCTTGCTCACGGGCTTACCCGCATGGCGCACCAGCACTTCCAGCAGATTGAATTCCGTGCTCGTCAGCTCCAGGTGCGCGCCGGCCCAGGCAACGCGGCGCTGTTCCGGCCACATCGTCAGTTGCCCAACGGCCAGCGGCGCCAGGCCCGAGCTGTCGTGCGGCGCCGCTTGCGAACGGCGCAGGATGGCGCGGATGCGCGCCGTCAGCTCGCGCGGCGTGCACGGCTTGGTCACGTAATCGTCGGCACCCAGCTCCAGGCCGACGATGCGGTCCGTGTCATCGCCGCGTGCCGTCAGCATCAGGATGGGCAGGTTGCTGCCGGCGCGGATGCGGCGCAGGGTTTCCAGGCCATTCATGCGCGGCATCATGACGTCGAGGACGGCGATGGCGTACAGGCCCGTCAGCGCTTCGGCCGCGCCGCTTTCGCCGTCATGCACGGCGCGGGCGTCAAAACCTTCCTGCGTCAGGTATTCCTGGAACATGCCGACCAGTTCCACGTCGTCATCGATTAACAAAACCTTGCTCATGCCTGTGCTTTTTTCGGGTGAATATCGCCTGATGATAGCAGTCAGCAGGGGCGGATCAGGTCGCTTTTACCCGCTTTTACATACGCCTGCTGACATTTGCGCAGCTGCCTTTACACGCTTTTACGCGGCCCTAACGTTGCTTTACATGCCAGACGCCGACAATCAGGGCTGATCGCCACGAAAGGAAAGCCCGATGAAACACCTGAGTATTGCCGTATCCCTGGTGCTGCTGTCCGCTTGCAGCATGCCGCTGCTGGCGCTGGCCCAGCAAGAATCTGCGCCGGACGGCCCGCTAGCGCGCGCCATGCCGGGGCCGCCGCCCGGCTTGCCGCCGTTTCTGCATGGCGTCGAGTTGAGCGAGGCGCAGCAGGACAAGGTTTTCGCCGCCACCTACGCCCAGGCGCCCTTGCTGCGGGAACAGGAAAAGATCGTTTTCAAGGCCCATGCGCAGCTGCGCGAGCTGGCCGGGTCCAGCGCCTACGACGATGCGAAGGCTGGCGCGCTGGCGAACACGGCGGCGCAAGCCATGGCAAAGATCAGCTTGCTGCATGCGCGGCTGGAGCAGCAATTGCTGGCCGTGCTGACGCCGGAACAGCGCAAGCAAGTGCAGCAGCGGCGCGACAGCCGCCCCGGCCCGCGCCGTCCTCAATCAGCCACAGGAGAGTAACCGTGAGCATCAGTGCCTTGAGTTCCAGCAGCGCCGCTGCCCAGCTGAGCGCGCTCAGCCGCCTGAACGGCAGTAGCAGCAGCGGCAGTATTAGTAGTGCCGGCAGCGTTGGCGGCACGCGGCCGCAAAAGCCCGACGATGGCGCGTTTCTCGACGCCGTTACCAGTGCCCTGTCATCGATCGGCGTGTCAGTGGACGCCAGCGATGGCGACAGCGCTACGGACAGCGCCGGCAGCAGCGCCACCAGCAGCGAAGTGGGCCAGGCGCTGGGCGCCTTCCTGCACCAGCTGATGGGCAGCCTGCATGCGCAGAGCGGTGGGAGTGCTGGCGGCCCCGGCAATATCGAGTCGGACTTGCAAAGCCTGCTGCAAAAACTGTCCGCGTCCGGCAGCGACAGTGACGCCAGCACGGACAGCAGCGTGACGGACTTGCAGTCCAGCTTTGCCAGCCTGCTCAGTGCGCTGGGCGGCGATGAGGGCAGCACCAGCAGTAGTAGCAAACTGGGCAGTTTCTTGCAGGCGCTGTCGGGCAGCCTGGGCGAGGCGAATGCGGGCGCCAGCCTGTCCGCCAGCGGCAACCTGGTCAATACAACGGCCTGAAGCGTGGAACGCAAGCTCGCTCCGGCTGCCAGGAAGGCGCTTTCGCCACGGGCCACGCACGTCCTGTTTCTGTGCGCCAGCCTGAACCCCGCCTTGGCGGGCTTGCCCCATTTGTTGGAGTATGTATGGAATTACATGATCACGGTCTGGCATCCGACCTCGAAATGATGCGGCAGGCGACTGAGCGGCGGCAAGTCCTGCGCTGGCTGCTGGCCGGGGCCGCCACCTTGCCTTTGATGAGCTGCGGCGGCGGTTCGGACGCCGGCAGTGCCGCCGCGAGTAGCGGCACTGGCACTGGCACGGTGATGACGCCCACCACGGGCGCCTGCACGGTGATGCCCGACGAAACGGGCGGGCCGTATCCGGCCGACGGCACGAACACGCATGGCGGCAGCATCATCAACGTGCTGAAGCAGTCGGGCGTGGTGCGCAGCGATATCCGTGCCAGTTTTAATGGCGCCACGGGCGTGGCGGCGGGCGTGCCGCTCACTATCAAGTTGCAGTTGCTCAACGCCAGCGGCAGCTGCGCCAGCCTGGCCGGCTACGCCGTGTATTTATGGCACTGCGACCGCGAAGGCTTGTATTCGCTGTATTCGAGCGGCGTGACGGCGCAAAATTACCTGCGCGGGGTGCAGGAAACGGACAGCGCCGGCAACCTGGTCTTCACGACCATCTTTCCCGGCTGCTACGCGGGGCGCATGCCGCACGTGCATATCGAGGTCTATCCCAGCCTGGCCAAGGCGGCCTCTGCCTCGAACCGCCTCAAGACGTCGCAGTTCACCTTCCCGATGGCAACCTTGAACGACGCCTACGCGGCCAGCGGTTACACGGCCAGCGTGCGCAACCTGGCGCAGATCAGCTATGCCAGCGACAACGTTTTCAGCGATGGCACCAGCTTGCAGATGGCCACGGTGACGGGCAACGCCACGCAGGGCTATGTCGTCACCCTGAGCATCGCCGTGAACGCTTAAGTGACTGTCATGAAACCCAGGTCGCGCCGGCTGAAGTTGCCGATATTCGGGAACACCTCGGCCAGTTGGTTGTCGGCCACGCCGAACCACCTGGCCAGGGTGGCGCCGTACTGGTCGACGGAGATGGTCGGCAGCAGGGCGCCGGAACCCACGTCCAGCGCATGGCCCAAGCCCGTGGCGGGGACGGTGCCGTAGATGTCGCCCCCTTTCACGGCGCCGCCCACGATAAAGTGGTGCGCGCCCCAGCCGTGATCCGTGCCGTCGCCGTTGCTGCTGAAGGTGCGGCCGAAGTCCGAGGCCGTGAAGGTCGTCACCTGGCGCCGCACATCCGCGCCCTGCAGGGCCGCCAGGGTGGCGTCGAAATACGCCAGCGCGTGTGCCAGGCGCGCCATCAGGTCGCCATGCAGCTCCTTCTGGCGGTCATGCGTGTCGAAACTGCCCAAGGTCACATAAAACACTTGCCGTTTCGCCCCCAGGGCGCCGCGCCCGCCGATGATGCGCGCCACGGTTTGCAATTGCACGGCCAGCTGGTTGACGCCGGACACGCCCGTGTTCGGGTTGACATAGGGCGGCGGATTGGGCACGCCGCCCGCGCCGGCCGCCAGCATGGCGCCGCTCAGCACGCCCTGGCTGGAAATGGCGCGCTGCACCGTCGCCACGTGTTCCTGCTCCATCAGGTCGTCGCCCGCCGTGCTGATGATGTCGCGCAAGGCGGTCTCGCCCTGGGTGGTGCCGAACAGATAGCCGCTGCCGATATTGCGGATCGGTACGGCGCCCGCCTTGCCCACCTGAAACTGGCGCACCTGGCGCCCGCTGAGGAACAGCGCGTTCGACGCGGCCGAGATGGCCGTAAACGTGGCATAGCCGTTGCCCGTGCCGAGCAGGTCGCCCAGGCGTCCGCCCCAGCCCACGATGGCGCCTTCCGGCAAGCCCGATTGCCAGGTCGATTGCTGGTCGTTATGCGAAAACAGTTTCGGCGGCAGCGCCACATTGCCCGCCTTGTATTGCGCCAGGGTTACAGGCTGGATCAGGGTGCCGACATTGGCAACGATAGCGGCGCGGCCGCCTTCGAACAGGTCTTTCACGGGGGCGAGGGCGGGATGCAGGGCAAAGCTGCGGCCTGCCTGCGCCGTGGCGGGCACGATCGGCAGCACGCCGCCCGTTTCGCCCACGCCGGGCAGGTGGATCGAATCGTTGCCGCCCGTGTTGCGTAACCGCAAGTATTCACTCCAGGATGGCGTGTCGGTGGCCAGCACCGTGTTGAAGGTATCGTTGCCGCCGGCCATGAACAGGCACACGAGAGCCTTGTAGTCGTCGGCCGACTGGGCCGCTGCCTGGCCCATGGCGGCCAGGTTGAGGGCGAATGGCGCAGCCGTGCTGCCGGCCAGGCCCAGCATGGAACCGAGGAAGCGCCGGCGCGAGAAGTGGGAGGTGATAGTCATGCAGCTTCCTTATTTTTGAACCAGGTATTCAGGCGAGGCCATGGCCAGGAAAATGGCCAGGTGCACGCGGTTGGTTTTCGCCGTCGTCACTTGCGCGGCATTGCTGCCGCTGGCGGCGGGAATCGCGATGCTGGTGATGGCCGAGAGGATCTTGGTGCGCAGCCGGGACGACATATGGCCCGACATCAGCAGCAAGTTGACCCGCTCCAGCAAGGCGGCAGGCTGCTCGGCCAGGGCCAGTTCGGCCGAGTAGTCGGCCCGCACGGCACGGCTTTCCGCCACGCCGCCGCTGATGGCATCCTGCATGAAGTTCAGGTAACCGGTGACGGACGGCTCGGACGTGATCTGCATTTCCGGCGCCATCAGGCCCGCCGTCGCCAGCGCGGAATTGGGTGGCACGTAGGAGGGACGGAAGTAGTTGAAGACGGACGGCGCGTTCATGGGGTTCTGGCCCAGTCCCGACAGCGGATCGCTGAGGTAATAGATGCGGTATTGCAAAGCAGCATCCTTGGCGTTAAACGCGCGCATCCAGTTGCCCAAACGCACCAGCGGTTCGCGCAGTTTTCCCGTGCGCAGGGTGCTGCCGGCTGGCGCCAGCGCTTCGGGGTCCAGCAGCACGGCGCGGATCACAGCCTGCATGTCGCCGCGCACGCCCGCACCATTGTTGGCAAAGGCGGCCGCGACCCGGCCCACATAGGCCGGGCTGGGATTGCTGGTGACCAGGCGCTGGATCAGCTGGCGGCCAAAGAACGGGCCAACGTTCGGATGATTGAACAGGGTGTCGAGAGCCAGTGCCATGTCCGCTTCGCCGCCGCCGGCGCCGGCCGCGCTCACGCCGAGAAAGCGTTTTTCGCTGGTGGAGTGAAACGCCGCATAGTTCTGCATCGGTTTCCAGTCGCGGTCCGGATCGGCCAGGCTGCCAAAAAAACGCTTCGAGCCCTGGTCCGGGCCGGCCCAGCTCCAGCCCGTAAACACTTTCGCCAGGCCGCTCACATCGTCGCGCGTGTAGGTGTCGATGGGTTTGCCGCCGGACAGTTTCAATGAACCATCCGCGTTCAGCTGGTACAGGCCGATGGTAAATAACTGCATGACTTCGCGCGCGAAATTTTCGTCGGGTGTGCGCGTGGCCGATTCCTTCTGGTTGCGTAGGTGCGACAGGTACAGTCCCATCATCGGGTGGGTGGCCACACCCTGCAGCAGGGTGCGGAAGTTGCCGAACGCCTGTTGTCCCAGCATATCGTAGTAACTGGCGAGGCCCCGGGTTTGCGGCCCTACGGCCGCGTTTTGCGTGGAGACGACGAAGATTTCAGACAGGGCAAAGGCCACGCGCTGGCGCAACTGGTCGTCGCCGCGCACGGCTTGCTGCCAGAACGACTCATAAAAGTCGTTTGACCTGGCCTGGGTGATCGCCGCGCCTGCAGCCGGGTACTTGGCGTCGATATATTTGCGGTGCAAGGTTTGCGGCTTGGAAAACTGCGCGCGGAACCAGGCATCGCTATCGCTGGCAGCCAGGGCCTCGATGGCCGCCATGTCGGGGCCGAACGTGGCGCGGCCCAGGAAGCGCGACGCTTCCTGGCGCGTGAAGGTGGCCGTCTGTTTGGCCGGCGGCGTGGTCAGGGGCGGCGGTGGAATGGTGTCGCCCGGCGTGGTGCCGGGGCCGGTGGTCGCCGGCGGCACGACCGAAACGTCCGGGGTCTGGGGCGTGCCGGTCTTGCTGTCGCCGCCACCGCCACCGCCGCAGGCGGATAGCAGACTGAGCAATGTGATGAGCAGCAAGCGGCGCAAAGTAGGGTCAGTCATTTAGTTTCTTTCAGGCAATAAAAATATGGCCCGTTAATTGTAGGGCTTGCTTACCAAAATCCTCTTTCCAATTAACTATTTGCGTGTTGACTACGTTTATTTTTGATGGGCGTTGGGCGTCATTGAGGATTTTTTCGTCGAAATAGCGCGAAGTTTCTTTTTTGAAAATGAAAAATATTTTTTGCTGATGACGCGCACTGTGGCGCATAGGCGACGTAATCATTCCTGCCAATTAAGCTTGTTTGAAAGCTTATCTTGACAACGAAACTCGCTTCGCCGGAAACGATGGTTTTTACGCTATTGGCGAAACACCGTTCGCCGTGGCGTCCCGTTCTTCCCTCGCATATGGCTGGCATGGCCCTTGCGTCAGGGAGGCATGGGCCACCCGCCCGTCTATCACCGGAGCCTGTCATGACCAGCCGCCTGCTCGCCTATCGTCCCGAAATGGAATTGCCTGATGCGCCGGCCATGCCGCCCCTGCAGCAGGAGGATGAGCTGGCCCTGGCGGCGCGCTTGCTGGAATTGCAGGGGCCGGCCCAGTTCGACGCTTTCCTGACGCGCCAGCTGGGCGCCACCGTGGCGGGCCGGCAAGTGCGCGGCACGCCGCTGGAAGCGCCGCTGCGCCAGCTGCTGGGCAAGGTGGTGGCGCCCCTGCTGCCCCTGCATGGCGGTTCGCCGCAGGCGCTCAAGCGGCGCGCCGCCGGCATCTTCGGCATGGAACTGGAAGGATTGAGTCCGGAAGACAAGGAATTCGAACTGGCGCGCCAGGTCGTGCATCTGATCGATGCCGTCAATGCGGAACTGGCGCAGGACGGCGGCATGGACGCGCGCGCGCCCGGCGCGCGGGTGGAAACGGCCCTGCTGCAGGTGGCGCGCAGCGTGGCGCCAGGCTTGCTCAGGCAGGCGGCGCAAACGCCGGCACGGGACGCTGGCCGCTGGCGCCGCGAGGGCGGGCACATCGTCGTGCTCGATTGTTAGCCGGATGGCCAGGCTGTCCGGCAAGGTAATCCGAACTGAGGTGTCAACCGAGGTGTTAACTTTGAGGAGCTCATCATGCATGACATGGATCGTACGACCCTGGAATACGGGCAGGAGATGTCCGGTTTTGAAGCGGAACAGTTCGAGTTTGGCCAGGGCGAGTGGAGCGGCGAGGGCGGCGCGAACGCCATGTTTTCCGAGGCCGAGGAAATGGAGCTGGCGAATGAATTGCTGTCGGTGAGCAATGAGGCCGAGCTGGAACAGTTTCTCGGCAATTTCCTGCGCAAGGCCGCGTCGGTGGCGGGCGGCATCATCAAGTCGCCCGTGGGACAAGCGATCGGCGGCGTGCTCAAGGGCGTAGCGAAGAAAGCGATTCCCCTGGCCGGCGGCGCCATCGGCGGCTATTTCGGCGGCCCGCTGGGGGCCAAGATCGGCAGCGGCCTGGCTTCGGCCGCCGGCGGTGCGCTGGGGCTGGAAGCGGAAGCGTCGTCGAACGAGGACCGCGAATTCGAGGGTGCCAAGCAGTTCGTGCGCCTGGCAGCCGACACCGTCAACCGCGCCGCGCAAACGCGCGGCAATGGCGACCCGCGCGCCATCGCTCAGGCGGCGGCCAGTGCGGCGGCGCGCCAGTTCGCACCCGGTTTGCTGGGACGTCCCGGCGGCCAGGTCGCCACGCAGAATGGCAGTGGCGCCGGCGCCATGGCGCAGGGCAGCGCGCGCGGCCAGGGCGGCATGCGCCCGGCCAGCGGGCGCTGGGCGCGCCAGGGCCATAAAATCGTCCTGTACGGCGTCTGACATCATGGCCATCGGCGCTTACGCTGCCTGGATGCTGGCGCAGGAGGCGCGCTCGCTGCTGACGCGGCTGGCGCGGCTGGAACCATTCGCGCTGATCGAGCCGACGGTGCTGGCGGCCGCCCTGATGCCTAGCGCCCAGTCGGCCATCGAAAGCCAGCTGGTGCAGGGCCGGCGCGCATTACGGCGCATGGTGGCCCAGTTCCAGTGGTGGCTGCGGCGCGAAGCCGCCGATGGCGCCAGCACGGCTACGGCCGCCGAGGCGCAGCGCCGCTTCACCTTCCTGCGCCTGAAATTCAATGCCGCGCTGACCCAGTTCGACCTGTTCAACGAAGTCATCACGCAGCGCAGCGAGCACAAGACGGGCGTGTGGCTGGCCGGCCTGGACATCGTTGCCGCCGACGCGCTGGCGCTACCCGGCAATGTGTACCAGGCGCCACCTGTGATCTGCTACCTGGACCGGGGCCCGGGCGCCGCCATCCGCCGTGCGCGCACGCGCCTGCCGGGCGGCGGCGACAACCCCGTCGCCATCATCCGTTTGCCGCGCGAACGCATGATCGGCAGCAGCATCGCCTCGTCGCTGGTGCACGAGGTGGGGCATCAGGGCGCGGCGCTGCTGGACCTGGTGGCATCCCTGCGGCCCATGCTGCAAGCGATGCAGCACGGCGGCAGCGGCCTGGTGCACGTGTGGCAGCTGTGGGAGCGGTGGATTTCCGAGATCGTGGCCGATTTCTGGTCGCTGGCGCGCGTCGGCGTGGCCGCCACCCTGGGCCTGATCGGCGTGGTCAGCCTGCCGCGCGTGTTTGTCTTCCGTCTCAATGTCGACGATCCCCACCCGGTGCCATGGCTGCGGGTGCGCCTGAGCTGCGCCATGGGACGGGCCTTGTATCCGCATCCGCAATGGAGCCGGCTGGAGCAGCTGTGGCTGTCGTACTACCCGCTGGCGGGCCTGCCCCTGGGGCAGCAGCGGCTGCTGGAACAGTTGCAGGGCAGCATGGCGGCCCTGGTGGGCTTGCTGGTGCAGCACCGGCCACCGGCCTTGCGCGGCGGCTCGCTGACCGAGGCCATGGCTGTGCACACACGCCAGCCGGCCATGCTGGCGCAGCTGTTTCGCAGCTGGACCCTGGCACCGGCGCAGATGTACCAGGCAACGCCGACCCTGGTGTTCGCCGTGCTGGGCCAGGCGCGCGCCAGCGGTACTTTGAGCCCGGAAGACGAAAGCGAGCTGCTGGGGCGCTTGCTGACCCACTGGGCCCTGCGCAGCACCCTGGACACGTCGGAACTGTGCGCCGATGTCGTGCGGCACGGCCGCCAGTCCGGCAGGCCGCTGCCGCCCCTGGCATCGCGTTTGATTATCCATTGAGGAGAATGACATGAGCAGCAAGATGAGCAACAACAGGAGCAGCAACAGGAGTAGCAAAAGCGGGGCGGCGGGCCAGGCGGGCCCGCAACACCAAGGCGGCAGCATCGCGGTCACCGTGCACGAGCACGATAGCGGGATCATGGTCGTCAATGCCGCCATCAGCCTGTACCGGGGAGCCGAGGCCGATTGCCATCTGTTCAATCCCGCCACCTGGGTGGCCGATCCCGCCATGCTGGTGGGCGTGCGCTGGACCGATGGCCGCGGCTGCACCGTGTTTGCCGACCTGGCAACGGGCAGCTACGTGGGCGTGTATGGCAATTTCCCCGCCACGGCGCCCCAGTGCGTGACGGTGCAGGCCGGTTGCAGCGCCGTATTGTGCTTCAAGCCGCAGCTCAACCCGCAGGTGGCGCTGGTGTTTGAAACGCCCGACTGCCATCCCAGCGACTGCAATGTCGGCAGGGTGGGCGACCGCGCCGTCGCCAGCGTCGCGTTTGACGGCGATCAAAGTGCTGACGGGCGCGACCAGGTGCAGGTGCTGGCCGCCTCGCCATGGGTGCCCATGCGCGGTGCCGTAAATACCTTTTCCACGCCCGTGCGGCGCGCCGGCATGCACCGTTTCATGGGCCAGATGATGCTGTCGCAGCGGCCCGAACTGCGCAACGCCTTGCCCGTGCCGGAAGGGCTGAGTCCGAACGCCATGCTGGCCGTGGATGCGGAATACGAGACGGAAGAGCGCCAGCCGCAGCCCATCTCCGGCAATGTGGGCGTGTCGCTGACGCGCACGGAGACGGAGCCGACGGAAGACTTGCCGCTGTGGACCTTGATACGCAACAGCACCGAAGCGATGTCGTTTACGAATTACCTGCATTTCATGGACAGCCTGTTTTGCGGCGACCTGGCCAATGTACGCGGCTTCGAGCAGGAACGCTTCGTCAAGAAGGCCGACATGTTCCAGCAGCTCAAGCAGCGCCGCGCGCTGCCGTTTTCCGATGCCGATTCCTACCGCGTGCTGAAAGTGGCGACGGAAGCGTTCGTGATGGTCAATTGCGGCGTGCTGAACCAGCCGCTGGCCTTCAATCCGGCCGAAGACAACGCCTACCTGGACCGGCGCGACATTCCCCAGGGACGCGACCTGGAAACCGTGCTGCGCAATGATTACCTGGAAAACATCGATGGCTTCCAGACCTTGCCGTATCTGGCCGTGATCCGCCGCAAGCTGCCCGACATCCCCATCAGTATCCCGCGTGGCCAGGAAGGCGAAGTCGACCTGTGCTTTGGCATCATCCAGGAAAAGCTGGCCAATCCTTGCCTGCTGGAACTGATCTGGTCGTACTGGCACGAAGAGGGCATGCTGGTGCAAACCATGAATGCCATCACGCAGCGTTTCCAGAACTTGCGCGCGCCGGGCAGCGGCCTCGATCCCCTGTCGAACACGGAAATCGACATGCTGCGTCCGCTGAACAACTTGCTGTGGGGATACACGCAAGATGAGCAGCACCGGCTGACCGTGGTGCGCCGCAATTACGAGTACGACCACCATTACGGCGTGCGTCTCGATGGCAAGGCGGTACAGCACTTCCGGCCAGCCGACAGCCGCTCGAAGTTCCTCGAAGCGTTTCACCATTTGCTGCGCCTACTGACCTCGTTCTACAAGCAGGACGACGACACGACCGTCAAGGCGGACGCCTTCCCCGTGCTGAACGCCTTGAAGGAAATCCATCTGATCCTCTCGCAGGGCGCGCACAACCAGTTCGGCGACTTGCCGTCGACGGCGCGCATCGAGATGCTGATGCAGCAGTGGATGCTGGCGCGGCCCGAATTCCGCGAATTCTTGCCCACGCGCGTGATGGTGGCGTATCCGGAACCGTGGATGGACCGGGTCGATGCCATGAAGAAACTGCAGGGCTGGACGGATACGAGCGTGATGCATTTCCGTAACCTGGCCATCTTTGGCGAGCAATTGCTGCTGTCTGTGCGCTACGGCAACTGGAGCGATATCTATGAGCCCACCCAGGCCTTCAACTGGGCACGTTTCTGGCGCCCGCAAGTGCAGGGTTACATCCACGGCTACCGCGCCGCCACGGGGGTGGATTTGTCCGTCGACAGCAGCGACCCCGCGATCGAAGCGACCATGCCCTCGGTGTTGCTGCGCCAGCGTCTGAGCCAGCAGTTGCGCAGCGTCTAGGGCGGGAGCGGGGCGCGTGCATGCTCGACTTTACCAGTGCCCTGTATCTGGGCATGCGCCATCCGGCGGCCCAGCTGGCGCCATGGAGCAGCCTGACCCTGGGGCAGCCGGCGGCGCTGCGCGAGCCGCCGGGCGCGCCAGCGCTGGCAGCGGACCTGGCCGCGCTGCAAGGCTGCGAAGCGGCTTGCGTGCTGCCGTCGACCCTGCATTTGTTCTGGGATCTGTTCGGCATGCTCGCTGCCGAGCGGCTGGTGATCCTCATCGATGGCGGCAGCTACGCCATCGCGCGCTGGGGCGCCGAGCGGGCGCAGGCGCTGGGCTTGCCGCGGCAAGTGTTTCCCAGCGGCGAGATGGCGGCGCTGCGGCGCCTGGTGGCGGCCTGGGGCAGGCAAGGACGGCGCCCGTTGATCCTGGCCGATGGCTATGTGCCGGGCAGCGAGCAAGTCTTGCCGCTGGCTGGCTATGCGGCCCTGGCGCGCCAGGGCGGCGGTTATCTGCTGCTGGACGACACGCAGGTGCTGGGCGTGATGGGTACACAGGGCGGCGGCTCGGGGCGGCGGCATGCCTTGCATGGGGAATCGCTGATCATCGGCGCCTCGCTGGCCAAGGGATTCGGTGTGCCGCTGGCCGTGCTGGCCGGCAGCGACGGCCTGTTGCGGCGCTTCGCGGCGCACAGCCAGACGCGCGTGCATGCCAGTCCGCCTTCGGCCGCCGTGCTGGCGGCGGCGCGGCGCGCGCTGACGCTCAATGCGCAGCATGGCGACGCCCTGCGCGCCAGGCTGGCGGACCGGGTGGCGCAATGGAGGGCGGGGATGGCGGCGGCCGGCATCGCTTGCCGGGGCGGCAGCTTCCCCGTGCAGCGCCTGCCAGGGTGCGCCCATTTGCAGCCAGCCTTGCACGCAGCGGGCGTGCTGGCGCTGGCACAAGCGGGGGATGGCCCCGGCGCGCTGACTTTTCTGCTGCGGGCCGACCAGACGCCCGGGCAACTGCAGCAGGCGATGGACTTGCTTGAATATCATACGAGGAGGCGATATGCACGAAGCATTTGAAATGCTGCCCTTTACGGGGCGGGTGGGAGCGGCCGGCGAGCAGGAATGGCTGGGGGAATGGTCGCAAGAGTGGACGCAAGAGGGGGAGGAAGAGGGCGAATGGGAAGGTGAATGGCAGAGCGAATGGGAAGGCGAGCGTACGCGCCCGGGCGGCGGACGCGGCGCCATGCGCGGTGGCGGCCTGCGTGCGAGGCCGCCGCTGCGGGGCCCGCGCCGTCCCGCGCCGCCACGCTATCAGGGCCAGGGGCGCCGGCCGTCCCGGTATCCGCCACCGCCCTTGCCGTATCCGCCGCGCTACCGGGGCTGGGGTGGCTATGGCGCCATCTACCCCACTATTTATCCGGCGCCGTATCCCGTGTTCGGCGGCCAGCAGGCGCCGGCACCATATCAGGACCAGGGGCAGGATCAAGGACAGGATCAAGGACTGGATCAAGACCGGGATCAAAACCCGGACCAGGATGACGGCCAGATGCAGGGCGAGGTGCCGCCCATCCTGGCGTCTACCCTGGGCCGCGTGCCGGGCGCGGCCGCCTTGCGCTACCAGGCGGTGGGAGCGATTCCGCAGGCTGTCAACGATGCGAACGCCACGGGGCCGGGCCTGTATGTGATCGAGTTCAACACCAGCGATGGCCGGCGCGCCTACAGCGGCCAGACCGATGATTTGCGGCGGCGCCTGAAACAGCACCACCTGTGCGGCAAGATGATGGGCATGGACATGAGCGGGCATGACGTCTATGTGGCGCCGCTCTCCTCGGCCGCACAGCGGCGCAGCCTGGAAAAGGGTATCCACAGCGACATGTTTACCCACCGGCGCGGGGTGCTGACGAACCAGCGGCGCGAACTGGAAATGGCCGTGCTGGGCGAAATGTGGGCTTGACGACAGCACCTTGATGACAGCGAAGGAGAACATCATGCACCAACTCGAATGCGCATGCGCGCAATGCCGGCAGCGGTCCGGCGCCGCGTTTGAAGTGCTGGAATTCGGCCAGGACTGGCCTGGCAAGGGCAGTGCGCCGGCCGTTTTCAGTGAAGAGGAAGAACTGCAGCTGGCCATGGAATTGCTGGAGGTGGCCAGCGAGGAGGAACTCGACCAGTTTCTCGGCAATGTTTTCAAGAGCGTGTGGAAGGGCGTCAAGAAAGTGGGTGCTACCATCGCCAAGGTCGCCAAGCCCCTCGGCGGCGCCTTGAAGGCCGTGGCCAAGACGGCCTTGCCCTTTGTCGGCGGCGCCCTCGGTTCGATGATCCCCATACCGGGCGTGGGCACGGCGCTCGGTTCGGCCCTGGGGCGCGCGGCCAGCAATGCGCTGGAGCTGGAGCTGGCAGGCGAAGTGGAGGGCGAGGCGCCGGCCGACCGCGAACTAGAACTGGCGCGCCGCTTCGTGCGCATCGCGGGGCAGGCGGCGCGCCTGGCGGCCGACGGCGATGGCAGCGCGCGCGCCGTGGAAAGCGCGCTGACGCGGGCCCTGCACCAGCAATTGCCGCACTTCCGCTCGCCCGCGCCGCAGCAGGAAGAGGAAAGCGGGCGCTGGCGCCGGCGTGGCAACCGCATCGTCGTCATGGGCGACTGGAACTGAGCGCAGGGAGGCGGCCATGGCGCTGGTCATCGATTGTCATTGCCATGCTGGTCCCGGCGACGGCTTGAGCGGGCCGTGGGACAGCGCTGCGCCGCTGCATGCTTATTTGCGCCGCGCGCAGGTGGCCGGCATCGCCCGCAGCGTGCTGTTTGCCACCTTTCACTCCGATTACGCAATTGCCAACCATGGCGTGGCGCGCCTGGTCGCTGCCGATCCGCAGCGCTTTTACGGCTTTGCCTTCGTGCATGCGCGGCGTGACCGGGGCCGTATCATGGATCTGGTGCGCACGGCCGTCGAGCGTTACGGCTTCGTCGGCATCAAGGCGCACCGGCTCGACGCGCGCATCAGCGGCGAGCTGTGCGACGCGGCCCGCTTCTTCGGCTTGCCCGTGCTGTACGACCCGGCCGGCGAGGTGGCCGTGGCCGAGCTGCTGGCGCAGCAGTATCCCGATGTCAATTTCATCCTGCCCCATCTGGGCAGCTTCGGTGACGACTGGGCCGCGCAGCTGGCGTTGATCGACCACCTTGTTCGTCACTCGAACATTTACACGGACAGTTCCGGCGTGCGCCGTTTCGACTTGCTGCAGCAGGCCGTGCGCCGCGCGGGGCCGCACAAGGTCTTGTTCGGCTCGGATGGTCCCTGGCTGCATCCGGGGCTGGAATTGCACAAGATTGAGCTGCTGTGTTTGCCGCCGCTGGACGCTGCACTGATCACGGGAGGTAATTTTTTGCGGCTGGCGGGGCGGGCGTGAGGCAGATCAAAGGGCGGCCGGCGGTGTCGCGGCAGTGGCAATACTCGCGGCAGTAGCGGCTTGTTCCGCGCAGGCGGCCGCCTTGCGGCGTATCTGCAGGGCGCGGTCCGTCACGCCCAGGCGGGCGGCGGCGCGCTGGTTGTTTCCGTGTTCCTCGGCCAGCACCAGGCGGATGGCCATGTCGGTGGCGCAGCGCGTGATGTGCGCCAGCTTGCAGCCCTGTGCCAGGGCGCGCCGCACGGCCGCCTCGAAATGCGGGTCGGGCCAGGGCGGCGCCAGCAGCCGTTCTTCCGGGGGCAGGGCGCCGATGGTGATGGGGCCGGGGCCGCAATGGCGGTGCCAGATGCGCGTGACGGTCTGGCGCAGTTCGCGCACATTGCCCGGATAGTCGCGCAGCAGCAGGTATTCGCGCACGGCGGCGTCCAGCGGGGGCGCAGGGCGCTGCCCCAGTTCGGCGAGGAAATGCCGGGCCAGTGGCAGGATATCGTCCTGGCGTTCGCGCAGGGGCGGCGTCTGGCAACGCCAGCCGGCGATACGGTAATACAGGTCGGCGCGAAAGGCGCCGCGCGCCACTTCGTGCTCCAGTTCGCGGTTGGTGGCGCACACGAGTCTGAATTGTGTGGGCTGCCAGGTATTGCCGCCCACGCGCTTGTATTTGCGTTCCTGGATCGCGCGCAGCAGCTGCGCCTGCAGTGTGAGCGGCAGTTCGCCTACTTCGTCGAGAAACAGCACGCCGCCGTCGGCCAGGGCGAAAGCGCCGTCGCGTGCACCGGACGCCCCCGTAAAGGCGCCCCGTTCATGGCCGAACAGTTCGCTGCCAGCCAGTTCCGGCGACAGGGTGGTGCAGTCGAGAATGGTGAAGTCGCCGCGGCAGTTGCCGAGGCGGTGGACCAGTTGCGCCAATAAATCCTTGCCCGTGCCCGTCTCGCCCGTGATCAGCATCGACGCCTGGCTGAAGGCGGCCATTTCCACCACCTGGTGCAGCAAGGCGGTCCAGGCCGCGCTGTCGCCCACCAGTTGCTGGCGCACGGCGCTTGACGCCAGCAGCTGCGCCACGGCTTGCCAGCGCTGCAGGCGCGCCAGTACCGGGGCCGCATCGACGCTGCCGGCCGGCCACAGCAGCACATCGAGCGCGCCAGCCGCCATCAGGGCGCGCTGTTGCGCGCAGCTGGGGATGCGGCCGCAGGCGGCAATGGCCAGCACGGAGGCGTGCCGGCACAGGACCGGCAGCGCTTGCAGCAGCGCGGCATCGGCCTCGGCAAACAGCACGATGCCCGCGCCGTCCTCCTCGCCATCGTGCCGCCGGGCCACAGTTACCTGAGCCTGCTTCAAGGCTGCCGACAGCGAAGCGCCACTGCCAGCCGCCGCCTGCTGCATAATCTCCAGCCACACCTTGAGCGTCATATGCCAGCCCTCCCGAGGGCACGAGTCGCCCATCTTAGAAGCCCGATACCCCAGCCGTTTGATCTGGCGCAAGCGTGCGCGGTAGTCGTCAAATGAAAAACGCCACCTGAAAGGTGGCGCTAATGAATGACATTCAACAAACGTCAGAATTAACCGTTTTTAACGAACGTCACGACGGTTCATCCAATCGTAGCGAGCGGCAGTGATTTGTGGCCGAGAAGCGCAACCGTACTCTAGTACGGTGAGCATCGCCGGCCGCAAAGCGCGCCGCGCAGTAGATTGGATGAGCCGTCACTAATCATCCAATTTGACACAGTCAACAAAGTAGCCACGCTTGCCATCGACTTCGCGTTTCACGAGACCATGCACATCCGTCTCGAAGCCGGGGAAGCGCTCGTTGAAGTCGCGCGCGAAGCGCAGGTAGTCGACGATGGTCTTGTTGAAGCGCTCGCCCGGGATCAAGAGCGGAATGCCCGGTGGATACGGCGTCAGCAGGATGGACGTGATGCGGCCTTCCAGTTCGTCGATGGCCACGCGCTCGATTTCGCGGTGCGCCATCTTGGCGAACGCGTCCGACGGCTTCATGGCGGGGATCATGTCCGACAGATACATTTCCGTCGTCAGACGCGCCACGTCGTAGGCCTTGTAGAAATCGTGGATTTGCTGGCACAGGTCGCGCAAGCCCATTTTTTCATAGCGCGGGTTGGCCGCCGCAAATTCCGGCAGGATGCGCCACATCGGCTGGTTCTTGTCGTAGTCGTCCTTGAATTGCTGCAAGGCCGTCAACAGGGTATTCCAGCGGCCCTTGGTGATGCCGATGGTAAACATGATGAAGAACGAGTACAGGCCGCATTTTTCAATGATGACGCCGTGCTCGGCCAGGTATTTGGTGACGATGGACGCGGGGATGCCCGTCTCGCCGAACTGGCCGTCCAGCGACAGGCCCGGGTTGACGATGGTCGCCTTGATCGGGTCGAGCATGTTGAAGCCGGGAGCGAGGTCGCCGAAGCCGTGCCAGTCATCCTCGGCGCGTATCATCCAGTCTTCCTGCTGGCCCATGCCTTCGTCGTTGAAGCTGTCCGGTCCCCACACCTGGAACCACCAGTCCTGGCCCCATTCCTGGTCGATCTTTTTCATGGCGCGGCGGAAATCGAGCGCTTCCATGATCGATTCTTCCACCAGGGCCGTGCCGCCCGGCGCTTCCATCATGGCCGCGGCCACGTCGCACGAGGCGATGATGGAATACTGCGGCGAGGTCGAGGTGTGCATCAGGTAAGCCTCGTTGAAGGCGTCCTGGTCCAGCTTGACCGTATCCGATTCGCGCACGAGGATTTGCGAGGCCTGCGACAGGCCGGCGAGCAATTTGTGCGTGGACTGGGTCGAGAAGATCATCGATTCCTTGGCGCGTGGACGGTCCTTGCCGATGGCGTGCATATTTTTGTAGAAATCGTGGAAGGTGGCGTGCGGCAGCCATGCTTCATCGAAGTGCAGGGTATCGATCTTGCCATCGAGCATTTCGCGCAGGGTTTCCACGTTGTAGATCACGCCATCGTAGGTCGATTGCGTGATGGTCAGGATGCGCGGCTTCTTGTTCTTCGCTTCGCGCGCGAACGGGTTCGCCTCGATCTTGCGGGCGATGCTTTCCGGCGTGAATTCATGCAGCGGGATGGGGCCGATGATGCCCAGGTGATTGCGCGTCGGCATCAGGAACACGGGAATCGCGCCGCACATGATGATCGAATGCAAGATCGACTTGTGGCAGTTGCGGTCGACGACGACGATGTCGCCCGGCGCCACGGTCGAGTGCCACACCATCTTGTTCGAGGTCGAGGTGCCATTCGTAACGAAATAGCAATGATCGGCATTGAAGATGCGCGCCGCATTGCGCTCCGAGGCGGCGACAGGGCCCGTATGGTCGAGCAGCTGGCCCAGTTCTTCGACGGCGTTGCAGACGTCGGCGCGCAGCATGTTTTCACCGAAGAACTGGTGGAACATCTGGCCGATCGGCGACTTCAGGAAGGCTACGCCGCCCGAGTGGCCGGGGCAATGCCAGGAATAGGAGCCGTCGTTGGCGTAGTGCACCAGCGCGCGGAAGAACGGCGGCGACAGGCCGTCCAGGTACGATTTGGCTTCGCGGATGATGTGGCGCGCGACGAATTCCGGCGTATCTTCGAACATGTGGATGAAGCCATGCAGTTCGCGCAGGATATCGTTCGGAATGTGGCGCGAGGTGCGCGTTTCACCGTACAGATAAATCGGGATATCGGCGTTCTTGTAGCGGATTTCTTCGACGAAGGCGCGCAACGATTTCAAGGCGTGGTCGGTTTCCTCGACGGAGCCGGCGCCGAACTCTTCATCGTCGATCGACAGCACGAAGGCCGATGCGCGCGATTGTTGCTGGGCAAATTGCGACAAATCGCCGTAGCTGGTCACGCCCAGCACTTCCATGCCTTCTTTTTCCATTGCGGCGGCAAGGGCGCGAATACCCAGGCCGGACGTATTTTCAGAACGGAAATCCTCGTCAATGATGACGATGGGGAAACGAAATTTCATGCATGTCTCCAAAAAAGCAAGCCGCCCCTGACCTAATGGAGGGGCGGACTAGGGCGCGACGGTCAGGCGGTCGTACAACCCGGCAGCCGCAGAAAAAAAATAAGAACGGGATTCTCGCAGAAATGCGGCGTCTGCGGGAAAAAAATATCGTAGCCAAGCGTCACCAGCATGCGCTAGCGTGACGCAACGGTGTGACAGGGGTATTACAGCACCATTCTGTCCGTATCCATATCAACTTTATCAGGCTTTGCGTTGCAAGGTGACAAAGGCGTAAGGCAGGCCGGATTTCTCCGAGACATGCGCTTCGCGCGCGGTTTCTTGCCACACGGCATGGTCCACGGCGGGGAAAAAAGCGTCGCAGTCAAACGTCCGGCCGATTTCCGTGATGATCAAACGCTGCGCCAAGGCCAGTGACTGCTGGTAGATTTCGGCGCCGCCGATGACATAGCCTTCGGCGCCATCGAGCAGGGCGATGGCCGCTTGCACCGACGACACCGCTTCCGCGCCCTCATGGCGCCAGTCCGCATTGCGCGTGATGACGATGTTGCGGCGGTTCGGCAGCGGACGGCCGATGGAATCGAAGGTCTTGCGGCCCATGAGGATGGGGTGGCCCGTCGTCAAACGCTTGAAATGCGCGAGGTCTTCCGGCAGTTTCCACGGCAGGGTGTTGTCGATGCCGATGCCGCCTTGCTGGTCGGTGGCGACGATGATGGTCAAATGGCTCATGGGTTCTGTGAAAAGGGTGGGGGCATGGCCCGATGCCCGTCATTATCGTTGAAATTGCCGGCCGCCTCCAGATGCGCACGCATGGCATCCGCTAGCGCGCCCGGCGCTTCCAGCGGAATCATGTGGCCGGTGTTGTCTTTGAGTAGGTGCAAGGTAGACTGCGGCAGGCGGGCGGCCATGGCGCGCAGGTCGTCGGGATGGACGAGTTTGTCGTCTTCGGCACCGACGATCAGCACGGGAAAATCGAGTTCCGGCAAGCGCGCCATCAGGTCGGGGCGGTTGATGGTGGTGAGAAATTGCGCCAGCAGCACGTCCTTGCCCAGGTCCAGTCCCATTTGCTGGATCAGGCCCGTGATGGCTGCATCGTCCAGGTGCGACGGGTGCAGCAGTTCGCGCAGGCGCTGGCGCGTGATGCCCGCATAGGCATTGCGCTCAAGCATGGCGACGATACGTTGGCGCGCGCTAATTTCAGCCGGCAGCAAACCTTGGGCGGAATTGGCGATCAAAGTCAAAGACTGTACGCGCTGCGGGTGCGCCAGCGCGTGTTCGAGCGCCAGGTAGGCGCCCAGCGAAAAGCCCACCAGGTGGGCTTGCGGAGCGCTGTGGCTGGCAATCATCGATTGCATCTGCGTACGTGTGCGCGCCTGATGCAAGGGCACGTGCTGTAGCTGAAAGGCGTCGCCCAGGGCAGGGGCCAGGCGCGACCACAGGCGCTCGTCGCACAAGGTGCCGGGGATGCAAACGAGTCGTATCGTTGTATTGTTCAAGGACAAGCCTGGTACAGGATGGTGAAAATTTTTGTCGAGCGGCATTATCCGTCATTTTGCGCATTGGGGCAGCGGCGTGGTATTTTCCGTATGGCATTATTTTCAATAGTGCGCGGCTGGCAAGCAGGAACTTTATGGTAGGCTCATGACTCATCAAGCCGGGGTACCGGCGACGTGACCTGAAACACCGAATGCAACCCCCCACATTAAAGAGGAATTACCATGGCGATCAGTTTGCAAAAAGGCGGCAATGTCAACCTGAGCAAGGAAGCTCCCGGCTTGACGAAAATCGTGATTGGCCTGGGCTGGGACCCGCGCGCCACTGATGGCGCCGCTTTCGACCTGGACGGCAGCGCCTTCCTGCTGAAAACGGATGGCAAGGCCCGTTCCGATGCCGATTTCATTTTTTATAACAACCTGAAGTCGGTTGATGGCTCCATCGTCCACGCGGGCGACAACACCACCGGTGGCGGCGATGGCGACGACGAGAAAATCGCCGTCGACCTGGCCAACGTGCCGGCCGACATCGACAAGATCGCCGTGGCCGTCACCATCCACGACGCGGAAAATCGCAAGCAGAACTTCGGCATGGTCGGCAAGGCCTATATCCGCTGCCTGAACGGCGACAATGGCGCGGAAATCGCCCGCTATGACCTGTCGGAAGACGGCTCGACGGAAGCGGCCATGATCTTCGGCGAAATCTACCGCGCCGGCAGCGAATGGAAATTCAAGGCGATTGGTCAAGGCTTTAAAGGCGGCCTGGGCCCACTGGCTCGCTCCTTCGGCATCAACGCATAAAAAGCAGTTGTTTGCGTAAATGTACCGGGTAGCACCGCTGCCCGGTTCTGTCTTTCTTCTCTCTCTCCCTGACTCCATGGAAAACCTGATCAAGGGGCAGCGTCTTGCGCTGTCCGGCCTCGTCACGGGCAACGTCGTGCAACTGGGTCTCGCCAGCGCCGGTGTGGCGCTCGACTTTGCCTGTTTCGGCCTCGATGCCGCCGGTAAATTGTCCGACGACCGCTACATGACTTTCTTCAATCAGCCGCGCACGCCGTGCGGCGGCGTGGAAACCTCGGCGCCGTGCGGCGATGCGGCCGGCTTCAGTTACCAGTTGGAGCGCTTGCCTGCCTCCATCGAACGCCTGGTCGTCACGGCCGCCATCGATGGCGCGGCCAGCATGGCGCAACTGGCCAGCGGCTACTTGCGCCTGCTCGACGGCGGGCGCGAACTGGCCCGCTACGCGTATGCGGGTGCTGATTTTGCGCAAGAAAAAGCCGTCATGCTGGGCGAGTTTTACCGCAAGGACGGCGGCTGGCGCTTCATGGCCGTGGGCCAGGGTTTCAATGGTGGTCTGGACGCGCTGGTCGCCCATTTCGGTGGCGAAGTGGCGCAGGCGGCTCCCGAACCTGCGGCGCCGAAGATTTCCCTGTCGAAAATCTCGCTGACCAAGGCGGGCCAGACGCACAAGGTGTCGCTGGAAAAGGGCGCAGGCGCGCCAACAAAACTCACCGTCAAAGCGACCTGGGTCGATAACGGCGATGGCGACGACGACAACGACGACCTCGACTTAAGAGTCGGCATCCTCTTGCCGAATGGCCAGATGCGCTTCATCCAGGCACCCGACACGGCGGGCAGCTTCGACGTCATGCCGTATGTGCGCCACCTGGGCGATGTGGCCGGTGCGGCGGGCAAGGAGCCGGCTACGGAAACGGTGGAAGTCAATCCTGCGCTGGCGCAACATTACGGCGGCACGGTGGGCCTCGTCTTCAGCGTGTATTCGGCGCTGGCCAATGGCGCCGTCCCGGTGGCGTCCATGCGCCCGAAAATGGTCATGCAGTACGGCCAGCAGATCGTCGAGTGCGACTTCGACTTCCGCCTGTCGAAGGCGGCCGCGGACGACACGGTCTACACCTATGTGATCGGCATGGCGCGCATCACGCCCGACAGCATCATCCTGGAGCCGTCCGGCAAGACGTCGGAACCGGGCAGCGAAGCGACGCCATGGCTGAGCTGGCAGGGCGAGAACCTGCAGCTGGTCTTCAACGGTCCCGTCGTCTTCAAGGGCGAAGACAAGGAAGACGAGGATGATTTCAATGCGGACAATCCGCGCCGCTATATCGCCTAGGAGGCACTGATGGAAACCTTGAGCAAGGGTCAGCGCTTGCCGCTGGCCAATCTCGTTCCCGACGGCGTACTGCAGATTGGCGTCGCCGCGCAGGGGCTGGCACTCGACGTGGCCTGTTTTGGCCTCGATGCGGCAGGCAAGCTGTCCGACGAGCGCTACATGACCTTTTTCAACCAGCCGCGCACGCCGTGCGGCGGTGTGGAAGCGCGTGCCGGCAGTGGCGGCGACATGGCCGAGTTTGCCTTGCAGCTGGCGCGCTTGCCGGCCGGCATGGACCGCCTCGTCGTGACGGCCTCCATCGATGGCGGCGGTGTGATGTCGCAGCTGCAAGCTGGCCATGTGCGCCTGCAGGCGGGTGGGCGCGAGCTGGCCCGCTTTACGTTTGCCGGTTCTGATTTCGCGCAAGAAAAAGCCGTCATGCTGGCTGAAATTTACCGCAAGGATGGCGGCTGGCGCTGCATGGCCGTGGGCCAGGGTTTTAATGGGGGCCTCGATGCGCTGGTGCAGCACTTCGGCGGTGAGGTCGACCAGGCCTCTCCTGCCACCTCTGCCGCCTCTGCCGCGCCTGCCGCGGTTTCGGCAATTCAGCAGGCGAAGATCAACCTGGAAAAGCGCGTCGAACGCGAGGCGCCGCAACTGGTCAGCCTGGTCAAGCAGGCCGGCGTGTCGCTGCAAAAAGTGGGCCTTTCCGAGCACCGGGCCAAGGTGTGTTTATGCCTGGATATTTCCGGTTCCATGGGACGGCTATATAAAGAGGGGCTGGTGCAGCGCTTTGCCGAGCGCATCCTGGCCTTGGGCTGCAAGTTCGACGACGATGGCGAGATCGATGTATTTCTGTTCGGTAAGAACGTCCACCATCCGGCGCCGATGGCCTTGAGCAACTGCAATAGCTACGTGGGGCAGGCGATACAGCGTCATCCGCTGGAAGGCGACACGCGCTATGGCGCCGCCATGCAGGCCATCCGCGCGTTTTATTTCCCAGACAAGGCCGGCGGCGAGCGCACGCGGCCCGTCGCGGCCGAGCTGCCCGTGTACGTGATGTTCGTCACCGATGGCGGCACCAGCGACCAGGCGACAACGGAGAAGCAATTGCGCTGGGCCAGCAATGAACCGATCTTCTGGCAATTCATGGGCATCGGCAAGGGGCGCAAGTCGAAAAGCAAGTTTCTCGCCGCCTTTGCCGATTCCGACTTTCCCTTCCTGGAAAAACTCGACGAATTGCAGGGACGCCTGGTCGACAATGCCAATTACTTTTCCGTCAGCTCGCCCGACGAGCACAGCGATGCGGAGCTGTACGATTTGCTGATGACGGAATATCCGGGCTGGCTGAAACTGGC
This sequence comes from Janthinobacterium sp. 35, assembly GCF_002754575.1. Lineage (NCBI taxonomy): Bacteria > Pseudomonadati > Pseudomonadota > Betaproteobacteria > Burkholderiales > Oxalobacteraceae > Janthinobacterium > Janthinobacterium sp. 35. The sequence continues at coordinate 5,208,919 of NZ_PEFN01000001.1, forward strand.
GCGGGGGCAGGGCTTGCTGAACTGATCGTCCTGCGCTGTTAGTTGTTGAGCTTGATGGCAATCGTGGTGCCCGCTTCTGGCAGCAAGAAGCGCGCCTTGTCGTAGCTGGGCGGACCCATCACTGAACGCGCGTCGTTGCTGCTGCCCGTGGGTTCGCTGGGAATCTTGAAAAAGTTGCTGTCCATCTTGCCATTCGCATTCACGTCCTGGAAGACGGCGACAGCGTATTCGCCCGCAGGCAATTTATCCAGGTGCAACTGGACGGTGCTGCCGTTGGCTGGCACGGTAGCCTGCTGCAGGGGTTTCGAGAGGAAATGCGCGGCCGATTGGTAAATGGCCGCTTTGACTGTGCCTGCACCGGGCTGGACATTGTTGACGGTCACGAGCAGGTCGGCGGCGCAGGCCAGTCCTGCCGCTGGCAGCAGCAGTGCGATGCACCAAGGTATGATTCTTTTCATTTTATGTTCTTCGGTTGATGTTAGATGGATAGCAAGCGGCGCAATTGAGCGACGTGCGCCTGGTAGGCGGCGCGTCCTTGCGCCGTGGCATGGATGCGGGTTTGCGGTTTCTTGCCGACGAACTGCTTTTCGAGCATCACATAGCCTGCGCGTGCCAGCGTGTCCAGGTGCGCCCCCAGATTGCCGTCGCTTGCCTCGGTCAGCGCTTTCAGGCGCACGAACTCGATGCTGTCATTTGCTTGCAATACATTCAGGGCAGTCATGATGCGCAAGCGCGTGCTCTGATGGATGATGTCGTCCAGACCAGCCATGATGTTCTCCTCAGGCAGCGCGGCGCAGCCAGGTGCCGCCAAGCAGCAATCCGCCCCCCGCCAGCAGCGCCATGGCCAGATCGAACCAGGGGGCGAGAAAATGGTAGGCGATGAAAGTCAGCACGCAAATGCTGGCGCCCAATATCGTCCACCGCAGGCCATGCCAGAGGCCGGCCAGCATATACACGAGCATGAACAAGCTGGTCCAGAACACGGAGATGGCGCCGGGCCGGTGCACGATGAAAGTCGAGACCATGATGCCGAAGGCGACGAGGATGGCCATGGCCAGCCAGATGCGCCGGTCGCCCGGCTGGCTGGTGGTTTTTTGCCGGCTCAGCAGATATGCCGTACCGAGCATGCCCACCGCGTCGGCAATCAGCCAGCAATATCCGCTGTGTGCCGGTGCCAGATAACTGCCCAGATAGGCGCAGAACCAGACCACGCCCCACAACTGGACGATGACTCCCGAGCGCCAATAGCGCAAATACTGTTCACTGCGCGTCTGGGTTTGCTCCACTTCCTGCAGGTATTGTTGGACTTGTTGCGGGTTCAGCATCGTGTTCTCCTGGTTAACTCTGTAATGCAGAGTACTCTATATGTGAGATATTTTTTCGTCAAGCCTTTTGTCTTGTCTCCAGCGTATGAGGCTATACGACCACAAGTGGAAGAGATTTGTAAATTGAAGTAAATAACAATGGTTCGCCTTTGCTTTGCTGAATAGAGTCGTGGCATGCTTTCACTGTGCCCCCACATGTGCCCTCACGCCGCGGCGTAGCGCCTCATCCGTAGCGTCTCGATTATTTTTTAGCTAAATGCATAAGATCCTTTTCCACTGTCTGGCGGGCGGTAGCCTGCTGGTCTCCGGCGCCGCCGTTCAGGCGCAAACTGTCACCGGCGACGCCGTCGTCAAGCCCGCAGCAGCACCAGTATCGGCCAAGGCGCCCACCATTGACGCTCCCCCTTCCGTCAGCGTGACGGCCGAGCGTCCCACGGGCCGCATCGACCGGCAAGTCTACGACGTCAAGTCCGATGTGGGCAGCAGCAACGGCACGGCGGCCGACGCGCTCAACAATGTGCCATCCGTGGCCGTTGATCCCGACGGTTCCGTGTCCTTGCGCGGCAGCAGCAATGTGCAGATATTGATCGATGGCAAGCCGTCGGCCATGCTGCAGGGCGATGCGCGCGGCGCCACCCTGAACGCCATGGCGGCCGACGATATCGAATCGGTGGAAGTGATCAACAATCCCGGTGCCCAGTTCGGCAACGAAGCCGGTGGCGGCCCGATTTTGAACCTGGTGATGCGGCGCAACCGCAAGCCGGGCGGCTTTGCCACCGTCAACGCGAATGCGGGCATCGCCGGGCGCTACAACAGCGCCGTTTCCGGTAGCTACAATGAAGGGCCGTGGGGCTACCAGGGCGGCATCAATGTGCGCCACGACGGCCGCAATTCCGTGGGCGAGGTCAGCCGCGAGCGCCTGGAGCGTGGCACGGGCGCCTTCGCCCCCAGCAGCCAAAGCTCCGCCAGCAATGGTTTGAACGACTCGCTGGGCTTGCACGGCACCGTGAATTACAACCTGAACACGAACGACACCCTGGCCGCCAGCGTGTCGTATAACGGGCGCAGCAACGACCAGCGCTCGCTCGACCGCTACATCAACGGCGACAGCACGGGCAGCACCATCGGCGACTATGTGCGCAGCACCGTGCGCAACGGCGACAGCCGCAACGCCAGCTGGGGCGCGCGCTATGACCACAAGGGCGAGTTGCCGGGCGAATCGTTGAAGATCGACCTGCGCGTGTCATCCTCGACCAATGAGAGCGACAGCGATTACGCGAATACTTATGCAGTTGCGCCCGTGCATGCCTTCGACAGCCGCGCGCGCCAGCACAGCGAGACGGGCAACCGCATCGTCGACTTCAGCGGCGACTACGAGCGTCCGCTGGCGGGCGGCACGGCCAAGCTGGGCTACAAGGTGGCCGACAACCACAGCAGTTTCGACACTTTATATACGGATATCAACCCGGCCAGCCTGGCGGAAATCGTCAACCCCATGCGCAGCAACCGTTTCGAGCTCGACGAGCGCACCATCGCGCTGTACGGCTCCTACCAGATGCGCCTGAGCGAGCGCTGGGGCGCGCTGGCCGGCCTGCGTGCCGAGTACACGGACTTGAACGTGCGCCAGATCACGGGCGGCGTCGAGGCCGGCAACAACTACGTCAACTACATCCCCAGCCTGTTCGCCACGTATAAGGTCAGCGACGAGAGCAATGTGCGCTTCAGCTATGCGCACCGCCTGCGCCGCCCCAGCGCGGGTGACCTGAACCCGTACGTGGTGTACCGCGACGAGTTCAATGTCTCGGCCGGCAACCCGAAGCTGAAACCCACGCAGACGGATTCGTTCGAGATCGGCTATGAAACGAAGATCGCCGGCCTGGAAAGCAGCTTGCGCGCCTACCACCGGCGCGATACGGACGCCATCGTCGATTACCGTTACTTTATCAGCGACAATGTGCTCTTGACCACGCGCGAAAACGGCGCAGGCAGCCATTCGAGCGGCCTGGAGTTCAGCGTCAGCGGCAAGCTGACCCCATCCTTGACCCTGAATACGAGCGGCAACCTGGCGCGCAGCCAGCAGACCAGTTCCGACGACCTGGGCAACCGCAGCACGCGCACGGCGAATGCCCTGAGCGGCCGCGCGCGCCTCAATTACCAGTTCGATGCGGCCAATCAGCTGCAGCTGGCCCTGCAAATGCAAGGCAAGATGCTGTCGGGGCAGGGTTACCGCTCGCCGAACAATACTTTGAATGTGAGCTGGCGCCACACGGTGACGCCGCAACTGAGCCTGGTCATGAATGTGACCGATGTGTTCAGCAGCAACAAGATGGAAACCGTCATCAACAGCGCTTCCCTGCGCGAGACGAGCACGCGGCGCTTCGATGGACGCATGATTTACGTGGGGCTGTCGTACCGCCTCGGCGGCGCCACCTCGGCGGCGAAAGAGGGCGAACGGGAACCGCGCTTCGGTCCGCCGGGCGGACGGGGGCCAGGCGGCCCCGGCCCGGGCGGGCCGGGAGGCGAACCAGGCTAGGCCGCTGACGCGATCTCGTTCAGGAAGTCGATGAAACTGTCCGCATGGCGCTCGAAGCACCATGCGCCCATGCCATGCTCTGCGTGATACACGGGTGCATCGCCATCGGCGACGGCGCCCAGGTCCAGGCAATACGGATCGGCGCCCGCATCGGCGATCACCAGATACTGTTCCGGCCAGCCGGCGATGGTTTCACCGCTGACGGGATTCCAGGCGTAACCGTGCTGGGCCTTGATCAGCCCGGCAGCGCCGTACAGGCTCAAACCCTGGAAATACTGCTGGCTGTCGATAAACACCCGCAGCGGCGAATGGCAAGCCAGGAAGCGCCGGTAGTGCTCCGGCAAGGCCCAGCGCTGCGCGATGCCGGCCATGTCGGCGGCGCTGGCGATGGTCAGCCAGTTCGATGGCTGTGCCAGGTCCTGCTCCTTCTTGCGACTGGCTGCCAGCTTTTTCTCCAGCATGGCCGCCGCTTTTTCCAGCGGCGTGCGCGGATCCCCGAGCGACGCGTGGGTGGCGGGCACGGCATGGCCTGCGCCATCCGGATAAGCGTCGCGCTGCCAGGCCTGCACGTCGGCCAGCCGCAACTGCTCTGCCTTCCAGTGGCCGGGATCGTAAGGCAAACCGGCATCGAAAGGCTGGCGGCTGAACACGGCCAGGCTTTTGACGGCCTTGGCGCGCACGCTCAACTTGGCATTTTCCGCAGTGGCCAGGGCCACGAGCGGAGCATACGCCGCCTTGCCCATGCTTTTGAGCATGCCATCCACGCCCCAGTAGGCGAGGCCGTCCATATCAAGGCTCCAGCTGAAAAAATCGCCGTATTCTCCCGGTTCGGCCAGGGCGACGATATCCGTCATCAGGAAGGCGCGCCAGTGCAGCAGCTGGCCCTCCCTGGCGTAAGCGATCAGGATGGCGAGCACGGCTTGCCGCTCGCCGGCAGCATGCTTTTTCAGCAGCCGCTCTTTCAGCCTGGCAAACTTGCTGCCATCCGTTTCGTCAAACAGCTTGCGGTGCAGGGCGGCCAGCGGTGCGACCGCCATCAGACGGCCATCGCCGCCTTGATGGGCGCATGGTGTTCATAGCCTTCCAGCGAGAAATCCGACGGTTCGATCTTTTCCAGCCACTCCGGCTCGTACTTGCCCGTCTTGGCGTAGTCGGGCACGCGCTCGGAAATGACGAAACGCGGCGCCGGGAACGGTGTGCGCTTCAATTGTTCTTCTACCATGTCGAGGTGGTTTTCATAGATGTGCGCGTCGCCGATGAAGTAGGTGAACCAGCGCGGCGTGTAGCCCGTCAGGCGCGCCACCAGGTGTAGCAGGGCCGCGCCTTCGGCGATGTTGAACGGCGTGCCCAGGCCGATATCGTTGCTGCGCACATATAAACACAGCGAGATTTCGCGCGTGCTGGCGTTCGGGATGAACTGGTACAGCAAATGACAGGCGGGCAGGGCGACGGCGTCCAGCACGGCCGGGTTCCAGCCGTGGAACAGGATGCGCCGGCTGCCCGGGTTCGTCATGATGGTATCGAGGCACTCGCGCAACTGGTCGACGGCCTTGTACAGCAGCACTTTTTGCACGCCATCCTCGACGAGGGGGGCGATCAAGGTAAAACCGTTCGCTTGCGCGTCGGCGATTTGCGCGGGCTGGCCGGCATCGAGCAGTTTGTAGGCGGGCCATTGCCGCCATTGCACGCCATACACGGGGCCCAGGTCATCCTCGCCTTCGCGGTAGGGGTTGGCCAGCCATTGCGCATTTTCGTTGGCGTTCTGGTCCCATACCTTGCAGCCCAGCGCGCGGAACTCGGCCGCGTTGCGCGAGGCGCGCAAAAACGCGCACAATTCGCCGATCACGGATTTGAAAGCCAGTTTCTTGGTCGTTACGGCAGGGAAATTGCCGTTGGCCAAGTCGAAACGCATCATGGCGCCCGGCACGCTCAGAGTGCGGATGCCCGTGCGGTTGTCTTGCCAGCTGCCTGTTTCGAGCACGGTCTTGATCAAATCTTGATATTGCTGCATGTATTTCTCCAACGGTAAGGATGGTGATTGTAACGCAGGCGCGACAGGCGGGCTGCCGTCCGCACACATAAATGCGCTGCCGTTTCACCTGCAAACATGACTCTGTGGTAATTTGTGTGTCCTTCAAGAAATACACAGAAACGGCAGATGCTGCACCATGTTCTTGCGACAATTTGTAAATAATAATAACGCCGCCGTGGTGGAGATGAGCAGGGCCGATTTTCTCAAGGCTAACCTGCGCCTGATCCTGGCCTGGCCCCTGCTGGGGCTGGTCCTGTGCGCGGTACTATGGACGGCCACCTTGCTGCAGCTGGAGGCGGAAAGGAAGGTGGCGCAGCAGCAGGCGCTCGACAGCGTGTCTTCCTTGTCGAAAGCGTATGGCCAGTATCTGCTGCGCACGCTGGAACAGATGGACCAGCTGACCTTGCAGCTCAAGTATGAGTGGGAAAATTCGCGCGGCCAGCTGCGCCTCGATCAATTGAAGACGCAGGGCATGTATGCCTTGCCGCAATTTGCCATCGTCGCCATCCTCGACCGCAAGGGCCACCCCGTGACGGCCACGGCGCCGCTGCAGCGCCTGCGCGTCAATGAGCGCAGCGATTTCCTGCTGCGCCACTGGCGCAGCAATTCCAGCGTGCTGCGCATCGCGCTGGGGAAGGCCAATGCAGCCAGCGAGGCTACAGTGCCCGGCGCCGACGAGAGCCTCGTGCATTTCACGCGCCGCCTGGAAGACGAGGATGGCAATTTTGACGGCGTGCTGCTGATCTCCATCCATTCCAGCTATTTTTGCGAATTTTACAACAGCGTCAGTTTCGGCAAGTTCGGCATATCCGCCATGGTGGGCGAAGAGGGTGAGCTGTTCAGCACGCGCCTCGGCGCGCGCGTGCTGCCGACCCCGAGCGGCGAGGGCACGCCGTTTCTCGACACCAGCTTCCTGGAAACGGACAGCGGTGCCATGCATTCGGGCGGCAGGATCGCTTTTTCCGACAAGCAAAGTCGCTATGTCGGCTGGCAGGCGCTGAAAGCCTATCCGTTTACGGCCGTGGTCGGCCTGTCGGACGGCGAAATGCTGCACCCGTACGAAGAAACGCGCACCATTTACATCGGCATCGCGCTGGCCGTCACCGTGCTGCTGCTGGCCTTTGCCGCCGTCGCCACCGTGCTGTCGCTGCGCCTGGCGTGGCGCCACCACCAGTCCGAAGGCGTGCGCAACGCTTACCGCATGGCCACCGAAGGCACCAGCGACGGCTTTTACATCATTGCCGCCCTGCGCGGCACGGATGGCAGCATCCTCGACTTCGAGATCGTCGACTGCAACGAGCCGGGCGCCGGCTACTTCGGCGTGCGCCGCGAACAATTGCTGGGCATGCGCCTGCAGTCGCGTGCCCATGAGCCGTATTTCCGCGACCTGATCCATAACTACCGGGCCGCCATGCAGTCCGGCTTTTCCGAGGAAGAGATCGAGTTGCCGGATGGTAACCCCTTCAAGCTGCGCTGGATACGCCGGCGCCTGGTGCGCAGCGGCGACCGCCTGGCCGTCACCCTGCAAGACATCAGCACGGCCAAGGAGCATGAACGCGATTTGCGCCGCCTGGCCAACGAGGACGGCTTGACGGGCTTGCCCAACCGCTACTGGCTGCAGCAATTCCTGCCCGGTGCCCTGGGGCGCGCCGCCATCGCGCGGCAGATGCTGGCGCTGCTGTTCATCGACCTCGATGGTTTCAAGGATATCAACGACACGCAGGGCCACGCCGAGGGCGACAAAGTGCTGCGCGCCGCCTCCTTGCGCCTGAAGGCCGTGCTGCGGCCGGGCGATCACGTGGTGCGACTGGGCGGCGATGAATTCGTCGTCGTGCTCGACCCGGTGGAAGACGATAGCCGTGCGGAACAGGTGGCGCAGCGTATCGCCATCGCCTTCGATGAACCGTTTTACCTGGGCAGCGAACGCCACAAGATGGGCGCTTCGATCGGCATCAGCCTGTATCCACGCGACGGCGCCGAAACAGAAGTGCTGCTGAAGAATGCCGATATCGCCATGTACGCCGTGAAAGTGGCGGGCAAGGGCCATCACCGCTTCTTCCAGCCCGAATTGTTCGAAACCATCCGCAACCGCCGCGAACTGGAGCAAAGCCTGGTGACGGCGCTGGAGCAGGACCAGTTCCTCGTCGTCTACCAGCCGCGGGTCGACGCCATGAGCGGCCAGCTGTGCAGCATGGAGGCGCTGGTGCGCTGGCAGCATCCGCAGCATGGCATGGTACCGCCGCTGGAATTCATCCCCGTGGCCGAGAGCAGCGGCCTGATTTCGCAGCTGGGCGAAGTCGTCATCGAAAAGGTCTGCCTGCAAATGGCGCGCTGGCAAGCCAGCGGGCTGGAGCTGGTGCCCGTCTCGATCAACGTCTCGGCGCGTCAGTTCGGCCGTGGCGACGTGCATCAGGTGCTGGCGTCCGCGCTGGCGCGCCATTGCATCGATGCGCGGCTGATCGAGGTGGAAATCACCGAATCGGCCATGATGGATGAGCAGAACCGTGCCGTGGAGCAGCTGTCGGCCATCCGCGCGCTGGGGGTGCGCCTGCTGGTCGACGATTTCGGCACCGGCTATTCGTCGCTGTCGCAGCTGCAGAAGTTCGCCATGGATGGCTTGAAGATCGACCGCGCCTTTACCATGGAGCTGGGCCGCTCGGAGCAGGGCGAGGTCTTCGTGCGCGCCATCCTGTCGATGGCGCATGCGCTGGGCATGAGCGTGGTGGCCGAAGGGGTGGAGACGCGCGAGCAGCTCGACATTCTGCGCGCGCTGCAATGCAACGAAGTGCAAGGCTATTTCATTTCGCGCCCCGTGCCGGCCGAACAGATGCTGGCGCTGATGCAGCAGCGCTTTCTGATACCGCTTCCAGCGCCCGTGCTGCCCCCGTATAGCCCGGTGATTGGTGAGGAAAACAACGCTGTTTCATAAAAAGAGCGAACGTTCGCTTTTTTTTAAAAAATATTATATGCTTCGCTCATGCCGTCAGTGAATTGGAGTTCACGGCGGCAAGAACAGTGCAAGACGGGTGAGGTTGAGCTACCCGAGACAATGTGACGAAGACACTTCATATAATAAAGAGAGACTAACTTGAAACATAAATATCTGCCCCTCCTCATCGTTGCCGCGTTCGCCGGCATCTCCTCCACCGCACAAGCATCGGGCTACCGTTTTGGCTCGCAAAGCGTTTCTGCGCAGGGCACGGCCGATGCCAGCGGCGCCGAAGCGGCCGACGCATCGACCATTTTCTACAACCCGGCCGGCCTGTCGCGCCTGGAAGGCACGCAGTTCGTTGGCGGCGGCACCCTCGTCGTGCCGCATTCGACCTACCAGGATACGGGTTCGAAGACCTTCACCGGCCGCAATCCAGGCGGCACCACCAAGGATTACGCGCCGGATGCGGTAGTCGCGCCAGCCCTGTACGCGAGCAAGAAGGTCAATGATCAATGGACCGTCGGCATGGGCCTGTTCGTGCCATACGGCGCCAAGCTCGATTACGGCAACGACTGGAGCGGCCGTTATGCGATCACCAACATCAAGCTGGAAGCCATCGCCCTGAATCCTTCCGTTTCCTTCAAGGTCAACGAACACCACTCCTTCGGTTTCGGCGTCACCGCCGAGCACATGAAGGCGGAACTGGGCCAGGCAGTCGACGTGCCGGGTTCCGTGGCCTTCCTGGCTCAGCACGCGCCAGCCGCGTCGCAAGCCTTCCTGGCCAATATCGCCAAGACGCAGGGCCTGGCCGCCGCGCAGGCAGCTGGCGCAGCACTCAAAGGCGCCAAGGATGGTCATGCCTCGATGGATGGCGACGACTGGGGTTTCGGTTTCAACCTGGGCTATCTGTACCAGATGAATGAAGGCACGCGTTTCGGTATTTCCTACCGTTCGTCGATTTCGCACAAGCTGAAAGGCGACACGATCTGGGACTTCTCGCAAGTGTCGGACAACGCTGCCGTAAATGCCTTCATCTCCAAGGCATCGAACAAGGTCAATTCCAAGGCGCTGGTGGAAGTGCGCACGCCGGAAACCCTGTCGGTCAACGCCTTCCACCAGATGGATGATCGTTGGGCCTTGATGGGCGACGTCACCTGGACCCGCACTTCGCGCCTGGAGAACCTGGATATCCAGTTCCCGCCAACGGCCGAAGGCGCCGAGCGCATTCGCCAGAACTGGAAAGACACTTACCGCGTCTCGCTGGGCACCAATTACAAGTACAGCGAAAACCTGCTGCTGCGCGCCGGTATCGCGCATGATCAGGCGCCCGTACGCAGCGCGGAACTGCGCCACCCGGCCTTGCCGGACAGCGATCGCATGCAGTACTCGATCGGCGCGAACTGGAAACTGAACGCCAACTCCTCGCTGGACCTGGCTTACAGCTTCATCGACTTCAAGGATGCTGACGTCAACTACACAAACGACTGCTCGCCTGTCAAGACTGGCTGCACCGGTAACGGTGAAACCACCAAGGGCCTGTTCAAGACCCGCATGCAGTTGATCGGTCTCGCTTATAACTACAAGTTCTAAGCAGGTAGTGGCGGCCAACCCGGCCGCCATGAAAGGAAAAAAGCGCCTTCGGGCGCTTTTTTTTTTGGGTGCATGGGTTTTCGGAAGTTGTCGGGTTACGCGCTGCGCGCTAACCCGACCTACCCGACCTGCGCTGCTCAGGCTTTAATACGCATCGCTCGATCCAGCAAGGTCAAGGCCAGCCGTACGCAGTCGTCCGACAAGTCCAGCAAGTTATCTCCCACATACCATTCCACCACGCTGTGCCCTGGCAGGGCGGCGTGGCTGGCGCGGCCGAACAGCCAGATGCCGTGCTCCTCGGCCACCTGGTTGCGGATGGCGATGGCCCGCTCGCGCGAGACGGGCAAGTGCAGGTGCAGCATGTTGGCCTGCGGCTGCGCAGGGTTGACGGCAATTGCCGGATAGTCGCGCAGCAGCGCGTACAGCCACTGCGTGCGTGCGAAATAGCGGGGCATGGCGGCGAGGCGCGCGTCGAATTGCATGGCGGCTGCCACCACGTAGGGCGTGCGGTGGACGATGTTGCCGCCCTGGCGGTGAAACCACGCGCGCGCCCGTTCGACAAACGGGCGGCTGCCGGCCAGCATGGCGCCACCGAGGCCGCCGATGCCCTTGTACAGCGACACGTAGACGGAGTCAAAACCATCGCAGATGGCGGGCAGGGGTTGCTTGAAACCAGCTTGCGCTTCCCACAGGCGCGCGCCATCCATGTGCAGGTGAATATTGTTGTCGCGGCAGTGCCGCTTGATCTCGTTCAAGTCATCCCAGGACGGGCACTGGCCGCCGATTTCGCGCATCGGCAGTTCGACCTGGGCGGCGCCCAGCGCATCGGGCACGGCGCGCAAATCGTCCACCGTCCACGGACGGTGCGGGTCACCGATCATCAAACCCGTGAAGTGCTCCAGCAATGCATGGTTGCCCCGCTCGTGGCGCAGGATGTGCGACGTCGGATGCAGCGCCACCAGTGAGGAACCGTGATCCTGGCAGGCCAGGCGCAGGGCCGTCACCTGTGTCATGGTGCCCGTGATGCAGAACACGGCCGCTTCGAAGCCGAGCAGGCTGGCGACCTTGTTTTCGAACTGTTCGATCAGTGCACCTTCGCCATAGGTATCGTGCGCGATGTCGTTGGCCTCGCACCAGGCGGCCATGGCGGCGAAAGTAGCCGCTGGCGTGGGCTGGCGGTGGCCCGGCAGGACGGTGTGGCAGTGCTGGCGCAGTTCGGCTTCAGTCAAGGCGCTTCTTCCTCAGAGTGTGGCGGTGGCCAGTTTCGCGCCGAAGCCGATGAACATGGCGCCCACGCCGCCGCCCATGCCGGCCGACAGGCGGCGACGGCGGCGGAAGGTCTCGGCCAGGCGCGCACCGACAAAGATGATGGCCGTCAGGTAGGTAAAACTGATCACCTGGCAGATCAGGCCCAGGCCGATGAAGGACAGCACGGGCTTTGAAAAGGCCGGGTCGACGAACTGGATGAAAAACGAGATGAAGAACAGGATCGCCTTCGGATTCATCAGGCTGATGATCAGCGCCTTGCGGAACGGGTCGCTTTCCTTGACGGGCGCTGGCGCAGCTGCCGCTTCGCCTTCAGCGGGCGCGGGCGCGCGCAGCTTGCGCCAGCATTTGACCAGCATCTGCAGGCCGATCCAGCCCAGGTAGGCCGCACCGATGTATTTCACGACATAAAACAGGGCCGGGCTGGCTTTCAGCAGCGAGGCGACGCCGCAGGCCGACAGCACCATCAAAATCAGGTCGCCGGCGAAGATGCCGAAGGCGCCCTGGTAGGCGGGCCGCACGCCGCGCTGGGCGGCCACCGACAGCACGTACATGGAGTTGGGGCCGGGCAGGATGACGATGAAGATGGTCCCCAGTAAAAAGGTCCAGAAATCGGTGATGCCCAGGTTGGCGTGAAAAAGTGCGTTCATGATTATTCTGCTGGATTGAGCTGTACGTGATGGAATTGCAGGGCCGCCAAATTGGCGTAAATGCCTTTCATTGCGACCAGCGAGGCGTGCGTGCCCGTTTCGACGATCTTGCCGTCTTCCATGACGATGATGCGGTCGGCCCGCTGCACGGTGGCCAGGCGGTGCGCGATGATGACGGTGGTGCGGCCTACCATGGCCGCTTCCAGCGCCTTTTGCACCAGGCGTTCCGATTCCGCGTCCAGCGCGCTGGTCGCTTCGTCGAGCAGCAGCAGGGGCGGGTTTTTCAGCAGGGCGCGGGCAATGGCGATGCGCTGGCGCTGGCCGCCGGACAGGCGCACGCCGCGTTCGCCGAGGAAGGATTTGTAGCCGTTCGGCAGGCGCTCGATGAATTCGTGGGCGGCCGCCATTTTCGCGGCAGCAATGACTTCCTCGTCGCTGGCGCCGGCGCGGCCGTAGCGGATGTTTTCCATGGCGTCGGCCGAGAAGATCACGGTATCTTGCGGCACGATGCCGATGGCGTCGCGCAGGGTGTGCAGGTCGAGCTGTTTGATATCCACGCCATCGAGGCGGATGCTGCCGCTTTGCGGGTCATAAAAACGTAAAAATAGCTGGAACAGCGTGGTCTTGCCGGCGCCCGATGAACCGACGACGGCTACCGTTTCGCCGGCGCGGATATCGAGGCTGACGTGATCCAGCGCGTGGGTGTCCGGACGCGATGGATACGAGAACATGACATCGTCCAGCGACAGCGAAGCGCCGTTCGCCGCGCGCGCAGGCAGCGGCAGGGGTGTGACAGGCGACTCGATTGCCGATTTGACGGCCATCAGTTCCAGCAGGCGTTCGGTGGCGCCGGCGGCGCGCTGCGCTTCGCCCATCACTTCAGACAAAGCGCCGATGGCGCCGGCCACGATGGACGCGTACAGGATGAACTGGCCCAGATCACCGCCCGTCATCGAGCCTTCCAGCACTGCGCGCGCGCCCAGCCACAGCACGAAGACGATGGTGCCGAAGACCAGCAAAATCGCGATCATGGTCAGCAGGGCACGCGCGCGGATGCGGCGCATGGCCGTCATGAAGGCGCCTTCGACGGAGTCGCCAAAGCGTTTCGATTCGATTTTCTCGTGCGTGAACGCCTGCACGGTGGGCATGGCATTGAGGATTTCGCCGGCCATGGCCGAGGCGTCGGCGATGCGGTCCTGCGAATCGCGCGACAGCTTGCGCACGCGGCGGCCAAACACGATGATGGGCACGACGACGAGGATCAGCAAGCCGATGATGATGCCGGCCAGCTTGGCGCTGGTGACGAACAGCATCACCAGGCCGCCCAGGAACAGCAGCACGTTGCGCAGCGCCATCGAGATACTGGTGCCGACCACGGCCTGTATCAGGGTCGTGTCGGTGGTGATGCGCGACAGGACTTCGCCCGTCTGCGTGGTTTCAAAGAATGCCGGGCTTTGCGTGACGACGTGGCGGTACACGGCGCTGCGGATGTCGGCCGTGACGCGCTCGCCCAGCCACGACACCGTATAAAAGCGCGCCGCCGTGGCCAGCGCCAGGATGGACGCCACGCCGAACAGGGCGAGGAAGACCAGGTCGACATGCTGGATGCTGCTCGAGCCAGCCGCGCCGCCGAAACCGAGGTCGATCATCTGCTTGAACGCGGCGGGGATGGCCAGGGTGGAGGCGGCGGCCACCACCAGCGCGATACCGGCCAGGAAGAACTGCTTGCGGTACGGCGTCAAAAAGGGCATCAAGCCCTTGAAGGCGGCCAGGCTGCCTTTCTTCAGTTCGCGGCTGGTGCCGGTGTCGGGGGAGGGCGCTGCGCTTGCTGCGGTGCTGCTGGTATTGCCTGTATCTGTGCTGGTTGTCATTGTTTTTCGCTTAGTAGGTACTGTATCCGGTCTTGCTTGCTTATCATTGCTTACAACTTCATCGGCTGCACATAGCCCGTCATTTCCAGGTAGGCGCGACCCACCGGCTGGCCATCGCGCTCCACCGTTACGGCGCCTTCCCAGTATACGGCGCCCGTCGAGCGGCGTGAATCGAGTTCCTGGTCGGCCTGCAAAGGCTTGATGTGCCAGCGCGTGGGGCCAGTGCGGATCTCGGTGGCGACCGGGTATTGGGCCTGCGTGCGGGGCGAGCGCCACAGCTGCGTGGGCGTGAAATCGACCTCGCCGGGAGCGAACTGCGTCATCTTGCCGGACGCATCGCGCCATGTCGCGTGCGCCCATAGTTTAGCACCTGTCTTGCTGCGGATCTGGAAGGCCATCAGGGCGCCGCCGTCAGCGAGGTTGGCGCCTATCCAGTTCCAGCCGCTGGCGTCCGCATCAAGCACCTGGCTCGACCACTCGTGATCGAGCCAGGTGGTGCCCGTCACGGCTTCCGGCTTGCCGCCCGCACGCGCGATCGTGCCACGGGTCGCAAGCTGCGGCTCGCTGTAATAGTAGCTGCTTTGCGCGGGCCGCGCGCCCTTGCGCGAGTAGCCGCCGTCACCCTGCAGCAGCACGGGCTGCGTGGGGGCCAGGGTCAGCTGCAGTGTAAAGTCGCGCGCGGCCAGGCTGACCTGGTAGCTGCCATCGGCTTGCCGCTGCATGCGCCAGTCGTCGAGTTTCACATCCGTGTCGCCCACCTTGGCGTAGGCCAGGCCGAAGCCCTCGCGCGCGCTTTTCTCATCGTGCAGAAGCTTGCCCACCTTCGGGTCGGACAGGGCCGCATGGCCGATGATCAGCTGCTTCGGCGCGAAGGCGCTGGGGTTGTCCGCATCGGTGGCCGTGGCGCTGCGAAAGAAGGTCACCTGGTAGCCCAGTTGCTCGCCGCCGGCGGTTTTGACCCAGCCCGTGGCGTACCACCATTCTGTCTTGTACGCGGGATGGGCGCCGAAGTCGTGCGGCAGGCGCAGGCTCTGACCGGCCGGCAGCGGCGTGACGGGGGCGAAGGCGGGCGGCGCGGCGATGGCGGCGGCGCTGCAGAACAACAGCAAAAGAGTCAAACGGCGCATTACCAGTCCTCCCTGACGGCGCGGATGGGGCCAGCGGACAGGGCTTGCCGGCCCGCGATGAGGGCAGTCAGGGCGGCAGCCGTCAGCAGGGCGGCGGCCACGCTGGCGATCAAGGACCACGGCAAGTGCAGCTGCATGGTCCAGTGGAACGATTGCGGATTGACGATGAAGACCAGCACAAAGCTGATCAACAGGCCCAGAACAAAACCGGTGGCGATGCCCAGCGCCGTCAGCGCGCCGCCTTCCAGCGCCAGGATGGCTAAAATCTGCCCGCGCGTCACACCCACGTGGCGCAGCATGCCAAATTCCCGCGCGCGCGCCAGGGTTTGCGCGGAAAACGTGGCGGCTACGCCGAACAGGCCGATGACGATGGCGATCGCTTCCAATAAATAGGTGACGGCAAAGCTGCGGTCGAAGATCTGCAGGCTCAGGGCGCGGATGGCCGACGGATTCGACACTTCCAGGCTGGCGCCGAAGGGCAGCGCTTTCAGGCGCTGCTGCAGCTGCTCGCCCGTGGCGTCCTTGGCCAGCCACAGGGCCGCATCGCTGACATCCATGTCGCCGGTCAGCGCGCGGTAGTCGGCCAGCGGCATCTGGATGGCGCCGGACGAGCGCGCATAGTCGCGCCAGATGCCGGCGATGAAGAACTGGTGCAAGCCGCCCGCCAGCGGCAAGGCTATCTGCTGGCCCGGTTTGACGTTGTACAGGTCGGCCGCCGCCTCGGACAGCCAGACGGGCCGGCTGCCCGCAGGCACGGGCAGGGTGTCGCCTACCAGCACCATGCTTTTGCCCGGATCGGCCAGGTTGACGGGGCGCGCCAGCAGCATCACGTTCGGGCGGTCCGGCGCCAGCGAAAGCGAGCGCAGACGCTGAAAATCCACCCTGGCCACGCCGGGCAGGGCGCTGATGGCGGCTTGTTCGCGCGGGTTCAGGCCCGCCGTGCCGCCGCTGGCGATCGTGCGCGTATACACGTCGGCCGGCAAGATCTGCAGCAGCCAGTCATCGACGGAGACGCGGAAACTCGACACCATGATGGCCATCGCCACCATCAGGCTAAAACTCGACAGCACGCCACCGAGCGCGATGCCGGCCTGGCCCGAAGCATTCGCCAGGCGGGACAGGGTCAGGCTGCGCACGGGGGCGTGGCTGCTCGCGTCCGTGCGCAGCCAGGCGCGCTGCAGGACGCGGAAGACGACGGCCGCCAGTTGCGGCATCAGGGCGATGGCGCCGATCAGCAGCAGCGCGATGGACAGATAGCCGAACAGCGGCAGCTCGAACACGGGTGGCAAGAACGTCAGGGCGCCGGCCAGCAGCAAACAAGCGAGCGCGGGCCAGGTTTTCGCCAGGCGCGTCGTCACGACTTCTTCGCTGCCCGATTTGAGGGCGATGGCGGGGGCGGCGCGCGCCGCTTCCAGCGCGGGCGCCGCGCAGCCCAGCAGGGCGACGCCGAGGCCGAGGGAAAAATACACGAAGGCGGCGACGGGCGTGAATTGCACCTGCGGCTGCACGCCCGCGAAATAGCCGGCGCCCAGGTCGCCGCCGAAGAATCGCAGGGCGACAGCGGCCATGGCATAACCGCCGGCGATGCCCAGCGCGGCGCCGACCACGCCCAGGCTGGCGCCTTCCAGCAGCACTTGGCGCAGCAATTGTCCCCGCTCCATGCCCAGCACGCGCAGCAGCGCGAACTGGCCGCGGCGGCGGATGACGGACAGCGCCTGCGTGGAAAACACCAGAAAGGCGCCCGTAAACAGGGCGACGAGGGCCAGCACCGTCAGGTTGACCCGGTAGGCGCGGCTGAGGTTATTGTTGCGGCTATTCTGGTTTTCGTCATTCGGCTGGCCCACCTGGAAACGCCCCGGGTATCGGGCTTCCAGTGTGCGCGCGAGATCGGCCTGGAAGGCGTCGCGGTTGACGCCCTGGCGCAGTTTCAGATCGATGCGCGACAGCTTGCCCAGCTTGTTGAAGCGCCACTGCGCCGCGCCGATATCCATCACGGCGATGCGCTGGCCGGCGCGCGCGCGCTGCAGCGAACCGGCCACGCGCAGCGGCACCTGGCCCGTACCCGATTGCAGTGCAATCGTGTCGCCCTGCGCCACACCGAGCCAGCGCAAGGCGGCCGGCGATAAAAAGATGGCGTCGTCGGCCAGGGTGTCGAAAGGCTGGCCCTCGGCCGGCGCGCCGATCAGGTCGGGCGAGATGAAGCCGGCTCGGAAGACGTCGAGCGCCAGGATGTGCAGCGGGCCGCCGTCTTTCTTGCCTGCTACGCCGGCTTGCAGTTCCAGCACGGGCGAGGCCACGGCTACGCCGTCGCGCTGCGCCAGCCATGGGTAGATGCTTTCGTCGAACAGCGCTTCGCGCCCCGCTACCTGCACGTCGGCCTGGCCGGACAGGCTTTTGACGGCCGTGGAAAATTCGTTGAAGGCGGCCGCGTTGATCAAATGGATGGCAAAGCCCAGCGACACGCCGATGGCGATGGCGAGGATGGCGACGAGGGCGCGCACGGGATGCGCGCGCCATTCGCCCAGCAGCAGCCAGCGCGACAGCAGGCGCGTCGTTGCCGGGCTGGCCAGCGGCGCACTCAATTCAGACATTCGACGGCCAGGCGTTCGCCGGCGCGCCGCGCTTTCAGTTGCGCCGCGTCGCGGTTCTTGTCGCCGGCGCCGACGGCGTCCTGCGCCGCCCATTTCTGCTCCAGGCGCAGCTTGGCGCAATGCTTGTCATGCGTTTCCTTCTGTTTGGCGGCCCGTTCGCGCGCCTGGTCTGCCAGATTTTCCTGCTTCTTGCGTGCCGCTTCCAGCTGGCTGGCCACCCGTTGCTGGCGCGTCGCCGCGCCCTTGTCGACGGCAGGCGGGGGCGAGGGGATTTCCAGGATCTGCAGCTGGCCGCCCGTGCAGGGCGCGGCGCTGTAGCTGGTCTGGCCATCCTGCACGCATTTGTAGACGTCCTGCGCGCCAGCATGGCCGGCCAGGCCCGTGCAGATGGCAAACAGGAAGAACGGTGTTCTCACAGGATCTTCCCCGGATTCATGATGTTCTGCGGGTCCAGCGCCTGCTTCACTGCGCGCATCAGCTGCAGTTCCAGCGGCGACTTGTAGTACGCCAGGTCGTCCTTTTTGAGTGCGCCGATGCCGTGTTCGGCCGAGATGGAACCACCGAAAGCGTGCACCTGGTCGTGCACGATGCGGTTGATGGCATCCTGGTTGGCCAGGAAGTCGCGATCCGTCATGCCGGCTGGCGGCGCCACGTTGTAATGCAGGTTGCCGTCGCCCAGGTGGCCGAAGCACACCAGCTGGCAGCCGGGGAAGGCCGTTGCCAATGCCACGTCCGTGACGGCGATGAAATCGGCGATGCGGGAAATCGGCAGCGAGATATCGTGCTTGATGTTCTTGCCCGCCTGCGCCTGCGCCAGCGGGATGTGCTCGCGCAGCTGCCATAGTCCCTCGGACTGCGCCACGGAACTGGCGACGACGGCGTCCTCGATCAACTCATCTTCCAGGGCCGCGCCGATGCTCGCTTCGAGCAGTTCCACGGCATGCGCTTCGGACTGGCTGCTGGATAATTCGAGCAGCACGTACTGGCCATGCGGCTCGGCGAAAGGACGCGGAAGCTGGGGGAACTGCTCCGCCACCAGTTGCAAGCAATACTGCGACATCAGTTCAAAACCCGTCAGGCTGGCGCCGCAATGGTCTTGCATCAGGCTTAATAAACGCAGGGCGTGGGCTGGCGAGGGCATGGCGGCCAGCGCCGTGATGCAGGCTTTCGGCTGCGGATACAGTTTCATCACCGCGCCGGTAATGACTCCCAGGGTGCCCTCGGCGCCGATGTAGAGGTCGCGCAAATCGTAGCCGGTATTGTCCTTGCGCAGGCCGCGCAAGCCGCTCCAGATCTCGCCCTGCGGCGTGACCACTTCCAGGCCCAGACAGAGCTCGCGCGTATTGCCGTAGCGCAGCACGGCAGTGCCGCCCGCATTCGTCGCCAGGTTGCCGCCGATGGTGCAACTGCCCTCGGCCGCCAGCGACAGGGGGAACAGGCAGCCGGCGGCGACTGCCGCTTCCTGGATGGTTTGCAAAATGCAGCCCGCGTCCACCGTGATGGTGCGGTTGACGGGGTCGAGCGCGCGGATGCTGTTCAGGCGCGCCAGCGACAGCACGATGGCCGTGCCGGCAGCGTCCGGGATGCTGCCCAGGACCAGGCCCGTATTGCCGCCTTGCGGCACGACGGGGACTTGCCATTGCGCGCAGGCGCGCAGCACGCCTGCCACTTGTTCCACGGTGCCGGGCCGCAGCACGGCCAGTGCCTTGCCGGTAAACCGGTCGCGCCAGTCGGTGAGGAAGGGCGCCATGTCGGCGTCCAGGGTGAGGACATAGGTGTCGCCCAGCAGGTCGCGGCAGGCGGCGAGGAAGTCGGCTTGGTCAGTCATAGTCTGTTCGATCATTTCTTGATGCTCACTTTATTCACTTTTTCCAGCAGCTCTTTGGCCATGCGCTTGGCGGCCTTTTTGTAAGGACGCAGATACAGCACGGCGCAGAAGAAGTAGATGCAGACGATGGCCGCCTCGCCCCAGGCCATCATGGCGGAGACGGGATTCGTGTCGCTGTAGCCGCGCACCACGCCCTCTGTAAAATACAGCAGGATCACCATTGACGACCATTGCAGGGTGTAGACGTCGCGCTTGATGACGCCGTACAGGGGAATGAACAGGGGCGCTGCCTTCAGCACGACCCAGGAGCCGCCCGGCTGCAGCGGCGCGACGACGGTTTCCCACAGCAGGCACCAGATGATCAGGGTGACGAGGCTGGCGATGGCGCCCCAGTGAAAATACTTGTGCAGTGTGCCGTGCATCATGCGCCCGCCAGTTTTGCGGCGTTTTCCGCCAGGCGCCGGCCCAGGGCGATGGCCAGGCGTTTTTCATCGTCGCTGAGCGCCTTGTCGCCAGCGATGCCCGACCAGTGCGTGGCGCCATACGGCGAGCCGCCCGTGGAAGTCGTCATCAGTTCGGGATGCGTGTAGGGCAGGCCCATGACCAGCATGCCGTGGTGGAAAAGGGGGATCATCATCGACAGCAGGGTCGATTCCTGGCCGCCGTGCAGGCTGCCCGTGGACGTGAACACGCAGGCGGGCTTGCCGGACAGGCTGCCGGCCAGCCAGTCGCTGGCCGTGCCATCCCAGAAGTACTTCATGGCCGCGGCCATGTTGCCGAAGCGCGTAGGCGACCCCAGGGCCAGGCCCGCGCATTCCTGCAAGTCTTCCAGTTCCACATAAGGAGCGCCATCAGGCGGGACTTCCGGCGCCGTCGCTTCCGTCACCGTCGAGACGGCGGGCACGGTGCGCAGGCGCGCGTCGCAGCCAGGCACGCTTTCCACTCCCTGGGCTATCAGCTCGGCCAGCTGGCGCGTGGCGCCATGGCGTGAATAAAACAATACGAGAATAATCAGATTGGTTGGCTTCATCATTGGTATTATAGGGCGCTTTACAGCCTGATACGACTGCTGTCATGGCGCCGTTCTGATTTTGCACATGTTTTCAAAATATATACTCCCCATCTTTCAATACCTGTGGCGCACCTTGCACATCGGTGCCGACATTGTGCGCGGCCTGACGTGGTCCGAAACGCGCGACCTGCTGCAGTTCGCGCGCCGCCGCGTGCGCGAGGAAAGCCTGCCGCAAGTGGCCGGCAGCCTGACCTTCGCCACCGTGTTTGCGCTGGTGCCGCTGCTCACCCTGGCCCTGGCCATCTTCACCACTTTCCCCCTGTTTAATACCTTCCGCCACGCGCTGGAAGACTATTTCGTGCAAAGCGTGATGCCCAAGGGGATATCGAACACCATCCTCGATTATCTGACCACGTTTGCCTCGAAAGCCACGCGTTTGTCGGCCATCGGCGCCGGTGCCCTGATCGTCACTTCGGTAGGCATGATGGGCTTGATCGAACGCGTCTTCAACCGCATCTGGCGCGTGCGCCAGGAGCGCCGCTGGACCAAGCGCCTGCTCGTCTACTGGGCCATCGTCACCCTGGGGCCGCTGCTGGTGGGCGTCTCGCTGACGGTGACCTCGCGCCTCTTCATGGCCACCAGCGGCGTGGTGGGCGCCGTGCCTTTCATCGGCGCCGTGTTTTACACGCTGGTGTCGATCGGCCTGACCATGCTGGCGTTTACCTTGCTCTACATCGCCGTGCCGAACCGCGACGTGGATTGGCGCGACGCGGCCTGGGGCGGCTTGCTGGCGGCGCTGGCGTTCGAGGTGGCCAAGCGCGGCTTCGGTGAATTCATTCAGGAATTCCCCACGTATTCGCGCATCTACGGCGCGCTGGCCGCCTTGCCCCTGTTCCTCGTGTGGATTTACCTGAGCTGGATGATCACCCTGGTGGGCGCCTTGCTGGTGGCCGCCTTGCCCGTCGTGAAATACGAGCGCTGGTGGTACGAGGCGGCGCCCGGCAGCGAATTCGTCGACGCCGTCGCCATCCTGAAGGTGTTGCACCAGGCCTGTCACTGCGCCGATTCGGCCCTGGTGGGCGCGGCAGAAATTCGCCGCAGCACGCGCCTGGGCTTCGAAGAGATGGAAACCCTGCTCGACAAGATGGTGCAGCAGGGCTGGGTGGGAAGAGTCAACGTGGAGGGCGCCGTGCGCGTACAGTGGGGCAAGCGCGTGGCCGACAGTTCCGACCATTGGGTCTTGCTGGGCAATGTCAACCGCATCAGCCTGGCCGACGTCTACCGGCTGTTCGTCTTCGGTGGCATGCGCGTGAACTCCGGCTATCCGGCCGGTTCCACCAATGAGCGCGATATCCAGGCGGCCATCGATGCAGCCGCGCTGGCGGCGCAGGTGGAAAACGCCGTGGAGCAGGGACTGGGCCTGACCCTGGCGCAGCATTTCGGCGAAGTGCGCTGCGCCTGACGCTCGATCAGGTGTTCAGCCTGTCGTACAGCAGGGCATCGAGCGCGCCCGTCAGCGTATTGCCCTCTTCGTCGAGCAGCGTGTAATCCTGCTGACTGTCGCCCAGCGAAGCGCTGCCCTCGATGCCGCACACCAGCTGGTAGGTGGCGTCATCGATCGCCAGCTTGATCAAGGCCAGGATTTGCTCGCGCTGACCCTGGGCCAGTGCCAGCCCGTCGAGCAGGGCGCCAAGCCGGGTCTCTCCCTGGCTCCCCTGCGCATACAAGGCCAGCAGCGACGCATTGGATGCGACGACATCATCGATGAATTTTTTCGCGTGCATGGATGCCTTGTATTGGAAAAATCACAGCAGCACGGGCCGCAAGGCCGCCTGCAGCGCCAGCTTGCTGAACGCGGCCGCATCGGACGCGCGCACCACGCACAGGTAATAGGTGTCTTCGCCACCGTGCAGGTTGACCAGGCGCAGCTGATGCGGCGCCAGGTGGGCGGCGATGGCGGCCAGGCCTTCGGCCATGGCGTCGCCATCTTCGCGCTGCGCCCAGCGGAAGTCCTGCAGCGCGGGCACGCCGATATGCTGGGCGATGCGCGGCACTTCATCGACGGCTTTCCAGTCCAAGGTGGTGCCGTGGCCCAGCGCATCGGCGGCCGTGGACCACAGCAGGAAGAAGCACGCCGCCTCGGGCGAATCGCCTTCGTATTCCTCTTCCGGGTCGTCCTCTGCCAGTTCTTCGAGCGTGATGTCCACGCAGCGCGCGGCCAGGTCCGCATCGCCTTGCAAGAGCAGGGCGGCCATGGCGCGCAACTGCTCGCGGTCGGCCTTGGCCAGGATTTGCGCTGGCGTAAAGCTGCGGCGCCTGACGGGCTTCTTTTTACCCCGTCCCATGGCTTCGCTCAATTGCGCCGTGATGGCCGCCTTGAAGTTGTCCACGGTGTCGAACTGTTCCAGCAACTGGCCCGTGAAATCCATGCTCCAGGCCATGCCCTCCTTGACCACATATAAAAAGTCGCTTTGCACGGCCACGCCGCGCAAGTGGTGGGCGGGCGGATACAGCGGCGTGAAGGCCTGCTTGCCATCCAGGGTCAGCATGCAGGCCAGTCCCTGCGCATCGATGGCAAAGATCAGGTTCTTGCGCAGCTTGGGCGGCGACGAGGTGGTGGCGCAGTCGATGGCTTCGTACTGGCATGGCGCCAGCAGCTCGCCCTGGCTGTTCGCCAGGCCAAACAGGAAGCGGCCGTCGATGCGCTGGCTGACGATGGCGATTTTCTTCTTCGTGCCGAAATCCTGCACGGAGCTGTAGGCCGGCGGCAGCACTACCTTGCCCATGGCGTCGAGCACGCCGCAGACATTGCGCTCGTCATCGTGCGCCTGGCGCTCGATGTCGATATAGCCATCGTCGCGCTGGCCGATGTGGTCCACGCCGTCCATCAGCAGCGCACCATCGGGCAGGCGCAGCAAGCGGCTGGCGCCGTCCGGATCGATCTGCTGCAGCAAGTGGGGGCTGATCACGTACAGGGCGCCGGGTGCGGGCGGCAGCACCACTGTGCCGTTCAGGTCCAGCACGCCGTGCGCATCGGGTGCGTCCGCCGTGGCAAAGGTGATCCAGCCCTCTTCCACATCATGTGCACACAGGTCGACATAGCGCCGTGACAGCGGCACGATCCAGCGGCCATAAGGCGTGACCAGGCCGGTGACCTCCGGTTCGCCAGCGGCGCTCACTTCATAGCACAGCGCATCTGCCTCCCATCCCACCACTTCCAGGCCTTGCAGGAAAGGCAGTTCGTCCGCATCGAGTTCCTCGACATCGGCCAGCTGCGCGCTGGCGGACGCAGACCAGTAGCCGGTCGCAGGCGCTGCAGAACCTGCGGCCAGCAGCGGCGCCAGCGCTTCCCGGTCGCCGCGCTGCAGGGCAAGGTGCAAGGCTTGCGCCTCGGCGCGCAGGGCGTCGAGCGCGGCGGCGTAGTCGGGCGTGTCGATATCGTGGGGGACCAGCTGTACGCAATCGAGGATCAGCCACGCCTGGCCGCCGGCCAGCAAGGTGCTGATGGCGCTGCGCGCGACGATGGCGGCTGCGTCGCGCGGCTTGTCCATCAGCGCGGACAAGGCTTGCCAGCTGGTCTGCGCCTGCGCCATCGGCGCGGCCAGCACGCAGGGGCAGTCTTCGCCATCGCCGTAGATGGGCCAGGCGACGGCTTGCGTGCCGGCGCCGATGAGCAGCTTGAACAGCGCAGGTACGTCCAGCCGCCATTCGGCCAGGCCGGTAATCGTCTCGGTGTCGAATCCGGCCTGGCCGGGTAAAAAGGCGGTGTTGAACAGGGCTGCGGTATTGATCATGGATATTTATGTAAAGGTGAACGGGGGATTTACGGCGCTGGCGGCATGACCCAGTGGGCCAGCGCGCTGCGATCGAGTCCCAACTGCTTGGCCACGGCGGCCGCCTCGAAAGCCCACAGGCCGTAGTAGCCGCCCAGGCCGTGCGCGCGCAAATGGCCGTTGAACCAGTCTTCGCGCACCAGCGCGCCATGCCAGGTGGCCAGGTAGTGCCGCAGGTGCTCCAGCTGTTGCGCGCGATCATCCGTATCCAGGCACTCGAACAGGGCCGAGTAGGGCTCGGCGAAATACCATTCGTCGACGGCGGGACGCTGGGGATCGATGGCCGCCAGCAGCGCTTCATATACGCCATCTTCGCCATCGAAGGCCGTTTGCAGGGCGGCCAGGCGGGCAGCCAGGTCGTGGCGGCCGAACAGCAGGGCGGCGCCCAGCAGTTGCAGGGTGCGCGCATAGTCCGTCAATTGTTCGAAATCAAAGGCGGGCAAGGCATCGTCATCGTAGGCCGCGGCCAGGGCCGCGCGCGCCGTTTCGCAGGCGGCAATCGCCGCTTCCAGCGCCGTTTCCACGTCAGGCAAGGGCAAGCCAGCCGTGTAGCGCAGCGAGAAGACCTGGTAAGCCGTGCTGGCGGCCGCACACGCCCAGTAGGCGTCATCGCCGCCATCGATTTCCGCCTGCGCCTGCGCGCGCCGGTAGGCAGCCAGCAGGGTGTCAAGATAAGTCAGGTTGCGGCCAAAGTCGAATGCAGTGCCGAACGTCTCGGGCGGCGTCTGGCGCGGCGCGTGGGGCCAGGGCGTGGACGAAACCGGGCAAGTGGCGGCGCAATCGCGCTGGATGGCCCAGTCGGCGAAGACTTGCTGCATATATTGCGCCGTCTCGTCGTCGTGGACGATGGCGCCGACGCCCACCATGGTCGTGCCCAGCAGGGTGTAGCCAGGGAAGCGGCTGCTTTCGTAGGCGATGGTGGTCACGCTCTGGATGGTCCTGCCGTCGCTCAGGTCGCGCACGCGGAAGTACACGTCGTCCCAGCCGGCCAGCGGTGGCGCTGGCACTTCATTTGGCACGGTGGTCCAGCTGCCGTCCGCCTGCTCTTCATAGGCGTCGAGCAGCTCGTCGAGGCCACCGGGTCGGTCGATGCGGTTGTTGGCGTCGTATTGCAGGCCCAGTTCGGCCGCGAAGGCTGCTGCGTGGCGGCCCTCGAAGACCAGGTACAGGGCGCTGGTGGTGCCGACCAGCAGATCCGTGTGCTGGCCCGCCACGACCAGCGCCTGCGGCAGCCGGCACCATTGGTAGTACGGAATGCCGGCCATGGGGCCACCTTCGTCCGCCAGCGGGTTAGTGAAGCGCAGCTGTTCCAGCCATGTATAGCGTTCGTGCCGCTGCGCTTCCGTGCCGCTGCCGCGGCCAGTCAATTCTTCAAACAGGGTATTCAACAACATCATCCATCGATCCTAAAAAAGTGTGCGTGGCGTGGCGTCATGCCGGGGTGCTTTGCGCAAACGCAAACAGCGCGTCGAGCACGGCGTCCGGTTGCTCGGCCATCAATTCATGTCCGCTGTCGACCTGCACCACGGTGCCATGCGCGATGGCCGCTGTCAGCAGCCTGGTCGACTTGGGCGGCGTCATTATGTCGCGCGCGCCGAAAATGAATACAGTGGGGCAGTGTACCGAAGCGGCGGCAATTTCGCCGTTCGCGTAGGCGTTGCAGGCGGAAAAATCCGTGTGAAACACGTGAGCGGGATTGAGGGCGGCGATGCGTTGTTTCAAGCGCCGCGCGCCGCCCATGGCGTAGAAGCCGGGGCCGGGAAACGACGGCTTTTGCGCGATCGACGAGTGCGACCAGATATTGACCATGTCGATGGCCGCCTGTTCGTCCTGGAGCGCCGTTTCCAGCAGCGCCGGCGAGACTTTCATCGGGTAGGTGGAACCGAGCATGGCCAGGTGGCTGACGCGATCCGGCGCCAGGTACGCCGCTTCCAGCGCGATCAATGAGCCCATGCTGTGGCCGATCAGCATGGCCTTGTGCGCGCCGGCTGCGTCCAGCACGGCCAGGATCCAGCGCGCCAGTTCCGCGACATTATCCTTGGCCGCACCCAGGCTGCGCCCGTGGCCCGGCAAGTCGACGGCCAGCACGTTCCAGCCGTGGTGGGCGAAATAGCGCGTTTGCAGGGCCCACACGCAATGGTCGTTCTGCGCGCCGTGGATGAAGACGGCCGTGGGCTGGCTCGGGTTGTATGGTTTGCCACCCGTGTAGCAGTAGGCCGTGGTGTTTTCGATGGTGAATAACATGTCAGGCGCCTTTCTGCGACAGTTTCAGGCTGCGGGTCAGGTCTTCGATCAAGTCGTCCGCGTCTTCCAGGCCCACCGACAAACGCATGGTGCCTTGCGTGATGCCGGCCTGCGCCAGTTGATCGTCCGGCACGCGGAAGTGCGTGGTGGAGGCGGGGTGGATGACGAGCGACTTGGCGTCGCCCACGTTGGCCAGGTGCGAGAAGATCTTGAGGCTGTCGACAAAGCGCTGTCCTGCCGCGCGGTCGCCACGCAGGCGGAAGGTGAAGACGCCGCCCGCGCCTTTCGGCAGCAGGGTCTTGGCCAGTGCGTAATCGGGATGCGATGGCAGTTCGGGGTAGGACACCGATTCCACGGCCGGATTGGCCAGCAGGAAGTCGATCACCTTGCGCGTGTTGGCCACGTGGCGGTCCATGCGCAAGCCCAGGGTTTCGATGCCCTGCAGGATGGCGAAGGCATTGTGCGGGCTCATGACGGCGCCGAAATCGCGCAAGCCTTCGCGCCGCGCGCGCAGGGCGAACGGCGCCACCGTCGATTCCTCGGCGAAGACCATGCCGTGAAAGCCGTCATACGGTTCGCACAGTTCGGCGAAACGGCCCGTCTTGTCGTAGGCCGTCTGCCAGTCGAAGGTGCCGCCATCGACCAGCAAACCGCCGATGGCCGTGCCGTGGCCGCATAAAAACTTGGTGGCCGAGTGGAATACCAGGTCGGCGCCATGCTCGAAGGGGCGCAGCAAATACGGCGTGGTAAAGGTCGAATCGAGCATCAGCGGCAGCTGGTGTTCGTGCGCCAGGGCGGCAATCTGGGGGATGTTCAGCACGTCGAGGCCGGGATTGCCCAGAGTTTCGCCGAACAGCACTTTCGTATTCGGGCGAATGGCGGCGCGCCAGGCATCCACGTCGCGCGGGTCGACAAACGTCGTCTCGATACCAAAGCGTTTTAATGTATACGCCAGCAGGTTGTGCGAGCCGCCGTACAGGGCGCGCGAAGCGACGATGTGCGAGCCGGCGCCGGCGATGGTACATAAACCAAGGTGCATGGCGGCCTGGCCGCTGGCCGTGGCGATGCCGGCCACGCCCCCTTCGAGCGCGGCGATGCGCTCTTCCAGCACGGCGTTGGTGGGATTCGAAATGCGCGAGTACACGTGGCCGGCCCGCTCCATGTTGAACAGCGAGGCCGCATGCTCCGAACTCTTGAAGGCAAACGAAGACGTGAAATGGATGGGCGTGGCACGCGCGCCCGTGGCCGGGTCGGGCGCCGCGCCCGCATGCAGGGATAAAGTATCGAAACCGGGGTATTTCGGGCCGCTCATGGTGTCTCCGCCAAGTTTTATAGTGGCAAGATCGTAACCTGATTTAGCGCTGAGTAAAAGGCCTCGCGTGCAGGGCGCATGGCGCCGTGCTGGCGGGCCGCGCGTGTAACTTGAAGTCGAAAAAAGTAACCGGCGGCGCGTGGCGGTGGTAGGATGCCGTGTCAGTGATATTCGGGCTGTTCGACCTTCGCGCGTGCGCCGCACCGCGGGGAAGCAGCTGCACACGAACGAAATCCTGGGCTTCAGGCGCACTCACATGCATGTCCACCAGGAAAAATTCTATGCCCGCAATATCGTTCGACGGCGCCCTTGCCGTGCCCGGACCATCTATCGTTGACGGCCTGTGCCGCGCAGGCTGGCTCCTGCAAGAGCAATTCATTTCCCCTGAACTCAGCCGCCAGTTGGCCGCCGAATGCGTGCAATTCATGCTCAGCGGCAAGATGAAGGGCGCCGGCGTGGGCAGCGGCCATGCACCGCTGCTGCAGCCGGATATCCGCGGAGACCATATCGCATGGCTGGAAGCGGGCCGCTCAAGCGCCTGCGATAGCTATCTGAAGCATATGGAAACGTTGCGCCAGACCCTCAATCGCGAGCTGTTCCTGGGGCTGGAAGAGTACGAAAGCCATTTTGCCCTGTATGCGCCGGGCGCCTTTTACCGGGCCCATCTGGACCGTTTCCGCGACGATGACAAACGCACCGTGTCCGTCGTGCTGTACCTGAACGACGACTGGCTGCCCGAACACGGCGGCGCGCTGCGTTTGCGCCCCGATGGCGGCCCCAGCGTGGATATCGCGCCCGAAGCAGGGCGCATGGCCATGTTTTTGTCGGGCGAGATGCTGCACGAGGTGCTGCCGACGGCGCGCCAGCGCTTGTCGATAGCAGGTTGGTTCCGCCGCCGCGCGTGATAGAAGGTGGCGCGCAATCCCCCTCGATTTGATTGCGCGCAAGGCTGGATTTTTCCGCAGGCATAGGCTACAGTCGCAGTAAGGGCTAGAATAAC
Organism: Janthinobacterium sp. 35; assembly: GCF_002754575.1. Taxonomy (NCBI): domain Bacteria; kingdom Pseudomonadati; phylum Pseudomonadota; class Betaproteobacteria; order Burkholderiales; family Oxalobacteraceae; genus Janthinobacterium; species Janthinobacterium sp. 35. Next base: position 5,238,065 of record NZ_PEFN01000001.1, read on the forward strand.
TAAAATACCAATCACGCGGACAGGACGGCCAATATGAAAGTATCTGAAATTCTCCAAGTCAAGGGCAACATCCTCTACACGGTCACGCCTGACCAGCCCCTGCTTGACGCGGCCAATACCATGGCTGAAAAAGACATCGGTTCGCTGGTGGTCATGGAATTTGGCGACCTGGTCGGCATGCTGACCTTCCGCGAAGTGCTCAACGCGCTGCACGAGAACGCGGGCCAGATCGGCGGCGGCACCGTGCGCAAGCACATGGATGACCATCCGATCACCGTCACCCCGGATACGGAAGTGAACGAAGTGCGCCGCATCATGCTGGAAAAGCACGCGCGCTACCTGCCCGTCATGAACGCCAAGACTTTGCTGGGCGTCATCTCCTTCTACGACGTGGCACGCGCCGTGCTCGAAGCGCAAAGCTTTGAAAACCAGATGCTGAAAGCGTATATCCGCGACTGGCCGGCTGAAACCACCGATTAAGCTTCGCTCATATAGTAAAAACAACGCCGGCACTGCCGGCGTTTTGCATTGACGATCCAGGTTCAGGCCTACGCCGCGCCCTGCAGCGCCTCGTTGTTCAGCCAGGTGCTCAGCGCCGTGGCCGTCATGGGGCGGGCGAACAGGAAGCCCTGCGCCATGGGACAGCCCAGCGCCTGCAAGATTTGCGCTTGGCGCTCGTCTTCCACGCCTTCGGCGATCACGGCCAGGCCCAGGTTACGGCCCAGCTGGATGACCATTTCGGCGATGCTGCTGCCGCGCGCGGAACCCGTGATTTCCGTCACAAACGCGCGGTCGATTTTCAGGCGGTCGACTTGCAGCCGCTGCAGGTACGACAGCGACGAAAACCCCGTGCCGAAGTCGTCGATGGCGATGCTCACGCCCGTCTGCTTGATCTGCCACAACATCTTGATCAGCAGGTCCGGCTCTTCCATGGCCATCGATTCCGTGATTTCCAGTTCGATGAACTCGGGCGGCGCCTGCGTCTCTTCCAGCGCCGCGCGCAGCATTTCCAGGAACAGCGGGTGGCGGAACTGCACTTGCGACACGTTGACGGACATGACGAAGTTGCGGTGGCCCTGTTCGCGCAGCAGCACCAGTTCGCGGCAAGCCGTGCGCAGCACCCATTCACCGAGGTCGATGATGATGCCCGAATACTCGGCGATCGGGATGAAACGGTCGGGCGAAATGAACTTGCCGTCCGGCGTCTGCCAGCGCAGCAGCGCTTCGGCGCCCACGGGGCGGCGCGTGGTCAGGTCGATCTGCGGTTGATACACGACAAACAGCTGGTCCTGGCTGAAGGCCGTGCGCAGCGCATGCATCATGCGCACTCTTTCGCGGATTTCGATGCCCATGCTGCGCGAAAAATAGAAGTGCCCGGCACGCTGCTGGCTTTTTGCCCGTTTCAGGGCGATATCGGCATCCTTCAGGGCATCGGCGCCCGTGCCCGCATGTTCGCCCAGTCGCACCAGACCCAGGGTGGCCGACAGCTGCACATCCTGGCCATCGATGCAGAACGGCGCCTGGAACAGGGCCAGGATCTTGGCCGGATTGACTTGCGACGAGTCGCCCAGCACGCAAAAGATGTCGCCGCCCAGGCGCGCCACCGTCAGCTGGGAACCGAGCTGGGTTTGCAATCGGCCTGCCACGGCAATCAGCAGGGTGTCGCCGAACTGGTGCCCCAGCGCATCGTTGGTCTCGGCAAAATGGTCGAGGTCGACCAGCGCCAGGGTGGCGTCGTCGCGCGCAGGCCCGGCCAGGGTGGCGTCGAGGATTTCCACCAGGCGCGTGCGGTTCGGCAGCTTCGACAACTGGTCGTAGAAGGCGGCGTTGTGCAGGTGCGATACCAGTTCGACATTGTCCAGGCCGACGGCGACGTTGCTGCAAAACACTTCCAGCAGGCTTTCATCGATGGCCGAGAGGGGGCGCGGCAGGACCAGATAGGCGGCCGCATCGCGGCCGGCCTTGCCCGAGAAATACAGGGTGGCGTAGTCGTGCGCGTAGACATTGCGCCGCTGCGCCAGTGTGTGCTCGATGGCCGCCATTACGCGCGGGTTTTGCAGGCCGCACAGGGCACTGTGCGGCAGGCTGGAAAAGCTGCCCGTGCAGGCCGACACGAGCAGCTCCTTGCCGCCATTGTCCAGCATCTCTTGCACGCACAGCAGACCATCGGCGCGGATGCCCAGCAGGTCGGCGATCTGCGCCAGCACGCCAGCCGAGAAGTTTTGCACGCCGTGCAGCGCCATCAGCTGCGTGCTGGCGTGGACGATCTGGTCCAGGCCGCGCCGGCTGTTGCTGATCGAGCGTATCTGTTCGTACGAGCGGATGGCCGCCGTCACCGTGGTAAACAGCTTGATGCGCGTCAGCTCGGACTTGGTCTTGTAGTCGTTGATGTCGTAGTCGCGGATGGCGTCGATTTCCGGCGCATAGCCGGGCTGCCCTGTGCGCAAGATGATGCGCACGTCCGTCATTTTGAGGGTTTCGCGGATGTAGCGCACCAGGTGCAGGCCCGCGTCATCCTGTTCCATCACCACGTCGAGCAGGATGACGGCGATGTCGTCTTCATGCTTGAGCAGTTCGCGCGCCTGGCCGGCCGAATACGCATGCACGAATTCCAGCGGGCGGTGTTGCATTTCCAGGTTGCCCAGGGCGAAAGTGGTGGTGGAGTGGACGTCTTCATCGTCGTCGATGATCATCACCCGCCAGACGCTGCGCGGTGCGACGGCCAGCGGCGGCGCTGGTTGCTCATCGAGGAATACCAGGTCGTCGTGATCGTCCTTGTTGGCGTCAAGGGGGATGATCGGTGCGGGCATGTATAGCTTCTCCAGGATGACTCGATATTTTTACGAGCGCGTCAAAAAAGCCCATGGCGTTGTTGCGTTGCCTCGCCGTACTGGCGTACTGTCTTCGGCAACGACGCCTAGCCCTGGGCATTTTGTGACGTGCTCTCGGCGCAGGCCAAATGTGGATTGGTAACCTGTATTGTGTAGCGCGCTTTGATCCAAGTATATAGCTATTTAATAAGCAAAATGTTTTTTTAAGCCTATTCCGTAGAGCAATATTTCTTGTATTGCATGATTGCAACTCATATTTGGTGTTTTTTGTATGAAAAAAAACACGGGATTTAAAAATGGTGATGACGAGCGCGAATATCGGGCCTTGCTGCGGCATTCGCGGCATGGCATGCCCCGCAGGCTGGTAGAATTGAGTTTTTCAGTCCTCACACTTCCTACTATGTCCGGCAATTCTTTTGGCAAGCTGTTTACTGTTACCACTTTCGGCGAATCGCATGGCCCGGCCATCGGCTGCGTGATCGATGGCTGTCCGCCAGGATTGATCCTGTCGGAAGCCGATATCCAGCCCGAACTGGACCGCCGCAAGCCGGGCACTTCGCGCCACGTGACGCAGCGCCAGGAGTCCGATACGGTGGAAATTCTCTCCGGCGTGTACCAGGGCGTGACGACGGGTACGCCCATCGCGCTGCTGATCCGCAATGAAGACCAGCGCAGCAAGGACTACGGCAATATCGCGGAAAGCTTTCGTCCCGGCCATGCCGACTACACCTACTGGCATAAATACGGCGTGCGCGATCCGCGCGGCGGCGGGCGTTCCTCTGCGCGCCTGACGGCGCCCGTGGTGGGTGCGGCGGCGATTGCCAAGAAATGGCTGCTGCAGCAGTACGGCACCACGTTCAAGGGCTGCATGAGCCAGCTGGGCGACATTCCCGTGCCGTTCCAGTCCTGGGAACACGTGCATGCGAACCCCTTCTTTGCCGCCAGCGGCGACGCTGATCTGATCGCGCGCATGGAAGAGGCCATGGATCAATTGCGCCGCGATGGCGATTCCATCGGCGCGCGCATCGACGTGATCGCGCAAAACGTGCCGGTCGGCCTGGGCCAGCCCATCTACGACAAGCTCGACGCCGACATCGCCTACGCCATGATGGGCATCAATGCCGTCAAGGGCGTGGAAATCGGCGCCGGTTTCGATTCGGTGGCGCAAAAGGGTTCCGAGCACGGCGACGAACTGACGCCGGAAGGGTTTATCGGCAACAACGCCGGCGGCGTACTCGGTGGTATCTCGACGGGACAGGATATCAGCGTCTCGATCGCCATCAAGCCGACGTCGTCGATCCGCACGCCACGCCGCTCGATCGATAAAGAGGGCAATCCCGTGATGGTGGAAACCTTCGGCCGCCACGATCCGTGCGTGGGCATCCGCGCCACGCCGATCGCCGAAGCCATGCTGGCGCTGGTCTTGATCGACCACGCCCTGATGCATCGCGCGCAATGCGGCGATGTCAGCGTGAATACGCCGAAGTTGAAGTAAGTTGAATGTTGTCGGATTACGGGCCTGCGGCCCTAATCCGACCTACGATCCATGATGGTCGTTTTCTCGTTTAACAACGACGCTTGCGACACCTGACAAAACCGTAGCGAGCGGAAGGGAGAGGTGGCTAAGAAGCGCAACCGTACTCTAGTACGGTGAGCATCGCAGGCCGCCTATACCGACGCGCAGTAGGTTTGGTCAGGTGTTCTCATGCAACCTTGTTCGCCACCAGCTCGAGTTGATGGCGCATCTCCACCGACTGCACCAGCAAGGCCCGGATATCGTTGATCAGGTTGAATTCCGTCTGGTTCAATTGAATCGGCGGGAAGCTGTCGTCCCAGTCGCCGTATAAAAAGCCCGTGGGGTGGCCGTTTGCCGACAGAGGCAGCACGACGAAGCTGCGCGCCTCCGATAACGTCGCTTTCCACCATTGCGGCAGCTTGGCGGCAAATTTCGGGTCGCGCGCATTGTCGATGAAGATCACGCGGTCGCTATTGAGGGCCGCGTGGAAGACGTTCGGCTCATACGCGTCGCCAAACACCATCAGGTCCTGCAGGTCGGCCATGCCTTCGCCCATGCTGATGCGCGCCGAATACAAATGATCCCGGTGGTTGCGCACGAATGCCACCGAGCGCGAAAAATCAAAGCCCTGGTGCAGTGTTTCGAGCGCCATCGAGACCATCTGTCCGGGGCTGGCGCTGCCGATGGCGCTGCGCAGGTCGGCCAGGCCGCCGATCAGCACGCGGTTGCCCTCGGCGCGCATGCGCGTCGAGGCCAGCTGGCGTGCGCGCCGTTCGGCCGGTTTCGACAGCGGGGCGATCGACAGGTCGGCCGCCGCCATCATCTTCGCCTTGTCCACCGCCACTACCAGGTCCGTGGCAGCGATGCCCAGGGTGCCTGCATAGTCGTCGATCAGCGCGTGCACCTGCGCTGCGCCGGCCGCATCGTCATGCCACAGCGAGTCGGCGCAGCGCGCCGCCATGGTCGACAGGCCCGCCATCCAGTCGGCGCCGCTGACGGGCGCGTTGTCGGGCGACGGCTCCATCGGATGCATGCCGTTGATCAGGTGCTGCGGCAAACCCCAGTGGGCGGCCGTGGCATAGCCCACTTCCTGTAGCGACAGGCCGAGGATTTCGCGCGCAGCGGCCGCCTCGTTGCCGGGACCCGCATGCGCCTGCATGCGCGCCCAGAAGTCCGTCATGTAGAACGTCACCATCATGCGGCCCAGGGTGTGCAGCATGGAGCAGACGACGGCTTGCTCCGCCTGCAGGCTGCCGGCGCTGGTGGCCACTTGCTGCGCCACCATCCCGGCCAGCACGGCCTTCTCCATTTCCACGTGCGCACTGACGGAGTCGGGCGAGGCCTGCGACAGCTCCTCGATCAGTTTCAGTCCCAGCGCCAGGTGGCCGATGGCGTCGATGCCCAGCACCAGCACGGCCTTCGAGACCGTGTTGACCCGCTGGCCGAAGGCCGAATACATGCCGCTGTTGGCCAGGCGCAGCACCTTGTGCGTGAGGACAGGGTCGGACAGCACCGTTTGCGTGATGTCGAATTCGTGGTCATCCTCGCCGCGCATGGCGCCCAGGATGGCGCTGATGGCTTTCGCGAAGCCGGGCATGTCGCCCTGCTGGCGCGTGCGCGCCCACAGCAGGTCCAGGGTGTTTTTGCCGAGCTGTGTCGGCACCGTGAAATGATCTGGATTCATTGCACCCCTCCGCGCTGTTCATTGGCAGACGGCGTGGGCACCAGCGCCGCATAGGTTTTGTCACTCAAGGCCGATAGCGCGGCATGGGCCGGCATCGGTTTGCCCGTCAAATAGCCTTGCACATACTGGCAGCCGCGCGACTCCATGAAGTGCATCTGCGCCTCCGTTTCCACGCCTTCGGCCACCACGGACAAATTCAAATGCTTGGCCAGGTCGAGAATGGTATTGCAGATGGCCGCGTCCTTGCTCGATTCGGGCAAATCCTTGATGAAGGTACGGTCGATCTTCAGTACGGAAATGGGGAAGCGCTTCAGATATGCGAGCGAAGAGTAGCCGGTGCCGAAATCGTCGATGGCGATGCGCGCGCGGCGCTCCGTCATCTTGACGAGGATGGTTTCCGCATGCACGGGGTCGATCATCAGGGTGCCTTCGGTAATTTCCAGCACCAGGTGTTCGCCCGAGAGTCCCGAAAAGGCGATGGCGTCATCGAGCACGTCGAGGAACTTGTCGTTGCGGAACTGGCGCGGGCTGATGTTGACGGAGATGTACAGCGGCCGCTTGGCCACTTCCTGGAACTGCTTGAGCTGCACGCAGGCCGCTTTCAGCGCCCAGGCGCCCAGCAGATTGATCAGGCCATTGGCTTCGGCAATCGGGATGAAACGCACGGGCGGCACCAGGCCCAGGGTCGGGTGCTTCCAGCGCATCAGGGTTTCGAAGCCCTGGATCTGCCGCGTGTGCGCATCGACGATGGGCTGGTAAAACAGCAGAAACTCGCCTTCGCGCACGGCGTGGAACATGGCCGCTTCCAGTGAAATATCGTGTTCCGACGGGCCATTCAGACGCGGGCTGTAGACCAGGCAGCGGGCCTTGCCCGTTTCCTTGGCGCGCGACATGGCTGCATCGGCCAGCGCCACCAGGCGCACTTCATCTTCTGCGTGCAGCGGATAGATCGATACGCCCACGGACGCTCCCACGTAGATCGTGTGGCCATCGACTTCGAACGGCGCCTGCAGGGTGGCCAGCAGGCGGCCCGTCACCAGCTTGATTTGCGCATCGGTGGCGCTGCCGGGCAACACGGCGACGAATTCATCGCCGCCCACGCGCGCCAGGGTGTCGCTGTCGCGCAGGGTCTTGCGCAGGCGCGCGGCGGCCAGGCGCAGCACGGCGTCGCCGACCGGGTGGCCCAGGCCATCGTTGACCTTTTTAAAACCATCGAGGCCGATGGTGGCCACGGAAAACCCCTGGCCCGAACGCGCCGCCTGGGAAATGACCATGCGGATGCGGTCCGACAGCAGCAGGCGGTTCGGCAGCCCGGTCAGCGCGTCGTGCGTGGCCATGTGGCGCAAGCGTTCTTCCGTGTTGTGCTGGGCCGAGGTGTCGCGCCCGACGACCAGCAATTCGGCCACGCCCGCGGCATTCATATAAGAAGACAGGCGCAGCTCGAACCAGAGTTCCTGGTCCGGCGTTTGCAGACGCACTTCCAGGCGGCCCGGTTCTTCCAGGGAATCTTCCAGCGCTGCCTGCAGCGCCGCGCGCGATGCTTCGGCGGCCAGCGGCAGCAGCAAGTGGCCGGACAGGCCTGAGGGTGCACCGAACAGGGTGGCTGCGCGCTTGCTGGCGAACAGGATCAGGCCGTCCGTATCGAGCCGGAACACGACGTCGCCTGCCTCTTCCATGAGGTTGTCCAACTCGTGGCGTGCCTCGCGGTGGGCGGCGGATGGGGTACTGGAAAACATCGTGCGGGCTTTTACCTTTTTGTGATCAGTGCCGGCGCACGCTGCAGGGCAGGGCGCCAACGGAAAGAGTGCATCGTGCGTGACGCGCGCCATAGCGGGCCGGAGGGCAACTATCGGAATGCGATCCACACGAAATGTATCATTGAAAAGCATTCGATTACATGAAATAGAGCAACATTGCTTCAGGTTTTGTAAATATTCCTGCCTTCCATGAAAAAAATCACGCTGCGCGACACACGCAGGCATTTTCGTTCCCCATGGAAACATTTATCGGCACTTGCTTCCACTGGCGCGCTTGCCCCGCCATGCGCTTTGCGCTAGTCTGGCTGACAGACGGTGTTGACGGTGCGCCAGCGACAGCCAGGGCGCCATGATAACAAATCGCGGGAGACTCCCATGAATGCTTTTGACACGCATGAAGTTTTCAACCAGGCCACGCCGTTTGAAAACGTCAATCTGTTCGCCTGCGACCCGGCGCTGATCGAAGCGCTGCTGCGCGAGGGCGGCGGCGCGGCGCGGCAGGAGCTCGACGCGCTGGGCGAGAAACTGGGCCGCGCCGAGACGTATGCGCTGGCGCGCCTGGCCAATATCCATACGCCCGAGCTGCAGCAGTTTGACCGGGCCGGGCGCCGCATCGACGAAGTGCTGTTCCATCCGGCCTGGCATGAACTGATGGCCATCCTCGTGGGCGCCGGCGCGCACGCCGCGCCCTGGGCGTCGCCGGGCCCCGGTGCCCAGGTGGCGCGTGCGGCCGCCTATCTATTAGTGGGGCAGGTGGAAAACGGCACGCAGTGTCCCGTGACGATGACGTATGCCTCGGTGCCGGCCTTGCGCCAGGCGCTTGATCTGCCGCACATCGCTGCGCGCTGGCTGCCGAAAATCCTCTCGCGCGACTACGATCCCCGCTCCCTGCCCGTGGAACAGAAACGCGGCGCCCTGGTCGGCATGGGCATGACGGAAAAGCAGGGCGGCTCGGACGTGCGCAGCAACACTACGCGCGCCGTGCGCGTGCCGCCGGACGAGGCGCGGGCCCTGTTCGGCGACGAGGCTGGCGGCGCTTGGCGCATCGTCGGCCACAAATGGTTTTTTTCGGCGCCGCAATGCGATGCCCATCTGATCCTGGCGCAGGCGGAAGAGGGGGGATTGTCCTGTTTCTTTTTGCCGCGCTACCTGCCCGACGGCAGCCGCAATGCCATCCGCGTGCAGCGCTTGAAGGATAAGCTGGGCAACCGCTCGAATGCCTCGTCGGAAGTGGAATTTACCAATGCCTATGGCTGGCTCGTGGGGCAGCCGGGGCGGGGCATTCCCACCATCCTGGAAATGGCCAGCCATACGCGCCTCGATTGCGTGCTGGGCAGCACCGGCATCATGCGCGCCGCCCTGACGCAGGCGCTGCACCATGCGCGCCAGCGGGCCGTGTTCGGCAAGCCGCTGGCCGGGCAGCCATTGATGCAAAACGTGCTGGCCGACCTGGCGCTCGAATCGGAAGCCGCCACGGCCTTTGCCCTGCGCCTGGCCCGCTGTTTCGATGAAAAGGACGATGCAGGGCAAGCGATGCTGGCGCGCGTGCTCACGCCGGCCGGCAAGTACTGGATTTGCAAGCGCGGTCCCGGCTTCGGCTCGGAGGCCATGGAGGTGCTGGGCGGCACCGGCTATGTGGAAGACGCGCCGCTGGCGCGCCTGTACCGCGAGCTGCCCGTCAACTCGATCTGGGAAGGTTCGGGCAACGTCATGTGCCTCGACGTCTTGCGCGCCTTCGGCAAGTCGCCGGCCGCGCGCGACGCCCTGGCGGCCGAGCTGGCGCTGGCCGGCGATGCCGACGCTGCCTTTGCCGAGTACCGGACGCGGCTGCTGGCCGACCTGGACGGACCGCAAACGGATGAATTTGGCGCCAGGCAATTATCTGAGCGCATCGTGCTTGCCGTGCAGGCCGCCTTGCTGCTGCGCCATGCGCCGCCCTTTGTCGCGCAGGCCTTCCTGCAGTCGCGGCTGGTGCAAGCGCCGGGCGGCGCGTATGGCCGCTTGCCGGCGGGCACCGATTGCGCGGCCATCCTGGCGCGCGCACTGCGCGAGTATTGACCCCGATAAATCCGATTATTTCGAAAATTCCAGCCACAGGCGGGCTGTGGGCTGGGATAATGCGGCAATCCTTCATTTTATCGACACACAGCGCGCCTGCGGCCATGCTTGCCGCCGCGCCAGAGAGCAAAGAAAGAACAACAATATGAAACAAGATCCACGCTTCCCGAATTTGTTCATTACCGATCACCCTTTGATCCAGCACAAACTGAGCCACATGCGCGAGCACGACACGTCGACGCGCACCTTCCGTGAATTGCTCAAGGAAATCACTTTGCTGATGGGCTATGAAATCACGCGCGACCTGCCGCTGACCACGCGCGAAATCAAGACCCCACTGGTGACCATCGATGCGCCCGTCATTGCTGGCAAGAAACTGGCTATCGTGCCCATCCTGCGCGCCGGCATCGGCATGAGCGATGGCTTGCTGAACCTGGTGCCATCGGCCCGCGTGGGCCACATCGGCGTGTACCGCGATCCCACCACCCACATGCCCGTGGAATACCTGGTGCGCCTGCCGGATCTGAGTGAGCGCACCTTCATCCTGTGCGACCCGATGGTAGCGACCGGCAATTCGGCCGTGTACGCCGTCGACGTGCTGAAGAAGCGGGGCGTGACGGACGAGCAGATCATCTTCCTGGCGCTGGTAGCCGCGCCGGAAGGCGTGACCGTGTTCCAGAACGCGCATCCGAAGGTCAAGATGTACTGTGCTTCGCTCGATTCGCACCTGGATGACCACGCTTACATCGTACCGGGCCTGGGCGATGCCGGCGACCGCATCTTCGGCACCAAGTAAGCCAATCCGCGAGTATTACGATGGCAACCTTGATCGACCCGGATTTTCGCGCGCGTTTGCGCGCCCTGAACGAAAAATATGCGGCTGGCGTGCCGGCCCTGATGCAAGCGATCACGCAGGCCAGCGGCCGCTGCGACAGCGAAGGCCCCCGCCTGGAGCCGTTGACGGAGTTGCACCGTGCGCTGCACGCGGTCGCCGGCTCGGCGGCCACCTTTGGCTTTGCCGCGCTGGGCCAGGAATGCCGGCGCATTGAACAGCAGGTGCGCGCCATGCTCAACACGCCTGCCCAGGCGGTGGCGGAATGGCCCGCCGTGCGGGGGCAGGTGGCGGCGTTGCTGCACTGGGCCGCGCGCGATGCGGGCGCCACCCATTTCAGCGTGTAAGTGACAACACCATAGAGATGTGGTTGCAATGATTCATTTGATGCAACGCAAAGCATTGGCGTCGCAGATTAGGATATAGTGTCTCCATGCCGCTGGTACGGGGCGCCGCAAGACGGGGATTTGGCTATTAAAGTAGTGTTCGCAAGTTTATTTTGCGAAAGAATGGTTTTTCTCAGTTTTGTTGGTATAATTGGGCATCGTTGGATTCGAGGTAGTAGTGCAGTTTGTCTGTCATTTCTTTCTTGCTTCAAACGATATAACGGGCGCAAGCCCAACTTAACTGAAATAGGAAATTGTAATGGCAACTGGCATCGTAAAATGGTTCAATGATTCGAAGGGCTTCGGCTTTATTACCCCTGACGAAGGCGGCGAAGATCTGTTCGCTCACTTCTCGGCTATCCAGTCGAACGGCTTCAAGTCCCTGCAAGAGAACCAACGCGTTTCTTTTGAAGTGACCGCTGGCCCTAAAGGCAAGCAAGCTTCGAACATTCAGCCAATCTAATACGCTGGATCAAACGAAATAAAGAAATCCTCGGTCTCCGAGGATTTTTTTTCGCCTGAATTTTCGTGGGGCATCGATTTTGCGTCGGCTGTGCGTTCTTTTGGCGTGCTTGCGTCGCCGCGTAGGTCGGCTTAGCGCTTGCGCGTAAGCCGACAATGGTGGTGTTGGGAAGGTGTATGGGCTGGTGTCGGATTACGCTACGCTAATCCGACCTACGCCGATCTGCGACCCACGTCTAGGCTTGGGCGCTATTTAGATTGCTCTTTCATGCCAGTAGTCGGGCTGGGCATATGAGTGCCGTAAAAAATCCACAAACGCCCGTATGCGCAGTGGCAAGTGGCGGCGCTGGGCGAACACGGCATAAATATCGTTGCCCGGGGCCGCGAACTGGTCCAGCACCGTCACCAGCTGGCCCGAGGCGATCTCGGCGCCCACTTCCCACATCGAGCGCCACGCCAGACCCTTGCCGGCCAAGGCCCAGTCGTGCAGCACTTCGCCATCGTTGCACACCATATTGCCGGCCACCTTCAAAATGACATTCTTGCCGTTTTCGCGGAAGGTCCAGCCGCGCTGGCTGCCTTCGCTGCTGATCGCCAGACAATTATGTTTCGCCAGGTCGGCCGGGATGCGCGGCGTGCCCGCCCGTTTCAGATAGGCGGGCGAGCCGACCAGCACGCGCTGGTTGTCGGACAGTTTCGTGCTCACCAGCGAGGAATCGGACAGGCTGGCGATGCGGATGGCCACGTCGATGCCTTCGCCGATCAGGTCGACCAGGCGGTCGTTCAGGTTCAGCGACACCGTCACGTCGCGGTGCTCGGCGACAAACGAGGGGATCAATGGCGCCACGTGCTGGCGCCCGAAGCCGGCCGGCGCGGAAATGAGCAAATGGCCGCTGGCCTTCACGCTGCGCTCGGCCACGGCCGCTTCCGCCTCTTCCAATTCTCCCAGGATGCGCTGGCAATCTTCCAGGAAGGCGGCGCCTTCATTCGTCAAGGCCAGCTTGCGCGTCGTGCGCTGCAGTAATTTGACGCCCAGGCGCTGCTCCAGCGCATCGAGGCGCCGGCCTATCATGGCCGGGGCGATACCTTCCGCGCGCGCGGCCGCCGACAGGCTGCCCTTGGCCACCACTTCCACGAAGGTCGATATTTGTCTGAACTGGCCCATATGCTGTGCTCGCTATCTCGTCACTTGTGATAAAAACGCATAGATGAAGTGATTTTTAATCTCGTTTCCATGCCTTATAGTGCAATACTATAGAACAAACGCGCCGCCCGGCAGAGTGTTTTTACGCCTTTGTCCCGCTTGTCCGCGCAGTCATTCAGCTTATACTTGGATCACCAGATTACCTTTGCTTATATTTATTAAAAACCGGAGAACTTCATGACGCAGAACACGATCGCACTTCCCGAAGGCATGCAAATCACGGGTGACATCGCCCCCGGCTATGAACAGATTTTGACGCCGGCAGCGCTGGCGCTGGTGGCCAAGCTGACACGCGCATTCGAGCCGCGCCGCCAGGAGTTGCTGGCCGTGCGCGTGGAACGCGCCAAGCGCCTCGACGCGGGCGAGCGTCCTGATTTCCTGCCAGAAACCGCGCATATCCGCGATGGCGACTGGAAGATCGCGCCGATTCCGAAGGCGCTGGAATGCCGCCGCGTGGAAATCACCGGTCCCGTCGAGCGCAAGATGGTCATCAACGCCTTCAATTCCGGCGCGGACAGCTACATGACGGACTTCGAAGATTCGAACACGCCGAACTGGGATAACCAGCTGACGGGCCAGATCAATATGTTCGACGCCGTGCGCAAGACGATTTCGCTGGAGCAAAATGGCAAGTCGTACAAGCTGAACGACAAAATCGCCACCCTCGTCGTGCGTCCGCGCGGCTGGCACCTCGATGAAAAGCACGTGCTGGTCGACGGCAAGCGCATTTCCGGCGGCATTTTTGATTTCGCCCTGTTCATGTTCCATAACGCCAAGGAACAGCTGGCGCGCGGCGCCGGCCCGTATTTCTACCTGCCGAAGATGGAATCGCACCTGGAAGCGCGCCTGTGGAACGACATCTTCGTCATGACGCAAAACGAGCTGGGCTTGCCACAAGGCACGATCAAGGCGACTGTCCTGATCGAAACCATCCTGGCAGCGTTTGAAATGGATGAAATCCTGTACGAACTGAAAGAGCACAGCTCGGGCCTGAACGCGGGCCGCTGGGATTACATCTTCTCGTGCATCAAGAAATTCAAGCTGGACAAGGATTTCTGCCTGGCCGACCGCGCGAAAGTCACCATGACGGCGCCGTTCATGCGTGCCTACGCCTTGCTGCTGCTGAAAACCTGCCACAAGCGCGGTGCGCCAGCGATTGGTGGCATGGCAGCCTTGATCCCGATCAAGAACGATCCTGAAAAGAACGACATCGCCATGGGTGGCGTGCGCAACGACAAGGCGCGCGACGCCACCGATGGCTACGACGGCGGCTGGGTTGCCCATCCGGGCCTGGTCGAGCTGGCCATGGGCGAGTTCACCAAAGTGCTCGGTGACAAGCCGAACCAGATCGAGAAACAGCGTCCCGACATCGATGTGAAAGCGTCGGATCTGCTGAACTTCCAGCCGGAAGCACCGATCACGGAAGCGGGCTTGCGCTACAACATCAACGTGGGCATCCATTACCTGGGCAGCTGGCTGGCCGGCAACGGTTGTGTGCCTATCCATAACCTGATGGAAGATGCGGCCACGGCCGAGATCAGCCGCTCGCAAGTGTGGCAATGGATTCGTTCCAGCAAGGGCGTGCTGGAAGACGGCCGCAAGGTCACGGCCGACATGGTGCGCGCCATGATTCCGGAAGAACTGGCGAAGGTGCAGCGCGATGCGCCAGGCGGCAACGGTCCGACCTATGTGCGCGCGGGCCAGATTTTCGAGGAAATGTCGACGTCGGAATCGTTTGCCGAGTTCCTGACCTTGCCGCTGTACGAAGAAATCTGATCCTGATCAAATAGATTGATAAAAAATCCCGGCGATACCTGATGGTATCGCCGGGATTTTTCTTTTTAGAAGCAGAAGCTTAAAAGCTGTTTTTCCACATACGCAGCGCCGCAAACGCTTCCACGGGCGAAGCGTCGCTGGCCAGTTTGCCTTCCACCTTCAGGCTGGTCAAGATGGCCGGTTCGCGGTAGCGCAGGAAGGGATTCGTGGCCTTTTCCATGGCTATGGTCGACGGCACGGTGGATAAGCCTTGCTGGCGCTTTTCCGTGTCGATGGCGATGCGTTCCTGCAGGGCAAGGTTGCCCGGTTCGACGGCGTTGGCGAAGCGCAGATTGGACAAGGTGTACTCATGCGCGCAAAATACCTCGGTATCGTCGGGCAGGGCGGCCAGTTTGCCCAGCGAGTCGGCCATCTGGCCCGGCGTGCCTTCGAACAGGCGGCCGCAGCCGCCAGCAAACAGGGTGTCGCCGGAAAACAGCCATGGCGCATCGCCTTGCTCCGAGCGCTGGCGTACATAGGCGATATGCCCCTTGGTATGGCCGGGCACGTCGATGACGGTCATCTGCAAACCCAGCTCTGGCACATAGGCGACATCGCCTTCGCCAAGCGCTTGCGTGATGGTTGTGATAGCCTCATTGCGCGGGCCGAAGACGGGCACGGCGAAATGCTGCAACAATTCAGGTACGCCACCTGTGTGGTCGGCGTGGTGGTGCGTGAGTAAAATGGCGGACAAGGTCAACTGATGTGCTTGCAGCGCATCGAGGATGGCCATGGCATCGCCAGGGTCGACCACGGCGGCGTGGCGGCCGTCATGGATCAGCCACAGATAATTGTCGGCAAAGGCGGGCACGGCAAGTACCGATAAAGCGTGTTCAGGGGAGTGTGTCATGAGCAAAAGAGAAAACTGAATGGACAGTGTAGCATCCGAAAAATCCATTATAGCGCTTGACGGCTGGCTGCAGACCCCAGCCGGTCTGTATGTGCGCGCCTGGGAGCAGCAATGCCTCGACAGTCTGACCGTCGACATCTTCGGATTTAACGCCGTGCAGATCGGCTTGCCCCAGCTCGACGCGCTGGCGGCCAGCCGCATGCCGAACAAATGGCTGCTCGATGCACGCCTGCCGTCGCGCCCGCCGCAAGAGAGCCGTTTGACCCTGGTGTCGGCCTTCGACGAGTTGCCGTTCGATTCGCAAAGCCTGGATCTGGTGGTCTTGCCGCACGTACTCGAATTTGCCGCCGAGCCGCACCAGGTCTTGCGCGAAGTCGAGCGCGTGCTGATTCCCGAGGGGCGCGTGATCGTCTGCGGCTTCAATCCGGCCAGCCTGTGGGGCATGCGCCAGGGCCTCGGAAGAGTCACGGGGCGCCATTACCTGCCGCGGGCAGGCGAGCTGATCTCTATGCCGCGCATGAAAGACTGGTTAAAATTGCTGAACATGGGCGTCAGCGAAAGCCACTTCGGCTGCTACGCACCTGCCTGCAGGACAGAAAAATGGCTGCGCCGCAACGCCTTCATGGACAAGGCCGGTGCGCGCTGGTGGCCATATCTGGGCGCAGTGTATATAGTGCAGGCGATCAAGCGTGTCAAAGGGATGCGTTTGATCGGTCCGGCGTGGACCAAGAAACCGGCGACGGCGCCCGCAGGCGCACCGGTCACGAATAAAAGGCGGGAACAGCAAGATGGATAAGGTTGAGATTTACGCCGATGGCGCATGCAAGGGCAATCCCGGCACGGGCGGCTGGGGCGCACTGATGGTGGCCGATGGTGCCAAGAAAGAAATTTACGGCGGGGAACTCAATACGACGAATAACCGCATGGAATTGAAGGCCGTGATCGAAGCCTTGACGGCGCTCAAACGGCCTTGCCAGGTGGTGTTGTATACCGATAGCCAGTACGTGCAAAAGGGCATCAGCGAATGGATCCACGGCTGGAAGGCACGCGGCTGGAAAACGGCGGCCAAGGCGCCCGTAAAAAATGTCGACCTGTGGCAGGCCCTCGACACAGCCCAGGCCGTCCATGAAGTGGAATGGCGCTGGGTGCGCGGCCACAATGGCCATCCGGGTAACGAGCGGGCCGATGAGCTAGCCAACCTGGGCGTGGAAACCGTGCGCGCGTAAGAATACCCAAGGTAGCCAGTAGTCATCGCAGGGTACAGGTTTGCTATACTGTGCCCTTCGCTTTTTGCTTTTACGAATGAATCCGCCATGCGTCAAATTGTTCTCGATACTGAAACCACCGGCCTGAACCCGCGCACGGGCGACCGCATCCTGGAGATCGGGGCGGTCGAATTGAACAACCGCATGTTGACGGGGAATAATTTTCACCATTACATCAATCCCGAGCGCGATTCGGAAGAGGGCGCGCTGGCCGTCCACGGTTTGACGACGGAATTCCTCAGCGACAAGCCGAAATTCGCGGAAATCGCGGAAGAATTCCGCACGTTTATCGCCGGCGCCGAATTGATCATCCACAACGCCCCGTTCGATATCGGCTTCCTCAACGCTGAATTCAAGCGCCTGAACCTGCCGCCCGTGCATGAGCAAGTGCATGGCGTGATCGACACCCTGGTGCAGGCGAAGGAAATGCATCCGGGCAAGCGCAATTCGCTCGACGCCCTGTGCGACCGCTACGGCGTCTCGAACGCCCACCGCAAGCTGCACGGCGCGCTGCTCGACTCGGAATTGCTGGCCGACGTCTACCTGGCCATGACGCGCGGTCAAAACAGCCTGAGCATGGAAGAAGAAGTGGAAGTGGCCGCCGACGGCGCCGCCCTGGAAATCGTGCCGCTCGCCGACGTCATCTTCCAGACTGCCACGGCCGACGAGCTCGCCGCCCACGAAGCCACCATCGCCGGCCTCGACAAGGCTGCCAAAGGCCAGTGCATCTGGAGTGTCGTCACCGCGCCACCAGCGGCCGCCTGAGAAAAAAAAGCGGGGCATGCTAAATTTCCTGTCGCCAGCCCTTGCAGATGCCGCAACACCTATGCGATAATTCGCCTCGCTTCGGGAGGTTAGCTCAGGGGTAGAGCACTGCATTCACACTGCAGGGGTCGCAAGTTCGAAACTTGCACTTCCCACCAAAATTTTAGTTTATATTCAATGACTTAGATTTTTATATCTTGTCTGGATAGAAACTTGGGGCAAATCTGGGGCAATGGGTTTTTCGTTCATTGTCCAGCCCCAAACGATACGGCCGCTTCCTGCGGCCGTTTTCACATCAAAGTGGCTTAGATGGCCTGACAAACTTCTCACTTTCCCTAAAAGTAAAAACTTCGTACACTGAGCCACGCCGACTGTCTTCTGTCGGCGGCTAAACCAATCGATGGCCGCAACCCTTTACCCTAAACGCCTAAGTTACAGGAGTGTTGAAGATCACATCCTATCGTTTGCGGATGCGGCCGAATTGCCTGGGATCTCGCCGCCCTTTGCAGATATAGCTGGCTGCTTTATGAGTGGTGACGACACGGTATCGGGACGAGGCCCCGCTGCAGGCGGTGGATGAATTGATTCCAGATCTTTAAGTTCCTAGCAACTGGCGATACTGGGTTGGTGTCATGCCCAGAGCAGCGCGCATAGCGCTGCCCATATGTGACTGATGTGCAAAGCCGCTGGCGTAGGCGATGTCTGCCAGCGGCCTATCCACCTCCAGTAGCATGCTCCGCGCCGCCTGCACGCGCGTTTCCACAATGTATGCATGCGGCGTCATGCCTGTCGCCTGACTAAAGTCGCGCAGAAAGCGCAGGACCGGCAAGCCTTCGTCTGCGGCCAACTGTTCCAGGGTCAGTCCCTGCCCGAACTGGCAAGCGATCCGCTCCAACACTCGCGCCATGTCTACCCGCGCCGTGCGTGTCGGTGCCTCTTGACAACCCTGCCTTAGCGACAGCAATGCCAACGCCGAGTGTTCCAGCGCCAGTGGATCGGCCTGTGTATCCAGCATTAGCCGTCGCAGGCGTAGCGCCAGAGCGAGAGCCTGCCGGTGTCCGGCCGTTTCCACGCGCCTCTCAAGAGGATTCGCCTCCGGCGCGTCGGTCAACGCGGCGCCACGCCAGCGCAGGACGAGGTACTCGCCACCTTGCGCAGATTCGGAAAAAACATCAATCCCGGCTGGCGTGCAAGCGAGCACGCCAGGCCATGTATCGAAATCGACGCGCCGGTCGGAACCTATCGCATGCACGCCCCGCTGACGCTGCAGCGACACGCCCATGCTTTGTGATTGCACCGGATCGCGCGCGCTGTAAGGTGCGCCCGGCAAAAGCTGTAGGCACAGTCCGCCTGCTGCGTGTGTGACGACAGGCATTGCGCCGCCTGTACTCTCCTTGATAAGTGGCCCTGCCATGTGAAATTTCCTGATAGATAAAAATGTTGGTAATGGAGATACTAGCCGGGCTCACAGCAGTACATCTACCACACACGACAGGAAAGCATATGCGAACAATCGGATTGATCGGCGGCATGAGCTGGGAATCCAGTGCAGAATATTACCGCATCATTAACCAGGGCGTGCGCGCCCGCCTGGGGCCGCTTCGCTCTGCGCCCGTGTTGCTATACAGCGTTGATTTCGGCCCCGTCGCGCAAGCGCAGCATGCAGGTCGCTGGCAAGATGCCGGGACCATCCTGCGCGATGCGACGGTACGTCTGCATGCTGGGGGCGCCGATGGCATCGTGCTATGCACCAACACCATGCATGTGCTCGCAGACGAAATCGCTTCGGCATCGCCATTGCCATTCCTGCACATCGCCGATCCCGTTGGCAGCGCAGCACAGGCGCTAGGATTGTGTACGGTCGGCCTGCTCGGCACCTCGTTCACCATGCAGC
The DNA here is from genome assembly GCF_002754575.1 of Janthinobacterium sp. 35. Taxonomy (NCBI): domain Bacteria; kingdom Pseudomonadati; phylum Pseudomonadota; class Betaproteobacteria; order Burkholderiales; family Oxalobacteraceae; genus Janthinobacterium; species Janthinobacterium sp. 35. The sequence continues at coordinate 5,257,384 of NZ_PEFN01000001.1, forward strand.
AACGCTTTCTGCGCGATCGGTTGGAACGGCACGGCCTGGAAGTCCTCGTACCACCCGATGCACAGCAAACTGCCTTGCACGACATCATTTATAGCGAACTGTGCGCCGGCATTGTGCGAACTTGCTCACGTACCGTCTTCCTGCGCGCTATCGATGCGCTGGCCGCGCGCGGAGCACAAGCCGTCGTCCTCGGCTGCACGGAAATCAGCTTGCTGCTACAGCAGGAACACAGCGACCTGCCCCTGCTCGACAGCACCCAACTACATGCACTCGCTGCAGTCGATTTCATCCTGGAAGGCGAGGCATGATGCCGCCTCGCCGCACCGCATGGGTCATGCTCCCAACGTCGCTCGTCGCCCTGTTGTCCGCCTGCGGCGGCAGCGTCGATGCAACCACGCCCCCATCCACCATTCCTTACCTGGTGTACACACATGACGCGTCCAAGCTGCTACCTGGCACGGGCAGTATTGGCATTGCACCAACAGGTACACCAGCAACGATTTCGCCGCGTGGCAGCCTGACGATAGCGGCCGATGGCCGGGCAAGTTGGGGGGCTGGCCTAAACGGGGGAGTTACTGCGTACCACCATCCGCAGGCGAAGCATTTGCCTTATGCAGCCATGTTGTGCATGTCCGGCTTAGGCGGAAAGGATAACCGCAAAGCCACTCATATACTGGTGGCCGCCGTCGCCGAAGTAGTGAGTACAGCAGCCGCGTTGGCGGAGCTACGATTCGACAGCAGTTTCGACGACTGTGCAGACGACACGGCCAGCGAAAGTCTGCGCTTCGACAGCGCGGGCAATTTGCTGAGGCGCACCACGCATCAGCCTGGCGGCTCGGGCGTGACAACTGCCTACACTGCCACCGAAGTGGACCGCATGCTAGGGCAGGACGGATTGACGGAAATAGGCATCACTACCCGGCTTCAGGCATTCCGCTTGTCCGTTGACGGCGCGCCACGCTACGTACTCGTTGAGCAACGCAGCAGCGCCGCGCAAGCAGCGGCAAGCTATCTGATTTTGTGGAAACAATAGCAATATATGGTGTCGCAAACTCTAGGCCAGCCGCAACGAAACGCCAACGTAGAGCGCAATAACGACACTGTGCGCCACGACTGGCTCAGAGCTCTAAAAGTAAGTAATTTCAATGGCATTTTTTGATAAAGGAGCCCTATTATCAAATCTTCAAACTTAGGCAATAATAGAGTCATCTTTGAGCCAATTGGACAAGACTTTGTGGCGAAAGTTCAAGATCCCGTCACTCGGGTGATTATCGTGGGAGCAGGGTTTTCGGGTATTGCTGCTGCTAATTCACTGCAAACTTGCGGTGTGGAAGTGGTGGTGTTGGAAGGGCGCTCGCAGATCGGCGGGCGTACGCGCACGCTGCCCGCCCTGGGTGCAAGTGTAGAGGCGGGGGGCGCCTGGATTCATGCACCGATCGGTAATCCTTTGACCGACCTGGCCAACTTTCTTTCCATCGAACAACGCCGGTTTGCGCTGAGCGACATTTTTTCGGAGATGCGGCTGGCAGGCTTGCACGGAGAAGTGTTAGATACGCTGGAGCGTGATCGTGTTATGCAGCTTGCCGATGAGATTGAGACGGAACTGACGCAGTTGGCGTTTAAATATGCGCCCACACAGAACGTCGCCGACCTGCTCGAATTGCGACTACGCTCAATCACCGATCCATCTCTACGGGCGTGGGTGCGCTTTGTTGTATACACGGGGTTTCAGGCTGATTTAGCTTGTCATGCAGAAGATATTTCCATTGCCAATTACGCCTGGGATGCAGGGTTCAGCGGGGGAGATAACTGCATCGTGGGCGGTTACGGAAAAATGCTTTCCCGTCTTGCCGATGGTTTGGAAATATACTGCGACGCGCTCGTAGGTGAGGTGCGGCAAACTACTGAAGGCGTTACAGTACGCTGTACCGACGGGCGCGTAGAGCGGGGGTCGCATGCGGTGATCAGCGTGCCGCTGGGCGTCCTGAAGGCTGGTGGCATCCGTTTTTCGCCGGACTTGCCAGTGGCAAAAAAGAGAGCCATCGAGCATCTGGGTTTTGGGGCATTCGAAAAACTTATTCTCCAATTCGAGCAGGCATTTTGGAAAATTGGGAACGCTAGTCCCTGTGGTGTATTCATTCGGGATCACCCAGTTTTCCCGTACTGGATTGATGTAACCTCAACCGCCGGTCGACCGACCTTGGTCGCGCACATCGCAGGCCCGCCAGCCCTTGCATTAGCTGACTTCAGCCCCGATGCAGCGCTCGCGATGGCTTTAGCGGCACTCGCTACCGCCTTTGCTTGTGAAATACCGAGACCTACGGCCGTCCATCAGACCAATTGGTCTGGCGATCCCTGTAGTCGCGGCGCGTATACACATTTGTCTCCCGTTTCTACAATTGAGGATTTGCAGTCGCTAGGCGAACCCGTAGGTCGTATTCTCTTCGCCGGCGAGGCGACTTCCATGCAACGTTTCGGCTATGTTGACGGGGCCTACATCTCGGGTCTTCGCGAGGCACAGAGGTTGGTCAGCGCTCCTGGGGTGCAATTATCAGCAATTAACTACGATCACCAGGGATAGTGAAATGCAAAAAAACGGACTATCGGTGACAAGCGTCGGGAATCCGGTGCCTACTACCACCTTGTTCTCGGTGATCAGTACCCTTGCTAGACGTCGTCACGCTCCAATTGACAGCGCCTGTTTTCGTAGACTTTTCTCAGACTAAAAACACCCAATGAATCAACGTGTACCCGCCGCATTTTCGTGTGTTCAGGACGGCTTTGATAAAAGTCAGTTGCAAGCCAGCGGCGCCTTTGTGGAAGAATTTGAACTTAAGCCCTATGCGCCTGGCACTTTGGATGGCTTGCGATTCGCTGTCAAAGATAACATCGACATCTGTGACCGCCTGACCTCGTATGGCAGTAAACCCTGGCGTGATGTGCATCCGCTTTCAGCATTTCACGCGGTTTGTGTTGAACAGTTGTTGGCGGTTGGCGCTCACTGCGTCGGAAAAACCGTGGCCGATGAATTCACCTACAGCCTGGATGGGGAGAGCCACTTCTTTGGCACCCCATTGAATCCGCGTGCACCTGATCGAATTCCTGGGGGCTCATCTAGTGGTTCGGCATCAGCGGTCGCCTGCGAGCTGGTGGATTTTGCACTTGGTACTGACTGCGGTGGATCTATTCGAGTTCCAGCCAGCCTTTGCGGAGTTTTTGGGATGCGTCCAAGTTTGCACCGCATTTCCGAAGCCGGCGTGCTTCCTTTTGCACCGAGTGTAAGTACCGTCGGTGTATTGGCTCGAAGTCTACCCATTCTGCGCAAAGCAATGCGCGTGCTTCTTCGCAGCCAAAATGTGATATCCCCAACGGTTAAAAATGTGTATCTATTGGAAGATGCCTTTAAGCTGGCAGATCCTGCTATCCAAGATGCGCTATCTGAACATCTTGCTTACCTGCGCAACCGCACTGATATCACCGTTTCTTCGATTACGCTGCGCGACATAACAGGGCTGAATCTGGACTTGATGTCATGCAACAAGAAAGCGCTACGCGTTCTGCAGACGGTAGAGGTGGGCAATGCGATAGGTGGCTGGATTCGTGCAAATCAACCCGAGCTAGGACCAAATTTCCAGGCTGGATATCGAAATGTCGAAGACTATGATCGCAGTACCCTGAGTGATGGCTTGAACCTGTGCGAGAACCTCTTTACCCGAATCGCTGCATTCACTAAGCCGGGCGATGTTTTCTGTTACCCCACTGCACCAGTATTGGCACCGAAGAAGGGCACATTAACTGGCGACAACCTTCCCGTCGTTCTCGACTATTACGACCGGACCATGGCCGTTACGTCCTTCGCGGGTGTTGCCAGATTGCCAGAAATAACCCTCCCGCTGGCCCAGGTCGATGGAGTTCCAATCGGTCTGTCTTTAACTGCAGGCCACTATCAAGATAAATTTCTTCTTGATGCTAGTCAGCACTTATGGGGCGCGCGCTTGGCGTCCTAACGGTTAGGCGTCAGTCGCGTATTAATTTTTAGAAAAGAGAATATGAAATCAATTTTCCTCAACGGTACCGTTGGTGTTGGGAAATCAACCACCGCCGAACACTTGGGGGCATGCCTTGCCGCGCGCAGTACGCCCCATGCAGTCATTGATCTGGACAGTATTCGGCAGTATTGGCCCGCGTCGGCACGCGATCCGTTCAACCTGGAAATTGAGCTATTGAACCTGGCAGCACTTGCCGCCAACTTTGAACGTGCTGGGGCGCAATATTTGGTGATATCCGGGGTCATTGAGAACGTAAATAGCGCGGCGCGTTACCGTGCAGCCCTGCGAGGCCAGCCGCTCTTCATCTTTCGGCTCATGGCCCCATCCGAAGTGATAGGGCAGCGCTTGCAGGCACGGCATCAGAACGACTCGAAAGCGCTTCATTGGCATCTGCAACGAAGCCTTGAGCTCGATTTAATTCTTCGCGATGCAAATGTGGATGACACGGTGATTGAATGCGCCGGGAGCTCGCCACATGAAATAGCAGAGAAGGTTCTTTCCGTTGTTGGCTGTGCAACAGGCCCAGCCCTACTAGCCGACAATCAGATACGCTTCAGTTAGAAGAAATACCTTATGAAATCACATACCACCGATCGGCTCATGCTACGTCCATGGACGCTGGATGATGTAGAGTTCGTTTTCGACATGTATTCTCGATGGAAGGTCCAACGCTTCATCGGATTTTCCCCTCGAGTACTGGCATGCCGAGCAGAGGCTGAGGAAAAAATCCTTCAGTGGCAAAGTCTGCGGCATGAGATCAACGGTTTCTGGGCCATCACATCCAAAGAATCAGGAGCCTTGCTTGGTACCGTATTTTTAAAGCCGATTCCATTTTCATTCGAAAACAATGCATCATGCTCACCCGACGACACAGAAATTGGATGGCATCTTCACCCAAAAGCATGGGGCAAGGGATTTGCATCCGAAAGTGCGGCAGCACTACTACAGCATGCATTCGGTGAAGGTCTTGAACGAGTGGTAGCCGTCACCTATCCTGAAAATATTGCGTCTGTCGGCGTATGTGAACGAATCGGCATGCGCTACGAGGGATTGAGTTCAGCGTATTACAACGCGACGGTCAAGTTGTTTACGGCAATGAAACCCGCGCTGTGATTTTGCCAGGATGTATTTCAGAATAACTGAAGAGCCGTAAACATTACTTTGTCAGGCCATCATCCCGCAGATCCGCAGGCGATCACCGCTATGCCTGGCCGTGGTGTGAACTCGGCTCTGACAGCGTCATGACGTGCTAGCGTCGACTGCACGGAATGGTGCAAGCAGGCGTTTGACGGAGCATCCATGAAGCGATCTTGAGTCTGCTTCGTGAGCAACATCATAACGGATCGAGCCAGCATTGGCGCTGCGAGCACAGTGACCGAAACTCGACTGATTGCGGCAAGTTCGGCTGAGAGCGCCATTTGTTGGTCGACCGGGGGGGGCTGCCACGAATCGCTAGAATCACAGATGTACAAGTGCTTGATTCACGACTGCTCATCGCGCTCGTAGAGTCGATCCCAGCCGTTAAATGAATGCCATGCCGGGCACTTAACCGCTGTGCGCAACTCTGCCTCAGCTAACTTGGCATCACTCGTAGTTGCGCCTTCCGGCAGCTTTCTGTGAATTCTTTTGCCATCGACCATGATGCCGACGTGCTTCCTGCCTTTTTTGTCGTCCCAGATGGACATTGGTTGTTCTCCTTTAACCAGTTCTTGCATTCTTCAAGGTCGTAGCGCTTGGAGCGCACGCCGACCGGTGTATATGGCAATCCTGCCTGCTCGAGGCGGCGGATCGTAGATTCGCTGACGCCGAGCGCGGCGCAGATCTGTTGCCTGTTCAGTTCGCCGGCCGTGGTGGCGGTGCGCTTACCGCCAGCCTTGCCCATCGCTGCCACCATTTCGGCGATATGGCGCATTTCTACGTCGCTCATGTTCATGGCGCGCTCCCGGCTAGGAGATTAATCATTCTGCATGCTCCAAAAAGGTTATTTCGCCGGGCTGGCGCGGTGTCGCGTCACCCATCAGGTAAATCACGGACGACACGCCACCGCCCAGCACTTGGGTGAGTTTGACGGGTGAAGCTGGCTTGTCGGGTGGTGACATCGAGCTGGACAACGGCGATGGTGCACTCGATGGCTGGTTGCTCGATGTGTGGCGCAACCGTGCCATCAAAGCATGGGCTGGCGACCCCAGCTGGCCGCGTGCCGATTTCCGCCTGGTGTTCGACGGCATCATCGATGACGTTGGCAGTTCCAGCCGCGAGACAATCAACCTGGTGCTGCGCGACAAGCTGCAACGCCTGAATACGCCCATCACCGAGGTCAAGCTGGGCGGTACGACGCCGAACAAGGATGCAATCTTGCCGATACCGTTCGGGGAATGCCACAACGTCACGCCGCTGCTGACCGATCCGGTCACCCTGGAGTATGGTTTTCTCGGTGCCGTCGGGTCGATTTTCGAGGCGCGAACCAACGGCAAGCCGATTGCCGTGGCCTCGAATGACCAGGCCGGGCGCTTCAACCTGACCACGCCGCCATACTCGGCTGCGATCACGGTGAGCGTGCAGGGCGACAAGGGCGGCGGCTACCAGTCAGTCAGCCACGACAGCGTTTTCCGCATCGAGCTTAGCGCGATAGCGATACCACGGTCGCGGCTGCCTCGGGTACCGTTGGCACGATAATCAACACCACCGCTTGAGCTTTGACAAGCTGATTGAAACGCTTGGGTAAGCATCCTCATTTGCGGGGAAGTGGTGCCACCCCTGGCAGGCGTGCGCCAATAGAACGACAGACAATACTGCTACGTTGCTGGCAAACAGGAGGCGCCATGTCCGACATCCTCGAATTATTGCAATGGCCCGCCATGGCCGCTTCGCTGCTGGCGGCCTGGCTGGTGGGTTCGCGCACCGCCGCGCGGCGCCTCGCCGGGTTCTGGGTCTTTTTGATCAGCAATGCGCTGTGGGTCTGCTGGGGCTGGCAAGACGCAGCCTGGGCCTTGATTGTGCTGAACGTTTGCCTGGCGCTGATGAATGTGCGTGGCATCGTCAAGAACGAGCGGGCGTGACGTCGCTCCCACTTGGATATTGTCAATATTGAATGATTCTCCGTGGCCGCATACATGCCGTGCTATTCTCCTGCGCCCATTTCAAGGCCGAAAATGGCCGTTCTGGCCCGGCGCCATCAGATATTTGCTGTCTTATATAAGATTCGTCGCCATCGGATACACAAACAGCGGCAGGACAGTCTAAAATACGTGGTGGGCAAGCACGGCGTCACCGCCGGCACACTAGCCGTCCAAAGCAAGGCTAACCGTCCTGTGTTTGGAATGAAGAAAGTTAACCACCAGGCATCACCGCATACAAGGGAATGAACATGGCAACACAAAAATCCAAAATCATCTACACGCTGACTGACGAGGCGCCGCTGCTCGCGACGTATTCCCTGCTGCCAATTATCAAAAAATTCACCGCGCCGGCTGGCGTGGATATCGTCGCCACGGATATTTCGGTGGCGTCGCGTGTACTGGCCGAATTTCCCGAATTCCTGACGGACGCGCAAAAAGTCCCGAATACCCTGGCTGAACTGGGCAAACTGACCCAGAATCCAGACACCAACATCATCAAATTGCCGAACGTCAGCGCTTCCCAAGGTCAATTGATCGCTTGCGTGCGCGAATTGCAAAGCCGTGGCTACAAGCTGCCGGACTATCCGGAAGATGCGAAGACGGAAGAAGAAAAAGCCTTGAAGGCCCGTTTCGGCAAGTGCATCGGCAGCTCCGTCAATCCGGTCCTGCGTGAAGGCAATTCCGACCGCCGCGCACCGAAGGCTGTCAAAGAGTATGCACGCAAGCACCCGCATTCGATGGGCGAGTGGAGCCAGGCGTCGCAAACCCACGTCTCGCACATGCATCATGGCGACTTCTACCATGGCGAAAAATCGCTGACCCTGGAAAAGGCCCGCGATGTCAAGATGGAACTGGTCACCGCCTCGGGCAAGACCATCGTGCTGAAACCGAAGGTTGCGCTGAAAGCGGGCGAAATCATCGACAGCATGTTCATGAGCAAGAAAGCGCTGCTGGAGTTCTACGAGAAGGAAATCGACGACGCCTTCAAGACGGGCGTGATGTTCTCGCTGCACGTCAAGGCGACCATGATGAAGGTCTCGCACCCGATCGTCTTCGGCCACTGCGTGCGCATTTTCTACAAGGACGCGTTCGCCAAGCACGCCGAACTGTTCGACAAGCTGGGCGTGAATGTCAACAATGGCATGAGCAACCTGTACGACAAGATCGAAACCCTGCCGGCGTCGCAAAAAGATGAAGTACTGAAAGATTTGCACGCCTGCCACGCGAATCGTCCGGAACTGGCCATGGTCGATTCGGCCAAGGGCATCACCAACTTCCATTCGCCGAACGACATCATTGTCGACGCGTCGATGCCCGCCATGATCCGCATCGGCGGCAAGATGTGGGGCGCCGACGGCCGTCCGAAAGACGTCAAGGCAGTCATGCCGGAATCGACTTTCGCACGGATCTACCAGGAAATGATTGGTTTTTGTAAATGGCATGGCAACTTCGATCCGAAGACCATGGGCACCGTGCCGAACGTGGGCCTGATGGCGCAGCAAGCGGAAGAATACGGTTCGCACGACAAGACCTTTGAAGTGCCGGAAGGTGGCACCGCCAACATCACCGACCTGGAAACGGGCGAAGTGCTGCTGACGCAAACGGTCGAACAGGGCGATATCTGGCGCATGTGCCAGGTCAAGGACGCACCGATCCGCGACTGGGTCAAGCTGGCCGTGACGCGCGCGCGCAACTCGGGCATGCCGGCCGTGTTCTGGCTCGATTCCTACCGTCCGCACGAGAACGAAGTGATCAAGAAGGTACAGGTTTACCTGAAGGAGCACGACACGAGCGGCCTGGAAATCCAGATCATGTCGCAGACGCGCGCCATGCGCTACACGCTGGAACGCGCCTTCCGCGGCCTGGACACCATCTCGGTGACCGGCAACATCCTGCGCGATTACCTGACCGATTTGTTCCCGATCCTGGAACTGGGCACGTCCGCCAAGATGCTGTCGATCGTGCCGCTGATGGCCGGTGGCGGCATGTACGAAACGGGCGCCGGCGGTTCGGCACCGAAACACGTCAAGCAACTGGTGGAAGAAAACCATTTGCGCTGGGATTCGCTGGGTGAATTCCTGGCCCTGGCCGTGTCGCTGGAAGACATGGGCATCAAGACGGGCAATGCGAAGGCCAAAACCCTCGCAAAAACCCTCGACGAAGCCACCGGCAAGCTGCTGGACAACAACAAGTCTCCATCGCCACGTACCGGCGAACTCGACAACCGCGGCAGCCATTTCTACCTGGCCATGTACTGGGCGCAAGCTCTGGCAGCGCAGAAGGACGATGCGGAACTGGCGGCGCACTTCGCGCCAGTGGCCAAAGCCCTGGCCGACAACGAAGAAAAAATCGTTGCCGAGCTGAAAGCAGTACAAGGCAAGGAAACGGATATCGGCGGCTACTACCTGCCTGATCCGGCGAAGACGGAAGCGGTGATGCGTCCGAGCGCCAGCCTGAATGCGGTGCTGGACAGCATCTGATGCAGTCCTGACAGGCAGTAAGTTCTTTACTGCCTGACAAAAAAATGCCGCCGGGAGCAATCCCGGCGGCGTTTTTCATTTCCCCTCAGTCTTATTTGTAGTGCTGGTAGACCGTAGCGCCATTGGCTTTCACCAGGAACACGTCGTAGGGATCGTTGCGTGGTCCTTCCATGCCTGGCGAGCCCATCGGCATGGCCGGCACGGCCAGGCCTTTCGCCTGGGGTTTCTCGCGCAGCAGGCGCTTGATGTCGCTGGCGGGCACGTGGCCTTCGATGGCGTAGCCGTTGACAATGCCCGTGTGGCAGGAGCCGAACTGGTCGGGTATGCCGGCGCGCTGGCGATATTGCGCCGGCATCTCGACGTTCTTGGCGCGCACGGTAAAGCCGTTCGCTTCCAGGTGCTTGATCCATGCGGTGCAGCAGCCGCACGAAGCGCTTTTGTAGACGTCGATGACGGGGGCGGCGGCCGTGGCGAGCAGGGGCAAGCCCAGCATGGCGGCGCAGGCGCCGCGCACTAATAAATGTTTGATCATGTGCTGCTTTCAGACGGAGTAGGTCTATCGTGGCCACACGGGTGGCCTGCTTGGGACGAGCTTGGACTTTAAGCGGAAAGCGGTCTTGGCGGCCGGCGCGGGCCGTCAGGAATGAATCCTGTCAGCAAGGTGGCCGTTGCGATGGTGACTTGTTGCGCGCCGGTGCAGGCTGCGGCAGGCAGGGAAAGGCAGGGCGGCATCAGCGCGCCCAGGCAAAAGTTCGCGCAGACGCCGCAAGCGGGGTGCTTGGCAGGGGCCGTGTTTTCTTCTTGCGTGTCGGCGTTGTGGGGGACGGCGGATGACTGCGCAGCGTGATGCTGGCAGTCCGCTGCCAGCATGGCGGCAGGCAAGGCAGCGAGTGGCGCGCACATCCGCGTGGCGCCGCTTGCTGCCGCTTGCAGCGGCATCGCCGTGATCAACAGCAGGATCAGCCATGTTTTGAAGAGTTTTAGCATCGCCAGAAAGTATAGCATAGGGGCATTGTCGCCAGAAGCAGGGACCTGTTAGCGCTCGGTGGCGCCCGCCTTCGATTCGTACATGGCCCGGTCCGCATGGCGCAGCAGCAACTGCATGCTATCGCCGTCGTCCGGGTAGTGCGCGACGCCGATGCTGACGCTGATGCGCAGGTGGCGGCCATCGGCGAGCCGCAGCGGGGTGGCCAGCGCCGCGTGGATTTTCCGTTCGATCAGCAGCACATCGAGCGACAGCGGATTGTTTTCCAGTAGCACGACGAATTCGTCGCCGCCCAGGCGGGCCAGGGTGTCCGTCTCGCGCAGGCAAGCCCTGATCCGGCTTGCCACGGCCTGCAGCAGCAAGTCGCCGCAGGCATGGCCGTATTGGTCATTGATTAATTTGAAACGGTTCAGGTCAAGAAACAGCAGCGACAGCCGGCCATCAAGGCGTTGGGCACGCGCAAACGCCGTCTGCAGGCGGTCATGGAACAGGCGCCGATTCGGCAGGCGGGTCAGTTCATCGTGCATGGCCATGAAGTGCATGCGGCTCTGCAGCTGCTTGCGCTCGATGGCGATGGCAAGTTGCTTGGCGACGAATTGCAGCAAATCGAGCTCGTGTTCGTTGCCTGTGGCAGCTCCCTGGCCGCTTTGCAATACCAGCACGCCGATGATGCCGCGCGACGACTGCAGCGGGACGGCGAGCCAGTACTCCTGCAGGTCGCCAGCGGCAGCCTGCAAGGCGGGCGGCAAGCCGGCCAGCTGGCCCGGTTCGATCAGCAAGGCGCGGCCGCTGCGCTGCACTTCTTCGCACAGCAGGCCCGCCAGCGCGGCGTGCATTGCCGGCGCGCCGTCCAGCCCCTGCTGCGCATGGTGCAAGTGCTGGCCGTGTTCGTCGCGCAGGGAGACGGTCAGGCTGCAGGCGGGCAGCAGTTCACAGACGATCTGGTGGATGCGCTGGAGCAGGGCCGGCAGTTCCTCGGTCGCATGCGCCGCCTCGGAGATGGCGTACAGCGCCGCCTGCTTCGCCTGCGTCTGTTTCAGCGTCGTGATGTCGCGCGCCACCGCCACGCGCAGCTGGTCGGTGGCGGACCAGCGGGCCGACCACATGATGTGCGCGACCCGCCCGTCTTTCCTGGTGTAGCGGTTTTCAAAGTGGACCTGGGCATGGCCGTTCATGATGGCCTGCGCCGCCGCGATGGTGCGCTGACGGTCGGCTGGCGCGACCAGGTCGAGCATGACCATGCCGATCATTTCTTCCTGGGTGTAGCCGAAGATACGTTCGCAGGCGGCGCTGACAAAGACAAAGCGTCCATTCACATCGACCATGCACACGGCGTCGAGCAGCAAATCGGTGAAGCTGGCGACCGGCGCGCTAATCAAATGTTTCATATGTTCACTATTCTAGTGGACATTGCCGATCGATATTGAAATTGTTGTTTTTAGAAAACAAAGAGTGTTGATCGCGGCTTGCCGATGCGTGTCACTGCGGAGCAGGTAGTCGGCGCCAGCCTGTCAATCATCGACGACAAACGCGTCCGGATCGAGTGGATCCAGCGTGACGATGGTGCCGCTGCCCGGCGCGCCGCCGCTCTGGCTGAGGCGTGCATGCAGCTGGGCCAGATAGTCGGCGCGGCAGCGGCGCAGCGCGTAGTCGCGGAAGTTGTCCTGTTCCAGGGTGCGCCAGGCGCGTTCGCGTCCTTGCGCCGAGCGCACGCCGGCCAGTTCGATGAGCGAGGGCGTGATGGCGGCGTCGCCGCGAGCGAGGCGCGTGTAGCCGTAGCGGTCCATATACGGGCCGGCGAGCGTTTCGATGAGGTTGATCTCGTCGTCTGACAGTTGCTGCCTGAATTTGTCGATGTTGGCCGTGATCGGTGCATGGCAGTTGGCCGACCACAGCGACGACAACTGTGCGATCTGCCGCGCTTCGGCCGACGCCGCCACGTCCAGCATCTGCAGCAGGAAGGCGATGCCGAGAAAGTCACATACCGTTTCGAGCGTCTCGTGTTGCCGCGCCAGGAAATCCTCATAGCGTATCGTCAGCACGCGCTGAGGATAGCGCTGCACGACGTGGTCGGCGGCCGTGTGGGCGGCCAGCCAGGTCCGGGCATTGAGCAGCGTGTCGAAATCGTGGATGATGGCGCGGTTCATCGACGCCACTTGCGCGCGCGGATCGCGCACCACGTTCAGGAACAGCATGTCCGGATACAGCCGCACGATGTCGTCGGCGTAGTGCACGCTGTCGAGCGACTTGTCCATCACCACCTGCGCCTGGCGGCGTTCGCCCGCGCGCAGCAGCAGCTCCCATGCCACGCGGTGGATGCTGCGCGGCTGGCCGCGCAGCGTTTCAAACAACTCCACCGGATCGAAGACGACTCCGGGCCACTTGACCATGCTGACCGCCGCCAGGCCCACCACATCGACCACCAGGCGAAAGTAGGCGCGGTCGTCGCGCAAGTCGCCGTACAGGGGCAGCAGCGGCATCATGTCGACCAGGTGCAGCGGATACGGTGAATAGAACTGGGGCGACAGGTTCAGGCGCAGGCGCAGGGCATGGCTGCCGCAGCGGCGCAGGGGGATCATCATGACAGGGCGCGGGCGTGCGCCGTCGGCGGGGTGGTGGCTGCTCATCGCATCATTCCTCAAACAGGTGGGTGCGCGGCATCAGATGAAGCGCGGGTACAGCTGCTGGAACAGCCGTTCGCACGCCTGTTCCAGCGACAGCGTGCTGGTATCGAGCGTCAGCGCCGGCGCCAGCGGCGCTTCATAGGGCGCCGAGACACCCGTAAATGCCGGGATCAGTCCGGCCCGCGCTTTTGTGTACAGTCCCTTGGGATCGCGTTCTTCGCACAGCGCGCATGGTGTGCTGATGTAGGCTTCGATAAAATCGTCGCCGCCGATGATCTGGCGCGCCATGTCGCGGTCGCTGCGCAGCGGCGAGATGAAGGCGCAGATGACCATCATGCCGGCGTCGTTCATCAGCCTGGCCACGACGGCGGCGCGGCGGATGTTTTCCTGGCGGTCGCGCGGAGAAAAGCCCAGGTCGCCATTCAGGTGCTGCCGCATATTGTCGCCGTCGAGCACGCAGCTCAGGCGGCCCTGCGCCAGCAGCTGCCTTTCCAGCGCGTACGCCAGCGTCGACTTGCCTGCGCCGCTCAGGCCGGTCAGCCATAATGTCGCAGCCCGCTGGCCGGCCAGCGGGCTGCGCTGTTCCTTGCCGATATGGCCAGCATGCGGGAAGATGTGTTGCGCCACGTGGCCCGCCGCGGCGATCTGTTCCAGTTTACCCATGTGCCACTCCCCCCGTTACCGGCTCAAAACTGTTCCCACTCGATTTCGCTGGGCTTGGCGACGGCCGGACGGGACGGTTTTGCCGTGGCGGGCGGGCGTCGTGCCGCCAGCGGCGGCGGTGGCGGACGGCTGACCACGCGCAGTCCCGCCTCGCGGCCGCCAGCGATGTTGCCCACGCGGAAGACGCTGACCACCTCGTTCAGGCTGTTGACCTGTTCCTGCATCGCTTGCGCGGCGGCGGCGGCTTCTTCGACCAGCGCCGCATTTTGCTGCGTCACATTGTCCATTTGCGTCACGGCCATATTGATCTGCTCGATGCCGGCCGATTGTTCCTGGCTGGCGGACATCATTTCGGACATGATGCCGGTGACGCGCCGCACGCTGGCGACGACCTCGTGCATGGTCGATCCTGCCTGCTCCACCAGCCGGTTGCCGGCCTGGACCTTGTCGACCGAGTCGCCGATCAAGTCCTTGATTTCCTTGGCCGCAGCGGCCGAGCGCTGCGCCAGATTGCGCACCTCGGTGGCCACCACGGCAAAGCCGCGCCCCTGTTCCCCGGCGCGGGCCGCTTCGACGGCCGCGTTCAGCGCCAGGATATTCGTCTGGAAGGCGATGCCGTCGATGACGGCGATGATGTCGACGATCTTGCGCGCCGAGACATCGATGGCCGCCATGGTGTCGACCACCTGCGCCACCACGGCGCCGCCCTTGGTGGCGACATCGGAAGCCGATTCGGCCAGCCCGTTGGCCTGGCGCGCATGGTCCGTGTTGATGCGCACGGTGCTGGTCAGTTCTTCCATGGACGACGCGGTTTGTTCCAGCGTGCTGGCCTGCTGCTCCGTGCGCGAAGACAAGTCCAGGTTGCCCATGGCGATTTGTCCCGCCGCCGTGGCGATGGTCTCGGTGCTGGCGTGAACTTGCTGGACGATTTGCGCCAGGCTGTCGCGCATCGATTGCATGGCGTGCAACAGGCTGTGCGTGTCGCCGGCGCGGGTATGGATGGGCACGGCCAGGTTGCCGCTGGCGATCTGTCCGGCGATCGCCGCCGCTTCGTCGGGTTCGCAACCGAGCTGGCGCGTCACGCTGCGCGTGATCAGCACGGCGGCCAGCAGGCTGGTGAGCAGCGCCAGCGAGCCGATGCTCAGCATCACTAGGCGCGCCTGGCTGTAGGCCGCCTCGGCCATGCTGGAGGCTTCGCTATTCTGCTTTTCCTCGACGGCGATCAAGGTGCGCAGCAATTCCCACCAGCGCTTTTGCACGGGGCGGAATTCATAGCGCAGCAGCTTGTAGGCATCGTCCTGCTTCTGCTCTAGTGCCAGCGCGGCGGCGCGCTGAATGAAGGGGGCCGCCAGCCCGCTTTGTGTGCGGATCTGTTCGAGCAGGCTTTTTTCTTCGCTCGAAGTGCCTTCCAGCTTGGTGAACATTTCCCCCAGCTTTTGCTGGGCGGCGGCGTATTTTTTTTCCTGCTCCGCGATGCGCGCGACCTCGATCTGGATCTCCTTCTCCTCCTTCAGCAAGATCAGATTGCGCAGCGCCAGCGCCCGCTCGGTCACTGTCAAGTCCATAGTCTGGGCCAGCCTGGTTTCGACGTTGTTGACCTTGGTCGCTTCATCCATGCGGTCCTGGATTTGCCGCATGCTGGTCAGTCCCAGCGCGATGACCAGCAACAGAAACAGGGATACCAGGCCAAAGCCCAGGCCAAGCCGCTTGGCGATGGTTAAGTTCAAAAATTTCATGCTGCCTCCTTAGGGCTGTGCTTGCCGTTTCGCATAAGCTCATGCGGATTTATCGTGAAGCACTCAACGATCATAGTGATTGAGGGCAGGTGGAATGTCACACAAAGTCACTTTCAGCATTTGAGCAACAGTAGAAATTTACTTGCGGCAACAGTTCAGATTGAGTTAGATGGCGAACGCGCGCGGGCGCGGGCGCGGGTGCGGCGGCGCAGCGTGAGTTGTATCAAGAATGAAAAATTTTCATGCTGTTTTGCGCTCATGATTTCACCTTTCACGTCGTTATAGCTGTGTCTGCTTAGCGTTTCAGATGTTGCGCGTCCCTTTCTCCATGCAAGTCTGGGAGTGTTTGAAGGTAAATAGTTATCAAAAAATGAAAGTTATGCATCTTTTATCCAATCACCGATCTTCGTTTAGCAAGGTATAAGGCCCATGACCTCCGTCTCCTCGATCCCGAGCTGGAATCCAAGTCCGTCCCGCGCCCTCAGTGCCGCAGCCAACAAGGCCGATGCCGCGCCGTCTACGGTGCCGAGCCCGTCTTCCATCGTTGCCATCGGAAGCAGGCAAGCCATCGCCGACCTGGCGCCGTCGCCAAAGATATGGGAAAGCCCGTCGCGCGATGACGTCAGCGAGCAAATGACGAAAAACTTTTTTTCGCGCACGGTTGGCGGCCGTTTCGCCGGCCTGGGCGCGAGCTTGCTGGAGCAGATCAAGGTGGGCGTGCGCAATGTGTCGCAGGCGGTGCAGCAATCGCCGCCGCGCATGGAACCGAATACCTATAGCGACATCGGGGCCATGCAAGCGGCCAGCTTGCACGGCAATGGCGAAGACAAGGTCACTCTCGGCATCACCACCAGGAGCGGCGTGGAGGTCAAGCTGTCGCTCGATAGCGAGGACGATGGCCTGGCCGTGCGCATGAGCACGAGCGGTGAACTCAGCGAGGCCGAGGCCGGCGCGTTGGGCGGCCTGGCGCAGGCCTTCCAGGAAGCCATCGATGGCATGGCGCAGGGCCAGCCGAAGATCAGCTTGAGCGGTCTGATGCAATTTGACCAGAAGGTACTGGCGTCGGTGAACTTGCACGCGGAAGTGAAAGTGCGCACCGAGCCGCAAAGCACGCAGACGCTGGACTTCCAGGCTGACAGCGCGCAGCGCAAGGTCAGCTTCAAGGGCGTGGCCGGATCGCTGGACGTGAAGGTGGACGCCAGCCAGCTCAATGCCCTGGGTAGCCAGGAGCAGCAGGCCAAGGCCATGAGCAGTTATATGAAGCAGATCGGCCAGGCCGCGTCGCGCGGGCATGGCGATCCGGCGCTGGTGGCGATGTTCAAGGATGCGTTTGGCGCCTTGCACAGCAACGCCGCCGCGCCGCAGGATGCGCGCGGCGTACCGGCAGCAGGCAAGTGGCGCCTGGCCGCCGAGGACAAGGCGATCTTGACCGGCATGGCGGACTTCAGCGCTTCGGTGTCGCAAACGCCGAAATCGATCAATTCCATGCGCTTGTCGGAAACGGATGGCTTCAACTATGAGCTGTCGCAACAGACGACCCTGGCCGGCGCCAGCGAGGACGAGCGCTCGATCCGGCAGCAGCAGCAATCAAAGCTGAGCGCCAGCTTCCACATGCCCTTGATCCCCGGCGTGCCGTTGCGCTTGACGGAAGCGGTGGAATCACAGAATTACACCTACCACCAGATCGAAGACACGGCCAGCAGCGATGCGCAACTGGCCTACAAGGAAGGCAAGCTGGTCAAAGCCAGCCTGCAACAAACAGCCACCCAGTCCACGCATGTCATGACATATGTGATGGGCAAGCTGGAGTCGGACACGACCACGCCGACCCAGCATTCCGTGCAGCGCGACTTGCTCACGCTGCTGTGGCCTTACAAGACGGGTACCACGGACCAGACTGTCGAGGGTAGGGATGAGCGGCACAAACAGGATTTGCTGACACTGAACGAGGAGATCATGCTGCAATCCTATCCCGGTCAGTGGATCAGCCCGTGGCAGGGTGACGCCATGTCCGCAGCACAGGAAGCCAGGAATGGGGCGGCCGGCGCATCAGCCGGCGCCTAGCGTGCAGAAAAAAAGCCCGTCTTCGCAAGAAGGCGGGCTTTTTCTTTGGCGCGAAGGTGTTGCGTCAGGCCTTGGCCTTGCGTTGCCTGACCCAGTAACCGACGCCCAGGGCGCCTAGCCAGACGGGGATCAGGTAGACGGAGATGCGCAGGCCCGGCGTCAGGTACATGATCACCAGAATACCTGCCAGGAAGACCAGGCACAGGTAGTTGGTGAACGGGTAGCCCAGGCTCTGGAACAAGGTCGTCTTGCCTTCGATTTTTTTCTGCGCGCGGAAGCGCAAATGGATCCAGCTGATCATGGCCCAGTTGATGATCAGCGCCGAGACCACGAGTCCCATCAGCACTTCGAACGCTTCGCCCGGCATGAAGTAATTGACCACCACGCAGGCGCCCGTCGCCAGAGCCGACACACCCAGCGCCGCCAGCGGCACGCCGCGACGGTTCAGGCGCAGCAGCGCGCGCGGCGCATTGCCTTGCTTGGCCAGGCCGAACAGCATGCGCGTGTTGCAGTACACGCCGCTGTTGTAGACGGAGAGGGCGGCCGTCAGCACCACCACGTTCAGGGCCGTGGCCACCAGGTTGCTGTCGAGCGCATGGAAGATCAGCACGAACGGGCTGCCGCCGGTGACGACGTTTTGCCACGGGTACAGCGACAGCAAAATGCCCAGTGCGCCAATGTAAAAGATCAGGATGCGGTAGATGGCCTGGTTGGTGGCGCGTGGAATCGTCGTGCTCGGGTCATCCGCTTCGGCCGCCGTGATGCCCACCAGTTCCAGGCCGCCGAACGAGAACATGATGACGGCCATGGCCATCACCAGGCCCTGCCAGCCATTCGGGAAGAAGCCGCCGTGCTGCCACAGGTTGGCCACCGACGCTTGCGGGCCCGCGTCGCCGGAGGCGAGCAGGTAAGCGCCGAAGACGATCATGCCGATGATGGCGACCACCTTGATGAGGGCGAACCAGAATTCCATTTCGCCAAAGGCTTTCACGTTCAGCAGGCTGATGGCGTTGATGGCGCAAAAGAAGATCAGCGCCGAGACCCAGGTGGGCACGCCCGGCCACCAGTACTGCACATAGATGCCGACGGCCGTCAGTTCGGCCATGCTGACGAGCACATACAGCACCCAGTAATTCCAGCCCGACAGGAAACCGGGCAGGTGGCCGCAGTATTTGTCGGCAAAATAGCTGAAGGAGCCGGCGACCGGTTCGTCGACCACCATCTCGCCCAGCTGGCGCATGATCAGGAAGGCGATGACGCCGGCGATGCCATAGCCCAGCAGGACTGAAGGGCCTGCCATCTTGATGGTTTGCGCGATGCCCAGAAACAGGCCGGTGCCGATGGCGCCGCCCAGGGCGATGAGCTGGATGTGGCGGCTTTTCAGGCCGCGCTTGAGCTCTTGTGGTTCGGTATTCCCGACTGCCGTCATATGTTTTATCCTGTTTTTACGGGGCTGAGGTCGCTGATTCTAAAGCATGGGCGCGCAAAGCAGGAGCGAAATGCATGTTGCACTGCGGAGGCGCAAGAAAAGCCCCGCATCTTCGCTGAACGGCGCGCAAAAGCGCTGCAGGCTGCGCCGGCGGCACGGTATCATGATGATAAATTTCAAGGAGCATGCATGCATTTTGCGCAGCGTAGCCGTTTGCAAGCCATCAGCCTGGGTTTTTTGGCCGGCTATGTCGATACCCTGGGCTTTGTCGCCCTGTTCGGCCTGTTCACGGCCCATGTGACGGGCAATTTCGTGCTGATCGGCGCGGCGCTGGCCAATGCCACGCATGCCTCGATCGCCCTCAAACTGCTGGCCTTCCCTGCGTTTATCGTGGGCGTGGCGGCGACGCGGCTCTTGAGCGTGGCGGTCGAACGCCGCGGCGGACCGGCGCTGCGCCTGGCGCTGCTGCTGGAGCTGGCGCTGCTGCTCGGCTTCATGGTGTCTGGCGTGCTGGCCGAACCGCTGGCGGCGGAGCCGGGCGCGCTGGCGATGGCGGCGGGCCTGTTCGGCGCGGCGGCCATGGGGGCGCACAGCGCCATCAGCCGCTTGCTGCTGGCGCACCTGGCGCCCACGTCCATGATGACGGGCAACGTCACGCAATTGGTGATCGATACGCTCGACGTGCTGCGCGGCGCGGCCGACGGCGCCACGCGCGAGCGCTGCGTCAAAAGCTTCTGGCCCTTGCTGGGCTTCGCCGTGGGCGCCATCCTGGCCGCCTTTGCCTACCTGGCCGCGGGTTTTGCCGCGCTGGCCGTGCCGCTGGCCATTTTGCTGGTGCTGATTGCGCTGGAGCCGGCGCGCCTTCCGGCCTGATTCTTAATCGTGCTGCGCCGCCACGATGGCCGGTTCGTACGCGGCCAGAAACTCGGGCGGCAGGCGGCGCGCGCGGCCGCTGCTCAATTCGATGCAGACCAGGTTCCAGCGTGCGCGCACGACGCTGGCGCCGTCGCTGTCGCGGATCAGCTGGAAGCGCCGTTCCATGCTGGAGCGGCCGTCGCTGGCGCACAGCCAGGTGGCCAGCGTCAGCGCTTCGCCGGCCCGCGTCGGCAGCAGGTAGTCGTATTCGCCGCGGCGTATCGCCATGGCCCGGTCCAGGCGCCGGTAATCGTCCAGGTCCAGCCCCAGGATAGCCGAGTGGTGCCAGGCGATATGCTCGCACCAGCGCACATACACGGCGTTGTTCGTATGCTGCAAGCCATCGATGTCGCCCGCTTCGGGCGTGACGGGCAGGGTGTGGGCGTGCGGATAATCCCAGTTCAAGTGCGATCCTTTCAATGCGGTGGCGGCTGATTGTACGTGCTGGCGGTGTTTCCTGCCTGCGGCGCACGTCTGGAAAAACACTGTTTTATGCGTTGATGTATGATGCATCATAATCTGAAAATCTGAACATGCCTATGAACCATTCCCTGGATAGCCTGGTGCACGTCAACCTGGGCAAATCCGTGTATGTGATGCTGCGCGACGCGCTGGCGGCGGGACGCTTCCAGCCGAACGACCGGCTGCGCATCCGCGAACTGGCGCTGCAGCTCGGTACCAGCGTCACGCCCGTGCGCGACGCCATGCTGCAGCTGGTGCAGGAAGAGGCGCTGGTGCTGCGCTCGCCGCGCGACTTCCGCGTGCCCGTGCTCAGCGTGGCGCGCTACCTGGAAATCCGCGCGCTGCGCCTGGAACTGGAAGGGCTGGGCGCGGCAGAGGCGGCGCAGCGCATCGACGCCGCCACGCTGGCCGACCTGGAGCGCCTGCTGCAGGCGAATGAAGAGGCGATTGCGCGGCACGACCTGGCGGCGGCCCTGCAATGCAACCAGGCGTTTCACCTTGCGCTGGCGCAGGCGGCCGGCATGCCGACGTTAAAACGTTTCGTCGACCATCTGTGGATGCAGACGGCGCCCCTGATCGCCGCCGGCTACGCCAGCTTTTCGCCCGACATGCGGGTCGGCCACCACCACGCCATCATCAGCGCGCTGCGCCAGCGCGACAGCGCGGCCGCGCGGCGCGCCATCGAACAGGACATCCTCGACGGCGGGACGCAGATGCTGGCCTATGTCATGCGCCAGGAGCGCATCCACGCCGGCACAACCGAACGAGAACAGAACAAGGAAGAACATGAGTGAACAAAAAACCGCCATCGTCACGGGGGCCAGCCGCGGCATCGGCCACGCCGTGGCCGAACGCTTCCGCAGCCTGGGCTGGAGGGTCATCACCGTCTCGCGCAGCCCGATACCGGGCGGCTGCCCGCGCAGCCAGGAACACAACACGCATGTGTGCATGGATTTGTCGGATTTAAGCCAGATCGGGCAGATGGTCGATACCCTGCGCCCCATGCTGGGCGACTCGAAGCTGCACGCGCTGGTCAACAATGCGGGCGTGTCGCCAAAGGGGCCGGGCGGCGCGCGCGTCAATTCGCTGACCACCGACATGCAGACCTGGCAAGAAATGTACAACACGAATTTCTTTGCGCCGCTGGCGCTGACGCGCGGCTTCGCGCAGGAATTGTCGAATGCGCACGGTGCCGTCGTGAACCTGTGCTCGATCGCCGGCTACCGCGTGCATCCGTTTGCCGGTTCCGCCTACGCCAGCTCGAAGGCAGCGCTGGCGTCGCTGACGCGCGAAATGGCCAACGACATGGCGCCGCTGAACGTGCGCGTCAACGCCATCGCACCGGGCGAGATCGACACGGCGATTCTGTCGCCCGGCACTTCGCACATCGTCGACACGCAAATCCCCCTGCGCCGCCTGGGTACGACGGCCGAAGTGGCCGATTTGGTGGAATTCCTGTGCAGCGAGCGCGCCTCGTACATCACGGGCGCGGAAATCCCCATCGACGGCGGCCAGCGCATTTAGAGCCTGTCCCGGTAGCCGGCGCGGATGGCGCCTGCGAGGCGTCAGTGCGCGTCCAGCTGCGCCTGCAGCGCCGCTACCACCAGCGCGTGATCGTCGGCCTGCGCCAGGCCGGAAACGCTCACCGTGCCGACCAGTCCCACGCCGCGTATCAGCAACGGGAAAGCGCCGCCGTGGCCCGCGTACTCGATGTCGTCGAGGTATTTCACGTCTTCGAAGGTGCTGCCGCGGCTTTTATACGAGATGCCCATGTAGTAGGAGCTGTGGCAAAAGCGCTGCACCGTCTGGTTCTTGCGGCGTATCCAGTCCGCCTGGTCCGCCGTGGCGCCCGTCATGGCGTGGTGGAACAGGATTTGACCGTTGCGCGTGATGTTCACGGTGACGGCCTTGCCCCGCTTGCGTATTTCCTCGACGATCCACAGGCCCACGGCCAGCGCGGCGTCGTTGTCGAAGCGTTCGAATTGCAGGGTTTCTTCCTGCTGTGCCAGGGTTTGCAGCAAATCGGCGTAATGATCCATCGTCAGGGAGTCGGGTAGTGGCTGGAAACGCTACTGTAGCGCAGCATGGCCCAGCCGCGCGCGCTTTTTCCGTGCCGCGCCTACAATGGGCGGCATGAACCTGTCCCTGTTTGCCGATGAAGACCAGGCTCCGGCCGCTCCCGCGCCGCTGGTGCCGGGGTCGTCCGCGTCGCTCCTGCTGCGCGCTTTCGCGCTGCCTTATCTGGATGAGCTGCTGCCGGCGCTGGATGCCATCGTGCTGGCGGCGCCCCTGCGCCACATGGCCACGCCGGGCGGCTTGCGCATGTCCGTTGCCATGAGCAATTGCGGCGCCCAGGGCTGGATCACGGATGGACGCGGCTACCGCTATGCGCGTCTCGATCCGGCCAGCGGCCGCCCCTGGCCGCCGATGCCGCCCGTGTTCCTGCGCCTGGCGCAGCAGGCGGCGCTGGCGGCCGGCTATCCGGGCTTTACGCCAGACGCCTGCCTGGTCAACCGTTATGCGCACGGCGCGCGCATGGCCCTGCACCAGGACCGCGATGAATGCGATTTCACCGCGCCCATCGTCTCCGTCTCGCTGGGGCTGCCCGCTACCTTCCTGTTCGGCGGCGCCGAGCGGGCCGACAAGGCGGCGCGCATCGCCTTGCTGCATGGCGACGTGGTGGTGTGGGGCGGCGCCGACCGCCTGCGCTTCCACGGCGTGGCGCCCCTGAAGGAGGGCGAACACGCGTTGTTGGGTGCGCAGCGCATCAATCTGACGTTTCGCAAGGCTGGCTAAGCTGTCATTATCTCCCATTAATGCAAGACACTTGCAAATTCAGACGATTTTCTCCATGATATGCAACTTGTTTGCATATGGAGCCATGACCATGAAGCGCGATTCCCTGTCCACGCCCCTGCCCGATGTGGCGGCCGGCCCCCACTTGGGCCACCCCTTGCCATTGGAATGGGTCGGCATGCAGGGCATCGCCTTGCCCGTGTGGCTGGAAGAGGGCGGGCAGGCGCAGCAAGTGCATGCGTGGGCCGATGTGCAGGTGGACTTGCCCGATCCGCACGTGAAGGGCATCCACATGTCGCGTTTGTATCGGCTGCTCGACGCGTTTGCCGCCGCGCAGCCGCTCGATGCGGGCGCGCTGGCCGCCGTATTGCGGCGCATGGTGGCCAGCCACGCCGATTGCGGCAGCACGCAGGCGCGCCTGACGCTGGCGTTTCCCGTGCTGCGGCGCCAGCCGGCGCTGCTGACGGCGGGACTGGCAGGCTGGAAATCGTATCCCGTGCGCCTGCAGGCGAGCGTTTCTGCGCAGGGCTTTGCCCTGACCCTGACGGTGGAGATCGGCTACTCGTCGACCTGTCCGTGTTCGGCGGCGCTGGCGCGTCAATTGCTTGCCGACGCGTTTGCGGCGCGGTTCGGCGCGGGTGGCATCGATGGCATCGCCGCGCACGACTGGCTGCAGGAACACGCGAGCCTGGCCACGCCGCATAGCCAGCGCAGCACGGCGACGGTCAGCGTGGCATTGACGGAGCAGGCGGAGCTGGATCTATTTCCCCTCATCGACCTGGTGGAAGCGGCGCTGGCCACTCCGCTGCAAACGGCCGTGAAACGGGCCGACGAGCAGGCGTTCGCGCGCTTGAATGGTGCTAACCTGATGTATGTGGAAGACGCGGCCCGCCGCGTGCAGGCGGCGCTGGCGCAACATTATGCGCAGGCGCGTGTTACCGTTCGGCATATGGAAAGCCTGCATCCGCACGACGCCGTGGCGCAGGCGGGCCAGCTTGCCTGAGTTTTTCACTCAACTTTTTCACTCAACCACTGTGAAGGAAGACAGCATGCCGGAGAAAATCGAGCGGGAAGTGGGCGATGACAGCCTGGAACAGGAACTGGAGCGTGAACGGCGCGAGCATGCGCTGATCGACGAGGAAAAGCTGGGCATGGACGAGCTGGAAGAAGAACGGCTGAAGCGGGAGCGCCAGCCGGGCGGTCACTAACGTCAAGGCAATGTTATCAGCGCTGGCATCGCGCCGTGCTGCCCGGTACAATTTCGCTTTGTCCTTCTCCCCAGCCCCGGAGGCCCATGAAATACCGCGCATTCTTCCCGTTCATCCTCGGCCTGGCAGGCGCCACGCTGGCCGCCTCGCAAGCCCAGGCCGCCACCATCTGCACCGCCATGGCCGACGCCAGAACGGGCGCAGTCTTGTTGCAAGAGGGTAATTGCATCGACAGAGTCACGCCCGCTTCGACCTTCAAGATCGCCCTCAGCCTGATGGGCTACGACGCCGGTTTCCTCAAGGATGAGCACCAGCCGACCCTGCCATACCGCCAGGGCTATGTGGACTGGGGCGGTGAAGCGTGGCGCCAGGATACGGACCCGTCGCGCTGGATGCAGTATTCCGTCGTCTGGTATTCGCAGCAGATCACGCAGGCGCTGGGTGCCGAGCGCTTCCAGAAGTACGCCAAGGCTTTGCGCTATGGCAATGCGGATGTGTCGGGCGACAAGGGCAAGGACAATAGCCTGGAGCGTTCGTGGATCAGTTCTTCGCTGAAGATCTCTCCGCTGGAGCAGCTGGGCTTCTTGCGCAAACTGGTCAATTACCAGTTGCCCGTGACGAAACAGGCGATGCAGGCAACGCAGCGCTTGACGCGCCTGGCGGACGTGGATGGCTGGCAAGTGCACGGCAAGACGGGCGCGGCCTTCCCGCGCAAGGCCGACGGCAGCTTTGACGAAGCGCATGGCTATGGCTGGTTCGTGGGCTGGGCCAGCAAGGGCGAGCGCAGCATCGTGTTTGCGCGCCTGGTGCAGGACGAGCAGAAAGGCATGCCATCGGCGGGCCTGCGCACGCGCGAAGCGATGATGAAAGAATTGCCCGCCCTGCTGGAGCAGGCGCAGAAGTGACGGCCAGCATCGTCGCCGCCACCTTCATCGCCTCCGAGGGAGAGTACTTGGAAGCCGTCATCGAGGTGGATGGCCAGCGCCTGCACGTGATGGACGAGTTTGGCGGCCCGCAACTGGCCGCCGGCACGCAAGTTCAGCTCGAACTGTCGCCCATGGCCAGCGAGCGTGACGACTGGGACGCCATCTTCCGCGCCAATCCGGGCCGGGAGCAGGGGCTGCGCCGGCTTGACGGCTGGCGCTACCTGGCGCTCGGCGTCGTCGTCAGCGTTGACCCCGTCGTCTGCGATTGCGGCCTGCTGCAGCTGGAAAACCCGTTTACAACGCATGACGTGCGCTGCGTGGGCGCGTTTGTCGGCGTCGCGCTGGCGCGCCTCGATGCCTGCCTGGCGTAAAATCCGGCCCGCTTTGTTGCCCGCCCTATATACTTGCTGAAACGGATCATCCGGCATCAGACAAGGTTACAAGCATGGCATCAGGCATGGAGCAGTTTCAGGAAAAAGCACGGCAGGCGTGGATACAGGCGCGCGCGCAGGTCGTTCGTGTGGCGGGCGTGGCGTGGGTAAAAGCAGTGGCGCTGTACCGGCGCGGCCATGCGCACTTGATGACCTTGCCGCCCGTGCGGCGCGCGCTGGTGCTGGGCCTGTGGTCGTTCCTGGCTTTGCTGTCCTTGTTGACGCTGTACCTGCTGCTGCTGATACCCTTGACGCCCAGCATCCACGATTTGCGCCAGGCGCGCGCGGCCGCACCGAGCACCATGGTCAGCACCGATGGCAAGGAACTGGTGCGTTTCGACCAGGGCTTGCAGGAACGGGTTACGTTAAAACAGATTTCGCCGAACGTGATCAGCGCCTTGATCTCGACGGAAGACCACCGTTTCTACGCCCACCACGGCATCGATTTCACGCGCACGGCGGGCGCCATCCTGCACACGGCCGGGGGCAACCCCCAGGGCGGTTCCACCATCACGCAGCAACTGGCGCGCAATATGTTCCCCGAGGAGATAGGCCGCTCGCGCAACCTGAACCGCAAGCTGAAGGAGTTGATCACGGCCCTGAAAATCGAGGCCACCTACAGCAAGACGGAAATCCTGGAAGCGTATCTGAACACGGTGCCTTTCCTGTACAACACTTACGGCATCGAAATGGCGGCCCGTACGTACTTCGACAAGCCCGCCTCGCGCCTCGACATCCTGGAAAGCGCCACCCTGGTCGGCATGCTCAAGGGCACGAATTACTACAATCCCGTCGGCAATCCCGAGCGCTCCCTGCAGCGGCGCAACGTGGTGCTGGGGCAGATGCGCAAGCACGACGTCATCGACGAGGCGCGCTATAAACAGTTGATCAAGCGTCCGCTGCGCCTGCATTTCGAGCGCCAGAGCGAGCGAGCGCAATCGGACAGCCATTTCACGGCCTATGTGCGCAAGTGGCTGATCGACTGGGCCGACGAGAACGATTACAACCTGGAGCGCGATGGCCTGGTGGTGCACACCACGCTCGACCACGATTTGCAGCAGGCGGCCGAGCG
The DNA here is from genome assembly GCF_002754575.1 of Janthinobacterium sp. 35. Taxonomy (NCBI): domain Bacteria; kingdom Pseudomonadati; phylum Pseudomonadota; class Betaproteobacteria; order Burkholderiales; family Oxalobacteraceae; genus Janthinobacterium; species Janthinobacterium sp. 35. The sequence continues at coordinate 5,284,343 of NZ_PEFN01000001.1, forward strand.
CGCCGTCGAACGCCAGGCGAATGCCTTGCAGGCCATTGCCGACGTGGAATGGAGCCGCGCGGGTGTGCCATCGTCCACCTCGACGGGCATGTACGCGGGCATGCAGGCTGGCAGCGTGCCATTCGATTATTTCTGGAAATCGCATCCGGCCCTGCTCGATTCCTTCGTGCGCGAGTCGGGCGACTACCGCAAGCTGACGGCGGCCGGCAGCACGCCGGATGACGCGCTGGCGCAGCTGAAGGGCGACCGCGCCTTCATGGCGGCGCTGCGCAAGTCGAAGACGCGCCTGGAAGCGGGCTTTGCGGCCATGGATCCGGCCACGGGCGCCGTGCGCGCCTGGGTGGGCAGCCGCGACTTTGCGCGCGAGCAATTCGACCACGTGTCGCAGGCGGCGCGCCAGCCCGGCTCCACCTTCAAACCCATCGTGTATGGCGCGGCGCTGGAAAAGGGCCTGAGCCCCGACCACATCTACCGCGATGAAGTGATGGATATCAAGGCGGCCGACGGCACGAAATGGCGCCCGACGGACATGAGCGGCACGACGGGGCGCGACATGACCATGCGCGACGGCCTTGTTTACTCGAAAAACACCATCACGGCGCAAGTGATGCAGGACGTCGGCTTGCCGCCGATCATCAAGCTGGCGCGCGCGCTCGGTATCCGCGACAGCAAGCTGGAAAAAGTGCCGTCCCTGGCGCTGGGTACCAGTCCCGTCACCTTATTGGAAATGGTCAACGCCTACGCCAGCATCGCGGCCCAGGGCGAAGCGCGCCTGCCGTTCGTCGTCACGCACATCACGGACCGCGAAGGCAAGGTCATCGCCCGCTTCGGTGAAGACAAGCCCCAGCGCGCCATGCAAGAGGCATCGGCCGCCACCCTGACGGACATGATGCGCGGCGTGATCGACCGCGGCACTGGCACGGCCATCCGCAGCCGCTTCGGCATCCGTTCCGACGTGGCCGGCAAGAGCGGCACCACGCAAAACAATGCGGATGGCTGGTTCATTTTGATGCACCCGGAACTGGTGGGCGGCGCCTGGGTGGGCTTCAATGACGCGCGCGTCACCATGCGCAGCAATTACTGGGGCCAGGGCGGCCACAACGCCGTGCTGGTGGTGGGCGACTTCTTCAAGACGGCGCTCGACACAGGAAAACTGTCGCGCGACGCCATCTTCCCCGGCGGCAAGCCACCGCCACCGCTGCGCCATGTGGAACCGGTCGATGAGCCGCAGGACGAGCCGGTGGAAGAGCCGGGAGACTTGCTGCAGGAAGGCGTGCCGCCAGCGCCGCTGGCCGTGCCGGCCGAAGGCGAGCAGGACACGCATGGCAAGGCGGTGCCGGAGGCGGCTCCGGCACCTGCTCCTATGCCGCAGCCGGCGCCGCAGCCAGCCCTTGTACCTTAAGTTTATTTGAATCGATGTGTATTGTTATAGCTGTATGATTCATATTTTCAGAGGTTTTATTTAAGTCAAGGTATTTTTTTGATGAAAATCTATATTTAATGAGAAGTAACTATACAAATTCGAAAGTGAACTATGGGCGAAGCAAAAAGTCGTAAGCTACATGAGGAAAATTTCGGTAAGGTTCCCAAAGTAAAAGCATATCGGGGCCTTGTTATTAGTCCGCCTTTAGAGATAGAAGGATCAAGGTTGTTGATAAAGTCTGCAGCACTTGATCCGCAAGAACTAAGATTTGCATTGCTTTTCTGGGATAAACTCGTCTGGCCATCATCAAGGGCTATCCATATTGGCAGTGGGTCAAATGAGTTGTTTCTTGAAAGTGCTGGCATACTTAGCAGACCTGACTACACTTTTAATGGCGATGGAGCGCAAGGTATAGCATTGGGTTACTTTGCAGCATTTCAGGATAGGGAAAAGGCTGAACCTGGTGTATGGGCAATGTCACAAGGTGAGAGATCGTTAAACTTAATAGGCCAGTATCAGGAAAAAGAAAAAGGTGCTCTTTTAGAGTTGCACAGGGCTATTCCGCTTCCTTCAATCGACGTTCCTCTGCAGGAAATACTGGAATTTAAGGAAAAAAGGAAAGATGAATTATGGCTCCTTAGAAATCGCCTTGATTCTTTCTTGTCTGATCTTGATACTGCTGATGATCGTGAATTGGTTTTTGCAAAGCAGATTAAAGAGATAGATGAGGCTTGCGCAAATCTGATCGCTGTTGGCCGAGATTGGAAATTTCCGGTCCTTTTGTCGAACCTGAAGGCATCATTTAATCTCACACCAAGTAAATTTTTACCGGCCGTTGCTGGAGGATGGGCAATGGGCAAGGAATATGGTTTAACTGCTGCAGCTACTGCCGCTGGAGTTGCGGGCCTAGTTAGTACACTTGAAATAAAAGGTGACTTCGGTTTGCGCGGAGTGCTTAAACCAAATAGTCCCTATCAATATGCATTTCATATTGATAGGGAACTTGGGTGAACGAGATCTCACTTACTCACACCGTATTTCGCCTCAACCCCGCTTCCCGCACGAACACTTGCAGTGCCGGCATGGTCTGCTGGTGCAGCGCTTTCAGTTCCGCTTGCAGTGCGGGCGTGATGGCCAGGCTGCCGTTCGCTTGCTGGCGCACGGGCAGGCCCAGCGCTTGCGCCATTTCCACCGGGTAATTCGTGAAGTCGCCATACGGGCGCTTGCCGTCGACGGACGGGGTGGGCCAGTAGCCTTCGGCCAGGTAGTCTTCCGCACCCATGCCCAGCATTTCCAGCGTCATCCACGACTGTTGCCGCAGCAGTGTCAGATGCCGGGCAGTCAGGGTGAACGGCGCCTTGCCGTTGGCATAGCTGCCCGGTTTCAGGTCGGCCATCTGCACGAAGTGGGGCAGCAGCAACGACGCTTCCATCAGGCGCTGGGCGGCCAGCGCCGCATCCTTGCTGGCGATGGCTTGCATGGCCAACGCCAGGGTGTCGCCTTTGCCCAGCGGGTAGGCCGGATTGAGCATGGGCGCGCCGCTTTCCACGGGCGACCAGCCGATGTTGAAGCGCCGTATCAGCGCCAGATGGTGCACATTGAGCACCTTGGGCAGCGGAGCGTCGAGGGTGGCCAGGATGCGCTGGCGCACGGCGTCGGGCAGGGCGCCGTCGGCCGCGCGTGCGAGCACGGGAGAGCACAGCAGGGCGCCGGTGAGGCGCAGCAACTGGCGCCGCATGGGCTGGATCAGGCGCGCCATCACGGTGCCGTCAAGTCCTGGCGCTGGAATTCGATGCGGTTTTGCTGGTAGTCCCACTTGGTGTAGGGCCCGAACACGCGCCGGTTTTCCTTGCTGTCGGCATTCGATTGCTCGCGCTTCATGCGCCGCACCAGAGCGGTATCGACCAGCGGCGCGGTCGTCGTGCCGAACACTTCGTGGCGTACGCTCTGCCTGGCGTCGGCGCCGCGCGAAATGATGGTGAGCTTGCGCGTGGCGGGATCGAAGTACAGGCGCATGGCAAACGTGTTCATGTCTTGCAGATACAGGCCATCGTCGCGCCACTGGGCATAGAAATAGTCGCCGCAGACGGCCTTCGGCTCGCGCTTCCACTCGCAGGCGAGCAGGATCAGCAAGTGATGGTCATCGAGCTGCTTGATTGAAACACGCGCCTTGGAATAGCCCCAGTTGCTGGGCGGCACGGTCGTCGACGAGAGCAGATTGTACTCGCCCACGAGCTTGGGCATGGGCGCTTGCGCGGCGGCGCCGGTGCAAACGGTGAAGGCGGCGGCTGCAAGGGCGCCGTGTATGCGGGAGAATGGTGTCATGATAGCCATAAAAAAAGTTGCCATATTATAAGTGGCAACTTTCTTTGGGGAACGCGCGATTGAACGCTGCCGTACGCGTTACTTCAGCTTGCTCAACTCGGCCACGTCGATCTTGACGGTCTTGTCGCCCACGGCGGCCACCAGCGCCTTGAAGTGGGGCGTCGCGTAATGCGCCGTCAGCGCGTCTTGGTCGGTCCATTCTTCCAGCATGATGAAGCGCGTGGGAATCTTGTTGTCGAGGTGCAATTCGTAGCGCAGGCAGGCGCTTTCCGCGCGGCTGGGCGTTACGACGGCTTCCAGGGCGGCGCGCACGGCGTCGATATGGTCAGTTTGGGCATCGATGGTGGCGACGACGATCAGGGTCATGGTGGTCCTTGTAAAGTGGTGGGGCGGGTGCAGCTTAGCGTAGTTTGCCCATTCTTGCCCGCCATGCCCAGCCTGGCTGCGCCGAAACAGTTTCCGCCGCAGCCAGATAATCAAGCTGAACCTACGCCGCCTGCAGCGCGCCGATCTGCTCGAAGGCGCCCGCTAGTGCCTGCGCCCTGGCGGCGTCGCTGACCTTGACGCCTTCGGCGCGCACGATCTCGAGCTGCGTGATGCCGAGGAAGCCAAGGAAGGCGCGCAGATGGCTTTCCTGGTGTTCCAGGGCGGCCATCGGCGTGTCGGCGCCGTAATAGCCGCCACGCGTCGAGGCGATGATCACGCGTTTGCTGCCCAGCAAACCTTCGGCGCCATTGGCGCCGTACTGAAACGTCTTGCCGGGCACGGCCAGCGCGTCGAGCCACGATTTGAGCTGGCTGGGGATGGCGAAGTTGTACATGGGTGCGCCGACGACGATGACGTCGGCAGCCAGCACTTGCTCCAGCGCGGCGGAAAGTGCTTCGCCCTCGGTGGCGCTGGGGGCGGCTGTAAATTGCGGCAAGGGCTGGGCGGCCAGGTCGCGGTACTGGACGGTGGCGCCGGGCGCGGCCGCTTGCAAGCGGGCGACGATGGCGGCGGACAACTGGCGGCTGATGGAATGCTCGCCGAGGATGCTGGAATCGATATGCAGGATGTTCATGTGAGCCTTCTTGGGTGGTATGATCGGGTGGTATATTTTTGTAACCGAGTTAAATATAGTGACTATCAAATGAACGCACAAGAAGGCACTTTTTCCACACTGGGGCACACGGATGTGACTATTGGCGAGGTGGCCGCACGCGGCGCCGAGCTGGAACGGCGCATGCGCGACCATGGCGGCCACGCGGGCGTGGCCGACGCGTGCCGGCCGATCACGGATATCCTCACCCGCGTGGGCGACAAATGGAGCGTGATGGTGGTGATGTTGCTGGGCAATGGCACCAAGCGCTTCAACGAGATGCGCCGCCTGATCGGCGGCATCTCGCAGCGCATGCTGACTCTGACCTTGCGCGGGCTGGAACGCGATGGTCTCGTCACGCGCACGGTGTTTCCCACCGTGCCGCCGCGCGTCGACTACGCGCTGACGGACCTGGGCCGCTCGTTGCTGATTCCCATCAGCGCGCTGGGCGCCTGGGCCTACGGCCACCGCGACGCCATCGATGCGGCGCGGCTGGCGTTTGATGCCAGGGCCGATGCGGGCGCGACGCCAGGCAGCTAGCTTAGTTCGATCACGGCCAGCATGTCATTGCCATCGGCGTCCAATCCTTTTTCCACGAAACCCATGCTGGCATAGAACTGTTTCGCGTTGGCATTATCGGGCTTGTAGCAAATTTCGATGCTGCGCGCGTCCGGGCGGGCGCGGATTTCCGCCAGCGCCAGGGCGAGGGCGGCGCGGCCATGGCCTTGCCCCTGGCGCCGGTGATCGATCATGAAGCGCCAGATCTGGTAGTAGCCGGGCGGATCTTCGTCGTCGGGCGAGACGAACATCAGGAAACCGATCACTTCCTCGTCGTCATACACGGCGCGCGTATGCATGGTGGCGGGATGGAAACTCGCTTGCGCCATGGAATAGTCGTTGCTGGCCAGGTAGTCGCGCTGCTGGGGTAGCAGGGGCAATTCGCTGATGAGGTCAAAATTGTCGACGGTGACGGCACGCAGGCTGATGGACATAATTGAAGGCAATGAAAAGGCTGGGCCTGGCAGTATGGGGAAAACTTACCCAATTGGCAATGTTGTGCTGTCGCCCGCCCCAAACAGTTGCGCCATGGCCTGGCGCAGCCAGCGGTTCGATGCATCTTCATGGTAGCGCTCGTGCCAGTGCTGCTTGACGGAGAAGCTGGGCAGCGCCACAGGCAGGGGCAGGATGCGGAACGCTTCGTGGTCGCGCATTTGCAGCGCGTAGCGGTACGGTACCGTGACGATGTACTCGGTTTCGGCGACGATGCGCGATACGCCGAGGAAGCTGGGCAGTTTCAGCACGATGCGCCGCTGCACGCCGGCCGCCGCCAGCACCTTTTCCACGATGGAGTGGCCCGTGCCCGAGCTTTTCACCTCGATATGCCCCTCCGCCAGGAACTCTGCCACAGTAATCGTGTCGCCGATGCGCGGGTGGCTGCTGGCCACCAGGCAGACAAAATGCTGGTCGAACAGTTTCTGCTGATAAAACCCCGATTCCAGGTGCGGCATGAAGCCCACGGCCAGGTCCACTTCGCCGCCTTCCAGGCGCGCCGGCGTGTCGGTGGCGATCTTCGACACGTCCAAGGTGATGCGGGGGCCGATCTGCTGCAGGTGGTTGAGCAAGGTGGGCAGCAGCACGATTTCACTGATGTCCGTCATGCAGATGGCAAATTCACGCGTGCTGGCGGCCGGGTCGAACACGGGCTGGTCAGCCAGCGCATGCTGCCATGCAGCAATCGCGGCGCGCACGTCCTGCACCGCGTTCTGTGCGCGCGGCGTCGGCTCCATGCCTTTCGAGGTGCGCGCGAACAGGCGGTCGCCGAAATGCGTGCGTAATTTCCCGAGGCCGATGCTCACCGTCGATTGCGGCAAGCCCAGGTTTTCCGCCGCGCGCGTCACGTTGCGGCTTTTATAGATCTCGTCAAAGATGAACAGCAGTTCGATATCGAAGCGCGACATAAGAGGATTCCAGCATTATTTAAAAACGTGATTGTTGCTATTGTATTCCATCGCTTTACCAAATATTGACCTGTCGGCACACTGCTTGCCATACCAAGAGCACGGCAAACGTGCATCGCGCAAGCACACAGATCAATTGGAGGAAAGAAATGGAAGCTACCCACAAACCGTCGGTCTTGATCGTCGGCGGCGGCATCGGCGGCATGGCCGCCGCCCTGTCCCTGTCGCGCCTGGGGCTGGCCGTCACCGTGCTGGAACAGGCATCGACCCTGGGCGAGATCGGCGCCGGCATCCAGCTGGCGCCCAACGCTTTCGCCGCGCTCGATGCCTTGGGCGTGGGCGAACGCACGCGCGCCAAGGCTGTCTTCACGGAACGCCTGGTGATGATGGACGCCGTCGATGCGAGCGAGGTAGGCACTTTCGTCGTCGATGCGGCCTTCCGCGAGCGCTTCAGCAATCCCTACGCCGTCATCCACCGCGCCGACATCCACGGCGCCATCCTCGACGCGGTGCGCACCTCGCCCCTGATCACGTTTGTGACGTCGTCGCAGGTGACGGATGTGGCGGAAGACGACGCGGGCGTCACCGTCACGGACGCGGCAGGGCGCAGCTTCCGCGCCGATGTGCTGATCGGCTGCGATGGCGTCAAATCCGTCATCCGCGAGCGCATCGTGGGCGACAAGGTCCGCGTCTCCGGCCACGTGGTGTACCGCGCCGTGGTGCCGGCCGCCGACATGCCGGCCGACCTGCGCTGGAACGCGCCCGTCGTCTGGGCCGGCCCGAATTGCCACCTCGTGCATTACCCGCTGCGCAATGGCGAGCAATACAACCTGGTGGTGACCTTCCACAGTCGCGAGCAGGAAGCGTGGAGCGTCACGGACGGCAGCAAGGAAGAAGTGCTGTCCTATTTCGACGGCGTGCATGCGCAGCCGCGCCAGCTGCTGCACAAGCCGACGACTTGGCGCCGCTGGAGCACGGCCGACCGCGACCCCGTCGCCAACTGGAGCACGAAGCGCATGACCCTGCTGGGAGACTCGGCCCACCCGATGCTGCAATACCTGGCGCAGGGCGCCTGCATGGCGCTGGAAGACGCCGTCACCCTGGGCGAAGCCGTGCGCGCCTGCGATTTCGACATGGCCGCCGCCTTCCAGCTGTATCAAACCTCGCGCATCGCCCGCACGGCGAGGGTCGTGCTGTCGGCGCGCGAAATGGGCCGGCTGTACCACGCCAAAGGCGTCGAGCGCCTGGTGCGCAATGACTTGTGGCGCGGGCGCACGCCCGCACAATTCTATGAAGCGCTGGCCTGGCTGTATGGCTGGACGGCGCACACCTGCCTGGCCACCACCGAGAAGGACGCAGCATGACTTCCCATCAAACGCCCGAACGCGAGGCTTTATATGCAGCCCTGAGCGGCATGCACCTGTCGCCGCTGTGGCAATCCCTGCACACCCTGGTGCCGCCCCATCCGACGGCGCCGTATGCCCCCGCCCTGTGGCGCTATGCGGACATCGCACCGCAACTGGCGCGCGCCGGCGAAGTGATCACCGCCCACGAAGCCGTGCGCAGAGTCCTGGTGCTGGAAAACCCGGCCTTGCCTGGGCGTTCGTCGATTACGCAATCGCTGTACGCTGGCCTGCAGCTGATCTTGCCCGGCGAAGTGGCGCCCTCGCACCGCCACAGCCAGTCGGCGCTGCGCTTTGTCGTCAGTGGGCAGGGCGCCTATACGACGGTGGCGGGCGAGCGCACCACCATGCACCCCGGGGACTTCATCATCACCCCGTCGTGGACCTGGCATGACCATGGCAACCTCGGCGTCGATGGCGTCTGCGAGCCTGTCGTCTGGCTCGATGGCCTCGACATTCCCATGCTGCGCTATTTCGATTCCGGTTTCGCGGAAAACGACACGCAGGACAGCCAGACCGTCAGCCGCCCGGAAGGCCAGAGCTTCGCCCGCTACGGCTACAACATGGCGCCCGTCAAGTCGCTGCACGCGGGCGCCACCTCGCCCATCTTCAATTACCCGTATGCCCGCTCGCGCGAAGCGCTGGACCTGTTGTCGCGCACGGATGCCATCGACGCCTGGCACGGCTACAAGCTGCGCTACACGAACCCGCTGACGGGCGGCTCGCCCATGCCCACCATGGCCACCTTCATGCAGCTGCTGCCCAAAGGTTTCAAGGGCCAGCGCGCGCGCAGCACCGACGGCACCGTCTACAGCGTCGTCGAAGGCCACGGCAAGGTGACGATAGGCGCGCAGGTATTCGACTTCGCCCCGCGCGACACCTTCGTCGTGCCATCGTGGGCCGTCGTCTCTTTCGACTGCCCGCAGGACGACGTCGTGCTGTTCAGTTTTTCCGACCGCCCCGTGCAGCAAGCGATGGGCGTGCTGCGCGAGCAGTTTTTGACTGACTAACTCTATTTTTTTGCCCACCCCGTAAAGAGCCGGGGTCGGACCCTGAGGGGGAATGCGTCCCAGTGGGACGCGTTCCGATCCCGCAGGGACTGACCCCAGATTTCAATTTCCCTCAATGGACCACTGAAAACCATGACCAACTTCATCTTCGCCCCCCAAGCCATCGCCGGCCTGCCCATCCTTGGCACGGACGCGCAGTTCCCCGTACGCCGCATCTACTGCGTGGGCCGCAACTACGCCGCCCATGCGCGCGAAATGGGCTTCGATCCCGACCGCGAACCGCCATTCTTCTTTTGCAAGCCGAATGACGACAAGTCCGTGGTGCCCGTGCTGCCCGGCGTGACGGCCACGGTGCCGTATCCGGCGCAGACGTCGAACTACCACCACGAGATCGAACTGGTGGTGGCCATCGGCAAGGGCGGCAAGGACATCGCCCTGGAGGACGCGGCGTCGCACATCTTCGGCTACGGCGTGGGTCTGGACATGACGCGGCGCGACCTGCAGATGCGCATGCGCGAACAGGGTCGCCCGTGGGAGATCGGCAAGGCTTTCGACTATTCGGCCCCCATCGGCGCGCTCACGCCCATCGCGCTATCCGGCGAGATCAGCACGGGCGCCATCGTGCTGGAAGTGGATGGAAAAATCGTGCAGACGAGCGACCTGACGCACCTGATCTGGTCCGTCAATGAAGTCATCGCCAATCTGTCCACGCTGTTCGAGCTGCAGCCGGGCGACATCATCATGACGGGCACGCCCGAAGGCGTGGGCGCCGTCACCCGGGGGCAAACCATGGCCGCGCGCATCGCCGGGCTGACACCGATCACCGTCGCCGTGCAGTAAACACCATCGGGCCAGCGCGGCACAGATCGCGCAGCCCCAGCGAACAATAACAATGGAGACAAGACAATGACTACCCACGCCGGCACCGACGTCCAGCACTTCCTCGACAGCCACCCGTTTTCCCGCTACCAGAAGCTGATCCTCTGGCTATGCTTTCTGATCGTCGCCATCGACGGCTTCGACACGGCCTCGATCGGCTTCATCGCGCCCGCCATCCGCGCCGAATGGGGCTTGACCCCCGCCGCGCTGGCACCCCTGTTCGGCGCGGGCCTGTTTGGCCTGATGGCCGGCTCGTTCCTGTTCGGCCCCCTGGCGGACCGCTACGGCCGGCGTCCCGTGCTGATCGTCTCCGTGGCGTTTTTCGGCGCGGCCAGCCTGCTGTCGGCCTGGTCGACGGATCTGACGATGCTGCTGGTGCTGCGCTTTTTGACGGGGCTAGGCCTGGGCGGCGCCATGCCCACTTCCGTGACCATGACGTCCGAATACTGCCCGCAGCAGCGCCGTTCCGGCCTGGTGACCATGATGTTCTGCGGCTTTACCATCGGTTCCGCGCTGGGCGGCCTGGCCTCGGCGCAGCTGCTGCACCTGATCGGCTGGCGCGGCGTGCTGATGCTCGGTGGCGCCTTGCCGCTGCTGCTGGTGCCCGTGCTGCTGCTGGCGCTGCCCGAATCGCTGCGCTGGCTGGTGCTGAAAGGCCGCGACGCCAGCCAGGTGCTGAACATCGCACGCCGCATCGCACCCACCGTGGCCACCTTGCCGCGCCTCGTCGTCAGCGACAAGAAACTCGCCGGCTCGCCCATGGCCGAATTGTTCCGTCCCGGCGTGATTGGCGGCACCTTGCTGCTGTGGTCCACGTTTTTCATGAGTTTATTGATCATCTATCTGCTCTCGAGCTGGATGCCGACGCTGTTGAATGGCAATGGCCTGTCCCTGTCGAACGCCTCGCTCGTGACGATGATGTTCCAGGTGGGCGGCACCGTCGGCGCCATCATGCTGGGGCGCTGGATGGACCGCTACAGCCCGCATAAAGTGCTGAGCATCGCCTACCTGGCCGCCGCCGGCTGCATCGTTGTCGTGGCCCTGTCCGGCAGCAGCCTGGCCCTGCTGGTGCTGGCCGTGTTTGGCGTGGGCTTCGGCGTGAGCGGCTCGCAAGTGGGCGCCAATGCCCTGGCCGCCGCCTTTTACCCCACGTCGAGCCGCGCCACGGGTGTCAGCTGGGCCGCTGCCGTGGGTCGCAGCGGTTCCGTGCTCGGTTCCATGGCCGGCGGCCTGATGCTGACCCTGAAACTCGATAACGAAACCATCTTCTTCCTGCTGGCCATTCCGGCCGTGCTGGCGTCCCTGGCCTTGCTGGCCATGGGGCGTTTGATGCGCACCCGGACTGCCGCCAGCGCCGTTCCCGCTACACTGAAAGAGAGCACCGTATGAAACTGCATGGCTATTACCGCAGCTCCGCGTCCTACCGCGTGCGCATCGCGCTGAACCTGAAACAGCTGCACGCCGACACGGCCTATGTGCACCTGAGCCGCAATGGCGGCGAGCAGTTCACGCCCGCGTTTTCCAGCCTGAACCCGCAGCACCTGCTGCCCGTGCTGGAGGACGGCGGCGCCGTGCTGACGCAATCCCTGGCCATCATCGAATACCTGGACGAGACACAAACAGGGCAAAAACTGTTGCCGGCCGATGCCCTGGGCCGCGCCCGCGTGCGCCAGCTGGCCATGGTCTGCGCCTGCGACATCCACCCGCTGAACAACCTGCGTGTCCTGAATTACCTGACGGGCCCTTTGGCCCTGTCGCAGGAGCAGAAGAACGCCTGGTACCAGCACTGGACGCATCTGGGCCTGGCCGCGCTGGAAGCGCAGCTGGCGAGCGGCGCACATACGGGCATGTTCTGCCATGGCGACACGCCGACCCTGGCCGATTGCTGCCTGGTGCCGCAGGTGTACAACGCGCGGCGCTTCCAGTGCGACCTGGCGCCGTATCCCACGATCCTGCGCATCGTCGCGCACTGCGAGGCGCTGCCGGCGTTCCAGCACGCGCACCCGGATGCACAGCCAGACGCAGAATAAAAACCACAAAAAACGGAGACAAGCATGAGAAAAATCAACGCCACACGCAAGCTGACTGCGCTGGCGCTGCTGGGCGCGTGCGCCTGCAGCGTGACCACAGGCGCTTACGCGCAAAGCGGCGTCACCCTGTACGGAGTGCTCGACAGCTCCGTGGCTTACACAAGCAATGTCAACGCGGCCGGCGACAGCATCACCAAGATGCCCACCTTGACGGGTTCATTGCCATCGCGCTTCGGTTTCAAGGGCGTGGAAGACCTGGGCGGCGGCCTGCAAGCGATCTTCGCGCTGGAATCGGGCTTCGGCGTCGACACGGGCATCGCGGGGCAGGGCGGGAGATTATTTGGCCGCCAGTCGTGGGTGGGCTTGAAGGGCCGCTATGGCAGCGTGATGCTGGGGCGGCAAATGAATATGTCGTTCTGGGCCACGCAAAAGTCCGACATCATGGGTCCGGCCCTGTTTTCCATCAGCAGCCTCGATCTGTATCTGCCGAATGCGCGCAGCGACAACGCCATCGGCTACCTGGGCACGTTTTCCAACGTGACCGTGGGCGCCACCTACAGCCTGGGGCGCGACGCCTCGGCGGCGGGCGGGCCGGCCGCCACGGGCTGCGCGGGCGAAGTGGCGGGCAATGCCAAGGCTTGCCGCCAAATCACCGCCTTGCTCGGTTACGACACGGGCCGCTATGGCGCCACGGCCTCGTACGACATCCTGTATGGCAACGCGGGCGCGGCCAACGGCCTCACGTCGAGCCGCAACTTCGACCGCCGCGTGATTGCCAGCGCCTATGCCATGGTTGATAAGCTGAAAATCGGCGGCGGCATCATCGACCGCAGCATCCGCGCCGCCACGGGGCCCGTTGATTCGCAGCTGCTGTACTTCGGCGCCGCGTATCCGCTGGCGCCCGCGCTGGTCCTCGATGGACAGTTCGCCAGGCTGGCCGTGAAGGACAGCCCGAACGATGCCACCCTGGCCACCGCGCGCCTGACGTATCATTTATCCAAACGCACGGCCATCTACGGCGCCATCGGCCGCATGGATAACGATGGCGCGGCCGCCGTGGCGCTGGACGCGGGCGGCACCGTGGGCGCGGGGCGCACGCAGAATGGCGTGATGGCGGGGATGCGCCACTTTTTCTGACGCATTCCTATGGGCTGCCTTGCATGTCGTGGCGGTAGCGCGCCGGCGGCAGCTCGAACTGGGTCTTGAAGAAGCGGGTGAACGCGCTTTGCGAGGAAAACCCCAGGCGCTCGCTGATGTCCGCCACGCTCAGGTTCGTTTCGCGCAGCAGGCGGCGCGATTCGCGGCTCTTGGCGCGCAATTCCAGCGCGCGGAACGAGGTCTGCTCCTGCTGCAACTGGCGCTGCAAGGTCCAGCGGTTCATCGCCAGGCCATCGCACAGGGCTGGCAGCAGCGAGGTGCCGTCCACGTCGGCCTGCTGGCCCAGCAGATCGATGATGGCTTGCTCCACGCGGGCCGAAAACAGCTGCGCGCCCTGCAACTGCTGCAATTGCCCCTGCGCGTGCCGCAGCGCGTGCGGCGCCAGCATGGCGTTGAACTGGGCAAAGGGCCGGTCCAGCGCCGGCGCGTCGAACGTCAGCGTGTTGCGCGCCTGGCCGAAGGTGGCGGCGGCGCCGAAGCACTCGGCAATGGCGGGCGCGAACCACGGCGCCTTGCCCTGGAAGCTGGCGTGGAAGGCGGTGTCCGTGCCTTCGTCGTAGGCGCGCGCGACCAGCGACAGCATGCGGAAATTGGCCAGCGCCTGCATGGCGCCCCCCAGCGGGCAGAACTCGGACAGGTATTCGATCTCGATGCGCGTGCCATTTTCGCTCATCAGCATGAAGTCGAATTCGCCGATCAGGCCCCGCAAGTGCAGCAGCTCGTGCAGCGCGCTGCGCAGGGTGGGGCGGTTGAAGCAGACGTGGGCGATGCCCGAGTAATGCGCGAACCAGTGCGTCACGTCGAGATCAAGCAGGCCGCGGTGCTGTGGCAATTGCTGGGCGTAGGCCGTCATGCGGCGGTGCCGCTCGGCGTTGATGCGCCCGCCAGGTTCCGTGAGCTGCGCCGGCATGATGCCCGTGTGGCGGAAAAAGTCGGCGGGGTCGTGCCCATCGGCCTGCATGGCGCGCGCGCATTGCTGCGCGATGCGGTTCGAAACCGTGCGCGTATCGGGTTTGTGCAAGGGTGTCTCCTGCTTGTTGTAGTAATTTTTCACAAATATTAGCACTTTGTAGGAGATTGTTGGTTGTCGTGCCGTCTAACCAAAAATTGTTCTCGCGGGTATAAAACGCGTGCTGTGCGGTCAAGAAACTCACGCATTCTCACGCTATATTGTTTTCGGCCGGCCTTGCTGCCGCGCCTTGATACCTACAAAAACAGTCTTGGAGATAATGATGAATTGCACTTTGAAACCGATGGCCCGCGTGGTCGCCGGCTGCGTCGCTACGCTTGCCCTGGCCGCCTGCGGCAACGATACCGTCAGCGAGGAATACAAGCAGCCCGTGTTTGGCGCCACCACCTTTGGCCAGCTGAAGGTTGACGGCTACACCTTCAAGGATATGAACCGCAACGGCAAGATCGATCCGTACGAAGACTGGCGCCTGCCGGCCGAGGCGCGCGCCGACGATCTGCTGTCGCGCATGAGCCTTGATGAAAAAGCCGGCCTGATGATGCACGGCACGGCGCCCACCGTGTCCGATCCTTCCGGCATCGGCCTGGGCGGCGCGTATGACCTGGCCGCCCTACAGAATTTGATCGTCAAGCAGTACGTCAACACCTTCATCACGCGCATGGCGGGCGACACGGCCAATATGGCGTCCCAGTACAACAAGGTGCAGGAAATCAGCGAAACGTCGCGCCTTGGCATTCCCGTGTCCATCAGCACGGACCCGCGCCACCATTTCCAGTACACGGTGGGCGCCAGCGCCGGTACCAAGGGTTTCTCGCAGTGGCCGGAAACCCTGGGCCTGGCCGCCATCGGCGACGACGCGCTGGTGCGCCGCTTCGGCGACATCGCGCGCCAGGAATACCTGGCCGTCGGCATCACGCAAGCGCTGTCGCCGCAGGCCGATCTGGCCACCGAGCCGCGCTGGTCGCGCATCAACGGCACCTTTGGCGAAGACGCCGACCTGGCCAAGCGCATGGTGCAGCACTATATCGAAGGCTTCCAGGACGGGAACACGGGCCTGCATGACGGCAGCGTGGTGGCCGTCGTCAAGCACTGGGTCGGCTACGGCGCCACGAAAGAGGGCTACGATGGCCACAACTACTATGGCCGCTACATGACCTATCCGGGCAATAACTTTGCCTATCACGTGAAACCGTTCGAGGGCGCCTTCACGGCCAAGGCGGCCTCCGTCATGCCCACCTACGCTCTGCCGGACGGCAATATCACCATCGATGGCATCACGCTGGAACAAGTGGCGGCCGGCTTCAGCAAGACCATGCTGACGGATCTGCTGCGCGGCAAATACGGTTTTGAAGGCGTGATCCTGTCCGACTGGGGCATCACCTCCGACTGCGACGCCAACTGCCGCAACGGCACGGCGCCGGGCGTGGCGCCTTCCTTCATCGGCTTCGGCACGCCATGGGGCATGGAAGACGCCACCAAGGCCGAGCGCTACGTGAAGGCGGTGACGGCGGGGATGGATCAGTTTGGCGGCGTGACGGAAGCGCCATACCTGACGCAGGCCGTGCAGCGTGGCCAGCTGACGGAAGCGCGCATCAACGCCTCGGCGCGGCGCATCCTGGTGCAGAAATTCAAGCAAGGCCTGTTCGAACACCCGTTTGTCGATGCGGCCAAGGCGGCGGCCACGGTGGGCAAGGCGGACTTCATCGAGGCAGGCCTGGAGGCGCAGCGCCGCGCGCTGGTCCTGCTGGAAAACAAGGACAAGGTCTTGCCGCTGGCGGCCAGCGTCAAGAAGGTCTACCTGTATGGCATCGATGCGGCCGTGGCGCAGCAGTATGGCTACACGGTGGTGGCCACGCCACAGGAAGCGGACGTGGCCCTGCTGCGTGTGGCCGCACCGTATGAAACCCTGCACCCGAACTACATCTTCGGCAGCATGCAGCACGAGGGCCGCCTGAACTATGTCGACGGCGACGCCGACTACGAGGCGATCAAGAACGCGGCGAAGAACGCGCCGAAGACGGTGGTGACGGTGTACCTGGACCGCCCGGCCATCCTCGGCAACGTGCAGGACAAGGCCAGCGCCATCCTCGCCAACTTTGGCGTCAGCGACGGCGCGCTGTTCGATGTCCTGACGGGCAAGGCCAAGCCGCAAGGCAAGCTGCCGTTCGAGCTGCCATCGTCGATGGCCGAAGTGCAGGTGCAGAAATCGGACCTGCCGTATGACACGGCGCATCCGCTGTACAAGTTCGGCTACGGGCTGGGGTACTGACAGGAGCGGGACGGGCCGCCCGGCGCGGCCTGTCCCCGTCCGATTGACAGTCCCCTTGCGCTCGCCGATACTGGCCGCTTCGTTCGCCGTTTTGTTCGCCGATTCTGCCAGGAAGGAAACCCCGATGTCCGTCACTCCGCAATTGTGCAAGACCGTGCTAGTCGCCGCGCTTGCAACCGCGCTGGCCATGCCCGCCATGGCCGCCGTCCCTGCCACCGCCAGCGCGCCGTCCGCCTGGGTCGAGGCCAGCAACCGTAACGCGGCCATCGTGCTGGCGGCGCAGGCGCAGTTTTCTCCCGAAAACGCTTCCGACACGGGCCTGGCGCAGTACGACGGACTGGCCGCCGACCTGGGGCCGAATATTGTCGAACGCCAGGTGGCGGCCATGCAGAAGGCGCGCGCGCAATTGCAGCTAAAGCTGGTGGCGGAGAAAGATGAACGCATCCGCCAGGATCTGCAAATACTGATGAACGCCGTCGACCAGGAAATCATGGGCGCCCAGCTGGATGCCAAATACACCCTGCCGTGGGTCGATGTGCCGCAAATGGTTTTTGGCAGCATGCAAAGCTTGCTGCAGGAACAGCGCCCGGCCGCGCGCCGTGCCAAGGCGCTCGAGCGCCTGCAGCGCTACGTGGGCCAGTTCCCGGGCAGCACGCCGATCACGCAGCAGGCCAAAGCGCGCTTCACGGAAAAAATCGGCAAGCCTGGCCTGACGGGACCCGTGCGCCTGCAGGTGGAGCAGTCGCTGGAAAACGTGCCAACGTATATCGCCGGCATCCGCAAGCTGTTCGCCGACATGAAAATCACTGGCGCCGAACCTGCGCTGGCGGCCATGGAACAGCAGCTGAACGCGTATGCGGCGTGGGAAAAGCAGGTGGTGCTGCCCCTGTCGCGCACGGATTTCCGCATGGCGCCCGAGCTGTATGCGTTCCGCCTGAAACAGGTGGGCATCGACATCGAGCCGCGCGCGCTGGTCGAACGGGCGCAGGTGGCCTACCTGGAAACGCGTGCCGCCATGCAGGCGCTGGCGCCCGTGGTGGCGGCCAAGCTGGCCTTGAAGGGAGTCGACGGCTCGGATTACCGTCAGGTGCTGCGCGCACTGAAGGCCGATTCCATCCCGAACGAGCAGCTCGAGGCGCACTACAAGGACGTCAATACGCAGCTCGAAGAACGCATCGCCCGGCAGCGCGTGGTCGATATCCCTGCGCGCGCCATGACCATGCGCCTGGCGTCCGCCGCCGAATCGGCAGCGCAGCCGGCACCGCATATGCGTCCGCCTCCGCTGATCGGCAACACGGGAGAGCACGGCCAGTTCGTCCTCCCCGTCAGCAATCCGGCCGCCAGCGGCAAGGGCGAAGCGTATGACGATTTCAATTTCGCGGGCGCCGCATGGACCCTGAGCGCGCACGAAGGCCGTCCCGGCCACGAGCTGCAGTTCAGCGCGATGGTGGAGCGGGGCGTGTCGCAGGCGCGCAGCCTGTACGCGTTCAACAGCGTCAATGTGGAAGGCTGGGCGCTGTACGCGGAAGCGGAGATGATCCCCTACGAGCCGGCCGAAGGCCAGTTCATCGCGCTGCAGTTCCGCATGCTGCGCGCAGCGCGCGCCATGCTCGACCCGATGCTGAACCTGGGACAAGTCACGCGCGAGGAGGCGGGACGCATCCTGACGGACGAAGTGATGCTGTCGAAAGCGATGGCGCGCCAGGAATTGGACCGCTATACCTTCAACGCGCCAGGCCAGGCGGGCAGCTATTTTTATGGCTATACGCGCATCCTGCAATTGCGCGCGGAAACGGAGCTGGCGCTGGGTGCTAAATTCGACCGCCTGGCCTTCAATAACTTCCTGCTGGGCCAGGGTTTGCTGCCGCCTGGCCTGTTGGCCAAGGCCGTGCGCGAACACTTCATCCCCGAGCAACGCAAGGCGAAGGGCTGACGACGGGCCACTCCGCGCTGCGCCGCATACCCTATACTGGCGCCTTCAAGTGATGACGTGAGAGTGGCTGTATGTGGCGTGGGATCGTATGTGGTTTGCTGGCCGGCGCCTTCTGGGGCGCCGTTTTCATTGTGCCGGTCTTGCTGCCAGATTTTTCTCCGCTCGAGCTGATGGTGGGCCGCTACGTCTGCTATGGCGCGCTGGCGGCCGGCCTGATGCTGCCGCGCCTCTTGCCCCTGCTGCGGCGCTTGCGGCGTAGCGACTGGCTGGCCATGCTGCGCCAGGCGCTGGCCGGCAATGTCGTGTATTACCTGCTGCTGGCGTATGGCGTCAAGCTGGCGGGCGTGGCGGCCACTTCGCTGATCATCGGCTTGCTGCCCCTGAGCGTGACGATTTTTGGCCGCAAGGACCATGGCGCGCTGCCCCTGCGCCAACTGGCCTTGCCGCTGCTGGTGGTAGCGCTGGGCATCGCCTGCATCAATCTCGATATTTTCAGCCATGCCGGCGGCGCAGGCGGCGCCAGCCTGGCGCACAAGCTGGCCGGCGTGCTGTGCGCCATTGGCGCGCTCGCCTGCTGGAGCTGGTATGCGCTCGATAATGCCCGCTTCCTCAAGCGCCACGCGCATTTCAGTTCGGTGGAATGGGCCATGCTGTATGGCCTGGCCAGCGGCGTCATCGCCCTGATCGTTGGCGCCGTGATGCTGGCGCTGCAGCAGGCAAGTGGTGCCGATGACGCGCCTGCGCGCGACTGGCCCCGGTACTGGCTGGTGTGCCTGCTGCTGGCGCTGGGCGCTTCCGTGGTCGGTAACTACCTGTGGAACCTGGCGTCGCGCCTGGTGCCGGTCACCCTGTCGGGGCAGCTGATACTGTCGGAGACCTTGTTCGCGCTGCTGTATGGATTTGTGTATGCGCAGCGCATGCCGCGCCCCCTGGAATGGGCGGCGATGCTCTTGCTGACGGCGGGCGTGTTGTGGTCCGTGCAGCGGCACGCGCAGGAGGAGGGAGAAGGGCGTGGGGCAGGGCGGACGTAGCGAAAAATACATCGTTGCGGGCCTGCCGTTTGCACGGGGTGGGCCGTATAATGACGTTCATTTGCTGGCCACCCAGGAGTTCCGCTTGCAGCTACCGATCCGTTATCCGAACATGCCGCAGTTGCTGCTGAAGGCCCGCGACAGCCTGCTCCAGCATTTCCGCCCCATCCTGAATCACTTCGGCGTGACGGAGCAGCAGTGGCGCATCATGCGCGCGCTGAACGAAAGCCCCACGCTGGAACCGCGCGAGCTGTGCAATATCTGCCAGATTTCCAGTCCCAGCATGAGCGGCATCCTGGCGCGCATGGAAGAAATCGGCTTGATCGGGCGCAGCAAGTTCGAAGGCGACCAGCGCCGCCGCAAGGTGCACCTGTCGGAAGCGGGCGCCAGTTTGCTGCTGCAGATGGGTAAACTCATCGACCTGCAATATGCCCACCTGGAAACAGCCTACGGCAAGCAAGTGTTCGAAGACATGCGCCGCGCGCTGGAAGCTTTTATTGCCCTCGAAACCCTGCCGGTGGCGCCCGCCATCCTGCGCTGAACCCCAAACCTCTCCTTGCCTGAGCATTCATCGGGCGCGTGTTTTTCAACACGCGCCGCCGCTGCTTTTCTCATGCCTGTTTCGCATTTTCCCGCATCCTGCCGGGCTTGCGTCCGCGCGCCTGCCAGTTTTGCTATAAGACTACGCCCAACAGTCAATTACTTACATGTGAGTAAATAAGCGTATAATTTGCCCCACTTGATCCAGGTCAAGAAGAACAGCGGATTCCCGCTCGCTGGATGGGGCGGCGACGCGGCGCCACAGCCGGTATTGCGCCATCGCGGCGGCAATGCTTGTCTGGCGTACAACAAAACAGGAAAGTCAGGAAAAAATGAACACACCATGCATGCGCGCTGCGGCGCTGGCCGTTTCCACGCTCATCGGCGCAAACGTTTGCGCCCAAAGCAATGTCACCATTTACGGCGTGGTCGATGCGGCTACCGCCTACGCGAGCAACCAGGGCGGCAATTCGAATACTTACATGCGCAGTGGCAGTTTGTCCGCCAGCAAGATCGGTTTCCAGGGCGTGGAAGACCTGGGCGCTGACCTGAAGGCGCTGTTCCTGCTGGAAAACGGCTTTGAAAGCGATACGGGCGCGCAGAGTTCGGCCAGCTCCCTGTTCAACCGCCAGGCCTACGTGGGCCTGCAATCGAACGCCTACGGCACCCTGACGGCCGGCCGCCAGTACACGCCTTACTACCTGCTGGTGGGTTCGCTGGCGTCGAGCAACGTTTTGACGGGCGCCACCGGCGCTCACCCGGGCGATATCGACGGCCTCGATACGACCGTGCGCATCAGCAATTCCGTCACCTACAGCATGCCCGCATGGCGCGGCCTGCAGGCGAGCGCGCAATACGGTTTTGGTGAAGCGGCCGACGGCAATGCCGCGGGCAGCAGCTTCAGCGCCGCCGTCAAGTACAGCACCTCGCCGGCCGAATTCGCGCTCGGCTATCTGAAACTGAAAAATGGACAGCATGGCGCCGGCTGGAGCGACAACGCCTCGGCCAGCTTCGGCATCTCCGCCATCAACCAGGGCTACGCCTCGGCCGAAAGCATCGAATTCATCGCCGCCAGCGCGCGCTACACCATGGGCAAGTGGATGGTGGGCGCCAATGCCAGCAATGTGCAATACCAGGCGGGCAGCCGCTCGGCCTTTCGCGATACGGCCATCTTCAACACGGCCGGCCTGATATCGAGCTACCAGCTGACGCCGCAGTGGTTCCTGTCCGCCGGCTACAGCGATACTTTCGCCAGCCGTGCCAACGGCGTGTCGGACCGCGCGCGCTACCGCCAGCTGTCGTTCGAACAGAATTATGCGCTGTCCAAGCGCACGGCCATCTACCTGATCGAAGCGCGCCAGCTGGCGCGCGGCCAGACCCTGGGCCAGGGCGGCGCCATCATCGATGCCGTCGCCTCGGTCGGCGATTCGCAAAACGGCACGCCATCGTCGAACGGCGGGCAGACGGTGGTGATGGTCGGTCTCAAGCATTCTTTCTGAACGGTTGCTGAACTCACGGGAGCTTCAATTGGACGCTATACACAATAAGGAGGGCCGCGGCCCTCTCAATCCCGGCCGCCGCATGGTGCTGGCCGGCTTGCTGTCGGCTTCGGCCGCGGCGCTGATTCCCTGGGCGCTGGCCGAACCGGTCGCCAGTGCGGAGCAGGGCGCCTTCCTCGGCGTGTCGGCCATGCTGGTCGGGCGCCAGGTGCTCGACCCCGTGCTGGCCAGGCGCCTGTATGACGCGCTGGTGGCGCAGGACGCCGCCTTTCCCGCCAAGGTGCGCGCGCTGCTGAAGCTGATCAATGCGCAGGGTCTGCAGGCGGCCGGCTTGCAGGAAGCGCTCGACGCGCTCGACCCGGCCCAGGCGCCGCTGGCGGCCTTGCCGCGTCAGATCGCCAGCGCCTGGTACCTGGGCATCGTCGGCACGGGCGAGGCGGCCGTCTGCGTCGCCTACGAGCAGGCGCTGAACGCGGCCGTCGTGGCCGACGTGCTCAAGCCCCCCACGTATTCCTACGGCGCCTACGGCAGCTGGGCCAGAAAACCAATTTAAGGAGCCATCATGGCTGAAGAACTCTCCGCCGATTACCTCGTCATCGGCTCCGGCATCATCGGCTCCCTGGCCGCGCGCAAGCTGGCGCTGGCGGGCGCCTCGGTGCTGATCCTGGAAGCGGGCCCGCGCGTGTCGCGCGGCGAAATCGTCGCCCGTTTCCGCAACACGACGCGCCGCAGCGACTGGATGTCGCCGTATCCGTCGGTGGCCACGGCGCCGCACCCGATCTACCAGCCGAAGGATAACGGCCATCTGGTGCAGGCCGGCCCGTATCCGTATCCGGCCGAATACATCCGCCAGTTCGGCGGCACTTCGTGGCACTGGGCCGCGCAGGCGTGGCGTAATGTGCCGAACGACTTCCGCATCCATACCCTGTATGGCGTGGGCGTCGACTGGCCGATCAGCTATGAAGACCTGGAACCGTTTTACCAGGAAGCGGAAGACATCATGGGCGTCTCGGGTGCCGACAATACGGGTTCGCCGCGCAAGCAGGCCTTCCCGATGGATCCGGTGACGGAGCCGTACGCCATGCGCCGCATCCGCGAGCGCCTCGACCCCGCGTACAAAGTGGTGGGCAATACGGTGGCGCGCAACAGCGTCAGCTACGATGGCCGTCCGGCCTGCTGCGGCAACAACAGCTGCCAGCCGATCTGCCCCATCGACGCGCAATATCACGGCGGCATCGCCGCGCAGCAGGCGGAAGACGCGGGCGTCAAGATCGTCTGCAATGCCAACGTCTACAAGCTGGAACACGACGCGCAGGGCCGCATCACGGCCGCGCTGTATTACGACGTCGACAAGAACAGCCACCGGGTCACGGCCAGGACCTTCATCCTGGCGGCCAACGGCATCGAAAGCCCCCGTTTGCTGCTCGTTTCCGCCTCGGACAAATACCCGAATGGCCTGGCCAACAGCAGCGACATGGTGGGCCGCAACCTGATGGACCACCCGAGCACCTCGATCACCTTCGACGCCGATGAAGACCTGTGGCTGGGCCGGGGCCCGCAAAGCCCCAACTCCATCAACACTATGCGCGACGGCGACTTCCGCAGCCAGCATTCGCCATACCGTCTGGACTTCACGAACATTTCGAGAGTCGACGGGGCCTCGAAGGAATTGATCGGCAAGGGCGTCTTTGGCGCCGAATTCGAACAGCAGCTGCGTTTCCGCTCGGCGCGCGAAATGAGCCTGAAAAACGTGCTGGAAGTGCTGCCGAACCCGGAAAACCGCATTGCCCTCAGCAGCGAAAAGGATGCCATGGGCATCCCCAAGCCGCAGGCGCATTATGCGATCGACGAGTACACCAAGCGCGGCCACGAGCGCTCGAAGCAGGATTTCGAGCACATCGCCAAGCTGATGGGCGGCACCAATCTGCGCCACAGCAAGGAAGGCGTGTTCGCCAACAACCAGCACATCTGCGGCACCTTGTCGATGGGTTCCGATCCGGCCAAGGCCGTGTGCGACCAGTGGGGCCGCACCTTCGACCACGCCAACCTGTTCTTGTGCAGCACCGGCGTGCTGCCTACGTCCGGCACCTGCAATTCGACGGAAAACGGTCTGGCGGTGGCTTTGCGCACCGTCAAGCATATCCTTGACGAACAACAGGGAGGAACAGCATGATGGCGACCTTCCGGCTGGCGGCCGGCGCCGCTTTGTTATCCCTCATGGCCTTGCCGGTGCTGGCGGCGCAAGCTCCTGGCGCAGACGTGCAGGCGATCGAACGTGGCCGCTACCTGGCCACGGCGGGAGACTGCATCGCCTGCCATAGCGTGCCGGGCGGCAAACCGATGGCGGGCGGGCTGGCCCTGGCCACGCCATTGGGCGCCATCGTTGCCACCAACATCACGCCATCGACAACGCATGGCATCGGCAACTACACGCTGGCGCAGTTCTCCGACGCCGTGCGCCACGGCGTGCGGGCTGACGGCGCGCACCTCTACCCGGCCATGCCCTACACGGCCTACGCCAAGGTGACGGATGACGACACGGCCTCCCTGTACGCCTACTTCATGCATGGCGTGGCGGCGGTCGATACGGCGCCGGCGCAAAAGACGGACTTGCCGTTCCCGTTCAACATCCGCCTGTCGATGGCGCTCTGGAATAGGCTCTTCCTCGATAAAAAACCGTTCGTGGCCGATGCGTCGAAAAGCATGGAGTGGAACCGCGGTGCCTACCTGGCGCAAGGCCTGGCCCATTGCACAACGTGCCACACGCCGCGCAATGCGCTGATGGCCGAGCAATTGTCGAAGGAACTGGGCGGCGCGGACCTGGGTACCTGGTACGCGCCGAACATCACCTCGGACGTCAACAGCGGCATCGGCAGCTGGAGCCAGCAGGAGCTGGCCGGCTACCTGCGCACGGGCCGCGCGGCCAACAAGGCGCAGGCGGCCGGACCGATGGCCGAAGCCATCGACTATAGCCTGAAGCACCTGAGCGACGCGGACTTGAACGCCATCGCGCACTATGTCAAGAGCGTGCCCGCCATCCGCGACAAGGCGGACGTGAAACCGGTGACGCAATGGGGCAAGGCTGGCGACGAGCTGAATGCCATTCGTGGCGTGCCGCTGCCGCAAAACCTGAACAGGATGTCGGGCGCGCAGCTGTACGATGCGCAGTGCGCCAGCTGCCACCAGGCCAGGGGCGAGGGCAGTTTCGACGGCAGCCTGCCGCCGTTGTTCCATAACTCGGTGACGGGCCGCAGCAACAGCAACAACCTGGTGATGGCGATACTCGATGGCGTGGAGCGGCAGGACGGCAAGGGTAATCATACTGCGGGACATCTGATGCCCGCCTTCCGCCAGACCCTGTCGGACGAGCAGATCGTCACCCTCGGCAATTACGTGCAGACGATGTACGGCAATCCCGCTGTCAAGGTGACGGCGGAGCAGGTGACGACCTTGCGCAATGGCGGTCCTGCCTCGAACCTGATCGGCCTGGCCCGCGCGGCCATCATCGTCGGCGTGCTGGTGCTGCTGGCACTGCTGCTGTGGTGGCGGGGACGGCGGCGCAAGGCGGTGTAAGCCCTGAAGCGGAGGCTGGGGTCTGACCCAAAGGGTCTGACCCCTTTTTTTTTACGCCGCAAAACCACCGTCGATCTTCAGCCCGGCGCCCGTGACGAACGCCGCTTCCGCGCTGGCCAGGTAGGCGACCATGCCGGCGATTTCATCGGCCGTGCCGTGGCGGGGCAGGGCCATCAGGCCGTGCATCAGGTCGGCGAAGTCGCCGGTCGGCGGGTTCATGTCGGTGGCGACTGGGCCAGGTTCCACATTGTTGATGGTGATGCCGCGCGGCCCCAGGTCGCGCGACAGGCCTTGCGTCAGGCCGATCAGCGCCGATTTGCTCATGGCGTAGGCGGCCGCGCCGCCGAACGGCATGCGGTGCGCATTCGTGCTGCCGATATTGATGATGCGCCCGCCCGTCTGCATGTGCGCCACGGCCGCCTTGATGGCGACGAACACGGCGCGCACGTTGACGTTCAAGGTCTTGTCGAAGTCTGCCAGCGAAAAATCGTCGATGGCGCCGGGCAGGAACACACCCGCGTTGTTGACGAGGATATCGATACGGCCAAACTGCGCCGCCACCTTGTCGATGGCCGCCGTCAGGGCTGCGGCGTCGGCCGCATCGGCCTGCACGCCCAGCGCCTTGCCGCCGGCTGTTTCCACCGTGGCGGCCAGCGCCTGCGCTTCGGCGGCGGAGCTTTTATACGTGAAGACGACATTGGCGCCCTGGCTGGCCAGGCGGCGCACGATGGCCGCGCCGATGCCGCGCGAGCCGCCCGTCACAAACGCGATCTTGTTTTGCAGTGGTAAAGAGGTGTTGCTGGTGGCTTGGGTTTGCATGATGGGCTTTCTGTGTGAGGAGTCGAGGAAACCAGTATCTGCTTTCCATTGCCAGCGCGCTAGCCATGAATCGCTACAATCACTTTCAACCATCAGTATCAAATGAGGGGGTAAAATAGGCGCATGGACGCCCTCAATCACTTGCAATCGTTTGTGCTGTCTGCCGAACTGGGCAGCTTTTCGGCGGCTGCGCGCCGTCTGGGGCTGACGCCGGCGGCCGTCAGCAAGAACGTGGCGCGGCTGGAAGCGAGCCTGGGATTGCGCTTGTTCCAGCGCAGCACGCGGCGATTGACCCTGACGGAAGGCGGCGAGCGTTTCCTGCAGCAGATAGGCGGCGCCCTGTCCACCCTGCGTGAAGCGATCGCCGGCGTGGCCGAAGAGGGCGGCCAGCCGGCCGGCATATTGAAAATCAGCATGGCGCCGTCGTTCGGGCGCAGCTACGTGGTGCCCCTGCTGGGCGACTTCATCGCCCGCTACCCGGGCGTGGTCCCCGACTGCCATTTCGACAACCGGCAAGTGGACTTGATCGGCGAAGGGTTCGATGTCGCCATCGGCGGCGGCATCGAGCTGACGCCGGGCGTGGTGGCGCGCGAACTGGGCCACGTCCACGTCGTCGCCACGGCGTCGCCCGCCTTCATGCAAGGTAAAACCATGCCCATGCACCCGTCGGATCTGGCGCACTTCGACGGCGTGGCACGCCGCTCGGCCGGCAGCGGCAGATTGCGCAGCTGGATACTGCGTGACGGGCAGGGCGGCGAAGGCGTGGCCGAATCCCGCCCGCGCGCCATCTTCGACGACCCGGACGCGATGGCGCAGGCGGCCGTCATGGGAGTCGGCGTAGCGCTGCTGCCCATGCCGCACGCGCTGACCCACTTGCGCAGCGGAGCGTTGATCCGCTTGCTGCCCGGCTGGCATGCCGATTCCGGTCCCCTGTCCGTGTACTATGCCAGCAAGAAGCTGCTGCCCGCGAAGACGCGCGTCTTCGTCGATTTTTTGCTGGAGCAATTCCGCCAGCGCGATTTCGCCGCGCAGATACGGCCCGATTACAACACCTGACAAAATCGTAGCGAGCGGAAGGAAGGCTCGGTGCCCCCGTTGGCTCGAGAGGCGCAACTGTACGAAGTACGGGGCCGCCGAGGCAGTAAGCATCACAGACCGCAAATTACGACGCGCAGTAGGTGTTGATAGCTGTTCTACTACATGGTTATGGCCATTCTCGCTAGCGCTAGCCGCCACATTGTTGTAAATATACTTTCTTTTCATAAATAACATGACATGGCGGGTGGTGGCGACACGATCTGTCGCTACGCTTGTGTAAGATGAAAACATTCCGAAAAGAAAGTTTTTGTCTGTGCCGTCCATTCCTGACAGATCTCATCCACGAATCGCCGCATGCGCTTGCCGCGCGACTATAGGTATGGGATCAACATCGCCTGGAGCGCAGTTATTTAAACCGTTGTCGATAGAAAGTCCTCACGATGCATTCTCCTGAAATTTTGCTGCAAGATTTGAACGCTGCCTTACGCGAATTGCATGGCGCCAGTCAGTTGATTGACGACGAGC
This sequence comes from Janthinobacterium sp. 35, assembly GCF_002754575.1. NCBI lineage: Bacteria > Pseudomonadati > Pseudomonadota > Betaproteobacteria > Burkholderiales > Oxalobacteraceae > Janthinobacterium > Janthinobacterium sp. 35. Next base: position 5,311,804 of record NZ_PEFN01000001.1, read on the forward strand.
GCCTGCGCACCGACATGCCGCTGATCATGCGCCGCCTGTTGCTTGCCGAAGTGCTGGGCACGACGTCGATCCTGGCGATCGGCGGCTCGCAAGGGGCGGGAAAAACTACACTGCTGCGCTCGCTGTATGCGCTCGATGGCGAGTCGGCGCAATGGTTGCAGCCCAACGAAGGCCGGGGCGAGAAGCTGCCCGTGCTGGTGCTGGAAGATGTGTCGCACACCGAGGTGCAGGGCGCGCTGCGCTGCCTGCGCAAGCAGGACGGGCAATACATGCTGGTGGAGGACGACGTCGATGTCGCCACCTTCCAGAAAGCCGTATGCGACCCGGAAATGGACGTGCTGCTGCCCGTGCTGAAGGTGCCGCAACGCTATTTCAACCGGGCGAACCAGGCCTGGCTGCTGCTGCCTGGCTACGAGACGCAGGACCGCGAGAATAAATCATGGCAGGAACTGATGCGCCAGGCCCTGGTCGGTGCGGTCGGCTGCATCGTCGTCACGGACGAGACGCGCATGGCCAACCAGCAGCAGGTCGACATCGTCACCGACATGCTGCAAGGCGAACTGGGTGGCGCGCAAACCCTGGTGGTGATCAGTAAAACGGAGGCCGCGCGCGGCAAGCCGGAGCGCCTGCAGGCGTTGCGCGATACGGCCGCCCATGTGTTCAAGGTGCCAGCCGACTTGGCCGGGACCAGAATCATTTGCGTCGGCGCGGATGACCAGAACTATCGTCAAGACTGGCTGCCAGCTTTGACCAAGGCGATCCAGGACCTGTCCTGCTCGGGCGGCGGCGACCGCAAGGCGCAACTGAGCCGTCTGGCAGGGGTGCTGAGCCGTGACCTGACCTCGGTGCTGGGACTGGTGCACAATAAAACCAAGCTGCTCTTTCATGAGCGTGAGAGCGGCAAGGAGGGCTTGCAGGCAGTGCGCAGCTATCTGGAGGCCTTCGACGAGGCCAGGGATAGCTTGCGCGAGGACTATCTGGTAGGCGTCGATCAATTGCTGCAAGCGCATCTGGGTGCGGCCTGGAAGACGCTCGAAGGCAGCTTGATCAGCGATCACGAGGGTGTGGTCAACAAAATCAAGGACTTCGCCAGAACGGCCACGCAAAGCCACCAGCACATAGCGCAGAGCGTAAGCGCATCGTGGGGCGGCCAGGCCAACGTGCTGGAAAAGCACACCGACATGATCGGCGGGCTGACGCAGAAGAAACTGCGCGGTGAGCAGGGCCAGCAAGTGCTCGCCATCGCGCACGGAAGCGATGCGACACCGATGCAAAAACTGGGCTATGTCGATGCAAAGCAGCAAGTGATTGCCTGGCGGCGTCCGGACGAGGACGACCAGCAAAATCTGCGGGTGATTTTGGGCGTGAAGGGGGCGCCAGAGGGGCAGGCCCAGCTGGTGACCAAGGATGTCGTCAGCGCGATCAAGCTCTTGCCGGCGCTGACGCTGGAATATGCGCGGCTGGCCAGCATGATGCCCGCGCTGGTGGGCCTGACGCCGGAATTGAAGGCGGCAGAGGCGTCCGATCAAGCCGACATGATGAAAAAGGCGGTGCAGCAATTGGGCGACGGCGTGACCTTGGGCAAGACGGTCTTGCGCAGCATTGCCACCGTCTTTGCCGTCGATGTGCTCAGCGATGGCGATGTCGATGTGATCCCTGCGCTGATGAGCATGTTCAATCCGGCGTCCGCCTCGGCCGCGGCTGCCGGCACCGGTACGGGCGGCACGGCGGCGGCCGGTGCCGCCATCGGCGGCGTTGGCGCCGCCGTGGTCGGCGCAGTGGCGGTGGGGTATCTGGCGTATTCCGCCATGCAGGCCACGCGCATCCATGACGAGAAGGCACGGCTCGTGTCGCAATCGATGTTGCAGAGCATACAGGCACACCACCACAAGCATTTCATCCATCATTTCAATCAGATGATGGGCCAGATGCGGGGCCGGCTGGAACAGTCATTGCGCGCGCGCTACCGCCTGGATGAAGCGCTGATGGAAAAAGACCGCCTGGCGAAGGCCCTGGCCGATGTTCGCTCGCTGCAGCGTGACCTGCTGTTCGAACTGGGCCGGTCCGGACATACGATGGCGCTGTTCCATGCGGATGCGGCCGCGTGAGCCGGGGCAGCTTGGCGCCGGCGCAAGCGTCCGGCGTGCGCGCGGCATGGGCACAGCATGACCAGGAGCGGCTGGACTGGGCCTTCCGGGCATATACGCGCTTTGCTGAATCGCTGAGCCCTGAAATCCGTGACCGCCTGGCCAGCAAGGATCAGCAGGCGGAAGCCTACGTGGTCGTTTTCGGCAAGACTCAGGTCGGCAAAACCACCTTGCTGATGGAGTTGATGGGGGTGCTGGCGACGCAGATGCCGCGCGTGGCGCGGGTCTTGCGGGGTGGACGCGCGGCCGGACAATCGGCCACCGCCACCACGATGGAATACCGCCGTTCGCCGGATCAGCGCTGGGGACTGAAAGTCAATGAAACAGCCACCGCATGGTACGACGATGACCTGGCCATGGAGGCGGAACTTGGCCGGTTGCGAACGGCGATGGAAATGCGCCAACTGGTCGCGCATGGGCCATGCGTCGTGTTCGTCCCGCTGGAATGCTTTGATGCCGATGTCGCGCAGTCGGGCGTGCGCATGCTCGATCTTCCCGGCGACAAACCGGCAAACGCGGCAGAGCAGGAGCATGTACATGCGATGGCCCGCAAATACGTGCCGCTGGCCGATCTGATCCTGCTGGTGGGGCGCGGTGATGACTTGTCGTTCCTGCAGGGGGGCGGCCTGACGTTGCCGGGCATCGAAGACTGGCAAAGCGCGCCGCGGCGTTTTCGGATTGTCACCACGTATTCCTTCACGGCGCAGTCGGTGCGCGACATGGTGCGCGAGCATGCGGGCGAGGCCGAAGTGCCACTGTACCGGCGGCGCCTGGTCGAACAGATTGAACGCTCGATACCGCTGAGTGAGGATGTCAAGCGCGCGGCGAACTTTTTCCCGCTCGAGTTCGGGCAGTCGTGGCTCGATGCCCGCGAAGCCGAGCCCCTTCTGTATGCGCGGGTACAGCCGATGATGCTGACACTCAAGCAGCAGTTGCTGAGCGATATACAGGCGTCGACCACGCCATTGGCGCGTCTGCGCGTTGCCGTCGATGCGCACATGGTGATTGCCAGGGTGAAGAAAAAACGCCAGGAAGTGCTGGGTGCCGAGAGCGAGGCGCTGCAAGCGGTGCTGGAGCGGGCGCAGCACGAACAAGGGCAGGCGCAACTGGCGGCCGAGAATATCGGCAAACAATGCGCCAGCCTGGCGCAGGCGCAGGAAGCATTGACGGACGAGGCGTTGTCGAAAGACATAGCGCGGCATTTCGTTTTTGCCACGACGGCGCCTGGCGATCCATACGAAAGCGTCGAGGGCTTCAAGGCAGTGATCCGGCGCGCGAAGTCGTCCATGAAGCAGGCCATGCTGGCCAGCCATCCCGACACGGCACGGATGTCAGGTACAAAGCCGTTCTGGCGCCGTGTGGAGTTGAATGATGGCGCCAGCGGCAGCGACGACATACTGGACGATGCGTTCAGCAGCTTCCTCTCCACCCTCAATGCCTACTGGGTGGACAAATACTGGAGCACCGGCGAGGGCAGCGACTATGCCAGGGATCTCAGGACCTTCAAGCGCTGTATCGACGAGGTCCAGACGGAACTCAAGGCGCTTGCCCGCAAACGCTGGCTGGCCGCCGCGCATGCCTGGCGGGAACGCCTGCTGGAGGAGCTGGAGGAGCAACGCTACAAACGCGACGACTTTCAGCGGCTTGCCGACGGCGGCATCGCGCCGATCAAGCTGCTGGAGGAGAAACTGGCACAGCACACGCAGGCGCGCGAGCTGTTTGAACAGCGGATGGAAAACGACCTGGTGGAGAGCCGCCGCTTTGCGTCGCTGCTCGACGCGGAATATGTCGCTGAGCTGGAACAGCGGCGACAGGCGATCTGCACCGCCGGCAACCGCGTCACCGGCTTTCTGGGCTTGCTGGCTGCCGTGCGTCTTGTGGACGTACGCAAGCAAGTCCTGCTGCACATCGAACCCTCCGCCATTTAATTTACTTTTACTTCATATTGACCAAGGCCATGAACAATCAACACGATATCGCCCGCCAGGAACACGAATTTCAGGAACTATTGCAAAAAGTAATGCAGGAACCGCTGGCGCCTGTTACGAAGTCGGTCCGCGAGCTGGACAAACGGCTGAACCAGTTTGAATCGATGCTGGAAGATTTACAGGCCATTATCCAGGGCACCAATATGAGTGCGGATGACGCGCTCACGCAGATTCGCTCGCTCAAATCGCTGGCCGAAGAGACGCCGCGCGAAATTCGCCTGTCGTTGCAACCCATGCTGCATCAGGTCCAGAATACGCTGGAACAGGGCACGGTGACTGCCCACCGCGACTCGGTGGAGAAATTGTCGGGACAACTGGTGCAGCAAGGTGAGTCCGACAAGCAATCCTTCATTCAGTTGCATGAAATGATGGCGCAGCAGCGCCATGAGCTGGGCACGCATGTGGCGGCATCGCTCATGGAGGTTGCCCGCCGCAACGAAGCCGAGGTGGCGCCGCTGGTGCAGTCCGTGGCGCAGATGCAATTGGCGTTTGCCGAGCAGCAAATGCAATTGACCGCGCTGGCGATGCAGCAGGAGGCGTGGGCCAGAAAATGGACGGAGCAGTTGGCGTCCTCAACACAATCTGTGCGGCGTTGGCTGATTGCCACCCTGGTCGTGGCCAGCGCAGGCTGTGCCGCCGGAATTGCCATGTTTGCCGGGAGGGTCTGACTGCCGCAGCGATAGAGAAACTGGCCATGCTCCAGGCCTGCTCAACCGCTGTGCGCCACCAGCCTGAGCCGCGTAATCTCCGCCGGCGCGCCGATGCGTTTCGGCGGTCCCCAGTAACCGGTGCCGCGGCTGACGTAAATCCACAATCGGCCACGCCGGTGCAGGCCTGCCACATACGGCTGCTGCAGCGGCACGAACAGATTCCATGGCCAGAATTGTCCCCCGTGCGTGTGGCCCGACAATTGCAGGTCGTAGCCGGCCGCTTCGGCCTCGGGCGCGCTGCGCGGCTGGTGCGCCAGCAGGATGCGGGGGATATCGGCCGGTGCGCCGGCGATGGCCGCTTGCGGGTCGCTCTTCTGCGCCGGATCGAAGGCGGCTGCATTGAAATCGGTGACGCCGGCCAGCGCCAGGCGCGCGCCGTCGTGTTCCAGCACCGCATGTTCGTTCATCAGCACGCGCAAGCCCAGGCGGCGAAATTCCGCCACCCAGGGCGTCGCGCCCGAATAGTATTCGTGGTTGCCCGTGACGAGGAAGACGCCGTGGCGCGCGCGCAGCTCGCCCAGTGGCGCCGTGTGGCTGCCCAGTTGCGCCACCGTGCCGTCGACCACGTCGCCCGTGATGGCGATCAGGTCCGCCTGCAGGCCGTTGGCGCGCGCGACGATGGCTTCCACGTAGGCGCGCTGGATGGTGGCGCCCACGTGGATGTCGCTCAGTTGCACGATGCTAAAACCGTGCAGGGCGGCCGGCAGGCCGGCGATCGGCACGTCGACTTCGCGCACGCGCGCCACACGGCGGGCGTTGATGAAGCCGACGACGCTGGCCAGCAGCGCCAGGGCCAGGGCCGCCACGGCGGACGCTTGCGCGTGCGGGCGGGTGGCGGGAATCAGCATCAGCAGCTCGCGCAGCACGGTGAGCACGAACAGCGAGGAAAAAAAGCCCATGCACAGCGAACCGGCCCAGCTCAAACGGTCGGCCAGGCGCGCATCGCCCGTGACGGCGCGCGCGAAGATGGTCATCGGCATGAGCATGGTCGATGCCAGCAAGACGGCGCCACCCAGCAGCCAGCCGGCCACGCCGATGGGAAGCGCAGGCAGCAGCAGCCAGCCCAGCAGGGCGTGCAGGGCGCCCAGGATCATGGTGATGCGCAGCAGCGGCGTGCGGGTTGTCATGTCAAGGTTCCAGAAGTGGGGCGCCCAGATAGGCGGAAGTGATGCGCGTGAAACTGCCATCCTGGCGCATGCGCCGGAATACGCGGTCGAAGGCGGCGGCCAGCGCGGGCGAGCCTGTATTCTTGCGAAACACGATATAGGTGTCGAAGCGGGCCAGTGGCGGCGCCACGCGGACGATGCCTTGCAGTTTCAACTGTTTGACCGTGTACTGGCCGACGACGCCGTCCGCCAGCACGGCATCGATGCGGCGCAGCGCCAGTTTCTGGAAGTTGGCGGCATCCGTCGGTACGTCGGCGATGCTCCAGCGGCCCTGCGCCACGCCGGCGGCGATGGCTTCGGGCAGGCGAAATCCACCGCGCACGCCGATCACTTTGCCAGCCAGGTCGTCCAGCTTGCCCACGGCCGGCAGCGTGTCGGCCTGCCGCACGAACAGCGCGTACTCGGTCGGCTGCAGCGGTACCTTGCCAAATTCCAGGTACTGCTCGCGTGCCGGCGTGCGGCTCATGGCGAAGGCGCAATCGACCGTGCCCTGCGGCCTGGCCAGCTCACTTTCGAGCCGGCGCCATGGCATGGCGCGAAATTCAATGGCGATGCCCAGGCGGGCTGCCGCCTCGCGCAGCACATCGACGTTCAATCCCTCGATGCGGCCTTGATTCTGCATGAAGTAGGGTGCGAAGAGGTCGTCATGGCAAACCAGCCTGCCTGGTAATCCTGCTTCGGTGCTGGCCGCCACGGCCTTGCTGGCCGGCATTGCCAGCAAGGCCGTGGCGGCAAAGGCGGCCAGCCAGGCACGGGGGCGCAGCCATGTGGAAAAAGGCACAGCAGCGCCATTACCTATCGTTTTTTGCTGCAATTGTTCATCCCGGTTGGCCCGAAACAGTCGCGTTTCGCACTGCCGATTATAGTCGACGCGTTATGTAAATGACCAATTGCGCAGCCAGTCCAGCGTCATGATGCGATATGCAGCCCCAGCATGGCCAGCTTGCCGAAATCGACGGGCTTGGCGAAGTGCTCGTTGAAGCCGGCTTGCAGGGCCGCCTGGCGGTCGTGTTCCTGGCCATAGCCGGTCAGCGCGACGAGCAGGAATTGCTGCGGGATCGGCAACTGGCGCAATTGGACGGCCACCTCGTAGCCGCTCATGTCGGGCAGGCCGATGTCGAGAAAGATGATGTCGGGCTTGAATTCCACGGTGCGCTCGGTCGCTTGCGCGCCCGTGTAGGCGGTGCGCACCGTGTGGCCGTACATTTCCAGCAGTTCGGCCAGGGTGTCGGCCGCATCGCAGTTGTCGTCGACGACGAGGATGCGCTGGCTGGCGCCACTGGCCGCCTGCGGCGCCGGCGCGGCCGGCAGCGGCACGTTGGCGTCGAGCGGCAAGATGACTTCGAAGGTGCTGCCCAGTCCTACGCCGGGGCTGCTCACGCTGACCTGGCCGCCGTGCAAGGTCACCAGCTTGCGTACCAGCGACAGGCCGATGCCCAGGCCATCCTGCACCCGGTCGGGCGCGTGGCCGCTTTGCTCGAACAGGCCGAAGATGCTGTCGATGCTGGCGGCGGCGATGCCGATGCCGTTGTCGCAGAGGCGTATGCGCACGTTGTCACCTTCGCGCACGGCGGAAATGGCGATGCGTCCGCCCGGCGCCGTGAACTTGGCCGCGTTCAGCAGCAGGTTGGCGACGATCTGCGACAGGCGCACGGCGTCGCCGCAGACCCACAGTTCTTCCTGCGGCAGGTGCACATCGAGTGCATGGCCGCGCGTCTCGACGCTGTGCGAACTCGTTTCCAACGCGCTGCGCATGACGCTGGCCAGGCTCACGCTTTCCCATTGCAGCGAGATCTTGCCCTGTGAAATGCGCGACACGTCGAGCAGGTCGTCCACCAGGCGCACCAGGTGGTCCGTATGGCGGCCGATGGTGCGGCGCGCATTGTCCTGCACGGCCGGCACGACGGGGTCGAGCTTGCACAGCAAGGCCAGCGCCGTGCGGATGGGGCCCAGCGGGTTGCGCAGTTCGTGCGCCAGGGTGGCCAGGAATTCATCCTTGCGGCGGTCCACGTCGCGCAGTGCGCGCTCGACCCGTCCCAGGCGCAGCAGCGCCTTGACGTTGGCGATCAGTTCATCTGCCTCGATCGGTTCGACCAGGTAATTGTCGGCGCCGCCGTCGAGGGCGCGGATCTTGTCGGCCGTGCCGATGCACGAGGCCGACGTCTGCAGCACCAGGATGGTGTTCGTTTCGGCGCCGCCCTTCAACTGGCGGCACACTTCCAGGCCGTTGATGTCGGGCAGCTTGACGTCGAGCAGGATCAGGTTGGGGCGGTCCTGGCGGGCGCGCAGCAGCGCGTCGCCGCCGTTCGACGCTTCGATGACCTTGAAGCCGGCGCGTTGGAGGATGCGCGACTTGGCGTAGCGGGCGCCGTCGCTGTCATCGACGTTGAGGATCAGAGCATCGCTATTGTTATCCGGTAGCATGCGCATTGTCCCAGGTGGTTGTGCCTTGCGGCGGAAGCGGCTCTTGCCGGTGATGTTGGTTGCCGATCAGTGCGCGCAGGGTCGCCAGCAATTGCTGGCGCGACAGCGGCTTGACGTAGTAGGCGTCGGCGCCCAGGGCCAGGCCCTTGCGCACGTCGTCGATCTCGGTGGCGACGATGACGGGCACCTGGCGCCGCAGCGGGTCGTTTTTCAGCTCGGCCAGCCAGTGCCAGGCCGTTTCGCCGTGCAGCAGGATGTCGAGGATGACGGCGGCGGGGCGCTGCTGTTCCCAGCGTTCCTGCGCCTCGCGCACGCTGCGCGCGGGAACGACGCGAAATTCGCTGCCGGCCAAAAATTTTTCATACAGCAGGCGGATGGGCGGATTGTCTTCCACCACCAGCACGCCGATGCGCTGGTCGTTGCCGTTGTCGTTGGCCGGCGCGCTCGGCGGCAGGCTGCCTTCGGGCGCATGGTAGCTGGTGGGCAGGATGACGGAAAACAGCGACCCCTGGCCCGGCGTGCTTTCGACGGCCACCGTGCCATTGAGCAAGGTGGCCAGGTTGCGGCACAGGGGCAGGCCCAGGCCCGTGCCTTTGACCTTGCGCTGCAGGTGATTTTCCACCTGGCTGAATTCCTCGAAGATCAGCTGCACGTCTTCGGCGGCGATGCCCAGGCCCGTGTCGGAGACGGAAAAGCGGATGGCGTCCTGCTGCGGCAAGGGCGTGGCGCTGACGACGATGGCGCCGGCCTCGGTGAACTTGAGGGCGTTGGCGATGAAGTTGCGCAGGATTTGCGACAGCTTGCCTTCATCCGTATGTATCTGCAGCGCCGGATCGGGGTCGATGAAGGTCAAGGTGAGCGACTCGGACACCAGCAGCGGGCGCAGCATGCCGCGCAGGGCGCTGAACAGGTCGGCCACCTGGAAACTGTTGGCGTGCACGTCGACCTTGCCCGCCTCGATCTTGGCCAGGTCCAGCAAGTCGTTGACCAGGTCGCTCAGGCTGACGGCGCTTTGCAAGATGAACAGCACCTGCTTTTCCTGCTCCTCGGACAGCTCGCCATCGATGCGGTCGAGCAGCAGCTTGGACAGGGCGCGGATGGAGCTGAGCGGCGTGCGAAATTCATGACTCATGTTCGACAGGAAGCGCGATTTCATCTGGTCGGCGCGGCGCAGGTGGTCGGCTTTTTCATCGAGTTCCGCAAACAGCGCCACCACGCCCCGGTTGGTGTCTTCCAGTTCGCGCGTCAGCTGTAGTAAATCGTCCTGGCGCGTCTTCAGTTCGGCCAGGGTGGCGAGCAGCTCGCGGTTCTGCTGCTGCACTTCGGACAGCGTGATATCCGAGGGCAGCGCCTGCAGGCTGCCGGACAGCGCGCCGATCATGCTGCCGTCGAGCAGGGGTGCGTCGCGCGGGAACAGTTTTTGTAGCGTGATCTGCGTGCCGTCGCCCGGCGTGCTGTGGATATGGCAGCGGTCCATCAGGCGCTGCGCGCCCAGGATGCCCAGGCCCATGCCCGTGGGTGAACGGTAGGTGCCGGCCAGTATCTGGTCGAGCTGCGCGATGCCGGGGCCCTGGTCTTCGATGCGGATGCTGAGTAGCTGCGGCGCCGTCTGGCCATCGATGGCGAAGTGCACCTTGCCGCTGCCGGCGTAGTTGTAGACGTTGCGCGCCAGTTCCGATACGGCCGTGGCGATGCGCACCTGGTCCTGCACGCCGAAGCCGCACAGGGCGGCGATCTGCCGCGCGCGCTGGCGTGCGCCCACCACATCGAGTTCGCTGCCGATATGCGCCGTCAATATGCGTTGTGTCATGGCGTGTCGTTCCTTTCCGCACCGGCATGCCGGTGCTCCTCATGTTCGCGCAGCACCACCACCGTGACGTCGTCGCGTCCGCGCGCAAAATCGCGGTACAGCACGGCGGCGACCAGGCTGGGGTGGCATTGCGCCAGGCCCGGATAGCGTTCCAGGTCCCAGCGCGTGTGCAGGCCGTCGCTATGCATGATCAAGGTCGTGCCCGGCTGCCACGCATGGCAGAATTCCTGCACCTTGCGCAGATTGCTGCCGACGATGCCGTTATGCGACAGCAGATGCCGGCGCTGCTGCGCGTCGAAGGCGCAGGCGGCGATATTGCCCACGCCCGCATAGCGCAGTTCGCGCCGCGCGCTGTCGATGTGCGCCACCGCCAGGGCCGCGCCGCGCGTGGTGCGCAGGGCGCCGTGGGCCAGTGCGATGAAGGGGGCGGGCAGGGGCGGCAGTCCCGGCGTGGCGTGTTCCAGCAGCGCGCTGGCGCATTCCGAGGCGCGCGCCGCCAGCGGGCCGTGGCCCAGGCCATCGGCCACCAGCAAGCTCAGTTCATGGCCTTCGCACACGACGTTCCAGGCGTCGCCGCACACCTGTTCCGAGGCCAGCGGCAGGCACACGGCGCCGATTTGCCAGTTCGGATGGGCGGGAACGGCGCTGCTGGCGTTCGGCCCCCACACCACCGCCATCAGCACGGTACCCTTGCCGGGTGCCGTGTACAGGTCGAATTCCTGGCTCAGGCGGCGTATCGCGCCCAGGCCCACGCCGTAGGTGCCCGTGGTGGAATGGCCATCCTGCATGTGCTGGCGCACATTCGCCATGCCGGGACCGTTGTCGATGGCCAGCACTTCGATGCCGCTGGTGCCGCCGCGCAGCACCTTGCGCAGCAGGATTTCGCCGCGCTGCGCGTGCTTGACGATGTTGGTGGCCGCTTCGCTGATGATGATGGCCAGCTGGCCCGTGCGCACGTCGTCGAAACCGATGCGGCGCGCCAGTTCGTTGCCGGCGCGGCGAGCCGCGGCGATCTCGCTCGGTTCGCCGATGGGGAAACTGCGTTGCCTGGCAATGTCAGGGGCTTGCTCGATGTGGTTCAAAACAGCTTCCATTTCGCGATGGTGACGGTGGTGCCCGCGCCGGGCACCGTGTCGATGTGAAAGGCGTCGGCCAGGCGCTTGGCGCCGCCCAGCCCCAGTCCCAGTCCGCCGCCGCTGGTATAGCCATCGGTCAGCGCCAGGGCAATATCGTCGATGCCCGGTCCCGTGTCGACAAAGCGCAGTTCCAGTCCCTGGCGCGCGCCATCGCAGACGCGCGCGATGCGCGCTTCGCCGCCGCCGCCGTAGCGCAGGGTGTTGCGCGCCAGTTCGCTCGCCGCCGTGATGATCTTGGTCTGTTCGATCAGGCCAAAACCCATGGCGACCATGCTGTCGCGCACCTGCTTGCGCAGCCGCACGACGTCTTCGTCGCTGTGCAGGGGCAGGATCTGCTGCACCTGTTGCACCCCCGCCTGCGCCTGCGCGCCCAGCACGGCGCCCCCCGTCATGCGCATGCGCCGTCCCGTTCCAGCAGCTTGATGCCCCGTTCCACGTTCAGCGCCGTGCTCACGCCTTCCAGGGTCAGGCCCAGTTCCACCAGCGTGATGGCGACGGCCGGCTGCATGCCGACGACGACGGTGCGCGCGTCGAGGATTTTCGCCATCGCCGCCGTGTTGCTGATCATGCGGCCGATGAAGGAATCGACGATGTCGAGCGCGGAAATGTCGATCAGCACGCCCGTCGCGCGGTCCGTCACGATGCGCGTGGTCAGGTCGTCCTGCAAGGTCATCGCCAGGCGGTCGTGCATGTCCACCTGGATCGTCACCAGCAGCAGCCGGCCCATGCGTAAAATGGGGATTCTCTCCATAGGCGCCTCAGTGTTGCTGCTGCTGGTAAGTGATGCTGGAACCCGTGCGTTTCAGGGCCACGACGAAGGCGTCGGCCAGGGTGGCCTTGGTCATCACGTCTTCCAGGTTGACGCCCAGGTGCACGATGGTTTGCGCGATCTGCGGGCGGATGCCGCTGATGATGCAGTCGGCGCCCATCAGGCGCGCGGCGGCGATGGTTTTCAGCAGGTGCTGCGCCACCAGCGTGTCGACGGTGGGCACGCCCGTGATGTCGATGATGGCGATCAGGGCGCCCGTGTCGACGATCTTTTGCAGCAGGCTTTCCATCACCACCTGCGTGCGGGCGCTGTCGAGTGTGCCGATCAGGGGCAGGGCCAGCACGTTTTGCCACAGCTGCACCACGGGCGTGGACAGTTCCAGCAATTCCTGCTGCTGGCGCAGAATCACCTGTTCGCGCGCCTTCTGGTAAATGGCGATGGTCAGCAAGCCCAGTTCGTCGAACAATTTGCTGGTGCTGATGATGGCGTCGCCCAGCTGCTCCGGCTGCGCCGTGATTTGCTGGCGCAGGTAGGCGAACAGCGGCTCCTTGAGGGCGAACATGAAGCTGGCCGTGTCGATCGGCGAATAGCCCTGGCGTACGCGCGATTGCGATATGTCAGCGATCAGCTGGCGCGTATCGTCCCAGGCGCCACCTTCGATGTCGAATGCGTCGCCGCTGTCGAGTGCGCCCGCCAGCAGCGGCAGCAATTGCGCTGCCTGCTGGCGCAGCTCGTTTTCGGCGATCTTGTCGCGCCGCACCAGGCGGGCGACCAGGCCGGCCATCCAGCCGTCCAGCAGTGCCGTGTGGTGCTCGTTGATGATGGCGGCCAGTTGCTGCGCCTGGGCCGTGCCCGTCTTGACCGTGTCCGTCTTCATTTTCATGCTCATCCTTGGCTGAGTGGAGGGTGCGGCACGGCCGCAAACGGCCCCGCACTGTGATGAATAAATTATAGGCAGGCGTGGCTCTGGCTTGTGTTCTGTGCCGCACATAGTGGCGCATGTCGATGTACATTCCTGCTGGAAATATTCGCATCATAAAGATGTATGTGATTTGCATGTTTAAGCGAATTCCGCTACACTGGCAACACTCAACAAGAGAAACACGCCATGAATATCGACAAATTCAAACAGCAGCACCTGGCCATCCTGGCCTCCATCGATGCCCTGCGCCAGCTGGCGCGCGGCGGTGTGGCCGCGCAGGCGCAGGCCATTGCCGAACAGATCATCGCCATGAGCGGCTTGATCAAGCTGCACCTGGCCGTCGAGCAGCGCTACCTGTATCCGGCCGCGCAGAGTTGCGGCGTGGCCAGGGTGGCGCAGCTGGGCCGTCAGTACGAAAACGAAATGCACGGCATCGCCGGCGCCTACCTCGATTTCGCGGGCCGCTGGAATACGCCCGTGCGCCTGGCGGCCGAGCCGGATGCCTTCCGCAGCGAAGCCAATACCGTGCTGCACGCGCTGTTCCAGCGCATGCGCCGCGAAGACCACGATCTTTATCCCGCCATTGAATCACTGGCCTGAAAACCGCCTGCTCATATATCTAAAGGAATTCCACATGCTGACCCAAGAACAACGCGCCATCATCACGGCCACCGTCCCCATCCTCGAGCAGGGCGGCGAAGCGCTGACGCGCCACTTCTACAAGAATCTGTTCCGCGACCATCCCGAAGTGCTGCCGTACTTCAACCAGGCGCACCAGCACAGCGGCGACCAGCAGCGCGCGCTGGCCAATGGCGTGCTGATGTACGCCAAGCACATCGATCAACTTGCCGCGCTGGGCGACCTGGTGGCCACCATCGTCAACAAGCACGTGGCCCTGCAGATCCGCGCCGAGCACTATCCGCTGGTGGGCGCCAGCCTGCTGCAGGCGATCCGCGAAGTGCTGGGCGAGGAAGTCGCCAGCGACGCCGTCATCGATGCCTGGGGCGCGGCGTATGGCCAGCTGGCCGACATCCTGGCCGGCGAAGAAGGGCGTATCTACAAGGCGCAGGCGGCCGCACCGGGCGGCTGGAGCGGCGCGCGCGACTTTTTAGTGCGCGGCAAGACGGTGGAAAGCGGCGAGATCACGTCCTTCCTGATGGCGCCCGCCGATGGCCAGCCCGTGCTCGACTTTGCGCCAGGCCAGTATATCGGCGTGCTGGCCACGGTTGATGGCGTGCCCATGCGCCGCCAGTACTCGTTGTCGGCCGCCAGCAATGGCCAGACCTACCGCATCAGCGTCAAGCGCGAAGAGGGCGGCAAGGTGTCGAATTTCTTCCACGACCACGTGCAGGCGGGCGACACCGTACAGCTGACGCCGCCATCGGGCGACTTCGTGCTGACGGAGAGCGACAAGCCGCTGGTGCTGATCAGTGGCGGCGTGGGCATCACGCCGACCCTGGCCATGCTGACGGCGGCCCTGCGCGGCAAGCGTCCCGTGCATTTCATCCACGCGGCGCGCAACCAGGGCGTGCATGCGTTCCGCGCGCAGATCGACGCACTGGCCGCGCAGCACCCGCAGTTGCAGCGCTATTACTGCTACGCGGAACATGACGGTGAGCAAGGCGCACCGGACGCCGTCGGCTTGCTGAGTAAACAGACGCTGAATCACTGGCTGCCAGCCTCGCGCGACGTCGACGCCTACTTCCTGGGGCCGCAGCCGTTCATGCGGGCCGTCAAGCAGTATCTGCGCGAGCTGGGCGTGCCGGAAGGGCAGACGCACCATGAATTCTTCGGACCGGCAGCCGCGCTGAACTGACCTTGTCTGCCTTGTGTTGCTCCTGTGTTGCTCCTTGTGTTGCTTCTGCGAGAAAAACCGCTGCCGTAAGGGGCGGGTAAGCCTCGCGCTGTACTGTGAACCCAAGCTCGCATAAAAGAGCAGGCTTTTACATAACAGGAGGCAACACCATGCATGACGATCTGGTTCAAAAAATCAAGGGCGACCCCAATTATCATCGGCTGGTCAGGGTGCGTTCCAGCTTCGGCTGGGCGCTGACGGGCCTGATGATGCTGGTGTACTACGGCTACATTCTGCTCATCGCCTTCAACAAGGAATTCCTTGCCACTAAAACGGGCACCGGCGTGATGACCTGGGGCATGCCAATTGGCTTGTTCGTCATCGTGTTTACCGTGGTGATCACCGGCATTTATGTCCGCCGCGCCAACAAGCAATTCGACGAGCTGACCAGCGCCATCCAGGCACGGGTGCAAGCATGAGCCGCGCCCCATCGATGCAACGCACATTTTCCTGCCTGGCAGCCCTGACCTTGCTGGCGAGCGCCAGCAACAGCGTGCTGGCGGCCGGCGCCGACCTGGGCCAGGCAGTCAAGCAACCGACCAACTGGACGGCGATCATCATGTTCGCCGCCTTCGTCATTTTTACACTGTTCGTCACCAAATGGGCGGCCGCGAAGACCAAGTCGGCCTCCGATTTCTACACGGCCGGCGGCGGCATCACGGGCTTCCAGAATGGCCTGGCGATTGCGGGCGACTATATGTCGGCGGCATCGTTCCTCGGTATTTCCGCCGCCGTCTTCCTCAACGGCTATGACGGCCTGATCTATGCCATCGGCTTTCTCGTCGGCTGGCCCATCATCACCTTCCTGATGGCCGAGCGCTTGCGTAATCTGGGCCGCTACACCTTTGCCGATGTGGCCGCCTACCGCTTCAAGCAGGCGCCGATCCGCATTTTCTCGGCCTCCGGCACCCTCGTCGTCGTGGCCTTTTACCTGATCGCGCAGATGGTGGGCGCGGGCCAGCTGATCAAGCTGCTGTTCGGCCTGGAATACTGGATCGCCGTCGTCCTGGTCGGTACATTGATGATGATTTACGTGCTGTTTGGCGGCATGACAGCCACCACCTGGGTGCAGATCATCAAGGCCGTCATGCTGCTGGGCGGCGCCACCTTCATGGCCGTGGCCGTGCTGGCGCAATTCAACTTCAGCCCGGAAGCGCTGTTCGCCAAGTCGGTGGACGTGCACGCCGCCAAGGAAGCCATCATGGGCCCAGGTTCCTTCATCAAGGACCCGATCTCGGCCATCTCCTTCGGTATGGCGCTGATGTTCGGTACGGCCGGTTTGCCGCACATCCTGATGCGTTTCTTCACGGTGCCGAGCGCCAAGGAAGCGCGCAAATCCGTGTTCTGGGCCACCACCTGGATCGCCTATTTCTACATCCTGACCTTCATCATCGGTTTTGGCGCCATCGTGCTGGTAAGTACCAATCCCGAGTTCAAGGATGCTGCCGGCAAGCTGCTGGGCGGTAACAACATGGCGGCCGTGCATCTGGCCAAGGCTGTGGGCGGTAATGTGTTCCTGGGCTTCATGTCGGCGGTCGCGTTTGCCACCATCCTGGCCGTCGTCGCGGGTTTGACCCTGTCGGGCGCGTCGGCCGTGTCGCACGATCTGTATGCCACCGTCATCAAGAAGGGCAAGGCCACGGGCGCCAACGAATTGAAAGTGTCGCGCGTGACCACCATCGTGCTGGGCATTATCGCCGTCGTGCTGGGCATCGCCTTTGAAAAGCAGAACATCGCCTTCATGGTCTCGCTGGCCTTCGCTATCGCCGCCTCGGCCAACTTCCCCGTGCTGTTCATGTCGGTGCTGTGGAAAGACTGCACCACGCGGGGCGCCACCATCGGCGGCTTCCTGGGCTTGACCACGGCCGTCGCGCTGACGGTGGTGTCGAAGTCCGTGTGGGTCGACGTGCTCGGTCATCCGGCGGCGCTGTTCCCGTATGCCTCGCCGGCGCTGTTCTCGATGACGGCAGGCTTTGTCGGCATCTGGCTGTTCTCGGTGCTCGACAAGAGCCCGCGCGCGCGCATCGACCGTGCCGGCTACGAAGCGCAGCAAATGCGTTCGGAAACGGGCATCGGCGCGGCAGGCGCCAGCGCACATTGATGTTTTAGATAGTTACTGCAGGAAACAATGCCCGGCTTGCCGGGCATTGTTGTTTCTGGCGCGCTTACTTCGCCACGCGCAGGGGAATCACGCCCGCCGCCAGCGCCGGCACGCCCGGCGTCGCTTCGAGTATCGAGGCCAGGGTCACCGTGTCGAGCACGGCCAGGAAGGCCCCCGTGGCCTGGCCCAGCTTGGCTTTCAGCAGGCAATCGGGCGTCAGCGGGCAGGTATTGTTTTCCTGGTTAAAACATTCCGCCATGAAAAAATCGTTTTCCGTCTCGCGCACCACCGTGCCGATATTGATCTCGGCCGGGTCGCGCGCCAGGCGCAGGCCGCCATTCCTCCCACGCACCGTTTCCACGATGCCTGACAGGCCCAGCTGGTGCACCACCTTCATCAGGTGATTCTTGGAAATCGCATGCAGGTCGGCGATGTCCTGGATGGTCACGAGGCGGTCGCGGTGCACGCCCAGATACATCAGGGTGCGCAGGGTGTAGTCGGTATAAGCAGTCAGTCGCATGGGATATCGTTCATAAAGATGTGGATTACATCCTTGTTTCAAGCCGCCAGCATACAGGAGAGTGCCCGGCCATCGCCACCGGCATGTGACTTGCACCGTGACTTTTCAGCCTGAAAAGACAAATTTGGTTGCCTTTCGCTTAAATGCGTAGTAAATTTTCATATTGTTGCCCTGCTAAACAGCTCGCAAGCCCTTTAAGGCCCTTTCGACGTGGATTTTATTGATGAAAATCAAGAGGATGGTGAGACAGTAAGGTAAATTTACTACAAAATGGATGATGGGCGTTTCCCGGGTCGGGAAGCGCGTACTACGCAATCTGTGCGGTGCCGCCGTGGCCGCCCCAGGAAATGAATACCATGCAAATGAATGAAGTGAAAGACGAGCTGCTGAGCAGCGATATCCGCCAGCTGGGCCGTCTGCTGGGCGACGCCATCCGCAACCACCTGGGCGACCCCGCCTTCGAGCGCATCGAACATGTGCGCCAGCTGGCCATCCGTTTCCGCCGCGACAATGACGAAGCGGCGCGCGCGCAGCTGTCGGACGCGCTGCAAGCGCTGTCGCAGGAAGAAACCACCCAATTGACGCGCGCCTTCAGCTATTTCTCGCTGCTGGCCAACATTGCAGAAGATCAACACCACATCCGCCGCACGCGCGCCCATCTGATCGCCGGTTCGCCGCCGCGCCAGGGTAGCCTCAGCCATGCCGTCGGCAACGTGTTTGACGCGGGCAAGGCCGATGCGCTGGAAACGTTCTTTGAAGATGCGTTTGTCAGCCCCGTGTTCACGGCGCATCCGACGGAAGTGCAGCGCAAGAGCATCCAGAATTGCCAGATGGCCATCGCGCGCCTGTTGAGCGAGCGCGACCGCGTGCAAATGACGCCGGAAGAGGCGGAGCAAAACGAAGAAGCGCTGGGCCGTGGCATCGTCACCCTGTGGCAGACGCGTTTGCTGCGCACCAGCAAACTGTCCGTCATGGATGAAGTGGCCAATGGCCTGTCGTTCTACGACCACACGATCTTGCGCGAATTGCCGAAATTGTATTCCTCGCTGGAAACCATGCTGGCCCAGCGCGATGCCCGCTGGGAAGATGCGGAATTGCCCAATTTCATGAAGGTCGGCAGCTGGATAGGTGGCGACCGCGACGGCAACCCGTTCGTTACGGCCGACATCCTGCGCAGCACCCTGCAGACGCAGGCCGACAAGGTGCTCGACTTTTATCTGGGAGAATTGCGCAAGCTCGCCTCGCAGCTGTCGCTGGCGCAAATCTTGAACGCCTGCAGCGAGCCGCTGCGCGCGCTGGCCGAACGCTCGGCCGATGCGTCGCCACACCGCGTCGATGAGCCGTACCGCCGCGCCTTGCATGGTATCCATGCGCGGTTGGAAGCGACGCGCGTCGCCTTGTGCGGCAAGGGCAAGCCAGCCGAAGGCGTGCAGCCCTACGCTGCCGCGTTTGATCTGCTGGCCGACCTGGACGTGGTCCAGCATTCGCTCGTCAGCAATGGCTTGCGCGCGCTGGCGCGTGGCCGGCTGCGCCAGTTGCGCCGCGCCGTCAAGGTCTTCGGCTTTTCGCTGGCGCCGCTGGACTTGCGCCAGAATTCCGACGTGCACGAGCGCGTCGTGGGCGAACTGTTTGCCGGCGCCCAGCCGGGCCTGGTCTACCTGGACCTCGATGAAGAGCAGCGCATCGCCGTGCTGCTGGCCGAGCTGGAGTCTCCACGCCTGCTGACGTCGCCGTATGCGCAGTACTCCGAGGAAACGACGTCCGAACTCGACATCTTCCGCGCCGTGCGCGAGGCCCACGTCAAATATGGCCGCGAATCGGTGCCAAATTGCATCATCTCCAAGGCGGCCAGCGTCTCGGACTTGCTGGAAGTGGCCTTGCTGCTGAAAGAAGTGGGCTTGCTGCGCCAGGACAGCCGCGAAGTGGACGTCAACATCATCCCCCTGTTTGAAACCATCGACGACTTGCGCGCCGGCCCCGCCATCATGGCGCGCGCTTTCGGCTTGCCGTTCTACCGTGGCTTGCTGGCGTCGCGCGCCGACCAGCAGGAAGTCATGCTCGGCTATTCGGACAGCAACAAGGACGGCGGTTTCCTCACCTCCGGCTGGGAACTCTACAAGGCCGAGATCGAGCTGGTGACGGTCTTCAAGCAATACCAGATCAAGCTGCGTCTGTTCCACGGCCGTGGCGGTTCCGTCGGGCGCGGCGGTGGTCCCAGCTACGAAGCCATCCTGGCCCAGCCGGCCGGCGCCGTGCAGGGACAGATCCGTTTGACGGAGCAGGGCGAAGTCATCACGGCCAAGTATGCGAACCCGGAAGTAGGGCGCCGCAACCTGGAAGTGCTGGTGGCCGCCACCATCCAGTCGACCCTGCTGCCGCAGGCGCAGCTGCAGCCGAAGGCTTCGGCCGGCGCGGGCCATCTGACCGCCATGGAAGAATTGTCTGGCACGGCCCTGAGCGCTTACCGCGACCTCGTGTATGGCACGGACGGCTTTGAACAGTATTTCTGGGAATCGACCGTGATCGCGGAAATTGCCGCGCTGAATATCGGCAGCCGTCCCGCCTCGCGCAAGAAATCGACCTCGATCGAGGATTTGCGCGCGATTCCCTGGGTCTTGAGCTGGGCGCAATGCCGCTTGATGCTGCCGGGCTGGTTCGGTTTCGGTTCCGCCGTGCAAGCCTACCTGGCCGCCCATCCCGCCGATGGCGCCGACGTACTGCGCGGCATGTACACGGACTGGCCCTTCTTCACGTCCTTGCTGTCGAATATGGATATGGTGCTGGCCAAGAGCGATATCGCCATTGCCGGCAAGTATGCGGAACTGGTCAAGGACAAGGCTTTGCGCGAGGCCATCTTTACGCGCATCCGCGCCGAATATGCGGCCACGCTGGACGCCTTGAAACTGATCACGGGCCAGGCAGAGTTGCAACAAGCCAACCCGCTGATGCAGCGCTCCATACGCAACCGTTTTCCGTATATCGACCCGCTCAACCACGTGCAGGTGGAGCTGTTGAAACGTTTCCGCGAAGGCAAGCAGGATGCGGCGGCGCGCACGGGCATTCATTTGTCGATCAATGGGATTGCGGCGGGGTTGCGGAATAGTGGTTGATTCTTTTTAACCCAATGGCAAATGCTGGGGTCGGACCTTAAGGTCCGACCCCGGTTTTGGCACTTGGGTTAGTTTCAAGTAAAACATCAAGGAGACAGCATGACCATCAAAGTTGCCATCAATGGCTATGGCCGCATCGGCCGCAATGTCTTGCGCGCGTTTTATGAAGGCGGCAAGCAGCAGGATATCGAGATCGTCGCCATCAACGACCTGGGCGATGCCAAGTCGAATGCGCATTTGACGCGCTACGACACGGTGCACGGCAAGTTTCCCGGCGTCGTCACCATCGATGGCGAGAATATGCTCGTCAACGGCGACCGCATCCGCGTCTTCGCGCAGCGCGACCCGGCCCTGATCCCCTGGGGCGAACTCGGTGTCGACGTGGTGCTCGAATGCACGGGTTTCTTCACCACCAAGGAAAAAGCCTCGGCCCACCTGAAGGGCGGGGCAAAGAAAGTCATCATTTCCGCGCCGGGCGGCAAGGATGTGGACGCCACTATCGTGTTCGGCGTCAACCAGCACGTACTGAAAGCCACGGATACGGTCATTTCGAATGCCTCGTGCACGACGAATTGCCTCGCGCCACTGGTCAAACCGCTTAACGACGCCATCGGCATCGAATCGGGCCTGATGACCACCGTGCATGCCTACACGAATGACCAGGTACTCTCCGACGTGATGCATGAAGACTTGCGCCGCGCCCGCTCGGCCACGCATTCGATGATCCCCACCAAGACGGGCGCGGCGGCCGCCGTCGGCCTGGTCTTGCCTGAATTGAATGGCAAGCTGGACGGTTTCGCCATCCGCGTGCCGACGATTAACGTCTCCCTGGTCGACCTGTCTTTCATCGCCAGGCGCGATACCACGGTCGAAGAAGTCAACGCCTTGCTGAAAACGGCGTCGGAAGGCGCGCTGAAAGGCATCCTCACATACCAGACGGAGCCGCTCGTTTCCATCGACTTCAACCACAACCCCGCGTCGTCGAATTTCGATTCGACCCTGACCAAGGTGTCGGGCCGCCTCGTGAAAGTGTCGTCGTGGTATGACAACGAATGGGGCTTCTCGAACCGCATGCTCGACACCACGGTCGCCCTGATAGCGGCCAAGTAACAAGAACCACCGCTGATCCAGCGCACCAGGACGGCCGGCCCACAAGGCCGGCCCTTGTAGCAACTCATTATAGAAAGCAGCACACCATGACCATGCAAGTACAGCAACGCGCCACCAAGATCGTTTCCACCATCGGCCCCGCTTCGAACGATATCGATACCCTCGTCCGCATGTTCAAGGCCGGCGTCGACGTCGTGCGCCTGAACTTTTCGCATGGCAAGGCGCAAGACCATATCGACCGCGCCCGCATGGTGCGCGAAGCGGCGGCCCTGTGCGGCCGCGAAGTAGCCATCATGGCCGACTTGCAAGGCCCGAAGATTCGCGTCGGCAAGTTTGAAGAAGGCAAGATCTTCCTGGAAAACGGCATGAAGTTCATCCTTGACGCGAAATGGGGCGAAAACGGTGAACTGGGTAACATCGAACGCTGCGGCCTCGACTACAAGGAATTGCCGCGCGACTTGCGCACGGCCGACGTGCTGCTGCTGAACGACGGCCTCATCGTGTTGACGGTCGACAAGGTCGTCGGCAGCGAAATCCACACGACCGTGAAAATCGGCGGCGAACTGTCGAATAACAAGGGCATCAACCGCCAGGGCGGCGGCCTGTCCGCGCCGGCGCTGACGGCGAAAGACATGGAAGACGTCAAGACGGCGATGAGTTTCCAGGCTGATTACGTGGCCGTATCGTTCCCGAAAAACGCCACCGACATGGTCATGGCGCGCCAGCTGGCCAATATCGCCGGTGAAGCGTGGGACCACAAGCCGATGATGATCGCCAAGATCGAGCGCGCGGAAGCCATTCCCGCCCTGCAAGAAATCCTCGACGCCTCCGACGGCATCATGGTGGCGCGTGGCGACCTGGCGGTCGAAGTCGGCAATGCGGCCGTGCCGGCCCTGCAAAAGCGCATGATCAAGATGGCGCGCGCGTCGAATAAACTGGCCATTACAGCCACGCAGATGATGGAATCGATGATCGTCAACGCCGTGCCGACGCGCGCGGAAGTGTCCGACGTGGCCAATGCCGTGCTCGATGGCACGGACGCCGTCATGACGTCGGCGGAAACGGCCTCGGGCCGCTACCCGATCGAGACGGTGGAAGCAATGGCCGCCATCTGCCTGGACGCGGAAAAATGGGATACCTGCAAGCTGGACGCCGATTTCCTCAACGCCACGTTCTCGCGCATCGACCAGTCGATCGCCTACGGCGCCCTGTTTACGGCGCACCACCTGCGCGTGAAAGCCATCGCCACCCTGACGGAATCGGGTTCCACGGCCTTGTGGATGAGCCGTTGCAACATCGATATTCCCATCGTCGCCCTGACCCCGAGCGTGGGCACGCGCCGCAAGCTGGCCCTGTACCGCAACGTCAGCACCCTGGAATTGACGTCCGGCACGGACCGCGACAAGGTCTTGCAGCAAGCGGAAGACTTGCTGCTGGAACATAAGGTCGTGACCAAGGGCGACACGGTCGTACTGACCTGGGGCGAGCCGATGGGCAAGGTCGGCGGCACGAATGCGCTGAAGATCATGAAGATCGGCCAGCACTGACCGTATTTCTGGCCACATTACTGGCCACATTGCTGGCCTCATCACTGGCCGACAGCCGCCTGCAGCCTTAAGAATGGCTGAAAGCGGGGCGCTTGGCCGCCCACTGCAATGGCAGATGCCCAATCTGCCATTGCGGTGGCCGCATTTCCGTGTCAGCATGGTTTCCCTGCCTGCCAAGGCGCATCCGGAGTACATGATGACCGAATACCTGCCTGCCTTGATCTGGTCGCTGTCGGCCTTCGCCTGCCTCTTCATTGCCAAACGCCGCTCCTTACGAATAACGGCCATCCGTGCTGTCCTGGTGGTGTTTCTGGGGCCGTTAGCCATTCCCTTCGTGCTGGCCGCCAGGCCCAGGATGCACGGCTAAGCGTGCGGCCTGCGCGCGTTCCTCTTTGCTATATTTAAACTTTTAGCGAATGGAATGCCCATGAAACGCAGCGCGACCTTGTTCCTGATGACTATTTTTTGCGCCGCCACGTCCGTCACAGCGGCCGAGCCGGCGCAGCGCCTGCAGCGCGCCACGGGCTTGTGGAAGGTGACGCCCGCCACGTCGCCGTTTTCCTGGGAAATCTGCGTCGACCAGGAGCGCGACCGCCTGATCGACGATGACTTGTGGACGGACTTCGAGCAGGAATGCCAGATCGCGTCGCAAAGCCGCCAGGGCGACAGCTACACTTTCCAGTCCAGTTGTCCGGGCGCCAGGCTCGCGGGCAGTTTCAAGGGCGACCTGGCCAAGGCGTATACGCTGACCGCCGATACCACGATGGAACTGAACGGCAAGACCGAGGTGCAGCGCACGGAACTGGCGGCCGTGCACCAGGGAGCCTGTCCGGCGGGGTTGGCTCCGGGCGCGAAGAAAATGCGCGGCGGCATGGTCATGAAGAGCTTGTATATCAGCCGCTAAGAGCCGGCAACCGCGCTGAAACAACGGTTTCCAGCGATAGGCAGGCGCCGGCATTGACGCCGGAGGCAAGGATTTGTGATAATGAGAATTATTATCAATTAGTCGCGCCTTGCCTTGCGCGCATCGGAGTCCTAGTGAACATGGCGCAATCCGGCGAATCGATCGCCGTCATTTACAGCAATCATCACGGCTGGCTGATGCGCTGGCTGCGCGCCAAGCTGCAGTGCGCCGACCATGCGGCCGACCTGGCGCAGGATACCTTCGTGCGCCTGCTGACGGCGCCGCAGGAAGGCCGGCAGACCTTGCGCGAACCGCGCGCCTACCTGACCACCGTGGCGCAGCGCTTGCTGATCGACCATTACCGGCGCCTGTCGCTGGAGCAGGCGTGGCTGGAAACCCTGGCGCAGCAGCCCGATCTGCTGATGCAGTCTCCTGAAGAGCGCTTGCTGGTACTGGAGGCCTTGCAGCGCATCGATGCCATGCTCGATGGCTTGCCGCCGCTGGTGCGCAACGCCTTCCTGCTGGCGCATGTCGACGGCCTTGCTTACGGGGAAATCGCGCGGCGCCTGGCAGTGAGCGAGCGCAGCATCAAGCGCTACATGGTGCAGGCGTTCGAACGCTGCATCCTGCTGATCCTGTGAGCGCCATCGATCCGCGCGCCGCCCGCGCGGCGGCGCAATGGCTGGTGCGCCTGCACGGTGGCGCCTTGAGTCCAGATGAGCAGCTAGCGTTCCAGGCCTGGCGCGCCAGCGATCCCGCGCACGCAGCGGCCTGGCAGCGGGCCGAGCTGGTGTGCGGCACCCTGGCCAGCGTGCCGCCCGCGCTGCGCCAGACAGCGGACGCGGCGCCGCCGTCGCCGCAGCGGCGTGCCGTGCTCTACGGTCTGGCCGGGCTGATCGCGGCCGGGCCGGCGCTGTGGCTGGCCAGCCAGTCGGCGCCCTGGCAAGCGTGGCGCGCCGGCATCCGCACGGCCAGGGGCGAAATCCGTCACATGACCTTACCCGACGGTACGCAACTGGTGCTCAATACGGAAACGGCCATCGACGTGCGCTTTGACGACGCGGCGCGGCTGGTCGTGCTGCATGCCGGAGATATCCACGTCGCCACGGCGCATGACAGGGCGGTGCCCGCGCGCCCGTTCCTCGTGCGCAGCAGCAATGGCGCCGTGCGCGCGCTGGGGACGCGCTTCAGCGTGCGCCAGGGCGCCAGCGTGCTGGCGCCGCGCACGCAGGTGGCTGTCAGCGAGGGCGCCGTCGAGATCCGACCGGCGCAAGCGCCCGATGCCTTGCGCAGGGTCAATGCGGGCCGGCAAGGCAGTTTCGACGATGTGGCCGTTTCCGCCTTGACGCCATTGTCCCCCCATGCGGATGCTTGGCTGCGGGGCGTGCTGATCGCCGAGCGCATGCCGCTGGGCGAGGTGCTGGAACAGGTGGCCCGCTATCGCTATGGCGTGCTGCGCTGCGATCCGGCGCTGGCCGCCATGCCCGTGGACGGCATCTTCCAGCTGAACGACCCGGACAACATCCTGCTCTTGCTGCAACATTCCTTGCCGATCCGGCTGGTGCGCCGTACGCGCTACTGGATCAGTGTCGAGGTGGCTTGAGATTGTCGGCTTACGCCTGTCGGGTATGGTAGGTCGGCTTAGCCCGCAGGGCGTAAGCCGACGTGCTCCAATTTACTTCTTGCCTGTCCCTTTTTTCAGATTGCTCCGTCATACAAGGTAGAGAACGAACAATCCGAACCATCGAAAGGTCCACATGGCTTTGCCGCACCGCAGCTTGACAACAGCACGCATGACGCTCCATCCCACCACCGGCGCCGTGCGCGCCGCGCTGGTCCTGCTCCTCGCCGTGGGCGCGGCCGGTACCGGTTTGCCCCAGGCAGCGCTGGCGGCTGAGTCCAGCCCGGCCGCCAGCCTGCGCGATTACAACATTCCCGCTGGCAGCCTGCGCGATGCGCTGGCATCGTTTGCCATCGCCGCCGGGATCAACCTGTCCACGCAGGGCGTGGTGCTCGACGGCCTGGCGACGCCGGGCTTGCAGGGCCGCCATGGCGTCTCCGCCGGCCTGCAAAAACTGCTGCAAGGCAGTGGCCTCGAAGTGCTTGCAAGCGGCAATGGCAATTACTTGTTGCGTAAAATCAGTAGCAGTACGGCCGATGGCGGTCTGGACAGCATGCCCGCCGTGATCGTCAGCGCCGAGGCCGACCGCGCCACGGAAGGCACGGGGCTATACACGTCGAGGAATATGTCGTCGGCCACGGGCTTGAACCTGTCGCAGCGCCACACGCCGCAAACGGTCAGCGTGATTTCGCGCCAGCAAATGGAAGATTTCGACCTGACCACCTTGCAGGACGTGGCGCGCGCCACGCCGGGCCTGTATGGCAAGACGCAGGGCGTGTCCGACCAGGAAACCACGTATTTCGCGCGCGGTTTTGCCTTGAGCCACGTGAGTGTCGATGGCTTGCCGCTCGATGTCACGGGTTTCAATGAGCGCAACGTCTCGGCCGACATGCTGATGTACGACCGCGTGGAAGTGGTGCGCGGCGCCACCGGCCTGATGGAAGGGGCCGGCGCGCCGTCGGGCAGCATCAACATGATACGCAAGCGCCCCACGGCCACGCCCTTGCTGAATGCCTCGGCACACCTGGGCAGCTGGAAGGACCGGCAATTGACGGTCGACGCCAGCAATGCCCTGAACGACTCGGGCAGCCTGCGCGGGCGCGTGGCGGCCAGCTGGCGCGACAGCGACAGCTTTGTCGATGTGGTCAACAATACCAATGGCACCGTGTATGCAATCGTCGAGGCGGATCTGACGCCGTCGACCACGGCCGGCATCGGTTTTTCGCGCCAGCACAGCCGCACCGACGGCGTGTTCGTCGGCTTGCCGACCTTGCCCGACGGCCGCCACATGGACTTGCCCCGCTCGACTTTCCTGAACAATGCCGACTCGTTCCAGAAACGCGACAACAACGTCGTCTTCGCCGACCTGGAAACGCAACTGGAGAAGGGCTGGCGCAGCCGCTTCGCCATCACCCACATCGATGCCTCATCCTCGACGCGCAATACCACCAACAGCCGTGTCGAGGGCGAAACGTATCTGCTGGAACAGTCGGAAACGGGCTGGAAGTACAACACGGAGCAAGTGGTGGCCGACTGGCGCCTGAGCGGCCCCGTCACCTGGTTCGGCCGCCAGCATGACCTCATCGTCGGCGCCAGCTACCGCCATGACGATTCGGACGCGGCCCAGAGCTGGGAAGGTGCGGGAAAGCGCGTGTTCGATCTGCGCCAGTGGAATCCGCACGCCTACCCGATGCGCGGCGCGCCGTTCGAGCCGTACAACTGGGGCCGCAAGACGGACGAGAAGGGCCTGTATGCGGCCGGCAACTTCAGCCTGGCCGATCCGCTGCGCCTGATGCTGGGCGGGCGCTTCGGCTGGTATGCGCAGGATGTCACGGGCTGGTATGCCAGCAAGCCGACGTGGCGCCGCGACCTGACGGAAAACGCGAAGTTTACGCCGTACGCGGGTCTGGTCTACGACCTGGACGCGCACCATTCCGTGTATGCGAGCGGCACGCAGATCTTCCAGCCGCAAAGCGTGCTCGATGTCAAGGGCAATACCTTGCCACCGTTGAGCGGCACCAACCTGGAAGCGGGCGTCAAGGGAGAATATTTTGGCGGCAGGCTCAATGCCAGCGGCGCGCTGTTCCGCATCAAGCAGAATAACCGCGGCATGGCCGATGAAGTCAATTGCCCCACGGGCGGCGCCATCTATTGCGCCCGCGCGGCCGGGCAGGTAAAAAGTGAAGGCGTCGACTTGCAGTTGTCGGGCTCGCCTCTGCCGGGCTGGCAGATCGCGGGCGGCTACACCTATGTGCTGGCCAAGTACACGAAGGACAGCGTGGCGGCGAATATTGGCCAGCGCATCGCCACCGATGAGCCGAAGCAATTGTTCAAGCTGTACACCACGGTGCAGCTGGGCGGCAGCCTGGCAAAATGGAACCTCGGCGCCTCCGTCTACGCCCAGGACAAGATCGACCGCCGCGACACGGCTTACCTGACGCAGCAGGGCGGCTACGCCATGGTCGGGCTGACGGCCGGCTACCGCCTCAGCGAGCAGGTACAGCTGCGCGTGAGTGTCGACAACGTGCTCGATCGCCGCTACTACCAGGGCCTCGGCTATGCCTGGTCGGGCGGGCTGGAACGCTACGGCGCGCCGCGCAGCGTGTTGCTGTCCCTGAACTACAAGCTGTAGCCGCTGCGCCAGCAGAGCGCGCCCGTGCGGGCGCCTCTGCTACACTGCCGCCGTCTTCACTTTCACACTGCTCCCATGTCCGCCACGCCAGTCCTGACGCCCCTGAAAAGCGCTTTCCAGCAATCGCGCACCGAGAATAACATCGAGCTGATCCTGCCCGAACTGCTGGCCGCGCAATTGCACGTCGTCATCGGCGGACAAAGCGAGCAGATCGACCTGTTCCTCGTGCCGTCGCCGAACCCGGAGCGCCAGTGCGTGACGGTGGCGGAAGACCCGGCCTTCCTGGCCGGCATCGCGTTTCCCAAGCTTCCCGTCACGGGCGCTCAATTAGTCGCTTCGATTCCGCCCGAGATCGAGATCGTTATCCTGCATGGCGATGGCGCCAACTACCTGACGCGCGAGCAACTGGCGTGGTTCCGCGGCATGCTGGCATCCAACGCTTGAGCGGTAGTCCCGCCAGACCCTGCAAGCCGGTGCGCGCCGAATGGATACGCTTTGCGCCGGCCGACGATGCCAGCTCGCATGCGGCGATGATGGCCAATCTGCGTCCCGTGCTGTGGCGCAGCGTGCTGCTGGGCGGCTGCGCCTTGATCCTCGCCTTTGTCCTGCAAGCCGTCTGGCGTGACGTGTCGTATGCGGGCGAGGCAGTGCTGCTGCTCCTGCCGGCGCTGGTCGCGTGGATCGTCGGCCTGGTCCTGCTGCCGGATCGCAATTTGTCTTTTCATGTCGAGCTCAACGACGCCGGCCTGTTGCTGCGCCGGGTGGCGCGGCGCCTGCCTGGCCATGAGAGGGAGCTGCAACTGGCGCCGCAGCAGATACGCGCGCTGGAGGTGGTCAGCTACGCGGGCCCGGTGGATGTCTACCGCGGCGGGCCACCGATGGCACGCCTGGAGCTGCTGCTGCACACGACCCTCAAGGACTGCCCGCTGATCCGCGTGGTGGGCATGGATTTGCCCGTGCCGCAGCGCTGGTCGTTGCGCCAGGTCAAGGACGAGCTGAGCCGCCGCTGTACGCTGGCCGGTATCCGCGTGGCCGTGCGGGCCGGTCCCTCCTATCAGTCATCTTCCGCGATACGCGCGCAGTGGCCGCCCGCCTGAGCGGCGGGCCGCTGTCGCATCAGCGCTGCAGAATATTGCCTTTCTGGTCATGATATTGTTGAAGACCTATGAATATGTTCGCAAAGCAACTATACTCATGGCTCTTTAGAAAAATCATCGTCACGCTGGCGGCCAGCTATCCGCGCCAGAGTTCGTACGTATTTCGCTTGTTCTCTCTGAACGGGCACCTTTCCCCCGCGCGGCAGGCGCGGGCGTGATGACCGAGCCTTGCCCTGGTCGATTGCTGCCGTTGTCATTTTCGCTGTGTTGCCGCTTTACTAAAAGGCCTGGCGCCGGCGCGCGGTGCGCTGTCATGTTTTGCGACGTCACGTTTCACTCTATGTAGTTCACGACAGTATGCTGAGTTCCATCTTTGCCTTTTCGACCGATACCGTGCCGTATATCTACGGCACGCATGATGCCTGGCTGGTGCTGTTTTCCATCGGCATCGCCATCTTTGCCTCGTTCATGGCCCTGCAGATCGCTGGCATGGCGCGCAGCAGTGAGCGCGGCTTCCAGCGCCAGACGGCCATCATCACGGGCGCCATCGCGCTCGGTGGCGGCATCTGGTCGATGCACTTCATCGGCATGCTGGCTTTCGACATCTGCACGCGCGTGTCCTTCGAGCCGGGTCTGACCCTGCTGTCGATGCTGCCTGGCGTGGCCGCGTCATGGGTGGCGCTGAACCTGCTGGCGCGTCCGCGCATCAGCTGGCGCCAGTTGGTGGTGGGCGGCGTGCTGGTGGGCGTGGGCATCGGCTCGATGCATTACAGCGGCATGGCCGCCATGCAAACGTCGCTGACCCTGCACTACGAGCCGTGGCTGTTTGCGCTGTCGCTGCTGGTGGCCGTCACCATGGCCATGCTGGCGCTGTGGATACGCTTCGGCCTGAGCGCCATGTGCCAGCGCCTCAGTGCGCTGACGGCGCTGCTGGTCAGCAGTGTCGTCATGGGCCTGGCCATTTCCGGCATGCATTACACGGGCATGCTGGCGGCGCGCTTTTCCGGCACGCCCACGGCAGGCGAGAACACGATTGTGGTGCAAGCCTCGTTCGTGGCCCTGGCCGTGGCCCTGATCACCGTCACCCTGACCGTCTTCGTGGTCGCCGCGAACGGCTTGCTGCGCTACCGCCAGTTGCTGCGCCATGCCAGCGCCGGCGAGTCGCGCCTGCGCGCCATCGTCGACACGGCCGCCGATGGCCTGATCACCATCGATGGCCAGGGCAAGGTGCGTTCCTTCAATCCCGCCGCAGAAAGCCTGTTTGGCTGGTCCGAAGCACAGATCGTGGGGCGCGACGCCAGCGTACTGCTGCAAGCAGCCGATGCGGCCGCGTACGAAGGCTATTTGCGCGACTACCTGGAAACGGGCGCCTCGCGCATCCTCGACAGCGGACGCGAACTCGATGGCCGCCACAAGGATGGCGCCGTGCTGCCCATGCGCGTGGCCATCGGCAAGATCGACACGCCGGGCCAGCCCCTGTTCGTGGCGTTTGTCACGGACATGCGCTCGTCGCGCAGCATGGAGCAGGCGCTGAAGGACAGCGAGCGCCAGTACCGCACCCTGATCCGCAATATCCCCGGCGTGTCCTTCCACTGCAGCTTCGCGCCCGAATGGAAGATGATCTTCATCAGCGATGCCGTCTTCAACCTGACAGGCTGGATGCCGCAGGACTTCATCGAAGGGCGGGTCAGGCTGTTCGAGCTTGTGCATCCGGACGACCGCCAGCGCGTTAACGACACCTGCGTGCAGGCGGCCAATGAAAAGCGCGATTTCGAGAACGTCTACCGCCTGATCCACCGCGACGGGCGCGAGCGCTGGGTGCGTGAAAGCAGCGGCCCCGTGCTCGACAACGACGGCGTGGTGCGCTGGATCGACGGCGTCATCCTCGACATCACGGAAAGCGAATTGCGCAACGCCGAATACGAAGGCAAGGTGACGGCCATCTCGCGCGCGACGGCCGTCATCGAGTTCGACCTGCAGGGACGCATCCTGGAAGCCAACCAGAACTTCCTCGACCTGGTCGGCTACCAGCTCGATGACGTGCTGGGTCTGCACCACAGCATCTTCTGCGAACCGGCGTACGTCACTTCGCCCGACTACATCGCGTTCTGGCAGCAGCTGGCGCAGGGCGAATTCAATACGGGCGAGTACAAGCGCATCGACAAGGATGGCCGGGAAGTGTGGATACAGGCTTCGTACAACCCGATCTTCAACGCGGATGGCAAGCCGTTCAAGGTGGTCAAGCTGGCCACCGACGTGAGCGAGCGGCGCGCCATGCAGGAAAACCTGCGCGCGGCAAAAGACCGCGCCGAGCTGGCCGCCGAATCGAAAACCAGCTTCCTGGCCAACATGAGTCATGAAATCCGCACGCCGATGAATGCCATCATCGGCTTTACGGAAGTGCTGCTGGGGACCGCCCTGGACAGCCTGCAGCGCCGCCACCTGGGCACGGTGCGCCAGTCGGCCCGTTCGCTGCTCGAGCTGCTCAATGACATCCTCGACACGGCCAAGCTGGAAAAAGGCGCCACCGAGCTGGAACTGGTGGACTTTTCGCTGCCGGACCTGGTCGACCATGTGGCGGCATCCCTGCGCATCACGGCGCAGGCGCGTGACCTGGTGCTGCATGTGGACATCGATCCGGGCATGGGCCAGTTTTTCCTGGGCGACGCGCGCCGGCTGCAGCAGGTGCTGACGAATTTGATCGGCAACGCCGTCAAGTTCACGGAAGTGGGCCATGTGCGCGTGGCCGTCGCCATGCAGGGCGAGCAGGTGCATATCGCCGTGCACGACACGGGCATCGGCATCCCCGCCGACCGCCTGGACAAAATCTTCGCCCCGTTTACGCAAGCCGATTCTTCCATGAGCCGCCGCTTTGGCGGCACGGGCCTGGGCACGACGATTTCGCTGCAGCTGGTCGAACTGATGGGGGGCAGCATCACCGTGGAAAGCACCCTGGGCGTGGGCAGCGTGTTCCATGTATTGCTGCCGCTGGCGCCGGGCAAGGCCGTGGCGCGCCGCAGCGAACAGCCCGTGGTGGCCTTGCCGCCGCTGCGCATCCTGGTGGCCGACGACGTGCCGCAGAACGTGGAGCTGCTGCAGATCAGTTTGGGCGCGGCCGGCCACCAGGTGATCGCCGCCAGCGATGGCGAGAGCGCCGTGCGCGAGTTCAGCCGTGGCAGCTTCGACATCGTCCTGATGGACGTGCAGATGCCGCGCATGGATGGCCTGGAAGCGACACGCCTGATCCGCGTGTACGAGCGCGAACAGGGCCTGAAGGCGACGCCCATCATCGCCCTGACGGCCAGCGTGCTGGAACAGGACCGGCGCGCCGCACAGACGGCGGGCATGAACGGTTTTGCCTCGAAGCCGCTGGAAATGCACAAGCTGACGGCGGAAATCGCCCGCCTGCTCGATATCGCCGTGGCCATGCCGCCGTCGGCGGCCGGCTCGGCGGCGCGTGCCGCCGCAGGCCAGGTGGACTGGCAGCGCGGCATCGCCCTGTGGGGCGGCCGCGAGACCTTGCAGCGGGCCATCGCGCGTTTCGTGCAGGCCAATGGCGATTGCGCCGCCATGCTGGCGGCGGAACTGGAGCGTGGCGATGGCAGCGTGGCGGGCCACCTGCTGCACCGTATCAAGGGCGCGGCGGGCAACCTGTGCCTGGTGCAGGTCGAAAGCCTGCTGGGACGCATCGAGCAAGCGATCGCGCGCCAGTTGCCGGCCACCGAATTGCTGGTACAGCTGGCGGCCGCCTTCATGGCGCTGGCCGGCGAACTGGAGCTGGACGCCGGGGCGCCTTTGGCGCCGCTCGATGCTGCGCCGGCTGTCAGCGCGCCGCTCGATGCATCCGTCGCCGGTGCCTTGCTGCGGCAAGCCATCGCCAGCCTGGAAGGCGGACAGCTGGACGACGCCCTGATGGCGCAGATCGCCGCCATGCTGGCGCCGCACGGCCAGCAGCAGCGCCTGCATGCGCTGGCCAGCGCCATCGACGATTTTGAATTTGCGCGCGCCGCAGACGTGCTGCGCCAGCTGCTGGCGTGGCTCGATGCACCAACGCCTGCCGACCTTTCCTGATATTGGGCTAACGATGACCTTACACGAAGACAAACCGATCCTGCTGCTGGTGGACGACGAAGCGACGAATCTGCAGGTACTGCGGCAAATTTTGCAGGATGATTACCGCCTGCTGTATGCGAAGGATGGCGAGAAGGCGCTGGAACTGGCGCAGAACAATCCCGTCGAACTGATCCTGCTCGACATCATGATGCCCGCCATGACGGGTTACGAAGTGTGCCGCCAGCTCAAAGCCATGCCGGCCACCGCGTCCATCCCCGTCATTTTTGTGACGGCCCTGTGCGACGTGAAGGACGAGGCAGACGGCTTTGAGGCCGGCGCCGTCGACTACATCACCAAGCCCGTCAGCCCGTCCATCGTGCGCGCCCGCGTGCGCACGCATCTGTCGCTGGTCGATGCCGAGGAACTGCGCCGCTCGCGCCTGCAGGTGATCCAGACCCTGGGCCAGGCGGCCGAATACAAGGACAACGAGACGGGCATGCACGTCATCCGCATGAGCTATTACGCGCGCCAGCTGGCGCTGGCTGCCGGCTACAGCGCGGCCAGGGCGGAAGACTTATTGAATGCGGCGCCCATGCACGACGTGGGCAAGATCGGCATCCCCGACGCCATCTTGCAAAAGCCGGGCAAGCTCGATGCGGACGAATGGAGCGTCATGCGCCGCCATGCGGAAATCGGCGCGGCCATCATCGGCGAGCATGCGGGTGGCCTGCTGAAAATGGCGCGCATCATCGCCCTGACGCACCACGAGAAATGGGATGGCAGCGGCTATCCGCAAGGCTTGCAAGGCGAAGAAATCCCCCACGAAGGCCGCATCGTCGCCATCGCCGACGTCTTCGACGCGCTCACCAGCGAGCGCCCTTACAAGCGCGCCTGGACGGTCGAAGAAGCCATCGCCACCATGCAGCGCGACAGCGGCACGCACTTCGACCCGACCCTGCTGGCGCTGTTCATCGAACAGCTGCCAGCTATGCTGGAGATCAAGGACAAGTGGCGCGAGCCGGTGTAGGGCGTCTCAGGTCAGGGCGGGTCCACGCGCAGGTGATCGGCCAGCAAGCGCGCATAGGCTTCAGTGTTGCCGAATTGTACGTGTGAGCATGCCATGCTGGTTCCCAGCGCTGCCATATGGCGCGAGGATATCGCATAGGCCAGTTTGCCGGGTTGCCGGCGCGACGGGTACATGAAGCCGTGAATCGGACTATGTTCCTGCGCGATAATCTGGTCCAGCTGCCAGCCCAGCCATTGGCACCAGCCGTGATCGGGGCTGTGCAATTGATCGTAAATACCCAGCCGGCTGGCGGCCAGCCCTGTCAGGTCGAGCAAGTTCAGAGGGGCGGCGAATGACAAGGTTGCGATCAGCGCTCGTTGCGCGCCATGCGCAATATAAAAGGTGCCCGGGCGCGTGACGTCGTTTTGGCAAAGCTGGGCTTCCCAGGCAGCCGTGCAGGTATCGTCCGCAATATATACCCAGTGATAGGGGAAACCATTTGAGTCGGCCAGCGCGGCGGGCGGGCCGAAGCGGTACGTGCGTTCAACCTTCGCCGGCCAGATGGACGCCTCGTTCCACGCCGCGCGCACCAGGGACTGGTCTGCTTGATGGGTGACAAGATTGCGCAATAATTCAGCACGCAGCAAGGCCAATGCCGGCAGGCGCGCAGCCATTTCTGGCGGGATAGGTGTTTCTTCCAGTTCAGGCGTCATGCCGGACTAGCCTACGATGTCAGTCATCCCCCTATGCTGCCACTTCGCCGCCGCCAGCACCTTGCGCAATCTCTCGCTGGCGGGCAAAGCCAGCAGCGCCTGCTGGCTGGGGTGGATCTCGGCGCGCGTTTTGAACGATTTGCCTGCAAGCATCTCTGCCGGCGACAGTTCGTTAAATTCATCGGCACGGCTGACCCAGAAGGCATGGATTTCACTAGTCGGCTGGTCGGCAAGAATGGCGAGCACCGGCGCAATCAGTTCCGGCACCGGCTGGACAAATTGCCAGGCTGGAAACTCCTTGCCGATGCTGCGCCCCTTGGGCGTCACGCAATAAAACCGCTTGCTTTCCACTGCGCGATACAGGGACGCCTGCGACAGTTCAACCCATCCTTGTCCAATGACATCGGATACCTTGAGTTTTGACACGGGAAGCTGGAGCGGACTGCTTGACGGCGCGGCGCCCAGTGAGGCGCGCGCCTGATGGAGTGCGCGCGTGGCCACGTCGATCAGGCGCTGGCGCTCGGGCCCTTGCGCCAGTATGTCGAGCTGTGCGGTCACGAGCTGCGAGAATTGTTCTACCACCCGCAGGTCGCTATCGGTTAATGCCTGACGGTCGGGCGCCAGAGTATCGTGATGCAGATGCGCTGTCATGATGATTCCTTTACAGGGGCGTGGTAAAGAACAGCATATACAAGATTCTCACATTTCGCAACTTTATCATGCGGCGCAACTTTCTTATCCAGTGTTAAGCCATGCGGGGAGCATGCCAAGTGCCTTAAGGCAAAGTGTCCGCCAGCCGCAAAATCCGCCGTATCTCCAGAATCGCCTGCGGGCTTTCCTGCACGCTGTGCCACGACGGGATGACTTTTTCCGACAAGGCGCCGTCGAGGTGGGCGCTGGCGTAGGGCACCACGCCGTCGCTCGATTCCGCCAGCGGCAGCTCCGGCGTGTCGTTGCCCATGATGGAGTAGTAGCGCACTTTCGGGCTGATGGGCAGGTCTGCCACCAGGCGCACGAACGGGTCCTTGTCGCTGAGGTTATCGATGCTGTTGGGGATGCGCAGCGGCTCGCTGCTGCCCGTGTCGAGCTGCGCCAGGCTGCCGGCGGCGTCCGTCAGCTGCTCGAGCATATTGATGGGCAGGGTGACGAGGTTGGCGATCCAGCGCGCCACCTTGTGGTTGGCGAACGAGGTGCCGCGATGCGGCGCGGCGATGAAAATGGCGCGGTTCACTTGCGGCATGGCCGTGAAATTGAGGTAGGGCGCCAGTCCGGCGCGCACTTTTTCCGCCTTCTTGCCCTTCAAATGGTATTCTTCCGTGATGGCGTCGAGCAGGGTGTTGCTGGCGTCCGAGACCATCAGGCGCGCCAGCACGCCGCCCATGCTGTGGCCGATCAAGACCATGTCGTTCGCTGCATCCGCCCTGGCCGAAGGGTCGAAATGCGCCAGCGTGGCGGCCAGCGCCTGGCGGATGGCCACGTTGTTGGCCGCCAGCGGCGCATTGCTCGGGTAGTACACCTGCCAGATCTGGTAGCGCCGGCGCAGCTGCTCGTCGCCCATCAGTTCATTCGCCACGTTGATCCACGCTTCCGGACTGCTGGCCAGGCCGTGCAGCATGACGATGGTGCGCTTGTTCGGGTCATAGGGCTGCATCAGGTGCACCTGCGGGCGCGAAATGCCGTCGGCGCGGCCGAACAGGGTGCGCAGCGCCTGCACGCCGAAACCGGAACGGGCCAGCCACAGGCCATAGCCGGCCGTGAAGTTGGCCGCCACGGGCAATTCCTGGCCCGCCATGCGCGTCGAGTCGCTGCGCGTCGGGTCGACCAGCATCACCATCAACTGCTGCGTGGCCAGCACTTCCTGCAGGCTGTTGCCGTCGAAGCGGATCAGCGCCGTGACGACGGGGAAACGCGTCTCCTGGTAGGGCACATACTCGCCTTGCGATGCGCCTGGCCTGGGCATGACGGCGACCAGGTCGGCGCCGAAGCCGTCGCGCCGGTACACATTGCGCAGGCCGGAAAACGACAGCGAGGTGGCCGGCAGCAGTTCTTCGGGCAGGGTGCCGTCTTCGGGCAGGCGCAGGGCCGACAATTCGCTGTCGATCTGCCAGCCGGCGACGCGGATCACATGGCCGTCCGGGCGGTATTCGCCACGGTGGCGGAACAGGTTGCCGACGGCCTTTTGCACGGCATAGTTATAGTAGTCGCGGATTTGCGTCTGGCGCTCCTCGAAGGCGCGCTGGCCCGGCGTGCGCGTCGTGTAGAACAGGTAGGCGTAGGCGTAGCGGGCCGATTCGAGCCAGGCGGCCAGCAATTCGGCGCTGGCATGGCCACCCTGTTTTTCTTCGGCCAGGGCGCTTTCCAGCCACAATTCGGACAGCGTCGCCAGGCGCTGCTCGTCGCTGAGCAGCTCGGAGCGGGCCAGGTCGGCGCGGCAGCTGCCCGTATTGCTTTCGCAGGCGGCGATGTCGCTGCCGATGATGCGCAGCACTTCGCTGGCCGCGGCGCTGAGTTTGCCCGTGGTGAGGATGTCGCCGCGCCGCTGCTGCAGGTAGTCGGCCGGGGAGATCGCGCTGACGGTGACGGCGGCGCAGCCGCTCAGCAGCGCCGCCGCGCACAGCAGGGCGCCCAGGCGCAGTCGCCGCATCAGCGTGGCCGGCATCTCAGAACGAATAGACCAGGGTCAGCGACGTCTGCGTATCGGTGTTCTTCTTGTCGTCCGGTACGCGCGTGTCGTTGCGGGCGCTGAAGGCGGCTTTCATCTGCATGGTGCCGTTGATTTTCGTGCTGAGGGACGTTTCGGCGATGGAGTGGGTGTTCGAGGTGCCGCGTTCGACGCTGAGCGTCTGTGAAAACATCGCCGACTGGCTGATCTTCCACTTCATGGCAGCCGCGCCGCGCACCGTCAGGCCGTGCTCCGATTCGCCCGTGTCGTTGGTGCCGCTGAAATAGCCAGGACCGAATTCCACGTCGACGCTCTTGTCGCTCGACTGGTACCAGCGCGAGCCATGACCGACGGCCAGGGTCGAGTACTTGGTATAGGCGCCAAACTTGTCGTTCACGTGCGAGGCCAGCACGAACAGTTTTTCATGGTCGGCCATCAGCTTGTAGGCGGCCTTGGCGGAAGCGGAAAAGCGTTCGGCCGAGCGCTCGCGCACTTTCTCCCCGTCGTCGTTCGTCGTTTCATCTTCCTTGAAGTAGCCGCTGAAGATGTACTGGTTGCTCCAGTCATCGAGTTCCTGGCGCGCGTCGATCTTGCCCGTCACCGAGGTGCCGACCGTATTGCCCGAGGTGGTGATTGCGCCCAGTTCGGCGGAGGTGCTCCAGCTGCCGATGGGAATTTCATCGAACAGCATGGTTTGTTTTACGTCTGCGGCGGCGGCGCTGCCGCAGGTGATGGCCATGGCCAGCGCCAGTGCGAGAGAGTGGGTCGATTTCATGGCTGTATTTGTCTGTGGCGCGCGCCGGGCGTGCCTGCTGTTCGTTAGTGGCGGTGGTGTCGATGCAGGCCGCAGCAATCGGGGCGGCGCCGATAAAAACATGCGTACGTGCGCGCGCGGGCGCGGCCAAACATTGTCGAGGCCGTATTGTACCCGACCCCGTCATCGTTTGCCGCACGCGACGGGGCTGGCAAGTGGCGCGCGCCTGGCGTATGCTGCGCCTGTTTGCTGCCTGATCTTTACAAGGAATCTCCCGTGCGCTGCCTGGTCATCGAAGACGAAGCCGAAACTTCCCGCTATATCTGTGCCGGCCTGCGCGAGGCGGGCCACGACGTCACCGCCTGCGACAATGGCATCGACGGCATGCGCCTGGCCTGCGGCGAAGACTGGGATGCGCTGGTGCTCGACCGCCTGCTGCCCGGCGAAATCGACGGCCTGGCCATCGTCGCGCGCCTGCGCGGCATGGGCCGCAACACGCCCGTGCTGGTGCTGTCGGCCCTGTCCAGCGTCGACGAGCGCGTGCGCGGCTTGCGCAGCGGCGGCGACGATTACCTGTCAAAGCCGTTCGCCATCGCCGAACTGCTGGCGCGCATCGAGGCGCTGCTGCGGCGCGCCGCGCCCGTGCCAGAATCGACGCAGCTGCAGGTGGCCGACCTGGTGCTCGACATGCGCACCATGCGCGTGACGCGCGCCAACCGGCACATCGCCCTGCAACCGCGCGAATTTCGCCTGCTGGAATACCTGATGCGCCACCAGGGCCAGTCCGTCACGCGCGCCATGCTGCTCGAAGCCGTGTGGGACTACCATTTCGACCCGCAGACGAACGTCATCGATGTGCAGGTGAGCCGCTTGCGCACCAAGGTGGACAAGGAATTTTCGCCGCCGCTGATCCACACGGTGCGCGGCGTCGGCTACACCCTGGGCGTGCTCGATGGTGCGTAACTGGCACCGCTCCATTGCCGCCCGCCTGGCGCTCGGCTATGGCGTGCTGGTGGTCGTGTCGATCAGCATCGTCTGCGCCGTCTTCTATTTCGGCACCATCGGCGTGCTCGATCGCAGCGTGGACCGCAAGCTGACCCTGCTCTCGGAGCGTCTCGCCGCGCTGTACCAGCAGGCGGGCAGCAGCCACACGACGGCGGAAATCGCCCATCTGCTCACCGACCGCACCGACAGCGACACGGAGATTTTTTTACTGGTGGACGCCGATGGGCGCCGTGTGGCGGGCAATCTGTCATCCTGGCCCGACACGGCCAGTCCCGTGGGCCGCTTGCTGCACCGCGACGTCACGCGCGAAGGGCGCAGGGTGCCCGCGCGCATGCTGATCCGCGAGCTGGCGGGCGGCGCGCGCCTGTTCGTCGGACGCGACATGGAAGAGGGCAAGTCGATCCGCACGCTGGTGCTGCGCTCGCTGGCCTATGGCGGCGGGGTGGCCATCTTGCTGGTGGTGGCGGGCGCCTGGCTGTTCCGCCGCCAGCTTGAGGCGCGCATCGGGCAAATCCGCCGCACGGCGGGGGAAATCGAGGCAGGCGACCTGAGCCGGCGCATTCCCGTCGCCAGCGAAGATGAATTCGGCTTGCTGAGCCGCGACATCAACCGCATGCTCGACCGCATCGAACACCTGATGGAAGGCGTGCGCCACGTCTCGAACGCCATTGCGCACGACTTGCGCACGCCGCTGGGCCGCATCCGCAACAAGCTCGATGGCGCCTTGCGCCAGCAGCAGAGCGTGGCCGGCTACGCGAGTGCGGCGCAGGCGGCCATCGACGATATCGACGACCTGACGCGCGTGTTCGACAAGCTGCTGCAGATCGCGGCGGCCGAATCGGGCATGCGTCCCGAGAATTTCGACGACATCGACCTGCAGCGGATCGGCACCGACATCGTGGAAATGTACGAGGCCACGGCCGACGAGCAGGGCGTGCTGCTGGTGCAGATGGTTGGCGACAGCGTGCCGGCGCGCGGCGACCGTAACCTGCTGGGCAGCGCGCTGGCCAGCCTGGTCGACAACGCCATCAAATATGCGGGTCCGGGCGCCACGGTGGAAGTGTCGGCCGGCAGCGATGAGCAGGGCAGCTGGCTGGCCGTGCGCGACAACGGCCCGGGCGTGCCCAGGGACGAGCTGCCGAAGCTGACGCAGCGTTTTTACCGGCTCGACAAGAGCCGCCATTTGCCCGGCAATGGCCTGGGCCTGTCCATCGTGGCGGCCATCGCGGCCCTGCATGGCGGCAGCCTGGAGATCGAGGATGCGGCGCCGGGCTTGCGCTTGCGCCTGCGCCTGCTGCGCTAGCGCGGCTAAACTGTACATTACAAACTGGTAAGCCCCTTCGTTGCACCCGACGGCATTTTTTGACCTGCGCGGCTTTTTTGCCGCGCGGCCCGGCGCAAGCGGCGCGATCGGCGTATACTTATCGGCGTTCTCAACCTGAAGCCAGTCACCCCATGCCAGCACACTACCCAACTTCGCGCATGCGCCGCCTGCGCGCGACCCCGCAACTGCGCGAGCTGTTCCGCGAGACCGAGATCAATCCGCGCGACCTGGTCCTGCCGATCTTCGTCGATGAGGGTTCCAGCGATTTCATCGACATCAAGTCCATGCCTGGCGTGCGGCGCATTCCCGAAGCGAAGCTGGCGCAGGAAGTCGAACGCTACGCGCGCGCCGGCCTGCGCTCCGTCATGACCTTCGGCATTTCGCACCACAAGGACAGCCACGGCACGGACACCCTGAACCCGGACGGCCTGGTGGCGCGCATGTCGCGCATCATCAAGGACGCCGTGCCGGAAATGGTGGTCATGTCCGACACCTGCTTCTGCGAATACACGGACCACGGCCATTGCGGCATCCTGCATGGCGACACGGTCGACAATGACAGCACGGTGCTGAACCTGGGCAAGCAGGCCGTCATCGCGGCCCAGGCGGGCGCCGACATCATCGCCCCATCGGCGGCGATGGATGGCCAGGTGGCGGCGATCCGCAGCGCGTTAGATGCGGCAGGCTTCCACGACACGCCCGTGATGGCGTATTCGACCAAGTTCGCCTCCGGCCTGTATGGCCCGTTCCGCGACGCGGCCGGCAGCACCCTGAAGGGCGACCGCAAGACGTACCAGATGGACCCGATGAACCGCCGCGAAGCGATCCGCGAGTCGCTGATCGACGAAGCCGAAGGCGCCGACGCGCTGATGGTGAAACCGGCCGGTGCCTACCTGGACATCATCCGCGACCTGCGCGAAGTGACGCGCCTGCCGATCGGCGCCTACCAGGTCAGCGGCGAATACGCGATGATCAAGTTCGCCGCGCAGGCGGGCGCCATCGACGAGCGCCGCGTGGTGCAGGAAACCCTGGGCGCCATCAAGCGCGCGGGCGCGGACATGATTTTTACTTACTTCGCGATGGATGTGCTGAATAATCCGTATTGAGCCTTGTCTCTGGCGCACCGTTCGCGTTCTTTTTTACCCCAAAAGCAAAGTCTGGGGTCGGACCCTCAGGGTCCGACCCCGGGTTCTATGCGGTTGGGTTTATACAGCTTCCCCATGCCCCTGAAAATCTCCCGCATCCTGCACGCCGGCTATGTCTTCGAATGCGAAGGCACGGCCATTGCCTTCGACCCCATCGTCGAAAATCCGTTCAGCCGCAACTGCCACGCGTTTCCTCCCGTGCGCTTCGACCTCGATGCCGTGCGCCGGCTGCGCTGGGATGCCGTCTTCATCTCGCACTTCCACGACGACCACTGCTCGCTCGACAGCCTCGATGTGCTCGACCGCGCCACGCCCATCTACCTGTACTGCGTCTTCGACAAACTGTTCGCGATGATCCGTGCACTGGGTTTTACGTCCGTCGAGCGGCTGCACGTCGACGTGCCCGTGCGCGTGGGCGCCATCGAGGTGATCCCGCGCCGCGCGCTGGACGACGATGTCGACTCGCTGTTCCAGGTGCGCGCCGCCGGCCTGAATGTGCTCAACGTCGTCGATTCCTGGATCGGCCCCGAGACGTTGGCGCAGCTGGCCGCCTTCGCGCCCTGGGATCTGGTGCTGTGGCCATTCCAGACCATGCGCGAGATCGCCGTCATCGCGCCGTCGCAGGCAGTGCGGGGGCCAGTCGAGCTTCCCGACGACTGGATTGCCCAGCTGCGCGCGCTGGCGCCCCGTTACCTCGTGCCCAGCTCTTGCCAGTTCGTGCAGGAAGACTGGTCCTGGTACAACCACGCGATGTTCCCGATTACCTACCGCCGCTTTGCCGCTGAAATCGGCGCTGCGCTACCTGAGACGCACATCTTCCGCCTCGATCCTTCCACGGCCGTGCTGCTCGACGCGCACGGCGTGAGCAGCGCCGAACCCTTGCCCTGGGTGATACCCGTGGGGCCGCAGGATGTGGATTTCGACTACCGCCCCGATGCGCCGCCGCCCGCCACGGCGGACATCGCGCGCCGTTTCGCGTCCTTGAGCGACGCCGATGCGGCGCTGGTGTTCGATTTTTGCCAGGACGGCTTGCTCGAACGCTACCGCGACATGGAGCTGCCCGAAGACAGTTACTTCCAAAGCCCGCGCCTGTGGCGCCTGTCGCTGTATGGCCATGACGGCGCGGCCACGGTCCTGCATTACCGCACGCATGGCGATTTGATCGACCTGGTGCCGGACACGGGCGAGGCGCCGGGCTGGACCACCGAGGTGCCGCTGGCGAAATGCCATGCCGCGCTGGCGCTCGGTGAATCGCTGACCTCGATGTACATGCGCATCAACGATGGACCTTTCGATGCGGCCACGCGGGCCGGACTGGAAGAGGCCGACATCGTCGATGACCCCTTGATCCGCTGCCTGTTCAACGACGCCATCGGCGCCTACCAGGCTGCGCAGCTCAAGCGCTTGCTGGCGCGCTGAAGAAAATGCCGTGACAGGGTAAGATAGGGTTCTCAGATCAAGGAATGAACAACATGACACAAGACAAGGAAACCGCGATCCTGGCCGGTGGCTGCTTTTGGGGCGTGCAAGACTTGCTGCGCCGCTATCCGGGCGTGCTCGCCACGCGCGTGGGCTACAGCGG
The DNA here is from genome assembly GCF_002754575.1 of Janthinobacterium sp. 35. Taxonomy (NCBI): domain Bacteria; kingdom Pseudomonadati; phylum Pseudomonadota; class Betaproteobacteria; order Burkholderiales; family Oxalobacteraceae; genus Janthinobacterium; species Janthinobacterium sp. 35. Next base: position 5,355,617 of record NZ_PEFN01000001.1, read on the forward strand.
CGGCGACGTGGCCAACGCCACCTACCGCAACCATGGCACGCATGCGGAAGCGATCGAGATCATCTTCGACCCGAACACCATCAGCTACCGCAAGATCCTGGAATTGTTCTTCCAGATCCACGACCCCAGCACACCGGACCGCCAGGGCAATGACCGCGGCACCAGCTACCGCTCGGCCATCTTTTACACCAGCGACGAGCAAAAAAAGGTGGCCGAAGACACCATCCGCGACGTCGACGCCTCCGGCCTGTGGCTAGGCAAGGTGGTGACCGAAGTGGCGCCGGCCGGCCCGTTCTGGGAAGCGGAAGCGGAGCACCAGGATTATCTGCAGCGCTTGCCGCACGGTTATACCTGCCACTACATCCGGCCGGAATGGGTCTTGCCGCAGCGCGGGCAGTAAGGAAGCAGATATGCGTTACTGGCGCGTTGAGCGGCGGCAGGCGGAAGGGCAGCTGGACTTCGGGCGTACCCTGGAGCTGATGGCCGCCATCGGCCATGCCGACGTGAATGCCGTCGCCGGGGCCATCCTGAAAACGGTCAGCACGGTCGCGCCGATTGCCCAGTGCACGATCTTTGCCTATGAATTCGGCAACCGTCCGCGCACGGTGGCCGTGGCCGATCGGCGCGGCGGGCGTTTCTTGCAAGATATTGCCGACAGCTACGCGCGCCACTATTACGCGCTCGACGGCAACCAGCGCGTGATCGCGCCGGCGCCGGGGCGAAAAATCGATCCCGCCATCGTGCTGCACCAGCAGGCCAGCGATGAGATCGACCATCCCGGCTACCGCGCCGCCTGTTATCAAAAACCGAATGTCTCGGACCGGTTATCGCTGCTGTTGCAGCCGGCCGGCGATATCTGGCTGTCCGTCAATTTCTACCGCGACAGCAGCCAGGGTCAGTTCCAGCCCGGCGAAGTGGCGGGCATCGAAACCCTGTCGCCGCTGTTTGCCCATGCCGTCAAGCATCACTACAGCCTGAACGGCCAGAATACGCAAGGCGTCGCGCCGATGATGCTGGCTCGGTTGCGCCAGCATTGCCCCGCCTTGAGCAAGCGCGAACTGGACGTGCTGCGCTGCGTGCTGGAAGGCCTGACGGCCGTGGAAATTGCCGAAATCATGGGCGTGCAGCCGTCCAGCGTGATCACGTACCAGAAACGCGCCTATAAACGCCTGGGTATTTCCAGCCAGCGCCAGTTGTTCGCCCTGTGCATGGCGCCAGCACCCGTCTAGTCCCTTCGGCGTAGGGATGGCTCCGCCTTCTTGACTGTTTTAGCCGCAAAACGTCCCCAAAATGGGGACAGTCGATGGCATCGCCGTCTGCATACTGTGTTTCAAGCCGGGATCACCCGGCCGCTCTCACCCAATAAAATCAACAAGGGGAGGGCGACACCTTCTGGAGACAAGCATGACCATCGCCACCACTGTGCCCGTTCCCGACGCGGCCGCCCAGCAACTGGAACAGCAGGTAATGCGCAAGGTATCGCGCCATTTGCTGGGATTTTTGTTCCTGCTGTTCGTGTTTTCCTTTCTGGATCGCATCAATATCGGCTTCGCCGGCCTGACCATGATGCAAGATCTGGGCCTGTCCGGCACCCAGTTCGGCTTTGCCACCACGCTGTTTTACATCGCCTACATCGCCTGCAGCATCCCCAGCAATATCGTGCTGGCCCGCATCGGCGCGCGCAAGTGGATCGGCAGCATGATGATCGCCTGGGGACTGGCCTCGACGGCGACCCTGTTCGCCAGCGGCCCGGCCAGCCTGTATGCGCTGCGCTTCCTGGTCGGCGTGACAGAGGCGGGCTTTCTGCCCGGCATGCTGCTGTACCTGACGTACTGGTTTCCCAGCGCCTACCGGGCGCGCGCCAATGCCCTGTTCATGATCGCCATGCCCGTCACGGCCGCCATCGGTTCGGCCCTGTCGGGCCTGATCCTCGGCCTGGACGGCCACTGGGGTCTGAAGGGCTGGCAATGGCTGTTCTTGCTCGAAGGCATGCCATCCGTATTCCTGGGGCTGGCCGTGTACGGTTACCTCGACGATTCGCCCAACAAGGCGAACTGGCTGGGCAAGCTGGAACAGCAGGTGCTGGCGCGCATGCTGGCGGCCGAGCACAAGCCTGCCGTCGTACACCTCGCGCAGCAGCAGAAGACCTCCGTGCTGGCAGAAATGCTGTCGCCCACCGTGCTGAAATTCGGCCTTGCCTATTTTTGCCTGGTCAACACCCTGGCGATGGTGGCCGTGTGGACGCCGCTGATCGTGAAAAGTTTTAATAGCAACGCCAGCAACACGCAAATCGGCTTGCTGGCGGCCATTCCGCAAGTGTGTACCGTCATCGGCATGATTGCCTGGGGCCGCCGCTCGGACCGCCTGCAGGAACGCCGCTGGCACATCGTCTGGCCCATGCTGCTGTCGGCCTTTGGTTGGCTGTTCACCGCGTATTCCGCCAATCCTGTGCTGCAACTGCTGGGCGTGTGCATGGCCTCGACGGGCGCCTACACGGCCATGTCCGTCTTCTGGACCACGCCGGACCGGGCCCTGAGCCTGGGTGCGCGCGCCATCGGCATCGCCGTCATCAATGCGACGGGCAATATCGGCTCGGCCCTGAACCCCGTCGTGGTGGGCTGGCTGAAGGATGTCACGCACAGCTTTGCCACGGGCTTGCTGTACGCCAGCGTGCTGCTGGTGGTGGGCGCGGCCATCGTGCTGACCCTGCCCATCGCCCGCGGCGGCAAAACAATTATTAAAAAGGAAGCATCATGAGCGATACATTCCACCCTTATCCCCATGTGCCGAAGGTGTATCCACCCGGCAAACCTGCCGGTGCCGGCACGCAGCATGTCCCGGTGCTGATCGTCGGCGGCGGCCCTGTGGGCCTGGCCACGGCCCTGGGCCTGGCGCGCCACGGCGTGCGCTCGGTGCTGATCGAAGCGGACGATGGCGTCTGCACGGGCAGCCGCGCCATCTGCATTTCGCGGCGCAGCCTGGAAATCATCGCCCGTCTGGGCGCGCTCGACGGTTTTATCAGCAAAGGCTTGCCGTGGGCGGGCGGCCGCAGCTTTTACCGCGACGAGGAAGTGCTGCACTTCACGATGCCGCAAGACGCGAACCAGAAATTGCCGCCCATGGTCAACCTGGCGCAATACCATATCGAGCAATTCCTGCTCGATGCGGCCGAACGCCAGCCGGAATTGATCGATATCCGCTGGCAAACGCGGGTCACCGGCGTGCAGCAGCGCGCCGATGGCGCCACGGTCACGGTCGCCACGCCCGATGAAACCTACCAAATCGAGGCGGACTGGCTGGTGGCGGCCGATGGCGGGCGCAGCGCCGTGCGCGAGGCGCTGGGCCTCAAATTGCAAGGCACCAGCTATGAAGGGCGCTATGTGATCGTCGACATCCACCTGAAGAGCGAGCGCCCGACGGAGCGCCTCGCGTATTTCGACCCGCCGTCGAATCCCGGCTCGACCGTGCTGGTGCACAAGCAGCCGGACGATATCTGGCGCATCGATTACCAGTTGCGCGACGACGAGGATGCGCAGGCGGCCGTGCTGCTGGAAAATGTGGCGCCGCGCGTGGACAGCCTGCTGGCCATGATGGGCGAAACGGCGCCATGGCATCCCGTGTGGATCACCATTTACAAGGCCAACGCCTTGACGCTGGACAAGTACCGGCACGGCCCCGTGCTGTTCGCCGGCGATGCGGCCCACCTGGTGCCCATCTTCGGCGTGCGCGGCGCCAATTCCGGCATCGACGACGCGGACAATCTGGCCTGGAAGCTGGCCTACGTGGTCAAGGGCCAGGCGCCGCAGGCCTTGCTGGACAGCTATTCGGACGAGCGTGTGTTCGCCGCCCGTGAAAACCTACGCCACGGCACGAAAAGCACGGAATTCATGGCGCCACCCACCTTCGCCTTCGAGCTGATGCGCACGGCCGTGCTGGGTCTGGCGGGCAAGCATGCGCACGTGCGCTCGCTGATCAACCCGCGCCAGACCAGCGCCATCGCGTATGCGCAGTCGCCGTTGAACGCGCCTGAGGCGGACATGTTCACGGCGGGCCCCGCGCCGGGCACGGTCTTGCCCGAGTGTCCGCTGGCGCTGCCGCACAACGGCGGGCAAGAAGCGGGGTATATTACCGATCTGGTGCGGTGCGCCGCTGGCGCTTTCACGGGCCTGTATTTCAGCGAGGATGGGGCCGTGCCAGCCGCACTGCTGGCGCTGGGCGATACGTTGCCGTTGAGTACCGTGGCGATCAGCCGCAGCGGGGCGCAAGGGGGCGCCTGGGATCACACGTCGCAGGTATTCTCGCTGTTTGACGCGCAGCCCGGCACGTTTTACCTCGTGCGTCCGGACGGCCACGTGCTGGGCCGCTGGCGGCAGGTGCGGGCGGGGCAGGTGGCGGCAGCGCTGGCGGCGGCCGGCATCGGCCAATCAAAGTAACAAGGAGACAACATGACCGACATCGAACTGGACAATCTTTACACCGAGCTGTGCCACACCATGGGCGGCCTGGGCGAACAGCGTTCGCCCTTGTTCCTGGCCCGCTTCGCCCTGCTGGCCATGGGCGCCATCGGCAAGGCCGACGTGGTGCAGGGCTTGCTGCGCGACGCGGCCGACGGCCTGGCGGAGAGCGCATGACAGGCGCCGGCTACCAAAGCGGCTTCGGCAACGAATTTGCCACGGAAGCTGTTCTCGGCGCCTTGCCGCAGGGGCAAAATTCGCCGCAACAGGCGCCCCTGGGCCTGTATGCGGAACAATTGTCGGGCACGGCCTTCACGGCGCCGCGCGCGCAGAACCGGCGTTCCTGGCTGTACCGCATCCGTCCCGCCAGCCAGCATCCGCCGTTTACCTTGCTGGAAAATGTCCGCATCGTCAGCGATTTCCATGCCATGCCCCCCACGCCGCCGAACCAGCTGCGCTGGGACCCGCTGCCGCTGCCCGACAGCAGCACGCCGGTCGACTTCATCGACGGCTGGCAAACGATGGCCGGCAATGGCAGCGCCGAAGCGATGAGTGGCTGCGCCATCCACGTGTATGCGGCCAACTGTTCCATGCAGCGCTTCTTTTACTCGGCCGACGGCGAATTGCTGGTCGTGCCGCAAGAGGGCAGGCTGGCGATTGCCACGGAACTGGGCTTGATCGAACTGGAACCGCAGGAAATCGCCGTGATTCCCCGTGGCGTGCGCTTCCGCGTGACCCTGCCGGACGGCCAGGCGCGCGGCTATGTGTGCGAAAACTTCGGCACGGCTTTCCGTTTGCCCGACATGGGACCCATCGGTTCGAACGGCCTGGCGAATGCCCGCGATTTCCTCACGCCGCACGCGGCGTATGAAGACATCGATGGCGAATGCGAATTGCTGGCCAAGTTCGGCGGCCATTTGTGGCGCACGACGCTCGACCATTCACCGCTGGACGTGGTGGCCTGGCATGGCAATTACGCACCCTATAAATACGATTTGCGCCGCTTCAACACCATCGGCTCGATCAGCTACGACCATCCGGACCCGTCGATCTTCCTCGTGCTGCAAGCGCCCAGCGAAAATCCGCTGTTGGGCGCCATCGACTTCGCCATCTTCCCGCCACGCTGGCTGGCCGCCGAACACACGTTCAGGCCGCCGTGGTTCCACCGCAACGTGGCCAGCGAATTCATGGGACTGATCCACGGCGTGTACGACGCCAAGGCGGCCGGTTTCGTGCCGGGCGGCGCCAGCTTGCACAACTGCATGTCCGGCCACGGCCCCGATGCGCAAACGTTCGAACGCGCCTCGCACAGCGATACTTCCGCGCCCGCGAAGGTGGGCGATACCATGGCCTTCATGTTCGAGACGCGCACCATCCTCAAACCCACGCCGTTCGCGCTGGACGGCGGCCTGCTGCAAAACGACTATTTCGCGTGCTGGCAAGGCTTGCGCAAGCATTTCGACCCGGACCCGCTGTAAGCGCTTGGCTGCCTGGCAATAATCGTACGGCCCATTTTGCCAGGCGTGCTCTACAATTACGGAACAAGAAACTGTCGGCGCACGTGCGCCGCCTTACTCCGTAGTTGAAGGGAAAAATAAGTCTGTGACTTCCAAGCCGATCAAGATCGCCGCCACCGTCGTCGTGGCACTCGCCGCTGGGGCCGGCATTTATACCTATACGCGGCCCGCCGCTACCGCCACGCCGGGCGCTCCCGCCTCGGGCAGCCCGGCCGCCGCGCCCCAATCCGCCGTCGATACGGCCGCCGTGGCCAGCCAGTTCCGCGACTTGCTGGGCAATTTCCGCAAGATTATCGTGCTGCTGGCCGACGAGCAAAGCTTGCCGGAAGGCGCGCGCGACGAAGCCCGTAAAGTGGGGCAGGCGCTGTTCCATGAAAACCAGGAACGCATCGCCAAGCTCGACCTTGCGCTGGATCAATTGACGGCGCCCACGAATCCGGGCCGCTTCGAAGCACTCGACAGTCTGCTCACGTATATCGAATCGGACCCCGGTCTGTACGACGCGGACCGCCTGGCTTTCCGCGAACTGCTGCAAAGCATGCTGGCCGACGTGGCCAAGGATTCGTCCTTGCCGGCGATCAAGCTGCACAAGCGCATTTCCGAAGACCTCGATGCGCTGGGCGAGATCGAGCGCAATTACGAAAAGGAAATCCGGCAAATCTTCGGCAACCTGGGCCAGCGTTCCATTGAACTCAAGCGCGAACGCTGGGACGATTACGTGGCGCAGCTGAAAAAGCTCTACAGCCGCGAGCAGATTCTGAAGGAAAACGGCATCGTCGTGCCGTATGCGCTACCGCCAGCAGGTTCCGTCCCGGAAGCCAAGCCGGTGCCAAAGAAGGACGAGGCGGAAATCTTCGGCCTGGGCTTGCCGAAGAAAACCATCGTGCTGACCTTCGACGACGGCCCGCACCGCCGCTACACGGAAGAGATCAGCGCCATCCTGAAGCAATATGGCGTGCCGGCCGTGTTTTTCAACGTGGGCCGCAACCTCGGTTCGCTCGACGCGGAAGGTCACGCCAAGCTGGGTGCGGGTGCGGAAGTGAGCCGCAAGCTGATGCAAGAGGGCTATGCCGTGGGCAACCACAGTTTCAGCCACGCACAGCTGTCCAAGCAGACGGGCGACAAGCTGAAAGGCGAAATCCTCGGCACCGACACTTTACTCAAAGCCATCAGCCCGGAGCGGGCCGCACTGTTCCGCTTTCCGTATGGCGCGCGCAACAGCGAAGGCATGGCCGCGCTGGCCGATGCCCATTTGAAATCCGTGATGTGGAATATCGACTCGCTGGACTGGGCCGACCCCGTACCCAGTTCCATCACGAACCGGGTGCTGGCCTCCGTCGACAAGGCGGGGCGCGGCATCGTCCTGTTCCACGACATTCACGAGCGCACGGTGAAAGCCTTGCCGGCCGTGCTCGACAAGCTGATCGCCGAAGGCTATCAGTTCGCGGGCTGGGATGGCACCAGCTTCCAGGTGGCGAAAAGCACGGCGCCCGCGCCCGAGAAAGTGGCCGTGACCACGGGCTATGCGAACTCCTGGGCCGTCGTGATCGGCATCGACGATTATGCCAAGTGGCCAAAACTGCAATATGCGGTGCGCGATGCGCAAGGCATCCGCGAAACCCTGATCGAGAAATTCGCGTTTGCGCCCGAACGCGTCGTGACCCTGAAGAATGGCGAAGCGACGCGCAACAACATCCTGGCCGCCTTCCACGACAAGCTGGCGCATGGCGGCGTGCAAAAGAATGACCGCATCTTCGTCTTTTTCGCCGGCCACGGCGCCACGCGCAAGCTCAGTTCGGGACGCGACCTGGGCTATATCGTGCCATTTGACTCCGACCCGGCGCAATTCGCCACGGATGCGATTCCGATGACGGAAATCCAGAATATCGCGGAGTCCTTGACGGCCAAGCACGCGTTCTTCGTCATGGATGCCTGCTACAGCGGCCTGGGCCTGACCCGTGGCGCCGGTTCCAGCTCTTTCCTGCGCGATAACGCCAGGCGCATCGGCCGGCAAATGCTGACGGCCGGCGGCGGTGACCAGCTGGTGGCCGACGGCGGGCCGAACGGCCACTCCGTGTTCACGTGGACCCTGCTGCAAGGTCTGGCGGGCAAGGGCGACCTGAACGGCGACGGCCTGATCACGGCGACGGAACTGGCGGCGTATGTGGCGCCGGCCGTCTCCAGCGTGTCGAACCAGACGCCCGCGTTCGGCAGCTTGCCCGGCTCGGAAGGGGGCGATTTCGTCTTCGAATTGCCGGGCGAAACAGAATTCCTCAGCCCGAACACGACGCAATTGTCGACGGAAGCGATCGCCCTGAACAGCAAGCTCGACGCCAAGCCGCAAGCGGCCAGCGTGACGGTGAAAGATTTGCAGGGCGGGGAACAGAAGATCGTCACGCCGGGTGCCGTGCCCACTTCCGCGCGCCAGCTGGCACAACGCGCCAACGACCGTGGCTTGCAGCTGTACAAGGAGAAACAGTACGCGCAAGCCGAAGCGCAATTTACGGAAGCGCTGAAATTGCGTCCCGACTTCGCGCTGGCGGCCAACAACCTGGGCTTTGTCTTCTACAAGCAGGAAAAGTACCGCGAAGCGGCGCGCTGGTTTGAAAACACGGTCAGGATGGACCCGTCGCGCGCCATCGCCTATTTGAATCTGGGCGATGCGTATGCCAAGGCGGGCGATGCGGCCAAGGCGAAAGCCGCATACAAAACGTATCTGGAACTGGCGCCTGCGGCCTCGACGGCGCCGGCCGTGCGGCAAAAGATGGAGAAACTGTAGTTGGCCCATACTTTGCCCATGGTTCACGTCTTCACCTGCAGCGGCCGCTTCGCCAGCCGGGAAGCGTTGCAGGCCTTTCTGGCGCCCACGTACACGGAAGATGGCGATGAAGTAGCGTCGCCATTCTTCCTGGAAACGGGCCTGACGCAGTACGAGCCCGCCTGCATCGAGAGCGCCATGCTGGCGTCGCCCGCGCCGCTGGCGCAGTTGCTCGACGGCGTGTCATATGGCGACAGCTGGCTGGCGCAGGCCTGCGCCGACGCGCAGAGCGTGCTGGCCGATACGAGCGTGTGCGTGTTTGCGCCAAATCAACTGGCGCACCCGCAGCGCAGTTCGCTGCATTACGTGGGCAGCTACGCCTGTGCCGATGGCTGAGCGCCATCCCCGCGTGCCTCGTGCAATAGCTTGTTGATTGCCGCCAGCAGGCTGGTGCCCGAGGTGGTGATGAAGCGGGCGCCGGCCGTTTCCGCTTCCGTGCCGTAGCTGGCGACCGTATCTTTGCTGCAATACACGATGATGGGCAGCTCCGGCTGCACCTGCCGCACCTCGCGTACCGTGCGCACGCCCGCATCCTTGATCCTGCGGCCGTTTTCCACCCTGGCCATGTCCGTGATGAACAGCGCATAGTGCTTCTGTTGCAGCATGGCCAGCGCCTGCCTGGTCGACACGGCCTGCTCCACCTTGATGTTTTCCCGCTCCAGTTGCTCCACCAGCAAGGTATTGTTGCGCGGATGGTCGTCCAGCCAGAGCACCAGGCTGGACGGCTTTTGCGCCGTCGGCACGCCGGCCAGGGCCGTGACGGCGGCGCCACCATCGGGCGGATGGGCCAGCAACAGCTGCGTGACGGCTTCCTGCATGTCGTCGAGCGACTTTTGCTGCAAACGGCTCAGTTCCGTCACTTCGATTTCCTTGCCGCTTTCCAGGCGCACGGATTCATTTTTGACGAGGCTGTCGGCACGCTTGATCATGATGGACAGGTAGATGCGCGTGAGCAGGTAGCCGATCAGGAAACCATGCACGGAAAAGAACAGCATGATGCCGCCCACCACCGCCATGGCCGTGGGCGCATCGACGGCCAGGCTGGGCGCGATGAAGGCGGCCATGCTGCGCGCGCTGCCGGGCAGGCTTTTGAGCTCGATCAAACCCACGCCGACGATGATTTTCGTCAGCCAGTCGGACACTTCCACCAGGTTGGAATTGATTTCCATGGGCGTGGGCGTGCCCAAAAACAGGGTATTGCTGGCCACCGCATCGGCCCCCGCAGCCGGTGGCTCGTCCGGAGGGCGGCCCTTGCCATTGGCCCGCTCGTCGGGCGGCGCGGCGTTGACGGTGCCCGATGGCAGGCTGCGCGGGATGCCGAACAAAAAGCCCAGCAGCATGCCGCTGACGCAAAAGCCCAGGCTCCACAGCAGCGCCGGCACGGCGTGGTAGTACGGCGGCAGCAGGGCGCCCGCCAGCACGGCCAGCAAGCCCGCCAGCAAGATGAACAGCAGGATATACGGCAGCACGTCGCGCTTGCGCACGGCCGCCGTGGCGGTTTTGCTCGCCTTGCCGCTGCTGTCGTTCAGGTCCACGCTCGCTCCTTCAAAAAACTGAATCCAGGCAGCCTGCCTGCCGCGTATATATTCCGCAGGAGCCTGTACTGACATCATAAAAAGGGGAGACGCCATGCCATTGATAAAACGCAAACAGCTGGCAGCTTGTGCGCTGGCGCTGCTGTCCGTGCCCACGCCGCAGGCCGCAGCATCAACTGATGAGTCGCACACCGTGCGCGTGACGGGTCACTACGACAATGCCGTCGGCACCTCGGACGCGGCCAGCCAGGGCGTCATCACCAACGAGCTGATCGTCAACCGGCCCGCCTTGCGCACGGGCGAGTTGCTGGAATTCGTGCCGGGGCTGATCGTCACCCAGCACAGCGGCGACGGCAAGGCCAACCAGTATTTCTTGCGCGGCTTTAACCTCGACCACGGCACGGATTTCGCCACTTACGTCGACGGCATGCCCGTCAACATGCGCACGCATGCGCACGGGCAAGGCTATTCCGACCTCAATTTCCTCATTCCCGAACTGGTGCAGCGCATCGACTACAAGAAGGGGCCGTATTTCGCCAGCGAAGGCGATTTCGCCTCGGCCGGTGCTGCGCGCATCCGCCTGGCTGACAGATTGCCGCAAGGGCAGGCCAGCGTGTCCGTTGGTCAGCATGGCTATGTGCGCGGCGTCGTGGCAGATTCGGTTGCTGCGGGGCAAGGTACCTTGCTGTATGGCCTGGAAGTGAACCGCAATAACGGTCCCTGGGACGTACCGGAAAACGTGCGTAAATACAGCGGCGTGCTGCGCTACAGCCAGGGCACGGCAGACAATGGCTACAGCGTGACGGCCATGGCGTACAAAAATAGCTGGAACGCCACCGACCAGGTACCGCTGCGCGCCGTGGAATCCGGCCAGATCGGCCGTTTTGGTTCGCTGGCGCCCAGCGACGGCGGAGATACGTCGCGCACCAGCCTGTCCTACGCCATGCGCCAGCGTACGCAAAACCGCCTGTTCGAGCTCGATGCATACCTGATCCGCTCGCAGCTGGAACTCAACAGCGATTTCACGTATTTCCTGGCCAAGCCGGCAGCAGGCGACCAGTTCCAGCAAAGCGAGCGGCGCACGGTGGCGGGCGTGAACGCCAGCGAAAGCTGGAACACGCAGTTGTTCGGCCTGCCCCTGCGCAACAAGCTTGGCGTGCAGGCACGTGTCGACCGGCTGTCGCCCGTGGGCCTGTACAGCACGGTGGAGCGGGTGCGGCAAAGCACGGTGCGCGAAGACCGCGTACGCGAGGCCAGCATCGGCGTGTATGGCGAAAACACCGTGCAATGGCTGCCGTGGCTGCGTTCCGTGGCGGGCTTGCGCTATGACGCCTACCGTTTCAAGGTCGACAGCAGCGTGGAGGGCAACAGCGGCGCGGCCCAGGACCATGTGGTGTCGCCGAAGCTGTCATTGATACTCGGGCCGTGGCGCAGGACGGAGTTTTTCGTCAATTATGGCAAGGGATTCCATAGCAACGATGCGCGGGGCACGACGCAGACGCGCTTGCCCGATGGCACATCATCGGCTCCCGTCACGCCTCTGGTGCCGACCAAGGGCATGGAGCTGGGCGCGCGCACGGAATGGCTGCCGGGCCTGCAAAGCTCGCTGGCCCTGTGGCGCCTCGATCTTGCATCCGAACTGCTGTTCGTCGGCGACGCGGGCGAAACGCAGCCCAGCCGCGCCAGCCGCCGCCATGGCATCGAGTGGAACAACCATTACATTGCCGCACCCTGGCTGCAATTCGACCTGGACCTGGCCGCCTCGCGCTCGCGCTATACGCAAAATGATCCGGCCGGCAAGTTCATTCCCGGCTCGATTGACAAGGTGGCTTCGTTTGGCGTGACGGTGACGGACCGGGGGCCGTGGTCGGGCGCCTTCCAGCTGCGCTATTTCGGTCCCCGTCCCTTGATCGAGGACAATAGCGTGCGCTCCGCCTCGACGACCCTGGCGTATGCGCGTCTCGCGTACCAGCTCAACCGCAGGACGCGGCTGTCGCTTGACGTGTTCAACTTGTTGAATAAACGCGCCAGCGACATCGATTACTACTATGCCTCGCGCCTGCCCGGCGAGGCGGCGGATGGGGTGAGCGACCGGCATTTCCATCCGGTGGAGCCACGTTCCGCGCGCCTGACCTTGTCATATGCGTTCTGATAACGGTAGACTGCGGCATGACAGATCAGCTAGTAAATACCAGTAAATTTCTTTCCCTCATACTGCGCCACGCGCCAGAAAAAATCGGCCTCGTACTCGATGCCCAGGGCTGGGCCGACATCGGCCAGCTGCTGGCGCGCGCTGCCCAGCATGGGCGACATATTTCCCGTGAACAATTGGATGACGTGGTGGCGCGCGACAGCAAGACCCGCTACGCCATCAGCGACGACGGCTTGCGCATCCGCGCCAACCAGGGGCACTCGTTGGCCACTGTCGACATCGGCTTGCCGCCCGCCACGCCGCCCGCCATGCTGTACCACGGCACGGCTAGCCGCTTTGTCGAGGCGATCCGCGTTGCCGGCTTGCTGTCGGGATCGCGCAACCATGTGCACCTGTCTGCCAACCACGAAACGGCCGTGGCCGTCGGGGCGCGCCATGGCAAGCCCGTCGTGCTGACGGTGGATGCGGCTGCCATGCAGGCACAGGGCCACATCTTTTATGTGTCCGACAATGGCGTGTGGTTGACGCAGGCCGTGCCAGAAGGATTTATCGGCTTCCCTTGAATCGGCATGCGCTCATGCGCTGATGAGCTTGATATCGGCTAGCCGTTCGACCAGCCACACGCACGCCACCAGGGCAATCGCCAGCGACCCCACGGTCAGCACTTGCCTGTACAGCCAGGTCTTGCGCAGCAGCCAGGCGACGGGTAAAAAGGCGGCGACGATGGCCAGCTGGCCGATTTCAACGCCGACGTTGAAGCCCAGCAGGCTGGCCAGCAATGAACCCTGCGGCAAGCCCAGGTCGCGCAGCACGCTGGCAAAACCGAAACCGTGGATCAGGCCAAAGGCAAAGGCAGCCACGGGCCGCTTGCCGCGGAACAGGGGCAGCAGGTTGTTCAGCGCGGCCAGGATCACGGACGCGGCGATGGCGGACTCCACCCAGCGCGAGGGCAGGGACACCACGGACAGGCTGGCCAGGCTCAGGGTGATGGAATGGGCGAGTGTGAACGCCGTGACGACTTTCAGCACGTCGACAAACGCCGCCTTCAAGCCCTGCTGCTGCTCGCGCAAGCCGGGCAGCAGCACGGCCGGCAGCAGCAGGGACAGCAGAAATAAAATATGGTCGTAGCCGATCCAGATATGCCAGATGCCGTGCTTCACGTAGGCGCCGAACTGCGCCAGGCGGTCCGGCGCGGCCAGCGAAATCGTCTGGCGGGGGCTGTCCGGATCGAAGATGGCCGTTTGCGTGGTGCCGCCGCTATTGATTTTTACTAGGCCCTTGTGCTGCGGGTCGAGGTCGGCGAACAGGGTGTAGCCGATGCTCACACTGGCTGGCGCGCCGCCGCCGGGACAGTCGGCGCGAAAGCGCAGCACGTTGTAGGCGCCGTCCGTGTGGCTGTCGATCAGCTGTTCGACGGCCTTCAAGGGGCAGACGCCCTGGTCGCTGGCGACTTGCAGGCGCTGCAGCGCGTAGGCGGTGATGGCCGCGTGGCGCGCGCGGATTTCATCCCAGGTCAGCGCGCCGTCGCCATTGCCGTCGAGGCCGATGGCGAAATCGAGGTCGCGCAGGGCGATATCCCATTGTCCCTCGATCTGCCGGTCGTGCACCGCCAGGCTCAGATAACTGTCGCTGGGCTTGTGGGCTTGCGCGGGAGCCAGCCAGGCGCACAGCAACAGGATGAACAGGCAGCGCTTCACAGCACACCTGCTTTCTTTGCGGCACTCAGTTTCTGCCCAGCCTGCGGCCCCAGCTGCCTGACGAGCCGCTGCAGGACCACGTCCTCCACGCCGTTGGCCGCGATCCAGGCCAGCACTGGCTGGGCTGCGCCGTCATTGCGCGCGGCCAGGGCCGCTTCGAGCACGATGCGCATGTCGGGCACTTCCTTCTGGATGGCCCAGTTCTGCTGCGCCAGTCGCAGGGCCGCGGGCGCATCCTGTTGCAAGAACAGGGCGAAACGCGCTTGCTCGCGCTGGTGCACGGTGTCGCCACGCTGCATGGCGGCGTGGAAGCGGGCCGCCAGTTCCGCTTTTGCAGCCAGGAACGCTGCCTGCCGGCCGGGCAGCGCTTGCAGGGCCAGCGCGTAACGCAGCAGTAGGGCGTCGATGCGCTGCTGGTCTTTCAATAACTTGACGACGTCCTGCGGGCGCTGCTGGTCGAGCAGGAAGTCCGCGTAGGCGCCCAGCAGATAGCTGTCGCGCGGCTGCTGCGCCAGCGCTTGCTGGTAGCGCGCCTCGGCCAGCCCGAATTCTCCGCGCCGCGTGGCCATTTCCGCCAGCAGGGTCAGGGCCCAGCTATCGAGTTCGGGCGCCGTGCCGGCGCTGCGCCGCAGGGTCAGGTCCAGCAAACGTTCGCTGCTGGCGGCGCGGCCCGTGACGCTGGCAATATTGGCAAGGCAGGTGACGGTGACCAGCTGCGTTGTCAAGGCCGACAGGCGCGCGCAGGCCGCCGTGGCTTGTTTGTAGTCGCCCTGCACGGTCAGGACGGTGGCGCGCGTCAGCCAGGCCTGGGCGTTTTGCGGCTGCTGCGCGATGATGGCGTCGAGATCCTGCAGGGCGAAGCCGAACTGGTGGGTGCTTTGCAGTATGGTGGCGCGCAGCAAACGCACGGGCAAGGGCGGTGCCGTTTGCCGCCACCAGGGCGCCAGCGCCGCTTGCGCATAGCCCAGGTAGCGCGGGTCCGTTTCGCTGCGCGCCAGGGCGATGTAGCGCTGCGCCAGGCTTGCCGCCAGGGCCAGGTCTTGTGGCGTGGCATTCAATTGCTGGCGCAGGCCGCGCAGCTCACTCTGCGTGGCATCGGCGCGACGCGGCAGCTGTTCGATGACGGCGCTGCCATCTTTCGGCGTGTAGGGCGCGGCCAGGGCCAGCAGGGGCAGGCAGGCCCACAGCAGGGAAATCGGTGTTTTCATGGTGGACGCCGTGTACGGTGGAGTGGAACAGCGCGGGCGCCGGGGATAGACTGCCGGCGCCTGCGGAGGCTTACAGCGGCACCGGTTCCGTGTCTTCCGGAGACGTCGCCATGATGGCGTCGATGGCCACGCCATCCTTGTCATCGCTGCTGGTCACAATGACGTTGCTGACGGCCACAAAGAAGGCGTCGAGCAAGACCACGGGGGGCGGCGTGGTGCCGCCGTTGCCGTTATCGTCGCCGTGGCTGCTACCGCCGCCGCAGCCGGCCAGCAAGGCCATGAGCGCCAGGGCGCTGCATGCATAGAGCTTTTTCATCGCGTTCTCCTGGTTACAGCTGTGGCGAACCGGCCACGGGGGTTTTCAGGTAAGGGAAACCCGCCGTGAAGAAGGTTTCATCGAGGAAGGCGCCGTCCGTGAAATGCAGGGCGCCGGCGGGCGCGTCGGCCGGGGCGCAGCCGATGTTCAAGGTGCACAGCTTGCCCATGGCCACGCGCAGCACCACGTCGACCACGTCGTCGCCAGGGCGGCGGCCGTTCGGGAAGCCCGCATTATCGCCATCGATCACGCCCAGACGCTTTTGCGACCCCACGGCGGTGGGGGCGATCGAGGTATTCAGGCGCAGCATTTCCGAGGCTGTCACGGTGACTGGCTGGTTCACGCCCTTGATGCCCGTCAAGAAGGTGGCCACCAGGTCGTTGCGGGGGAAGTTGGTGGGCGCCTTGGCGCCTGCCGAGCCAAACAGCACTTCCACCAGCGCTGGCGCCGTCGGGTTGGTGACGTAGTCGGCAAATTGCGCATCGCCCGACGGCTTGCTGGCGTTGAAGCGGTCCTTGTCCTTAAGGCCGATGACCAGTTCATTTACCAGCGGCATGCCCAGGCGCGACACTTGCACCCACGCGCCGCCTTCCTTCGACGCTGCGGTGCCGCCCGGCGCCGGGTTCAGCAAACGGCCCTGGCGCAGGCTGGCCGTGGTCCAGCCGCCGATGACGGGGTCGCTGCCGGCCGTCAGGCAGGCGGTCGGCACTTCCATCTCGATGGCCGTGACGTTCTTGCGGGCCAGGTCGTCCCTGGCAGCCGACTCCGCATTGGCGGCAAATTCCGTGGCTGGCGCCTTGATATTGATCAAATCGAACGTTTCGCCCAGGTTCACCACGAACGGGTCCTTGCGCTGGCCCACGAACAGGCGCGCCGGCGTGGCGCAGCCGGGAATGTTGACGGCATACACATGCTGCGCGGCATACGCGGCGTAGTTGGGGATGGCCTTGTTGCCGATATTGTCGACCGGCTTGTCGAACGTCGTGCCGCCGCCCGTGGCGTTGGTGACGCTGCTGCGCGTGCCCGTGCGCCGGTCGCCCCGCACCAGCGTCACGCTGTAGGTTTCGCGCACGTTCAGGCCCGGCGGGTTGACGGAATCGATGGCGCCGCCATTGATGACGAGCGGAATTGAGACTTTCTTGCCACCTACGGTGAACTGGCCATCCTTGATGGTGTTGCTGAAGCGGAACTGGAAGGTGAGGTCTTCCTTGCCGTCGCCATTGTTGTCGATATGAATTTCGTACAGGGCGTTGGGGTCCATGGCGAAGTAGTTGGGTCCGCCGTAGGCGTCTTGCAGGGGAATATAGTCGGCCACCAGGGTGGTATAGGCGCCGCGGCCCGTTTCATAGCTGCGGAACAGATAGAAGTCGGTGGCGTCGACTTTGGGGTTTTGCGTGATGAACGGCGCTTCGCGGTGGCTGGAAGCGTAGGCGGATGGCGCGATGGCCAAAGTGAAGGAAACGGCGAGAAGGTTGCCCAGGAGTGCGGCGCCCAGTGCGGTTTTCGAGTGTGACAAAGACATTTCGATTCTCCCGATTTTTGTTTGCGTTGACAGACAAGTCCAAGAAACTGCAGGCTGCCTGACTTATACGCACGGGAGAAGAAAACGGATTCACTGCTTCGAAAAGGATGGCATTGGCTTACCAGGCCAGCACTTTGGGGCCAAGGACCGCGCCGATGGCGGTCGGCACCAGCATGCCCAGCACGTACCAGAAACCGACGAAGCTGGCCGCCAGCTCGGGGCAATGCAGGCAATACACGAGCGCCGCCATGGCGCCGGCGGCAAAGCCGGCAGCCGCGCCTGCCAGGCGCAGCCGCGTGGGCGCCAGTTGGCGCATCAGGCGCAGCACGGCGGCCAGGAGGGGTAGCGAGAGCAGGGCGATCAGCAAGGGGCAGCTGCGCCAGGTGGCGCCCCAGAACAGTTCGGCGCGCTGTTCGGGCGGCGCTTCGTTCAGGATGATGGCGCCCAGCGCCCACATCAACAGCAGGGGCATGGCGATCAGCAGGGGCAGGGCGCGTGTGCTGGCGCCCGGCACGCACAGGCGGCGGCTGACGTGCCAGGCGGCCAGGCACAGGCAGACGACAAAGCCCACCTTGATCCAGAAGTCGGGCAGCAGGGCCAGCTGTTCCAGGTTGGGGCGCACGCCCAGCAGCATGGCCATCAGGGCCACGCTGGCCAGCAGGCCAGCGCCCACAGTGCCTGCGGCGCGCCAGTGCGTGCCGGGTGGCGCTGCGGCGGCCACGTCGGGGCCGCTGGCCAGCATGGCGATCAAGTCATCGGTTTTCATGGTGCGTTTCCCTCTATCCTTAAATTGGCCGCCAGCGCCTTCAAGCCGCGATGCACGGCCACCTTGACGCTGGCTTCCGAAATGTCCATGGCGGCGGCCGTGTCGCGTACGGACCAGCCGTCGAGTTTGGTATGCACGATGGCGTCGCGCTGTTGCGTCGGCAAGGTGGCCAGCAGCTTGCCCAGGTCGCGGCTGGCCTCGGCCGCCTCGGCATCGGCGCTGGAAAACAGTTGCTGTGTGTCATCCTCTTCGTCATACGGCTGGTGCTGCGCCTCGCGCCGCCCATGCCGGCGCAGCCAGTCGATCAATTTGTAGCGCGCGATCGCATGGATCCACGACGTCAGCGGCACGCCCGTGTCATACGTCAAGCGCTGGTTGTGGATGGCCAGCAAACATTCCTGCACCAGGTCTTCCACCTCGTCCGGCCAGCGCTGCAGGCGGCGCCGGAAAAACGCGCGCAAATGGGCACTACTTGCCTGCAAGAAACTGCGATACGCCGTCGCATCGCCATCGAGTCCACGCAGCATCAAGCCATGCAGCCGCAATTCCGTGCCATGCAGGTGTTCGCTTACAGGTATTCGTTGCATGCAGGCCTTTGGTGACAGGCGTTGAAAAAAATAAATCTCAAATTATTTGCAGGTGGCTGTAACCAATCCGCATGCTGCGGCGAATTGACAGGCAAGCACGCTTCTTCATTCAACGCTTCTTAATTTAATATACCGGTGAAAGACCATGGACATCAAGCACCGCCTCGCAATACTTCTACTTCCCGTCCTGAGCATGAGCGTGGCAGCGGGCCAGCGCTGCGCCGTGCAAAGCGGGCCGCAGACGGCGGCGCTGGTGGAACTGTATAGCAGCGAAGGCTGCTCCAGTTGCCCGCCCGCCGACCAGCGCCTGAGCGCCTTGCGCAAGGAGGCGGGCGCGGCCAGCCTGATCGTGCCGCTGGCCTTGCACGTCACCTACTGGGACCAGATCGGCTGGACGGACCCGCTGGCGCAGGCGCAATTCGACGCCCGCCAGGCCGAGCTGCTGCGCCACCAGCCGCGCCATGTGGCTTACACGCCCCAGTTTTTCGTCGGCGGCGCGGCATTGCGCAGCTGGGATACGCAACTGCCGGCCGCCATCCGCCGCATCAATGCGACCGCCGCCCCTGTCGCTATCGGCCTGTCCGCCACGCCGGGGCCGGGCGGAAAACTGGTGATTGAAGCCGATGCCAGCGCACCGGACGCGCAGACGGGCGGCGATTTATATGTGGCCATCAGCGAAAGCGCCATCGTCTCGACCGTGCTGCGCGGCGAAAACCGGGGCGCCACCCTGCAGCACGATGCAGCCGTGCGCCTGTGGCTGGGGCCGGTTGCGTTGGCGCAAGGCCGCGCCCGGCTGCGCCGCGAAGTCAAGTTGCCCGCCAGTTGGCGCCCCGAGCAGCTGCAAGTGGTGGCCTTCGTGCAGCGGGCCGACAGCAGCGCCATCCTGCAAGCCGTCAGCACGGCATCCTGCGCGAAGGGAGTGTTGTGATGAACGGACCCACGAGCGTGATCCACCCCGCCTGGCTGCGCCTGACGCACTGGCTCAATGCCGTGGCCGTGGTGCTGCTGGTCACCAGCGGCTGGCGCATCTACAACGCGGCGCCATTTTTCCCCTTCGAGCTGCCGCGCGCGCTGACTCTGGGCGGCTGGCTCGGCGGCGCCCTGCAATGGCATTTTGCCGCCATGTGGTTGCTGGTGGCGAATGGCTTGCTGTATCTCATCATCAATATCGTCTCGGGACGGCTGCGGCGCCAGTTCTTTCCCCTCTCGCCGCGCCTGCTGCTGGCCGATTTCCTTGCCGCGCTGAAGGGCAAGCTGGCCCATGCGGACCCGCGCCGCTACAACATGGTGCAGCGCGCAGCCTATTTGTTCGTCATGTTTGATTGCATCGTGCTGGTGCTGTCCGGCCTGGTGCTGTGGAAGTCCGTGCAGTTTCCCCTCTTGCGCGAGCTGCTGGGCGGCTACGAGAGCGCGCGCCGCGTGCATTTCATCGCCATGGCGCTGCTGACGGGCTTTGTCGGCGTGCACCTGCTGATGGTGGCGCTGGTGCCGCGCACCCTGGTCGCCATGCTGCGCGGACGTTAAAGGAGACCATCATGAAAAAAACCATCATCGTGCCGGCGCAGGGCCAGGCCATGCTGGCCGACGCCTTGCGCCAGATCCAGCAGCCATCGCGGCGCCTGTTCCTGCAGCGCAGTTTGACCCTGGGCGGCCTGTCGCTGCTGACCGGCTGCAACGCCAGCGACCCGTCCAGCATTGAAACGGCGCTGACGGCCGTCTCGTGCATGAATGACCGGGTGCAGGGCTGGCTGTTTGACCCGAACAAACTGGCGCCCACTTATCCCGATTCCATGATCACGCGGCCGTTTCCCTTCAACGCGTATTACGGCGAGGATGAAGTGGAAGAGGTCGATGGCGACGCCTGGCGCCTGGAATTGAGCGGTTTGATCGCCGACAAGAAGCCGTGGAGCCTGCCGCAGCTGCGCGCCCTGCCGCAGGAAACGCAGGTGACGCGCCACATCTGCGTGGAAGGCTGGAGCGCCATCGGCAAGTGGGGCGGCGTACCGTTTTCCCACTTCCTCAAGCGCGTGGGCGCCGACACGACGGCCAAATATATTGGTTTCCAGTGCGCCGACGATTATTTCACGAGCATCGACATGGCCACGGCCCTGCATCCGCAAACCATCATGGCCTTGACGTATGACGGCGAGGAATTGCCGCCCAAGTACGGCTATCCGATGAAATTGCGCATGCCGACCAAACTGGGCTACAAGAATCCCAAGCACATCCAGGCCATATTCGTGACGAATACGTATCCGGGAGGGTATTGGGAGAATCAGGGCTACAACTGGTTCGGCGGTTCTTGAACACTTTTAGCAGCACCCGTAGCAAACCCAAGTAGCAGTATTTTGCAGTGCCGGGCACTTGCCCATTTAACCCAGAGACAAGGACTTATCATGAAAACCACGATCACCACCTTCACCGCCATCCTCGCTTCCGCCATCCTCATGTCGGGCGCCGCGTTTGCCCAGGACGCCATGAAGAAAGACGCGATGGCCAAGCCTGCCACGGCCGACGCCATGCACAAGGATGCGATGGACAAGGACGGCATGCACAAGCCGATGGCCAAGAAACACATGAAAAAGGATCACATGGCCAAGGATGGCATGGCAAAAGATGCCATGGCGAAAGACGGCATGAAGAAGGATGAAATGAAAAAGGACGAGATGAAGAAGGATGCGATGGGCAAGTAAGGCGGGAACAGATAGGTGCGTGGTGACTGCCGGTCACCACGCTGCCGGATTGATCACGCCGATGGCCATCAGTGCCGGCTTGCAAAATAGATATCCCTGCATCAAGTCGATGCCCATCTCCCTCAGGCAATCGCGTTCGGCGGCCGTTTCGATGCCCTCGGCCAGGACTTGAATGTTGAGTTCCTTGCAAATGGCGACGATGCCCCTGACGATCGCCTGCCTTGGGGCGCTGGCCTCGATGCCGCGCACCAGTTCCATGTCGATCTTGATGATGTGCGGCTGATACTCCGCCAGCAGCGTCAGTCCCGCGTAGCCGGCACCGAAATCGTCGATGGCCGTCTGGAAACCGAAGCGGCGATACTCATGAAAAATGTTGACGAGGTGGGGCCGGTCGCGCACTTCTTCGCCCTCGGTCACCTCGAAGATGATGCGGCGGATGGGGAAATTGTATTCGCGCGCCGCAGCTAAAGTGGTCTGGATGCACGCTTCGGGGCGGTACACGGCATTCGGCAGGAAATTGATGGACAGATATTCCTCGATGCCCAGCCGGGCCGCGCCCTCGATGGCGCGCACGCGGCAGGCCTGGTCGAACACATAGCGGTTTTCGTCATTCACCTGCGACAAGACTGAGTAAGCCGATTCGCCGTTGGGACCGCGCACCAGCGCTTCATGGCCAAAGATCGAGCGCGTGGACAGGTCGACGATCGGTTGATAGGCAAAGGTGAAATCGAAGCCCAGTGGCCCGGCGTCCCTGCACTGGCTGCAGCCTGCCTTTTTCCCGGCCTGGCCCGGGGTCTCGCTGGAGGACGTCATGGTCGCGCTGGCCTCTGATAAAAGGTACAAGGTGTACAGGCATTTATACCACGGCATGGCGCCCGTGGCGCTGTATTTATGGCGCGCCAAAACCGGGGCAAGGTTGTGCCAGGAGGAAATGAGACAGAAAACAATACAAATTTCCTCATGGTAATAATTGACTGGCTAATCACCGATAGCCGCTGTACTATTTTGATTAAGCAATTTACCAGTTCCGATGCGTCACGTTGTCAGCGTGACCCGCCCATCGGAACAGCTGACCGCCCGCCGCCCATCCCCATGCGGCACGTCCCCGCCTATCGGCCCTTGCGCGCAATCGTACTGGCTTGCTGCATTCGACGATATGGTTTCAGGTGTTTCACCTCTGCTGCCTGCCGCTTGTCGCGAAACGACCGTGCATTCTCAAGTTGGCCATGATGGCCCGGGATATGCACGGATATGCACGTCACTCCATTCATGCGCAAGCTGCGCAAAAAGAAACCCATGAAATTGCCTCCATCGACGCTGGCGCTGTTCGTCACGCTGGCCTGCACTGCCGCGCAAGTCCATGCCGAAGGCGTGCCCCTGTTTGGCCAGTCGCTAGCCGGTTCTTCCGTGTTTGCGCGCACCTATGCGACCACCGGCGCCAACTCGACCGTCACGGGCGATATCGTCTCGGGCGATGTCGCCACCATGGGTGCCGCGTCGCTGCTCAGCGGCAATCTGCTTTCCCTGGGCGCGTCCACCATCGGCGCCAATGCCAGCGTGAGCGGCAATATGCTCAGTGGCGGCGCCGCCACCGTCGGCGCCAATGCCAGCGTGGCCGGCAAGGTGGCGGCGCTGGGCGCGGTCACCTTGTCCGCCAGCAGCATCACCCATGGTGCAGGCACGCTTTCTGCGCTGCCGGCGAACGTGCAGAGCGATGCGCAGCAGGTCGGCGCCGCGCAGGCCGCCTTGAAGAACATGGGGCGGGGGACCGCCCTGGGCACGACCATGACGCTCGACACCACGCTGTATCCGGGCGTGTTTTCGGCGGCCAATCTGTCCACCACGGCCGGCATCACGCTGACCCTGGACGGACAGAACCGCTCCAATCAATCCTGGGTGTTCAATATCGACGACTACCTGGTCACGGGCGCGGCGATGAAAATTGTCTTGATCAATGCCGATGCCAGCAATAGCGTCATCTGGAACAGTGGCGGCTACACGAGCCTGGGCGCCAGCGGGGAGTTCATCGGCACCATCCTGGCAAAGGATTACGTCAGCGTGGGCGCGGGCACCAGCGTGACGGGCGTGGGTAGCGCTTGCGGCGGGCTCTTTTCCGCCACATCGTATGTGTCGACGGGCGACGGCGCGCGCATCGGCGGCAAGGGCTGCAGCGGCATAGGCAGCGGTTTCGATATCGTGGACGGTACCGCTGTTCGCAGCATCGACATACCGGCAGTGCCAGAACCGTCCAGCTACGCCATGCTGGTGGCCGGCCTTGCCCTGCTTGGCCTGATGCGGCAGCGCAAGCTGGCGCGCCTCTGAAGGGGAACATGCGTTGGCACAGATGCCAATGCAATGTGTAGTAAGCTGGCAGCCTCCTGATTTCTTGCATGCACAGTCATGACCGAACCGTCCGCCGCCGCGCGGTCCCACGAAGCACATCCCTCCGATAAATCGATCCGCCGCCGCTCGCTGTTCGCCGCCTGCAGCGCGCATGCCGTGCATGACGGCTTGACGGACGTGATCTATGTGCTGCTGCCCATCTGGCAGGCGCAGTTTGCCATCAGTTACGCCATGGTGGGCCTGCTGCGCGGTTCCTACTCGGGCATGATGGCCGGTTTCCAGCTGCTGGCCAGCCGCATGGCCAGGCGCTGGGGACGCGAACGCATGCTGGTGGGCGGCACGGCCCTGGCCGGCGTGGCTTACCTGATCGCCGGGCAGGCGGGCGGCCTGGCCGTGCTGCTGGTGGCCCTGCTGCTGGGCGGCCTGGGCGCCAGTACCCAGCATCCGCTGGCCTCGTCCATCGTCACCGACACGCACGAGGCAGGCGGCGGCGTGAAGGAAGCACTGTCGCACTACAACTTTGCCGGCGATATCGGCAAGACCCTGATACCCGCTCTGGTGGGCTTGCTATTGCTGGTGTGCAGCTGGCAAGCCAGCGTCTCGCTGCTGGGCTTGCTGGGGCTGGCGGCGGCCGGCTTGCTGTGGTGGCTGCTGCCCAAGCCGGATGACATCCAGGCCAGCCAGAAGGCAGCGGCCAAACCCATCACTGGCAGCGGCTCCAAAGCAAGCTTTCGTGCCTTGCTGGCCACGGGCACGCTGGACAGCGCCGTGCGCATGGGTTTTCTCACCTTCTTGCCATTCTTGCTGAAAAGTAAGGGGGCGGGCACGGCCGGCATCGGCGTGGCCTTATCTCTGCTGTTCGTGGGCGGCGCCTTCGGCAAGCTGCTGTGCGGCTACCTGGGCGCGCGCATCGGCATGATGAAGACCGTGTGGCTGACGGAATCGATGACCTCGCTGCTGATCGTCGCGGCCCTGTGGCTGCCGCTGGCCGGCATCATGGCCATGCTGCCCCTGCTGGGACTGGCCCTGAACGGCACTTCGTCCGTGCTGTACGGCGCGGTGCCGGAACTGGCCGAGCCCGGCAAGCGCGAGCATGCTTTCGCTCTGTTCTACACGGGCAGTATCGGCGGCGGTGCGCTGGCGCCCGTGCTGTTCGGCGCGCTGGGCGACCATACCAGCGTGCCCATAGCCTTGCTGGCGCTGGCGGCCGTATTGCTGCTGACCTTGCCGTTGGCGTGGAAGGTGCAGCGGGGCCTGGCGCAGGGCGGCGCCGATGCGGCGTGACTTGCCGGCCAGTACCCCCATCGTCTACACTCGCCGCATGAAAAATTTTGAAAAGCGGCGCGACCGCTATGACTTGTTCCGGGCGTTTGACAATCCTCTCGTCAACATCAATTTCCAGCTCGACGTGCCGGACTTCCGGCCCTGGTGCAAGGAACGGAACCTGCCCGTGTTCCACTTCTTCCTGTTTTGCCTGCTCAATACGGTCAGGGAGATCGACAACTTCATGTACCGCATCTACCAGGGCGAAGTGATCCGGATCGACGATTTCCCCGCGTCCTATACCGTCATCAATGGCGACGAGAACCTCAATTACACGCGTTTTACGATGACGGACCAGCTTGACCTGTTCATCGAACGCAGCCTGGAAGCCAAGCGCTTCGCTGAAGCCAGTTCCGCGCTGATCAATACGGGCGAAGGAGAGAGCGAGCGCGAGCAGCGCAACAATATCTTCATCACCTGCCTGCCATGGCTGGAACTGGCGGCCATCGAGCACCCGATTTACCGCCACCGCGATGCCGATATCCCGACCTTTACCTGGGGCAAGTTCGGCCCCGTGCAGCCGGATGGCCGCATGCGGGTACCGTTTTCCGCGCAGGCGCACCATGGCTTTGTCGATGGCTACCATGTGCAGAAACTGGCGCAGGCGCTGTCGCAGCGCATTGCCGCCATCATTGCCTAGTTAGACAGATAGTCGCTGGGCGCCTGTCCCAGCACGCGGCGGAAGGCGGCCGTGAAGGCGCTGGGGCTGGCATAACCGAGGTCCAGCGCGACCCGTGTGACGGCTTGCCCTTCGGCCAGGCGCGTGATGGCCGCCAGCAGACACGCTTGCTGGCGCCATTGGGCAAAGCCCAGGCCCGTCTGGGTGCGGAACTGCCGCGTAAAGGTGCGCCGGCTCATGCCCGCCTGTGCCGCCATCGCGTCCAGGTTGCGGTCCAGGCTGGGTTGCTGCAAGAGTTGCGTGCACAGGCGCGCCAGCCGGGCGTCCTGGGGCAGGGGTGCGCTCAGGGGCAGGGGCGCCATGGCGGCGATTTCATCAAGCAGCAAGGCCATCAATCGCCCGGCGCGCGATGCTTCCGCATACAAGGCTTCCACGCTCACGGCCTCGGCCAGCAACTGGCGCAGCAGCGGCGAGGCGTCCAGCACCTGGCAATCGGATGGCAAGCCCATCCTGGCGATGGCGGCCTCGTCAATGAAGACATTGTGCATGCTCACGGCGCCATGCATGCGCATGCCGTGGGATAGCCGGGCCGGGACCCAGCAAGCGCGTTGCGGCGGCACCAGCCAGTTGCCTTGCGGCGTGTGCACGCTGATGACGCCGCGCGCCGCATAGGCGAATTGCCCGCGCGCATGGCTGTGGCTGGGGAAAATGGCGCCGGGGGCATAGTCGCGCGCAGTGGCGATCAAGGGGCGCGGCACTTCCGTATAAAAATCATCCATGGCCCATACTCTACAGTATTTGACCTGCTATCGAAGGCGGGCCGTTTGCTGGCCGCTTACCATGCACTTTTTGTCGGGAGTGTATATGCACAATAGCTATCATCGCGTGGGCCATGGTCCCCACGCCGTCATCGTCCTGCACGGCTGGTTTGGCGACGCGCACGCATTTGCACCGATGGAAGTGGCCCTCGATGGCGGCGCTTTCAGCTATGTCTTCATGGACAATCGCGGCTATGGCGGCATGCGCGGCGCGGCGGGCGAGTATTCGATGGAAGAGGTCGCCCGCGATGCGCTGGCGCTGGCCGATGCGCTCGGTTTCGCCACCTTCAGCGTGGTCGGTCACTCGATGGGCGGCATGGCGCTGGAACGGCTGGCCTTGCTGGCCCCCTTGCGCCTGCGCAAACTGGTGGCCGTGGCGCCCGTGCCCAGTTGCGGCGTAAGCATGGATGCGGCGGCGCGCGCGCTGTTTCTCGACGCCAGCGGCAGCAAGCAAGCGCGACGCGCCATCATCGGTCGCAGCACGGGCGGGCGCTTGCCTGCAAGCTGGCTGGACTGGAAGGCGCAATACTCGTGGGAAAGTGCGGATCCGGCCGCGTTCGCACGCTACTTCCTCGCGTGGAGCGACACGGATTTCAGCGGGGAGGTGATGCGGGCGGCGCCGAAACTGCCCTTGCTGGCGCTGGTGGGCGAGCACGACCCCCGTTTCGATGCGACCCTGATGCGCCGCACCTATCTGGCGTGGTACCCGCAAGCCCGGCTGGAGGTGCTGGGCAGTGCGGGACACTATCCGATGAATGAAACGCCGCTGGCCCTGGCGGCCAGCATCGAGGCGTTTTTGACGGAAAAGGACTAGTTACGTCGCCTTGGCGCGCAAGCGCAGCAGGCTCAGGCCCAGCAGCACGAAGGCGCCGCCCGAAATGCGGTTGAACAGCTTGGCGCGGCCCGGCGTGGCCAGCTGGGTTTTCAGCAGGCGCGCCAGGTTGGCGTAGAACAAGTGGGCCAGCATGGCGCAGGCGACAAACGAAGTCGTCAGCACGGTGAACTGGATGGCGACCGGTTCGCCCGGCGTGATGAATTGCGGGAACAGTGCCGAAAAGAACAGGATGGCCTTGGGATTGGTCAGCGCCACCGTCAAGCCCTGGCGGAAGAGTTTCCAGAATGAATTTGGATTCGCCGCGCCAAGCGCCACGGGCGCATCGGCCACGATGCTGGTCTTGCTGCGCCATTGCTTGATGCCCAGGTACACCAGATACAGGGCGCCAGCCAGTTTCAGCAGCATGAAGGCGGTGGCCGAGGTGGCCAGCACGACGCCCATGCCGGCCATGGCCACGCCGGAAATGATGAACAGGCCAAAACCATTGCCCATGCTGCTGATCATCGCGCGGCGCGGGCCGACGGCGATGGCATTCGAGATGGCCAGCAAGACGGCCGGGCCGGGAGAAAACGTGACGAGCAGGGCGACGCTGCAGAAAAGCAGCCAGTTCGAGAGATGCATGGGTATTCCTGGGTGGGGCCGAAGCCGGATTGAGAGTCAAAACACGCTTATTGTACGAAGTTTTTGGCTCCCGCGTCAGCGGCCCCCGCCTGCATCAGGTTCAGCGTCATTCAGGCAAACAGCTTGGCGACCACGTGGTTGATGGCGGCGCCACCGGCGATCAGCCAGCAGAACAGCAGGCCGGCCAGCAGCAGGGGCTTGATGCCGGCGCGGCGGATGGCCGACATATGCGTCGTCAAGCCCAGGGCCGCCATGGCCATGGCCAGCAAGGCCGTGTCGAGTTCGGTGATGGTGGCGACGGTGCCCGCCGGCAGCAAGCCCAGCGAATTGAAGGCCACCACGCCGATAAAGATGAAGGCGAACCAGGGAATGGCCAGCTTGGTGGCCTTGTCGTGGCCACCGGCCTTGGCCTTGCCGCGCGCCAGCACCGCCGACAGGATCACGAGAAACGGCGCCAGCATCATCACGCGCACCATCTTGGCGATCACGGCCGCGTTCGCCGCTTCCTGCCCGATCGACTTGCCGGCCGCCACCACCTGCGCCACTTCATGCACGGTCGAGCCGATATACACGCCGAAGGCCGTGGGCGTGGCGCCCAGCACCTGCCAGCCCAGGTTCAGCTGGTACAGCAAGGGATACAAAAAGATGGCGATGGTGCCGAACACCACGACGGTGGAGACCGCCACGGTGACATCCTCGCTGCGGCCCTTGACGACGGGTTCCGTCGCCATCACGGCCGCCGCGCCACAGATCGAGCTGCCCGCGCCGATCAGAATGGCGCAGTTGCGTTCCAGCTTGAACACTGTGGTGCCGAGGAACATCGCCAGGCCAAACGTGGACGCCAGTACCAGCGCGTCGATGGCGATGCCGGCCAGGCCCACCTGGCCGATATCCTGGAAAGTCAGGCGGAAGCCGTAGAGGATGATGCCAAGACGCAATAAGGTCTGCTTGGAAAAGGTCACGCCTGCGCCGCAGGCGGGCGCCAGGCGGATGTAGACGCTGTTGCCCAGCACAATGCCCAGCATGATGGCCAGGGTCAGGGCGCTCATGCCGTGGCTTTGCATCCATTCCAGCTTGCCCAGTTGAATGGCGCCCCAGGCGATGACGCCGCTCAGCAGCAGGCCCGGCAGAAGGCGGCCATAGCGGTCGCTGAAACTTGTTGTGTTGCTTGTTGTGAGAGAAGACATGCCGTACTCCATGGTTCCTGGTTCGTATGGCATGACTGTACAGTTCGCCGATTAAATGGTAAAACGGATTGTTTTTGTATCTTTAACCTAATAGATGGGTAGATTCGATGGCTTTGACCTTGCGGCAATTGCAGATTTTCCTCGCCGTGGCGGACACGGGCAGCACCAGCGCGGCGGCCGAACACATTGCGCTGTCGCAGTCGGCCACCAGCGCTGCCCTGAATGAACTGGAAACCTTGCTGGGCGCGCAACTGTTCGACCGGGTGGGCAAGCGATTGCTGCTCAACGACAATGGCCGCGTGCTGTTGCCGCAGGCGCGGCAGATGCGCGACGGGGCCGCCAGCATCGAGCGCCAGTTCGCGGGCGCCGACCCGTCCGTGCCCGTCAGCCTGCAGATCGGCGCCAGCACGACGATAGGCATCTATTTACTGCCGCAGATCCTGGCCCAGGCGGCGCAGCAGTACGGGCGCAGCATCCCGCAAGTGACGATTGCCAACACGGCCGACATCGCCGCCGCCGTGGCGGAGTTCCGTGTCGATATCGGCCTGATCGAAGGGCCGTGCCACGAAGCGGGCTTGCTGGTCGAGCCGTGGCTGACGGACCAGATGCTGATCGTGGCCGCGCCCACGCATCCGCTGGCGCAGCTGCACCATTTGCTCAGCTTTGCGGAGCTGAACCAGGCGGGCTGGCTGCTGCGCGAAGCGGGCTCGGGCACGCGCGAAGCGGTGGAGCAAGCCTTGGTGCCATATCTGCACTATCTGCGCGCCGCAGGCGAATTCAGCAACTCGGAAGCGATCAAATATGGCGCGGCGGCCGGTCTCGGCATCGCCTGCCTGTCGCGGGTCGTGGTGGCCGATCTGCTGGCCAGCGGGCAACTGGTGGAACTGGAGACCATGCTGCCGCCCCTGGAGCGCAACTTTTACCTGATACGCCAGTCTAAAAAAATACTCTCGCCCCGTTTAACGGGTTTCTTGGAACTGTGCCGCCACGCTTCTCGCATGGCTTGATTGTTTTCCATATATGGGATAACTTCCCACATATGGAAAACTTGCTAAGCACAGAGAACGATACGGAACAACGTCTGGCCGCGCGATTAAGACAGTTGCGCGTGGAGCGGGGCTGGTCGCTGGACCAGCTGGCCAGTGCCAGCCAGGTCAGCCGCGCGACATTATCTCGCCTGGAAAATGGCGAGGTCAGCCCGACGACGGTCGTGCTGGGCAAGCTGTGCGCCGCGTATGGCTTGGCCATGTCGCGCCTGCTGCGTATGGTGGAAGACGATTTTCCACCGCTGCTGCGGCGGGCCGAGCAAAGCGTGTGGACGGACCCGGACACGGGTTTTCGGCGCCGCTGCGTCTCGCCCCCGTCACGCGCCCTGGCCGGCGAAGCGCTCGAATGCGAGCTGGGCGCGGGCGTGACGATCACCTACGCGGCCTCGCCCCGGCCCGGCATGGAACACCATCTGTTGCTGCAGGAAGGCCAACTGAACGTGACCGTCGACGGCCGCTCGCACGATTTAATGCCCGGCGATTGCCTGCGCTACCAGTTGCAGGGCGCCAGCGCGTTTATCACGCCGCCAGACAGCGGCGCCCGCTATTTTCTCTTTCTTGTCTGAGGCCACCATGTCTGCTTCGCTACGCCATTTTTCGCCCACCGATATTCTCGAAAGCTTGCCGGAACTGGGCACGCTGCTGCAGGCGTGCGTGCACGACGGCGCCAGCATCGGTTTTATTCTGCCCTTCGACGTGGCGGCCAGCCAGGCGTTCTGGACGGATAATGTGCTGCCCGCCGTGACGCGCGGCGTGCGCCTGCTGCTGGTGGCCGAAGTCGATGGTCGGGTGGCCGGCGCCGTGCAGCTGGACTGGGACACCAATCCCAACCAGGCGCATCGGGCCGAAGTGCGCAAGCTGCTGGTCGCGCCCGCTTACCGCCGCCTCGGCCTCGCGCGCCAGTTGATGCTGGCGCTGGAAGAACAGGCGCGCCTCTTGCCGCGCAGCCTGCTGACCCTGGACACGCGCAGCGGCGACCATGCCGAACCGCTGTACTTGTCGCTCGCTTACGTGGTGGCCGGCAGCATCCCCGCCTATGCGCTGGCGCCGGCCGGCGACCGGCTGGACGCCACCACCATCATGTACAAACAGCTATAGCGGGCAACGCAGGCGGGGAACTCAGGCTTTCAGGCGCGCTCTAACTCTAACGGCAGGGGCGCGTGAGCGTGTCAGGGCGGGTGCCGCCTTGCCATGCGTAGCGTATTGCGCTGCGACAAGGCTGATGGCCGGCGCCGCGTGCGGGGGCGCCACCTCATTGCCCAAGGTGAAGATGCCCACCGTGCCCGAGAGCTGCTGGGCGCGCTGCTGCATGCTGGCCGCCGCCATCGACGCCTGTTCCACCAGCGCGGCGTTTTGTTGCGTCACATGCTCCATCTGCACGATGGCGGCATTGACTTGCTCGATGCCGGACAATTGTTCGCCGCTGGCCATGCTGATCTCGCCCATGATGTCCGTCACGCGGTGCACGCTGGCCACGATGTCGCGCATGGTGGCGCCCGCCGTATCGACCAGGCGCGCGCCCGCGTCGACCCGCTCGACGGAGTCGCCGATCAGCTGCTTGATTTCCCGCGCCGCGCCGGCCGAACGCTGGGCCAGGGTGCGCACTTCGGCGGCCACGACGGCAAAGCCGCGTCCCTGTTCGCCTGCGCGCGCCGCTTCCACGGCCGCATTCAGGGCCAGAATATTCGTCTGGAAGGCGATGGCGTCAATGACGCCGATGATATCGACGATCTTTTTCGACGAAGCATTGATCGAGCTCATGGTATCGACCACTTCTGCCACCACCTTGCCCCCTTTGCCGGCCACGTCGGCGGCCGATTGCGCCAGCTGGTTGGCTTGCCGTGCATTGTCCGCATTTTGCTTGACGGTGCCAGTCAGCTCTTCCATCGAGGCGGCGGTCTGCTCCAGCGAACTGGCTTGCGCCTGCGTGCGCTGCGACAAATCCAGGTTGCCAGCGGCAATCTCGCCCGAGGCGCCCGCGATGTCCTGCGTGCCGCCGCGCACGTCGCCCACGATCATGATCAAGCTGGCATTCATGTCTTTCAGCGCCTGCAGCAACTGGCCCACCTCATCGCCGGATTCGACGCGGATATTGCCGCTCAGGTCGCCGCCAGCCACCTTGCGCGCCACCTTGACGGCATGCCGCAGGGGCCGCACGATGCCGCTGCTGATGAACCAGGCCGTGACCAGGCTCAGCACGCCGCCGATCAGGCCCAGCGCGATGATCAGCACGCTGGTATCGTGCGCACGGGCCATGGCCGTCTCGGCCGCCGCGCGCATCTGCGCCGATTGGGTGGCGATCTGCTGGTCGATGTCGCGCAGGGCGGGCTGTTCCTGCGTGCGGTTGCGCGTGGCCTGCAATTGCTCGATGCGCGCATAGCGCTGGTTCACGCTGCTGTCGATTTCCCCGCTTACCGTGGACAGCTGCCACGTGCTGATGCCGACGACCACGGCCAGCAACAGCGATGCCAGCAAAAAACCCGTTGTCAGGCGTACACCGATGCGTATGTTTGAAATATTCATGTCCCCTCAGCTGTTGTCTCATGGTGGCCGCACCCCATGCGGGCGGCGCGGAGCGGCGCTGTTTCCCCTGATGTTGCTGGGGTGAAATGAGTGTAGCAGTGCAATACTAAGTAATCTATAAATATTTCCATATTGGAATTGGTCACTGCTTGTTTAGCAACAGCGGGCAACTATTGTCGAAATGATTGCCAGATAAAATCACCCGCCTTATTACAGACTCGTCCTACCTCGAACCCCGGCATCGTCCGACTGGCATCTGCCAGTGTCGCGCCTACACTGATCTTTGCACAGACCCGGCGGCGGGTCCTATCTTCTTACAGGAGGCTGAGATGGCGAATATCCAGGCAGGATCGGACGGTGCGGCAAACGAGGAAATGACGGCAAAGCGCCTGAACGTGGTCGACTGGATCTCCATGATCCTGCTGATCGTGGGCGGCTTGAACTGGGCGCTGGTGGGCTTGTTCGACATCGACATCGTGGCCCGCATCCTCGGCGCCATGACGACGGCGTCGCGCGGCGTGTATGTGCTGGTGGGGCTGGCGGCGCTGTATTCCATTTACCTGTGCGTGCGCAAGCTGCCAGCCAAGTCCTAGGGGAAGCCTCTGGCGCGTCAGCGCCAGACTTGTCCATCGCTGGCAATTGTCAGGGTTTTGATGGGGCGGTGCCTGCTTGCATGTACAGGCACGTGGGGGCGGGCAGGCATGTGCGTGGTCGCCTTGCCGGACGGCGCAAGCATCGGTGCATGCGTCGGTAGTGCATGCTTTGCTGCCTGTGTAAATTGCAGGTGCTTACTGCGTGCGCAGGTAGGCCAGCAGATCGGCCACTTGCTGCGCATTGCCGATGCCCCAGAAGCGCATGTTGTTTCCAGGAATGAAATCGCTGGGTGCCTTGAGGAAGCCGGCCAGGTTTTGCTCGGTCCAGACGATGTTCGCGCTTTTCATGGCTGCCGAGTATTTATAGTCGGTGGTGGCACCGGCTTTGCGGCCAATCACGCCCGTCAGCTTGGGGCCGAAGCCACCGCGCGCCGATGGCCCCACCTGGTGGCAGGAGGCGCACTTGCGAAACGCCGCCTTGCCCGCTTCGGCGTTGCCGGTGAGGCTGGCGGGAGCGGCAGCTGCCTGCGTGATGGCGGCGTGCGTCAGCAGCAGACCTGCGCAGGCAAGAGCAAAGAGAGAGCGTAAGGTGGATGTCATCGGTAAGGCGGTCATGCAATGTCTGGCAATGGGTGGCAAGCGATGACGCATTTTACAGGTGCACATCAAAACCTGCCCGCCAGCACGGACATGCATGCGAGGAAGCGGTGCGGGCAGCGCTCCAGGAGGGGGGGAATGCCGCTAGCGCTTGCCGCCCTGGGCGCCCAAGGCCGCCATCGCCGACGCGAACACGATGCAGCCGATGGCCAGCCACTGGGTCAGGCTCAGCAGTTCTCCCAGCACGGCCATGGCGGCCAGCGCGCTGACGGCGGGTGCCGCGCTGCTGAACATGCCGAACACGCCTTGTGGCAAACGGCGCAAGGCAAAGATTTCCAGCGAGTACGGCAGGGCGCTAGACAGCATGGCGATTGCCAGGCCCATCAGCGCAATCGATGGCGCCAGCAGGGCCGTGCCCGAGTACGCGACGCCGATGGGCACCGTCACCATGGCCGCCACCGTCATGCCCCAAGCCACGGCTTGCCCACCCTGCAAGGTCGAGGCGCGCTTGCCGAAGATGATATACAGCGCCCAGCACAGTGCCGCCCCCAGCGCGTACGCCACGCCGACCGGGTCCAGGCTGCCCGGGCTGCCCTGCAGCGGCAGCAATAAATACAAGCCGAACACGGCACACGCCACGGCCAGCAAATCGCGCGGCCGGCGTGACGACAGCATGGCCACGGCCAGCGGTCCCGTCACCTCGATGGCGACGGCAATGCCGATCGGTATCAGTGCAAACGCGCGATAAATCAGCAAGTTCATCAATCCCAGCACGGAACCGTAGACCAGCAAGTTCAGCACATCCTTGCGCGTCAGCCGGAAACGCCAGGGCCGGAAGATGGCCAGCAGGATCAGCGCCGAAAAACCCACGCGGTACGCCGTAATCCCCTCGACGCCGATGACAGGAAACAGATTCTTCGCAATCGCCGCCCCCAGATTGACGGAAATCTGCCCTCCCAATACGGCCAGGGAAGGGAGCAAAATGCTGTCAGGGAGAGGGGAGGTCGAGGCGGGGGAGGTCATGGGACGGCATTTTAATATGCCTGAGGCTGGCAGTCGCTGGCAGATTGGTAAGCTGGGGAGATTTAACTGGGCAGTTGCTGGCAGGACTTGTGCATCGCGGCTACTTTTTTGACATCATGTTGCGAAATAGGCTACAGTTGTAGAATCGTTTGATGGTGGTCAGAAGCCGCAGTCCCTAATCGAACAGCCTTTGCCATTGTGTGTCTTAACACTTTCGGGAGCCACCATGCAAATGGTTCGAGTAAATTCCAGCGCCATTGTTGCGATTGCTTACGACGAGCAAACAGCTCGTATGCGTATCCAATTCCAGCAAGGACATAGTTATGATTTTTGCCGAGTACCTGCGACTGTGCATGCTGCATTCATGCGTGCCAACTCCAAGGGGACTTACTACAATGAGCACATCAAAGACCGCTACCAATGCTAATCGGCATTTGGTCTAAAAGAGTCGGCAATCGGCCCAGGCCGTGTAAAAACTCAGAATCAGGCCCGCGCAGCAGAACTGTACACGCCGAGGCGTGTTATGTGGCGTGTAGAATCGATCAGGGAGCTGTGCCGAGTTTTCGGGGGGGGCGACCGAACCAGCGCGACGATGGCATCAATCATGCGCTGGACGGCCAATAAAAGGGCATATGCCCTGATCGCCTCCATCATGCCAGCGACCCCAAGCAGCATCATCAATCGCTTGAAGTTATATGCGAGCACGTGCAGGCTCATTTCCGTCTTCACGTGCTCCATTCCTTTCGTCAGGAAGTGCGTCGCCCCCATCCACGACTTGATGGTCCCGAACGGATGCTCGACCGAGCAACGCCGGATTCGCATAGCATCCGTACTTTGATCAAGCTTCACCTGCATGTCGTCGAGCACATTCTGATGCTCCCAACGCGTCACCCGGCGCTGTTGGCTCGGCGTGCACTTGTCCTTGAGCGGGCAGCCCTTGCAGTTCGAGCTCCAGTAGCGGTTAAGCGCCATGCCCTTTTCAACACTGGCGAAACGCCAGATCAGCGATTGACCAGCCGGGCAACGGTACTCGTTCTTCTCTTGATCATAGACGAAATCGGCCTTGTCGAATCGGCCGTCAGCCTTGGCGTTGGAGGTTTTAGTCGCCGGCACCAGCACCGTGATGCCAGCCTGCTTGCATGCCAAGATTTCTTCACCTTTGAAGTAGCCGCGATCAGCGATAGCAGTCAGCGAATTTGCCCCAATTGCGGTCTTGGCCTTCTTCGCCATTCCTGAGAGCTGATCGCGGTCGCTGCCAATGTTGGTTACCTCGTGTTCCACGATCAGGTGGTGCTTCGCATCGACCACGGTCTGGACGTTGTACCCGACGATGCCTGAGCCTCGCGTCATCATTGAACGGGAGTCCGGATCCGTGAGCGAGATCTGGGTTTCGCCAGTTGCTTCCAGCCTCGCTTCGATTTCTTTGAGAGCAGCCATCTGCGATTTCATCGCCGCGATCTTGTCATTCAATCGGGTGCTGCGCGTTTGTCTCGTCGCCGGTTCCTGCCTGTCAGCCGTGTCCAGTTCGCCCAGATAGCGACTGACGTTAGCCTCAATTTCTTCCATCCTGCGCTTGAGCTTCGCTTGGGTGAAATTGCGATCACTGCTATTGACGGCCTTGAACTTACTGCCATCAATCGCAACGACTGCATCGGCGAACATATCGAGTTGCTGGCACAGTACGACGAACTGCCGGCAGACATTACGGATTGCCTTGCTGTTGTCCTTACGGAAGTTTGCGATTGTCTTGAAGTCCGGTGTCAGGCGTTGCGTCAGCCACGTCAGCTCGACGTTGCGCTGCGCTTCGCGCTCGAGTCGCCGGCTCGACTGGATGCGGTTGAGGTAGCCGTAAATGTAGAGCTTGAGCAGCACGGCGGGATGATAGGCAGGCCGCCCTGTTTTTGCTGGCTGCACACGCTCGAAACCGAGTTTGCCCAAGTCGAGTTCGTCGACAAAGATATCGACAACCCGAACCGGATTGTTCTCGGCAACGTAATCGTCCAGCAGCTCAGGCAGCAACGTACCCTGGCCTCGGGATTCACCCTCGATAAATCGTTTCATCTGGCGCCTGTATTGATGAGATACTAGCTTAACGTTTACTCAACGGCATCCGTTTACACAAAACTGCGTTTTTACACAGCCTGGGCCAACAGCGGACACTCTGAGCAATGACCAATTTGGCAATATTTTAAATATTTACTTTAAAGCCTTTGAGATCGCGTTGTGATTTAGATGGGAAGACGTTATTCAAGGAGTAAAGATGAACTTCCGCTTAAAAGCCACAATATCGTTATTGTTGATGTTATTGGTTTCGATTATGACGGCGCGCGCGGCTCAGGCCGAGACGCTGCTGCTGGCTGCCGCCAATACCCGACCGACTGCATATTTTCAGGTCGACGGTAAGCCGACCGGCATGCTTATCGATCTAGTCACAGAGGCGTTCCGCAGAGCGGGATATAAGGTACAGTTCAAATTGATGCCTTGGGCGAGGTGCCTTACCGAGGCCAAGACAGGTGCAGTTGACGGTGTCTTCTCGAGCTTTAGGCTGCCGGAGCGAGAACAGTTCCTTGGATTTACTAATGAGGCATTAACCACTCAGGCCATTACCCTCTTCGCTAGACGGAACTCGACGATAAGCTTTGATGGCGATCTAAGCACTCTACGCGACGTCAAAATCGGCATCATAATCGGGACAAGTTACGGCAAGAAGTTCGATGCGGCCGTCAAAAATGGGACTTTGCCGTCTATCGATCCGACCAACAATATCGATAGCAATCTCGCAAAATTGGCGCTTGGACGCGTCGATCTTGTCCCTAGCTTACGAGAAGTTGCTATGGACACGGCAGAACGCCTCAACTTGCTCTCAAAGATCAAGGAAGTATCTCCACCACTCGAATTTATGCCTAGCTACCTAGCCTTTACCAAGGTACGCGATTTGAGTAAACCGTCTCATGATTTCGATAGGGAAATGGCATTAATGAAGCGAGATGGAAGCTACGACCGCATTGTCAAAAGATATGCGCGATTAGTGTCAAATTCCGCCACAGAACACTAGGCTAAGACTCTCCTACCAACGACAGCAAGCGGCCACAAGCGGTCATTCGCGGCAGCGTGACAATTTGTGAGTTTTTCTGCTTGGCAATCCGCTATGCTCTGGTGCCGCTACTGGCCACGAGCCGACGGTGGCGACTGAAACGTCAACAATTAACTAGGAATTCAGTATGCCTTTACGCGATGCACTCCTGCGCGACCTTTCAGCATTGATTGGCGAGGATTGTTGGGGCGTCGTTTGCGGTGAAGGTTCAGGGTCTATCCTCGGACTAAGCATTGGCGTCCGGACGCTCAAACGAAAGCCTGTGAAAAACCCTTATTTGAGTGAGTCAGTTCGGCTATATGACGGTGCTTATTCGATGTTGCTCTGGTGCCCCTGGCGGATCGACTCTGACTCGAAAGTCGTTGCAGGGAGCTATATGGAAAACGCCAAAGATGGCCCGATGGTCAATGGCAGCCAATCCATTTGTGGACAACTAATCACGGGAGTAACTTGTTCCACTCCAGCTTTTGATCTGCGTCTCGACTTCGAAAACAGGCACTCACTGGTCATCCATTGCGGCGCCATTGGTAATGATTACGAAGATTGCTACTCGTTTGGAACCCCACTCGGCTACTACCGCATTAATCTTGACGGAGAACTAATCTTCGAAGCGAGAAAGTGACCGTCCGCTATGGCGCGGACCCCGCCAACGGCGGCAACCGCCCATGAGCGGACTCTGAAGCATTAACCGAAACCGACCTTTTAACGCGGGATAACGAACGATCACACTAATTATGGGACTAATCCGTCAATCAGCAGCAGGCCTAAGAATTTTCGGTGACGAACTCCAGCCGGCGGAAATCTCGCGCATGTTGAAATGCGAGCCGACCCAAGCAAGAGTAAAGGGAGAAGTGATCAAGTATCCATCTGGAAGGGAGCGAACAATTACCTGCGGGAGTTGGCTCCTTACGGCTAAGCGCACGGAGCCGGAAGACCTTGATGGTCAGATCAAATGGCTTATGGCCAAAATGACTAACGATCTTATGGTCTGGCAGGCCCTGACCTCTTCCTATGATGTGGATATGTTTTGTGGCGCGTTCATGCAGAGTACGAACGACGGCCTCTCGATCAGTCCGGAAACCATGCTTGCTCTTGGTTCACGCGGAATCGAGTTCGATCTGGACATCTACGGTCCTGATGACGATAGCGATGGCGACGTTTAGCTGAACAACGACTTTGAACAGTGTGTTGCGTTGACCGATTGAATCCGCAGCCACAAGCAGACCTTCGCGGATATTAAGTTTCTTTTGAATGTCGTACTTAGGAAAGGTAATGAACGTCAATTATGCGCACAATATCGTTAGGCCGGGTAAAGCTCTCAATTTCGGAGGATGCTCCGATTCCAATATCAATTTCGGACTTCACGCAGGATGCAGGGACTATTGAATTTATCGCCCGTGAAGGCTATCTTAGTGGACCTACCAAGCATCTTTTTAGACTCGAATATCCGGGCTACATCATCGAATCTTGTATCTCAAATGGTCAGGTGTTCATCCGGAGGAACGGGCTGCATCAGAATAGTGCAAAGTATGACGGCAGCGACCCGTATCACGTCGCAATCCAGTGGACTGCTACCTCCGTAGGCTGTGGGATTACGCCAAAGGGCGAAGACATGAATGCAGCCATGCGTTCGGTGCATACACCTTATACGACGCCGCCACTTGGTATGATTCGTGACCTGAAATGCGGATCTCAACGTGCAGGTGATTCTTACCCATCAGTTGAAGCGCTCTTCTCGCGGGTGCTGGATTGTCTGTCCTTTTGTGAAATGGATATCCGTAGGTATGGCGCTGAAAAATTTTTGTGGACGGGAGCTGACTCCGATATTGAACCACTGAGCGAACCGGAAATGAGCCGGCTTGTCGCTAGTTTTCTCGCTATATACGGAGGGGTGAACAATTTCGAGGTTTCTTGTGAACCTAGAGCAGGCGGAGGAAGTGTGGACTTCTGTGTCTATGGGCACGTTGAAAATGTTGGCCAGGCAAAAATAGCTATTGAGGCAAAGAAGGCGCACAGCGCGGATCTGGAACATGGATTCACTCACCAGCTGCCCGCTTATATGGAAAGGCTCGAAACGCGGCACGGGATCTATTTGGTTTATTGGTTGAGGTCTGACCGATATCTGCGACCAGATTTTCCTGCTTACCATAATTTGGAAATAGACAAACTACATCCGTTAGCTAGAGCTGGATACGTGCGCAGTGTTGGACTAAACCTAGCACTGGATCGCTCTCCCAGTCGTATCTGAATACCTCTCATTCCTCCAAGAAAACGTCCATGTGCGTCGGCTACGGCGTTATGAACGTGAGAGATCGCCAGAGGAGTCGTTTCCCTTTCGTCATAAATTTCCCGCTGAGCCTAGAAGTAGATCGCAAAGACTTCCAGCGAATTCGCGTCAAACGTCCAATTTCGGTAGCAAAATAGGAAGCCGTTGAAAATACCACCGGCGGCTTTGGGGCGGAAGCGGACGTTACAGGTTTTGCCTGTTTTGCGGAGTAAGCGGCCTTTTCTTGCGTTCACCGGCACTATTTTAAAGGCGATGAACGTTGACGCCATTTCGGCGCGCGTTGACAATGATGGCACGAACATGGTCAAAAGGATAAAAATTGAGCATTGGAACGATCACCGTAATTGCCGGATTTATCCTTCTGGTTTGCTGATCGATGAGGTTGCCCTGCGCTCCTTGCTGCCTGTCGCGCCGCATATTTACCTGTAACCCGGAGTAGTATTGAATGACTGTTTTTAGTATAGGTGACACCAATTTTGACGTGGATATCGCGAAATCAAGCATTAGCCTGGAAGAAGACGGCACTGGCATGGTGGAACTAAACATCGATATCCATGGGGACGACGATGTGTTTATGCGCTTGACCGAGCCCGATGACGCGGAATGGTCGTGGGCGCTGTATCCGCCTGCGTTTTTCCTGCACGGCTTGCGCATACCGGAAGGGCAGGGAGGAACGTTTGCGATCGGGATGCTCGATACGCATCCCGAGGCGGAGGAGTCGGGCATGTATATGATGGAGTACGGTGACGTATCGGCCGTCAACATCATTGAGTTGTCGGCACGACGCCTGCTTGTGTCGGGCATGGTGGACTTATGCGGTAAGCGGCTGCCATTTCATATCGATATGCCGCGCGCATAGTGACGGGGCCGCTCCCGAAGGGACCGGCCGTTGCTAACTTAATCCAGCCCCAACGCCTTCGCCACATCCCCCCCACGCCACATATTTGAAATTCTGCGGTCCATCGGGCAGGCGCTTGCGCGGCATGGGCTCAGTGCCGACAAACGGACACGGACTGAGCAGTTCCGTATTACAAAGTGATCCGATTGGCCTGCAAGGCGGGAGCAACACATATGTGTATGTGGAAGCTAATCCGCTGAGCAATGTGGATCCCCTGGGTCTGGATATCATGATTATTACTGGCGGCGTTCGCAACGTCCTCTCCAATCCATTCGGCCATGTCGCTGCGGCCGTGCAGGGTTTTGGCACGGCCAGCTATGGCACAGGCGTTGCGACAAATTGGATTCCCTTCCCAGGAGGCACTGCGCGGGATGTACAGAACTTGCCGGGCGCGACGACTTACTACATGGGGCAGGAGGGGCCATTCCAATTGGCCTGGATAGCGCGTTGAACAGATTTAACGGGAAGTAAGGCATGAAATTGAAAATATCACTTAAAAAGACAGTGCTGTGGCTACTCATTCTCAGCCCGGTCTGGTATGTCACGGCATGTCATGTGATCTCCCACAACAAGGAAAAAGGTTACGCCATGATCCAGCCG
This sequence comes from Janthinobacterium sp. 35, assembly GCF_002754575.1. Taxonomy (NCBI): domain Bacteria; kingdom Pseudomonadati; phylum Pseudomonadota; class Betaproteobacteria; order Burkholderiales; family Oxalobacteraceae; genus Janthinobacterium; species Janthinobacterium sp. 35. Next base: position 5,397,289 of record NZ_PEFN01000001.1, read on the forward strand.
GGCGCTGTGCGGGAAGCCGTGATCGCTGAACTGGGTGCACCATCGCATGTGGAGCTTCAGGGCAAGCTGTTCGAGCGCTATGCCTCGACGCCATGCCAGGAACCCTGCATGGTACGCTTGTGGTACGAAAATCGCCTGACATTAGGGATGGAAGCGTGGTCCGTGACGCTGGACAAGCATGACCGCGTGCTGGAAAAGTACCGTTGGATATCGCCATAGGCAAACACCGGGGCACGTGAGCGCAGCAGGACATCCATGCATGGCATGGATGTCCTGCACTGCTTTTACTTATACACTCTGGCTGACTGGCCGGCCCCTGTTGTCGCTAACTTAATCCAGCCCCAACGCCTTCGCCACATCCCCCCACGCCACATACTTGAAGTTCTGCGGCCCATCGGGCAGGCGCTTGTAGCCGTCCTGGATTACCAGCATGCCTTGCGCATACGCGCCGCCCAGGTTGGCGGACGTGACGTCGAGGCCATCCGTTTCCGAGGTGCCGTCGATGCCGGCGGGCAAGTTGAATCCCACCTTGAAGCGGCCGCGCACCTTGTAAGGTGCTTGCGCGTCGAGCACCACGTAGCTGCTGTCGCCTTGGCTGGAGACGATCAGGTAGCCAGTGTCGGCCTTGCCACCCGGCTGGCGGTAGATGGCCATGCCTTCCACGTCGGCCGTCAGGTTCGCGCCGACGGGCAAGACCATGGTCAGGGCGTCGGGCTTGGCGGCGTCGGCCGAGGTGGTCCAGATGCCGCGCGTTTCCTCGCCCAGGAACAGGCGGGCGTTGGCGTCGTCGGCCACGCAGCCTTCCGGCTGTGTGGCGACCTTGAAGCTGCGCAACAGGGTGGCGCTGAACTGGTTGCCGCTCAAGCCGATGCTGTACTGCTGGAAAGTGCCATCCTTGTCGTTGATGAACGCTTGCACGCCGCCGCTGGCTGGCTGGTACAGACACATGCCGTAGATGCTTTTCAGTCCGGTCGGAAAACGGCCCGCTTCCGCCACCTCGCCGCTGGCATTGATAGTGAACAGCATCATGCTGTTGTCGTCGCGCTGGGTGGCCACGGCCAGGTCGACCTTGCTGCCGCCAAAACGGATACCTTGGCGCACGTCGACGTTGTTCAAACGGCCCACTTCCAGCAGCTGCGTCTGCTTGCCTTGCAGGTCGTAGACGAGCAGTCCCTGCTTTTTGTTGGTGCCGAGGATGCGAGAGTCGGCCCGGTTGCTGGCCAGCCAGATGGCCGGATCGTCGGCCGCGTCGCCCTGGCGCGCCATCGGCGCCGTCTGCGCTTGCGGGGCGATGATGGCCACCGCAGGCTGTGTTTCCGCCTTACCATTCCATTTCAAGGGCCGCGTTTGCCAGCCGTTCTTGCCGCGTAGCAGTAGCGACTCCTTGTCCAGCGTTAGCTGGCTGTCGCCTTTGCGCACGTTCAATGCCACCGCTTGGGCTGGCTGCGCCGTCCATTTGCCGGTTTCATGCGCAAACAGGTGCAGCTTTTCCGCCTTGCCGTCGAGCACGGCCACGCCACCGGGCAGCACGGCCAGCGCACCGGCGCCGCCGTCCAGCTGGCCATATGGCTTGCGCAGCGCCACCACTTCGCGCTTGCCCATGCCCTCCGAATCGGCGTCATACGCCCACACGCCCATGTCGGACTCGCTCACCAGCAGGCGCTGCGCGCCATCGTCGACGCGGCAATATTTTGCGTGCGGCGGCAAAGCCAGTTTGCGCACCAGGCTGCGCTGTTCGCCCTGCATCACCCACTGTTCTGCTTGCCCATCCTTGCCGATCAAGAACAGATGATCGAGTTGCTGCGCGTCGCGGTACAAACACGATGCTTCCACGGAAAACGTTGGCACGGGAAACGGCGCCAGCTTGACCAGCTTGCCGGCTTGCACATCGACCATCACGGGCAGCGGGCGCTGCGTGTCCGCTTCGAGGAATACGGCCAGCACGCGATTGCCATCGATGCGCGTATCGAGCTGCTTGGCGCGCACGGCGATGCGGTCCTGCTCCTGGCCGGCCGCATTAAACAAACGCAAGCCGTGCTTGTCCAGGGTCAGCCAGCCGCCGCCGGGCAGGCGGGCCAGTTCTTCCGCTTCCTGTGTGAAGGAGGGAACGGCTTGGGCAGGCGCGGCCTGTGCCGTGCCCATGATGTAGAAGGCAGCCAGCAAAGCGCTGCAGAGTACGGTTTTTTTCATGTTATTGGAAATCATCATCAGAAGGCGCTGGCTTTCAGGCTCACTTTGAAAGTGCGGCCATATTGTTCGTTCTGCACGTTGTATTGCTTCGTGCCCTGGTAGACATAGTATTTCTCGTTGTTCAGGTTCGCCGCTTCAAAGACCACCTGGAACTGCTTGTTGATCTGGTAGGACAGCGAGAAATCGAGCTGCTTCTGGCTGTCGACGATGTGGTCCTGGCTTTGATCGAGGATGTCGTTGCCCATTTCGAGCAGGTACGGCGACTTGTAGTTGAGGGCCAGGCGGGCGCTGACCGGCCCCGTTTCATAGCCCAGCATCAAGTTCATCACCTGGTTCGACTGGCCCGGCAGGCGGATGTCGCGGTTCATCTGCTGCTTGCTGGCCTTGTCGTAGCGGCCGATTTGTGCGCTCGAGGTGCTCAGGGTGCCATTCACGCCGACGAGGAACTTGTTGAATGGCGCCGGCAGCATGCGCAGCGGCTGCATGTAGGCCAGTTCGATGCCTTTCACTTTGGCCGCATCGCCGTTCGCATACGAGGTGGCCGAGGTGTAATTGGCCCACTGTCCCGTGCCGGCCAGGTTCGTCGTGTAGGTAAAATTCTTGATGTCCTTGTAGAAACCGTAGGCGGACATCACGCCGTCGTTGCCCAGCACGCGCTCGATACCGAGGTCCAGGTTGTTGGCTTTCAGCGGTTTCAAGTCCGGGTTGCCGATCACGGCTTCCGTGTTGCTGGCCAGGCTGATGCCCGGCGCCAGCTGGCTGAAGTTGGCGCGCACCACGGCTTGCGTCCAGGCGGCGCGCACGCTGGTTTTTTGATCGACGTCGTAACGGGTTTGCAGGTTCGGCAGCCAGTTGGTGTACGAACGTTCGCGCGTCAGTGCCGTGGCGAAGGGGGTGGCCAACCCTGCGCTGTCCACCTGCGAGCCGGCCGCTTCAAAGCTGGTGCGTTCAAGGCGCACGCCGCCGAGGATGTGCCAGGCGTCGAAGTCGTAGCTGTTTTGCACATACATGGCGTTGATGTCTTCATGCATGCGGTAATCGTTGATGATGGACTCGGTGGCCAGGCGCGCCTTGGTGCGGTCCAGGCCCGCCACGCGGGCGCGGATGAGACGTGGGTCCAGCGCCACGCCGATGTTGCCCAGGTCGTAGTCGAGCGTGTGGCCTTGCACGAAGTTGCTCATCGACGTGGAGCCGGCGCCCCAGTAATTGCCGCTGCTGGCCTTGTTGCTGTTATACGCCCATTGATCCGTGTCATTGGTTTTTTCGCGGCGGCTGATTTTGGCGCCGAATTTCAGGGTGGCGACGTCGAACTTGCGCGCCAGGTCGATACGCGCGTGGTGTTCATTGTCCTTCGAGTAGCGCTTTTGCAGGGTGATGGCGTTCAGCGCATAGTTGGCCGGATCGTACAGCGAGGCGGGGCCGCTCAATGTCGGCTCCTGCGTATCCGTGAAACTGATGCCGGCAAAATTGCTGGTGCCGCGGAAACGGCCGTCGTTCAAGGACTCTGGCGTATCTTCCGTGGCGCGGCTCATGCCGCCTTTCACGTCCAGCGTCCAGTCGCCCGATTTCTGCTGCGTACCGAGCACCAGCGAGCGTACTTGCTGCGTGTACTTGCGCTGGCGGATGCGGCGCTCGGCGCGCGCGCTGCCTGTTGCTCCTTCGGCCAGGCTGCCGCCCGCGATATTGCTGATGGTCAGGCGGTCGCGCACTTCATCGTCGGAAAATTCGCTCACAAAAGAGCGCAAAAACCAGCTGTTGCCCGCTTCCGGGCGGTAGTCGAGGTTGACGGCCAGCGCGCCGCGCTTGCGCACGGGCAGGTAGTCGCGCAACTCCAGGCTGGATAATTTACCCTTGCTCCAGGCGCCGCCCGTTTCCACGTCATCGGAGCCGAACGAGCGCTTTTCCGCGCTCAGGCCGGCGGCCACGCCCAGCTTGCCATCGAGGAAGCGCTGGGCCCACAGGGCGCCGCCGCTGGGGCTGGTCTTGCCCGTCTTTTCATCATGGCTGGCACCCAGGTTGGCCGACAGCAGCTTCCCCGGCAAGTCGAAGGCGGACAGCGATTTGACTTCGATGGTGGCGCCCAGCGAGTTGGCGTCCATTTCCGGCAGCAGGGTCTTCGAGACTTCCAGTGTGCGGATCAGGCCGGCAGGCAGGATGTCGAGCGCCACGGCGCGGCGGCCCGCTTCCGGCGATGGCACCAGCGCGCCGTTGATGGTCACCGCGTTCAAGTCCGGCCCCAGGCCGCGCACCGTGATGTAGCGGCCTTCGCCCTGGTCGCGCTGCACCGATACGCCCGGCAAGCGGGCCAGCGCCTCGGCTGCGTTTTTATCGGGCAAGCCGCCGATATCATCGCTGCTGATGACGCTGATGATGTTGTCGGCTTTCTCTTGCGCGGCGATGGCGTTGCGCAGGCTGGCGCGCTGGCCGCTGACGACGACGGTGGCGGCCGGCTGGCCGTCGGCATCTTGCGCTTGTGCATGGCTTGGACCGCTGAAGACGGCCATGATGCCGAGGGACAGGGCGGTGAGGCGCAGCGGGGAGGGGAACGCAGTGTGCATGGTTTTCATGAAGAGCTCGGTTAGGGGTAGGGAACCGGGCGGATTCTAGGCAGCAAATATGACGGTTGCGTGACAGGCAAGGGCTTGTCACCCTGAAAACAACGGCCTGTGAACGCTTTCCGGCCGGAAATGAAGCGTAGTGAGCTGAAATGACCTGCCAGCGCAGGGCGCACGGGCAATGGCTAGCCGGATTTGCCTCAGTTGCGTTGCGCATGATGAGCCGTTTGCACCTGCCGCAGGGGCTTGGCGTATGTCATCGTGCCGTCATGGGCGGGCGCTATCGTGGCGACAGCACCACTTTTAAAGGTTCCCCACATGCTGCCGTTGCACCGTAACAGTCTGATTGCCGCCGCGCTGGCATTGCCCCTGTTCTTTTTCCTGTACGCCACACTAGGCTACGTTAAACCGTTTGCCATCTGGAAGTGGATGGATATCGTCTGCGAAGGCGGCACGGCCGTCATGGCGGGCGTCTGGTTTTTGTTTACCCTCAGCAGCCGTCCACGCGGACGTGTGACGAGCCTGATCGCCGGCGGCCTGTGCGCCATCATGCTGGGCTCCTGGGCCGATTGCCTGGATGAATTCTTTGCCGTCGAGAAGAGCGCCGTGTGGGACAACTGGCTGGAAGCGCTGATTCCGTTTGGCATGCTGGTGCTGACCATCGGCATGTATTACTGGCGCCAGGAACAGTTCCGCCTGAACGAACACTTGCAAAAGCGCGAGCGCCTGTTCCGCGACCACCGCGCCTTCGACCGCATCACGCAGCTGGCCGACGCCAGCTATCTGCGCACGCAGATGCGTCTGGAACAGGAACGCCGCCCCGGTCTCGATTGCGCGCTGGTCTTGCTCGACATCGACAGCTTTCACTTGATTAACCGCGAGTACGGCCACCGCGAAGGCGACCGCGTGCTGCAAGCCGTGGGCCACATGCTGCTGCTGAACTTGCGCAATGACGATTTGCTGTGCCGCTATGCGGGCGACCGCTTTGCCGTGCTGATGCCGGGCGTGTCGCGCGAGGATGCGGCCGTGAAGGCGCGCCACCTGTGCGCCATGGTGGGGCAGATGCGCCACCACGCCAACGACAACCGCGAAATCCGTTTGAGCCTGCGACATGCCTGCTCGCTCACCGATGGCGTGCCGGAAGTGGTGTTGGCCGAACTGAGCCGTGCCGTGGAAACGCCGCGCTCCGGTGCCGGGATCAGTTCCGCCGCGCCTGCCTGATGTCGCTGAACCAGCAAGGCGACCCCAGCATCGCGGCCCATCACCAGCCGGCGCTGGTGCTCGACTACGCGCGCAGCCGCGAACTGGCTGTGGCGCCGCTGCTCAAGGGCACGGGACTCGACGGCGGTGCGCTGCCGTGTGCGGAAAGCCAGGTCAGCGCCGCGCAGTACCTGCAACTGCTGGCCAATGTGGCGCGCGGCCTGGACAGTGCCGACACCAGCTTCATGCTGGGTCAGCAAATGCTGCCCGGCCACTACGGCGCGGCCAGCCATGCCTTGCTGCAGGCGCAGAATCTGCGCCAGGCCTTGAGCATTCTGTGCGGCTTGCATACCTTGCTGTGTCCGCTGCTGCAACCGCGCTTGCGCGAGGCGGGCGAGCTGCACGTGCTGTACTGGGTCGATGCGTTCGGCGCGCCCAGCCAGCTGCCTTTTTTGGTGGAAATGCACATGACGGCGCTGGCGGCCATGTGCCGCTGGCTGGCCGGCGAGGCGTTGCCGTGGCGCTTCTGCTTCAACCGCGCGCGGCCCCGTCATGTGGAGCAGCATGAAGTGCACCTGGGCCAGGCGCTGCGTTTCGATTGCCAGGTCGATGCCATGCTTATCGATTCCAGCTGGCTGGATAAACCCTGGCCGCGCGGCAATGCCACGGCGGCCGCGCTGGCCTTGCGCGCGGCGGCCCTGGCGCCCGTGCCGGCGGCGAGCCTGCTCGGCGCGCTGTACGACTACCTGCTGGCCAATATCCGCTGCGCACCCACGCTGGAACGCACGGCACAGGAATTCGGCGTCAGTCCCGCCACGTTCAAGCGCCACCTGGCACGCCATGGCACGCATTTCCAGGCCGAGCTGGACCAGGTGCGCGCGCACAAGGCCATCTACCTGTTCCAGGCGCATGGCTACGACAACGACGCCGTGGCTGCCTACCTCGGCTTTCATGATGCCACCAACTTTCGCCGCTCGTTCAAGCGCTGGACGGGGCAAACGCCGCAGTTGTTGCGCCATGCGCTGGCATTGTTCGTGGCCGGTTGAATGGCGGCGTTGCGCGCCAGCGCCACGGACAGTCATTCCAGTGGGAACAATTGCCCGTTCTGCTACATCCATAGTACACTCGACCAGAGAGCGAACAGACGCGCTTTGAGGCGCTCCGGTGCGGCGGCGACGACCGCTGTGCCGTGCCTTAACCCAGCCTGGAAACTGGCGTGCCCAGCGTGGTGCGCCGGCAGCCGGGCAACTTGATAATGCCCAATCGTGTATTCACAATCGCAGATCGATCCAGTCGTCAGTTTCCGTAACACCCAGGGTGAGGCGGTGCGCGGCACGATTTTCAACTTGCAGCGCAATTCGCTGGTCATGGAAATCTACAATCCCTACTCGATTGTGCAGGTCAGCGAGGTGCTCAATGACCTGACGGTGCGCATGGGGGCAAAGAACGCCTATGTGGGCAAGGCCGTCGTCATCAGCAGCGTCAACACGGGCCTGACCGCCATCGTTTCCGTCACCCTGATCGACGAGTGGCGCGAGCTGAGCGATGTGGTGGTGGTCAAGGGCGCCGTGGCGAAAGAGTCCAGCGCGTTTGTCGCGGGCTGGGGCGAGCGCTTCCGCATCCGCCGCGATTACCAGATCGTCGTCAACGAAATGCGCGCCTTTTTGTCGGAAGTGGCGCGCTGGGTCGAGCAAGTCGACTTGTCGGACTCGCTGCCGAAGGAAAACGGCCGCCTGCGCGCCGACATCTTCGACGAGCTGGCCTTGCCGCTGATGGAGCAAACCCAGCTGTACTTGCGCCAGCTCGAGGTGGAAGCCTCGCTGGTCGAGGAAGAACGGGCGCCGGCCCACCGGGCCTTTGCCCAGACGGCGCTGCACCCGCTGATCCTGCGCGCGCCGTTCGTCTTCCGCACGTTTACCAAACCGCTCGGCTATGCGGGCGATTACCAGATGGTCAACCAGCTGCTCGACGATCCGCGCCAGGGTCCGAGCACGTATTTTCAGATCGTCAATGCAGCCTTCCTGCAGGCGGCCGTGGCGACGGCGCACCGCAACCGCATCGACATCCTGACGGAATTTTTGGCGCACAAGGCGGCCGAGGCGCGTGTTGCCGGGCGCGTGTATAAAGTGCTCAACGTGGGCTGCGGCCCCGCCATCGAAGTGCAGCGTTTCCTGGAAACGTGCCCCGATGCGCAGTGGCTGGCGTTCGAGCTGGTCGACTTCAGCAGCGAAACGCTGGACTGGACGCGCGCGCGCCTGACCACCATCATGCAGCGCACGGGAAGCGTGGTGGAAATCGATTATGTGCACGACTCCGTGCACAACCTGCTCAAGCGCCGCCACGGCTCGGGCATCACGGGCTTGCCTGGCAGTTTCGACGCCGTGTATTGCGCCGGCCTGTTCGATTACCTGTCCGACAAGGTGTGCGCGCGCCTGCTGCTGCATTTCGCCTCGCGCGTGGGGCCGGGCGGGCGCCTGCTGGTGACGAATGTGCACGCCGACAATCCGGGCAAGTTCGGCATGGAGCATTTGCTGGAGTGGCATTTGATCTATCGCAATGAGGCGGGCCTGTCGGCCTTGCTGCCCGAACATGCGACGGCGCCGAAAATCTATGTCGACGCCACGGGCGTGAATGTGTTTGCGGAAGTGAGCATTCCTTGATGGATACTCCAGGCCTGCACGCCGGCTACACGGCCGTTTTGCGCGACTTCCGCCTGGAATTCAGCCGCGGCGGCGCTTACACGGGCATCGTGCTGATCCTGCTGGGCATGGGCCTCGATTCGGCCCTGTATCCGGACAAGCAGTCGGCGTTTACCAGCGCGCGCATCGTCGTGTCCGTGCTGATCTTTTGCGTCGTGCTGGCCATGCGCACGCGCTGGGCGCAAGACCGCATCCAGGGACTGACGTTTGTGTGGCTGATCCTGCCGCAAATCATGATCGCCTGGATGATCGCCGTCACGGAAGGCGCCACCTCGATCTATTACGTGGGCATGACCCTGGCCATCTATTCCTCGGGCATCGTGCTGGCCTTCGGCCTGTGGCAAAACATGGTCTTCGGCGCCATCTCCTGCCTGCTGTACGTGGCCGCTTGCGCCTTGCATGCGGGCGGCTTCGACTTGCCGGCCACGTTTGTCGTCAATTGCCTGTTCCTGATCATGTCGGCCAGCATCAGCGCCGTGTTCACCTATTTCAATGAGCGCGCCCGCTTCATGCTGTTCCAGCTGAAGGCGGAAGTGGCGCAAAAGAATACGCAGCTGGAAGAAACCAACAAAAGCCTGGCCGATATCAAGGGGCAGATGCTGCAGCAGGAGAAAATGGCCGCTCTCGGCACCCTGGCCGCCGGCATGCTGCATGAAGTCAACAACCCCGTGAATTTTTGCATGATGGCCATCGAGGTGGCCATCGAAGACCCGGCCGCCAGGCAAAGCGCGCTGGTGGGCGAATGCCTGGCCGACGCCAAGCAGGGCATGCTGCGCGTGCAGCACATCGTGTCCGATTTAAAAACCTTTGCCTACCGCAAGAGCGGCAATCAGCTGGAAACGGGCCATTTCCAGTTCCGCAGCGCGCTCGACGCGGCCATCCGCCTGGTGGGGCATGAAACGAAGAATGTCAGCATCAGCCACGACTTGCCGGTCGACACCCTGGTGCGCGGCGACGAGGCGGCCATCGTGGGCGTGCTGATCAATTTGCTGGGCAATGCCGTGCTGTCCATGCGCAAGGGTAATGCGCCACCGTTCGAGATCTGCATCACGGCCCGCTGGGACGAGAATCGCCTGCGCATCAGCGTGCGCGACAACGGCCCCGGCATCGCCCCGGAAAACCTGGCGCGCGTGTTCGAACCGTTCTTCACCACGCGCGAAGTGGGGCAGGGGCTGGGCCTGGGCCTGAGCATCAGCTATGGCGTGATCGAGCGCCACGGCGGCACCCTCTGCGCCGAAAGCGAGCTGGGTGTATGGGCCAGCATGAATTTCGACTTGCAGCGCTCCGACTGGGAGGGCCGTTAATGGACAACGATAGCCGCGCCAGCGTGCTGTACGTGGACGATGAAGCGCTCGCCTGCAAGTACTTCGCGCGCGCCATCGGTGCGCGCTACCGTGTGCTGACGGCGCACAGCGTCGATGCGGCGCTGGCCATGCTGAAAGATGAGGCCGCCAACATCGATGTGCTCGTCACCGATTACCGCATGCCGGACCGCCTGGGCAGCGAGCTGCTGCAGGAAGTGGCGCAGCGCTATCCGCACATCGTCTGCATGCTGGTGACGGCGTATGCGGACAAGGACGTGCTGCTCGAACTGATCAATGGCGGCTCGCTGTTTCGCCTGCTGGAAAAGCCGCTCGACCTGGCCGCCATGCAAACGGCGCTGCAGCTGGCCGTGCAGACGGGACGCGAGCGCGCCGCGCGCCGCCAGGGCCTGGTGGCGATGGAGGAATCGCTGGCCTTTCTGGCGCACGAATTGAACACGCCGCTGGCGGCCATCGCCAATTTTGCGCGCGGCATCGCGCGCCGCGCGCAGGCGGACTCTGCACCACAGGCCGAGATCGGCGAAGCGGCCGCCTTGATGCACGACAATGCGCGCTATTGTTTGTCCGTGCTGGCCAGTTTTGTCGACACGGTGCGCCTGGCCAGCGCCGGGCCGGGCATGCAGGGCGGACGCAGCGCCGGCAGCGCGCGCCAGTTGCTGGCCGCCTTGCTCGACAGCTATCCCTTGAGCACGGCCCAGCGCGCCGCCATCACGGTCGAGCAGGGCGAGGATTTCGCCATTGCCGAGTCGCCCAATTGCGTTGCGCTGATTTTATCGTCCGTGCTGGCGAATGCCCTGCGTTCGGCCGGCGAGCAAGCCCATCCTGCGATCGGCATCCGTATCGATGCGGGCCGCATCACGGTGCGCGACAATGGCGCCGGCATCGCCCCCGAGATTGTCGCGCAGCTGTTGCGCGACCCCGTCAGTGCCAGCGGCGACGAAGGCAAGGGCTGGGGCATGGTGTTTTGCCACCGCATGATGCAATCGTTCGGCGGCAACCTCGATATCGCCACCGAATTTGGCAGTGCCACCACGGTTACCCTGAATTTTCCAGTACATATAAGGAACGAGCATGATTGACGCCAATCTGCGTTTGCCGGCTCAGCTTGAGCCGGCGCAAGGCTTGCCGACGATACTCTATGTCGATGACGAGGCCAACGCCCTCAAATATTTCCAGCGCGCCATCGCGCCGCTGGCCAACGTGCTGACGGCCACCTCGGTCGAGGAGGGCAAGCGCATCCTCGACGCGCAAGCCGAGCGCATCGCCGTGCTGGTGTCGGACCAGCGCATGCCGGGCGCGTATGGCAACGAATTGCTGTCCTATGCCTGGGACCGCTATCCGCACATCGTGCGCATTTTGACCACTGCGTATTCCGAGCTGGAGCACACGGTGGAAGCCGTCAACCAGGGGCAGATCCACCGCTACATCCAGAAGCCGTGGGATATCGCGGCGCTGCGCATGGAACTCAAGCAGGCTTTGGAACTGGCGCGGCTGCGCAATGAACACGCCCAGTTGCTGCGCGAAAAGCTGATGGTGCGCCAGCGGCAAGCCGTCGCCAACCGCATCGGCACCCTGTACGCCCTGTGCGCCAGCCTGGCCGGTCCGGAACAGCAGCTGCCCGTGGAAGCGTATCTGTCGGCGGCCCTGACGGCCGGCGTCACGCCGCCCGAGCCGGACTGGCTGCTGATGGATTATGCCGACCTGGTCAGTTCGGAAGCCTTCCGCGGCACCGCCTTTGCCGCCGCCGTGCGCCAGCAGCTCGACACGCTCGAGCGCGAGCACCCGGGACGCGGCGTGGAGCAGGCGATCGACATGCTGTTGCCCGTGTTTGGCGCGGCGCTGCAAAACCAGGGCGGCACGGCCCTGTTCCTCGATGGCCGCCTGCTGACGGAATTCCTGGAAACGCCGACCACCACGCCCGTCTCGTCCATCCACGCATTCTGGCTGGCCAGCTTGCTGTGGCTGGCGCGGCGCGGCTGGTCTTTGCAGCTGAGCAAGACGGAACAAGGCTTGCAGGGCAAGGTGGTGCAGGCTGAACCGGCGCTCACGCCGGATCACCTGGCGGCCTGGATCGAGCAGTTCTGAGCAGGGCCCCCTTCAAGGGGCCGGCGCCAAAGAAAACAGGGCCGCGCGGGCCCTGTTTCTGCTTGCTGCGAGCAGAGCTTAGCGCTCTGACGCGGCCTTCAGGTTGTTCAAGCCTTTTTCAAAATCCTTGCCGATCATCCGGTCCATGCTGACAAACACTGTCATGACCTTGCTGACGTAAGGGCTGGGGCCCGTCATGGTCCAGTTCACCCTGGTGCCGTCGCCCTCTGGTGTCATGGTAAACGTGGTGGTGTTATGGCTTTCGAACGGTTTCAGGAAGTCCAGCTTGATGACGGTGCGCTCGGGCTTGGCCGCTTCCGTGATTTCCATGCGGCCGGCGCCCACCTTGTCATTGCCTTGCCACGCATATTGCGCGCCCAGGCCATTGGCCGGCCCCGCAAAGGTGCGGCGCATGGCCGGATCGAGCTTTTCCCACGGCGACCAGGCGGCCCAGTAATGGAAGTCCGTGATCAGGCCGGCGATTTTCTCGGGCGGGGCCTTGATGGTGATTTCGCGCTGGACACTGAAGGTGTCGGGCTTGGTGGTGGCATAGCCGAGGATGGCGGCGACGACGACGACGATCAGCAGCAGGGTTTTTTTGATCATATGCTCTCCAGATCTTGAATGGTCGATGCGAACGAATCAAGGCAATCTTAGCAGATATGAATGGCTGTGCGCAGCCGCTTGGCCTTTATTTGCGCCAGCTCTGCGCAGGACCGCACGGCAGGATTGTGGCACGGGGCCGGCGTCCGCTAGAATGCTGGCCTGCAACGATTTCACTTAGGGAAATATGATTCAACGAACGATCGCCAGGCTGACCCTGGCGTGCGGCTTGCTGGCGTCCGCCTTTGCCGCGAACCTGGCGCATGCCGATGCCTGTCCCGCCCATTACGTCGATGGCCGCAAGCCGGAAATCACCAACCCCAAGCTGGACGTGGCGACCAAGGAGCTGTGCTACAACGTGTTTGGCGTGATGCACTCGGGGATTACCCGCACGCCGCTGTGGTCGGCCGAGCACTTGACGGCGAACAACCTGGAAGCGGCGCAGGACTTGTCGCGCGAAAATTCCTTCCATGCCGAACGCAAGCTGCCCGCGGCCCAGCGCGCGGAACTGGCCGATTATGCGCGCAGCGGCTTCGACCGTGGCCACATGGCGCCGAACGGCGACATGCCGGACCGCCAGAGCCAGCGCGACAGCTTTACCCTGGCCAATATGGTGCCGCAGGATGCGCGCAACAACCGCTATGTGTGGGCCGGCATCGAAGGCGCCGTGCGCAAGATGGCGAAGAAGGAGGGCGATTTGTACGTGATCACGGGGCCGGCGTTTATTGGCGGTAACTTGCGCAAGGTGGGGCGCGTGATCGTGCCCAGCCACCTGTACAAGGCCGTGTACAGCCCGCGCCAGCGCGCCGGTGCCGCCTACTTTATCGAAAATGTCGATACCAAGGCGTATGAAATGCTGAGCATTGCGCAACTGGAAGACAGGATAGGCATCGATCTGTTACCGTCGCTGACGCGCCAGCAAAAGCTGCGCATGCTGAGTTTGCCCAAGATCAATAGCAAGTCCAAAAAATAAGACCGTTGAAAGGAAATCCCATGTGCGCAAAGAAATTCGTTCCGTATGCCAATGAAAGCGATGTGCTGGAAATCGGCAATCTGAGCATCGAAAACCGCATCGACCGCATCAGCATCAGCGGCGACATCGACCTGACCCTGGACAAGCCGGGCCTGGCCCTGGCGAAACAGCTGCAAAAACTGCTGGCCGACGTGGTGGCGCAACTGGAAAAGCAGGAACTGCCCGACCAGTTGCCACCGCCCGAGGTGACGTCGGTGGCCAATCCGTTCGAGTGACGTTGGGACCAGCACCTATTTTGGCGGGCTGGCGTCGCGATAGTAGCCGTTCCGGCTGATCTCTTCCGGCGCATTCGCAACTTCATACGCGGTCAGGGCGATGGCGATGGCAGAGTACTGCTGCGCCGCGCTGAAAGGCAGCACGTTGTCATACGTGTCGAGCACCGTGTGATGCACGCGCGCATAGTCGAAATCGCCGAGCACGGTAAATTTCGGCGTCGGCACGCCATGCAGGCTGAAGACGGCGTCATCGCTGCCGGCCCGCGCGTTCATGGCCTTGCTGGCATCGCGCGGTACATCGTTGATGGTTGTGGCGAAGCCGAACACGGGGTGGATGTCTTGCAGGGCCAGTTCGACGCGGCCAAACACGCTCTTCCAGGCCGAGGGAATGGCGATGCCGTCGATGGCGCCGGGCCGGCCGTCGCGGTTGAGCATCATGACGATATTGTTCAATTCACCTGCATGCCGCTCGGCGAACGCGAACGAACCCTTGCGGCCGATTTCTTCCGCGCCGAAGGCCACCAGCATGATGCTGCGGCGCGGCCTGGCATTGGACTTGGCCAGCAGGCGCATCGCTTCCAGCATGGTGGCCACGCCGCCGCCATTGTCGGCCGCGCCCGCACCGCCATCGTAGCTGTCGAGGTGGGCGCCGATCAGCACGATTTCTTCCGGCTTTTCCGTGCCGGGAATGCGGGCGACGACGTTGTGATACGTCACCGGGCCCGGATAGAACCAGTTGCGGATGTCAAACTCCAGGGTGACGGGCTCGCTGCGCGCCAGGCGCTGGCGGATGTCGGCGTACTGTGGCGCGGCCAGCTTGATGTCGGGCAAGGTCGGCAGGGTCGCCCAGGTAGCGGGCGCCGCACTGGCGGCATACAGCGGTTCTTCGCCAGACTGGATGGTGCCGAGGGCGCCGGCCTGTATCAGCAGCCGGGTGATGGCCCCGGGCTTGTGGATGGTCTTGCCATCGCGCCCGCCACCGCCGCTTTCACCACCCGTCAGCACCCATTTGTCCTTGAATTGCGCAGCGCGCTGTTGCGCCTCTTCCAGGGTGGCCGGCCCCATAATTGCCCGGCCCTGCTGCACGCCACGCGTGCCGGCCGTGTAGGCGGGCGTCGCCATGCGCAGGGGCAGCTGCTGGGGCGCCAGCATCTTGCCCGACCAGGGGCCGCGGTTGAAGCCGACGGGCATGTCACCGGCTTCTTCCAATTCTGCCTGCACTCCCCATTGCCGCAGTTGCATGCGCGCCCATTGCGCCGCATGCGTGTAGGCGTCGCTGCCTGCCATGCGGCCACCGAAGCGGTTGCTCAGGATGTCGAGCCAGTCCATGGCGCGCGGCTCGCTGGTGCCCAGCGCCACGATCCGGCGCGCCGTGGCGTCGCCAGATGGTGATGGCGTGGCCTCGATGCTGGCATCCCTGCCGGACAGCGTCGCCAGGAAGGCGGGCAGCCGGTCTTGCTGGCGCGCCGCCAGCGCCGCGTCCAGTTTTGCGGAACGGTTCAGCTTATCCTGGCGCAGCAGTGTTTCATAGGCGCGCAGCACGCCCTGCATGCCCGCCAGGTCGCGGTCCCCTTGCTGCCGGGCCTGTTCCGGGTGATCGATCTGGAAAGCCATCACGCTGGCCAGGTACTGGAAGCGCAGGGCCTCGCGCGTGGCCGGCGTGGGGGCGGTGCTCAGCCAGTCATCGGGCATGCTGGCGCCAAACGTGAGGTCGGGAATGGCATCGATCCATGCGCTGAGCCAGGTGCCATCGCGCTGCTGCAGCGCCAGAGGATCGCGCTGCGCCGCTTGCGCTATCTGCACTACGCGCACGCGTTCGGCCGGGGTAGACGGGCCGCGCGCGGTGGCGCTTGCTGCAGTTCCCGGCAGCGCGGCCTGCATCACCGGCGGCACATAGCGCTCCCTTAGCCGCGTTCCCGTCACCGGCTTGGGTTCGTTCTCATCGGTTTCGACCAGGCGTTCGCCGCTCAGCACGTTGCCTTTGGCTTGCAAGGTCCAGCGGATCGTCACGTCGGTGCTCACTTCCTTGCCGCTTCTCCCCGTGCTGACGCGCTTGCCGCCGTGCCGGAAGACGGTGCCGGCCGGGCTGGCCATGCCATGCACCGTGCGCGGCGGCGTGAGCTGGCCCCGTTCGTCGAGCCAGGATACTGTCGCGCGCAAGCTGCCCTGGTCTTCGGTGATGTCGAGTATGCCCGTGTCGATCAGGTCGACCTCGACGCCATTCGCCGTGGTCGTGCCCGTCGCCGTCTGGAATTGCCACTGTCCGGCGAGGGCCGGCACTTGTGCGTACAGGGCACCAGGCAGGGTAGCGGCGGTGAGGACGCACGTGGCGTAAAGGTGGGGAGGGAACAGCTGCATGGTTATCCTTGTCATGGTTTTCACTCGGAAAGAGTCGAAAAACAGTATGCAGATAACCAGATTGCCAAGATGATACTTTGCGACCAAGGCCGGGATTTGCTGCCTGAAGGCGGGTTTGGCCGCGCCGAAGAACAGATCAAGCTCATCCGGCAAGCTGCGTCGGATGAGCTTGATCTGGCACAAACTTACCTGGCGAACGCCTGCGCCGCCGGCGTCACGGTGACAGCTTCCGGCTTGATGCCCAGCTTCATCGCGCCGATGACCTTGTCCTCATCGAGCAGCGACTGCGGCTTGTTGCCGTCGTACTTGATGGGCGAAAACGCGTCGCTGACGAGCTTTTCCTTCAGGCCGGCCGCATCCTTGGCGACGATCACCACGGACAGGTTCTTTGCCGACAAATGCTGTTTGATGGCGCGGTTGACGTCAAGCACCGTCAGTTTCGACAGGCCATCACGCATCAGCTTGGTAAATTCCGGCGTGCCATACCATTGCGAATCGAGCGCATAACCGAGTTGCTGGTCTTGCGTCGAGGTCATGACGAAGACGTTCTTCATCAGGTAATCGCGCGTGGTGGCGAAATCGTCCTGCGTGAGGCCGTTGTCGATGAGCTTGCCCAATTCCGTCAGGGCCACGCGCAGGGCGAAGTGGGCGTTGTCCGGCGCCACGGGACGGATCCAGATCTCGAACAGCTGCGCCTTGCGGCCCAGGTTCGGGTTCGGGAAGAACTGGACCATGCCGCGCGGGAAGGCTTCAATGTACGCGTAATCGCCATAGTTCATGCCGCGGATTTCACGGATGCGCTGGTACAGGTAGGAATTCGAGGCGCGGTGTTCGCCCAGCCAGGTTTTCGCCAGCCACAGGGCGGGGAAGTCCGGGTGCGTGCGCGTCACTTCCAAAGGCAAGCCGAAGGAAATGGCCGTGGCGCGCGTGTTTTTCTCGATGATTTCCACTTCCAGGCCCTGTGCCTTGCGGCCCGCGGGTTTGACGGTGGCCGGCAAGCCTGGGCCGGCCGGCAGTTTGCCGAGTGCCTGTGTCAGTGTCGCCGTCATGGCGTCGGATACATCGCCGGAAATACCCACCTTGACGGCGCCTTGCGCATACGCGCTCTTCCAGAACTGTTTCACGTCGTCGAGGGTGATGGCATCGATGCCGGCCACCGTGCCCAGCACCGGGTGGCCATACGGCGTGCCTGCATATACATTCGTTTGCAAGCGTTCCTTGGCGAATTCCTCTTCGTTATTGTCCTTCAGGTCCAGCAGCAGCGCGTTCTTTTGCGCATCCTTCAGGCGGCGGAAGTCGTCTTCGCGGAAACCGGGCGAGAGCAGCAGGGGCAGGGCGATGGCGTTGAACTGCGTCCAGTTATCGCGGTGGATGGAGCCCGTAAACGTCGTCATTTCCTTGTCCGTCTGCTGGCTGAAACTGCCGGCCAGCGGGAACAGGGCCTGGTTGACCTCGTCGATCTTGCGCTCGGACGAGCCACCGGACGCCACCATGGCGGCCGTCAGCGCGGCCAGGCCTTCCTTGCCTTTGGGGTCTTGCGCGGAACCGGCCGTAAACAGCAGCTTGTAGCGGATTTGCGGCAGCGCGGACTTTTGCACCAGCACGTCGAACTTCGCGTTCGAGGCGGCCGGCAGCAGGCTGGCCAGTTTTGGCGTGGTGGCGATGGCGGCCGCCATTGGCTGGTGCGACAGGGTCGTCACCACCAGGCCGTCGTCCGTCAGGTATTTGCGCGCGGCCGCCTGCAGGTCGGCCGGCGTGAGCGTGTCGATCAGGCGGTAGTACTGGTTGATGGTGGCGTAGGAACGGTCAAAATGCACGAAGGACGCCAGGGTGCCGGCGATCTGCTCCGTGTTGTCGAGCGAGCGGATCAATCCATATTTTTCGGCCGACTTGGCGTCCGCCAGGTCTTTTTCGCTCACGGGCGTGTCGCGCAGCTGCGCCACGGTGGCCAATATTGCGTCGCGCACGTAGACGGCGTCATCGATGTTTTTCACGCGTGCGCCCAGCACGGCCAGCGTCGGGTCGACCCGGTCCGGCGTCATCTCGAACAACTGGTCGACCTTTTGTTCGTTTTGCACCAAACGTTTATACAGCGGCGAAGTGCGGCCGAACGACAGCGACAGCAACGTTGCCAGCGCGGCCTGGTCCTTGTCCTTCACGGAAAACGCGGGCGCGTGGAAACCCACGGCCACCCATGGCAGGGTCGGCGTGGGCCAGGCCACGTGCTTGTAGACGGGGCCATGCGGTGCGGGCTCCACGGGCACGGCCGCCTGCTGCTTGCCACGCTGCCAGCTGCTCCAGTACTTTTCCACCAGCGCGATGGCTTGCTGCGGCTCGACGTCGCCGGCGATGATGATGGTGGTGCGCTCGGGACGGTACCAGCGGTCGAAGAAGAGCTTCGAATACGCGTACTGGTTCGGCATGTCTTCGATGTCCTGGATAAACCCCATCGTCGTGTGTTTGTAGGTATGCGTGGTGTAGGCGCTGTCGCGCATCACTTCGAACAGTTTCGAGACGGGATTGGCGCTGTTCTTGTTGTATTCGCCCAGCACGGCCCGCGATTCCGTCTTGAACGCGTCTTCCGCGTAGTCGAGGTGCTGGAAGCGGTCCGCCTCCACCTTCAGCACGGTTTCCAGGTCTTGCTTGGCAAACGTCGTGTGGTAATTGGTCAGGTCGTCGCTGGTATACGCGTTCTGGCGCGCGCCGGCGCGGGTGATGACTTCCTGGTATTTTTCGGGCGGATACGCCTTGGTGCCGCGGAACATCATGTGTTCAAAAAAATGCGCGAAACCGGACTTGCCCGGCTCGACTTCATTGCGCGAGCCCGTCTGCACGGGAATCTGCAGCGAGACCAGGTTCGGAAAACCGGTCGGCACGATGATGATTTTTAGTCCATTGGCCAGGGTTTTTTCGGTGGCCTTGAATGGCAGCAGATCGGCCTTGCTGGCGGCGCTGTGGGCCGCTGCCGGTTTGACGGGCGCGGCGCCCAGGTTCGACGCGGCCATGGCCGACAGCGCCAGGGCGAAAGCAGGTAATACATTGGACATGATTCTTGACACGGGGGCTCCTTCTTTTTTGGATGTTATGAAAGTGCAACGCCGCAGCATAGAATATTCATGCCGCCGTGCATAGGGGCGAGATTAAAAGTCGGGCCGCAGGATGCGTGCCGTCAGATGGCTGAGGAAGTCGCGCCGGGTCGGCAGGAACATGCGGATATACACGATGCCGTGCGCACGATCATGGTGGTACACGACGCGGATGTCGTGGCACAGGCGCTGCCGCACGTCCAGGCCGAGGTCGCGGGCCGCTTCGATGGGCGCGCCGCTGTCGGGATAGGTCTTCAGATCGGCAAAGAGTTGGCGAAAGTCCGAGGTGAACTGCTCGCATTGCGCTGCCGCATGGCGCGCCTGGAAGTCGCTGCGCAATTCCCTGAAATCGGCTGCGGCGCTTTTCAGCACGACGAGGCGCGCCATCTCAAGCCTGGTCGAGGCTGGCCAGGAAGTCTTCTTCGGACACCACGTCGCCGCGCGCGATGTCCTGGTTGCCCATGGCGATCAGCTTCATGAACGCATGCTGCTCCTGCATCTGCTGCGCCTGCCGTTTGCCTTCCTGGTAGGCGTGCATCGACAGCACGACCATCTTCGCCTCGCCATTTTGCGTAATGATGATGGGCTCATCCTGGCCCGCGTCAAAGCTGTTGACGATCTCGGTCGTATTGGCCTTGAGATAGGAGATCGGCTTGATGCGTTCCTTGAGGTTCATGGCGGCTCCGAATGAGATAAATTGCGACAGGACCAAATATACACCAAATTTGGTCGTGCCTCCTCGTTGCTTACGTGAGCGTGGTTTCCGGCAGGCTGATGCGGTTGCGGCCCAGGTGCTTGGCGCGGTACAGGGCGCAATCGGCCGTGTGGATCAGCTGCCCCGGTTGCGTACCGGGGCCGGGCAGGGCCGTGGCGGCGCCGATGCTGACGGTGACGCAGGCACCGTCGGAGCGCTTGCGCGGTAGTTGCAGCCGCTCCACGCGCTGGCGGATGCGTTCGGCCACGATGGCCGCGCCCTTGAGCGACTGGTTCGGCAGGATGACGGCAAATTCTTCGCCGCCATAGCGGGCCACCAGGTCGTTCGTGCGCATTTCGCTGGCCACGGCGCCGGCCACCTTGCGCAGGCACAGGTCGCCGCCCTGGTGGCCGTGGCTGTCGTTGTATTCCTTGAAATTATCGACATCGACCATGAGCAGCGACAGGGGCTGGCCCTGCCGCTGGGCGCGCTGCCATTCGGCCAGGATGGTGTCGTCGAAGCAGCGCCGGTTCCCCAGCCCCGTCAAGCCATCGCGCGTGGCCAGGCGTTGCAGTTCCACCTGCGCACGTTTTTCCTCCGTCATGTCGCGCAGGGTTTCCACCACGGCGATCAGTTCGCCGTGATTGCCATAGATGGGACTGGCATCGACGGCCAGGTAGCGGCGCCGCCCCGTGCGCGGCATGTCGCACCAGTTTTCCGCACACAGATTGCTGCCCGTGCTGCTGCGGTATTGCTGCTGTGCATGCAGTGCGCGCATGTCGCCGCCGCGTCCGGCCAGCAGCAGGTCGGCCAGGGTGGGGCGCTCGTCGTTGTAAAAGCAGCGGCCCGGCTCGCACGTGCCCAGTACTTCGGCCGCCGGCACGCCCGTCAGCTGCTCGCAGGCGCGGTTCCAGATCATCACCCGCCCATGCACATCGAGGACAAAGGTGGGCACCACCAGCAATTCCATCATCTTGACGGCGAAACCCTGGGCTTCGCCATACGGCGATACGCTGGCATGTGCGTGACTATCCGGCATGAATGCATCCTTCCTGGGCGTGAATGGGGGGAGCTGGTTCCTTGGCCATGATGCAGCGTGGAGTAGCGATGGTGTTGATGTAGAGCAATATTCTCAGTGATGGGCTATTGCTTCATCGTGGCGGCAGCCTGGCAGGGGCAGCGACAGGTGCAAGGTGGTGCCGGCGCCGCTGTGGCTGGCGATGTGCAGGCTGCCGCCGGCGGCGGCCACGCGCTCATGCATGCCGGACAGGCCGCAACCGAGGCGCGGCGGCGAACCGGTCAGTCCGACGCCGTCGTCGCTGATGCGGCAGGCGAGGGTGTCGCCCGTTTGTTGCAGGCACAGCTGGACATGCGTGGCGCGCGCATGGCGGGCGATATTGGCCAGCGCTTCCTGCAGCGCGTGGTAGAGCAGGGGGCCGTGCGCGCTGCCGGCGGCCGCGTCGAGCCGGTAATCGCAGCTGCAATCGATGCCCGTGCTGCGCTGGAAGTCTTCCAGCAAGCCGTCGCACGCCGCTTGCAAGCCGGCATCGAGGGCGGGCGGGCGCAGGTCGCGGATGACGCGGCGCAGCGCCGCGATGCTGAGGTCGACATTGCGCGCCATCACGGCCAGCTGCCGCGCCAGCTGGGGCGTCGCGCCATGCGTGCTGGCCTGCAGCATGGACAGGTCGATTTTCAGGGTTAGCAAATGCTGGCCCAGGTCGTCGTGGATATCGCGCCCGATGCGCAGGCGTTCCTGTTCGCGCGCCTTGCGCTGCGCGCTGGACAGGCGCGTCTGCTCGGCGTCGGCGCGCAGCTGTTCCAGCGCCCGCTGGCGCTGGAACAGCCGGTGCTGGCGCCACAGCAGCAGCGCCAGCGCAACGAGCAGGAGGGCGCAGACCATCAGCAGAGGGGAGGGGCGGCTGGCTTGCGGCATCGTCCCGGCCGCGTATCCGGCGTGCAAGGCGGCGAGTGCGGCGGCCGTCAGGCAGGCCAGAATGCTCAGGCGGTACGGCAGGCGTATCCAGCGTTGCAGCATGTCCTTGCTCCCTAAATGTTTTCCAGAAGGCAATGTTCTTACAGAAAATATATTAACTTTGGGTTATTTATATTGTCTAAACGCAAAAGCTGCGCAGTTATGCCTGCCCCTGTGGCTTTCTTGCCCGCTGGCACCGCGGCGCCAGGTGGCGGCCACGGCATTTGCACGGGAAGTATCGCGGCGGCATATAATAGAGGGTTGTCAATCGGCATTTGCGGTTCCGGCGCTGTGCGCGGGCATCGCTGCGATCGCCTTGCGCGATGACGCCAGCCAGCTCTTAGGAAATACAGTGACTTATAGCATCAAAGAGATTTTTTATACCCTGCAGGGCGAAGGTGCGCACGCGGGCCGTCCAGCCGTGTTTTGCCGCTTTTCCGGCTGCAACCTGTGGACGGGCCGCGAAAGCGACCGCGCCACGGCCGTGTGCCAGTTCTGCGACACGGATTTCGTCGGCACCGATGGCGAACTGGGCGGCAAGTTCAAGACGCCCGAGGAACTGGCCGCGCTGATCGACAGCCTGTGGCCGGCCAGCTACGCGCCGAGCAAATACGTGGTATTTACGGGCGGCGAGCCGCTGCTGCAACTGGACACGGCCCTGATCGACGCCATGCATGCGGTGGGTTTTACCATCGCCATCGAAACCAACGGCACCTTGCCCGTGCCGCCCGGCGTGGACTGGATCTGCGTCAGCCCGAAGATGGGTTCGACACTGGTCGTACACAAAGGCAATGAAATCAAGGTGGTCATTCCCCAGTTCCAGCAAGACCTGGCCGGCTACGAACAATTGGACTTCGAGAACTTCTTCGTGCAGGCGATGGACGGCCCCCTGGCCGCGCACAACATGCAACTGGCCATCGAGACGTGCAAAAGCAACCCGAAGTGGAAGCTGAGCCTGCAAACCCATAAACTCCTGCAAATCCCTTAACAAAACAATATGCTGACTATCACACGCAAGCTCGAATTCGACGCGGGCCACCGCATTCCCGACCACAAAAGCCAGTGCCGCAACCTGCACGGCCACCGCTACACGGTGGAAATCACGCTGGTCGGCAAGGTCATCGAAGCGGAAGGCAATTCCGACAACGGCATGATCATGGACTTTTCCGACGTGAAAACCCTGGCCAAGCAGCACCTGGTCGATGTCTGGGACCACGCCTTCCTCGTGTATGAAAAGGATACGGCCGTGCGCGACTTCCTGGCCAGCCTGCCCGACCATAAAACCGTCGTCATCGACCGCATCCCGACCGTGGAAAACCTGGCGCGCATCGCCTTCGAGATCCTGAAAGCGGCGTTTACCGACCACTTCGGCACCGGCTTGCACCTGCATAAACTGGTGCTGCATGAAACGCCGAATTGCTGGGCAGAAGTGACCGATGACTGAAGTGCGGGATAGCGCGCAGGACGCGCGCTACATGCAGCTGGCCCTGGAGCAGGCCCAGCACGCGTGGGACCTGGGTGAAGTGCCCGTCGGCGCCG
This sequence comes from Janthinobacterium sp. 35, assembly GCF_002754575.1. Lineage (NCBI taxonomy): Bacteria > Pseudomonadati > Pseudomonadota > Betaproteobacteria > Burkholderiales > Oxalobacteraceae > Janthinobacterium > Janthinobacterium sp. 35. Next base: position 5,420,840 of record NZ_PEFN01000001.1, read on the forward strand.
TCGTCGTCAAGGATGGCGAAGTCATCGCCGTGGGCTACAACCAGCCCATCGGCCGTCACGACCCCACGGCACACGCGGAAGTGATGGCCTTGCGCGCGGCCGCTGAAAAGCTGGGCAACTACCGCTTGCCCGGCTGCGAACTGTACGTGACCCTGGAACCGTGCGTGATGTGCTCGGGCGCCATGCTGCATGCGCGCCTGGCGCGCGTGGTGTATGGCGCGGGCGACCCGAAGACGGGCGCCTGCGGTTCCGTGCTGAATCTGTTCGAGCAGCCGGCGCTGAATCACCAGACGGCGATCGTCGGCGGTGTGCTGGCCGACGAGTGCGGTGCCTTCCTCAAGCGTTTCTTTGTCGAGCGCCGCCGCGCGCAGTCGGAAGCGCGCAAACTGGCCAATCCGCCGGCCTGTTAGCCTGGTCTTGCCAGCCCTCCCGGCTGGCATTTTTACAACTGTTGCGAAATAACATCTGTCTAGACCACTTCGTCACTCTCAAATGAGAATGATTCGTGTTACAGTATTGTTTTCGCCAGCAAACTTCCCTTGCGCATCGTTATCGATCCGGGTTCAAGAGCCAGCCTTTACTCTTCGACCGGATCATCATGACTACAGTGCTTCTGCAGCGCTCCGCTGCGCCCGTCGTATCTCCCGTTCTTGCCCGCCGCCACAACCTGGTGCTGCGTGCCGCCTTGCTGGGCCTGTTCGCCGCACCGCTGCTGCCGGTTTGCGCGCAAAATGCCGCCATCAACGCGGGCACGGCGGCGCAGGAGCCGGCCAAGCTGCCCGTGTTTCCGGAAATCGTCGTCAACGCCAAGCAAGACTATGAACGCCGCGCCGGCACCAGGACGGTCGTCACGGCGGACGACCTGGAGCGTCGCAACGTGACGGACATGGCCGGTGTCGTGCGCTATCAGCCGTTGATCAGTACGCCAATGGCGGCCTCGGGTGGCGGCGGCATCTGGGATGGCGCGGGCAACACCGGCTACAACATCCGTGGCCTGGAAGGCAACCGCGTCAGCCTGGATGTTGATGGCATTTCCCTGCCGGATGCGGCGCCGAAGCCAGATGGCATGGCCCTCAATGCCTTCGGCACGGGCCGCGATTATTTCGATCCTGAAACGTTCCGCGAAGTGCGCATCGATTCGGGTACGACGGCCGCCAGCGGCGCCAATCCAGGCCTGGGCGGCGGCGTGGCTTTCATCACCAAGTCGCCCGAGGATTACCTGGGCGAGGGGCAAGATCATTATGTCGCCTATAAATACGGCCGCGCGACCGCCGACCGCAGCAATGCGCACACCCTGACGGGTGCCGCCAGGATCGGTACCAATCTGCAAGGCCTGGCCGTGTACGTGCACCGTGATGGCGAGCAGCTCGATAGCCGTGGCAGCGCGCCCGTCAACCCGGACGACTGGCATTCGAACGCCTTGCTGTCCAAGCTGGTATGGGCCTTGCCGGGCGAACAAAAGCTGGACTTGACGGTCGACATGTTCGAACGCAAGAACAAGCGTGATCTCAACAGTAAAGTCAGCGCCATGTACCCGGACGGCGTGCAGCAGGACTCTACCACCAAGCGTACCCGCGTCAGCCTGGGCCACGATGTGGCGCTGAAGGATTTCGCCCTGTTCGACCGCCTGACCTCGAAAGTGTATCTGCAGAACGCGAAGATCGACGACAAGAGCAAGGGACGCTATATCTACCGCGGCAACTTCCAGCGCGCCATCGACACCAGCTTCAAGAATGACAGCATCGGCCTGACCTCGGAAGCGTTCAAGCAGCTCAACGCCGACAACGCACTGCTGTATGGCGTGCAGCTGGAGCAGGGAAAATCGCGCCGTCCCTGGATGGAGGACCGTACGGCGGTCGCCACGGGCGCGCACCAGATCACGCGCAAGAACCGCATGGCCGACATGGACAGCACCAAGCTGGCGCTGTATGTGCGCGACGACTACAGTTTCAATGTGGCCGGCAAGAAGGCGGTCCTGACGCCGGGCTTGCGCGCCGACTACCACAAGAATGCGCCGAAAAACCTGCAAAACTATGTGACTGCCGTGCCGAATGCGGCCAAGGAAGTGCGCAAGGAAAGCGACAGCTATTTCACGCCGAGCCTGAGCCTGTCCGTGGAAGTACTGCCGCAAATCAATGCTTATGCCACCGTTACCCGCGGCACGCGCTTGCCGACGCCAGTCGAGCGCACGGGCACCTACGATTCCTTCAGCTACACGAGCACGAATGGCTATGCCATCCTGGGCAATGCCAATTTACGCAAGGAAACCAGCAAGGCCTACGAGCTGGGCTTGAAGGGCGACGTCGTCAAGGGCTTGAGCATGCACGCCTCCGTCTACCAGACGGAATACAAGGGCATGATCGAGTATGTGATGCAGGAAGATGACCCGGTGAACTACCCCACCATCACCCAGGGCTTGTACCGTCCGGAAAACATCGGCAATGCGCGCACCTGGGGCGCCGAGCTGACCCTGCGCGCGGAGCTGGGCGCCTGGGCGCCAGCCATGCAGGGTTACCACGTTGACCTGGCGACGGGCGTGGCCAAGGGCCGCTCCTTCAATACCCTGACGGGCGATAGCGGCGGCCTGGCCTCGGTGGCGCCCGCCAAGACGGCGCTGAGCGTCGGCTACGACCATGCAAACGAGCTGTTCGGCCTGGCCCTGACGGCCGTGCATGCGGGCGACAAACAGGCGCCGAACGACTTGCTGACGGGCACGACCGCGCCGCGCTTCAAGGTGCCGTCGTACACGATCTTTGACTTGTCGACCTACTGGAACGTGCACAAGAACGCGAAAATCATCGTCGGCGTGTACAACTTGACGGACCGCAAGTACTGGGATTACGCCGCCGCGCGCAGCCTGTCTGCCGGCACCACGGCCGCCAATCGCGCCGAGATCGAGCGCTACGCCAAGCCGGGCCGCAACGTCGCCGCCAGCCTCAGCGTCAACTATTGATTTTTACCGGGGAGGGGTACGTGCCCCTCTTTTTTTCCATGTTTGATTGAATGGTCTCTCTATGAAGTTATCCAAACTCGTTCTATCCCTGCTAGGCAGCCTGCTGATTGCAAACGCAAGCGCGGCCCCAGCCACCCTGGCGGAACGCTGGTCCACCTTGCGCACCGAACAGCCGAAGCTGCAGATCCGCGACGCGGCGCGCGCGCTGGGCGCGTCGGAAGCGCAATTGCTGGCAACCAACATCGGCAAGGGCGTCACGCGCCTGCAGGCCGACGGCAACCAGCCGCGCGAAATCATGCGCGCCGCGCTGGACCTGGGCCTGGTGCAAGCGATCACGCGCAATGAAAACGGCGTCATCGAAACGACGGGCGTCGCCAGCAAGTTCAAGCAGGCGGGCGACAAGTCCGAGCAGGCCGACACCAAGGACCCGGAAACGCAAGCGCGCCAGCGCAATATCGCTGGCGGCTATCTGGGCGGCCAGATCGACCTGCGTTTCCACTTTGAAAACTGGAAATATGCATTTGCTGTGGAGCAAGCGGGCCGCGACGGCAAGCCCACGCGCAGCCTGCAATTTTTTGACGCCAACGGCACGGCCGTGCACAAAATCTACCTGCGCAACGAGCCGGGCGTGGCCGTCTACGATAAATTGGTGGCAACTTTCCGCCTGCCCCAGCAAAGCGCGGAATTGAACGTGCTGGCCGTGGCGCCAAAGGCGGCGGAAAAGCCGGACAGTGAAATCGATGTCAAGGAATTCCAGCTGGCCTGGAAAGACATGACGGACGTACACCAATTTGCGCAAATCATGCGCGAATTCCATCTGACGCGCGAACAGGCGCTGCGCCTGGCGCCGGCCGGCGTGGTCGAGCGCGTGACGCCGCAAGCGCTGCGCACCCTGCTGGAAAACGCGGCCAAGGACAAGGTCGCCATCATGGTGTTCCTGGGCAATGACGGCTTGACGCAGATCTACAGCGGCAAGATCGAAAAAACCATGGCCGCCGGCGGCTTCTTCAACGTGCTGGACCCGGATTTTAATTTGCACATCCGCGACACGGCCCTGCGCAGCGGCTGGGTCGTCAAGCGCGGCGGCGTCACCTCGGTCGAGTTCTTCGACAACGATGGCACGCAAGTGGTCTCCTTCTTCGGCGTGCGCGAACGGGGCAAACCGCAGCCGCAAGCGTGGGTGGATCTGGCCGATTCCTTGCCTAAGGCCAAGTAAGTAGCGGCACCGTTGCCGCGCGCCGTACCGGCGCGGCAACACTTCAGTTTGGGTGCCGCGTGCCGGTCTCATGTCTGAAGCACAATAGTGGTATGCTGAGTCCAAGGCCGCAGCGATCGTGCCTGCGTGCTGGTTCCTGAAGAGAGGCAATCATGGCAACCATCATGGCGAACGGCCTCAACATAGCTTATGAAAGCCACGGCGACCCCAACGATCCGTGCGTGCTGCTGGTCATGGGCCTGGGCATGCAACTGATCGCCTGGCCGGCGGACTTCGTCGAAGGCATCGTCGAGCAAGGTTTTCGGGTTGTGCGTTTCGACAACCGCGACAGCGGCCTGTCGAGCAAGATGGCGCTCGCGGGTAAACCGTATCTGCCGCTGGCCTACGTGAAAAACCTCATCGGCTGGCCCCTGAAAACTTCCTACACCCTGAATGACATGGCGGACGATGCGCTGGGCTTGCTGACGGCCCTGCGTATTGCTCAGGCGCATGTGATCGGCGTGTCGATGGGCGGCATGATCGCGCAAGTGATGGCGGCGCGTGCGCCGCAGCAGGTGCTCAGCCTGACTTCCATCATGTCGAGCAGCGGCCGGCGCGGCTTGCCCGGCCCCACGCGGGCGGCGCGCAATGCGTTATTGCAACGTCCGAAACGCAATGCCAGCCGCGCCGAACTGATGGCGCACATGGCGGCCACCGTGCGCGTCATCGGCAGCCCCGCCTATCCCGTCTCGGAAAGACTGCTGTACCAGCGCATCGACGCGGCGCTGCAGCGGGGCAGTTGCCCCGACGGCGTGGCGCGGCAAATGGTGGCGATTGCCGCCTCGGGCGAACGCACGGCGCTGTTGCCAAGCATCAGCTGTCCGGCGCTGGTGATCCATGGCGCGGCCGACCCCTTGATCCCTGTCGCCTGCGGCATCGATACGGCGGCGCTGATTTCGGGCGCCCGGCTGGAAGTGATCGAAGGCATGGGACACGACATGCCGCCCCAGCTGATCGAGCGCCTGCTCGCCTTGATCGATGTGCATCTGCAAGGTAAGATGGTGCCCCAGATGCGCTCCCAGCCAGCTTGAAAAGTTACTTGGCGCGCCGACCATTTTTGAAGGCACGGGCATTTTGAAAACACCTGAGATTGGCATCGCCATCGTGGCGCCGGGCGGTTGCGCGCCCGATGACGCGGCCGTGGCGCGCGGCATCGCCCGCTTGCAGGCGCAAGGCGCCACCGTCCACAATTACTACGACCCCGAGCACACCTTCCAGCGATTCGGCGGCACGGATGCGGGCCGGCTGGCGCAGCTGAACGCGGCAGCGGCCGACCCGGACGTGCAGGTGGTGCTCGCCTTGCGCGGCAGCTACGGCCTCAGCCGCATCCTGCCCGACATCGACTTTAGCACCATGGCGGCCAGCCGCAAACTGTTTGTCGGCTACAGCGACTTCACGGCCTTCCACATGGGCTTGCTGGCCAAGACGGGCCGCGCCAGCTTTGCCGGCCCCATGCTCTGCGACGATTTTACGCGCGATGAAACGGAACAGTTTACGCTCGACCAGCTGTGGTCATGCCTGGCGGGACCCACGCACATGGTCACGGGCGTGTCTGCTGGCAATCCGCAGGTCGACGCGGTGGGCACCTTGTGGGGCGGCAACCTGGCCATGCTGGTTCACTTGCTGGGCACGCCATATTTCCCGGAAATCGATGGCGGCATTTTGTTCCTGGAAGACGTCAACGAACACCCGTACCGGGTCGAGCGCATGCTGCTGCAATTGCTGTACGCGGGTGTGCTCCAGCGCCAGAACGCGATCGTGCTCGGTGATTTTTCCAGCTATAAACTGAGTCCCATGGACAAGGGCTACGATTTCGATGCGATGCTGGCGTATGTGCGCCAGCGCTTGCCCGTGCCCGTGCTGACGGGGCTGGAATTCGGCCACATCCGCCGCCGTGTCACCTTGCCGTTCGGCGGCCAGGCGCGCCTGCAATCGGATGCGTCCGGCTTCAGCCTGCAGGTCACCGATTACCCGACTCTGGCGCGGCCCTGAACTCACTGAGCGCCAAGCCCGGCAGGCTGCTGCAGCTCGACGTGCTGCGCGGCAGCGCCGTGTTTGGCATCTTGCTGGTGAATATCTGGGGCTTTGCCTGGGGCACGCTTTCCTTGCGTTACGGCACCTTGCCGGCGCAGCCGCCCGTGCTGGACCAGCTGGTCATTTTTTTGGTCGCGGCGCTGGCGCAATTCAAGTTCTATCCCATCTTTGCGTTTCTGTTTGGCGCCGGCTTTGCCTTGCAGACACGTTCCCTGCAGCGCCAGCTGGGCAGCTGGGAGCAGGCGCAAGCGGCCTACCGGCGCCGCCTGCGCTGGCTGCTGGTGTTTGGCCTGTTGCACGGTTTCCTCATCTGGAGCGGCGACGTGCTGACCTCGTATGCGGTGGCCGGCATGCTGGTCCTGCCGCTGGCGTCGGCCAGGCTCAGCCGCGTGCGCAACCGCGCCTGGCTGGTGGCGGCCGGCTTCCTGCTGTTCATGTGCCTCTTGATTCCCGTGGGCCAGCAGGGCGGTGCGCCGGACATCGCGCGCGACCTGCACAGTTTTGCGGAGCGTTACGCCACCTACACGCAAGGCGGCGCGTGGGATGTGGCCAGGCTGCGCGCCAACGATTTTCTCGTCTCGCTGCTGTATGCCATCGTCATGCTGCCGCATATCATCGTGCTGTTTTTGCTGGGCATCTTGTCCGTGCGCTGCGGCTGGCTGACGCAGCCGCGGCGCCACCAGCGGCTGTGGCGGCGCGTGTGCGCCGTAGGGCTGGGCCTGGGCTTGCCATTCAACCTGCTGGCGGCGGGCGCCATCGCGTGGGAGGTTGCTGATCCGTATCAAACCGTGCTGGACGCGGCCCTGTTCGAAGTGGGCCTGTTCGCCGGCGGCCCCGTGCTGGCAGCCGGCTACGTGGCCTCGCTGATGCTGGCCGGTCCCTTCATGCTGCGCTGGCTGGGCGCCTGGCTGGCGCCCGTGGGACGCATGGCGCTGAGCAATTATTTGCTGCAATCCGTGATCGGCACCTGGCTGTTGCAGGGGCCGGGCATGGGCTGGGGCGCGCGTTTGCGTCCGGCCGAGATGCTGGGCCTGGCGCTAGCGATCATGGCGGGGCAGGTGGTACTCAGCCGCTACTGGCTGCGCCATTTCAGGCAGGGTCCCATGGAAGCGCTGTGGCGTCGCCTGGCGCGCCTGCCTTAATCCGTTCACCAGTCAAACGCGCCTTGCACCGGAGGCGGTGAGGCTGCCTTAGGTTTGGCAGAGGGCACGAGCGGGTTGTCGACGGCATGCCATTCGAACAGTTCCACGTCGAGCATGCAGCTGCGCGCCAGGTGCAGTGCTTGCTCGGGGGGAAGCTCGGGGGCCAGCCAGCGCTGCGCGTCTTCCAGGCCGACGGCCACGGGGCGGCGGTCGTGGATGTCGACCATGCCACCGAGGCTGTCGGCCGTCACCAGCACGAAACCCGCTTCTTCGCGGTTGTGCTTGTAGGGGCCGAACTGGGCCAGGGCCAGCAGGAACAGGGGCGTGCGGTCGCGGCGGTGGATATGCCACGGCTGCTTCGTGCCTTTTTCTCCCGTCCATTCATACCAGCCGGACACGCAGACGATGCCGCGCCCAGCGCGCAGCAAGGGTTTCCAGTAGGCGCCAGCGAGTTTTTCCAGGCGCGCATTGATGGCGATGGGGATTTTCTTCTTGCCGGGCGCGGGCACGGCCTGTGCGGCCCAGGCAGGACGGTAACCCCAGAACACATCGTCGACCCGGCGCACGCCGTCCTCGATATGCAGCACGGGCCGGTAGGTGCCGGGCGAGACGTTCAGGTGCGGTTCGGCCTCGCTGTCGAACACCACGTCGGTCCAGCCGAAGGACGACGCCAGCACGCGCGCCGTGTCATTTTGATCGAATCGTCCACACATGGTGAAATCATACCTGATCGCCATGGCGCGCGCGCGCCATGGCACGCGTGTGTGGGTGTGGGCCAGCGTACAGACTGCGGACGGCATATGGCGCACAGTGGAAGCGAGTCAGGTGGCTGACGCTTCTTGCATCGGAGGAATTATGTCGTTTGAAAATCCCACCATCCACAAAGGTTTTACCATCAGCGCCACGGCTTGCCAGCGCCGCGATGGCCGGTGGGTCGGCTCGTATGTCAGCCAGAACCAGGCGCGCGGCGCGTATGCGGATACCTGCGACTACGACGATTGCAGCAATGAAAAAGAGGCGCAGCAACTGGCGCTGTCCGTCGGCTGGCGCCTGGCCGATGGCATGCAGGCACGTTGAGCTGCGCGCCGCGTCAGCGTTGGCGCCGCAAGGCCAGCAGCAGGCCTGCGCACGGGAACAGCAGGGCCGTGCCCAGACGCACGGAGGTCAGCGAAGCGGCCTGCGCGCCCAGAACATGCGGCAAGGCCAGCAGTAACAGCGGCGGCGGCACGGCGATGGCAAAGAAAAACAGGTACCACGAGTAGCCATTCTTCTTGGCCAGCAAGGCAATCAGCGCGCAGCCGATCAGGAAGACCAGCGGTAGATTCACAAGTTCCATGGTGTTGAGTTTTCATGCGGGAAAGCGCGTCATTATACGCGCCGCCCTCGGTGAGCGGATGGGCGTGCCAGCGTCAGTTGCCGACGCAATCCGGCGGCTGCGGCGCCTGCCTGTTCTCCGCCGGCGCATCGGCCGGCAGCAACGCCTTGATGGCGCCGTTATAGATAAGTTCCTGGGCGTACGCCGATGCCTCGATCAAGGCCGCATGCGCGGACTTGAAGCTGCTGGGCGTTTCTATCAGTACGGGCTTGGCATACACCTGCTGTGTATCGCCGCGCTTGCTGATCAAAATCATGCCCCGATAGCGGCCATCCTTCTCCAGCGCCCCCGTCACATGAAATTCATAACCTCTGATCTGGTGCTTTTGTTGCTGATCCATGTCTCCCGCCTCCAGACCTGATTGTCCCGGCTTTGGACCATCAATTCGATTGGGTTAGCTGAGTGTTTGATCTAAGTCAATACGTTCACTGAAGAGCTTAACGAATGTATCGACGCTTGCTGCAAGCGTAGCCAGCGGAGGGGATGTGCGGCTAATAAGCGCAACCGTACATGAGTACGGTGAGCATCGCAGGCCGCAAAGCCCCCCGCGCAGTAGCTTGCGGCAGCCGTCATCACCCCGCGCGAATGGCGCGGATCTGCTGGGCCGTTTCTTCGATTTCCCGATACGCTTCCTGGACATAACCATTGATCGGGTGCCCGTCCATCCACTCGAAATACGCGCGCTCGTCGTGCTTGATGGCAAAGGGGACATGGTGGTCGCGGATCGACACGGCCGTTTCGCGCACCAGCGCGGCAAAAAGCAGCTCCAGAGTTTCCATGGTGTTCACCTTGCGAGACAGGAATGCAGAGCATTCAATGTAGCACAAAGCGCGCCGCCGGCCACGCCGGCGGCTGTGGCGTGCGCGCACTTTGGTCGGCCCATCGTCAGGCCGGATGGCCGATATGCTCGTATAAAATCACGCAGCCGATGATGATCAGCACCAGGCCGCCCACCAGTTCGGCGCGCCGGCCCGCCACCGTGCCCAGCACGCGGCCCAGCATCACGCCCAGGGTCACCATGACGAAGGTGGAAAAGCCGATGGCGGCGGCCGTGACGACGATGTTGGCGCCCAGCAAGGCCAGGCCCGCGCCCACCACCATGGCGTCGATGCTGGTGGCCAGGCCCGTGACGGCCAGCACCCAGAACGAGTGCGACTGGGCCGGCGCTTCGTCCTCGTCGGCGTCGGACAGGGCATTGCGTATCATCAACAGGCCGATGATGCCCAGCAGGCTGAAGGCGATCCAGTGGTCCCACGCTTCCACGTAGGGCGCGGCCACGCTGCCCAGGGCCCAGCCGATGATGGGCGTGATGGCTTCGATGACGCCAAAGATCAGGCCCGTGCGCAGCGCCTCGCGCCATTGCGGCTTGTGCAGGGCGGCGCCCTTGCCCACGGCGGCCGCGAAGGCATCGGTGGACATGGCAAGGGAGAGGGCGGCGGTGGCGGCGAAATTCATCGTTGGCTTTCTGTAAAACCTGGCTGGGATGTGTGTATAAACTGGAAACCCGGCGATTTTACCCCAGGTACAGCACCACCAAGGAGGCCAGCAGGCAATACGCGCCAAAGAAATGCCAGCGCCCCTGTTCCAGCCAGCGCGACAGCCAGCGCAGGGCCAGCAAGCCGGCCAGGAACGAGAGCAGCATGCCCAGCAGGCTGGGACCGAGCAGGTGCAGCAGGCTGTTGCCGTGTTCCAGATGGTCCAGGCTGCCATTTGCCACGGCCTGGTAAAAGCGCCAGCCTTCCTTGGCCAGCACGGCCGGCGTCAGCACCACGGCCAGGGCAAAGCTGAATTCTTCCGCGCGGCGTTGCGGCACGCCCATGGCGATACCTGCCGAAATGGTGGCGCCCGAGCGGGAAAAACCCCGGAAGGGCAGGCACAGGCCTTGCACGGCGCCCATCAGCATGGCCTTGCCGATGGACAAGGTGCCATGCTGGCGCGCTTGCAGGCGCGACGACACGATGATCAGCACGCCAGCGGCGGCCAGCGCGGCGGCCATCAGTTTCGCGTTGCCGAACAGGTGCTCGATTTCAAAGCCGGGCGCATCCTTGTTCATGACGTGCGTAATCGCTTTCAGCAAGCCGAAGCCGACGATGCCCGTCAGCGCCGTGGCGGCCGCGAGCAGCAGCACATTGCTGCGCAAGGCGCTGGTCGAACTGAAATACGTGGCGCGCCAGGATGCCCCAAAATACACGATGACGGCGAACATGGTGCCGGTGTGCAGCATCACCAGCAGCATGGTCAGCTCGGGCGATGTGGGGTCCAGGCCCATCCATTTTTCCGCCATGATGACGTGGGCGGAGCTGGACACGGGCAGCAGTTCGGCGAAGCCCTGGACGATGGAAAGAATCAATAATTGCAGAAAACTCATGGGGACGGGACTTGGGCGGGGGAAGATGGGCCGCCGATTTTACCCGCCAGTGGCGGCGGGCACGCCCCGCGCCAGATTACAGTTTGTCCATGTTTTATTGGCTGACCGGCAACTGTGGCTTGAGCACGGCGCGGAACGCTTTCAAGGCGGCCGGATGGTAGATGGTGCCATGGGTTTCTTCCGGCATTTTTTCCAGATGCCATTGCAAGCCCGGCGGCGCCTGTTTTTCCAGCACCTGGGACAGGCGCTGCACTTCGACGGCGATGCCCGCTTCGCTGCTGGACGCCAGGTACAGGCTGCGCTTGCCCGGCTTGCCCTTGGCCAGCAGGGTTGCCGCCTGGCGCGGCAGGGCGCCATGGTTCCACCACAGGCTGGGGTCGAACGCCAGGTAATGGTCGAACATCTGCGGTTCCAGCAGATACGTTTCCACCACGAACAGGCCCGCCAGCGATTCGCCAACGATGGCCGTTTCGCCTGTCGTGCGGTAGCGCCGTCTGACTTCCGGCATCAGTTCATCGCGGATGAAGGCCCGGTAGGCTGGCGAGCCGCCCACCACGGGGGCGATCTTGCGGTCTTCGGCATTGTCCGTCGGGCCCGTCAAGTCGCGCCGGCGCTGCGTGTTTTGCATGCCGACCAGCATGAAGGGGCGCATCGTGCCATTCGCTACCGACACTTGCAGCAAGCCCGCCACGTGCAAAAAATCTTCCGCCACTCCGCCGTCCGGCATGTACAGCACGGGCAGCGGCGCATCGGGCGGCGTATCCCAGGCGCGCGCCTGGTAGACATTAATATGGCGCTGTTCCTGCAGCGCCTGCGAATCGATACTGAAACTTTCGCCGATGACCAGCGGGGTGGCCGCGCTGGAAGTAGCCGTAGCGGCGGGCGTGGCATGGGCGAGGTGGAAGGGGCTGGACAGCAGCAGGGCGGCGGTGAGGTGCAGGGCAAGGCAAGAGCGGCGCATGTTTTTCCGTGATAAAGGATAAGTAAGTCGGATCGATGGCAGGTACGTGTATGGACATGCCATCAAACAATTTTATCTTATCCTTGATGCAGTCTTATTTGATCGTCAAGAGTTCCCGTTCAAGCACGACGCCCGCCTTGTCGAGCGTGTAGGCGACCAGCAGGGCGCCATCGTCGGCGCAGGCATGGCAGCTCTTCAGGGGCGTGGAAAACAGCAGGCGCTGGCCGCCATCATCGGTGGCCGTGCTGCCAATAAAGTCGGCGGGAGCAAACGGCACGGCGTCCGGGTGGGCGGCGGCAAACGCGCGCCAGGCCGCAGTGGCGCTGTCTTCCTCGCGCACGGCGTCCTCGTCGACGTCGATGGCGGCGCCATCGCTGCCGATCAGCAAGCTGCCTTCATTCGTGTTGGCGCGGAAAGGGTAGGTGACGGTGGCCAGGGCCGCCTTGCCCAGCGGGCGCCAGGCGGAGATGAAGCCCGCCTTGTTCGCCTTCACCAGCATCCTGGCGGCGGCGATGGCTTGCGGGCGCGCGCCGGAGCGCTGCATGGTGCGCAGCAGGCAGACGTCGGGCGCAGTTTGGGATTGTTCGCTGCGGCAGGCCGACAGCGAGCGTTCCTGCCACACGGCGCGCGCGTCGATAGGGCCTGTTGGCTGCGATTGGGCGTGGACCGCCTGCATGGTGGCCAGGGCGGAGAAAACAAGTATGGCGCAGCCGGCTGCATGGCGGGAAAAGCGTGTGGGCATGGGGAGTCCTTTGAGTGCGGGAAACAATGTATCGTCACCGATTATAGAAGGAGGGCTGTGTCCGCCTGCGCACCGCAGACCCGTTCAGCGCTTCTTTGCCGCCGCCTGGCGCAGGGCCTTCGCTTCCAGCTTGTTGGGCAGGTGCGGGCGCGTGGCCAGCTCCGCCTTGACGGCGGCGATGGCGGCGCCGAACTGCTGTTCGGCCTGCGCCGGGCTGGCACCCGCATAATCCTGCTGATTGGATTGCGCGGCACGCAGTCGGCGCAGCAGCGCCAGCAATTGCCTGCCGTGCAGGGCAGGCAAGTCTTGCGCCAGCGCTTGCTTGACCACCGCGCCTTCCACATGGTCGGGGTCGAGCAGGCGCAGCAAGGCCAGGCCTGCGAGCTGTGGTACCGGAGTCAATTTGTTCATCCGGCCATTTTAAACGACGCCAGGATTACAGGTAATCCCAGATTTCATCGAAGGTTTCGCGCGCGAAATCGTTGCGCCAGGCTTCCGAATTCTTTTCGCGGCTGACGGCAAACACGGCGCGCCACGTCTGCTTCGGCGAACTGGTATAGGTGGCGGCGATCTTTTGCAGGTCGGCCTTGCATTGTTCGACCTTGCAGCCGCTCTTCGCCAGTTGCTGGGCAGCCGCCGCCCATGCCACGGGCACATTGACGACCTGGCATTCGAAGCTGACGGCAGTCGTCTGCATGCCGTTTTCCACGGTGACCGGGTCCGCCTTGGTGGCTTGGCAGGCGGCGCCATTCTTCGCAGCGATGACGTTGGCGGCCAGCAATTCGGCGGCCGGCGTCAAGGCCGCACGCATGGGGGCCGGGAACAGGTCGGCGATCAGCTTGCCCGTTTCCGTTGGAAACTTGGCGTCCGCTTCCTTCAAGCCGCTGTACGACGCGTATTCGGCACTTTGATGCCCAGCCAGGCGCGTGGGGCGCAGGTAGGCGTTGAGTTTGGCGACGCTGGCTTCATCCTGGTTGATGATGGTCTTGATGTACAGATTGGCGACGTCCAGCGGCGCCAGTTCCACGGCGTCTGCGGCAATGGCGGGCTGCGTCAGCGCCACGGCGGCGGCAAAGGCGGCTGCCAGCAGGGCAGCGCGTGATGTTGCTTGTGTTTGTTGCATGTATTTTCTCCACGATTCAATGTCAGGCGCCAAAAGATGCTTTATAGAAACTATGGCGCCCGCATTATAAATGGTGAAAGTCATAACGTTGCGCACGGAACGTTGCACACCTCACGCGTCGGTCTTGCTCGCCGCTGCCAGCAAGGCCAGCAGCAGCTCCTTGCGCCGGCCGTCCGCCTTGCGCGCCAGGGTGGCCAGTTTTTCCAGTTTGCCCCAGACCGGATACAGCATGTGCTCGATCAGATAGCCTTCCAGCCCTTGCAGTTGCTGGCAGAACAGTTCCAGCTTCTCCACCTCGTCCAGTTCCGCCTGGATTTTCACCTTGGCGTTATCCGTGCAGGCGCGCAGACATGCGGCCAGCACGGGGGCGGATTCGCGCGTCACGCCATGCTTTTCAGCAAAAGCCGCCGTGAACTGGTCCTGCACGCACTGGTGTTCCTCGTCGACGTTGGCCATGTAGTGCTGCACCAGGGGGAAGTAGCGCGCATCGAGCAAACCCAGGCCGAACGTGGCATAGCTGCCGGGCATGCAATTCTTTTCGCCTTCCGTGTCGGCATAGAATTCGAATTGCTCGATGGCGGCGCGCGCATACGCTTCCAGTTGCGGCTGCAGGGCGGGATAGGCGAGGGCGTTGGCGAAGAAACGGTGCGTGTCGGATTTCGCCAGTCCCTTGATGGGCAGATATTCCTTGGTCTTGGCCTTGAGCTTGATCTGGTAGCTTTTCGGAAAACCGTTTTGCAGCAAATGCGTGACGAACGCCAGCGCCTGCGCATACGCGTCTGGCTCTTCCCGGGCAATCGTGATGCTGATCGTGGCAAACACATCGTTGGCGCGGCATTCCAGCAGCGCATTTTTCAGGTGGATGTCGGCATCGGGGAAGGTGCCGCTGCCTTCCTGCAGCATGCGCACGGCCCGTTCGCTGCCCAGTTCGCGCGCGATTTCCAGGAATTTCAAGCCCTTGGATTTGGCGTAGCTGGCGTCGTGGCGCAAGATCATCACGGCGCCATACAGCAGCAGGTCGATCGGCTGCAGTGTCTGTGCATCGGGCGCCGCGCCCGCTTTCAGCGTGTATTCGGTGGCGCGGTAGGCAGACAGCGCGCGGTCATAAAATTGCGGCAGGAAAACGTTCTCCGCCCATTGCGTGATGGCGCGGATGATGTCGGCGCGGTGCTTGGCCAAGGCCTCCGGCTGGCTCTTGTTCAAGGCCTGGATACGTTCGTATTGCGCGATGCTCCAGGCCACGTCGAGTTGCGGGAACAGCTGCGGGTCGAGCAGGTGGCGTGCCAGGAAGAACGTTTCCAGCGGTTTCGTCGGATGCTTGCCATGCGTGAGCTTTTGTCCGATGTACGCGTGTATGTTTTCCAGCAAGGCCTGGCGTTTATCCTCGTTGACGTAGTCCAGCAACGTCAGGTGCAGTTTGCCCTGCGCCGTCTGGAACTTGCCACGGCAGGTGAAGCGGTAGTCGATCATCGGCGTGTCCACCAGCGGCGCCAGGCGGGCCTGTACCACGGCCGTCAGTTGTGGCACGACACCCTCGCGCATTTGCGCATCGTCAAGGCGCTCCGCCGTGCTGGGGCGCGCGTCGTCGTCGAAGCCCAGGTCGAGATCGTCGGCGATCGCGCGCCCTGGCTTGTAGTCGAGCAGCAAGTCATTGAAGATACCCGCTTGCAAGGTCGTGCGCTTGACGGATTGCTCCAGATCCGTGCGCTGCAGGCGCTCATCGAACCAGGCGTGGATGGCCGCCGTCATTTCCTGTGTTACCAGCTCTACCAGAGTACTCATCAGTGTCGTCGTCTTTCCTTGCGCGTGACAGCGCCACCGGCTGCCGTCACGGTCATGTTTAATGTAAGGCGCTATTTTAGGTGGCCGGGCCGGGCTGCAACAAGAGCCGCACGGGCGTCAGGACGGGGCAGTGAGAAAGCGCACGTCGATATCCTCTGATTGCGGCCCCACGGTAATCGTGGTGTGCCAGCCTGACGGCTTGTCGTTGCCATCAAACAAGGCGATGCGCGTGTGGATGAACAGCACGGAATACACGCCCGATTTCATATCGCGGTTCAAGTCCCAGTGCATCAGTTCGATTGCTTCGCCCATGCGCGGCAGATGGGCACCCGTCGGCAGCAGGATGTTCTGGTTGATGAATTCCCGACTCGGGCCCGGTTCCTTGTGGCGCGGATCGATGTAGCGGAACGAAACACTGGTAACGATGTTTGGCATCTGGGGCACCTGCTTAGGTTATGTATGCGGTGACAATAGCACAGGGGGATGACCGATGCGTGTGCGCAAGTAAGTGTGTGTGTACGGTAGCAGACGGTGTTTGACGGGTCACCACGCTAGGCTGGCTTGTTCCTAATCTTTGAGATTGCCGAAAACGCCATGATGCATTTCTTCCTCGCGGAAAATCGCGCCTGTCCATGGCTGCGTCTTCATCATCGACTTGCCACGGCATGCCGCTGCTGCGGCCACCTTCGCCACATGAACAGGGGTGGCGGCGATGCCCTATGACATCCTGCGCGACAGTATCGCCCTCGAACCGGCGGGCGACGCCATCCGCTTTCATCTGACCGTCTTCGGCGTGGAAAAGACTTGCCGTATCAGCGTGACGGCATTGCGCAGCCTGGACCAGGGCCAGGGCGGCGACTGGCTGCTCATCTTTGACACCCACCGCCTGCGCATCGGCCAGCGCGCCTTCGCTTATCTGAGCCGCGATCTGCTGGTCAGTAGCGTGGTCTTGCGGGCGCTCGATTTTTAGCTGTTGCCCCGTGCCAGCCAGTCGCGCGGCGACAGCCTGGTGCTGGCGCGGAATGCGCGGGTGAAAGCCGGCTGGCTGGCATAGCCCACCTCCAGCGCGACATCCTGCACCAGCCAGCCTTGCTGGAGCAGCGCCTGGGCGCGCAGCATACGCTGGCCCGTCAGGTATTCGGCCGGCGGGCAACCGATGACCGCGTGGAACTGGCGCGCGAAGCGGCTGCGCGACATGCTGCACAGGGTCGCCAGCGATGCCACCGTCCAGTGGTGCCCGGGATGGTCGCGCATGGCCGTGATGGCGTTGGCGAGCGCGGCATCGGACGGGTCGAGCAGGCATGCGGCCGACATGAGATGGTTGGCCAGCGCATGGCGCAGCAGCTGGACGATCAGCACGTCGCACAGGCGGTTGAGCACCAGTTTCTGCCCCAGCCCGCCATGCTGCGCCTCGTCGGACAGCAGCTCGAGCAGGCCAGCCATCGCCGGCAGTTGTGCCAGCGGCACCTGCAGGCAGGCCGGCAGACTGTCGATCGCGGCCTCGCTGTCGCCCGCCAGATGCACGCTGGCGCATAACAGCTGCGCCGTGCCGGCGCCCGTATCCAGGCCATGCGTCTGCGGGCGCGGGTAGAGAATCAGCGTGGGCGCATCGACGTGCAGCCGGATGCCGTCTGCGTGGACGAAGGTCACCGGCCCTTTGCGCACCAGGTGCAGATGGCCCCTTCCCGGCTGCGCGGGAAAGTGCTTGTTGCCGCAAAACGTTCCCTGGAAGAAGGTGTCGGCTGAGAATCCAAAGCGCAGCAACAGGGCAGACAAGCGATCCATGGAAATTATAAAAAGACGATAAGATATAAATTGTATCCCATCAGCAACAAATGTTTCCTTTTTTATCGCTATGAGGGCGCCTTGATGTTTGTTCATACTGGAGTACGAAAATGGCATTGTCCAACTTGAAGATCGGCACCCGCCTGTATCTGGCCTTCGGCGCCGTCGTCGCCTTGCTGGCGATACTGGTCGCATCAGCGCAAGCGAATTTTTCCCGCTTGAGTGAAGCCAATGGACTGAATATCCATACGTACGAGGTCATGGGCGAGGCCAATGCCTTGCTCGAAAGTCTGATCAACATCGAGACCGGCGAGCGCGGCTTTGCCCTGACCGGCAAGGATAGCTCGCTGGAGCCGCTGGCAAGTGGCCAGCGCGGCTTTGCCGAGCACTTGCAAAAGATCCGCGCCTTGACTGCCGACAACCCTGCCCAGCTGGAGCGGCTGAAGGCATTGGAAGGTGCTCAACAGCAATGGCTGGCGACGGCCATCGATCCCGTGATCGCCTTGCGCCGCGCGGCGGCCGTCGACGGCAGCCTCGACGCCGTGGTGGCGGCGGAGCAGGCCGGCAAGGGCAAGGCAGCCATGGATGCGATGCGTATCTTGCTCGCCGACATAGGCAAGACGGAAAGTATGTTATTAGGGCAACGCAGCCAGGAAGCGGCTGCCTTGCAGTCGCGCACGACGTGGGTCTTGCTGGGCGGCGGGGCCATCGCCGCGCTGCTGGCGTGCATGCTGGCGATCTTGCTGACACGTAACATCACGCGCCCGCTGGTCGAGGCGGTGGCGGTGGCGCAGGGCGACCTGAGCAGCGATATCGTCGTGCGTTCGCACGATGAAACGGGCCAGCTGATGGCCGCCCTGCGCGACATGAACACGGCGCTGGTTGGCATCGTGGGCGAAGTGCGCGGCGGTACCGATACCATTGCCACTGCTTCAGCGCAGATCGCCGTCGGGACCATGGACTTGTCATCGCGCACGGAACAGCAGGCCAGTTCGCTGGAAGAAACGGCATCGTCGATGGAAGAGCTGACTGCGGCCGTCAAGCAGAATGCAGACAATGCGCTGGCGGCGCGCTCGCTGGCGTCGGCGGCGTCTGCCGTGGCCGTCAAGGGCGGCGCGGTGGTATCCGAGGTTGTGCAGACCATGGGTTCGATCAATGATTCCTCGCGCAAGATTGCCGACATCATCGGCGTGATCGACGGCATCGCCTTCCAGACGAATATCCTGGCCCTGAATGCCGCCGTGGAGGCTGCCCGCGCGGGCGAACAGGGACGCGGTTTTGCCGTTGTGGCCACGGAAGTGCGCAACCTGGCCCAGCGTTCGGCCAGCGCCGCCAAGGAAATCAAGGGCTTGATCGATGATTCGGTGGAGAAGGTGGGCGCGGGCAGCAAGCTGGTCGATCAGGCCGGTACCACCATGCGGGACGTGGTTGATAGCGTTCAGCGTCTGAGTGCCATCATCGGCGAGATCACGGATGCGAGCGAAGAGCAGCGCCTCGGCATCGAGCAGGTGAATGAAGCCATCAGCCAGATGGACCAGGTGACGCAGCAAAATGCGGCCCTGGTCGAAGAGGCGGCGGCAGCGGCCAATGCCATGCAGGATCAGGCGGCGCAGCTGTCGCACGCGGTGCAAGTGTTTCGCCTGAAGGAGGCGCCACCGGCCACGCAGACCGGCGCGGCACGGCTTGCCGGGCATCGGCCCCTGGCCTTGAGCATGCGCGGCTAGGCACCCGTAGCGTGGCGCCGCAGGCGGCGGCGCATGACATTTCCGCACAGATCGTCAAGTAAATGCAGGTATGGCTGGACGGAAATGTTACATCTGGGTATTCTGCGCATCTGATACTTATTTCTATACAGAAAAAAGTAAGAGGGCGGTTCGTGCTGGCGGCAATGCGGCTCGCACGGTCAGGCAAGGTCAGGCATGCAAAGGTGAAGTCGCCCGCTTGCTGAGCGAAACGATCGTGTTTCGGCTCGCGACGGGCAGGGAAACAGTGCTGTCATCTTTAAAATAGTAGGAGAGGTTGCTCATGGATGCAGAAAAGGATGTTGTGTACGGTACAGAAGATTTGTTGATGAGTTTGTGCAACTCGGTGGTTCGGGTGCTCAACGTTGCAACGCAAAGCAGAGTCAATTACTCAGGCATGGTACAGCGCATCACGAAGACCGGCCTGAAGCCGGACATCGGTTGCTTCGTGATGTTCGATGGTGGTTTCACGGGCCTGGTGGTGCTCAATTTTGCCGCCGATACGGCGATGGAAATCTACGAGCGCTACATGTTGCACATGGGTATGCCGAAGTCGGAACTGGCCAATTTCTACACATCGGATGAAGTGTCGAACATCATGGGCGAACTGATGAACCAGATCGTGGGCGACTTCACGGGCAAGGTGCGCCGCGAATTGCAAACGAACATCACGCAGAGCCAGCCGAAGATGCTGGTGCTGAACAAGCAGGTGATGCTCAGTGTTGACACGCCGCTGGACCGCCCGGAAATGCGCCGCGTCACCTTCTACACGGAAAAGAACAACATTTTCTATCTGGAACTGGCGATCGACCGTACCGAGTTCATCAAGCTGCACGATTTCGATTCGCGCGAAGTCGATGCCGACTCGCTGATGGATACGGAATACGCGAACCGAGAACGCGGCGCTGCCCCGGCGCCTGCAGTGGAACCGGAAGACGACGACAACGCCGACCTGCTCAAGTCGCTGGGCATGTAAGCAGCGGTGTCTGAACGTGGCCGGCGGCAGGTTTGCCGCCGGCCACTGCCGTTTACAGCCGACAAGGCTTTGCTCCGGGCTCGTCCCTGCAAGATCACTTTCCCTGTTGTTGTGGCAACGTCAATGTTTCCATGCGGCGCCTGCCGATCATGCCGCTCTGCTGGCTGTCATCGAGCGACCAGTACTCAAGCGCATACACATAACTGCCATCGATGATGGTCAGCGTTTCCTTCTGGCGGCCGTTGGGCGCCTTGTAATACAGGCGCCGCGCGGGCTTACCATCGACCGTCTGCTTGAATGACTGCGGCGAAATCGTGACGCGACTGCCTGTCTTGCCCGCCATCGACATCGCCGTGATCGTTACGTAGGCCCTGTCCGGGCAGCGCGCCAGCAAGTGCGCGCCGCTCAGTACGGTAGGGTAGGCCCGATCCAGCGGAAAGCCATAGGCTTGCACGCCGACGATATCCATGCATTCCATTTGCTGCGCCAGGGCCGTCAGCGCGGACGGGTCGAGCGCGCTGCTGAAGTGTTTTTCGGCGGCCTGCGCCTGTCCCAGTGCCCAGCGGCGCTCCAGTTCGGCCAGCGAAATGTCGCTGGGCACGGGCAGCGGCGCCGGGGCGTCCGGGTCGGCGGCGCTGGACGTTTCCGCTTGCATGCGCGAGGCAACAGAGTGGTTGCTCCCCGCTGTGCCATCGAGGGCGTGGGCGAATGCTGCGGCGCTGGCGAGGGCCATGGCCAGCGATAAGGCCGCGTGTTTCAGCATGAAATCTCCTGCAATTTGCTACAAGTGACAGGCATTGTGTCCCAGATTGCTTGCGCATGCGCGCACCTTGCTACCGTGCAGCCATCGCCGACGCAATCTCGATCGAACTCAGTTTCCAGCTCCACACGCCGTGGCGCAGCAAGACCAGTGCACCTTCCTGCGCATTGCCATCCTTGGCGCGCACGACGAAGGTGTTCACGCCGGCATAGCCTGCCGAATAGTCGGCCTTCTTCCGTGCGCCATCGGCCGGCGCATCTGCCGTGTCGCTTGCTTGCGGGCTGAGGGCGCTCTTGTTGACCAGCGCCACCACGCCTGCGGGCGAGACCATGGTGTCGACCATCTTGCCCAGCATGGCGCTGGCGATCGACTGACCCAGGGCGGCCAGCGGGTTGTCGCTGCCGGCTGTCGCCTCGATGCTGCGCGCCATGCTGGCCTCCAGCTGCGTCTTGACGCTGGCGCGCAGGGCGGGGAAGTCCACGTGTTCGGCCAGCGCGTCGGCATTGCGCTCGGCCAGGGCAGCCTTGATCTGGTGCAAGGCATAATACGGCGAAGCATAGGCGGTGGCGGCGATGGCGATGGCGGCCACGGCGGCGGCGATGGTGATTTTTCTCAAGGGATGCCTGCGAGGTAAAGAGTGGAAAACGGATGCCACGCAGGGTATCCGCAAAATGGAACTGCGGCAATGGTATTTTCTTGCCATCATCTGCCGCCTGTATTTCTCCGCATTTGCTCAGAGTGCGCTCGCCGGGCGACTATAGAGTGATCAGGGTGGGTGCTGTATAATGAGAGAAAAGTACTTAACTAGCTGTTTTAACTGAATAAAGACCCAATATCACATGCTATCTACAGCAAACATTACGATGCAGTTTGGCGCCAAGCCATTGTTTGAGAATATCTCCGTCAAGTTCGGCGACGGCAACCGCTATGGCTTGATCGGCGCGAACGGCTGCGGCAAGTCGACGTTCATGAAGATCCTGGGCGGCGACCTGGACCCATCCGGCGGCAATGTCATGCTCGATACCAACGAGCGCCTGGGCAAGCTGCGCCAGGATCAGTTCGCGTTTGAAGACATGCGCGTGCTCGACGTGGTCATGATGGGCCACACGGAAATGTGGGCCGCCATCCAGCAACGCGACGCGATCTACGCGAACCCGGAAGCGACCGACGACGACTACATGCAGGCGGCCGATCTGGAAGGCAAAGTGTCCGAATACGACGGCTACACGGCCGAATCGCGCGCGGGCGAACTGCTGCTGGGCGCCGGTGTCGCCATCGAGCTGCATCAAGGCCCGATGAGCAACGTCTCGCCAGGCTGGAAGCTGCGCGTGCTGCTGGCGCAGGCGCTGTTCTCGAATCCGGACATCCTGCTGCTCGACGAGCCGACGAATAACCTGGACATCAACACGATTCGCTGGCTGGAAGACGTGCTCAACGAGCGCAATTCCACCATGATCATCATTTCCCATGATCGCCACTTCCTGAATCAGGTCTGCACCCACGTGGCCGACATGGACTACGGCACCCTGAAGATTTACCCGGGCAACTACGACGAATACATGTTCGCCTCGACCCAGGCGCGCAACCAGCAACTGGCCAACAACGCGAAAGCGAAAGACAAGGTTGCCGAGCTGCAGGAATTCGTGCGCCGCTTTGCCGCCAACAAGTCGAAGGCGCGCCAGGCGACATCGCGTGCCAAGCAGATCGAAAAAATCAAGGTCGACGACATCAAGCCATCGTCGCGCGCCTATCCGTTCGTGCGTTTCGACGGCGAAAAGAAATTGCACCGCCTGGCCGTGGAAGTCGAGAATATCTCGAAAGGCTTTGACCGCCAGCTGTTCAAGAATTTCAGCATCATGGTCGAAGCGGGCGAGCGCATCGCCATCATCGGCGCCAACGGCGCCGGCAAGACCACCATGCTGCGTTGCATCGCGGGCGACATCGCCGGCCTGCAGCCGGACCAGGGCCGCGTGAAGTGGGCGGAAAACGCCAACGTCGGCTACATGCCGCAAGATCCGACGGAAGATTTCGCCAAGGACACGAACCTGACCGACTGGATCGGCCAGTGGACGAAAGAGGGCGACGATGACCAGGCCGTGCGCTCCATCCTGGGCCGCCTGCTGTTCGGCGGCGACGATGTGAAAAAGGCCGTCAAGGTACTGTCCGGTGGTGAAAAGGGCCGCATGATGTACGGCAAGCTGATGCTGGGCCGCCACAACGTGCTGATGCTCGATGAGCCGACCAACCACATGGACATGGAATCGATCGAGTCGCTGAACATCGCGCTGGAAAAATACGCGGGCACCCTGATCTTCGTCTCGCATGACCGCGAATTCGTGTCTTCGCTGGCCAACCGCATCATCGAGATCAAGGAAGACGGCATTGTCGATTACAACGGCAATTATGAAGATTACTTGAAGAGCCAGGGTATCGATTAATTTATAGGCTAACGTTGCGTCGGATTACGCGCTGTGCGCTAATCCGACCTACGTCAGGGTGAGTTGCCCCGGTAGGTCGCGTAGGTCGGATTAGCGGGGCCGCCGAGGCGCAGCGTAATCCGACACTGCAAGCCAGCGTTGCCAGCCACCAGCCCCACACCGACGCGCCGCGGTCCTTTCGTTCCGGCGCACCAGCTTCATTGCGTTCGTGCCGGTCTATCCCGTTTTCGTTTGACACAGCCATGCAAACTTTAGCCATCAAATCCGTCGAGTATGAACATCCACAAGACGGCGCCAGCTGCACTGCCCACGCCTGGGCACGCACGCCAGCGACGCCTTCCCCGGCTGAAAAAGCCGAACTGATCACGCGCATCAAGCGCTTGCTGATCGAGCGCGAAGCCGTGCTCGTTGCCCACTATTACGTTGATGCTGACCTGCAAGACCTGGCCGAAGCCACGGGCGGCTGCGTCTCCGACTCGCTGGAGATGGCCCGTTTCGGGCGCGACCATCCGGCCAAGACCCTGGTCGTGGCCGGCGTGCGCTTCATGGGCGAAACGGCGAAGATTCTCAGTCCCGAGAAAACCGTCTTGATGCCCGATCTCGACGCGACCTGTTCGCTCGACCTCGGTTGCCCGGTGGACGAATTCACGGCCTTTTGCGACGCCCATCCGGACCGCACGGTGGTGGTCTACGCCAACACCAGCGCGGCCGTCAAAGCGCGCGCCGACTGGATGGTGACATCGTCCATCGGCCTCGACATCGTTGCCCACCTGCACGCGCAGGGCAAGAAAATCCTCTGGGCACCGGATAAACACCTGGGCGGGTATATTCAAAAGGAAACGGGCGCCGACATGCTGCTGTGGCAGGGTAGTTGCCTCGTGCATGACGAATTCAAGGGCATCGAACTCGATTTGCTCAAGGAAGAGTATCCGCAAGCCAAGGTGCTCGTGCATCCCGAGTCGCCCGCGAACGTGGTGGCGCTGGCCGACATGGTCGGTTCCACGTCGCAAATGATTGCGGCAGCGCAAACCATGGACACGGACACGTTTATTGTCGCCACCGACAACGGCATCCTGCACAAGATGCGCGCGGCCGCACCGGGCAAGCGCTTCATCGAAGCGCCCACGGCCGGCAACAGCGCCACCTGCAAAAGCTGCGCGCACTGCCCGTGGATGGCCATGAACGGCTTGCTGAACCTGGCGCAAACGCTGGAAAACATGCACAACGAAATCCACGTCGATCCTGCCGTCGGCCAGTTGGCCGTGCGTTCGATCAATCGCATGCTCGACTTCGCCGCCGCCAAGAAGGCGGGCCTCAAGCCGGGCGCGGACCTGGCAAAAGAAACCACATTGTTCCAAGGAATCGGTCCAGCATGAGTACCCTCGTCAATTCTTTCGCTCCCTTTGACCCCGCCCTGGCGCGCGCGTTCGAAGGCAATCTGCTGGCCGCCTTGCTGGAAGACGTGGGCCAGTGCGACCTGACGGGCGAACTGGTGCCGCCCGACCACATCGTCACGGCGCGCGTCATCGTGCGCGAAGCGGCCGTGCTGTGCGGCGCGCCGTGGTTCGAAGGCATCATGAAGAGCCTGGACCGCAGCATCGATATCGTTTGGCATTACGCCGAAGGCGACATGATGACGGCCGACAGCGTCGTCTGCACGATACAGGCGCCGGCGCGCGCCTTGCTCACGGCCGAGCGCAGCGCCCTCAATTTCCTGCAACTGCTGTCGGCGGTGGCCACGGCCACGCGCCGGTATGTCGATGTGGTGGCGGGCACCAAGGCGTCCATTTTAGATACGCGCAAGACCTTGCCGGGCCTGCGCCTGGCGCAAAAGTATGCGGTACGCGTCGGTGGCGGCAAGAACCAGCGCCTGGCCCTGTACGACGGTATCTTGATCAAGGAAAACCATATCGCGGCTGCGGGTGGCGTCAGCCAGGCCCTGGAAAACGCGCGCAACCTCGATGCGGGCGTGCCCGTGCAGATCGAGGTGGAAACCCTGGCGCAATTGCGCGAAGCGCTCGATGCGGGCGCCGTCTCGGTGCTGCTGGATAACTTCAGCAACGACATGCTGCGCGATGCCGTGGCCCTCACCAATGGCCGCGCCTTGCTCGAGGCGTCGGGTGGCATCCATGCCGACACCGTGCGGGCGATTGCCGAAACGGGCGTGGACCGCATCTCGATCGGCAGCTTGACCAAGGATGTGCGGGCCACCGATTACTCCTTGCGCATCGTCGGCTGATGCGAAAAACCGGGCCGCGCCTGCTGGCCCTGGCGCTGCTGTGGCCCGTGCTGCTTGTGCCATCGCAGGCGCCAGCCCGGGAACTGCTGGCCGTGGGCGCACCGTTCGAGCGCGTGTTCGAGTACCAGGAGAGCGGCGAATATGGCGGACTGGGCGCCGAATTGCTGCGCCTGATGGCGGCGCGCACGGGTAACACCGTGCGTTTTCGCATGGTGCCGTGGGCGCGCGCGCAAGCCATGCTGGTGCAGGGCCAGGCCGATATCCTGATCGGCCCCTACAAGACGTCCGAGCGCATCGCCAGCATGGGGTTTTCCGACAAGCCGTTTTACCAGGACCAGATGGTCTTTTATACGCGTCAGGACGCCAGCTTTGGCTGGGATGGCGACTACAGCGTGCTGAAGAACCGCAGGGTGGTGCTGCTCAACGGCTGGGCGTATGGCGCGGAATGGGAGCGCGTGCGGCCCGGCTTGCAGGTCAGCGTCGCCAACAATGTGGAAAATGGCTTGAAGATGCTGGTGCACAATCACGTCGATGTGTTCGTCAGCAACCGCCGCAATACCGACCCCGTGATCGCCCGCCTTGGCTATGCTCGCCAGGTGAAACCTTTGCCCAAGGTCATCGAAGTACAGAATGGCTATTTCGCCTTTCCCCGCTCACCGACTTTCGACAAGCTGCGCCTGCAGTTCGATCAGGAATTGAATAACCTGATCGATACGGGCGAGTTGAAACGGCTGGGCAAGCGCTACGACGTCGGCGTGCCCTGAGCGCATGCCGCCAGACCAGGCGGCATGCTGGCTTTGCCTGCATTACAGCTGGCGCGCCTCAAACGTGTTGCACTGGGACATCTGGCCGCTCGCTATGCCCTTGCTGAACCAGCGCACGCGCTGTTCCGAAGTGCCGTGCGTAAATGAGTCGGGCACGACATGGCCTTGCGACTGGCGTTGCAGCGCATCGTCGCCGATGGCCGTGGCCGCTTTCAGTGCCGCTTCCACATCGCCTTGTTCCAGGATCTTGCGGTCGGCGTTCGCGTGGAATGCCCAGACGCCGGCAAAGCAGTCGGCTTGCAATTCCAGGCGCACGGACATGGCGTTGGCCTGGCGCTCCGATTGCGTGCGGCGCGCCTTGTCGACCTTTTCGGACAAGCCCAGCAGGTTTTGCACGTGGTGGCCCACTTCATGCGCGATCACATACGCTTGCGCAAATTCGCCCGACACCTTGAAGCGCTGCTGCATCAGATTGAAGAAATCGAGGTCCAGGTAGACTTTCTGGTCGCCAGGGCAATAGAAGGGGCCGCTGGCGCTCTGGCCCGTGCCGCAGGCTGTGGGGATGCTGCCCGAAAACAGCGCCAGCTTGGGTTGCACATAGGTGCCCCCTTCGGCCTTGAACAGGGCGCCCCACGTGTCTTCCGTATCGGCCAGCACGGTTTTCACGAAGCGGGCCATCTCATCCGATTCAGGCGGCTGGCGCGCCGGCGACTGGCTTTGCTGGGTGCTGACCTGGCCGCCACCGCCGCTGAGCAGATTCAGCAAGGTCAGGGGATTGACGCCCAGCACATATGAGCCGACGAGGGCGATGACGATGGTGCCGATGCCGATCGAGCGCCCGCCAAAGCCGAAACCGCCGCCACCGCTTCCACCACCGCCTCCTTCGCCACGGTGGTCTTCCACATTGTCGCTTTCGCGATTGCCTTCCCATTTCATGATCTTTACTCCTGCTGCGATTGCGCGATTGATTGGTGACGCCTCAACATGCTGCTTGAGGGGAATCTTGTTATTATCGCAGTAAACCGCGCCGCGACAGGGGCGACAATGTTACGCTTTGCAACTTTCCAACCACATCACAACAGGTGCACCATGGTGCTTGCCAACGATACACGCATTTCGCCCACGGCGGTGGTTCAGGCCCAACTGGACGCCTACAACGCGCACGACGTGCCCGCCCTGCTGGCCATCTATGCCGATGATGCGCAGCAATTCCAGCACCCGGATACCTTGCTGGCCACGGGCAGCGCGCAGATCGGTCCCCGTTTCACGGCGCGTTTCGCTGCCAGTCGGCCGCAGGCGCAGTTGCTCAACCGCATCGCTTGCGGCAAGCTGGTGATCGATCATGAAATCGTGCATGGCGACACGCCGGGCGGTGTTTCCGCGCAAGAACTGGTGGCGACGTATGAGGTGGAGCGGGGCCGCATCAGCCGCGCCTGGTTCAGCTTTGGCACTTTGACCAGCTTGCGCGTGGCGCTGCCGGCCGATGTGCCCGCCATGAATGCACTGATCGCCCGTTCCGGCGTGGCATTGAGCGCGGGCTTTTATACGCAGGAACAGGCCGAGGCCGTGACGCGCCACGTATTTGGCGTCGATACGCAGCTCGTTGCCGACCGGACGTATTTCGTCATCGAGCGCGACGGCGCCATGCTGGCCTGCGGCGGCTGGAGCCAGCGCGCCACCCTGTACGGCGCCGACCGCGCCAAGAGCGGGCCGGACCCGCTGCTCGACCCGGCCAGCCAGCCTGGCCGCATCCGCGCCTTTTTTGTCGAGCCAGGCGCCGCGCGCCAGGGCCTGGGCAGCATGCTGATGCGCCATTGCGAACGCCAGGCGCTGGCCGCCGGTTTTACGGCACTGGAACTGGCTGCCACCTTGCCCGGCGTGCCGCTGTACCTGGCCAGCGGTTTTGCCGTCACGGAAGATTTTCACCTGGACTTGCCCGATGACATCAAACTGCCGCTGGCGCGCATGCACAAGCGGCTGTAAGGCAGCTTACCAGGGCAGCGGGGCCTTTTCCCCATTGGCGCGCTCGCCGTAGTACAAGGATGGCAGGAAACGCGACAGATAGGTAAATTCGCTGTAGCAATGGCGCAGCAGGTTCAGGCCCAGCACGTCGGGCACGTCGCGCACGGGATCGAGGCTGTTGCGTCCCAGCAGGAAGCGGCTGCGCAGCACGCAACCCGTGGGCGTGTCGCGCGTCAAATGCAGCATTTCGCCGTCGAGCGGGTCGCCCTGCGGGTCCAGTTGCACGTGCTCGCCAAAGCCGATGCGCGCGCAGATGGCGGCCGACAGGGCGCCGCTGTCCTTGGCCAGTTGCAGTTGCGCCGGATCAAATACTTCTTTCGGATCATGGAACTTCAGCTTGGCTTTCACGGGTGGAATGTCGCCCAAGGACTCCACCGCCTCGATCGAGGCGCCGTAATAACTCTCTCCCTTTTTCCATGCACTGTTCCAGCCGTGATGGGCCACATGATCGTGCGGATGCCACCATTTGATGTGCTGCGTCGTCTCGAAAAACGTAAACCACCAGTCCAGCATGCGGCCACTACAGCCGTGCAGTTCCGTGCGCGCCGCCACCAGCAGGCAACCGTCGTCCAGGCGCGTAACGCCCGTTTCCAGGTGCAGGGGAAACGGGTCGAGCAAGTCGCCCGTGTTGGTGATGCTCCATGGGAATTCAATAGGCTGCGTCATGTCGTTCTCCTTTGTTGGGGGTGAGACAATTATATATTAAAGAAACGCGTGACGTTTCCAAAATATGTTTCAGTGTAGAATTGCCCATCGATCAAGACGGGAGTCGGCATGCTGGATGAAGAAAGCAATACAGAGAGCAAGGCTGTGCGTGGACGGGGCCGTCCGGCGCGTCCGCCCGAGGAAGCGCGCGAGGCGGCCGTGCAGGCGGCCACCTGGCTGCTGCTGCACGAAGGCTATGCGGCCACGACCATGGAAGCGGTGGCGCGCCACGCGGGCATGGCCAAGAAGTCGCTGTATCAATATGCGGCCAATCGCGAGGAACTGGTCGCCCTGGTGGTGCGCGGCTGGACGGACGCATTTTTGCCGGCCATGGCGCACGATGCGGTCGTGCCCGGCGAAGTGTTGCCATTATTGAAGGAGATCTTGCAGGCGATGGCGGCGCGCGTGCTGACGGCGGACGCCGTCGGCCTGTTCCGTTTGCTGTGCACGGAGTTTCCCGCGCGCGCGGATTTGCTGGCCGTGTATCAGCGCAACGGCATCGAGCGGGGCACCGCGCTGCTGGCCGAGTGGTTGCAGCGCCAGGCAGCGCGGGGCCACGTGGTGCTCGGCGACGCGTCGGAACTGGCCGGCTTGCTGCTGGCCATGGTGATTGCCGAGCCGCTGCGGGAGATGGCGCTGGGGCAGCTGGCGCCCGTGCCGGCCTGGGATGCGGCGGCGCGCATCGATGCGGCGCTGCGATTGCTGGGCGGATCGTCGTTCAAGGTGGCTGGTGTTTCAGCGCTTCGCGGTAGCTGAGCGGCGATAGTTGCTGGCGGTGCTGCGTAGCAAAAGCGAGCACTTCTGCCGGCGCATGGCGCGCGTAATCGCGCAGGGCCCAGCCGATGGCCTTGCGGATGAAAAACTCGTCTTCATGCGCCAGCGCCAGCGCCGCGTCGAACAGCCAGCCGGCATCCGTGTCGGCGCGCCAGCCCAGCTGGTGCAGCATGGCGATGCGGCGCAGCCAGAAATCTTCGTGCTGCAAGGCCGGGAGCATATGCGCATGGCCATCGCCGCCGCGCCGCAGTTCCGCTTGCAGCACGTCGCCGACGATGCCCGCCATGCCGTCGACGCTGTCCCACCAGGCGCGCTGGCGCGCCAGGCCGAGCAGGGCGGGGAGGTGTTCGACGCGCAGCTGGCGCCTGTGCAGGGCCAGCATGTCGAGCGCCACGTGCTGGTATTCGCGCTGCGGCTGCTGCCACAGCAGTTGTGCATGTTCCAGCAGCACATCGGCATCGATGCCTTTCAAGCCCGCCAGCAAGCCCCTGGCGGCCAGGCGCCGCTGCGGTGCCGCCACGCCCAGGAACACGAACTGGTCGCGCATATAGGCTTGCATGGGCGCCGCACGGGTGGGGTTGGCGACTGTTTCGAGTGCTATCCTTAATTCTTCATGTAGATTCATCGCATCTCGCTTTTTTCAGGCGTAAAAAAAGCGCCCCCAGGGAGCGCTCTTGTCCAGCCATCCAAACGGCTGATAGAAGCGTAGCGAGCGGCAGCGATTTGTGGCCGAGACGCGCAACCGTACGAAAGTACGGGGCCGCCGAGGCGGTGAGCATCGTAGGCCGCAAAGCGCGACGCGCAGTAGCTTATATCAGGCGTTTTTACTGGACTTTTGCCTTCTTCATCAGTTCGTCGCGGTAAGCGGCGAGTTTCTTCTGTTGCAGCGACTCGGCCACTTGGCCCTTGACTTCTTCCAGTGACGGCAGCTTCGTCGGACGGGTTTCTTCCAGCTTGATCACGTGGAAGCCGAATTGCGATTGCACCGGCGTTTGCGTGACCTGGCCTGGTTTCAGGGCCACCATGGCGTCGGAGAATGGCTTCACGTACGAAGCTGGGCTAGCCCAGTCCAGGTCGCCGCCATTGGCTGCGGAACCGTCTTTCGATACTTTCGCCAGTTCTTCGAACTTGGCGCCGCCTTTCAGCTTGGCGATGATGTCTTTCGCTTCCGCTTCGGTGGCCACCAGGATGTGGCGTGCATGGTATTCCTTGTCGCCAGCTTGTGCCTTGAACTTGTCGTACTCGGCCTTGATTTCAGCGTCCTTGACAGGGTTCTTCTTGACGTAGTCGGCCAGCAGGGCATTGATGATGATGCTTTGACGGGCATTGTCGATCTGCGACTTGACTTCCGCACGCGTGCCGTAGCCTTGCTTGTCGGCTTCCTGGATCAGCACTTCACGGCCGATCAGGTCTTTTTTGATGGCTTCGCGCAATTGCGGCGAATCGGCTTGCTTGCCTTGGGCGACGACTTGCTTGACGACCTGGTCAACGCGCGACGATGGGATGGCCTTGCCATTTACGGTGGCGACGTTTTGCGCGAAGGCAGGGATCGCGACGACGGCGACCAGGGCTAAGATCAGGCGGGCTGGCTTCAAAATCATGTTTATTCCTAATAAGTATACAAAAACCGGTACAAAAGATCGCAACTGTCGCGCAGTGCGCATTCAGGCGCAGAATACACGACCGGCGCCGAAAAGGGCGCCGGGGAGTCAGTTCTTACTGAACTTTTGCTTTTTTGATCATTTCTTCCTGATACGCTTGCAGTTTCTTTTGCTGCAGCGCTTCGGCGATCTGTGGCTTGACTTCTTCCAGGGTCGGCAGCTTGGCCGCGCGGGTGTCGTCCAGCTTGATCACGTGAAAACCGTTAGGCGTTTGCACCGCAGTGTCGGTGACCTGGCCTTTTTGCAGTTTCACGAAGGCGTCGGAGAACACTTTCGGGAACGACGATGGGGCTGCCCAGTCCAGGTCGCCGCCATTGTCGGCCGAACCGGCATCTTTCGATTGCTTGGCCAGGTCTTCGAACTTGGCGCCGGCTTTCAGCTTGGCGATGATGTCTTTCGCTTCGGCTTCGGTGGCCACCAGGATGTGGCGCACGTGGTATTCCTTGTCGCCCGTCTGGGCTACGAACTTGTCGTATTCTGCCTTGATTTCAGCGTCGTTGACGGGGTTCTTTTTCAGGTAGTCGCCGACCAGGGCGTTGATGACGATAGCCTGGCGTGCGTTCTCGATTTGCTGCTTGACGGCTGCATCTTTACCGAAACCTTTGTTTTCCGCTTCTTGCATCAGCACTTCACGGCCGATCAAGTCCTTCTTGATCATTTCGCGCAATTGCGGCGAATCCGGTTGCTGGCCTTGGGCGACGACTTGCTTGACGACTGCATCAACGCGCGACGATGGGATAGGCTTGCCATTAACAACGGCAACATTTTGCGCAAAAACAGGTACCGCGACAACGGCGAGTAGTGCGATCAGCAAGCGGGCTGGCTTAAAAGTCATTATTAAATCCTGTTAGGGAAAGTTTCGTAAAAAACGCATGGAAAGAAATTGATAACATGGCTCGGGTACACCAAAACACCATCCTTACACTACTTCGGACGGCGCCAGGGCCACAATCGCCAATGCATGTATCTCATTATGCATCATATCGTGCACGGAATCATACACCAGTCGATGGCGCATGACGAGCCTGAGCCCTTCAAATTGACTAGAAATAATGCGTAGATTGTAATGGCCTCCGCCCGAGGCGGCGCCTGCATGGCCCCGGTGGCGCGCCGAGTCGTCTTCCAGCACGCATTCCAGAGGGGAAAGTGCCGTTTCCAGGCGGGTACGAATGCGCTGCATGCGCGTTGTCGTGTCGTTCGTCATCATGCGTCTTCCTTGATATGTTTGGCGAGGAACAGGGTTTGCAGCACGATGAAGGCAAAGAAGATGCCCGTCGCGCCAAACGCTTTAAAACTGACCCAGGCGGCCATGTCACCCTTGTACAGCACGAAGGCGACGAACAAATTCAGTGCGCCGATGGCGCCAAAGAAAATGATCCATGCCGCCAGCAACTGGTTCCAGACGGCATCAGGCAATTGCACTTGTGCTTCCATGGTCTTGCGGATCAGGTTTTTCTTGAAGCCCACATGGGCGATCAGCAGGGCCAGGCCGGACAGCCAGTAGATCAGGGTCGGCTTCCATTTCAGAAAGAAATCGTCATGCAGGTAAATGCTGGCGCCGCCGAACACGACAAAGATGAACAGCGACAGCCACAGCATGCCGTCCACCTTGCGCCCGCGCAGCAGCAGATAGCTGACCTGGCAGGCGGTGGCGACGATGCCGACCAGGGTGGCGAGTATCCATGGCGCCTGGTCAGCCTTGATCAGGCCGCCAGACACGAAGCCGGACAAATATTGCTGCACGAAATCGTGCGTAGCCGCTTCATACATGCCGCCCAGTTTGAAGGCGGCGAAGAAGGCGATCAGGGGGAATAGGTCGAATAGAAATTTCATGGCGAGACTTTACACTGGTCTTATTAAAATCATCTTAGGAATGGCTTAGGAGCAACCGTGGCGCTCCCAAGCTATACCGGTGTCTCAAGGCTGCGGATCGAAGCGCAAGGAAGCCGAATTGATGCAATAGCGCAAGCCGGTCGGCGGCGGGCCGTCCGGGAAGACGTGGCCCAGGTGGGCGTCGCAAACGGCGCAGACGATTTCCGTGCGCAGCATGCCGTGGGTACGGTCGACAATCTCCGTCACGTTGGCCGGGTCCAGCGCCTGGAAATAGCTGGGCCAGCCGCAGCCGGAATCGAACTTCGTGTCCGAGGCAAATAACGGCGTGTTGCAGCAGACGCAGGTGTAGACACCGTGTTCGTGGTGGTCCCAGAACTTGCCCGTGAAGGCCCGTTCCGTGGCCGCGTGGCGCGTGACTTCGTATTGCATGGAATCGAGCATGGCGCGCCATTCGGCGTCGGTTTTCTTGACTTTATTGGTGGTCATAATGACTCCTCAGGATGAGCAACTGACTTCAAGGTGGCTGGCCCAGTCGGGCGGCAGGGCCGCATAGTGCTGGTGTTCGGGCTGTTCGTCAAATGGCTTTTGCAGTATTTCCAGCAATTTCGCCACTTCCGTGTAGTCCTGCTGCTGGGCTTTTTCGATGGCCACTTGCGCCAGGTAGTTGCGCAGCACGTATTTCGGGTTGACGCCGTTCATGGCCGCTTGCCGTTCGGCATCGACGCTGTGCTCCTGCGACAGGCGCGCACGGTATTGCGCCGCCCACGTATCGAAGGCGGGGCGGTCGATGAACAGGTCGCGCAGCGCCGTGTCGTGCTCTGGGGCGGCCACCTGCAGTGTCGCCAGGGCGCGGAAAAAGTTGGTGAAATCGACGTGATTGGCTTGCATCAGCGCAAACATGCTGTCGAATAGCGCCGTATCGTCGTCCTGGATGGTCTGTAAACCCAGCTTGGCGCGCAGCAAGGCATTCATCTTCTCCGCAAAGGCGGGTTGGTAGCTGTCCAGCGCCGCCTGCGCCAGTTCCACTTCGCCGATCAGCGGCAGCAGGGCCTGGCCCAGCGCATAGCAATTCCAGTGGCCCACCTGCGGCTGGTTGGCGTAGGAATAGCGGCCCTGCTGGTCCGTATGGTTGCAGATGTGTTCCGTGTCAAACGCTTCCATGAAGCCGAACGGGCCGTAATCGAGGGTCAGGCCCAGGATCGACATATTGTCCGTATTCATCACGCCATGCATGAAGCCCACGGCTTGCCAGTGCGCGATCATGTGCGCCGTGCGCACGCACACTTCGGCCAGCAAGGCTTGATACGGATTTGCCGCAGCGCGCAAATGGGGATAAAAGCTGTCAATGACGTAATCGGCAAGGATTTTCAGCTCGTCCGGCTTCTTGCGGTAAAACCAGTGCTCGAACGAGCCGAAGCGCACGAAACTGGGCGCCATGCGCGTGACGACAGCGGCCGTCTCGACCGTTTCGCGCATGATGCCTTGCTGCGACCCCATGATGGACAGCGCGCGCGAGGTGGGAATGCCCAGCGCCGCCATGGCTTCCGAGCACAGGAATTCGCGGATGGACGAGCGCAGCACGGCGCGTCCGTCGCCCATGCGCGAATACGGCGTGGCGCCGGCGCCTTTCAGCTGCAGCTCCATCGGGCCGTGTTCGGTGGCGATATCGCCCAGCAAGATGGCGCGGCCATCGCCCAGCTGGCCGGCCCAGACGCCGAACTGGTGGCCCGAATACACGGCCGACAGGGGCAGCGAGCGCTCGGCGACGGTATTGCCGATCAGCAGCTCCACATAATCGGCTTGCGCCAGGCGCGCGGCATCGAGTCCGATCAGGCTTGCCGCCGGCGCGCTGGCGGCGACAAAGTAGGGCGCGGGCAGGGGCGTGGGCATCAGCCGCGTATAGAACGCGGGCGGCAATGTCGCAAAGGCATTGTCCAGTGGTAAGGTATGAGCGGTGATGGCGATTCCATTCAAGTAGATGCGCCGGCAAGGTGCGCCAGGCTGGAACACGATTTTACCGCACGGCGCGAAGGTCCGTACCGGACGCCGGCACTGCAAAAAACGGAATCGAAAATTCCATGCTGCATTGCAATATCGAAATGCGTTGACGATTTCCGCACGACCGTACGAAACTAAGGAAAATCTTTAAATTCCTACAATAACCGAGTAGCCAGCCCAGGAGACACGATGTCGGCATTTCCCTTGAGTCCAGTGATGGGCCAGATGATGAATCAGCCCCTGCTGATTTCCAGCATTATCGAGTTTGCAGCGCGTCATTATGCAGGCAGCGAAATCATTTCGCGGCGGGTGGAGGGCGATATGCACCGCTACACCTACCGCGATTGCCACCAGCGCGCGCGCCGCCTGGCCAATGCCCTGCATGGCCTCGGCGTCGGCATGGGCGACCGGGTTGCCACGCTGGCCTGGAATGGCTACCGCCACCTGGAAGCCTACTATGCCGTGTCCGGCTCGGGTGCCGTGCTGCACACCATCAATCCGCGCCTGTTTCCCGACCAGATCGCCTATATCTCGAATCACGCGGAAGATCAGGTCTTGCTGTTCGATTTAACTTTCCTGCCCGTGGTGGAGAAAATCGCCGCCGACTGCACCTTCGTGCGCCATTTTGTGCTGATGTGCGACCGCGAGCGCATGCCGGCCAGCAGCAGCATCCCCGACCTGCTGTGCTATGAAGACTTGATCGCCACGCATTCCGACGATTACACCTGGCCCCTGTTCGATGAAAACGCGGCCGCCACCCTGTGTTACACCTCGGGCACGACGGGCAACCCCAAGGGCGCCCTGTATTCGCACCGCTCCACCGTGCTGCACGCGTATGCGTCGGCCATGCCCAGCGGCCTGAACGTGCGCGCTTCCGACACGGTGCTGCCCGTCGTGCCCATGTTCCACGTGAATGCCTGGGGCTTGCCGTATTCCGTGCCCCTGTCCGGCGCGCGCATGGTCTTTCCCGGCGCGGCGCTCGATGGCAAGTCGCTGTACGAGCTGTTCGAGGCGGAAAAAGTAACGTTCTCGGCCGGCGTGCCCACCGTCTGGCTGGGGCTGCTGAATCACGCCTTGCAGAACAACTTGAAATTTTCCACTTTCCGCCGCACGGTGATCGGCGGCGCGGCTTGCCCGCCGGCCATGATGGATACCCTGATCGACAAGTTCGACGTGGAAGTCATCCACGCCTGGGGCATGACGGAAATGTCGCCGCTGGGCACGGCGGGAGGCTTGCAGACCAAGCACCTGGACTTGCCGAAGGACGAACAGCGCAAGATCCTGCAAAAGCAGGGCCATGCGATCTACGGCGTGGACATGAAGATCGTCGACGACGACGGCAAGGAATTGCCGTGGGATGGCGTCGCCTATGGCCATTTGCTGGTGAAAGGGCCGTGGATCATCTCGTCGTACTACAAGAACGAGGGCGGCGACGTGCTGCAGGATGGCTGGTTCCCCACGGGCGATGTGGCCACCATCGACGCGGATGGCTACATGCAGATCACCGACCGCAGCAAGGACGTGATCAAGTCGGGCGGCGAGTGGATCGGCACCATCGACCTGGAAAACCTGGCCATGGCCCATCCGGCCGTGCTGCAAGCGGCCTGCATCGGCGTATTCCACCCGAAATGGGATGAGCGGCCCGTGCTGGTGGTGGTGCTACGTCCCGGCATGACGGTCACGCGCGAGGTTTTGTTGCAGTTCTTCGAGGGC
This sequence comes from Janthinobacterium sp. 35, assembly GCF_002754575.1. NCBI lineage: Bacteria > Pseudomonadati > Pseudomonadota > Betaproteobacteria > Burkholderiales > Oxalobacteraceae > Janthinobacterium > Janthinobacterium sp. 35. Next base: position 5,457,985 of record NZ_PEFN01000001.1, read on the forward strand.
AAGATCGCCAAGTGGTGGACGCCGGACGACGTGCTGTTCATCGACGCCTTGCCCATGGGCGCCACGGGCAAGATCCAGAAGAACAAGCTGCGCGAGCAGTTCAAGGGCCACCAGTTGCCCGGCATGTAATCGAGGTGGCGCGCAAGGAGGGGGGGCGCTGTTGTACCATGATGGCCGGTACCGTCACTGCGCGCCGCGACAAAAAATAATACGATCGTTCTTTTATGCGGTATAGTGAAGCTTCATCCCTTGCAACTACTTCATCGCCAAGTAAACACCAATACACCAGTAAGGAAGAGACATGAGTGCTGAATATCAAGTGAACGGCGCCGTTGCCGTCATTACCCTCGCCAATCCGCCCGTCAATGGACTGGGCCTGGCTACGCGCACGGCCGCCGTGGCCGGCATCCGCCAGGCGCTGGCGGACGAGGCCGTCAAAGCAATCGTCATCGCGGGCGCCGGCAAGGCCTTTTCGGGCGGCGCCGACATCAAGGAATTCAATTCGCCCAAGGCGCTCACGGAACCGACCCTGCACACCCTGATCAACGTCGTCGAGCAATCGACCAAGCCGGTGGTGGCGGCAATCCACAGCGTTTGCATGGGCGGTGGCCTGGAGCTGGCGCTGGGCTGCAACTACCGCGTGGCCGCGCCGGGCGCGCAGATGGCCTTGCCGGAAGTCAAGCTCGGCATCTTGCCGGGCGCGGGCGGCACACAGCGCCTGCCGCGCGTGCTGGGCCTGGAAATGGCCCTCAACATGATCGTCTCGGGCACGCCCGTGGCGTCAGAGAAATTGGCCGGCACGGCCCTGTTCGACGAAGTCATCGCCCCCGGCGCCGACTTGTTGCAAGCCGCCGTGGCCTTCGCCACGAAAGTGGCCGATGTGCGCCCGCTGCCGAAGGTGCGCGAGCGCAAGGTCGATTACCCGAACCATGAAGCGTTCCTGCAGTTTTCGCGCAATACGGTCAAAGCCATGTCCGGCCCGTTCCCTGCACCGCTGAAATGCGTCGATGCCGTAGCGGCCGCCGTGACGATGAAGTTCGACGATGGCTTGAAGTACGAGCGCGAGCTGTTCATGCAGCTGGTGCAGTCGCCCGAGTCGAAAGCCTTGCGCCACGCCTTCTTTGCCGAACGCATCGCCAGCAAGGTGCCCGACGTGCCGGCCGATACCCCCGTGCGCAGCATCGCCAGCGCCGCCATCGTGGGCGCCGGCACCATGGGCGGCGGCATCGCCATGAACTTCGCCAACGCGGGCATCCCCGTGATGCTGCTGGAAACCAAACAGGAAGCGCTGGACAAGGGCCTGGCCACCATCCGCAAGAATTACGAAAACACGGTGAAAAAAGGCAAGCTCACGCAAGAGAAGGCCGAGCAGCGCATCGCGCTCGTTTCCGGCACGCTGGCGTATGCCGACATCGCGCAAGCCGACATCGTCATCGAAGCCGTCTTCGAAGAGCTGGGCGTGAAGGAAACCGTGTTCAGGCAGCTCGATGCCGTCATGAAACCGGGCGCCATCCTCGCCTCGAACACGTCCACGTTGGACCTGGACAAGATCGCCGCGTTCACCCAGCGCCCGCAAGACGTGATCGGCACGCATTTTTTCAGCCCGGCGAACGTCATGAAACTGCTGGAAATCGTCCGTGGCAAGGAAACGGGAAAGGATGTGCTGGCCACGGCGCTGGCGCTGTCGAAAAAACTGAAAAAGACGGGCGTCGTCTCGGGCGTGTGCGACGGTTTCATCGGCAACCGCATGATCGAGCAATACAGCCGGCAAGCCGGTTTCCTGCTGGAAGAAGGTTGCTTGCCGGAGCAAGTCGACAAGGCTGTGGAGAAATTCGGCTTCGCCATGGGCCCGTTCCGCATGGGCGACCTGGCCGGCAATGACATCGGCTGGGCCATCCGCAAGCGCCGCGCTGTGGAAAAACCGGAAGTGACGTATTCGAAGACGGCCGATTTGCTGTGCGAACTCGGTCGCTACGGCCAGAAGACAGGCGCCGGCTGGTATGACTACAAGGCGGGCGACCGCAAGGCGTATCCGTCCGAGCAGGTGAACGCCATGATAGTGCAGCACTGCGCCGACATCGGCGTGGCGCGGCGCAAGATCAGCGACCAGGAAATCGTCGAACGGCTCGTGTATGCGCTGGTCAACGAGGGCGCGCGCATCCTCGAAGAGGGCATCGCCCTGCGCGCGTCGGATATCGACATGGTGTATCTGACGGGCTACGGCTTCCCGCTGTTCCGTGGCGGCCCCATGTTCTATGCCGATACGGTCGGCTTGCCGAACGTGCTCGATTCGATTGCCGGCTACGCGAAAGGCCGCCACGGCGAAGCGTGGACGCCTGCGCCGCTGCTGGTGAAACTGGCGGGCGAGGGCAAGGGTTTCAATAGCTAATCCGGCGCTACCGTTGACGCCCGATGTTGTCGGATTACGCGCGGCTTCGCCACGCTAATCCGACCTACTGAGTAAGTCGGCGTAGGTCGGATTAGCGGCGGTACGCCGCGTAATCCGACGCCACTACTTCTTCTTCGCCACCATCTTGACCGCCTCGTTGACGATGACGGGGTTGTCTTTCTGGATGTAGTAGCCGGCGCCCGTGATGCGCTCGATGGCTGGCGCGCCGGACAGGCGCTGCCAGTCCTTTTCCTGGGCCCGCACCACGTTTTCAAACGAGCCCATTTCCTCGATGCCGAACTTGTCGCGCACCAGCAGCATGGCGGGCACGCGCAGGGGGCTGCGCATGTCGACGTGCTGCAGGCATTGCGTCTGGGCATCGAATTCGGCCGATTCCGTACTGTTGAACATGAGTTTGCGCCGCGTCTTCACGAGCATGGCGTAGGTGGACGCGTCCGTTTGCAGGCGGTTCCATTGCTGCGGGTGCGTGGGGTCGAGCAAGACCAGGCCGGCCACGTCTTGCGGGTACAGCCTGGCATACACATACTGGTACAGCCCGCCCAAACCATGACCGACCAGCACATACGGCGGTTTCAGACCCGCTTGCGTCAGCAGGGCGCGCTGCTGGGCTGCGATGGTGCACGGGTCGCGCGGCGTGGTGGTTTTTTTGCTGTCGCCGTAGCCGGGACGGTCGTAGACGAGCACGCGGTGCTGCCTGGCCACTTCGGGCACCACCTTGGCCCACACATCCTTGCCGTCGCCCATGCCGGACTGGAACACCACGGGCAAGCCGCCCTGGCCACTCAAGGCATAGGCGATGCTGGCGTCGGGCAGGGCGGCCGTGGCGGGCACGCCCGGCGTGACCGGGGTCGATGGCAACAGAGAGCAGCCTGCCAGCAGCAAGCCGGCGCTGGAGAGGAGCATGGTGCGCGCGGGGCGGCCGACGAATAGATGATGCATGAATCTCCTTCTTGATGCAGGGACCGGTATGGCGTGCCAGCCATTATAGGCAAATCGCAAGGAAGTGGAAACGTTGAACAGAGGCCGATTTCCCGTGCTGTCAGCCGGCGTCGGCGCGATGGCAGACGGCTTCGATGCGGTTGCCGTCCGGATCGAACAGGAAGGCCGCGTAATAGCTGGCGTGATAGTGGCGCAGGCCGGGCGCGCCCAGGTCGATGCCGCCGTGCGCCAGGCCCGCATGCCAGAACGCTTCCACGGCTGCGCGCGAGGCGGCCTTGAAGCAGCAGTGGCGGCGCGGTGCGTCGTCGGGCCTGGGGCCCAGGCGCACGGAAAAATAGCTGCGTTCGGGGTGCTCGGCATCGCTGCGCTCGCCGTAGCCTATCCAGGCATGGGCATGGTCGCTGCCCACCTTGGGCACGCCCAGCGCGGCGAAGATGGCATCGTAGAAGCGCTCGGCGCGCTCCAGGTCGGCAACGGTAAGGGAAACGTGATCGAGCATGGGCATTCCACTGTAAAAACAAGGACCGCCATAGCATAGCCCGGATCAGGATGGCCGTGGGCCGAAGTAACCGAGTGACACCGGCGGTGGCCGACTGCCGGTTAAGGCCGGCTGGCGAGCCGGGCGACGATACTGCGGCTCATCAGCTGCACGCGGGGCGCGAACAGCATCACGGCGCAGAAGGCCACGGGCCAGGCGGCAAAAAACGCATGGCGCCAGCGGGGCAGGAAGTCCGCCTGCAGGCCGATATTGAGCCAGGTGACCCAAGCGCTCATCAGCAGGGTCATCACCAGCGACATCAGGAAGGCAAACGTGCAGCGCAGGCGCAGGGCATCGGACATGGCGTGCTTTCAACAGAGTGGAAAGATGCCAGCGTAACGACTTGCAGCAATCTATACTAGAGCCATATTTTTAATTTCAAATTCCAAAAATGCAATCATGCTTGATGATTTAGCCTTATTTGTCGCCATCGTCGAGGCGGGCAGCCTGCATGCGGCGGCCGTCAAGGAAGACTTGCCCGCCGCTACCGTCACGCGCCGGCTGCAAAAGCTGGAAAGCCAGCTCGGCTACCGCTTGCTCAACCGCAGCGCGCGCCGCTTGCAGCCGACGGCGGAAGGCTGGCAATACTACGAGCAGTGCCGTCCCCTGGTGCACGCCTTGCGGCAAGCGACGCAGCAGCTCGACGCCAGCCTGTCGGCCGTCTCGGGCAGTATCCGCGTGCTGGCGCCCGTGAATTTCGCCAGCGGCTTGCTGACGCCCGCCTGGGTCAGCTTCATGCAGCAGTACCCGGATATCCGCCTGGAGCTGGAACTGTCGAACCTGCTGCAAGACCTGGTGGGCAGCGGCGCCGACCTGGCCATCCGCGTGGGCGCGCTCGACGATTCTTCGCTGATGCAGCGCCGGCTGGGCAGCGCCGCGCTGGTGATGGTGGCGGCGCCCGCCTACCTGGCGCGCGCCGGCGTGCCACGCGACTTGCAGGAGCTGGAAAAGCACGAGCTGATCGTGGCCGAACCGCTGCGCAGCTGGCGTTTGCGGCGTCCCGGCGATGGCGCCGAAATGCTGATCGAACCGCAGGCGCGCCTGCGCGTCAATGAAATGCGCCTGGCCGTGGAGATGGCCGACGCGGGCATCGGCATCTTGCTGTGTCCGCTGCTGCAGTGCCGCGACGAAGTGGCGCGTGGTTCGCTGGTGCGCGTGCTGCCCGACTGGATGCCGCAGCCGCGCCATGTGTACGCCGTCTGGACGCAGCGGCGCTATCTGCCGGCCCGCGTGCGCGTGCTGCTGGAGCACCTGGCGGCGTTTGCGGCGGGCAATCCGCTGTTGAACGACGCGTTGGACGGGCAGGGCGCCACACTGCCCTGATCCTTTCTACTCAGTAATACCGAGCGCTTGTACTTTTCGTCAAGATCGCGTTAAGATAAAGCTTGCTCGCTTATCCAGTGGGCAATCTGGTGTTTTTGTGCGCAATTTCGTCCCTATCCATGAGAGTAGCAATGAAATATCTGATCGTTCCCTTCTTGCTGGCCATGAGTGGCTGTGAAGTCTTGTATGACGCGAACCGGGACAAGATCGGTGAGTATTGCAATAGCCTCAATAATTTTGACGACCGCAATGCCTGCCGCAAGCGCAACCAGACCAGCTACCAGGAATATGTGCAGCAGCGCGACCAGGTGAAACAGGGCACCAAGTAAGCTCGCCGCCTACGCCGTATAAAAAACAAACGCCGCTGACCAGTCAGCGGCGTTTTGCATTGCAGGCCCCGGCATTGCGGCCGGGGATTGCACCGGATCAGTCGTCAGCGTAGATATTGTTATCTTTCGTTTCCTTGACGAACAGGGTGCCGATCACGACAGTCGCCAGGGCGACAACGATCGGATACCACAGGCCGTAATAGATGTCGCCCTTGAAGGCCACCAGCGCGAAGGCCGTGGTCGGCAGCAAGCCGCCGAACCAGCCGTTACCGATGTGGTAGGGCAGGGACATCGAGGTGTAACGTATACGCGTCGGGAACATTTCCACCAGCATGGCGGCGATCGGGCCATACACCATGGTCACATACAGCACCAGGATGAACAGCAGCAAGACCACCATCGGCTTGTTGATCTGGTCCGGATCGGCTTTCGCAGGGTAGCCCGCTTCCTTGATGCCTGCGCCGATTTCTTTCTTCAGCGCCGCTTCGCGGGTCTTGCTTTCGGCATCGAAGTTCAGGCCGTCGGCCGTCATGACTGCGTTAAACGAGGAAAACTCCTTCGTGCCGATGCGCACCTTGGCGATTGAGCCGGCCGGTGCATCTTCCTTCGTGTAGTTCACCGAGCTGTTCGACAGGAAGCCCGTGGCGATGTCGCACGACGATGGGAACTTCTTGGTGCCGGTCATGTTGAACTGGAAGTGGCAGGAAGCCGGATCGGCCACCACCACCACTGGCGAGTTCTTCAGTGCAGCTTCCAGCGCCGGGTTGGCGAAGTGGGTCAGGCCGCTGAAGATCGGGAAGTAGGTCAGGGCGGCGATCAGGCAGCCGCCGAGGATGATGTACTTGCGGCCGATGCGGTCCGACAGGCTGCCGAAGAACAGGAAGAACGGCGTGGCCAGCAGCAGGGCGACGGCGACCAGCACGTTGGCCGTTGCCAGGTCCACTTTCAGAGTCTGGATCATGAAGAACAGGGCGTAGAACTGGCCCGTGTACCAGACGACGGCCTGGCCGGCGGTCAGGCCGATCAGGGCCAGGATGACGATCTTCAGGTTTTTCCACTTGCCGAACGCTTCCGTCAGCGGCGCTTTCGAGGTCTTGCCCTCGGCTTTCATCTTGGAAAACGCAGGCGATTCGTTCATGGCCAGGCGGATCCAGACGGAAATACCCAGCAGGATGACGGAGACCAGGAAGGGAATGCGCCAGCCCCAGGCCTCGAAATCCTTCTCGCCGGTCGCCAGGCGGGTGCCCAGGATGACCATCAGCGACAGGAAGAAGCCCAGGGTTGCCGTCGTCTGTATCCACGCCGTGAATGCGCCGCGCTTGCCTTCAGGCGCGTGCTCGGCCACATAGGTGGCTGCGCCGCCGTATTCGCCGCCCAGTGCCAGGCCTTGCAGGATGCGCAGGATGACGAGGATGATCGGCGCGGCGATGCCGATGGAGGCATGGCCCGGCAGCAAGCCGACGATGAAGGTGGAGCCGCCCATGATCAAAATCGTGATCAGGAAAGTGTACTTGCGGCCGATCATGTCGCCCAGGCGGCCGAAGACCAGCGCGCCGAACGGACGCACGATGAAGCCGGCGGCAAAGGCCAGCAGCGCGAAGATGAAGGTGGTGGTGGGGTCGCCGATGAAAAATTGCTTGGCGATGATGGAAGCGAGCGAACCGTACAGATAAAAATCGTACCATTCAAAGACGGTGCCGAGCGAGGATGCAAAGATGACCTTGCGTTCCTCAGGTGTAATCGGCGTTCCCTTGGTGGAAAATTTCCGTACGTCGGCCGAGCCGGATGGTGTTGCCATGGTTTGTCTCCCTATGTTTTATAGTGAACCATTGCCGAGGTCTTTTTGACCATTCTTGCAACAGCTGGAGCCGAGTGTGTTCTCCGAACCTTACGTCATGCTTGCTTGAAACTTACACCAGGCTTACAAATTGCCATCCGCCAGAACTTTGCGAACGACCGTACTTAAATGTGCTATTCTCGTTCCGTAGATACCATCATTGACCATATAACATTCCCACAAGGAGACACAGCATGAATGAAGCCGTCATCGTATCGACCGCCCGCACGGGCCTTGCCAAGTCCTGGAAGGGCGCGTTCAACATGACGCACGGCGCCACCCTGGGCGGCCACGTGCTGGCCGCCGCCATCGAGCGCGCGCGCATCGAGGCGGAGGAAGTGGAAGACGTGCTGGTCGGTTGCGCCTTCCCCGAAGGCGCCACGGGCGGCAACATCGCGCGCCAGGTCGCCTTGCGCGCAAGCTGCCCCGTCACGACGGCCGGCATGACCGTCAACCGCTTTTGTTCCTCGGGCTTGCAGGCCATCGCCCTTGCGGCCCAGCGCATCATCGCCGGCGAAGGCGATATCTATGCGGCGGGCGGCGTGGAATTGATTTCCTGCGTGCAAAACGAAATGAATACGCATATGTACCGCGACGTCTGGCTGCAGCAGCACAAGCCGGAAGTGTACTGGCCCATGCTGCAGACGGCTGAAACCGTGGCCAAGCGCTACCAGATTTCGCGCGAGCGCCAGGATGTGTATGGCGCGCAAAGCCAACAGCGCGCAGCAAGCGCCCAGGCCGCCGGCCTGTTCGACGCGGAAATCGTGCCGATGACCACCATCATGGGCGTGGCCGACAAGGCCAGCGGCATGCTGGTGTCGCGCGAAGTGACGATCTCCAGCGACGAAGGCATCCGCTTTGATACCACCTACGAAGGCGTAGCCAAGATCCGTTCCGCCATGCCCGGTGGCGTCATCAGCGCCGGCAATGCCAGCCAGTTTTCCGACGGCGCTTCGATGGCCATCGTCATGAATGCGAAAGTGGCCGAAGCAAAAGGCTTGCAGCCGCTGGGCATCTTCCGCGGCTTCGCCGTGGCCGGCTGTGAACCCGATGAAATGGGCATCGGCCCCGTCTACGCGATTCCGAAACTGCTGAAAAAGGCGGGCTTGACGGTGGCTGACATCGGCCTGTGGGAACTCAACGAAGCGTTTGCCGTGCAAGTGCTGTATTGCGCCGACACCCTGGGCATCCCCATGGAGCGCCTGAATGTGAACGGTGGCGCGATTGCCGTTGGCCATCCGTACGGCGTGTCGGGCGCGCGCCTGACGGGCCACGCCTTGATCGAAGGCAAGCGCCGCGGCGTCAAATACGTGGTGGTGACCATGTGCATCGGCGGCGGGCAGGGTGCGGCCGGGCTGTTCGAAGTCGTCTAGTCTGGCGTGGTGGCGTGCGTGCTGCAGAGTGGGCCGATAGCGGTTACAGTATCGGCTCCCTTTGCCTACTCGCACCCGCCATGATCAAGCACATCGTTTTCTGGAAACTCAAAGACCACGCCGAAGGCGCCGACCGCGCCACGAACGCCTTGAAGCTCAAGGCCCTGCTCGATTCCTGTTCCGGGCTGGTACCCGGCATCCTGAAATTCGAAGCGGCCGTGGCCCAGCCTGGCCTGGAAGCGACCTACGACATCGTCCTGTACAGCGAATTCGCCAGCCGCGCAGCGCTCGACGCTTACCAGAACCACCCCGAGCACGTCAAAATCAAGCCGTTTTTTGGGGCCGTGCGGGAAGCAAGGCAGTGCATGGATTACGAAATTTGAAAACCCGTTAACCCCAAAGCGAAGGGCTGGGGTCGAACCCTCAGGGTTCGACCCCAGTAGTCGCCTTTGGGTTTCATTTGATTAATAACAGGAGCATGCATGACCACCTACCAACGCATCGTCCTCGCCTCGCGTCCCACGGCCGAAGTGCAGCCAAATAACTTCCGCCTGGAAACGAAAGACATTCCCGCCATCACGGAGGGGCAGTTGCTGGTACGCAACCAGTTCCTGTCGCTGGATCCTTACATGCGCGGGCGCATGAGTGCGAGTAAAAGCTATGCGGCGCCGCAGGCGCTCGATGAAACTATGATCGGCGGCACGGTGGGCGTGGTGCTCGAATCGAAGCATCCGAAGTTCGCCGTGGGCGACACCGTCGTCGGTACTTTGGGCTGGACGGAAGTGGCGGTATCGGACGGCACGATGCTGCGCAAGGTCGATACGACGCATATCCCTGCCTCGGCCTACCTGGGTGCCGTCGGCATGCCGGGCATGACGGCCTGGTATGGCTTGAACCAGATCATGGTGCCGAAAGCGGGCGAAACAGTCGTCGTGTCGGCCGCCAGCGGCGCCGTGGGCAGCGTCGTGGGCCAGCTGGCGAAACTGAAAGGTTGCCGCGTGGTCGGCATCGCCGGCGGCGCGGAAAAATGCCGCTATGTCGTCGAGGAACTGGGTTTTGACGCCTGCGTCGACTACAAGGCGGGCAGCTTGGCGTCCGACCTGGCGGCGGCCACGCCGGACGGCATCGACGCCATCTTTGAAAACGTGGGCGGCGCCATCTTCGATGCAGCGCTGGCGCGCACCAACGCGTTTGGCCGCGTGGCCGTGTGCGGCTGGATCGCCGGCTACAATGGCGAACCGACGCCGCTCGACAATGCCCGCTTCATCCTCACCAACCGCCTCACCGTGCGCGGCTTCATCGTATCGGAGCAGCCGGAATTCTGGCCGCAGGGACTGGCGGAACTGGGTACCCTGGTGGCGACGGGCAAGCTGACATTCCGCGAATCCGTGGCCGACGGCCTGGCCAGCGCACCGGAAGCGTTCATCGGCCTGTTAAAAGGCCGCAACTTCGGCAAGCAGCTGGTCAAGCTCAGCTGATCTCTCTGTGGAAAGGCAGACCGTGCGACAATAACGGCCTGTCTGTCTCTACATTACACCATGACCAAGCACACCATCCGCCTCGGCGACTGGGCCACCCTGGGCCCTGACGCTACCGCCATCCGTTTTGAAGTTTTCGTCGATGAACAGAAAGTGCCGGCCGAGATCGAACTCGACGACATGGACGCCTTCTGCCTGCACGCCGTCGCCTATGACGAGGCCGGCAAGGCCATCGGCACGGGCCGGCTATGGCCGGACGGCCATATCGGTCGCATGGCCGTGCGCCAGCCGGGCCGCGGCACGGGCGTGGGCGGCGCCATTCTTACCTTGCTGATGGACAAGGCGCGTGAACGGGGCGATGCCGCCGTGGTGCTGAACGCGCAAACCGTGGCCGCGCCATTCTATGCGCGCCACGGTTTCGTGCAGCTGGGGGAGCAATTTGAAGAGGCGGGGATTGCGCATGTGGAGATGCGGCTGGTGTTCCAGGGTGTTGTCGGATTACGCGCGTAGCGCTAATCCGACCTACGACGTCAACGGTAGGTCGGGTTAGCGCGCAGCGCGTAACCCGACTCCACCAGCACCATCAGTTCTGCGCGTGCGACTGGCGCCATTTGTCCAGAATCACGGCCAGCACGATCACGACACCCTTCGCCACATACTGCCAGAACGACGACAGTCCCAGAATCGTCAAGCCATTGTTCATCACGCCGATGATCAGCGCGCCGATGACGGTGCCCCAGACGGAACCGACGCCGCCCATCAGGCTCGTGCCACCGAGCACGACGGCCGCAATCGCATCGAGTTCATAACCGGTACCCCAGTTGCCGTTGGCCGCATACAAACGGCTGGCCGACATGGCACCGCCCAGGCCGGCGAACAGGCCGCTGATCGTGTAGACAAACATCAGCACGAGGCCGACCTTGATGCCCGTCAAGCGTGCCGCCTGGATATTGCCGCCGACGGCGTAGATATGCAGGCCCAGGGTCGTCTTGCGCAAAATAAACCACGTCAGCACGACGACGGCGGCCGCCAGCCAGATCAGCCAGGGGATGGCCAAAAAGCTGCCGTTGCCCATCCATTCGAAGCTCGGGATTTCCGTGTTCAGCACGCTGGTGCCGTCGGCGAACAGGTAGGCGGCGCCGCGCAGGGCCGTCATGGTGCCCAGGGTGACGACGAAGGGGTTCAGGCCGACGAGGGCCACCAGCACGCCATTGAGCGCACCCAGCAGCAGGCCGACGATCAAAAACGTGGGGATCGAAAAGCCGGCGAACTGGGCCGACAAGGACATCAGCATGCCCGCTACGGCCGAGACGGCCAGCACGGAGCCGACCGATAAATCGATGCCGCTGGTCAAAATGACGAAGGTCATGCCGGATGCCAGCACGATATTGATCGAGACCTGGCGGAAGATGTTCATGGTGTTATTGCTGGTCATGAACGTCGACGTGCCGTCGGCCGAGAAATACACGGTCAGGCCATACATGGCCAGGTACAGCACCACCAGCACGGGCAGCATGCCCAGGCGGCGCATCAGGTTCGAGGCATTGAAGGGTTCGCCGGCGCGTGCGGCGCCGCGGGTGGTAGTTGTCATGATTTGCTATCTCCTGTTGATTATTCTTATGCCGCTTCCAGCTGCGTGGCATAGGCGAGGATGTTTTCCTGCGTGATGTCGTCGCCCGTCACTTCGCCCGTCAGGCGTCCTTCGCACATCACCATCACGCGGTCGCAAATGCCGACCAGCTCGGCCAGTTCGCTGGAAATGCACAGCACGGCCGTGCCCGCATCCGCCAACTGGTGGATGATTTTATAGATTTCGCTCTTCGCGCCCACGTCCACGCCGCGCGTCGGTTCGTCGAGGATCAGCACTTTCGGTGCAATGGCCAGCCAGCGCGCCAGCAAGACTTTCTGCTGGTTGCCGCCAGACAATCCCCCCACGATGCCTTCCGGGCCCGAGACTTTCACGTTGAGGTTGGCAATCGCCTCGCGCGTGAGCTGGGTCAGGGCGCCACGGTTGACCACGCCCGCCGTGGAATGCCTGGACAGGATATTCATCGACATGTTTTCCATGGCCGACAATTGCATGAACAAGCCCAGGCTCTTGCGGTCTTCCGGCAAATAGCCGATGCCGTGGCGTATCGCCGCCAGCGGTTGCCTGATGTGTACTTCCTGGCCGTCGAGCCACACTTGTCCCGATTGCTTCTTGTCGGCGCCAAAGATCAGGCGCGCCAGTTCCGTGCGGCCCGCGCCGACCAGGCCGGCAAGTCCCGTCACTTCGCCCGCATGCAGGGCGAACGAGGCAGGCTTGACCTTGCCGCCGCCCACGTTTTCCACGCGCAGGCGCTCGGCGCCCCGCGTGGTGCGCCGCTGGTGTGCATAAAAGTCGTCGGCGGGGCGGCCCACCATCATTTGCACGACTTTCTTTTGATCCAGTTCATCCTTGCCCAGTTCGCCCACATAGGCGCCGTCGCGCAGCACCGTGATGCGGCGCGCCAGGCGCTCCACCTCGGCCATGCGGTGGCTGATGTACAGCACGGCCAGGCCCTTGTCGCGCTGTTCTTCGATGATGCGGAACAATTGTTCGGTTTCCCGGTCGGACAGGGCCGCTGTGGGCTCATCCATGATCAGGATGCGGCTTTCGTGCACGAGGGCGCGGGCGATTTCCACCTGCTGCTGCTCGGCGATCGACAGGCTGGCCACCATGGTGTCGGCGTCGAAACGGGAACCGAGGTCGGCCAGGATGGCGTTGGTGCGCGCGCGCATTTCGCCGCCCTTGACGGTCCAGAACGGTCCTTGTGGTTCGCTGCCCATGAAGACGTTCTGCGCCACCGTCATGTTCTTGGCCACGCTCAGTTCCTGGTAAATCAGGTTGATGCCCAGCGCGCGGGCCTCGCCCGGGTTGCGGATCTTGATCGGCTTGCCGTCGAGGATGATTTCACCTGCGTCCGGCGTGTACACGCCCGAGAGGATTTTCATCAGGGTGCTCTTGCCGGCGCCATTCTCGCCCATCACGGCATGGATTTCGCCGCTGCGCACCGTCAGGTGCACGCCGCGCAGCGCGCGCGTGGCGCCAAAGCGCTTCTCGATGCCGCGCATTTCAAAAATAATATCGTCGCTCATGACTGTCCTTCCTTGCTGGTGAAACTGGCGCCGCCGGCTTGCGGGCAGGCGGCGCCACGTGGTTCAGGTCAGGCAGATCAGTTCTTTACCCAGCCCGTGTAGGTGGCGACGTTTTCCTTGGTGATGGCCGGGGTCGGCAACAGCACCATGGTCTGTTTCGGCGTGCGGCCGTTCATGATGTCGTAGCCCATTTGCACGGCGTCGGTGGCCATGCGGTACGGGTTTTGCGCCGAGGTGGCGGCAAACAGGCCGGCCTTGTTTTTCAGGGCGTTCTGGCCGTCGGGCGCGCCGTCGACGGCCGTGATCAGTTTGACGTCCGTGCGCTTCGATTGCTTGATCGCCAGTTCGGCGCCGATGCCCGTCGGGTCATTGATGGCGAACACGCCATCGATCTTCGGATAGGCCGTCAGCAAGTTCGACATCACGGTCATGCCGCCGTCGCGGCTGCCGCCCGCGTTCTGGTTGTCGGACAGGATCTTGATATCCTTGAAGGCGGCCAGGGTTTTCTTGCAGCCGTTGACACGGTCGATCACGGACGTGACCGGTGGGCCGTTGAGGATCACCACATTGCCCTTGCCGCCGATCTGCTTGGCCAGGTAGGCGCACGACACGTCGCCGGCCATGGTGTTGTCGGACATCACCGTGGCCGAAGCGCCCACGGCGCCCACGTCGACAGCGATCACGACCACGCCCGCGTTGCGCGCTTTCTTGATGGCCGGTGCGATGCCCTTGGAATCGACGGCGTTCAGGATGATGATGTCGGTCTTGTTGGCAATGAAGTTCTCGATCTGGTCCACCTGGGTGTTCAGGTCATACTTGCTCGACACCGTGGTGACTTTCACGCCAGGGCCACCGAGCTTTTTCGCGCTTTCTTCCGCGCCGCGGCCAATCGCCACGAAGAACGGGTTGGCCAGGTCGCCGACGCTCACGCCGATCGATTTCAATGGCTTGTCGGCGGCAAAGGCGCCGCAGGCGGCGGACAGCAGCAGGGTGGCGGTAATGACTTTTTTCATGAGGATCTCCAAGGGTTTTTATTGTAAAAACAAACGGTGCTACGGGTGAAAAACTATTAAGTTCTTAACTTTTCAATCATGGCGTCCAGCTTGCCCGCATCGACGGCAAAGCCGCGTATGCCTTCGGCCAGTTTCTCTGTCGCCATCGCATCGTCGTTCAGGGCGTAGCGGAAGGCCGCTTCGTCATACGTGATGGCCGGCTGCGCCGCGCCCAGGTCGCCGCCCAGCGCGCGCTCGAATGGCGCGTCTAGCGCTTCCAGCTTGGCCAGCAAGTCCGGGCTGATGGTCAGCAAGTCGCAGCCGGACAAGGCCGTGATCTGGCCCACGTTGCGGAAGCTGGCGCCCATCACTTGCGTGGCGATGCCATGTTGCTTGTAGTAATTAAAGATGCGCGTGACCGATTGCACGCCTGGATCGTTGGACAAGCTGCGCGCCGCTTCGTCCCATGCCGCGCCCAGCGATTTTTTATGCCAGTCGTAGATGCGGCCCACGAATGGCGAAATCAGCCGTACTTTCGCATCGGCGCAGGCGACGGCCTGGCAAAATGCGAACAGCAGGGTCAGGTTGCAAAAGATGCCATCGGATTCCAGTTCGCGCGCCGCCTGGATGCCTTCCCAGGTGGCGGCGATCTTGATCAGCACGCGCTCGCGTTTTACGCCAGCCTGCTCGTACAAGGCGATCAGACGGCGTGCCCGGGCCACGGTAGCGGCGCGGTCAAAGCTCAAACGGGCATCGACTTCCGTCGAGACGCGGCCCGGCACGACTTTCAATATCTCCAGGCCGAAACGCACCAGCACCTGGTCGACGATGTCGTCCAGCGAGGCGGTTTTATGCGCGGCAACTGTGCTTTCCAGCAAGGGCGCGTAATCGGGCTGCAGCACGGCCTTCAGGATCAGCGACGGGTTGGTGGTGGCGTCTTGCGGCGCGAAACGCGCCAGTTGCAAGAAGTCGCCCGTGTCGGCGACGACGGTGCTGTGCTGTTTTAATTGTTGCAACTGATTCATTACTATTCCTTATCACTGAGTTGGTGCAAGGCTTGCACGGCGGGAAACAGGCTACGGTAGCGGCCGTAACGGATGCTCAAGGCTGCGCTGTGCGCGGCATCGGGCAGGAAAGTATTTTTGATCGGCAAACCCTGCGCCAGCAGGCTGGTGTCGCCGATGGCGGCAAAGC
Source organism: Janthinobacterium sp. 35 (assembly GCF_002754575.1). Taxonomy (NCBI): domain Bacteria; kingdom Pseudomonadati; phylum Pseudomonadota; class Betaproteobacteria; order Burkholderiales; family Oxalobacteraceae; genus Janthinobacterium; species Janthinobacterium sp. 35. The sequence goes on from NZ_PEFN01000001.1 coordinate 5,473,515, forward strand.
CCAGCTTGGCCGCGCCCAGGCTGGCCGACAGTTCACTGTTGTGCAGGGTGCGCATCTCGCGTCCCAGCACATTGGCCAGCAGCTGCGCCCAGTACTGGCTGCGCGCGCCGCCACCCACCAGCATGCAGTGGGGAACCAAGGCGCCCGTCGAGGTGACTGCCGCCATGGCGTCGCGCAAGGCAAAGGCCACGCCTTCGAGCACGGCGTAGCCCAGCTGCGCCGGCGTGCTGTCATGGCCCAGCTGCAAGAAGGCGCCGCGCACTTGCGGGTCGTTATGCGGCGTGCGCTCGCCCGACAGGTAGGGCAGGAACAGCGGTGCGGATGGTGCGATGGGCGCGTCGAGCGGCAGGGCGCTTTCCACCAGCGCCAGCAGGGCTGCCTCGTCGGGTTGGCCCAGCACGCCCGTGGCCCAGCGCAGACAGCTGGCGCCGGATAAAATCGCGCCCATCGCATACCAGCGGCCGGGCAGGGCGTGGCAAAAGCTGTGCACGCCGCCGGCCGGGTTGCCCAACGGTTCTTCTGTGACGGAAACGATGGCGGCGCTGGTGCCCAGCGAAATAAAACTGTCGCCGCCATTGACGGCGCCGATGCCCACGGCCGAGACGGGATTGTCGCCGCCGCCACCGGCCACCACCACGTTTGCGGGCAAGCCCAGCTGGTCGGCGATGGCGGCCAGCACGGTGCCCGTGGCCGCATCGCCTTCGGCCAACGCCGGCATCTGTTCGGCACGCAAACCGCAAGCGGCCAGCATGGGAGCGAACCAGGCGCGCTGGGCCTCGTCCAGCCACAGGGTGCCGGCCGCGTCGGACATATCCGTCAGTTTGATGCCCGTCAAGCGCAGGCGCAGATAGTCTTTCGGCGACAGCAGGCAGGCGATGGCGGCAAAGGCATCCGGCTCGTGCTTTTGCAGCCACAGCAGCTTCGGTGCAGTCAGGCCCGCCATGGGCAGGCTGCCCGTCACGTCCGCATACGCTGGATAGTCGCGCGCCAGGCTGGCCGCTTCCGCTTCGGCGCGCGCATCGTTCCACAGGATGGCGGGACGGATCACGTTGTCGTTACTATCGAGCAGCACGGCGCCATGCATCTGGCCCGACAGGCCGATGCAGGCGATCTGCGCATAGTCTTGCGGCCAGGCGGCGCGCAGCTGGCCCAGCGCGTTGACGCAGGCGGCCCACCAGTCTTGCGGCGACTGTTCGGACCAGCCCGGCTGCGGGCGGCTCACGTCCAGGCGCACGGACGCCTGGCCGCGCACGGTGCCAGTGCTGTCCATCAGCACGGTTTTCAGTTCGGAGGTACCGAGGTCGATACCGAGGGAAATCGCTGGATGCATATTGTTTAAAGTGAAAAGTCAGGGGCAGCCGCAGGAGTTGCGCACGCGCAAGGTCGGCGACAAGCGTTGTACGTGCTGGACACGGCCCGGATTGGCGATACGGTCGATCAAGAGGTCGACGGCCATGGCGCCCAGCTCTTCGAGCGGCTGGGCCATCACGGTCAGGCGGGGGCTGAAGTAATCGGCCCAGTCGAAATCATCGAAGCCGGCCAGCGCCACATCTTGCGGTACAGCAATGTGCGCGTCGCGCAAGGCATGCATGGTGCCGATGGTCATCAGGTTATTGCCGGCCACGATGGCGGTCGGACGCTGCCCAGGTGGCAGGGCCAGCAGTTCGCGCGTGGCCGCGCCGCTGCGCTCGAGATTCGAGTCGCCCGAGCGCAGCAGTTCGGGATCAAAGACGATATCGGCGCGCTGCAAGGCCAGGCGGTAGCCGTCGATACGCTCGTGCGTCGTGGACAGGCCGGGCGCGCCCGCGATGAAGCCGATGCGGCGGTGGCCGTGCGTCGCGATCAAGTGGTGCACCAGCTGCGCCGTCGCCTCGGTGTTTTCCACGCCCACCTGGTCGAACGGTTGCGGCGACATGCGGTCGACCAGCACGGAAGCGATCTTGTTGCTGTTTAAATAGGCGAGGGCGCAGTTGTGCGGATCGCCCGAGGGCGCCAGCACGATGCCGTCGACGCGGCGCTGGTGCAAGTTCTGCACCACTTTGAGTTCCTGCGCGGGATCGTCATGCGTATCGGAAAACAGCATCATCAAGCCGTGGCGCGTGCAAGCCGCCTCGATGGCGCGCACGGTTTCGCTGAAATAGTGATTGGTGAAGGCGGAAATGGCCACGCCGATGGTACCCGAAGACGAGCCGGCCAGCGCACGCGCCAGCATGTTGGGCACATAGCCGATCTGCTGCATGGCCGCGTTGACGGCGGCGACGGTTTTCGGGCTGACCTTGCGGGTGCCGTTGAGTACGTGCGAAACGGTCGACAGCGATACGTCCGCCGCCCGCGCTACATCTTCCATGGTGGCCATGGTGTCTCCTGATAGTTTTTTATTATTATGTGCTGCGATAGTGTGCGGCTGTGTCGCCGCGTTTGAATCTATCGTAAACAAAAGAAAGCGCTTGCGCAAGCGCTTTCTTTTTTGTGCGGACGCCTGCCGAGTGGCTTTTCGATGAAGAGAGGGGAAGCTTGCGTAGGTCGGATTAGCGCGCCAGAGGCGCGCGTAATCCGACATCGGGGACGGTGGTGATGTTGGTTGTAGGGGGGGGCGGTGATGTCGGTTGAGTGTGGTGGTGTTGTCGGGTTACGCGCTTGCGCGCTAACCCGACCTACCCGACCTACCCCGACCTACTGAATCACCAGCTCATGCAGTTCGCCGGGCGAGTCCGGGAACAGTTTGACGACGGTGGACGTGCGCGTGCCGTAGCCCGGCGTTTCGATGCAGACGGCGGACAGCACGCGCTCGAGGTCGAGCGGCACGCCCGTGTCCGGCAAGCGGAAGTCGGGTGCGCGCGTGGTGTCGGCCAGCATGTCGAAATACGCATCGTCGGGCGCGCCCTGGCACAGCAGGCTGGCGAACTGGGCCTTGGTCTTCAGGACTTTCGGCCACGGCGCGTCCAGCAGGGCGTTCGACAAGCCGTAGATGCCCGGTTCCAGAGGCTGGCCATTGCGCGCGTCGCCGTCGCCGCGGTTGGAAAACCAGATCAGCGTCTGCGCGTCGCCCAGCACCAGATTAAAACCGTTGTAGGCTTTGCAGCCGGGGCGGATTTGCGCGATGTAGTCTTGCGGCGACATATTGCCGGCCAGATAGTCGGCCACCAGGGCGCCGCGCGAGGGGGCGTCCGGGTTGCGGTCTTGCGGGCTGCGGATGTTGGTGATGGCGGCAAAGCGCGAGCTGCCGCTGCCGGCCTGCGTGATGCCCATCCAGCTGCCGCCCGCCTGCAGGTCGCGGCCCGCATACACTTGCGGGTGTTCGGGCCAGGCACCGGCGGGGGCGCTGGCGCGTTCATAGAATTCGTCGCGGTTGGCGGCGGCAATCAGCGGGATGTGCGGATTGACTTTCCAGGCAAAAACGATCAGGCACATGGAGGTAAATCCATGAACACTTCCGTATGCCGCGCGCCGGCCGTCAATGACAGCAAGCCCGCCTCGTCGGCGGCAGCGGCCAGCAGTTCGGCAAAACCTTCGCCGACGACGGGATAGATTTCCATCCACGTCTGCAAGCCATCCTTGACTTCCGGGCGGCGCTTCAGTTGCGGCGCTACGCCAGAGGCGGCCGCCAGTTTCGCTTGCAAGGCACGCACGCGCGCTTCCAGCGCCTGGGCGTGCTCTTCCTTTACCTGATAGTAAATGTACAAATCTTTCATGGCATTCTCACAAATCGAGTGCGTCGAGCACGTAAGGCATGGGCAGGAATTGCACGGCGGCGCCCTGGGCCGAGCCGTAGCGCACGGCGCCAGCGGCGCTTGAACCTTCCGCTATCGCCCCCAGTTTCATTTCAACGAGGGCGTCGATGCCGCCTACGCCATTGGGCGCGGCGTTGACGAGCATGCCGCAAGGCTGCTCGGGGTCGCTGACGGTGTACAGTTCGCCACCGGCCACTGCCGCTGCGTCAGCGATGGTGACGAGGGTGGTGCGGCGCTTGAGCTTGCCCAGATACTGGCTGCGCGCGACGATTTCCTGGCCCGGATAGCAGCCTTTCTTGAAATTGACGCCGCCCAGCAGCTCGAAGTTGACCATTTGCGGCACGAATTGCTCTTGCGTGGCGGCCGTGATCTGCGGGATGCCCGCGTGGATGTCCGACAACTGCCAGGCATCCGTTCCGCCTTGCGCCAGCTGTTGCGCCAGTTGCGTCCACACGTCGCGCGCCGTGGCGGCCGACGTCAGCCATTCATAGCGGGCGCTGCCAAAGGCATCGGCTACGCGCAGCAGCGTGCCCAGCGCATGGTCGACCTTGCTGAACGGCGTGGCGGGCAGGGTGGGGAACCAGGCGGCCAGGGCGGCGCTGGCTTGCTTGCCGCCGAGGCCCAGGATGACTTGATTGGCCTCATCACAGGACGCATCGTGCAGCTTGGCCTTGGCGCGCAGCACGAACATCTGCAAGCGCTTCTGGATGGCCGGTTGTATGGCGCGCGGCAATTGCAGATAGATCGTGGTGGCGTTGCGCCACATCAGGAAACTGGCCAGCAAGCGGCCTTTCGGCGTGCAGTAGCCGGCCAGGCGCACTTGCTGCTGGTCCAGGTGTTCCACATCGTTGGTCAGCTGGCCGTGCAGGAAACTGGCTGCCTCGTCGCCGTTCAGGCCGATCAAGCCCTGGTCCGTGATGGCCGCGACAAAACCTTCTTGCAGCTGGGACACTGTCAGGGACTGGCCAAAATCATGGATAAGGGCGGCGGCGATAGGGGCGGTGCCGTCAGGCGCGCCATCGATGGCAGCGGGGCGGGCGCCTTGTGCAGTTAAAAATTGATTCCAGTTATTCATAATTTCCATTAGATCAGCGATTAAGCATTATCATTACGGGTTCATTATAGTGATGTCGCGCAGATCGCGTCGGCAGCGGCAAAATTGCCAGTGTTGGCGCCGCTTTGCACGCACTTGCTTCACAAATGAACGATCATAACAAGCGCGCGCTGCTCGCCAGCGGGCGCATCACAAGAATCGGAACAATGGCTTTCTTTAAAAAACTTGTAGTCAGTTCGGTCATCGCCGCCATCGGCGTCGGTGGTACTTTTGTGTACTGGGCGCAGCAGCCCATCACCACGGAAGGCGAGGCGATCCCGTTTACGATCACGCCGGGCAGCGGCGCGCATGCGGCCGGCCAGCAGATCGCGGACGCGGGCGTGCCCATCGTGCCCATCCTGTTCAACCTGCTGGCGCGCGTCGAAGGCAAGACGTCGAAGATCAAGGCCGGTTCCTACGAGCTGAAACCGGGCACGACGCCGCAGCGTCTGATCACGCAGCTGGCACGCGGTGAATTCGCGCAAGAGTCGCTGACCATCATCGAAGGCTGGACTTTCAAGCAGATGCGCATGGCCATGGCCAGCCATCCGGGCCTCAAGCACGATACCGTGGGCTTGTCCGACAAGGAGCTGATGGCGAAAATCAGCCCCGAGTTTGTGCAGCCGGAAGGCCTGTTCTTCCCGGATACCTATCTGTTCGCCAAGGGCGCCAGCGAAATGCAGATTTTCAAGCAGGCGCACACGGCCATGATCGGCCGCCTGTCCGAAGCGTGGGACAAGCGCGATCCGGCACTGCCGTATAAAAACCCGTACGAGGCCCTGATCATGGCGTCCATCGTGGAAAAGGAAACGGGGCAAAAGTCCGAACGGGCCATGATCGCCGGCGTCTTCGTCAACCGCCTCAAGACCGGCATGCTGCTGCAGACGGACCCGACCGTGATCTATGGCATGGGCGACAACTACCAGGGCAAGATCCGCAAACGCGACCTGGAAGCGGACACCCCGTACAATACCTACACGCGCGGCGGCTTGCCGCCCACGCCGATCGCCCTCGCTGGCGCGCAATCGCTGACGGCGGCGCTGGCGCCGGCCCGCACGCAAGCGCTGTATTTCGTCGCGCGCGGTGACGGCACCAGCCAGTTCTCGGCCAACTTGCCCGACCATAACCGCGCCGTGAATCAGTACCAGCGGTAATTTCACCTGCTAATTTCATCTGCTAATTTCATCTGATTAAGTAAGAAGTTTCATGACACAACACCATCAACCCCGCTTCATCACCTTCGAAGGCATCGATGGCGCGGGCAAGTCGACGCATATAGGCTTTGTGACCGACTATCTGCGGCAAAAGGGCGTGGCCCTCGTATCATCGCGCGAGCCGGGCGGCACCAGCCTGGGTGAAAAGCTGCGCGAACTGCTGCTGCATGAAAAGATGCACCTGGAAACGGAAGCCTTGCTGATGTTCGCCAGCCGCCGCGAACATATTGCGCAAGTCATCGCGCCGGCGCTCGAGCGTGGCGAGTGGGTCATTTCCGACCGTTTCACCGATGCCAGCTTCGCCTACCAGGGCGGCGGGCGTGGCATGGACTTGCGCAAGATGGAAGCTTTGGAAGCGTGGGTGCACCCGCACCTGCAGCCGGACCTGACGTTCTTGTTCGACGTGCCGCTGGCCGTGGCCAGAGCCCGCCTGGACGCCACGCGTGAGCTCGACAAGTTCGAGCAGGAGCGATCGGACTTCTTTGCCGCCACGCGCAACGAGTACCTGCGCCGCGCGGCCCAGTTCCCGGAACGCTTCCGCATCATCGATGCCACGCAAAGCATTGCCGATATTCAAGTGCAGCTTGCGCAACTGCTTGATGTTTTGCTTGAGCAAAGCGTTGCAACCGTATGATTTTATAGAAATAAAGAATGATCAGTTCTCTCTATCCCTGGCAGCAGGACGCCTGGCAGCAATTGCAAGCCTTGCGCCCGCGTATGCCGCACGCCATTTTGTTCCATGGCGCGCAAGGCATCGGCAAGGCCGACTTCATCGAGCATTTTGCGCAAGCCTTGCTGTGCGAGGACGTGCGCGCCGACGGCCATGCCTGCGGCGCCTGCGCCTCGTGCGGCTGGTTTAGCCAGGGCAACCATCCCGATTACCGCCGCGTCCGTCCGGAAGCGCTGGAAGACGAGGTAGCCGACGATGGCGAAGAGGGCGAGGGCGCGAAGAAAAGCGCCAAGACCAAGACGCCGTCGAAAGATATCAAGATCGAGCAGATCCGCAACCTGGCCGACTTCATGAACATTTCCACGCACCGCCAGGGCTTGCGCGTGGTGGTGCTGTACCCGGCCGAGGCATTGAACACGCCGGCCTCGAACGCCTTGCTGAAAACCCTGGAAGAACCGCCGCCGGGCACCGTGTTCCTGCTGGCATCGAACAGCCTGGACCGATTGCTGCCGACGATATTGTCACGCTGCAGGAAATTTGCCTTGCCTATGCCCAGCCACGAACAGGCCTTGACCTGGCTCAAGGCCCAGGGCTTGAACGATGCGGACAGCTGGCTGCGCGAGCAGGGCGGCGCGCCGCTGGCCGCGCTGGCCCAGTCCGAATCGGGTGGCCGCGAAGAAACGGAGCAGTTGCTGCAAGTGCTGGCCAATCCCGGCGTGGAAGCGGCGTTGAAGGCGGCGGACAAATTGCAGAAGGCCCCGTTGGCGCCGCTGGTGGCATCCTTGCAGCGCTGGCTGTACGACGTGTTTTCCGTCAAGTTGTCCGGCACCATCCGCTACTACCCGCGCCACCGGCGCGAGCTGGAAGCCTTGGCAGGACGCATCAACGTCAGCCGTTTGATGGCCGCCATCAAGGCCGCCAACGAGCGCCGGGCGATCGCCGAGCATCCTTTGTCGCCCAAGCTGTTTCTGGAAGATATGCTGCTCGATTACGCATCAAGTTGCCAATAGAATCAAGCACTTGCATTGCCAAGTTCATCCAGATTGTTTGGTGCTTGGCGCGCTTGGCGATTGGAGTGACTCAGCCGCAGGCGCGCGTGCAACTGCGGTAGCGTACTTCACACGCTTGCTGGCGTTCGGCGCGCCGGGCACGGAAGGCCTGGGCTTCTGTCGGGCGCAGCTGCTCCGCTTGCGCGTTGACATTCCTGCCGGCGGCAACGTAGGGATTGCTGCTGGGTTTCATCGACAAGATGGGGCTGGTGTCGTTTTCCGTCGCGCCTTGCACTTGCGCGCGACAATCCTGGCGTGCCGACGCGCACACAGGTGCGCACAAGCCCGCCTCGGGGATGGCCTTCGGCGCGTCGCGCTTGTTTTGCACCTGTACTTGCGCATGCGCAGGCGCTGTCAGGGCCAGGCAGGCCAGCAGTATCAAAGGGCCGGCAACTTTCAGCATGAACACTCTCCACGTTTCCGCGCACAACCCCATGGCTGCGCACCGGCCGCTCACTATACATCTTGATAATTTTTTTGACCAGGGCGCCATGTCCGTTTGCCACGCCCGAAACCCGGTGTTACAGTCAATGCACTGGACAGCAACGGAGGCGGGCATGAAACGGGTCACTGGCATCGGCGGCATCTTCTTCCACGCGCAAGACCCGGCCGCGCTGCGCGCCTGGTACCAGCGCCACCTGGGCCTGGACGTGCAGCCGTGGGGCGGGGCCGCCTTCAGCTGGACGGATGCCGATGGCCAGCCCACGGGCGGTACCACCATCTGGTCCGTGGCATCAGCGGACAGCGGGCAGTTCGCGCCCGGCAAGGCTGCCTTCATGGTCAATTACCGGGTCGACGACCTCGACGCGCTGCTGCAAGCCTTGCGCGACGAAGGCTGCACGGTGCTGGAGAAGGCGCCCGAGTCGGAATATGGCCGGTTCGGCTGGGTCATCGATCCCGAGGGCAACAAGGTGGAGCTGTGGCAGCCGCCCGAGGGGCAATAGGCCAGACAGGCGCCAGATCAGCGATAATATCGGCTCTGCCAACCATTCTATTTATTTATGCGCGACATTATTGCTGGATTTCTACGCTTCCAAAAAGAGGTTTTTCCCGCGCGCCGCGAGTTATTCAAGACCCTGGCCACGGGACAAACCCCGAAGGCCCTGTTCATTTCCTGCTCGGACAGCCGCATGGTGCCGGAACTGGTGACGCAGCGCGAGCCAGGCGAACTCTTCGTGATCCGCAACGCGGGCAACATCGTGCCCTCGTACGGCCCGGAACCGGGCGGCGTCAGCGCCACGGTGGAATTTGCCGTGTCCGCCCTGAACGTGAGCGATATCGTCATTTGCGGCCATTCCGATTGCGGTGCGATGAAGGCGATCGCCACCTGCGCCTGCCTCGACCACATGCCGGCCGTGCGCAGCTGGCTGCACCATGCCGACGCAGCGCGCATGATCAACGAGTCGATCGAGCATCCGACGGAACAGTCGCGCATCGACGGCATGGTACGCGCCAACGTGGTGGCGCAACTGAATAACCTGCGTACCCATCCCTCGGTGGCGCTGGCCATGGCGCAGAACCGGCTGACCCTGCACGGCTGGGTGTACGACATCGAGAACGGCTCCCTCGACGCGCTCGACGAGTCGACCGGCAATTTCGTTCCGCTGGCGGAACACCCGGCCTCGCAGCTGTAATCGGCTGCGAGCATCCGCACCGCCACGGCAGGGGGCTGCGCCCAGCGCTTCCCCTGCCAGTTTTTGCTCCCTCCGGTACAATCCCGCCTTATGTATATCGATTCCCATTGCCATATCAATTTCCCCGAGCTGGCCGCTCGCATGCCCGAGATTCTCGCCAAGATGGCCGAGAACAAGGTGACGCACGCGCTGTGCGTGTCCGTCGACTTGCCGGACTTCCCGCAGGTGCTGGCTTTGGCCGAGCAGTATCCGCACATTTTCGCTTCCGTCGGCGTGCATCCCGACTACGAAGACACGCCTGAACCGTCCGTGGAAGACCTGGTGCGCCTGGCCGACCACCCGAAGATCATCGCCATCGGCGAGACGGGCCTCGACTATTTCCGCCTGACGGGCGACCTCGAATGGCAGCGCGAGCGTTTTCGCACGCACATCAAGGCGTCAAGAATCACGCGCAAGCCCTTGATTATTCACACCAGAGCGGCCAGTGAAGACACCATCCGCATCATGCGCGAAGAGGGCGCGGGCGTATCCGACGGCGGCGTGGCCGGCGTCATGCATTGCTTTACGGAATCCCTGGAAGTGGCGCGCGCCGCCATCGACATGGGTTTCTACATTTCCTTTTCCGGCATCGTCACGTTCAAAAGCGCGAAGGATTTGCAAGCCGTGGCGCTGGAAGTACCGCTCGAGCGCATCCTGATCGAGACGGACTCGCCGTATCTGGCGCCCGTGCCGTTCCGCGGCCGCATGAACGAACCGGGCTACGTGGCCCACGTTGCGGAGTACCTGTCGACCCTGAAAGGCATCCCGCTGGCCCAGGTGGCGCAGCAGACGACGGATAATTTCTTCAAGCTATTCAATCAGTTGCCATAATTTCTTAAGGTAAAACATGATGAAAAAACTCGCGCTGGCGATGCTGCTGTGCTGCGCCACCGCCAGTCATGCGGCGCCGGATCCGGACAGCTTCTTCCGTGCCGTCTCCGTCAACAACGCCAGCGGCGTGCGCAGCATGCTGGCGGACGGCATGAACCCGAACCAGCCTGATACGCAGCGCGGCGACATTCCCCTCGTGCTGGCCCTGCGCGACGATGCGGACAAAGTGTTCAAGTTGCTGCTCGACGCGCCCGGCATCGACCTCGAAGCGCGCTCGGCCAATGGCAACACGGCGCTGATGATGGCCGCCTACAAGCACAAGCAGGACGCCGTGAACGCCTTGCTGGCCAAGGGCGCCAAGGTCAACCAGAGCGGCTGGACGGCGCTGCACTATGCGGCCTCGGCCGGCGACTTGCCCATCATGAAGATTTTTCTGGAGCGCGACGCCGTGGTCGATGCGCGCGCGCCGGCCAGCGTCACGCCGCTGATGTTCGCCGCCCGCGAAGGGCAGGAGGGCGCCGTCAAGCTGCTGCTGTCCTGGGGCGCGGACGCCAGCCTGAAAAGCGATCATGGCTGGACGGCCGCGCAGTTCGCGCAGGCGGGCGACAAGCCCGGCGTGGTGGCCATCATCGAAGCGGCACAGAAGGCGCGCGCTGGACGTAAATAAGGACATGTAAGTAATCTTTCCAGCAATATTTTCCATGCCAGCGCTGAAACTGGCATGGAATTGCCTCTCACCTCAGCCCTTTGTTCTCCCTGCCGATTAACGATAATGATTGTGTCGCATTAATCAGGAGATCGTCGCATGGGCCATCACATCAACGTCAGGCGCCGGCTGGTTTGTCGCCGCCCCGCGCGCAGCCCGTGCGATATCACTGCTTTCTGGAATGACAAAACCGATCAGCCATCGGAGCCAGACTCCAAGAGGACAGACATGCTGAATGAACGAGAAATCGAGAGTTGTTACCTGGGGCAATTTATCCCCGTCCATTACCATCACAATATGTTGATGGACCAGAACCGCATGCACGGGTTCAAGTCGGCGATCGATTACGCGGTGAAGCCTGGCATGAAGGTGCTGGAACTGGGCGGCGGCACGGGCGTGCTGTCGTGGTTTGCGGCCGCGCGCGCCGACAAGGTCTGGTGCGTGGAATTCAATCCGGACATGGTCAAGGAAGCGCGCAAGATGCTGGCGCTCAATCCCAACGGGGAAAAAGTCGAAGTCGTGCACGCGGACGCCTTTGAATTCCTGCCGCCCGAGCCCGTCGATGTGGTCATTTGCGAAATGATCCATGTGGGCATGCTACGCGAAAAGCAGGTGGAAGTGATCGAATCGTTCAAGCGCCGCTACCTGGCCCGTTTCGGCGGTCCGCTGCCCATCTTCCTGCCCGAAGCCGTCATCATGGCCGTGCAGCCGATGCAGCAGGAATATGACTTCGAGGGCTTTTACGCGCCCATCGTGCAATTCCAGGAAACCGCGGCCATCCACCCGGGCGTGCAGGAACTGGCGCCGCCTGCCGTGTACAGCATCATCGACTTCAGCCAGCCGACGGACAGCGTATTCGGTTTCGACGGCAAGTTTGTCGTTGAGCGCAGCGGCACCCTGAACGCCTTGCGCTTCGTCACCAAGAACATCCTGGCCGTGGTGCCCGAGCGCTCGACCACCATCGACTGGCTGAACCACTACATGTGTCTGCCGCTGGCCGCGCCGGTGGCCGTGAAGGCGGGCGACGTGCTGCAAGTGAGTTTCCAGTACCGCGCGGGCGGTTCGATCCCCTCGCTGGAAGCGTCGATCCGCGCCCAGGTGATCTACGATGTCAACTTGCAGCCAGTAGTACAGAACGCCGTCTACGCCTGAATTTCATTGATGTAAAGGCAACGCCGCAGCGATTTCGTCCTGCGGCGTTTGTCCATTCAGGGTATATTCCGTCTTTTACCCACTGGACAGCTTTATTATCATGGAACAGATCGATCAGCGTTACCTCGTGCAACAGAACAAAATCAGCGATGGCGAGACCAAGCCGCCCGTGTTTGCCAAGGTAATGCGCAGCAAGGAAGGCGTGTTTGAAGGCGTGTCCTTCATCAAGTCGAAGGAAAAGGCCTCCATCCTGACCATCGAAGAGGCCAACCAGGCCATCAAATGGGCCGGCAGCAAGAAGCCGAATGCGCATGAGTACATCACGAAAGTGATTTGCGTCGGCCAGTAAGCTGCGCGCCAACTACCGCTCATCCCCGTTTTTATCCAGTCCATCCCCGCATGGTGCAGTTCATCGCATGGTCGTTGCCGCCGTGGCGGCGCTTGACTATAGTGCTGTCACGGTAGCGGGGCAAGCACGGCTTGCTCCGCACATTTTATTCGAGGGGAACGCGATGCTGGGATTTGTGCTGTGGTTGCTGCTCTTGCTGGTGTGCTGGCCCCTGGCCTTGCTGGCGCTCGTGCTGTATCCGCTGGCCTGGCTGCTGTTGCTGCCATTGCGCCTGATCGGCATCGGCGTGGAAGGCGTGTTCGAACTGCTGCGCGCCATCGTCATGCTGCCGGCCCGCGTGCTGGGCGGCGGCCGGCGTTGAAATTTACTTCCCAACAATAAAAAATGGCGCCCTTGGCGCCATTTTCATTTCTCTCACTGTGCTGCTTACAGGTCGACCATGAAACCGGCGCCGATCGATTTCTGCGAATAGTTGTAGTCGATCAAGCTCTGGCCATAGCCGGAAAACAGTTGCAGATAGCCTTTCAGGTTGGCTTTCAATGGGAAAGCCCAGCTCGCCTGCATGGAACCATGTTTCTTGCTGAAATTGCGGCGGGCCGTCACGGCATACTCGTGACCCTTATTGCGGTAGCTCACGCGCAAGTCGCCATGTCCCATGTAATCGGTGATGTCGATATTGTCATTGTCGGACTTGCCATTGTCGAGGCGGTGCCAGACGCGCGTCGTGACGGCCAGGTTGTCTTTTTCCACGCCCAGCTCGGCATACACGCGGTTCCAGCTGCGCGACAGGGTCGAGGTCTGGCCATTCGACTGGTGCACCACGCCGAAATTCAGGTAATTGAATTCCACGCCGGCAAAGTTCTTGTTGATCGGCAAGACCAGCATCAATTCCGGCTGATAGTTGGTCTCGCGGAAGGGGCTCGAAGCCTTGCGGTTATACGCCTGCCAGAAGCTTTGCTGCGTGTAGCCGAACCACATGTCGATGGGCGTGCCGGCGATGTCTTCCAGCAACTTCATCTTGAAGCTCAGCTGGAAGGTCAATTCCACGTGCTGGCTCTTGACGCCGCCTGGCGTGAAATCCTGGAACGGCTCGTCGTTCGAGGCGTCGCTGTAGTTGGCCAGCAGCAGATAGGTGTCGCGGTGCGGGCGGAAGTTGAACAGGCCGCGCTTCGAGGCATCGTTGAGTTCCCACGATTGCTGCGTGCGCGAAATCGGTGCTTCCGGCGGCGCCGCGCCAGCCTGGGCGATGGCGGGAATGGCGGCGTTGACGGCGTCCGGCGTGGCCACGCCAGGCGGGCTGACAAGCGTGAGGGGGGCGACCTCGGCGGCCGCTGCCAGGGTCACTGCCGCTGCGGCGGGATCGCCACCGGCGGCGATGGTGGCCTTTTCCGCCGCCTTGGCCAGGGTGTCGAAGCAGCCCAGACGGGCGCTGGCGTCACCGAGCACGGCGCAACGTTGCATTTGCTGTTCCAGTTCGCCGGCCATGGCCAGAGCTGGCGACGCCAGCAGGGAGGAGAGAATTATTTTTCTTAGTCGGATAGTCATAGGCTGAGTGGGGCATGTCATTCGGTGCGCACCTGGGCTGGCATGCCGGCGGCGTCGCCTTGCACGAAAATTTACGGTGCGTGTTGATTTTGATTAATCTTTACTGGATTAATAAAGTTGAAAGTATAGCCGAAACTCTTGTTTGTCCTGTGCAGCGCGCGTGCGCGTTAGTGTGAGTGTTGCGCGCACGGTAAAAACGGGTCACTGGACGCCCTCCAAATCGATGTCTGCTACACTGAAAAACCGACGCAAACCCGGTCGTGCCGGGGTAAGCCATGGAGATTGTGATGACCCGCAAAACACCTATCGAGCGCTACCGAAACATCGGCATCAGCGCCCATATCGACGCCGGCAAGACCACCACCACCGAGCGCATCCTTTTCTACACCGGGGTGAATCACAAGATCGGCGAAGTGCACAATGGCGCCGCCACCATGGACTGGATGGAGCAGGAGCAGGAACGGGGCATCACCATCACCTCGGCCGCCACCACGGCGTTCTGGAAAGGCATGGCCGGCAACTTCCCCGAACACCGCATCAACATCATCGACACGCCCGGCCACGTGGATTTCACGATTGAAGTCGAACGCTCGATGCGCGTGCTCGACGGCGCCGTGATGGTCTACGATGCCGTTGGCGGCGTGCAGCCGCAATCGGAAACCGTCTGGCGGCAAGCCAATAAATACCACGTGCCGCGCATCGCCTTCATCAACAAGATGGACCGGGTGGGCGCCGATTTCCTGCGCGTGCGCAAGCAGATCGGCGAGCGTCTGAAAGGCGTGGCCGTGCCCATCCAGCTACCCATCGGTGCCGAAGAGCATTTCACGGGCGTGATCGACCTGTTGAAAATGCGCGCCATCACCTGGGACGACGCCAGCCAGGGCGTACAGTTCAGCTATGGCGAGATTCCCGCCGAACTACGGGAACAGGCGCAGGAATGGCACGACAACATGGTCGAGCACGCGGCCGAAGCCACCACCGAGATGACGGAACGCTACCTGAATGGCGACACGTTCACGGAAGCGGAACTCAAGCACGCCTTGCGCGCGCGCACCATCCGCAACGAGATCGTGCCCATGCTGTGCGGCAGCGCCTTCAAGAACAAGGGCGTGCAGGCGATGCTGGACGCCGTCATCGAATACCTGCCGTCGCCGATGGAAGTGCCACCCATCATGGGACACGACGAGCACGACAACGAGGTGGAACGCCATCCGACCGACGACGAGTACTTTGCCGCGCTGGCCTTCAAGATCATGACGGACCCGTTCGTGGGGCAGCTAACCTTCTTCCGCGTGTATTCGGGCGTGGTGAACTCGGGCGACATGGTCTACAACCCCACCAAGAGCGCGCGCGAACGGCTGGGGCGCATCTTGCAGATGCATGCGAACGAGCGCAAGGAAATCAAGGAAGTGTATGCGGGCGACATCGCCGCCGCCGTGGGCCTGAAAGCCGTGACCACGGGCGACACCCTGTGCGCCATCGACCACATCATCGTGCTGGAAAAGATGATTTTCCCGGAACCGGTGATTTCCCAGGCGGTCGAACCGAAGACCAAGCCCGATCAGGAAAAGATGGGCATCGCCCTGAACCGGCTGGCGCAGGAAGATCCGTCGTTCAGGGTGCATACGGACGAGGAATCGGGCCAGACCATCATGTCGGGCATGGGCGAATTGCACCTGGAAATTTTGGTCGACCGCATGCGGCGCGAATTCGGCGTGGAAGCCAATGTCGGCAAGCCGCAGGTGGCGTACCGCGAAACCATCACGCGCACGGTGGACGATATCGAGGGCAAGTTCGTCAAGCAGTCGGGCGGACGGGGCCAGTACGGCCACGTGGTGCTGAAACTCGAACCCTTGCCGCCAGGTACCGGCTACCAGTTCGTCGACGCCATCAAGGGTGGCGTGGTGCCGCGCGAATTCATTCCCGCCGTCGACAAGGGCATCGCTGAAACGTTAAAGGCCGGCGTACTGGCCGGCTACCCGGTCGTCGACGTGAAGGCTACCTTGACGTTCGGTTCCTACCACGACGTCGATTCGAATGAAAACGCGTTCCGCATGGCCGGCTCCATCGCCTTCAAGGAGGGCATGCGCAAAGCGTCGCCCGTGCTGCTCGAACCGATGATGCAGGTGGAGGCGGAAACGCCGGAAGAGTTCATGGGCAACGTCATGGGCGACTTGACGGCCCGGCGCGGCATGGTGCAAGGTGTCGACGACATCCCCGGCGGCGCGGGGCGCATCGTCAAGGCGCTGGTGCCGCTGGCGGAAATGTTCGGTTACTCGACAACGCTGCGTTCGCTGACCCAGGGCCGCGCCACCTACACGATGGAATTCAAGCACTATGCGGCCGTGCCCAAGCATATCCTCGACCAGGTGGCGGCGGCGGGCAAAGCGAGGTAGGTCGGATTAGCGGGGCCGCCGAGGCGCGCAAGCGCGTAATCCGACACCACCACCGGCTGTGGCAACAATGTTGTCGGCTTACGCGCTGCGCGCTAACCCGACCTACGCTCAATGGCTGGCGTACAGGGCTTTCCCATTTTCGGTGCCACTGTTACATTCACTGCCAGTCCACCAACACAGGAGAGAGCATGGCCACCACAGAACAGAAGCAGGAAGGACAGCACCGCGACAGCAGCGACTTTGTCATCACGCAAACCTTCGACGCGCCGCGCGAACTGGTATTCCAGTCGTGGGTGGAGCCGGAGCGCCTGGCCCAGTGGTGGGGGCCAGTCGGCTTTGAATTGAGCGTGCTGGCGCTGGACTTGCAGCCGGGCGGCGTTTTCCACTACGGCATGCGCGCCGACAATGGCTACGAAATGTGGGGCAAGTTCACCTACCAGCAGATCGAAGCGCCGGAAAAGATCGTCTCGATCCTGTCATTCGCCGACCAGCAAGGCAATGCCGTGCAGCACCCCGTCAGCGCCACCTGGCCGCTGGAATCGTTCAATACCATGACCCTGACCGAGGAAAACGGCAAGACGACGATGACGTTACGGTCGACGCCGCACAAGGCGACGGATGAGCAGCATGAGACTTTCCTAGAAGGGCATGAGTCGATGAAGCAGGGGTTCAAGGCGACGTTTGGCCAGCTGGCCCAGTACCTGGCGCGTGTTCAGTGATTGTATTGTTTTGAACGGCGGGCCGGAGCCGCGGGCCTGAGAAAATGGCCATGGCTGCGTTGCTTGGGCTCGCCGTACTAACCGTACTGTCTTCGCCCGCGCGCCTTGCCCTGGCCATTTTTCAGGCCCGCTGGGCCCGGGGAACCCTTGTTTGAGGCGCGGGCCTGTTCTTGCTATCGTTGCCAGTTGGCGGTTGAGGGACGTCTGCTTTCGCCCCGAAGCGGACGTCCGAGAAAACAACTATGGGCTAGCTGCATGGAAGCTTTTCAATCTCCGCCAACACAGTCCCCGATGATCCAAAGCCCTGAGCGCAAGCCATCAGTTCCATCTTTGTAGCAAGTGGCACTTTAGCCAGATGGTAGACACAATGATCCAAAGCCATCTCCCATTCGCCATGTCCATTCAAGCTTTCGCATGTTCGAAAAACTTCGCTAGACAACGCCTCATGCAATTTCGACAGTAGCAAGCTAAATTGAGTGGACTCGTCCATGCATTTCTCCTTTAAATCGAACGTCCGCAGTTGGCCGAACCCGGCCAAGGGCGTGCAGGATAGCGGTTTGCCTAACTGTAAAACGCACTGATTCTCACTCCAGGCTGGCGCCGCCCTTGAGCGAAAGGGCCGCATTTCCATGCACGCGTGGCCGTTTCGCAGCGGGGAATCAGTTTTAATTGCATAATTATAATTATTAAAATGCCCTCCACCCCTTCTACGGTGTCACGAGCTGCGCAGAAGCGCTGCCTTCGGGGATAAGCAGGGCGAAGTCGTAGCCGTTAATCAGGTTGAACATTTCAATGTCGCCCCCCGCCAGTTTGCGCGAGTCTGGCCGCAGTGACCGCAGATCAAACAGAGACCAACTGCCGTCGGTGGCGCCTGCACTGGCCAGCAGTTTGAAGGCCGGGCTGTCAAGTTCGACTGGTGCCGGCTGATATGGCTTGCCAGCTCCCGCGAATCTCAGTTGCGTCCCCTTCGCCGCCAGCACGATCAGGTGCAGCGAGGTATGGCCCTGGCCTTCGGCGCGTTCAGCCAGAAAGTTGCCAATGTCACGATTGTTGAGTGGATTAATACCCTTGTATGCGTGATTGGCGCCGACCTTGACCAGCAGCTTTTGCTCTTGCATGCCGAGCCGGGTTTCCAGGGTCCGCTTTAACAGCGTCAAACGCAGGCGGTTCGATAGGGCGCGATCGCCGGGCACTTTCGAGGCGCTTTTCTGATAGATGGCGCGGGTGGCCAGCAATGCATCGAGCAGGCCTCGCGCGGTGTGCTCTTTGGGGCTGGCAAGTAGTGGGCGCAACGAGGTCAGGTCCTCGGTTGAGGCCGACAGTATGAAGTACTCGAAGGGATTGCCGGTGGCTGCCGCCTTTTGAGAAGCGACAGCTTCCATTTGACGCAACGCTTCCAGCTTCGCGCGGGCGGCCGGATTAACCGGCTGGGCCAGCATCAGGGTGATCAGGTATTTGGCCGCACCGATGAATTCCTGATCGATGCCCCAGTGCTCGAAGCGCGGTCCTGCGGCCCGGGCAAAGCCGGCGAGCATCTCTGCTTCCTGGCGCATGGTGTAGAAAGCAATGGAGTCCGGATAGGTGGCGTCGAATCTGCCGATGGCCGCAACCGCGTCGGCGCCCTTGAGCATCGCTTCGAGCGCGCCCGTCACGGCTGGACCATTTTCAGTGACCAACGTCGTGAAGCCGGCAGGGGGCAAGGCATTGAAGTAGGCGGATGAAAACTGGGCAATCTCGGCGACACCGTGATTCTCGCCGAGGAGGACGTACTGCGCCTGGCGCGAAGCTTGCAGCAGCAGTGCCGCACCGGGTCCCGATAACGTGCCTTTGTCAACGGTGATAGCGAGCCGGCCAGCGGTGAGTTTTTCAAGGACGGCGGTATCGGCGACGGCCGAACCGGCAAAGCCGAGCGTCAGGGTGGCGGCAAGGAAGGCGAGACGGAAGAGCATAGTAGTGTGGGCCGGTCAGGGTGGTCAGTGAGAGAGTCGACAGTGTGAACTGTCGCTAGCCAGGAACGTCGGCTCCTGGCCGCTTGCCGTCCTTGGCTGGTTCTGCCCTGAAGCGTATTGATACGCTATCGAGCGAAGTGAAGTTCGAACTTAATTCTTTCTTGATGGCCAGATAAAAGCTATCGTTGCGCAAAATATACCGACAAAGGCAGCACGCCCCCAATCGAACTCATGAGCTTCCCCAAGGAAGCGCGTGTAAAGCAATGCTCCAGTCGCAACGCCCAAACCAAGGCTGACGAACTGTGGAAATGTTTTTTTCATATGTACCCTCAATGATGCGATCTGAATCGCCACTATTTCAATACACACTGCTGCCGAAGGTGTACCACTCCAGGCGCGAGAATTTGGCAACGACCTCGTTTGGACGGTAGTGGCCGACTGCGGCATTGAGCATAACGAATTAGTGAGCGAGAAAAGTCACGCATTGTCACGCATTGTCACGTTAACGTGACTGGCCGCTTCTGGCGTCACGACTCATCGCGCTCGGCATCGCGCTCGCGGCAGCTCAGGGACG
This sequence comes from Janthinobacterium sp. 35, assembly GCF_002754575.1. Classification (NCBI taxonomy): domain Bacteria; kingdom Pseudomonadati; phylum Pseudomonadota; class Betaproteobacteria; order Burkholderiales; family Oxalobacteraceae; genus Janthinobacterium; species Janthinobacterium sp. 35. The sequence goes on from NZ_PEFN01000001.1 coordinate 5,493,166, forward strand.
CATAGTGCGCCTTGGGCACCTTGTTCTTGATCGCCACTTCGCGCAGTGCCTGTGCAAAATCGACATGATCGGTCAGGGTGCAGCGGCTGGCGCGGGCGAACTGTTGCAGATTCTTGAGGCTGCCATGGACTTTCAGCGTGATCCCGACGCCGGGGCTGACGCAGCAGCCTATGTATTTGTCGATGTATTCTTCTTCGATCAGCACCAGTTCGTGGCCCATGAACGGCACTGGCTTGTCCAGCAGGTAGTAGTCGGTGTAGTCGGCGCGCTGGCGCGGCGTCTTGCTGACCAGGCCCGCGTGCTGGTAGGCGCGGATGGCCTGGCCGGACGTGCCCGTGCGCTCGGTCGTGCCCTTTTTGAGCTGCATGGCATGCAGCAAGCCGCTTTCGAGCGAGTGGGTATCGGCGGCGAACGCCAGGGCGGAGCAGGTGGCAAGCAGGGTGAAGGCGAGGGCGCGCTTCATTTCGCCTCCATTGCCAGCATCTGTTTGATCACCGGCAAGATCATCGGCCACGCATTCGACGTGGCCGCAATCTCGTCATAGTGGCTGGCGCCGGGCAAGATCAGCACTTCTGCATGGTCGCCGGCCAGCTTGGCTTTGGCCGCATAGTCATGCGCGACTCTGGGCGGGGAGATGGTGTCGAGTTCGCCCGTGGCCAGCACGGTGCGGCTGCCGTTGGGCATCAGGTCGGCGGCGTTGGTGTCGCTGTAGATGTCGGGACGCTCAGTGCTGGCGCTGCCTGCCAGTTGCGCGATGTCGCGCTCGCAACTGCTCTTGATCAAGTCCTTTTCATGGCGCAGGTCGGCCAGGCCGCCCAGGCTGAGGATATTCTTGATTGGCAGGAAGGTGTCGCGGTACAGGGGGCTGCTCTTCGGCAGTTGGTCCCTGCCGGCGATCCATTGCACCAGCTGGCCGCCGGCCGAATGGCCGATGGCGACGATGCGCTTCACGTCCAGCTGGTATTCGGGCGCGTGCTGCTGCAGGCTGTCCAGCGCCGCGTGCATGTCTTCATACGTGCCCGGATAGCCGCCGCCCGGCTCGTCGACGCGCCGGTACTCGACATTCCATACGGCGATGCCTTGCGCCACCAGGGCGCCGGCCACGCTGCGCATCTGCTTGATGCCGCCAAAGGCCACCGTCCAGCAGCCGCCATGCACCAGCACGACGACGGGAAACGGTCCGCTGCCCTCGGGCCGGAACAGTTGCGCGTATTGCGACGGCGCGGGGCCATAGGCGATCTGCGCCGTGGGGGCGGGGCCGTTCAGGGCCAGGTAGTCGTCCAGGCTCATGGGGGCGGCGACGGCGCCGTGGACGCAGGCGAGCAGGGCGGTGGCGATCAGGGAGGATGGCAGGGACGTGGGCATCGTTGGTTTCGCTTGAGAAGAGAGCAACACTTTAGCATAGGGCCGCGTGGACGCCGGGATCAAGCGGCACGCTGTTTTCCTCCTGCAAGAGGGGTGCCCCATGGTATATTCCGGGCATCAGTTTTCCCCATATCGACACGGTGCACGCAAACAACATTCTTTCCTTGCTGGACGCCGAGCATAGTGCGCTGGGCAGTATCGCGGCAGGCGCCGACCCGGCCCATGCATTGGAGCATTTGTTGCTGGCGTTGCAAGACCTGGCCGATGGCGGCGCGCATGCCTGCCTGCTGCTCATCGACGAGGCCGACCGCTTTTGCGGCTTGGCCGCGCCCAGCCTGCCACAAGACCTGTGCCTGGCCTTGCGCCACGGCGGCGAACAGCCTTCGCCGTTCGGTATGGCGGCCTTTTCCGGCGCGCCCGTGTATTGCGGCGACATCACGCGCGATGTGCACTGGAGCGCGGGCCGCAAGGAAGCCATGCTGCACGGCTACCGCGCCTGCTGGGTCGCCCCCGTGTTCGGCGCCAAGGGGCATATCCTGGGCGTGCTGGGCCTGTTCTTCCCCGCGTCATGCCATCCCACGCAACCGGAAATCGAACTGCTGGCGCTGGCCGCGCGCGTGGCCGCGCATGTCATCGAGCGGGGCCAGCTGGAAAGAGCGCTGCACGACAGCCGCGAACACTTTCATTACGCCATCGAACTGAACACGCAAGTACTGTGGACGGCCGACACCGACGGCAAGCTCGACTATGTGGCGCAGCGCTGGCGCGAATGGACGGGCGGCAATGGCCTGGGCACCAGCTGGCTGGACGCCATCCACCCCGACGATGTGGCCCATTCCCTGGCGGCCTGGAGCGAAGCGCTGGGCAGCGGCCAGCCGCTAAACCAGGAGATGCGGGTGCGCCGCCAGGATGGCCGCTACCGCTGGGTGCACTCGCGCGCGTATTGCCGGCTCGACGAGCGGGGCCAGCCCGTGAAATGGTATGGCTCGTGCGAAGACATCGACGAGCACTGGCAGGCGCGCAATGCCTTGCTCGACAGCGAGGCACAATTCCGTTCGCTTGCCTCGACCATGCCCAACCAGGCCTGGCTGGCGCATGGCAGCGGCGCCACCTACTGGGTCAATGAGCAGGTGTGCGAGTACACGGGGCAATCGCTGAAGTCGCTGGTCACCAGCGGCTTTCGCCAGTGCGTGCATCCGGACGACGTGCAGGCCACGCAGACTAGCTGGGAGCGGGCCGTCGCCACGGCCAGCGCCTACGAACACGAGTTCCGCATGCGCCGCGCCAGCGACGGCGCCTACCGCTGGTTCCTGGCGCGCGCCTTGCCCCTGTTCGACGAGGCGGGCACGGTGCTGCGCTGGGTGGGCACGAATACGGACGTGCAGGAACATAAAAACGTGCTGGAAAAGATGGCCTACCTGAATTCCTCGCTGGAAGTGGAAATGGCCAACCGCACGGCCGACCGTGACCGCATGTGGCGGCTGTCGACCGACATCATGCTGGTGGCGGACCTGGCCGGCATGATCATCGCCGTCAATCCCGCCTGGAGCAAGATCCTGGAGCGGCCGGAAATCGAATCGCTGGGCATGGATTTCATCAGCCTCGTGCATCCGGACGACCGCATGGCGGCCTTGCAGGATTTGTCGCGCCTGGCCCATGGCGCGCCCACCTTGCGCATGGAAAACCGCTACCGGCGCCGCGATGGCGGCTACCGCTGGATTTCCTGGACGGCCGTGCCGGCGCAAAAGCTGATCCACGCCATCGGCCGCGACGTCACCGATGAAAAAGAGGCGCGGCTGGCGCTGGTGCGCAGCGAGCAAGCGTTGTTGCAGGCGCAAAAGCTGGAATCGATCGGCAAGCTGACGGGCGGCGTGGCCCACGATTTCAATAACGTGCTGCAAATCATTTCCGGCAATTTACAGTTGCTGAAACTGACGGTGGCCGATAATCCTCAGGCCGCCAGACGCCTCGATTCGGCCGCCTCGGCCGTCGAGCGGGGCGCCAAGCTGTCGTCGCAACTGCTGGCCTTTGCGCGGCGTCAACCGTTGAAGCCGCTAGTGACGGACCTGGGCCGCCTGCTACGCCGCATGCATGAGCTGATCCGCCGTGCCTTGGGCGAAGCAGTCACCGAGGAAACCTTCATCAGCGACGGCTTGTGGCATACCCTGGTCGACCCGAACCAGATGGAAAACGTGCTGCTGAACATGGCCATCAATGCGCGCGACGCGATGGAAGGGGGCGGTCGCCTGACGTTCACCTTGAGCAATGTCACGCTCGATGCCGCCTACGCCAGCCTGCATGCCGACGTGCTGGAGGGGCAATATGTGTTGCTGACCATCACCGACACGGGCCATGGCATGGAGCGCGACGTGATCGACCAGATTTTCGAACCGTTCTTCACCACCAAGCGCGAAGGCGAAGGTACGGGCCTGGGCCTGTCCATGGCCTACGGCTTCATCCGCCAGAGCGCGGGCCACATCAAGGTGCACAGCGCGCCCGGCGCCGGTACGACGTTTAAAATTTACCTGCCCCGTTCGCTGGAAAAGCTGGCCGAACCGCCAGCGGACCTGACGGGCCCGGTGCTGGGCGGCGGCGAGACCATCCTCGTGGTGGAAGACGATGCGCCCGTGCGGCACACGGTGGTCGACATGCTGCGCGGCCTGGGCTACGACGTGCTGCATGCGGACGACGGCGCCTCGGCGCTGGCCCTGCTGGGCACGGGCGTGGCCATCGACCTGCTGTTTACGGACGTGGTCATGCCCGGTCCCGTCAGCAGCAAGGAGCTGGCGCAGCAAGCGCGGCTGCTGCTGCCGGAGCTGGCCGTGCTGTTTACCTCGGGCTACACGCACAACGCCATCATGCAGGGCGGGCGCCTGGACCCGGGCGTGGAGCTGTTGAGCAAGCCTTACCAGCGCGAAGACCTGGCGCGGCGCATCCGCCATGTGCTGGCCGACCGCCGCCTGGTGGGCGCGCCCGACCCGTCGGGGCGACGCATCCTGCTGGTGGAAGACAATGACGATGCGCGTGAAATGACGACCGAGATGCTCAATATGCTGGGGCATACCGTGCATGGCGTGGCCAGCGCCGAGGCAGCCTTGCCCCTGCTGGCCATGCCGGGCCTGGAAGTGCTGGTGACGGACATCAGCCTGCCCACCATGTCCGGCCTGGAACTGGCGCGCCATGCGCGCGCCCACTGGCCGCAATTGGAGGTGGTGTTTGCGTCCGGGCACGACTGGGGAGCAAGCCTGATGCAGGACGCCAGCGCGCGCTTCCTGCGCAAACCGTTTGGCCTGGAAGAGCTGGCCGGCGCACTGAAGGCGCGCCGGCAGGATGTTTACTAGGTTGGCGCCTGCAGGGCTTGCTGCAATTGCTCGACGGTAAATGGTTTGACGAGGAAGCGTGCGGCCGGATCCAGCACGCCGGAATTGGCCGGCGCATGGCCGGTGGAAAAAACCACTTCCAGTTGCGGCCGCTCGCGCGCCACCAGTTCGGCCAGCTCGACGCCTGACATCTGCGGCAGGCTGATATCGGTCAGCAGCAGTTCCAGTCCCGGCGTGCCCAGCAGGGGCAATGCTGCCTCGGCCGTGCCCACGGCCTGCACCGTGTGTCCCAGCATGGCCAGCAGTTCGCTCGTCATGGCGCGCGCATCCGCATTGTCTTCCACCAGCAGGATATGGCGTCCTGCCGGCAGCGCCGGCGCAGCTTGCGGCGCCAGCTGCGCGCGGTACTGCTGCAGCGCCGTCACGTGGCGGCCGTTGGCCAGCAGGTGGCGGATGCGCCGCGCCAGGTCTTCGCGCCGGTACGGCTTGCTCAACAACTCGACGCCCGGCTCCAGGCGGCCGCCCTGCATGATGGCGTCCTGCGTGTAGCCCGAGGTAAACAGCACGGCCAGATGCGGCAGCAGCAACCGGGCCTGGCGCGCCAGTTCCGTGCTGGCGACCTTGCCAGGCATCACCACGTCCGTAAACAGCAAATCGATGGGGACGCCGCTGCCGACGATGGCCAGCGCGCTTTCGCCATCGCTGGCGCGCAGCACGCCATAGCCGAGGCCGCGCAACATGTCCACCACCGTCGTCTGCACCTGCACGTCGTCTTCCACGACGAGTATGGTTTCCTTGCCACCGAGAACGGGGCCGCTCAATTGCAGCGGCAATTCCGTTTCCGCTTCGAGCGAGCGCGGCAGGTAGATGCGGAAGGTGCTGCCATGGCCGGGCACGCTATCCACCGTCAGGTGGCCGCCGCTCTGGCGCAGGAAGCCGTACGCCATGGACAGGCCCAGGCCCGTGCCTTCGCCTTCCTTCTTCGTCGTGAAGAACGGTTCGAAAATCTTGTCCAGCAAGTCGGCGGGAATGCCCGTGCCTGTATCCGAGACGGTCAGCTGCACGTAATCGCCGGGCGCCACGTCCGCATGGCGCGCCGCATAGTCGCTGTCCAGCACGCTGTTGCCCAGTTCGATGGTCAACTGGCCCTGGCCATCCATCGCGTCGCGCGCGTTGATGGCCAGGTTGAGGATGACGTTTTCCAGCTGGTGCGGGTCGACCAGGGCGCGCCAGCAGTCGTCGGCCAGCAGCAAACGTGTTTCGATGCTTTCGCCCGTGGCGCGCCGCAGCAGCTCTTCCGTCGAACGCAGCAGTTGCGCCAGGTCCGTCACCAGCGGTTTCAATGGTTGACGCCGCGCAAAAGCCAGCAGCTGGGCCGACAGCTTGGCGCCCCGTTCCACGGCGTCCGAGGCGCTGGCGATGCGTTTGGCGGCCAGCGGGTCGTCGTCCAGGGTCATTTGCAGCAGTTGCAGATTGCCCGAGATAATTTGCAGCACGTTATTGAAATCATGGGCCACGCCGCCCGTCAGCTTGCCCAGCGCTTCGAGTTTTTGCGATTGCAGCAGGGCCATCTCGCTGTGGCGCAACGATTCCCGCATGCTGCGCAAGGTGCTTTGCGCTTCCTTTTCCAGCGTGACATGGCGCCCGGTGGCAAACACCAGGTCGCCTTCGGGCGCCGCTACCCACGACAGCCAGCGGTGGCCGCCCTCGCGGTGCCGGTAGCGGTTTTCAAAGCTGGGCATGGCTTCCTGCGTCACGTGCGCCAGCGCCAGGCGCGTGGCGGCGGCATCCTCGGGCAGCACGAAGTCGAACAGGCTGCGGCCCAGCATTTCCTCGGGCAGCCAGCCCAGGATGGCGGCCGAGGCCGGGTTGACGGCGGCAAAGCAGCCGTCGGCATCGATGGCCACCATCAGGTCTTGCGCGCTGCGCCACAGCCGCTCGCGCTCGCTGTTGCGCGCGGCCAGGTCCGCTTCCAGCTTCTTTTCCACGGTGATGTCACGCGCGCTGCAATACACCTTCTCGCCCTCGGGCACGGCCACCCACGACAGCCAGTGCCAGCCGCCCAGCTTGTGGCGGTAACGGTTTTCGAAGCGCAGCGCCGGCTGGCCCTGGTTGGCCGCCTCCCAGGCCGCATGGGTGCGCGGCAAATCGTCCGGGTGGACCAGTTCCAGGAAGCGCGTCGTGCGGATTTCCTCCACCGACCAGCCCAGCGTGGCTTGCCAGGCGGGGTTCGAGTGCTCGAAATAGCCGTCGAGGTTGAGCACGCCCAGCAAATCGGGGCTGACGTTCCAGGTGCGGCCAAATTCGCGCGTGCGCTCGGCCACCTGCATTTCCATGCTGGCACTGAGCGCGCGCAAGCGCGATTCCGCCTGCGCCCGCAAGATGGTCGACCAGACCCGTTCCGACACTTGCACCGCCAGTTCGATCTCGTCCGCATGCCACAGGCGCGCCGCGCGGCTGTGCACGACGAACAGGGCGCCCAACCGGCCCTCCTTGGCGATGGGAATGTTCAGGAAGGCACGGATGCCCAGGCGCGCAAACGTGGCCAGCGCGGCCGGCGTGGCCGTGCGCGGGTCGCTGGCCACATCGCTGACGGCCAGCGCCTGGCCCGCGGCCAGCGCATCGGCCAGGCGGGCGGCATAGTCGCCAAGGAAATATTCGCCGGCGGCACCGGGCGCCAGGCCATCGCTCCACGCATGCTGCAGGGTGGAGCATTGCAGGGTCTGGTCGATATCGAAACAGGCCACTTGCTGTGCGCCCAGGCGCTGGCCCAGCAGCTGCGCCGACAGCGAGAGGATGTCGCCCGTGTCTTGCAGCAGCCGCAGCCGGCGTTCCAGTTGCAGCAAAAAGGCCACGCCGCTGGTGCCGGCCTGACTGCGGGGGGCAGGTGTGCTGCTCATGCCGGCCTCAGCTGCCGGCCAGGGGCAGGGTGACGCTGAACAGGGCGCCATTGCCGGGCTGGCTTTGCAGGGTGATGGCGCCGCCGTGCGCATCGACCAGCTGCTTGGTGATGAACAGGCCCAGGCCCAGGCCGCCCGTGCGGTCCTGGTGGATGACCCGCTCGAAAGCGTCGAAGATGCGTTCCTGATCGCGCGCATTGATGCCAATGCCATGGTCGCGCACTTCGATGACGGCGCTGTTCTGCGTGTGCGCCAGGCTGATTTCCACGGGCTGGCCCTGGCCGTAGCGCACGGCATTGCTGATCAGGTTGACAACGATCTGCTCGACGCGGAAGGCATCCCAGAACCCCTGGATCGGCTCGAAGGCCATCACTTCCAGCACGCTGCCCGTCGTGGCCGCATACGGCGCCAGGTCGTCCGCCACCCGGCGCACGAGGCTGGTCAGGTCGACGGCTTCGCGGCGGATCGACAGCTTGCCGCTGGTGATGCGCGAGACATCGAGCATGTCGTCGATCAGGCGCACCATGCTGCGGATTTGCCGCCCGTCGCGCGCCACCATCTTGTTCAGCTTGTCCGGCTCGAAGGCGGCCAGGTTGCCCCGTTCCAGGTTGACGGTGCGCATCTGCGTTTCCAGGAACAGCGTATTTAATGGCGTGCGCAGTTCGTGCGCCACCATGGACATGAATTCGTCGCGCAGGCGCAGCGAGCGCTGCAGCTCCGCCTGCGTGGCACGTAATTCTTTCAATAACGCTTCCTGCTGCTGGCGGCTGTGTTCCAGCGCCTGCACCTGGCGCCGCGTCTCGCTGCGTTGCTGGTGCAGGGCCACGAAGACGTTGACCTTGCTTTGCACGGCATTGATGTCGAGCGGCTTGTGCAGGAAGTCGACGGCGCCGCTTTCGTAGCCCTGGAAGGCGAAATTCATTTCCTTGCCGGCCGCCGTGACGAAGACGATGGGGATGTGGCGCGTCTTTTCCGTGCCGCGCATCAATTGCGCCAGCTCAAAGCCATCCATTTCCGGCATTTGCACGTCGAGGATGGCCAGCGCGAAATCGTGTTCCAGCAGCAGGGCCAGCGCCTCTTCGCCCGAAGAGGCTTGGTAGACGCTGCGGTCGCTCTCGCGGATCAGCGCATTGAGCGCGCGCAGGTTTTCCGGCAAATCGTCGACGATCAGCAGTTTGGTGCTTGTTTCATTCATCATGTTTCATTCCTGGCATGACCATGCCGTCCAGCGTAGTGGGAAGCGGCGTGCGACGGCGCACGCTTGCGGTAGAGCTTTTCGGCACCCGGCAATGGCTCGAAGTCGGCGGAAAAGCGGGTGAAATGTGTGCTTTCCTTGCTGCCCAGGCCCAGGAAACCCCGATGGCACAGCGAGTCGTGGAACAGGCCCAGAGCCCGTTCCTGCAAGGTTTTATTGAAGTAAATCAGTACGTTACGGCACAAAATCAATTGCGTTTCAATAAAGACGCTGTCCGTGGACAGGCTGTGATCGGCAAAGTTGATCCGGTCGAGCAGGCGCTGCTGGAAATGCGCGGTGGCATGCTCGACCGTGTAGTACTCGGCCAGCTGGCCCAGGCCGCCTGCGGCCAGGTAATTGTCGCCGTAGTCGGCCATGCGGTGCAGCGGATATACGCCGCGCGCGGCCGTGGCCAGCGCTTGCGGGTTGATGTCGGTGGCGTAAATCGTGCTGCGCTCAAGCAAGCCTTCCTCGTGCAGCACGATGGCCAGCGACAGCGCCTCTTCGCCCGTGCAGCAGCCGGCGACCCAGAGCGTCGGCGACGGGTAGGTTTTCAGCACGGGCACCACCTGTTCGCGCAAGGCGCGGAAAAACGCCGGGTCGCGGAACATTTGCGTGACGGGCACGGTCAAAATCTGCAGCAGCTTGCCAAAGGCGGCCGGGTCGTCCAGCACCAGTTGCTGCAGGGCGGGCAGGTCGGCGCAATGCAAGCGCTCCAGCGCCTGGTTCAGGCGCCGGCGCTGCGAGGGTAACGAGTAGTCGCGAAAATCATAGCTGTAGCGCTGACAGATCGCGTCCATCAGCGCATGCAGTTGCGCGTCCGTGGTGCGCAGGGACATCACATGCGTTCCATCTTCGGCATCCACACGCGCAGCAGCGAATACAAACGGTCCAGGTCGATCGGCTTGGCCAGGTAATCGGACGCGCCCGCCTGCAGGCATTCTTCCTGGTCATTTTTCATGGCCTTGGCGGTAATGGCGATGATGGGCAGCTTGTTGTAACGGCCATCGGCGCGGATCAAGCGCGTCGCTTCCAGGCCATCCATGCCCGGCATCATGACGTCCATCAAGACCAGGTCGATATCCTCCACGCTGTTGAGCTTGCTGATGGCTTCGAAGCCGTTGCGGCCGATTTCCACCACCACGCCTTTCTGTTCCAGCGCATTCGTCAGCGCAAAGATATTGCGCACGTCGTCGTCCACCAGCAAAATCTTGCGGCCTTCAAACACGCGTTCGCGGCTGCGCACCTGCTGCAGCATGCCCTGGCGCTCGCTCGACAGTTCCGACTCCACCTTGTGCAGGAACAAGGTCACTTCGTCGAGCAGGCGTTCGGGCGAGCGGGCGCCCTTGATGATGATCGAGCGCGAGTATTTCATCAGGTCCGCCTCTTCCTCGCGGCTCAGGTTGCGACCCGTGTAGACGATGACGGGCGGGAACGAGCACAGTTCTTCATGTTCCATGCGTTCGAGCAATTCGTTGCCCTGGATATCGGGCAGCTTCAAGTCGATGATCATGCAGTCGAAAATCTGCGTCTTCAGCAGGGCCAAAGCCTGCTCGCCCAGCGCCACGGCCGTGATTTCCACGTCGTCGTCGCTGATCAGGTGCACCACGCTTTCGCGCTGGCGTTCGTCATCTTCAACCAGCAGGATGCGCTTCATCTTTTGCGTGAATTTCGATTCGAGCTTGCGGAACACTTCCTTCAACTGATCGCGCGTGCGCGGCTTGGTGGCATAGCCGATGGCGCCCAGCTGCATGGCTTCCTGCATCTGGTCATTGCCAGAGACAATGTGCACGGGAATGTGGCGCGTCAGCGGGTTTTCCTTCAATTGCTGCAAGACCAGCAAGCCCGGGCGGTCCGGCAAGCCCATGTCGAGCAGGATGGCGTCGGGCAGGAACTCTTGCGCCAGGCGCAAGCCTTCGTCGGCGCCGTGCGCCACCAGGCAGCGGTATTGCATTTCATGCGCGAGGTCGAACAGGATGCCGGCAAACGACGGCTCATCCTCGATCACCAGCACGGAACGCTGGCCCGTCTTGCCTGGGGGCGCGCTGTTCCGGTCATCCTGGAAGGTGGGCAGCGGCACGGGCTTGGCGGCTGGCGCCGCCTTGGGCACTGCGGCGATTTTTGCGGGCACCTGCGGCGCGGCGACGGGCACGCTTGCCGCTTCCACGGCGCGTTCCGGCATGACGGCCGGCAGCACCAGGGTAAACGTGCTGCCCTGGCCTGGCGTGCTGGCCAGCTCGATGCTGCCGCCCAGCAAGGCGGCCAGATCGCGCGAAATCGACAGGCCCAGGCCCGTGCCGCCATAGCGGCGGCTGGTGGTGCCGTCGGCCTGGTGGAAGGCGTCGAACACCTTTTGCTGCTGCTCGTCGGCGATGCCGATGCCGGTATCTTGCACCTGGAAGCGCACCTGGCCCGCCGCATCGGTGTTCACGTGCAGGGACACGCTGCCCGTATCGGTGAATTTGATGGCGTTCGACAGCAGGTTTTTCAGGATTTGCTCGAGGCGCTGGCGGTCGCTGACGAAGGACGGCGGTGCGTCCGGCGCCACGCTGATATTCAACGCCAGTTTCTTTTGCTGCGCCTGGGCGCCGAACAGCATCTTCATGCCGCTGAGCAGTTCGTCAAAGGGCACGGCTTCCGGCGTCAATTCCAGCTTGCCCGCCTCGACCTTGGAAATGTCGAGGATATCGTTAATGAGGGTCAACAAATCATTGCCGGCCGAATAAATGGTTTGCGCAAACGTCACTTGCTCCGGCGTCAGGTTGCCGCTGCTATTGTCCGACAGCAGCTTGGACAGGATCAGCGAGCTGTTCAGCGGCGTGCGCAGCTCGTGCGACATGTTCGCCAGGAATTCGGATTTGTAGCGGCTGGCACGCTGCAGCTCTTCCGCGCGGGCTTCCAGCTGGGCGTGCGCCTGGCCGATGGCCATGTTCTTCTGGTCCAGCGACAGCGCCTGCACGGCCAGCTGTTGGTTCGACTGCTCCAGCGCCGCTTTTTGCTCTTCCAGGTGGGCTTGCGACTGTTCCAGCACGCGCGACTGCTCGCCCAGCTCTTCATTGGCCGTGCGCAATTCTTCCTGCTGCACTTCCAGCTCTTCATTCAGTTGCTGGGTTTCTTCCAGCACATTTTGCAGGCGCTGGCGGTACAGGGCCGCTTCCAGCGACGTGCCGATATTGGCTGCAATCAGGTCCAGCCATTCCTTGGTGCGGGCGCTGACGGGATGCGTAAAGCCCAGTTCGATGACGCCGTTGACGACACCTTCATTGTTGACGGGTGCCAGGATCAGTTCCAGCGGCGCGCCGCTGCCCAGGCTCGAGGTCACGGTCAGATAATTGTCGGGTAATTGCCGCACATGCTTGAGGCGTTTTTCGCGTGCGGTCTCGCCCACCAGGCCTTCACCCAGCTTGAAGACCTGTTTTTCTTTCACGCCCTGTTCATTGAAGCCGTACACGGCCGTGCGGCGCAGGCTGCCATCCTCGTCGACGACGTACAGGGTGGCGACGGCCACGTCGAGGCGGTGGGCCAGGAAGTCGAGCACGTGCCGTCCCAGTTGCGGCAGGCCCAGCTGGCCACTCGTATGGGCCGCCAGCTCCGTCTGTCCCGTGCGCAGCCAGGCTTGCTCCTGCAGCACCTCGTTGTCCTTGCCGCGCTGCTCGAGCGCATCGTTGTAGATGTCGGACAGGCGCAGCAGTTCGCGCCGGCCCAGGTAGGCCAGCAAGCCGGACATGCCCAGGCTGAGGATCAGGAACACCACCACGGCCAGTATGGTGCGGCCCTCCGCCGTGTCGGACCGTTCCTGGCGCAGCCGTTGTTCCATGGACAGGAAGGCGAGGAATTCGCGGCGGATTTCATCGAATTCCTGCTTGCCTTCACCTTGGCGCACGCGAGCAAGGAATTCCTGGTTGCTGCGGCGCTGGGCGATCACGCCTTCCGCATACTCCATCCACTGGTTTTGCAGCGCGCGGATGCGGCGCAGGCGGTCCGTCTGGATGGGACTGTCGGACACGAGATCCAGCAGGGTCGTCATTTCCACGGCGATCTTGGCCTTGCCCGATTTATACGGCGCCAAAAACGTTTCGTCGCCCGTCAGCAGGTAGCCGCGCATGCCCGTTTCCAGGTCGACCGACAGCTTCATGACTTCATTCGCATTGCCGATCACCCGTTCCGAATGCTCGACCGAGCGCAGGGCCGAGAGCAGGTAGGCGATCAGGCCGACAAACACGAGGGCGGTGACGACCCCGATGACCAGCGGCAAGGTCACGTTTCGGGCGAGGATGCGGCGAAAGCTGAAGGAATCGATCGGGGTCTTGGTATTCATCATGTCCGTGGTAGGCTGTCGCGAAAAAACAATTTTAATTGAAATGCAAGTTTTCTGAAGCTCAAACAAAGCGTGCGCTAGCATAACAGCCTTGCGCTCAATTGCCGACTTGCAAGACGCTGCAAAGCGCGATAGCACACAGATAAAATTTAAGGAAAATCAAGCTTTTTACGATTGAGACAGATCAAAGAGATTGGCTGTTCGCATCCCAAGATGCAGGTGGTGGTGGCGTCCTGTAAACGTCGCCATGTGCAAGCCAGTCCATGCAGGAGGACAAGCAGAATGGCGTGCTGCTGCTGGACTTGCCTAAGAAGGAGGGCACGGCGGGCGGCAACTGGCGATACAGTGAGTCGGGCCGTGCGTAGGTCAGATTAGCGCAGCGTAATCTGACAATCTTCGTTGCGGCGCCTGTCGGCTTACGCCCTAGGGGCTAAGCCGACCTACGAAAAAACGCCGGACGGTGCCGGCGTTTTTTCAATGCTGCGCGCGCTGCGCTGTATATATATGTCAGTCGCGGATTTCCAGTGCCCGGTTCAGGCTCAGGGCAGCCAGCGAGGCGACGGCGCCCGACAGCAGGTAGAAGCTGACATAGGCCAGGCCGAAGTTGGCCGACAGGCCCAGCGCCACCAGCGGAGCGAAGCCGGCGCCCACCAGCCAGGCCAGGTCGGACGTCAGGGCCGCGCCCGTGTAGCGGAAGCGGGCAGGGAAGTTGGCCGTCACGGCGCCGGCTGCCTGGCCGTAGGACAAGCCCAGCAGGCTGAAGCCCACGAGGATGAACACGTCCTGGCCCGCATTGCCGCCGCCCATCAGGGTCGGCACGAAGGCGCTGAAGATGGCGATCAGCACGGCCAGCACGCCCAGGGTGGTACGGCGGCCCACTTTATCGGCCAGCAAGCCGGAAATCACCACGCCGACGGCAGCCAGCACGGCGCCCAGCATCTGCACTTGCAGGAAGTCCGAAGCGGAACGCGTCTGGTAGACGGAAATCCAGGACAGCGGGAACACGGTGACCAGGTGGAACAGGGCGTAGCTGGCCAGCGCGGCGAGGGCGCCGATCAGCACGTTGCGACCCTGGCCGCGGCCCATTTCAAATACGCTGACCGGTTGCAGCTCGCGTTCGTCCAGCAGGCGCGCATATTCATTCGTCGACACCAGGCGCAAGCGGGCAAACAGGGCCACCACGTTGATGGCGAAGGCCACATAGAAAGGATAGCGCCAGCCCCAGTCGAGGAACTCTTCATCCGTCAGGCTGGTCAGCATGTACCAGAACAGGCCGGCGGCAAGCAGGAAGCCGAAGGGCGCGCCCAGCTGGCCCAGCATGGCGTACCAGCCGCGCTTGTTTTCCGGCGCGTTCAGGGCCAGCAGCGATGGCAAGCCATCCCACGAACCGCCCAGCGCCACGCCCTGGCCGATGCGCAGCACGGACAACCAGACGATGGCGGCAAAGCCCAGGTGCGCGTAGGTCGGCAGGAAGGCGATGCCGGCCGTCGACACGCCCAGCAGGAAGAGGGCGATCGTCAGCTTGGCGCTGCGTCCCATGCGGCGCTGGATCTCCATGAAGATCACGGTGCCGAACGGGCGGGCGATGAAGGCAAACGAGAAGATCAGGAAGGCATATAATGTGCCCTCCAGGCGTTCTTCGAATGGGAAGAAGACGCGCGGAAACACCAGCACCGAGGCGATGGCGTAGACAAAGAAGTCAAAGTATTCGGAAGCGCGGCCGATGATCACGCCGACGGCGATCTCACCGGGGTCGATATGCGATTCGACCGTGCCGGCCCCGCTTGCGTCGCGCAGGGAGTGGGGGGAAAAGTCGGCGGGTACATCCCCGCTGTGTGTGCGCGTGCTGGACATGATGATCGTCTCCAATATAGTTTCGAGTTCGGCCAACGCGTAACATACTCCGGGTGTCTCACGCCCGGAGTAGGACTATTCATCAGGTAGTCGTAGGAAAACTCCGCGCCTACGCAGTGAAAGTCCGAGCAAGGGGTAGGACAAAACGTCCAATTGCCAACGCGCTCCAGTGAGAATACAGTACCATATCTTCATCCCCTGTACTGGACTTTCCTGTATGTTTTCATTAAAAGTTCGTCGCGGACTGCTACTCTTACCTCTCGCATTGTTGGCTGGTTGCAATACGGTTGTACTGAATGCGTCCGGTGACATCGCAGTTCAGCAAGGCAATCTGATTGTCATCTCGACATTGCTGATGCTGTTGATTATCGTTCCGGTAATCGCTCTGACCCTGCTGTTTGCATGGCGCTATAGAAAAAACAATACCGCGGCCAAATACGAGCCGGACTGGGACCACTCGACTCGCCTCGAGCTGATTATCTGGGGCGCGCCCCTGCTGATCATCATCGTGCTGGGCCTGCTGACCTGGATCAGCACCCACACCCTCGATCCATATCGCCCATTGAGCCGTATCGACGCCAACCGCCCGATTCCTGCCAGCCACAAGCCGATGATCGTCGAAGTCGTGGCGCTGGACTGGAAATGGCTGTTCATCTACCCGGAGCAAGGCATCGCTTCCGTGAATGAACTGTACGCGCCCGTCGATCGTCCGATCCGCTTCAAGATCACCGCCTCGTCCGTCATGAACTCGTTCTTCATCCCCGCACTGGCAGGTCAGATCTACGCCATGCCGGGCATGGAAACGCAGTTGAATGCCGTCATCAACAAGCCTGGTGTCTACAAGGGCTTCTCCGCCAACTACAGCGGTGCCGGTTTCTCGGGCATGCGCTTCAAGTTCCATGGCGTCAATGATGCGGACTTTGACAAATGGGTGGAATCGGCACGTGCCGGTGGCGGCGCGCTGAACCGCGACGACTACCTGTCGCTGGCCCAGCCTAGCGAACGCGACCCGGTGCGCCGCTACAGCGCCGTACCTAGCGATCTGTACAAGGCAATTCTGAACCGCACCATCGTTTCCGACGCGCTGTGCGTGACGCCGGTCGAGCCATACAAATTGTCGATGGCAAAAAGCCCGGTAGCGCTTGTCACGCCAGCAGTTGCTAGCGTTGCAGTGGTTGAAAAGGGCGTTCAAGCCAAGTAACAACTGCATGAATCCCGCAGCGCATTGCGCTGCAGATACTGGCGCCGCTTGCCTGGCGCCTCCCTTTTTTCTCTGAGAGTAACAATGCTAGACCATATTGATCTGACGAAGCTTATCTTCGGCCGTCTGACTTGGGATGCAATTCCATTTCACGAACCTATCCTGCTGGCGACCTTTGCGATGGTTGCCCTGGGCGGTATCGCACTCGTTGCGGCACTGACGTATTTCCGCCTCTGGGGTCCCCTGTGGCGCGACTGGATTACCAGTATCGACCATAAAAAAATCGGTATTATGTACATGATCCTGGGCCTGGTCATGCTGCTGCGCGGCTTTGCCGACGCGTTGATGATGCGTACCCAGCAGGCGATCGCCTTTGGCGACAATGCCGGCTTCCTGCCACCGCATCACTACGACCAGATCTTCACCGCCCACGGCGTGATCATGATCTTCTTCGTCGCGATGCCTTTCGTGACGGGTCTGATGAACTACGTGGTGCCGCTGCAAATCGGCGCGCGCGACGTGGCTTTCCCATTCCTGAACAACTTCAGCTTCTGGATGACCACCATGGGCGCCGCCCTGGTCATGGCTTCGCTGTTCGTCGGCGAATTCGCCCGCACGGGCTGGCTGGCGTATCCACCGCTGTCGGGCATCGTCGGCAGTCCGGACGTGGGGGTAGACTATTACATCTGGTCCTTGCAGATTGCCGGGGTCGGGACGCTCTTGTCCGGTGTCAACCTGATCGCCACCATCGTCAAGATGCGCGCGCCAGGCATGACCTGGATGAAAATGCCAGTCTTCACCTGGACCGCACTGTGCACCAACATCCTGATCGTCGCCGCGTTCCCGGTACTGACGGCGGTGCTGGCCATGCTGTCGCTGGACCGCGTTGCAGGCTTTAACTTCTTCACGACGGAACTGGGCGGCAACGCCATGATGTACGTCAACCTGATCTGGATCTGGGGTCACCCAGAGGTCTACATTCTGATTCTGCCACTGTTCGGCGTGTTCTCGGAAGTCGTCGCCACGTTCAGCAGCAAGCGTTTGTTCGGTTACGCCTCGATGGTGTACGCCACCTGCGTCATCATGATTTTGTCGTACCTGGTCTGGCTGCATCACTTCTTCACCATGGGTTCGGGCGCCAGCGTCAACTCCTTCTTCGGCATCACGACGATGATCATCTCGATCCCGACGGGCGCGAAGATCTTCAACTGGCTGTTTACCATGTACCGCGGCCGTATCCGCTTTGAACTGCCCATGCTGTGGACGATCGGCTTCATGGTCACCTTCACCATCGGCGGCATGACCGGCGTATTGCTGGCCGTACCACCAGCGGACTTCGTGCTGCACAACAGCCTGTTCCTGATCGCCCACTTCCATAACGTGATTATCGGCGGCGTGGTCTTCGGTGTGTTCGCTGCGATCAACTACTGGTACCCGAAAGCTTTCGGCTACAAGCTCGACGCGTTCTGGGGCAAGTGCTCGTTCTGGTTCTGGTTCGTCGGCTTCTACCTGGCCTTCATGCCGCTGTACGTGCTGGGCCTGATGGGCGTGACCCGTCGTGTCAACCACTTTGAAGATCCATCCTTGCAAATCTGGACCATCATCGCCTGGTTTGGCGCCGTCTCGATCGCGCTCGGTATCGCTTCCATGCTGATCCAGTTCTATGTCAGCTACCGCAACCGTCACGCCCTGCGCGACGTGACCGGTGACCCATGGGGTGGCCGTACGCTGGAATGGTCGACGTCGTCGCCTCCGCCAGACTATAATTTCGCCTTCACGCCACAAGTGCACGAACTCGATGCATGGACTGACATGAAGAAACACGGTTACCAGCGTCCGACGTCCGGTTTCACGAAGATCCACATGCCGAAGAACACCTGGGCTGGTTTCGTGATCGCCGCACTGTCCGCACTGGTTGGTTTTGGCCTGATCTGGCAAATGTGGCTCGTCGCCAGCATCGGCTTCGTGATCATGATGATTACCATCATCGTCCATACCTTTAACTACAAGCGCGATTACTACATTCCTGCGGAAGAAGTGGTCCGTACCGAAGACGCGTATACTAAATTGCTGAGCAGCCATGTCTGATACCATCGCCCATAACACCGGCGCCGCTGGCGCCGCACCAAGCACGCGCAGCTACTTTGTGCGCGAGCACCACCCGGAAAACGGCAGCTTGCTGGGTTTCTGGCTCTACCTGATGAGCGATTGCCTGATCTTCGCCTGTCTGTTCGCTACGTACGCCGTGGTGGGCCGCAACTACGCGGACGGCCCGACGGGCGCCGCGCTGTTCGACCTGCCGCTGGTCGCCGTCAACACGGCCATGCTGCTGCTGTCGTCGATCACTTACGGTTTCGCCATGCTGGCCATGCAGCGCAAGCAATTGCGCAGCACCCTGGTCTGGCTGGGCATCACGGGCCTGTTCGGCCTGGCCTTCCTGTCGCTGGAAATGTATGAATTCATTCATCTGATCCACGAAGGCGCCGGTCCGCAGCGCAGCGCGTTCCTGTCGTCGTTCTTCGCCCTGGTCGGTACCCACGGCTTGCACGTGACGTTCGGCGTGATCTGGCTCGTGACCCTGATGTTCCAGTTGAACAAGCATGGTCTGACCCCGGAAAACGGCCGTCGCATGATGTGTTTGTCGCTGTTCTGGCATTTCCTGGACGTCATCTGGATCGGCGTCTTCACCTTTGTCTACCTGATGGGAGTGCTGCCATGAGCGACCACCACACACACGGCGATAGCCACCACCATGACAATCACGATCATGGCAGCCTGAAAAGCTACACCATCGGCTTCATCCTGTCGGTGATCCTGACGGCCATTCCTTTCTGGCTGGTGATGGCGAAAGTCATCACCAACTCGGGCACCATGGGCCTGGTCCTGCTGGCGTTCGCGGCGGTTCAAGTGGTGGTGCACATGGTGTACTTCCTGCACATGAACACCAAGTCCGAAGGCGGCTGGAACATGATGGCGCTGATCTTCACGATCATGATCGTGGGCATCGCCATGGCCGGTTCCCTGTGGGTCATGTACCACATGAACCACAACATGATGCCGGATCTGATGCCTGAGTACATGCATACGAAAACGGCTCCATGATGAGTCAACCGCGCCCAAGCAACACCGGGCGCGCCCCTGGCGCCGCATCGCAAGATGCTGCGCCAGGCCCACGCGGCATGGCTGTGCGATATGCATTGGCCGTGCTGGCGGGGATCTTGTTTGCCGGTTTTTGTGCCCTGGGCACCTGGCAAGTCAAGCGCCTGTTCTGGAAGCTTGACCTGATCGAGCGCGTCGAACAACGCGTACATGCGCCCGCAACGGACGCCCCTGGACCTGCAGCCTGGGCCAGCATTACGCCACAAACGGATGAATACCGCCACGTGCGACTCTCCGGTACCTATCTCCCCATTTTCAATACCCTGGTGCAGGCAACGACGGCACTGGGCAGCGGTTACTGGCTGGTGACGCCCTTGCGCCTGGCCGATGGCAGCACCGTGCTGGTCAACCGCGGCTTCGTGCCGAAACGCGCCAGCATCGCCGCCAGCACACCGGCCGGCATCGTCAGCGTCGACGGCTTGCTGCGCATCAGCGAGACGGGCGGCGGTTTCCTGCGCGAAAACAGTCCTGCCACGCAGCACTGGTATTCGCGCGACGTGGCCGCCATCGCCGGCTCGCACATGCTCACCAACGTGGCGCCATACTTTGTCGATGCGAAGGCCAAATCGGAAACGGCCGGTGATGCGCCTGTCGGCGGCCTGACCGTGATCTCGTTCCCCAACAGCCACCTGGTGTACGCGCTGACCTGGTTTGCGCTGGCCCTGATGGTGGCCGGCATCACATGGTGGATCGTGCGCGAAGACAAGCGCCGCCGCGCCCGTGGCGCCCAGCGCCAGGAAAGCGACCATGCCGGGCAGGATTGAGATCCTGCCCAACCGCGAAGTCTTAGAGCGCGGTGCGGTGGCGGCCGAGATGGAACATCCGGCCGGCCACCAGAACATGAAGCTGCTGATCCAGCTGCGCTGGCTGGCCGTGATCGGCCAGATCAGCACCATCTTCGGCGTGGGCGTGGGAATGGGCATCGCCTTGCCCGTGCCCTACATGCTCGAAGTGCTGTCCTGCCTCATCGCGTTCAACCTGGCCAGCCTCTTGCGCTGGCACGAACGCCAGCCCGTTTCCAACACGGCCCTGTTCCTCGCCTTGCTGGTCGACGTCACCGTGCTGACGGCCCAGCTCTACCTGAGCGGCGGCATCAGCAACCCGTTTGCCTTCCTGTACTTATTGCAAGTCATCCTCAGCGCCGTGCTGCTGGAAGTGTGGTCGACCTGGATCATGGTGGCCATTACCAGCCTGTGCCTGGCTGGCCTGGCCTTGCTGCCCGGCCCCTTGATTCTGCCGATCGACCCCGAGCGGGGCTTTGCCAGCCTGTACGTGCAGGGCTTGCTGATCTGTTTTATCCTGAACGCCGCCTTGCTGGTGGTGTTCATCACGCGCATCAACCGCAACCAGCGCGCCGGCGACGCCAAGGTGGCGGACTTGCGCCAGCGCGCGGCGGAAGAGGAGCACATCATCCGCATGGGTTTACTGGCCTCGGGCGCCGCGCACGAGCTGGGCACGCCGCTGGCGACGCTGTCCGTCATCCTCGGCGACTGGCGCCGCATGCCGGAATTGAGCAAGAACAGCGAATTGCTGGAAGAAATCACGGAAATGCAGGCGCAGTTGCGGCGCTGCAAGAGCATCGTCAGTGGCATTTTGTTGTCGGCGGGCGAGGCGCGCGGCGAATCGTCAGTCAAAACAACTATCAACACCTTCCTCAACGACCTGGTCGATGAGTGGCGCAGCAGCCGCCCGATCCAGAGTTTCGAGTACGATAACCGCATCGAGCATGACGTGCCCGTCGTCTTCGATTCGACCCTGAAACAAACCATTTGCAATGTGCTCGACAATGCACTGGAAGCGTCGCCCGACTGGCTGCGCTTCGAAGCGACGCGCGAGGCGGATGCCTTGCACCTGGTCATTACCGATGCGGGCCCCGGCTTCGAGCCGTCGATGTTGACGCACTTGGGCAAACCGTATCAAAGCAGCAAGGGTAAGCCCGGTGGGGGCCTGGGACTGTTCCTGGTGGTGAATGTCGCGCGTACTTTAGGTGGTACGGTGACGG
This sequence comes from Janthinobacterium sp. 35, assembly GCF_002754575.1. Taxonomy (NCBI): domain Bacteria; kingdom Pseudomonadati; phylum Pseudomonadota; class Betaproteobacteria; order Burkholderiales; family Oxalobacteraceae; genus Janthinobacterium; species Janthinobacterium sp. 35. The sequence goes on from NZ_PEFN01000001.1 coordinate 5,514,519, forward strand.
CACGCAACCGGGTGCAGGGCGGGGCTGTGGTGCATCTGGCCTTGCCGCTGGCGGCCATCAAACTGGAAAGAGAAAGCGACCACCATGCAGGATGACCGTCTGTTACTGATCATCGAAGACGACGCTGCGTTTGCCCGCACCCTGGGCCGCTCGTTCGAGCGGCGCGGCTACCAGGTCATCCTGGCCACCAATTTTGACGAAGCGAGCGCCTTGCTGGAACAGCATTGCCCCGACTACGCCGTGGTCGATTTGAAACTCAATGGCAATACCTCCGGCCTGGCCTGCGTGCAGATGCTGCACCAGCACGACCCGGACATGCTGATCGTCGTGCTGACGGGCTACGCCAGCATCGGCACGGCCGTCGAAGCAATTAAACTGGGCGCTTGCCAGTACCTGGCGAAACCGTCCAACACCGACGACATCGAAGCGGCCTTCGGCCACGTGGCCGGCAGCGCCGACATCGAACTGAGCAACCGCGCCACCAACATCAAGACCCTGGAATGGGAACGCATCCACGAAATGCTGGCCGAGACGGATTTTAATATCTCGGAAACGGCGAGAAGGCTGGGCATGCACCGGCGCACGCTGGCGCGCAAGCTGGAGAAGCAGCGGGTGAAATAATCACCGCGCAGTTTGGTTGTTGTCGAATGTCAGCTCGACAACGCTGTCATCGCTCCAGTCCTGCTCGCGTAACGGCGGCGTGAACGACGCGCCGCTGAAGGGCACGGGCGCGCTTTTGCCGTTGAAGCTGATTGTTGCATTGGCGATGCGCCGCCGTTCGGTAAAGCTGTAGGTGCCCTTTTGCGACACGAAATTGCACGGCCCGCCCATCGCGCTCATCGCCGTGCGCATGGCGAAAGGCAAGGTTTCCTTGTCGATGGCCCAATGCACTTCGCAGGCCAGCCGCAGGTCGCCCAGGCGGCGGATGGTGTCGCTGCTTGCCGCACTGCGGATGTAGGGAATCCACCTGACCGACCCCGCCTTGCGGTTCACGGTCAGCTCGGCCTTTTCATACAGCGGACCTTGCCCGACGGGCAAGGTGAAGATATTGCCTTCCCCCAGCTGTATCGCCATGCCGGCCTCGTCGCTTTCCAGCCGCAGCGCGATGGCGTGCATGTCGACATCGGCACGGCGCGGTTCCATGATGAAGCGCAATTCGGCGCCTGGCGCCAGTGCATGTTTTTCCTCGAAGCGTTTGACGCCCTTGAGCATGGCACTGTAGGGCTTCCAGTCCGGATCCCGCATGCCTTTGACATTGACGGACGCGGCCACCTCCTGGCCTGATGGCTCCACGGCTTGCGCCATGTCCTCCTGGGCGTGGACTGCGGCGCTGCATAAACACAGCATAAGACCAGCTATTGCACGCATACCCTATCTTTCTACTCATCAATGAAAACGTGAGTGTAGAAAAAAACAGAGGTGGGAGCAGGCTTTTAAGACGGAATGTCAATTGGGATGAATGAAGTGCTTGAGATCGCTGTTTTTCTACACGATGCGCATTTGTATTTACATCAATGCCGCCGCCAGCCATTCCATCTTCTGCACCTGGATATGCGGATGGCTTTCCAGCGCTTCCCATTCCGGCAGGAATACAAAACCCTGCTTCTGGTAAAAGGCGGCCGCACGCGCATTCTCGGGCGCCACGTCGAGCACCAGCCGCGCGTGGCCATTATTCACGGCGCATTGTTTCACGGCCTCGACCAAGCCTTGCGCCACGCCCAGGCCGCGATATTGCTGCGCTACCCACATGGCGATCAGGTGGCATTCGCCATTGCCGGTCGCCACTTGCGCGGCGAGGCCGACGGGGTGATCGCAGTCAAAGGCGAGGAAAAACGTGCGCTGCGGCGTGCTGATGGCGCGCTGCTGCCAGTCGGCATCGGAAAAACCTGCCGCGCTGGCGTGGCTGGCGCCAAAGGCGGTGGGGGCGTCGAACAGGGCGGCCAGGCGCGTGGTTTTCAGGGCTGGCCAGTCGGCGGCGGTGGCGGGACGGATGATAATCTTGTTCAAATTGTCAATATTCCTGATGCGATAAGAGCAGTCATTGATGTATTTGGCAATACTAACAGGAACGCTTGCTTGCGCATCCGTATTTGTTGCATGTGACTTAAGATTGGTCCCACACTTCGATGGTCAGCAACTGTCCGGGCGCACAGGCGGCGATGCGCTCCCGATGCATGGTGATGCTGCCGGGCCAGCCTGTGAGTTTGTCTTGCGGAAATTCCCCGTCCTGCGCCTCGGCGATGCCCGCCAGCAGCAGGGGCGCGATGACGTCCGCCGAAGCCGTGTAGCGGTTCGGAAAGCCGTTGCAGCTCAGCTGGGTCGCCTTGCCTTGTTCACACAGTTGCGCGATCCAGTCTGCGCCGAACAGGCCCGCTTCCCAGGTGGCGAGAAACGTTTCCTTGTTGACTTTCGTCATATCGGCCATCTGTTCCGGCGTTTGCGTCGAGATAATGGTCCACCAGCCTGACATGGGTATTCCTTGTGAAAAGTGAAAAAATCAGCGGGTCATGGCGCGGCGCAGCACATAGCTGAGGCCATCGACGGCGGCCACCATCAGCAGCATGGCGACGATGACGGTCGCGGCATTCTGCATCTGGAACAGCGACAGATGGTATTTCAGCATCTGCCCCAGGCCGCCCGCACCGACGACGCCGAGGATGGCGGCGGCGCGGATATTGTTTTCCCAGCGATACAGCGTATACGACATCATCTGCGGCCCGCATTGCGGCAAGGTGGCGTACAAAAAGGCCTCGGCAGGGCGCACGCCATTCATGCGCAAGGTGGCGGCGGGCAGGGGCGGGCAATTTTCGAAGGCATCGGCAAACAGACGGCCCAGCACGCCCACCGTATGCAGCGCCAGCGCCAGGGTGCCCGCGAACGGACCCAGGCCGGCAGCGATCAGCAAAATCGAGGCCCACACCAGTTCGGGGATCGAGCGCAGCACGTTGAGCACCGCACGCGTGGCGTTGCGCGCCAGCTTGCCGAAACGGCCGCTGGCGGGCAGGGCCAGCAGCGCACCCAGAAGCGCGGCGATGACCGTGCCGATGGCCGACATGGCCAGGGTTTCAAAGGTGGCGATGCCGACCTTGGTGAGAAACGCGGGCGCCAGTTCGGGCGGGGCGAAGCCGTGCAGGAAGTCGGCGCTCGTGCGCACGGCATCGGCGCTGAAAAATTCTCCCCATTTCAGGGGCAGGGTGGCGAAGCTGGCGACGACCAGCAGCACCAAGCCGGCCAGCAAGGCCCAGGTGGACCAGCGCACGGGAGGGGAAACTGGCAGCATGGAGGTGTCGCCCTTCATGCCAGCCTCCGGCGCAGCATGGCCGAGACCGCATCGGCGCCCGCCACCAGCAGCACGAACACCAGCAGCATGGTGGCCAGTTCATTGCCGGCCATCATCTTCATCGATTCATCCATGCGCTGGCCCAGGCCGCCCGCACCGACAAAGCCCATGACGACGGAACCGCGGATCGCGCATTCCCAGCGGTAAATCGTATATGACACCAGTTCGGCGGCCGATTCGGGCAGGGCGCCGTACAGCAGGGCCTTCAATCTGCCGCTGCCGTTGTGCAATAGCGCGTTACAGGCGGACGCATCCGACGATTCGAGGATTTCCGCATACACCTTGCCCAGCATGCCGCAATACGTGAGGGCAATGGCGATCACGCCAGCCGTCGGCCCCAGGCCCACGATGCGCACCAATAACAAGGCCCACACCAGTTCCGGCACGCTGCGCAGCAGCACCAGCACCGCGCGCACGGCGTGGCGCAGGGCGGCGGCCAGCGGCGAAACGGTGCCGCTGCCGATGCGCGAAATCGACAAACGCTCCGTCACCAATAAAGTCAGCGGTATGGCCCCCAGCATGGCCAGCGCCATGCCGGCCGTGGCCATGGCGATGGTTTCCCAGCTGGAAATGGCCACCAGTTGCAGAAATTCCAGCGAGTGGGCGGGCGGCACGAAGCTGGCAAGAAATTGCCAGGTGGCTGCCAGGCTTTGCGCATCGAACAGTATCCACGGCTTGAATTCGGCCTGCACCAGCATCGGCCACAACACGAGCAGCACGATGGCAGCGCCGGTCAGGCGGCCGCGCCAGGAGGGGTCGCGCGGCAGGGCGGTGCTCTTCAGCAAAGCGGCCTCGCGGCGTCCAGCTTCGCGTCCACTGCCTCGAACTGCGGAGCCGGATCGGCCTTGTTGCGGTACAGCTGCTCTATCATGGCGTCGCTGACCTCGCTAGCAGGCAAGTCGAAGACGATCTTGCCGTCGCGCAGGGCGACGATGCGCGTAAAACAGGCGCGCGCGATATCGACCTGGTGCAGGCTGCAGATCAGGGTGGCGTTGCGCGCCGTCGCTTCCGCTTGCAGCACATGGATCGTTTGCAGGGCCAGCGTGGGGTCGAGCGCGGACAGCGGTTCGTCGACGAGGAACGCTTGCGCATTCGACACCAGCGCGCGCGCCATGCCGCAGCGCTGGCGTTCGCCGCCGGACAGGCGGTCGACGCGCGCATACAGTTTATCCTGCAGATTGAATTTGCCCAGGGCTTCCCACGCGGCGCGCGGGTCGACGGGTGCCAGCAGGGAACGCATCGCCGTCCACAAGCTCCATTGCGGCAGCCGGCCCGCCAGCACGGCGTTGACGACGCGCTGGCGCGGCGGCAGCGGCGGCGTTTGCGGCGCCAAAAACAGGCGCGCACGCAAGGCGTGGCGTTCGGTGCTGCCGATCTGCCACGGTGAAGTGCCCAGGACGCTCAAGGTGCCGGACTCGGGGCGCAGCGCGCAGGCCAGCGTGTGCAGCAAGCTGGTCTTGCCGGCGCCGGAAGGGCCGATCAGGGCGATCTGTTCACCCTGGGCCACGTCCAGGTCCAGCTCGCGCAGGGCCAGCGCATTGCCGGCGGAGCCCGCGTGGTGGACGCAGACCTTGTGAAGTTGGAATGTCATGCGATGTTTCGGTGTGTGGGGGGCGCGATTGTTACCCCAAAAGCGAGGGCTGGGGTCGGACCCTGAGGGTCCGACCCCGGATTTTGGCGTTGGGTCTACTTCAACAACTTCGCATCGCGCGCTGCCGCTTCGATATCCTTGTAGTTCTCGGCCTTGGTCGGGATGAACTTCGTGGCGCGCTGCAAGTCCAGGATTTCCTTGCCTTCCGGCGTGGACGGGTCCAGCGCCAGGAAGGCGTCCGTCAGCTTCTTGCGCACGACGGGATTCATGTCGGCGCGCACGCTCCAGTTGTAATCGTAGTAGCCAGGCGTCGTGTAGAACACGCGCACCTTGCTGGGATCGACCTTTTTCGCTTCGACCAGTTTTTCCCACACGGAAATATTCAAGGTGCCCGCATCGACCTTGCCGCCAGCCACTGCCGCCACGGTGGCGTCATGCGCGCCGGAAAACGCGATGCGCTTCATGTCGGTATCCGGGTTGATCTTGGCGGCCAGCAAGTAGTAGCGTGGCATCAAGTGGCCGGAGGTCGACGATTCCGAACCGAACGTGAAATTCTTGCCCTTCAGGTCGGACAATTGATTGATGTCCTTGCTGGTGGTGACGAACACGGAGCGGAACTTCGTGTCTTCCTCGCGCTGCACCAGTGGCACGATCTTGCCGCCGCTGCGCACATTGGCTTGCACGAAAGTGAAACCGCCGAACCAGACCATGTCGAGCTTGTTATTGATCAAGCCTTCCACGGAGGCCGCGTAATCGGTGACGGGCGTAAATTCCACCTTCATGCCCAGCTTTTTTTCCAGGTAGCTGCCCAGCGGCTTGAACTTGCGCTGCAATTCCGTCGGCGCTTCGTCGGGAATGGCGGACACGCGCAACACTTGCTGTGCCTGCGCCAGGCCGCTGTGGATGGCCAGGGTGGCGGCGACGGTGGCCAGGATGGCGGGGAATTTGTTGGAGAACGTGATCATGGGAGTGCCTTTGAAAAAATTGTTCATTAATATACGGAAACCCCGGTACTGCCATCCTGCATCTCGCCGATGACGACGGCGTCGCCAAAGCCTTCGGCGCGGAAAATCGCCAGCACTTGCTCGACGGCTTCCGGTGCACAGGCCACCAGCAGGGGGCCGGCCGTTTGCGGGTCCGTCAGGATCGCTTTGTCGATGGCGCTCAGGCTGTCGGCCAGCGCCACTTGCGCGCCATATCCCTGCCAGTTGCGGCCGGAAGCACCCGTGATGTTGCCGTTTTGCGCCAGTTGCTGCACTTGCGGCAGCAGCGGCACCTCGCTCATGGCGATGCGCGCCTGCAACTTGGCGCCGCGCGCCAGTTCCAGCGTGTGGCCCAGCAAGCCGAAGCCCGTCACGTCCGTCAGCGCATGCACGCCGTCGAGCAGGGCCAGTTTCTTGCCCGGGGTATTCAATTTGGTGGTGTTGTCGATCAATGATGCGTAGCCATCCGCGTCGAGTGCATTTTTCTTCAGCGCGGCCGACAGGATGCCCACGCCGATCGGCTTGCCCAATACCAGTTTGTCGCCGGCGCGCGCGCCTGCGTTGCGTTTCACTTGCGAAGGGTGCACCAGGCCCAGCACGACCAGGCCGTAGATCGGTTCGACGGAATCGATGGTGTGGCCGCCTGCGATGGGGATGCCGGCCTGGGCGCAGATGGTTTCGCCGCCTTTCAAGATGAGGCCGATGGTTTCCACCGGCAGCTTGTTGATCGGCATGCCGACCAGGGCCAGCGCCATGATGGGCGTGCCGCCCATGGCGTACACGTCGGAAATGGCGTTGGTGGCGGCGATGCGGCCAAAATCGAACGGGTCGTCGACGATGGGCATGAAGAAATCCGTCGTGGCGATCAGCGCCTGCTCGTCGTTGAGCTGGTAGACGGCCGCGTCATCCGAGGTTTCTATGCCGACCAGCAATTCTTTCGGCAGGGGAAATCCGCCGCTGCCCTTTAAAATGTCGGCCAGCACGCCGGGCGCAATTTTGCATCCGCAGCCGCCGCCATGGGCAAATTCGGTCAATCGGATGGGGGTATTTGGTGTTACTGCGCTATCTGACATGGGAGTTCCTGCTGATGTTGTGTACTGCTATGATCATTTTTACCCCAAACGCAAAATCTGGGGTCGGACCCTCAGGGTCCGACCCCGGTATTCTGTCTTTGGGTTCATTGCTTTCCGTCTCCGACGATAGCACATAATGCGCGCGCGGCTTGCTCAAAGGCATGTTCTGAAATATCGGGCAAGACCAGCGGCGTCGCCTGGGCGTAGCGGCTGAAGTTGCGGGCGATCGATTGCCGGTAAACGGGGTCGTAATGCTGGACCAGCAGCTCTTCCACCAGCTCGGCCATGTGGCCCGCCGTGGCCAGCTGCTGCCAGTGGGCAATTTTCTCCTTACCATGCAGCTGCGTCAACAGGGCCAGTTGCACGTTCAGGCGCGCTGGGTCGCCGACGAAATGCGCATAGTCCTGCATCAGCAATTGCACGCGCTCCCCAATGTCCAGGCGCACATCGGTGCAATCGGCGGCGCGCATCTTTTCCATCAGCGCGTCGGGCACGCGCAGGCGGCCCACTTTCTTGCTTTCGGACTCAATGAAGACGGGCAGTTGCGGGTCGAAATGGCGCAACTGCTGCCACAGCGCGCTTTCAAACGCCTTTTGCGAGGGCTGGTGCGCGTCCGGCAAGCCGCCCAGCACGGAGCCGCGGTGGGCCGCCAGATCTTCCAGGTCGATCACTTGCGCGCCTTGTCGGTCCAGCACTTGCAACAGGCGGCTCTTGCCGCTGCCCGTGGGGCCGCACAGCACGTTGATGAAGTCGAAACGCTCGGGCAGGGTGGCCAGCTCGGCATTCACATGGCGCCGGTAATCCTTGTAGCCGCCGTCGAGCTGCGTGACGGGCCAGCCGATGCGTGCCAGGATGTGCGCCATGGCGCCGCTGCGGTTGCCGCCACGCCAGCAGTAGACGAGCGGCGACCAGGAGTGCGGATGCGCGATAAAACCGTCTTCGATATGCCGCGCGATATTTTTCGCGATTAGCGCCGCGCCCAGTTTCTTCGCTTCGAAGGCGCTCGTCTGTTTATACAAGGTGCCGACGCGCACGCGCTGTTCGTCGTCCAGCACGGGCAGGTTGATAGCGCCCGGCAAATGGTCTTCCGCGAACTCGGACGGGCTGCGCACGTCGATGATGGCATCGAACTCATGCAAGCGGGGCAGGATGTCGCTGAAAGGCAGGACTGCAGGGTATTTCATCGGGGCACGGGTGCTGGCAAGAGGGAAAGGCGTATTATCCCCGATAAACGTCACTGGCGTGGCGGTTTAGCCCAGCAGATGCCCCAGCAGCGGCGCCAGCAGCACCGTGACGATGCCCGAAAAAATCATCGTCAGGCTGGCCACGGCGCCTTCTTCCGTGCCGACCCGGCGCGCCACGGACAGGCCAAAGCCGTGCGCGGCCGCGCCATACGGGGCGCCACGGGCGATGCGCATGCGCAAGGGCAGCAGTTTTAATAGCGGTTTACCGAGCATCAAGCCGAACAAGCCCGTCATCACCACGAAGATGCCCGTCAGCTGGGCCGAGCCGCCCATGTGGCGCGACGCTTCCAGCGCGAACGGCGTCGAGACGGATCGCGCCAGCAGGCTGCGCGCCATGTCGCCGTGCACGCCAAATAGCCGGTCCAGCAGCAGGGTGGCGGCCACGGAGGCGACGATGCCGGCGCAGCTGCCCAGCGACAAGGCCAACCAGTGCTTGCGGATCAGCTTGCGCTCCTGGAAGATGGGCAGCGCGAAGGCAATGGTGGCCGGCCCCAGCAGCCACGGCAGCCAGCGCGTCTCGCCGAAATACGTGGCGAACGGCGTCGAGGTGGCCTGCACGATGATGATCAGTATCGCCGAGGTGCAGATGGCGGGCGTCAGCAAGAAATGCGGGTGGCGGCGGTGTAAGGCCTGGTTGGCGTAGAACAAGACCAGGGTCAGCAGCAAAAACAGCAGGGACAGGACCAGGGTGCTCATGCTGCCGCCCTGGCTGCGCGCTGGCGCAGCAGCTTATTCAGACGCAACTTGCGTTCATAACGGCACACCCATTCCACCGTCAACGCCGTGGCCAGCATCACGCTGGCAAAACCGAGGCCGATATTGACGAACAGCATCAGACCTTGCGATTTCAATAGTTGCGTAAATTGCACCACGGACACCACCAGCGGTATGAAGAACAGCAACATGTTGGCCAGCAGCCAGTTCGCGCCCAGTTCGATGGTGGTCGGACGCACCCAGCCCGACAGCAGCAGGGCCACCAGCACGAACAGGCCCACCACGCCGCCGGAAAACGGCAAGTGCAGGGCGGAAGCGGCCTCGTCGGCCAGCCACCAGGCGGCGATCAGTACGCCCACTTGCCATGCGGTCTGCGCGGGCTGGCGCCAGACGGGGATGGAGGGCAGGGCGGCGGTGGAACAGTGCAAGGCTTTCACGGCAGGCTTTCAAACGGCTGGGGGAAGTTTTCATTGTAGTGACCCCACATCAAAAGATAAAATGACTTAAACTCATGATTATCATTCGAGATTGGAATGCATCATGGATATCCGCTCCCTGCGCTACTTCGTCGAAGTGGTCGAACAGAACAGCTTTACGCGCGCGGCCGCCAGGCTGCACGTGACGCAGCCCACCGTCAGCAAGATGATCCAGCAATTGGAACAGTCGCTGGATCTGGCCTTGCTGGACCGCGCCGGTAAACGTTTTACGCTGACGGACGCGGGCAAGGTGGTGCTGTCGCGCGCGCATACCTTGCTGGCCCTGCACGCGGAACTGAAGGTCGAATTGCGCGACTTGCAACATCTGGAGCGGGGGGAGCTGCGCGTCGGCGTGTCGCCGCAAACCCATTCCACGCTGGCGCCGTGGCTGGCCGAATACCACCAGCGCTATCCGGGTATCGAACTGAAAATGTATGAAAGCGGCACGCAGGCGATCGAGCGCGACTTGCGCACGGGCACGGTGGAACTGGGTACCATGCTCGACTATCCGGGCAATGCGGCCACCTGGCAGGATTTCGAGGCTTTGCCCCTGGTGCGTTCACCGCTGTGCCTGCTGGCCGCGCCCGGCTCGCCGTGGCAGGGGCGCGCTTGCGTGGCCCTGGCCGAGCTGGCCGACAGCCCCTTCATTTTCTACGGCGCCGCCTTCGCCTTGAATGACATCGTGCTCGATGCCTGCCAGCGGGCCGGTTTTGCGCCGCGCATCACGGGCCGCAGCGGCCAGTGGGATTTCATCGCCTCGCTGGTGCGGCTGGGCGTGGGCATCTGCCTGCTGCCAAAGATGTATTGCGACACGCTGGATGCCGCGCAATTTGCCGTGATTCCCCTGGCCGGCCCGCCCGTGGAGTGGAATCTGATGCTGGCCTGGCGCCGTGGCGGGCGGCTGTCGTTCGCGGCACGTGCCTGGCTGGACCTCGTCAGGGCGCGCATGGCGGACGCGGCCCGTTTACAATAGGCGCTCGCCAACCACCGCCAAGCATATGAAGAACACAGGTAAAACCAGACTGAAACGCACGGCAGGCTCGCTGCTGCTGGGATTGTTATGCACCGTGGGCCTGATGAGCGAAATGGGCTACGCCCAGGCCGCGCTTCCTGTGTATGGATACTTCGTCAAGAATACCTACCCGCACGATCCCCAGGCGTTCACCCAGGGCTTGCTGTTCAAGGATGGCCACCTGTATGAAAGCACGGGCCAGAATGGCCAGTCCTCCTTGCGCAAGGTGGAATTGACGACGGGTAAGGTCTTGCAGAAAAGCATGCTCGACAAAAAAGTGTTCGGCGAAGGCATCACGGACGTGGGCGATGAGATCCTGGGCCTGACGTGGATGTCGCAGACCGGCTATGTCTTCGACCAGAAGACGTTCAAACTGAAACGCACCTTCAGCTACCAGGGCGAAGGCTGGGGGCTGGCCAGCGATGCTAAATTTGTCTACATGAGCGATGGCACTTCTGCCATCCGCGTGCTCAATCCGCAAACCCTGAAGGAAGTGCGCCGCTTCGAGGTGAAGGCGGAAGGCCGCCCCATCGACCGCCTGAATGAACTGGAAATGGTCAACGGCGAGCTGTTCGCCAATGTGTGGGGCGCGGATGCGATCGCCCGCATCGACCCGGCCAGCGGCAAGGTCGTGGGCTGGATCGACCTGACGGGCTTGCTGCCGCCGGAACAGCGGGGCACGGCCAATCCCGATGCCGTGCTCAACGGCATCGCCTGGGATGCACGGGGCAAGCGCTTGTTTGTCACGGGCAAGCTGTGGCCCAAGCTGTTCGAGATCGAACTGATCGAAATCCAGCGCCGTTGATGTGTTCAATTGGACAGTGTTGCTGACGAGGAATCGTCTATCATGCGTATCCTTCGCCCAGTGCGCCCCACACAGGATGCCATGCTGTCCCTCTCTTTATGCCGCCTGGCGGCCGCCGCCAGCGTGCTTGCCGCCATCTGGCCTGCCGCGCAGGCGCAAACACCCTACGTGCCGGTGATGCAGCAATACGGCGACTTTGTCGTCACGCGTGACCGCCACGACCCGCTCGTTACCTTGACTTTTCGCAAGCACGGCTACTGGCCCGGCGGCGCGCGCGAAGTGGTGGAAGTGCGGCCGATCAAGGCCACGCGCGAGGGCCAGCCCATGCTGCTGGCGTTTACCAAGGGCTATACGGGGCAGGGCACGATATTGATCGGCGTGCAGAACGGCGAACCGCTGATGCGCCCCATCAGTCCCATGCAGCGCGACAGCATGGTGCGCACGGAGCGCGACCCCGAATGGGGCGTGCCGCAGCCGGGCAGCCCCGAGGTGCTGCTGTTTCCCCGCGACGGCCGCGCGCTCGATACGGGCACGGGCGAGCTGCTGTGGTTTGACATGCCGGATACCGTCACTGGCGATTACGCGCCCGCCATGCTGGTCTCCGTCTCGCCCGACGGGCGGCGCGGCGCCTATCTCGCCAGGAAACTGACCAAGTTGCAGGTCATCGTCGCCACGCGCGACGACGGCGTGGCCGGGGTCCTGGCCTTGCCGCCCGACACCTATCAACGGTGGCTGAAACCGTTGTCGGAGGCCGCTTCCGAACAGGCGGGCGCCGCCATCAAGGCGCGCCAGGGCCGCACGGATTCGAACCGCATCCGGCGCGAGCTGGAACTGGCCTGGTTCGGCCAGCAATTTCAATGGAAGCAAGGCAAGAATGGCTTGCAAGTGACGGGGCTGGGCCTCAGTTCAACGCCGCCAGAGGGAAAACAGCCATGACACTACCTAAACTTATCGCCGGCTGCCTCGCCGCGTCCTTGCTGGCCGGCTGCGTGCACGGCGAAATGTTTCCCAAGGATTATCTGGCGCAAGATATCGACAAGCAACAAGCGTTGCTGGAACTGGACGTGGTCTTCGGGCAGGCGCCCGATGACAAGCTGACGTCGCGCGTGACGGCCCGCAACACGGTGGAATACGCGGGCGCGCCGCATATCGTCGTGCCGTTCTACCAGAAGGGCCTCGGTTTCGACCAGGGTTTTGCCGGCACCTACATGTTTGCCGTGGTGTATCCGGTCGCCAAGGTCGAGACGGCCACGGCCAGCAGCCGCGTCTTCGGGCAGAAACTTGAGGGTCAGCAACAGGGCAGCCCCCGCTACCGTTTCCGCGTACCAGGCAAGGCGCAGTGGAACAGCAATGAAACCTTCATGCTGAGCTTTGAGCGCAAGGGTCGCCGCGAAGAAATCACTTTCCGTTTCAGCAACGAGCAAAGCTGCCCGTCCGCCTTCCTGGCCAGTACGCCCAAATATGGCTTCCCCATCAAGGTCGTCGCCACCTTCAAGGAAAACAAAGGTTGCCTGAAAGTGTGCGACAGCCGCGACCAGTGGCCCGGCTTTTGCGCCTTCCAGCCGCCGCCGGCCGCTGGACCGGCACGGGGCTGAGCAATACCCGCAGACGTAAAAAAAGGCCGATGACTATCGGCCTCGATGACAATGTGTTGCTTAGCGGTAAAACGCTTCGACTTTGCCATTCAGCTTGATCTGCAGCGGACGGCCGCGGCGGTCCAGCGACTTGGTGGAAGCGACCTTGATCCAGCGTTCGCTGATGCAATATTCTTCCACGTCAAGACGTTCCTTGTCGTTGAAGCGGATGCCGACGTCGTTTTCGAACACGGCTGCAACGTGGTAAGGGCTGCTGGGGTCGATCGACAGGCGATCGGGCAATGGGGGTAAGGTGGTGGTATCGTTCATGGGCGTAATTATCGCCCAGAATGCCGATCCAGACAACGGGGGAGTGCATGCTTATCTGGCCGCCCGCGACATGGCGCCCCCCGTATCTCCTTTCCCTGCCGTCCTTCTGCCCTTACAAATGCCGCGTTTCCTGCGGCGGCGTGTGCCACGCGTCATGCCAGCCATCGACAAAGGTGACGGGCACCTGGGCCAGCTCGGCCACTGACGCATCGTCGAGGCAGTTCACGCCGATGCCGACAAACGGCCCGCTGCGCGCTGAATCGCCGCGTCCAAATGGACGCACGCCGCAATGGCGGCAAAAATAATGGCGCTCGCGGCCGGCACCGAAGCGGTATTCGCTCAAGTCCGCTTCTCCGGCCAGCAGGCGGAAAGCCGTGGGCGGCACCAGGCTGGCCCAGCAGCGGATTTTCAGGCAATAGGAACAATTGCAGCGCAAACTCGGGGCCGCCAGGTCGATCTCGGCCGCGAAGCGCACTGCGCCGCAGTGGCAACTGCCATGGTAGGTTTTTTTCATCGTAGCCCACTTTACAGGGTTGCCGTACTGTCATCAACTGCCGGCATGGCGAGGCGCACTATAATGGCGCCTGTTCAAGAGAGAGGAGTCGCAGCATGGACATGCGCATGACCGACAGCCTGCGGCAACAGGCCTATGCACAGGCGGCGGCCTTCGTGCACACGCTCGACCTGCGCGATCGGCTTGCGCTGCAACGCGACTGGTCGCTGTCGCCGGGCGTGGCCGACGAGATCATCGAGATGCTCGGCAGCTATTTTGCGGTGCACCAGGCGCTGTCCCTGGCGCCGCTGGCCGAGGCCTTTGTGCCGGGCAAGGGTGGCCGTCCCGCCGTCGATGTGTATGCCACCGATTGCGGGCCGCTGGGTCTGGAATGCCTGTTGCTGGCCGATGGCAAGCCGGGCGAAGCGATCTTGCACCTGGAAATGTGCAGCGACGATGGCGCGCTGCGCCTGCATTACCAATACATCGGATCCTGAAACACCATGACTCAACTGATCAGCAAAACACAGCAGCGCATCTGCGACAAATTCGGCTTGCCGGCGCAGGCGCCCGAGCCCATGGTGGCCCTGGCCATCGGCAGCCTGGACCAATCGCCCATCTACGGCACGCGCATCGTGCTGCCGGAAAACGGCACCATCAGCTGGTTCATCCACTGCGGTGTACACGACGACGCCAGCGGCTTCTATCAGCCACTGCATGCGGAACACCTGCAAGACATGCTGCCGCAAGTGGTCGATTACCTGGCCTTGCCCAGCGGCGCCAAATTCATTCTCGACCGCGAAGGCTATGAAGACGTGTGGCTGGCAGACTAGCTTTCTTACCGGCAAGATTGTCATTGACGTTGATAAATAGGTATGGGATGCTGCGATTCTGTTTTCAATTGTCGAAAGCCGCATAGTGAAGGCACGCCTGCCGTCCGTCCTGCTCGTCATGGCGCTAGCCGCCATCCCCGCTGGTGTCATGGCCGCCCCTGCCAGCCCATCGCAGGCATCGCACGCGGCACAGGAGATTGCCGCCTTTGTGCGCAGCGAAATGCGGGAGCGCCAGATTCCAGGACTGCAACTGGCGGTGATCCAGGGTGGCAAGGTCGTGCTGAAACGCAATTTCGGCCTGGCCAGCTTGCAGTATCAGGTACCCGTGACGGACGCCAGCCTGTTTTCCATCAATTCGGCAACGAAAGCATTTGCCGGCGTGGCCGTGATGCAATTGGTGCAGCAGGGCAAGATCGACCTGGCCGCACCCATTGGCCAGTACCTGGCGGGCTTGCCTTCATCCTGGCAAGCCGTGACGGTGACGCAATTGCTCAACCATACTTCGGGCTTGCCCGATGTGCTGGACCAGCGCAGCGGCAAGCTGGCAGGGCCGCAGCCGGACGACGCCGATGCGGCGTGGACAGCCGTGCAGGCGCTGCCGGTGGAGGCAAAACCAGGTGAACGCTTCCGCTACAACCAGACCAATTACGTGTTGCTGGCGCAATTGATCGAACGGCAAGGCGGCCAACCCTTTATGACCTTCATCCAGCGCCGGCAGTTTGACGTGGCGGGCATGCCGCACAGCGGCTTTGGCGATGCGAAGGATGTGGTCGCCAATAAGGCCAGTTCCTACGTGCTGAACCGGGGCGGCAACGGCTACCGCAACGTGATCGAAGACTTTCCCGTGTTCATGCGCGCGGGCGCCGGCATCAACAGCAATGCGGGTGAACTGGCGAACTGGCTCATCGCACTGCAGTCCGGGCGCTTGCTGACGCCAGCCAGCCTGGCACGGCTGTGGCAGCCGACCAGCTTGAATGACGGCAAGCCGGCGCCGTGGGCGCTGGGCTGGCCCAGCATCGGCCGCGATGCTCACCGCGCCGTGGCCGGCATCGGCGGCGCCCGCTCAGCCTTTTATGTGTATCCGGATGATGGCCTGGCCGTCATCATCCTCAGCAACCTGGCCGGTGGCCAGCCGGAACAGCTGATCGATACCGTCGCCGGCTTCTATATTCCCGCCCTGCGCCAGCAGCGCGGCGGCGCGTATGCCGCGCACCTGCTGCGCCAGCAGGCGGCCAGCGCTGGTTTCGACGGGCTGGACAAGAAACTGGCGGCCATCCGGCGCCAGCATGGGCTGTCTGCGCCCACCGAAGGCGACTTGAATGCCTGGGGCTACCGCCTGCTGGGCCGGCAGCAGCCGAAACAGGCGCTCGCCGTTTTCCAGCTGGGCGTGCAACTGTATCCGCAAGGGGCGAATGGCCACGACAGCCTGGCCGAAGCGTACGAGGCCGATGGCGCCACGGCGCTGGCCGTCACGCATTACCGCCGTTCGCTGGAGCTGGACCCGGGCAACACGCACGCCGTGGCGCGCCTGCGAGCGCTGGGCGCCGATTAACGCGCCGCTGCCGCCTGGCCGTGCTCGGCCCCGTGCATGGCCAGGTAGGCCGTCAGGTTGTCGTCGTCAATGCCCAGGCTGCGCAGCACTTCCCGCGTAAAACTGACGGGCGCCGTGCCCGGTGCCGTAACGATGCGCTGATCGGCCACGGCCCACGGTACGTCCTGGTACAGGGCCGCGCCCGCATAGCCCGTTTGCACCAGGTTGTCCGCACTGTTGGACGTATGGCGCACGTTATCGAGCACGCCTGCCTGCGCCAGCACGCGGGTGCCGTCGCAAATGCCGGCCAACACCACGCCCTTGTCGCGGGCGGCGCGCAGCAAGGGGCCCAGGTCGGGCGCCTTGCCGCTTTGCCAGTGGCTGCCGCCACACACCATCAGCAAATCGAGTTCATCGAGCACAATCTCTTCCAGTGCCAGTTGCGGCGTGACCAGCATGCCACCGGACGAGGTGACTGGCAGGCCGCCCGGCGTGGCGAACTGGGTGTAAAAGCCGTAATACAGGCGCGCCGTGGAATTGATCAGGGCGGTTTCCCAATCGGCAAAGTTCTCGGTCAGTATGGTGATGGCACGTGTCATGAAAAGTCCTGTCGCAGGTGGATATATCAATGTTACAGGCTGGCTAGCCTGCTGGTGCCGAAAGCATAATAAAAAGTACTGACAATTTCTGTCAGGAGCGCACGTGAAATGATGGTACAAACAGCAAGCGACTACGCTACAATCGCTGGCCCGTTCGCGCGGGCTTGCCCCTGTTCAATACTTACTCCCTGTCGCCCCCATGCTGATTCTGTTTTGCCGTGTCCTGCTCAGCATTGCTGGCCTGTTGCTGTTCTTCCTCTTCGATCAGTTAAGTGCGAACGAATGCCTGAAATTGTGCGTCTTGCTGGCGGCCTTTCTGCTGGGCGTGGGCGGCATGCTGCACGCCTGGCGTGCCAGCGCGGTCACCGTGCTGCTGCGCATCGTGGTGCCCGTGTTTTACCTCGACGCTGCCATCAAGGGCTTCTTGCGTGACTATTTTGGCATGCGGCCCAATCCGAATGCCGTTTTGCAGGCCATGTTTGCGACAGATCAAGCCGAGACGGGAGAATTTTTCCTGCACAACAGCATCGCCCTGGCGCAAGCGGCGGGCTGGTTTGTCCTCGTGACGGCGGCGGTGCTGCTGGCCGACCGCCAGCTGTTGCGCCGGCAAGCGGCGCGCGCCAGTCGCGCGCCGGGCCTGGCGCAAAAATGCTTTGCCGTCAGCATGGCCGTCTTTCTCGTGCTGCTGCACGTCAACACCACCATGCGGCGCGAAAATCCAGCCCTGTTCTGGCCGCTGCGCTACCAGCAGTACAGTGCGCAGCTGGACGCGATGAAATCCATGCAGCAGGCGCTGACGGCGGCCATGGCCGCGCCGCGCGACTGGCATGTGCGCTATGCGGGCGAGGATGCGCGCACCGTCATCCTGGTGATCGGCGAGAGCACCAATCGCGCCTCGATGTCGCTGTACGGCTACCCGCGCGCCACCACGCCCCGGCTCGATGCCATGCGTGCAAAATTGCTGGTGTTCAATGATGTGATTTCGCCCGCGTCCAGCACGGTGGAATCGATGATGACGATGCTCACGCCGGCCGATATCGGCAACCCCGATGCGTGGATGTCCAAGCCGAATTTGCTGATGCTGGCCGAGGCGGCCGGCTACAAGACGTTCTGGGTCTCGAACCAGACGCGCAATGACGGCTGGATCGGCCTGCTGGCGGGCCAGGCCGATGAAAGCGACTTCATCAACTACGGTACTGGCCGCGGCGAAAACAATTTCGACGGCAACCTGTTCCAGCCGTTCGCCCACGCGCTGGCCGATACGGCGCCGAAAAAGCTCATCGTCGTGCATTTGCTGGGCGCCCATCCCAGCTATGACATGCGCTATCCCAGCCGTTTTGCGCATTTCGACCAGGTGCAGGATGCCGTCAGCGCGCAGATGGCCAGGCAGGGCAGGTCCAGCTGGATACGCCATCAGCGCGATGAGTACGATAACGCCATCCGCTATGGCGATTACGTGCTGGGCACCCTGATCGGCATGGCCGATACAGCCAAGGCCGGGCGCGCCGCCTCGCTGCTGTTCGTCTCCGACCATGGTCAGGAAGTGGGCTACAGCCGCAATCACGCGGGCCATTCCGCCTCCGACAAGAGCGGCTATGAAATTCCCATGTTGATCTGGAACAACCAGCAAGCGCCGCAATCGGGGGCCGCGCGCGCCGCGCTGGAAAGCCGGCCGTACCAGACGGACAAGCTCGATGCGACCGTGCTGGGCTTGCTGAAGATCGAGACGCGCTATTACGCGGCGCATGACGATATCCTCAGCGGCGCCTTTCAGCCCGTGCAGCGCTTCATGAATGGCTTGCAATACCAGCGCAGCCGCCAATAAAAAAAAGCCCGGCGCCGCCGCGGGAAGCGGCGGGGCCGGGCCCCTGTATTTGCTGCGAATTTGCTGCGGATTACTTCTCGGCGAACGCGCGCTCGACAACGAAATCGCCAGGCGTCGAGGTATTGCCTTCCTTGAAGCCACGCGCTTCCAGCATTTCCTTCAGGTCACGCAGCATGTCCGAGCTGCCGCAGATCATGACGCGGTCTTCGGCCGGGTTCAGCTCTGGCAAGCCCAGGTCTGCGGCCAGTTTGCCGTTCTCGATCAGTGCCGTGATGCGGCCCATGTTGCGGAAATCTTCGCGCGTCACGGTCGGGTAGTAGCGCAGCTTGTCGCTGACCATTTCGCCCAGGAATTCATGCTTCGGCAGGTGCTCTTCCAGCAGCTCGCGGTAGGCCAGTTCGTCGACCTGGCGCACGCCGTGCACGAGGATCAGCTGGTCGAAACGCTCGTAGATGTCCGGATCGCGCACGATGCTGAGGAATGGCGCCAGGCCCGTGCCCGTCGACAGCATGTACAGGCGCTTGCCTGGCAGCAGGTAGTCGGACACCAGGGTGCCCGTCGGCTTGCGGCCGACGATGACGGTGTCGCCCACTTGCAAATGTTGCAAACGCGATGTCAATGGACCGCCCGGCACCTTGATGCTGAAAAATTCCAGGTGCTCTTCGTAATTCGCGCTGGCGATACTGTAGGCGCGCAGCAATGGCTTGCCATCGACGCGCAGGCCGATCATGGTGAAGTGGCCATTCGAGAAACGCAGCGACGGGTCGCGCGTGGTGGTAAAGGAGAACAGGGTATCCGTCCAGTGGTGCACGCTTAAAACGCGCTCTTCATTCATCGAACTCATAGTATTTGTTGGCTGGTCAAAAAAATGGTTAGTTGCTGGCAACTGCTGGCAAAAGTGAAACCCTGTGTAGGCCCAGACGCTATTGTACTGGCGTCCACACGAAATTGTTACCGTCTATCGCCGCCATTGCTGCCGCATGCGGTGCCGACATTATAGTGCGAATGGCAAGGCGGGGCTGAAATTCGCCCGGAAACGGGCTGTGGGCATGCGGACTCTTGACCTGGCTCAGTTTTTTGCCGGGGGCGTCAGGAGGTGGCCCGGCGCTGCCAGAACGGGGCATCACGCCAGCGCTGCTCGGCGCCGTAGAAGCCGCGCCGCATCTGCAGATAGGTTTCAAACGCGGCGAAGACGCTGCGCCGGTAGCCCGCCGCCATGTCCCGGTCGCCGGCCAGGAACGCCTCCGCCACGCGCGCCGCATGGATGCCCGACGCCATGGCCTGGCCGATGCCCAGCGAGGAGATCGGGTCGAAGCAGGCGGCCGCATCGCCCGCCGCCGTCCAGTTTTCATCGGCCGGCAGCGACGCCACCCGGCTGTGGATGGCGTAGTGGCGCAGGGCGCTTGGCGCTGGCAGGCGCGCCACGATATCGCGCACGTGCGAGGTGTCTGCGGCGGCCGCGCGCCAGGGCGCCGGCTCCTTCAACCGCAGGCGCTTGAGGATGTCGGCATCCGTGATGAAGGCCAGCGCCACGCGCTCGCCCGGCAGGGGCGCCGCGTAATACCAGCCGTGCCGCGTCGTTTCCACCAGGGTGCGGTGCGGCAGGAATTGCGGCTCTGCCAGCTGATAATAGGCGTACAGCGCCACCAGCGAGTCTTCCGTGTGGATGGGGCGTTTGCGCTGGCGCACGATGGCCGCCTGCTTGCCGCTGCAATCGATCAGGTAGCGGGCCGTCAGGTCCGTTTCCTGCTCCTCGCTCGCCACGCGCAGACGCCACGGGGCGCCGTGTTCGAGCTGCACCAGTTGCGCGGGACGCAGCAGCGCCACGCCCGCCAGCCGCGCCTGCTCAAGCAGGATGGCGTCATACCGCCTGCGGTCCAGGTGCAAGCCGTGGCCGTGGCTGCTGAAGACGGCGTCGCGCGACATCAGCTCGGCGCTGCCCCACGCGGCCGCGTGGGAAAACGCGGGCAGCTGGGCGCCGTCCAGCAGGTCGCGCCCAACGCCCAGAAAATCGAGCATCGAAAAGATGGACGACGATACCGTTTCGCCAGCCCGGTAATCGTCGAACAGCTGCTTTTCCAGCAAGGCGACGTGCAAGCCCGTGTAGCGGGCCAGGGTCAGGGCGGCGGCAGTGCCGGCGGCACCACCGCCGACAATGACGACGTCGTAGTCGCGCGATGACGACATGGCTGGCGCGATACTCAATGGGAAAACCGGCGCCGGTTGGCAGGCTGGATTTTCTTCGGCGCGTCATGCACGGCCACTTGCGCGCCGCCGGTGGCAAACAGCTGCGATGCCTTCTCGGGCGCCGTCTGCGGATCCTCGTCCTTGAGGAACCACGCGGGCAGGTAGTTCGAATCGTCGCCCGTGATGAAACTGCTGGCATTGCCGACACCGACACTGGCGGCCACGAACTTGGCGTGATTGCGCTCCTTCTCGACAAAATACGGGTACTGGCGACCCGACTCGGCATCGTGGTTCTGGTTCACGATGAAACCCAGGTAGTGCCAGGAGCTGATCATCTGCGAAAAACTGTTCATGCCGCGGCTGTACATCACCTGCATGCCGGCCGGCACGCCCGCGAGCGCCTGTTCTTCCTTGGTGGTGGCGCCATTGATCACGTTCCACGGGCTTTGCGGCGGCCACCAGTAGGCGTAGTAGGTGGGGGGCACGGGGATGAGCGTGTCGGGATTCTTGACCAGGTCCGGATTATCGAAGTTGATCATCTGCACGGAGCAGTCATAGAAGTCGGCCTGCCACGGGATGGCCATGCGCTTGGTCAGGTCGCCCGGTTCGCAGCCGGTGCCGACGGTCGGGTCGTTCCAGTCCAGCGGTTCGCACTCGTCGCGGCCCGGCGAGAGGCCATTTTTTGCGTAGTCGGCATCCACGCGGTGCAGGATGGCGTACGCTTTCGCGTAGATGATGGGATTGCGCACGCTCCACGTCACTTCGATGCCGGGGCACATGGGTTCGCCAACGCAATTGCCGATGGCCGCCTGGTCGAGCGGGTCGATGCCGGGCAAGGCCAGGCCCGGCGCATCGGCGGCGAATTTGCCGGCAGCCCATTGCTGCAAAGCAAAATATTGCGTATCCGTCAGCACGGAAAACTTGCTGATGACGTTGTTGCGCACGGAATTGCTGCCCGAATTCAGGGGCACGAGGGGTATGCCCGCGCCGGGGTTCTCCGTGCTGGCTTCACTGAACAATTGGCCGCCCTGGCCGCCCGTGAATCCGGGCGCCTGATCCTGCGTGCCGGGGCGGATGGCCGACGGCTTCCTGAAGTAGCTGAAGAATTTTTCGCGCTGCGGCCGGTTCGCTTCCGATGCATCGGCCACGTCGAAGTTGGGGCGGATGAAGGCCGTCATCGAGGGCACCGTCGCCACCCACTGGTAATCGCCTATCCTGGCAAGGAATGGCGCGATGTCCTGCGCGTAATTGACGACATAGTCGGGATTCCAGCCATCGCTGCCGCTCCAGCGGGCCGTGTCGTAGGCTTCGGGCAGCGCGTTCTTGTATTTGATGGCCATGTCGGCCACGACGTCATCCCAGGTGGAAATGTTCACCAGTTCGGGCGCGAACTTCGGCGAGCCGATGACGACCCACGCTGTCAGTTCCACGGACGGGCTGCCATCCTTGAAATGGATGGTGGCGCTGACGGGGCCGTCGGCCACATCGTCATTCCACGTGTCGCCACCGCCAAAGCCCGTGATGCTTTCTGAGCCGCCGGCGCGGCCATAGGCGCCGATCACCAGCAGGTTGCCGCGCGAATCCGTACGCATTTCACCGAGGGTACGCACGGGATAGCCTTGCGTGATGGCCTGCGGATCGGGGAAGGACACGTGCGCATAGGAACCGGCGCCATCCTTGTCGAAATGGGCCTTGCCCAGCGGCGCGTCCAGGGTGCGCGGTCCCGGGTCGACGATCAGTTTTTGCCGGGCCGCCTCGCCCGTCACATCGCCATTGCGCAGATTGGTCCAGGACGTGGGTGTCAGATTCCAGGCTGGCGGGGTGTTTTCCCAGGTTTCATAGCTGTTGTAAGGGCCAAACATCAGGTCGCCCAGCAGGGGAATGAAGTTCCACCACGCTGCCTTCTTGTTCGCCACGTGCACTGTCCACTCGATCCTGGCAATGCTCGGGTCTTGCAAGTCGACCAGGACTTTTTCGCCGGGACGGCCCGCCACCGACTTGTAAATGCGAAAGCTGGCGGCCTGGCGCCGCACGCGGCCGGCCGCATCCTTGAATTGGGTCACGCGGACCGGCTTGCCATCGACCAGTTGCGGATCGTTGTTGCTGTCCGCTTCGATCGGCAGCCCGCCGATCGCTTCCGGCGCCAGGTAGAACGAATCATGGCTGTTGCCCACGCGGGCAATGCCGATCGATGGGTGTATCGAGTACTGTTCCGTGCTATTCATCAAGTTTTCCCCTGAAAGGTTGGCAATCCTGGTGGCATATCTGGCGGCAGCTACTGGGAAAGATACAGAGAAAAATTAACAAAAAAGTCACCTATTGTCACTTGCTGCGAATATATTCCGGCCATGTGATGCCGCGCAAGTCAACGATTCTGGAATTTACCGGCCCGCGCTGGCGTAATGGAGCAGGGCACCGGCGTATGAGGTTGTATGATGTTGCTAAAAAGAACTATCACCAATCCGCGCGGGCGCCACTGCCCGCCAGGATGCCTGTCCAGTAAAGGAAAACCTATGTATAAAACAGTGCGCGACATGTTCCTGCATTTCAAGGAAGCCGTCCCATTCCGTCTCGTCCCCGCCCTGATTTGCACGGCCTTGCTGGTAAGCATGCTATTGCTGCCGGCGCCAGATGGCTTGACGCCGAAGGCCTGGGGCCTGGTGGCGATCTTCCTCACCACGATTCTGGCGATCATCCTGAAAGTCATGCCGATCGGCGTGATGGCCATGATGGCGATCGTTATCGTGTCCTTGTCGCAAGTGACGTCGACCTCGTCCAAGGGCGCCATCACGGATGCGCTCAGCAGTTTTTCGAATCCGTTGATCTGGCTGATCGTCGTGGCGATTCTGATATCGCGCGGCCTGAAAAAGACGGGGCTGGGCAGCCGCATCGGCCTGCTGTTCATTTCCCTGCTGGGCAAGCGCACCATGGGCATCGGCTATGGCCTGGCGATTTGCGAACTGGTGCTGGCGCCATTTACGCCGAGCAACACCGCGCGCGGCGGCGGCATCGTCCACCCCGTCATGAAATCGATCGCCAACGCCTTCGATTCGGACCCTGCCAAGGGCACGGAAGGTAAAGTGGGCACGTATCTGGCCCTCGTCAACTACCACGCCAACCCGATTACGTCGGCCATGTTCCTCACGGCCACGGCGCCCAATCCGCTGGTGGTCGATTTCGTGGCCAAGGCCAGCGGCCAGAGTTTCCACCTGACGTGGACCACCTGGGCCCTGTGCATGCTGCTGCCGGGCCTGGTCTGCCTGTTGGTGATGCCGCTGATTATCTACTGGCTGTCGCCGCCGGAACTGAAAGTCACGCCCGACGCCGTCACCTACGCCAAGGCGGAATTGAAAAGCATGGGCCCGCTGTCGCCGTCGGAAAAAGTCATGCTGGGCACGTTTGCCCTGCTGCTGTTGCTGTGGGCCAACGTGCCTGCCATGCTGTTCGGCCCCGCGTTTTCGCTCGATGCGACGGTGGTGGCCTTCGTCGGCTTGTTCGTGCTGATCATTACCGGCACCATCGACTGGGACGACGTGCTGTCCGAGAAGAGCGCCTGGGACACTTTGGTGTGGTTCGGCGCGCTGGTCATGATGGCCGAGCAGTTGAACAAGACGGGCGTGATCGCCTGGTTTTCGGCCGGCATGAAGGCGGCCATCGTCGCCAGCGGCATGGACTGGCTGCCGATCGCCGGCGTGCTGGTGCTGGTGTTCGTCTTTTCACATTACTTCTTTGCCAGCACGACGGCCCACATCAGCGCCATGCTGCTGGCCTTCCTGACGGTGGGCCTGCACCTGATTCCCGCCCAATACCACGTACCGTTCATGCTGATGATGACGGCCGGTTCGGCCATCATGATGACCCTGACCCACTACGCCACGGGCACCTCGCCCATCATCTTCGGCAGCGGTTTCGTGACGATGGGCAACTGGTGGAGAGTCGGCTTCATCATGTGCGTGGTGGAACTGCTGATCTTCGCCGTCGTCGGCACGACCTGGTGGAAGGTGCTCGGTTACTGGTAAGTGGCAAGGCCGGCTAGGCGGCACGGTTGCTGATCTCGATGCCATTGGGACCCCGTGGCGGCCGTTGCACGCCCGATTCGAAACGCAGGAAGGCTTCCAGCAAGTGGTCTTTCAGCAGGGTTTCGTCCCACGGCTTGGTGATGAACTTGTACACCGAGCCTTCGTTGATGGCCGCCGTGACCGAATGCAGCTCAGGATAGCCGGACAGCATCACGCGCACGATCTCCGGATAGATGCCCTTGATGCGGCGCAATAGTTCGTTGCCGGACATGCCCGGCATGCGCGCATCCGTGAGGATCACGCCCACCGCGTGGGAGGCGACCAGGTCCAGCGCCACCTGCGGATTGGTGGTGCTGAGTATCTGGTAGCCCTCCTTGCGCAGCGAGCGGCGCAGGGCGGACAGGATATGCTCCTCGTCGTCCACCAGCAGCAGCACGCGCTGCGGCGCCACGGCATGGCAGCTCTCGGGCGGCAAATGGGTGCCGGCATACAACATCAGATCCATCTCGGCGCCGGGCAGGGGGCGGCTGAAGTAATAGCCTTGCATGGCGTCGCAGTGATTAGTATTGAGAAATCCCAATTGTTCCTCCGTTTCCACGCCCTCGGCCACCGTGGTCAGGTGCAGCGACTTGGCCATGGCGATGATGGAGCGGGTCAGCGAAGCGCCGTCCACGCTGTCGGTCACGTCGCGGATGAACGATTGATCGATCTTCACCACATCGATGGGGAATTGCTTGAGATAGGACAAGCTGGAATAGCCAGTGCCGAAGTCGTCCAGCGCCAGGGTGACGCCGATTTCCTTCAACTGTTCCAGCGCCCGCACCACCAGATCGCGGTTTTGCATCAGCACGCTCTCCGTCAGCTCCAGTTCCAGGCAGTGGGCCGGCAGGCTGCTGTCGGCCAGCACTGCGCGCACCAGTTGCGGCATGTCGACCTGGCGGAACTGGCGCGCCGAGACGTTGACGGCCATCGTCAGGTGCGCAAAGCCGTAGGCATGCCACACGCCCAGTTGCGCGCAGGCCGTGCGCAGCACCCATTCGCCGATGGCAATGATCATGCCCGTTTCCTCGGCCAGGGGAATGAAGCGGTCCGGCGGCACCAGGCCGATGCCGGGCCGGCGCCAGCGCAGCAGCGCTTCCATGCCATAGATTTGTCCAGTGACAAGGTTGACCTTGGGCTGGTAGTGCAATTCCAGCTCGCCCTGCGCCAGCGCATGGTGCAAGGCGTGTTCGATCTCGGCCCGCTCTTCCACCAGCACGCCCATCTTGTGGTTGTAGAACTGGTAAACGTTGCGGCCCTTGTCCTTGGCGCTGTAAAGGGCCGCATCGGCCGTCTTGAGCAGCATGTCGCCGCTGTCGCCATCGGAGGGAAACAGGCTGGCGCCGATACTGGTGCTGACGTGCAAGGTATGTTCGCCCAGCAAAAAGGGCTCGGCGAACACCGCCAGCACCTTTTTGGCGATGTCCTCGGCCGTGTCGCTATCGGGCAAGTCCGTCAGCAGGATGACGAATTCGTCGCCGCCCTGGCGGGCCACGGTATCGCCTTCGCGCACCGCGTGCTGCAATCGCCGCGCCACTTCCTGCAGCAGCGCATCGCCCACCGGGTGGCCGTAGCTGTCGTTGACGAATTTGAAACGATCGAGGTCCAGCATCAGCGTGGCCAGGTGCAAATGGGTGCGGCGGGCGTGGACGATGGCCTGGCCGATGCGGTCGTTCAGCAACTGGCGGTTGGGCAAGTCCGTCAGCGCATCATGGTTGGCCAGGTATTCGATGCGCCATTCCTGCCGCTTGCGTTCCGTGATGTCCTGCATCGTACCGCGCATCAGCAGCACCTGCTGGCCTTCGCGTACGGCCTCGGCCTGATGGAACACGATGCACTCGCCGCCGCCCGGCTGCAGCACCTTGTGTTCCAGGCTGTAGCCGGTGCCGCTGGCATGCAGTTCCATGAAGGCCTCGAGCAGCATGGGGCGCTGGTCTTCCGGCAGGCATTGCAACAGGCGTTCGAAGCTGGTGGGGCCGGAATCGGCGTCCAGGCCCAGAATGCGCAACAATTCCGGCGACCAGTAGCCGTCGCCATCGGCAAGCCGGTATTCCCAGTTGCCCAGGCGGGCCAGCGCCTGCGCGTGGCTGAGGCTTGCCTGGATACGGTTCAGCTCGGTCAGCGCGCTGCTGGCGCGCAGCAGGTAGCGCAGCCGGTGCGCCAGCAAACGCCATTGCATCGGCTTGGAGATGAAATCGCTGGCGCCCGCTTCCAGCGCCTGCTTGATGGAGTCATCGTCATCGTTGCCGGTCAGCACGACGATGGGCACGTGCGCGCCACCGGGCAGCCGGCGCAGCTGTGCGCAGCATTCGAAGCCGCTCATGCCGGGCATGGCGACGTCGAGCAGGACCAGGTCGGGCACGCCGCGCTGGAAAGCGGCCAGCGCTTCCAGGCCGCTGGCCGCTTCCTCGATGCGGAAGCCTTCCGGCTCCAGCGCTTCCGTCACCAGGAAGCGCGTCATGGTGTCGTCATCGACCACCAGGACCCGTGCTTGCAGGGGCAGTGCGGTATTCATATTACTTCCTTTTCAATGGCCAGGGCGGCGAGGACACGGTCGAGTTCTTGCTGGATGCCGCGGATATGCTGCAGTGCGCTGGCGACGTCATTGCCGCGCGCGTATTGTTCGATTTCACGGCAGGTGGCCGACAACCCCAGCGCGCCCACGTTGGCGCAGCTGGACTTGAGCGTGTGCGCCGCCAGCTGCAGCGCCGCGGTATCGCTGGCCTCGGCCGCCACTTCTAGCTGGCCCAGCAGGCGCGGGGCGTCGCTGTAGAACAGGTCGATGATGCGGCCCAGCACATCGGGACGGCCGGGACGGCGCATGGCGCGCAGGTTTTGCAGGGCGGCCGCGTCGAGCAGGGCAGCCGGTTCGGCCGGCGCCTGCTGGGCAGCCTGCGCCGTCACTGCCAGCGTCTGCGCTGCCGGCGCCTCCGCTGCCTGTGGTGCGGCGGACGCCGGGCGCCAGCGGGCCAGCACGGCCAGCAGGGCGGCGCGCGTATACGGTTTGGCGAGGTAGTCGTCCATGCCCGCGTCCAGACATAGTTCGCGGTCGCCCAGGATGGCATTGGCCGTCAGGGCGATGATGGGCGTGCGGTCACGGCCTTGCTGGGCTTCCATGCGGCGCACGCGCCGCGTCGCTTCGAAGCCGTCCATTTCCGGCATCTGGCAATCCATCAGGATCACATCGAACGGGTAGCGCTCCCACAGGGCCAGCGCGCGCCGCCCGTTGTCGGCCGGCGTGGGGTCGTAGCCGCTATCTTCCAGCATGGCCAGGGCGATTTCCTGGTTGATCGCATTGTCTTCCACCAGCAGCATGCGCAGCGGCGCCTGGCCCGGGTCTGCGCCAGCGGTATCCGGTGCGGCGGGCAGGGCCGGCATGGCAGGCATGGTTGGCGCCAGGGTGCCGAAGCCGCCCACGGCTTCGATGCAGTGCCGCAATTCCAGCGCCCGCACGGGCTTGGTCAGGCAATATTCCACGCCCAGCGCCGTCACCTGGCGCAGCTGGGCCGAGGCGTCGAGGGAACTGAGCATGATGATTTTCAGCGCCGCCATGCCGGCGTCGGCCTTGATTGCCCGCACCAGTTCGGTGCCATCCATGACGGGCATGCGCATGTCGATGATGGCCAGGTCGAACGGATGCCCGCCGCGCAGCGCGCCTTGCAGCAGGCCCAGCGCCTCGGCGCCGTCGGCGGCGCTGGACGCGGCCATCTGCCACTCGATCGCGTGCTGCAGCAGGATATTGCGGTTGGTGGCATTGTCGTCCACGATCAGCACGTGCAAGGCATCGAGCGCCACGCGCGGCGCCGGCACCTGCGGCGCGTCATCGGGCGCCACCGTGCCCACGACGACGCTCACGGCGAAGCTGGAACCCTGGCCCGCCACGGATTTCAGCACGATGTTGCCGCCCATCATCTCCACCAGCTGCTTGATGATGGCCAGGCCCAGTCCCGTGCCGCCGTATTTGCGCGAAGTGGTGCTGTCGGCCTGGCGGAATGGCTGGAAGACGGCCGCCGCCGCGTCCGGCGCCATGCCGATGCCCGTGTCGCGCACTTCCAGGCGCAGCTGGCCGGCGGCGGGACAGCTGACATCGACGGAAATTTCGCCCCGTTCGGTAAATTTGGTGGCGTTATTGAGCAGGTTGGTGAGGATCTGGCGCAGGCGCACAGGGTCGCCGCGCACATGCTGCGGCACGTCGGCAGCGATGCGGCAGGTAAATTCGATGGCCTTGCGCTGGATGCCGTTGGCAAACAGTGCCACCACGTCGTCGATCATCTGGCGCAGGTCGAAGGGGATGTGTTCGAGCACCAGTTTGCCCGCCTCGATCTTGGAAAAGTCGAGGATGTCGTCGATGATGCTCAGCAAGCTTTCGCCCGAGCGGTGCACCGTGTGCACGAAACGCTGCTGTTTGGGACTCAGTTCAGTGCGCTGCAGCAATTCCGTCATGCCCAGCACGCCATTCATCGGCGTGCGGATTTCATGGCTCATCTTGGCCAGGAATTCCGATTTGGCGCGGTTGGCGCCGTCGGCCTCGGCCTTGGCTTGCGTGAGCGCCAGGTCGCGCTGTTCCACGTGTTCGAGCATGCCGTTGAAGCCCGTGATCAGTTGCCCCAGTTCATCGCTGCCGTGCTGCGCCACGCGCACCGACAGCGCCTTGCCGTCGCGGATATGCGCGATGGCGTAGGACAGGCGCGCCAGCGGCCTGGCGATGGACGCGCTGATCAGGCCTGTGATGGCCACGCAGGCCAGCAGCAGCACCAGCGCGATGCCGAGGATCAGCACGAAGGCACGCCGCACGCCATCGCGCACGGTGGCCACCGCCTCCTGCTGCTGGCCCGTGATGCGCGCCACCTGCTGTGCGGAATAGGCGGCCTGTTCGCGTTCGAAGGCGCGCACATGGTTGATCACCTCATCCAGCGCCTTTTCGCTATCGAGCACGCTGCCCTTGGCTTGCACCAGCCGCTGTCCCGAGCGCTCCACCGCTTCCAGGTAGGTGTTGACGGTGCGTGTTTCGGCCAGCAAGCCCAGCTGGCCTATGCTTTGCAGCAAGGTCTGCATGGTCGCCATGTCGCGCTGCAGGGCGCTGATGCGCCGGGCGATATCGTCGCCCAGGCGCGTGACGTCGGCGGCGGCCGTGGCGAGCATGACTTCGCCCACGTCGATGCTGATGGCGTCGACGGCGAGGTTGATTTCACCGCTGGCATCTTCAATGCGGGCCGAGGTGTGCATGTAGCGGCTGGCCTGTGCCAGCCGGTCGCGCCCGATCGCCAGTTGCAATTCGATGGGATCGAGTTCCTCGGCCAGGCGCAGGTGGGCGGTGGCCAGGGCGGCGCTGATTTGTTCCTTGAGAGCAAGATAGGCAGCCTGCTGCGCCGCGCTGGCGCCGCCCTCGGCCAGCAGCCCCGCGCGCAAGGCCAGCAAGCCGGCGCCAGGATCGAGCAGCTGGCGCGTCGTGGCCAGCAGTTTCGCCCGCAGGGTCAGCTGCGACGGGCTGATGTCGCGCTCGCTGGTGCCGGCCAGGTGCGCCACGGCCGCGGCCAGGCGCTCGCGCAAGGGGGCGATGCGAAAACGGCTCTGCACGGCCTGCGTTTCGGCCAGCGCAATCTGCATGTCGTAGATGCTCTGGCGCAAATCCGTCAGGTAGCGGGCGTTCTGGTTCAGACGCTGGCTTTGCAGCTGCACTTCGGCGGCCGTGGCCTGGGCCTGGCTGTCGACCAGGCGGATATTGCCGCGCGCGCCCTTGGCGGCCGCCTTGATCTGCGCCAGCAGCTGGCGCATCTCCGTGGCCTGCGCCTTGTAATACGCCTCGTTTTCCAGGCGTTTGCGCACGGCGACGCGCATGCGCTGGAATTCCTGGTCGAAAGCCGCGTGGTAGCGGGGCGCCTGCAATTGGCCATGGCGCCGCAAATCGTCGCTGATGCTCTCGGCGGTCTGGATATTGGCGACGATCTTGTTCGACACCTGCTCCAGCTGTGCCAGGTCTTGCGCCTTGCCCAGCTCGAAAAAGTCCGAGGCCATATCCTGCACGGTATAGCGCAGGCGCAACACGTCCGTGTACAGCGGTACCGTTTCGTCGGTCAAGCCATGCACATGGGTTTCGATGCCCTTCACCAGCAGCAGGCCGGTTGCCGCCATCGCGGCCACGCCCGCCAGCAGGATGGTGCTACTGACGATCAGCTTGGTCTTGATTTTCACGCCATGCTCCAGGGCAGGGTGCGCATCACTTCGCGCCAGGCGCCAGGTCGGCCGGGACGATCCTGCCATCGGCGATGCGGGTCAGGAAAACGGCCGTCGATGCCTGGTGGTCGTCTGGTCGCAGCGTCACCTGCAAGCCGCCGAGATCGAGCCGCTCGAAGGTTTCGAAACTCCGGATCAGGCGTTCGCGCGTGAGGTCCGCGCCCGTGCGGCGCAGCGCCGCCACCATCAGCGTGGCCGAGATGCAGCCCTCGAAACTCACAAACGACAGCCTGGCCGCCGGCACATGTTTGGCCAGCAGGTCGGCGCATTCGGCGGCGATGGGCAGCGTGCGTTCCCCGGGCAGCGGCACCACCTGCGAGATCAGGATGTTGTTGCCTTCCGTGCCCAGCAGTTGCAGCAGGCTGTCCGTGCCGACAAAGGACACCGTGGCCAGGGCCGCCTTCAGCTTGGCCTGGCTTGCCTCGCGCACGAACGCCGCCACCGGGGTGTAGGGGCCGGCCATGATGACCACCTGCAAGTCGTGGCCGATCAGGGCCGCCAGTCCCGCCTTGACGGCCGTGGTGCCGCGCTGGAAGGCGCCCTTGGCGACGAGTTGCATGCCGCGCCGCTGCAGGGCGCGCACGGTGCCGTCGAGCACGGCATTGCCGAAGCCATCGTCCTGGTACAGGACACCGAAGCGCTTGATGCCCCGGCTGACGAAATACTGCACCAGGGCATCGGACTCATCGTCATAACTGGCACGAAAGTTGATGATTTCATGCACCACGGGGCGGCGCAAGGTCATGGCGCCCGTAAACGCGCCCACCAGCGGTACCTTCATTTCCTGGACGATCGGTATGACGGCGTTGGTCGTGGGCGTCCCCACGTTGCCAAACAGGGCGAATACCTGTTTTTCCTCGACCAGCCTGAGTGTTTCGCTGATGGCCCGGTCCGGGTCGTAGCCATCGTCGGCGACCACCAGCTCGATGCTGCGGCCATGGATGCCGCCGCGCTGGTTTGCTTCCTGGAAAACGGCCGTCGCGCCATCGAGCATGGCCCGTCCCAGCCCGGAGGCCGCTCCGGTCTGGGCATTGACCATGCCGAGCCGGATGTGCGTATCGCTCACGCCCGGTTCGGCGGCATGCACTACGCCGGCCGCGACGGTGATAGCGAAGCAGCAGCATTCCGGGAAAAAGCGCGGGAAAAAGCGCATGAGCTACCTTTATTGAGGTTGACCGGTATCAACAGGTACGGGGTTGACAATGAGTATGGAGGAAATTGCCAACGCAAAACTCACACATAGTCACAGTTCCAAAGGCGCCTCAGGGAACGGGCATCCGCACCACCACCTTGCCACGCGCGCGGCCTTGCGCCAGGTAGGCCAGCGCCTGTTTCGCCTCAAGAAAGGGAAACACACTGTCGATGACGGGGCGGATGCTTCCCGCTTCGACCAAAGCGGCGATCTGTGCCAGCTGGCCGCCGTCGGGACGCACGAAGTGGAAGGCATAACTGGCGCCGCGCCGCCGCGCCAGGCCGATGATCTTGCGGCTGAGCAAACCAAACACCAGCTTCAGCACCACATTCATGCCGCGCGCGCGGGCGAAAGCGAGGTCTGGCGGGCCGATCAGCGAGACGATATGGCTGCCAGGCTTGACGATGCGCATGGCCTTTTCCAGGCCGTCGCCGCGCAGCGTGCCCAGCACGGCGTCGTAATCGCGCAGCACCTGCTCGAACGGCTGCCGCGTGTAGTCGACCACCTCATCGGCGCCCAGGCCGCGCACCAGTGCCAGATTCGCCGTGCTGGTGGTGGTGCCCACGCGGGCGCCCAGGTGCCTGGCCAGTTGGATGGCGAACGTGCCGATGCCGCCGGAGCCGGCCGGGATGAACACTTTCTGGCCAGGCCGCAGCTGCATGCGCTCATGCATGGCTTGCCATGCCGTCAAGCCCACCATGGGAATTGAGGCCGCTTGCACGAAATCGAGGTTCGCCGGTTTCAGTGCGGCCGCCTGCTCGGGCACGACGGCAAACTCGGCCAGGCTGCCGTATGGCGTGTCGAAAATACTCGCATACACGGCGTCGCCCACGTGAAAACGCGTGACGCCGCTGCCGACTTCCACCACCACGCCGGCCAAGTCGCTGCCCAGGGTGGCCGGCAAGCGCAGTTTCAAGATCGGCTTGAAGTCGCCGTTGGGGATCAGGTTATCGATGGGGTTGAGTCCCACGGCGTGCACCCGCACCAGCAGTTCGCCGGGGCCGGGTGTGGGGCGGGGCAGTTCGGCAAACGCCACATGATCGGAGCTGCCGTATTTTGTCAATTGCAAGGCTTGCATGATGTTCTCTCTGAATACTGTGAAATGCCGGCGTTCAGGCCAGGCGCAGGTCCTTGCGCAAGCCGGCGTCCAGCAGCGCGGCGGGCAGGAAACGGCGCATCAGGCGCAAGCGTGCCGCCAGCGGCCCGGCCGTGTAGCGTAGCTTGGGCTTGCTTGCCTGCGCCGCCGCCAAAACCGTGTCGGCCACGATGGCCGGGTCATCGGCGCTGGCCATCAGCGCTTGCAGCCGGCTGGTGACGGCCGCGCGCACTTGCCGGTAGGCGGCCAGCGGGGTATCGGGCGCCAGCAGGTTGGCTTCGAACGTGGTTTTCGTGTAGGCCGGTTCGATGACGCTGGCGCGGATGCCCCAGCCGCGCACTTCATGGTCGAGCGATTCAGTGTAGCCCTCGATGGCGTGCTTGGTGGCAGAATACAGCGCGCCGTAGGGCATGGGCAAAAAGCCCACGACGGAACCGATATTGAGGATGCGTCCGCCGCCCTGGGCCCGCATGTGCGGCAGCACGGCCAGGGTCATGCGCAGCACGCCATAAAAATTCGTGTCGAAGATGGCTTGTGCCTGCGCCATGCTGCTTTCCTCGGCGCCCGCCGGGGCCACGCCGAAACCGGCGTTGTTCACCAGCAGGTCGATGCGGCCTGCGCGCTGCATCACCTCGGCCACGGCGGCAGCGACAGACGCATCGCTGGTGACGTCGAGCGCCAGCATCGCATGGCCGGCTGCGGCTGCGCCCGCCTGGCTACCGCGGCGGCTGGTGCCGTACACCGTGTAGCCCGCTTGCGCCAGGCGCCGGGCCGTGGCCGCGCCGATGCCGGACGAGGCGCCGGTGACCAGGGCAATCTTGTTGTTCTTCATGGCAGTCCTTCAGTGGTTGATGGCATAAAATATGACGGTCGTCATATTGTTGTTTGAAAAAAAGCCCGGGACGGACCCGGGCCATGGGCGTTACGGCTGGTTTGTGTCTTGAAACTGCGCCAGGGTGGCCGCGCACAGCGCGTCCGACAGGGCCGGCTCGTCGACGGCGCGCGCCAGGATGGTGGCGCCGATCATGGCGCACACCGTCGCCATGGCTTGCGCGTGCGCTTCGGGCTGGCCCCAGTTGGGCATCTGGCGCGCGAACAGGTCGATCATTTCCTTGATGTGGATGGTGGCGGCGCGCCGCACCTCGGGCGCCTGGCGGGGCATTTCCGAACCCAGCGCCGAGACGGGGCAGCCCACCTCGATGGCGGCGATGTGTGCGGGCGACAGGTAGGCCGCCAGCATGGCCTGCAGCGCCTGGCCCGGCGGGGCGGCAGCCGCCACCCTGGCCGCCAGCGCCACCGATTCGGCGCCCGCGCGGTCGCCCGCTTCGGCCAGCAGCGCGTCGCGCGAGGCGAAGTGCGCATAAAAGCCGCCGTGCGTCAGGCCCGCTTCCTTCATGATGTCGGCCACGCCCGTGCCCGCATAGCCGCTGCGGCGGATGGCGCGCGTGGCCACCTCGACGATGCGTTCGTGGGTGGCTTCCTTGCGGCTTTGCGCCGATGGTTTCTTGGTAGATGAATTCTGCATGACGGTCATCATATCGCAATTTTCAACAGCGTGCACGCGAGGCGCTCAGGGCAGCTCAGAACAGCCCTGCCGTCCAGTCGGTAAATGCCCGCATCGCCGGGGAGAGAAAGCGCTGATGCGGGTAGAGCAGCGATACCGGCACGGGCGCCGGCCGCCTGTCGGCCAGCACCTCGACCAGTTCCCCGGCCTGCAGCTGGCCGCTTATGAGGATCTCGGCCAGCTGCATCAAGCCATGGCCGGCCAGGCCCAGCTCGATGTACAGCCCCGTTTCGTTGACGGCGACCGTGCCGGGAAGGGGAACGGCGATGCTGGTGCCGTCTTCGATGAAATGCAGGTCGCTGCCACGCCGCATGGTGCTGGAAAAGTAGTGGACGGCAAGGTGTCCCGGCAAATCCTCCAGGGTTGCGGGAACACCGTGTTCGGCCAGGTAGGATGGCGCTGCGCAAGTGATCCAGCGCAGCTCGCCCAGGCGGCGCGCGACCAGGGTCGAGTCTTCCAGGCTGCCGGTGCGGATCACGCAATCGACGCCTTCCTGTATCAAGTCCACCTGGCGGTCATTGACGCCGATCATCAGGTAGATATCGGGATAGCGCTGCTGGAATTGCGCCAGCTGCGGCAGGATCACGGCATGGGCAATGCCGCCAGGCATATCCACGCGCAAGCGTCCTTGCGGACGCTCGCTGGAACCTTGCAGGCTCGCTTCGGTGTCGGCGATCAGCTCGATGATCTCGCGGCAGCGGTGGAAGTAACGCTCGCCTTCCGGTGTCAGGCTGAGGTTTCTGGTGGAGCGGTTCAGAAGGCGCGTCTGCAAATGCTTTTCCAGCCGCTTGATGATGGCGGTCACCGACGATGCGGGCAAACCCAGGGTCTCCGCCGCGCGCACGAAACTCCTGCTCTCGACCACGCGAAGGAATACCTGCATTGCTTGTATGCGGTCCATGTCTTGTCTTCGTAGCAGTAGGGGAGACGGCACTATAACCCAATATTATTCGGATTTTCTGCATGGTGAAAACACACGGCGCTACTTTTTCCGCAGGTTTGCCTGCACTAGACTGTGTGCAACCCATTACCTATAGCAGGAATCAAGCATGCATTATCAAGCTCCTCAATTGCTGGCTCCGCTGGCACCAGCCCCGCACAAGATGCTGATCAAAGGCGCCACCCTCATCAGCATGGATGGCAAGGTTGGAAATTTGCCCAAGGGCGACATCCTGATAGCCGATGGCGTCATCGCCGCCATCGGCCAGAATATGCAAGCCGACGGCGCCGAAGTGATCGATGCCGCAGGGATGATCGCCATTCCCGGCATGGTCGATACTCACCGCCATGCCTGGGAAGGCCAGCTGCGCCGCATCAACCCGAATGCGGCAACGCTCGAGGATTATTGCAACGCCACGCATTTCTCGTTTGCCAAATACTACCGGCCCCGCGACATCTACGTGGGAAACCTGCTCACGGCCCTGGGCGCCATTGATGCCGGCATCACGACCGTGATCGACAACTCGCACAATAGCCGCACGGGGGCGCACTCCGATGCGGCGGTCGAAGCGCTGCTCGATGCGGGCATCCGGGCCGTGCACGCTTCGGGGGCACCCGTGTCGGGCGAGTGGGACAAGGCGCATTGGCCAGGTAACCTGGCGCGCCTGCAGGCCAAGTATTTTACGAATCCCGACAGCCTGGTGACGCTGGCCATGATGGCGCAGCTGGAACCGGAGCAGTGGGTCGTCGCCCGTAAACTGGGTATTCCCATCGTGACCGAGTTTTTTGGCGCTGGCATGGCGACCGAGCTGGCTGGACTGCACCGGCAGGGGCTGCTCGGCAGCGACAACATCTTCAACCACTGCACCTGCCTGCCGGAATCTGGCTGGCGCATCTTGCGCGAGGCAGGCGTGCGCGTCAATGTATGCCCGCGTTCGGATGCCCACTACGGTATCGAGGATGGCATGAACGCCTGGCAGGCGGCGCACCGGCACGGCATACGTCCCGGCCTCAGTGTCGACAACGAGACTTCGTATAGCGGCGACATGTTCATGGAAATGCGCGTGGCGTTCTACCTGCAGCGGGTGATGGGAAATTGCCAGGGACATCGCCAGGCCGCGCCCACCGATGCCTTCCGTTTGCTGGAAGCCGCCACGATAGACGGCGCCGCAGTGGCAGGACTGGAACAGCGTATCGGGAGTTTGAGGCCAGGCAAGCAGGCCGACCTGGTGCTGATACGCACCGGCGACCTCAATTTATATCCTGTGAATAATGCCATCGGTACCGTCGTGCATGCGGCTGAGCGCAGCAATATCGATACCGTCATCATTGGCGGGCGCGTGCGCAAACGCGGCGGCGTCGTGCAGGGCGTCGATCAGGCAAGGCTGCGCGCCGCGATCGACGAATCCTGTGGCCACCTGTTCAGTGCCGCCGCTTACGAGCCAGATCCGTTTGCTGAGTCGTTCGTACCGATACACCACGCGTAGGCAGCGCCATGTGAGCTCTGCCTACGCCGGTGTTTCAGTCTCAGGCCGGCTTGTGCTTGCCTGCCGAGTAACGGTTCCAGCCATAGCCGGTGACGATGATGGCCAGGATGGCCGCCTGCGCCAGTAGAGTTTCCATGGTCGGCAGGATGCCCAGCAGGTCGACGCGCATGAAGTCGACGGGGCTGACGCCGACCCAGCCCGCTTCTTGCAGCGCGGCCACGCCTTTGCCCATCAAAATCACGGCCAGCACGGCCACGAAGGCGGACGTCCACGAGAAGAACTTGCCGATAGGCATGCGGGCACTGGTGCGCAGCAAGGCCCAGGCGATCACGACCAGCAGCACGATGGCCACCAGGAAGCCGCCCAGCAGGGCGCCGCCATTGCCGTCCGCCGCCAGGGCGGAATAGAACAGCACGGTTTCAAACACTTCGCGGTAGACGGCGATGAAGGCAAGAGCGAACAGGCCCCAGGCGGAGCGGCGCGTCATGGCCGCCGTGAGTTTCTCGTGCAGGTATTCCTGCCAGCGCCCGGCGCTGCTCTTCTGGTGCATCCACAAGCCCACGCTGAGCAGGACCAGGGCCGCAAACACGGAACCAAGACCCTCGCTCACTTCCCGGCTGGCGCCGCTGATGGTCACCAAATACGTTGCCGCCACCCATGTCAGGCCGCCCGCCACCAGCGCGCTGATCCAGCCGCCATGCACGTAGGGCATGACATCGTTGCGCTTGGCCTTGCGCAGGAAGGCGATGATGCCGATCACGATCAGCAGCGCTTCCACGCCTTCGCGCAGCAGGATCGTCAGGGCGCCTATAAAGGTCGTCATCGGCTCGGCCTTGGCGTCGCCCAGTTCCGCTTCCACGTGGGTAAATAGTTGCTGCAGCTTGTCGCCCGCCGCTTCGGCGTCGGCCACCGTGCCCTTGGCAACGGCGGAACGGTAGGCCAGCATGGCGTTTTCCACGGCCAGCAGCAGGGATTTGTTACGCGCGCCGACCATCGGCTCGATCGGCTCGAAACCGTCCAGGTAGGCTGACAGGCCCAGGCGCGTGGCGCCCGCGCGGTCGCCCGCGTGCATGGCGGCCAGGCTTTCGGCCAGGCGCAAACGCGACAGGGCCAGGCCGGCCGGCTTGTGCGCCTCGGCCTTGTCAGCATGGCTGCGCAGATACGCCGTCAGCGCTTTGGCCACGTCCGCGCCCAGCTTGGCGGCCACGGCTTCCTGCGTCAGGGTCGTCACAGCGGCCAGGTCCGCATACAGTTTTTTGCTGCGCGGATCGTCCTGCCACAGCTTTTCGCCGCGCGCAATTGCCGCCGCATCGTGCGACATGCCGCCGATATAGAAGGCCAGATCCCAGCGTTCGTTCTCGGACCGCTGGCCGAAACTGGCCATCGACGTGCCCGCCACGCCTTGCGAAATGACCTGGTACAGCGCCATCACGCTGCGCGACTGCGCCCGTTCGCCATCCGTGAAGGCGATCGGTTTCGGTTCCAGACTGGCCGCCAGCGGACCGTCGCCGCCACCGGCCACGCCGTGGCAGGAAGCGCACTGGGCCGCATACAGGGCCGCGCCGCGCATCAGGTTGGGCAGCACTTTCGGCGCCACGGGAATCGGGTAGGCGGCGATCAGCAAGCCGTTCGCGTGGTGCGCCAGGCGCTTGACTTCCACGCCGTCGGCCTTGGCCACGACGGCTTTGCGCAGGTCGGCGATGGCGGCGGCGATGGCCGCCTGCGAGGTGTGGGCGGGCAGGGCGGCGATCTGTGTCGTCGCGTTGTCGCTAAAATCGAGCATTTCCGCGTATTCCGCTTCGCTGACCACCTTGCCGTGCTCGACAGCGCCGCTGTAATCGACGGCCACATAATCAATCAATTGCCACAATTGCTTGGCACCGGCGCCAGGATCGGCCACTTGCGCCTGCGCGCCACCGGCCATAAGCAGGCTGAGGCTGAGGCTGGCAGCGACGAGCGGATAGCAGGCGAGCCATTTCTTCACTTTAATGAACATGATTCTCATTCTCATTTCTTGTTAACCCGGCGACTATAGGACAGACCGTGCGGGGTGTCAACGGCGCACGGCAGCGCGCGGGCGCAAACGGCGCCGCCCTGGTCAAGAATACTGACCAGGGCGGCGTGTTTGGGAAATGGAGCGAGATGGATTGAGGGCTACTGCTTTGATGGCGGTTTGGCGTACAACCCCCTGGCCAGGCTGCTGTCCGCATCGTTCACTTGCAGGCCGCCCTTGACGACGCGCAAGGCCAGCTTCTGGAATGCCTGGCCCCTGAGCCACCTGGCGTCGGTGACGGCGAAGGCGGCGAGGCGTTGCTGCGCGCGCTCGGGCGGCACGGCCAGCCATTGATAGTCGGCTGTCGAGCCCTGGCGGCGCAAGCCGGCGCGCACCCAGCGCTCCGACGCCGGCATGCGCACGATGGCGTCGCCGTTCGCCACGCTGACGGCCGTGGCCGTCTTGCCGCTGTGCGCTTCGAATTTTACCTCCACGCCGGGCATCGGTCCCACCTGGGGAAAGCCGACGATGGCCACCCACTGGCCCGCTTCGGCGGGTTTCCGGATGCGCATTTCCGCTTCCTCGAACACGCGGAACTGCGGCTCCTTGCCGCCATTGCCCGCCACCAGGGTCACTGTGTCGCCGGCAACGCGCCACTCGCCGCTGGCTTGCTCGTCGGTATTGCCATAACTGAGCATCCATTCGAACGTGCCATCCTTTTTCAGCAGCAGTTCGGAGCCCGTTTCCATGACGCCTTGCAGGTAATAGTGCCCGGGCAAGGCGGACGCGGCCGGCTCGGCCGCGCTGGCGGGAGCGGCGCAGGCGAGGGTGGCGCAGGCCAGCCAGCAAGCAAGAGACATTTTCATCGGTGTGTCCTTTGTAATATGCAATTATGGCAACAAAAATGTAATTGCCGTCGCACGACACACCGGCGCAGTTGGCACTCTGCTCAGGCGTAAATCAATTACCGCTGAAATCGAGCACCACGCGCGAGGCCACCTTGCCATGCTCCAGACGGCTGAAGATCTCATTGATGGCCGACAGCGGCTGCAATTCGATCCCGGCCTTGACCTTGCCGGTGGCGGCAAAGGCCAGCGCCTCGGCCATGTCCTGGCGCGTGCCCACGAAAGAGCCGCGTATCGTCACGCAATTGGCGACGACGTCGAACAGCGGCGTCGGGAAGTCCCCCGGCGGCAAGCCGACCAATACGCAGGTGCCGCGCTTGCGCGTCATCGCCACGCCTTGTTGGAAGGCATCGATCGACGGCGCCGTGATCAGCACGCCGTGGGCGCCGCCCCCGGTCGCTTCGCGCAGGGCCGCCACGGGGTCGCCCTGGCGCGCGTTGATGGTCACTTCGGCACCGAGGGCGCGCGCGTGTTCGAGCTTGCCTTCATCGATGTCGACGGCCGCCACGCGCAAGCCCATGGCCACCGCATATTCGATGGCCAGGTGGCCCAGGCCGCCGATGCCGGACACGGCCAGCCACTGGCCCGGCCGCGCGCCCGTTTCCTTGATGCCCTTGTAGCTGGTCACTCCGGCGCAGATGATGGGTGCTGCCTGCACGGCGGACAGCCCGGCTGGAATATGCGCGACGTAGCGCGGGTCGGCCAGGATGTATTCGGCAAAGCCGCCATTTTTGGTGTAGCCGCCGAACTGCGCCTCGGCGCACACGGTTTCCCATGCTGCCAGGCAATGTTCGCAATGGCCGCAAGCCGAGTAGAGCCAGGGCACGCCGACCCGGTCGCCCAGCTGCACCTCGGTCACGCCCGTGCCCATGGCGACCACCAGGCCGATGCCTTCGTGGCCGGGAATGAACGGCGGTGCAGGCTTGACGGGCCAGTCGCCGCGCGCCGCATGCAAGTCCGTGTGGCACACGCCGCAAGCTTCCGTCTTGACGAGGATCTGGCCGGGGCCGGGCACCGGCACGGGGACGTCGCGCAGCACCAGGGGCTGGCCCAGTTGTTCGACGACGGCGGCTTTCATGGTAGTGGGGATCATGTTATTCCTTATGGAGTTGGAGTGGCGTCAGTCGCGCGCCCTGCCATGGGCTGTTCAACAGACACTTGCGAATGATCATATTCTGCTGCATGCAATTCGAAAATTGATTGATCTACATCAATGTGTGAGCGCACGGTGCCTAAAACTTCAAGCGCAGCGACTCGCGTGCGAAAATCGCCAGCCAGACCGGCGTTGCTATCCCGGTCCGTGGCGTGCGCCTACGCCACCTTGCTCACCACGTAGCGGTACTTGCCCGACGCTTCCGCCGCGATCTCGTCGACTTCCTCGATGGCGATGTCCACCTGCGCGCCCAGCCTGGCCTGGAATCCGGTGACGATGGTGCTGCGCGTGGCGTCGTCCAGGCGCGCCACGCAGACCAGCAGCACGCGCGTGCGCAGCAGGCTTTCCTGGATGATTTTAAAACTGCGCACCTGCGGCAGTTCGCGCACGATGTAGACGAGGGCCAGGCCGTGCATGACGGTGCCGTCGACGGCCGTGAGGAAATCCGTGCTGCGCCCTTCAATCTTGTGCAGCAGGGGCAAACCGCGGCCGCAGGCGCAAGGCTGCGTGCCCAGCGCGCCCACGTCGCCCGTGGCGTAGCGGATGAACGGATAGTCCCGCGTGGCCAGGTGGGTGACGACGATGTCGCCCGTGGCCCCTGGCGGCAGCGGCTGGCCATTGCCATCAAGGATTTCCACGATGATGTCTTCGGCCGTGATGTGCATGCCGCCGTCCGGGCATTCGTGGGCGATGAAGCCCGCGTCACGCCCGCCGTAACCATTGGCCACGGGGCAGCCGAAGGCGGCGGCGATCTGCGCGCGCTGCTCGTCGTACAGGCGCTCGGCCGTGACGAACGCCACTTTGACGCCCAGGCCGTCGAGCGGCAAGTCGCGCGCGCTGGCATGGCTGGCGATGCGGCACAGCGCGGACGGGTAGCCGAACAGCATGCGTGGACGCCAGCGGCGCAAGTGCTGCACGTAGCCATCGAGGCGCGCGGGCGACATGGCAAACGCGGGAAGCAGGGTAGTGCGCAGCAGCGCATCGCGCAGGCGGCGCAGGCGGTCTTGCGCCTGCAGCTCGATGGGCGAGCCCCACAAGACGGCTTCGCGGTCGCCGATATCGACGCCCCACCAGCGCGTGGCGCGCCACTTGGCCGCGATGTCGTGGCTGACCCTGCGCCGTCCGAGGAAAAACTGCAGCGGCTCGCCGCTGGAGCCGCCCGTGGCGAACGGGCGTAAACCCACGGCGCGGGCCGACTTGAAGCTGTCGCGCGCGCCAGCGATATCAGCCTTGCGCAGCAGCGGCAGGCGCGCCAAATCGGCCAGTTGCCGCACCTGTTCCGGGTCGAAGCCGCTGCTGGAAAACAGTGCACGGTAGTAGGGCACGTGCGCGCCCGCGTGGCGCAGCAGCGCGCGCAGGCGCGCCAGCTGCCACTCTTCCAGTTGCTGGGCGCTCCACCACTGCGAGCGTTCCAGCCGGCGCAGCAGGCGTACGCTGTGGTGGCCCTTGAGCCATTCATGCAGGGGAAACAGCCAGCGGGCCACGCAGCGCGTGTAGGCGCCCGGGCGCGGCGCGGCGCGGATGCGGCGGTAATGCACGGCCAGGCCGGGCGCGATGCCGGGCCAGCCGAAAGTGGCGGCGTGCGCCAGGCCCGCGTCTGCCAGCGTTTGCGCGCGGCTCGGGTCGCGCAGCAGCGCCAGGATGGCCTGCGCCATGGCGGCCGGATCGCCGGGCGGCACCAGCAGCGCCGTCACGCCGTCCTGCAGCAGGGCGGGGATGCCGCCCACATTGGTGCTGACGATGGGCACGCCGCAGGCCAGTGCTTCGAGCACGGAAATGGGCATGTTGTCGGCCAGGCTAGGATTGAGGACGATGTCGCTGGCCTGGTACAGGGCCGGCATGGCGGCATTGTCGACGGGGCCGGCAAAGCGCACGGCAGCTTCCACACGCAAGGATCTGGCCAGGCGTGCCAGCGCCGCGCGCTGCGGTCCGCCGCCGGCCAGCACCAGGCGCGCCCCGGGATAGCTTGCACGCACGAGGGCAAAGGCGCGCACGGCGCTGGCGTTGTCGTATAGCGCTTCCAGGTGGCGCGCCACGAGGATGCACGGGCCAGCATCGCCAGTCGCACGCGGCGCAACCCTTGTAAAACGCTGCAAGTCCACCACGTTCGGCACGATGTGGGCCGTATGGCCATATTGTTCGAAAATGCCGGCCAGGTAGGCCGAGGGCACGACGATGGCGCTGGCGCGGCGCAGGCTGAATGCCACCAGGCGCGGCGAACGGGCAAAAAAGGCGGCCGCTTCGCCGCCCCGGTAGTTGAGCAGGGCCGGCTTGCCTTTCAGGCTGGCGATCCACAATGCCGGCGCCGCGTGCAGATGCCAGGACCAGCCGGAATTGGCCATGATGTGGAACAGGTCCACCGTATTGGCCGTA
Organism: Janthinobacterium sp. 35; assembly: GCF_002754575.1. Classification (NCBI taxonomy): domain Bacteria; kingdom Pseudomonadati; phylum Pseudomonadota; class Betaproteobacteria; order Burkholderiales; family Oxalobacteraceae; genus Janthinobacterium; species Janthinobacterium sp. 35. The sequence continues at coordinate 5,558,123 of NZ_PEFN01000001.1, forward strand.
CGCCACAGGCGCCACAAGTGCACGGGCAGGCGCAGCGCCGCGCGCAGGTAGCGGATGCGCTCCAGCCAGGGTGGTAGCATGGGGCCGTTGATGGCCAGCAGCTGCACTTGCGCGCCGTCGTCGCGCAGCTTGCGCGCCAGTTGCGCCGTCTGGTTCGCCATGCCGCCGGCCGGCGGCGGCAGCGGGCCGACCAGGGCGATGCGCAAGCCAGAGAAGATCATGGCGCCACTCCCGCCACCCTGCGCGCCGCGGCCAGGCGCGCATACACGGGCGCATAGCGGCCCACGCTGGCGCTCCAGCTGCGCTCCGTCTCGACAAAGGCGCGTGCCTGGCGCCGCAGCGCCGCGCAGCTGGCGGGCGCCAGCAGCAGGTGCAATACCGCCAGCGCCAGCGCTTCGGCGTCGCCGGCGCGAAACAGCATGCCCGTCTTGCCATGGTCGACCAGTTCGCGGTGGCCGCCCACGTCGGACGCCACCACCAGGCGGCCCTGCGCCATCGCCTCCAGCGGTTTCAAGGGCGTCACCAGTTCCGTCAGGCGCATGGGCAGGCGCGGATACACGCAGATGTCGACCAGCTGATAATACGCGGCCACCTGCGCATGCGGCACTCTGCCCGCGAAGACCACGGCGTACTCGATGCCCAGCTGTGCCGCCAGCGCGCGCAGCGCCGCTTCCTGCGGGCCGCCACCGGCCAGCAGCAGCCGCAATGCCGGCTGCGCCGCCAGCAGGCGCGGCATGGCGCGCAGCAGCAGCGCCAGTCCCTCGTAGGCGTAGAACGAGCCGATGAAGCCGATCACAGGATGGCCATCCAGACCCAGCGTGCGTGCCAATGCCGGGTTATCAGGGGCCTTGAAGGCGCCCGCATCGACGGCGTTCGGGATCACCGTGATTTTATGCGCGGGCACGCCGCGCGCGCACAGCTCGCGGCGCAAACCGTCGCAGATGGTGGTGACGGCGTCGGCGCGGCGCAGCGCATAGGTTTCCAGCGCCCGCGTGAGCCGGTAGCGCAAGCCACCGGGTCGGCTGCTGCCATGGTCGGCGGCCGCGTCTTCCCAGAAGGCCCGCACTTCATATACGACGGGAATGCCCAGCGCGCGGCCCGCATTGAGGGCGGCGATGGCATTCAGGGCGGGCGAATGCGCATGCAGGATGTCGGGCTTGAGGCGTTGCGCCAGCTGGCGCAGGCGTACGGCCAGGCCGAGGATGACGGCCACTTGCCGCAGCACGGGCAGGCGCGCCCACCAGCGTGCATTCGGCGCCGTGCGGTAAAAATGCCAGCCGTCGACCAGCTGCTGCGCGCTGTCGGACGGCCCCTGTTTGGCGCTCGTGAGTTGCGTCGTGTGCCAGCCCAGCATCCGCTGCTGGTGCAGGATGGCCAGGGTGCGAAACGTGTAGCCGCTGTGCAGGGGCAGCGAGTGGTCGAGGATGTGCAGGATGCGCATGGATTTACTCCATGGCCATGGCTGGCGCGGGCGCCGGCGCCAGGCGGCCATCGACGGGCAGCACCTGGCGCAAAAAGGCCTCGAACATCAGCAGCGCCCACAGGGGCGCGCTGTAGTCGCGCCGCCCGCTGGCATGCTGCTCGAGCAGCAGGCGCACGTAGTCCATGTCGAACAGGCCGCATTGCGCCAGGGTGGGGCCCAGCAGGCGCTGGTGCAGGCGCTGGCGCAGCGGGCCGCGCAGCCAGTCGGCCAGCGGCACCGAAAAGCCCATCTTCTGGCGGTACAGCAGGGTGTCGGGCAGCAGCGGGCGCAGGGCTTTTTTCAGCAAATACTTGCCTACACCGCGCCGCAGCTTGAAGTGCGGCGGCAGGCCGGACATCCAGGCCACCAGTTCATGGTCGAGCAGCGGCGAGCGCACTTCCAGCGCATGCGCCATGCTGGCCCGGTCTACCTTGGTCAGGATGTCGCCGGGCAGATAGGTTTTCAGGTCCAGGTACTGCACCTGCGACAGCGGATCTTGCGCGGGGCTGGCCAGTGCGTGGCGGCGCAGCACTTCGACGGCGCGGTAGCCGTGCAGGCTGCGCCGCAGCTCGGGGCTGAACAGGCGCGCGCGCATGGCGTCGCCCAGCAGGCTGACGCCGTGAAAATACGCATCCGTCGTGTCGCGCGCCAGGCCTTCGAAGGTGGTCTTGGCGCGCAGGAAGCGTGGCGCCCAGTCGGCCTTCGGGTACAGCCGCCCCAGGGTGCCGAACAGCGACTGGCGCAGGCCGGCCGGCAGCAGCGGGTCCATCGCCTTGCGCACTTTTTCTTCGCGCGTGTGCAGGCGGTAGCGCCGGTAGCCGGCCAGGCTTTCATCGCCGCCATCGCCCGACAGGGCCACCGTGACCCTCTGGCGCGCCAGCTGGCAGACGCGGTACGTGGGCATGGCGGAACTGTCGGCGAACGGTTCGTCGTACAGATTGGCCAGCAGGTCGATCAGTTCGAAGTCGTCTTGCTCCACCTGGCGCGCGTGGTGCGCCGTGGCGTAGCGGCGCGCCACGAGGTCGGCGTAGCGCGCCTCGTTCCAGGCCGGGTCGCCGAACGAGATCGAGCAGGTGTTGACGGGCGTGGCGCTGGCCCCGGCCATCAGCGCCACGACGGCGCTCGAATCGACGCCGCCGGAGAGGAAGGCACCGAGCGGCACTTCGGCCACCATGCGGATGCGCACCGCTTCGCGCAGGCGCGCCAGCAGTTCGTCGGCCGCCTGCGCCTCGCTGGCGGGCGGATTGGGCGTGAATGGAATGTCCCAGTACGCTTGCGGCGCGGGCAGCGGCTGGCCGGCGCGAATCGACAGGGTATGCCCGGGCGGCAGCTTGCGCGCGTGCTGGAAGATGCTGCGCGGCTCGGGCACGTAGCCGTACGCGAAATACTCTTCCACTGCCAGCGGATCGAGCGTGCGCGGCATGGCCGGATGCGCGAGCAGCGCTTTGAGTTCGGAGCCGAACAGCAGGGTGCCATCCTGCGCCTCGCCGTAGTACAGCGGTTTCACGCCCAGGCGGTCGCGCGCCAGGAACAGCAGGTGGCGCCGGCGGTCCCACAGGGCGAAGGCGAACATGCCGCGCAGGCGTTGCACGCATTGTTCTCCCCACTGTTCCCAGGCGTGGACGATGACTTCCGTGTCGCTGCTGGTGCGGAACTGGTGGCCGAACTGGCGCAGTTCGGCCATCAGGCTGCGGTAATTATAGATTTCGCCATTGAAGACGATGGCGATGCTGCGGTCGGCGTTGAACAGCGGCTGCTGGCCGCTGGCCAGGTCGATCACGGACAATCGCCGGTGCGCCAGGCCCAGTCCCGGCTCGCGGTGCAGTCCCCCTTCGTCCGGTCCCCGATGGCGCAGGCTGTTGTTCATGCGCGCCAGCAGCAGCACGTCGATGTCGCGCTGGCCCTGCAAATCAAAGATGCCGCTGATGCCGCACATGGGAGGCCTTTCAGGGATAAGTGGACAGGGGAGAGGGCTGGCGCGCGCCCGTCAGGCGGTCGTACACGGCCAGGTAGGCGCCGGCCATGGCGGGCAGGCTGTGCTCGGCCAGCACCTGGCGCCGCCCGCGCGCGCCGTGGCGCGGGCCCAGTTCGGGCATGCTGTAGTAGTCGAGCATGGCGTCGGCCAGCATCTCGGCAGAACCGGGTGGCACCAGGGTGCCGCTCCAGCCCGACTGCACCAGTTCCGCATTGCCGCCCACCTGCGTGGCGACGATGGGCAGCCCCGTCGCCATCGCTTCGAGGATGGTGTTCGAACTGCCTTCGGCCAGCGAGGGCAGCACGAACAGATCCATGGCGCGCAGCAGCTGCGCCACGTCGTCGCGCGCGCCGGGCAGCCAGGCCAGATGGGCCACGCCGGCCTGCTGCAGCTGCTCCAGGCACGCCTGGCGGTACGGCCCGTCGCCGACGATGATCAGGCGCAGGCGCGCGCGGGCACCCGGCTGCGCCAGCAACAGCAGGAACGCCCGCACCAGCGAGGCATGGTCCTTGACGGCGGCCATGCGGCCCACGCTGCCGATGACGAAGGCGCCGTTGCACAGGAAGCCGGGCGGCCCGACGGCGGCCGGCGGCCCCAGGCGGGGATGGAATTGCACGCTGTCGACGCCATTGCCGATGTGCGATACCTGTGCGGGCGCCGCGCCGATGCTGTCCACCAGCCATTGCCCCAGGTCGGCGCTGACGGCAATGAAGTGCTGCACCAGCGGCAGCATGCATTTGCGCAGCAGCCGGTATTTGCGGCGGGTGCCGTGCAAGTCGCTCATGTCGCGCCCGTGTTCGCCATGCACGCGCAGGCGCACGCCGGCAAGGCAGGCCAGCAGTTGCGCTTCGAGGCAGCCCAGGTTGCGCGTGTGCACGAGTGCCGGGCGCAGCTGTTTCAGTACGCGGTACAGGCGCAGGTAGTGGCGCCAGTCCTTGCCTTCGCGCTTGTCCAGGCTGATGACGTCGACACCGGGCGTGGTCAGGCGCTGGCGAAACGCGGTGGCGTTCTTCAGGCAGACGATGGCGTGCCGGTAGCGTTCGGGCGGCAGATGGTTGATCAGGTTCACCAGGCCGTTTTCCAGCCCGCCCACGTCGAGCTGGTGGATCACGTGCACGATCAGCGGGGCGGTGCTGGCCGCTTCCGTGCCGCCGGCATCGAGGTCAAGGGCCATGCGGCAGCTCCTGCAAGCGTTGTTCGATGACGGGCAGCGCCGCCTGCAGGAAGGCGTGCAGGCGCGCGCGCGGCGGCGGCGCCAGCTCGTCGTAGGCGGCAAAGACGAGGATGTCGGCGCCATCCTGCCGTCTGCCCAGCAGCTTGGCTTGCGCCAGCAGCAGCTTGACCAGCACGGGCCGCGCCGTAATGATGCCGCCCTGGCGGTAGACGCGCCACACCAGCAGGCGTTCGCCACCGCGCCCCAGCACGCTTTCGCGCACGGCCAGGGCGCCGCCGGCCAGGGTGATGTCTTGCACGCGCTGGGCCAGCGCCATCCAGCGCGCGCCGTATGGCGAGGACTGGTGTGTCAGCAGTTCGGCATCGCGCGCCTGGCGCGCATACCAGTGCAGTTGCAGTCCCACGGGCGCGCCGCTGCCGGTCTGGCGGGCATACGTGGCGGCAAACCGCGCGGGCGTGCCCGCATACGGCGCCTGCCAGGCTGGCGCCGCATCGTGCAGGCGCTGCCAGGCGGGCGGATCGGGCAAGGCCAGCACAGCGGGGGAAGCGGGCGCCGCTGCGCCATCCTGGCGCTGGCTGGCCAGGGCCAGCGCCGGCCACAGCGCCGCCAGCAGCAGGCAAGCCAGGCTGGCGCGCACGACGGCGTGCGGGCTGGCGCCGGGCCCGGCGGCGAATGGCACGGCGCGCGCCAGCGGCAATTCGTGCCAGCGCGCGGCCAGCCAGAACAGCAGCAGTACCACCAGGCCGAAGAACAGCCAGCCATAGATCAGATGGTCGACGCCCACGGCCAGGCGCATGTTGCTCAGGTGGCCCAGCATCACGATCAGGTAGGCGCGCACGCCATTGGCGAGGATGGGCACCAGCAGGGCGGCGGCCATGACGGCCAGGCGCCGCCGCGCGCTGTGGCAGTGCACATGGGCGTACAGGGCGCCCAGGGCCAGCGCGGCAATCAGGTAGCGCAAGCCGCTGCACGCTTCCACTACCGACCAGTTACCGGTAGGCAGCGAAAAATTGTTGCCATCGCGAAACACAGGTACGCCCGTCCATTGCAGCGCGGTGACCGTGAAGGCGGCCGTGAAGTCGATCAGGGGATCGAGGAAGACTTCGCCAAACGGCACGGCCAGGAACAGATACGCGAGGGGAAAGGCCAGCAGGCGCACGGCCGGCCAGCCGAGGATGGCCAGCATGCAGGCTGGCAGCATGGCCGTGGCCGCATATTGTTCCACCACGGGCACGTTGGCGGCGTCGGCCAGCAGCCAGGCCAGGCCCAGCGCCCCCAGCAGCAGCAAGCCTTGCCACGACGGCTGGGGCGCCAGCGCAGCCAGGCGGGCGCGCTGGCGCCAGGCCAGCCAGCAGCTGATGGGCACGATCAGGAAACCGTGCGCAAAGGTTTGTGAACGCGACCACAATTCCAGCATCGACCAGAAGGTGGCGTGGTACAGCAGCACGATGGCGGCCAGGGCCAGCAGCAGGATCGCCAGGGCTTGCTGCTGGCCCTGCGCATGCGGCAGGATGGCCGCGTCCGGCATGCGGGCCACCTGGTCGAGCTGCAAGCTCATGTGGATGGCTCCCGCACGGGCAGCGTCGGCATGGCAGCAGTGCTGGCTCCAGCACCAGCCTCGGCCTCGGCCTCGGCCGGCAGGCCCAGCATGGCGCCCAGGCCGCGCAGATTGCGTTCCCAATTGTAATCCTGCAACACCAGCTGGCGCGCCGCCGCGCCGATGGCCGCGCCGCTGCCTTCGGCACCACCGCCCCGGGCGTTGCGCAGCACGCGCGCCGCATGGTGGATGAATTCGGCGTCGTCGCGCGCCAGCAGCAGTTCCAGGCCCGGCTGGGCGGCGATGCCTTCCAGCGCTTGCGGTGTGGCCAGCACGATCTTGCCCATCGCCATCGCTTCGAGCACCTTGTTTTGCACGCCACGGGCGATGCGCAGCGGCGCCACGGCCAGCGCCGCGCCAGCCAGATAGGGCCGGATGTCGGGCACCTTGCCCGTCACCACCACGCCGGCCACCCTGGCCAGCGCCGTCACGGCGGGCACGGGCGCGCTGCCGACGATATAAAACTGCAACTGAGGAAACTGGCGCCGCAGCGCGGGCCAGACGTGGCGCACGAACCATTGCACGGCGTCGATGTTGGGCCAGTAATCCATGGCGCCCGTAAATACCAGCGCCTGCACGCCGGGCGGATAGATTGCACTTTGCGCCGGCATCGGCGCGAAATAGTTCGTGTCGACGCCGTTATTGAAAAATCCCGTCTTGCGCCGCGCCATCGGCGCGCACTGGCGGAACAGGGCCGCTTCGGCGGGCGAGACGAAGCTGGCGGCCGTAAACTGCTGGGCGATATGGCGCTCGTACTGCAGCAGCAGTTGCGCTTCGCGCCGGTACAGCAGCGACAGGGGCCAGGGCTTGCTGTCGCCGTACTGGCGCCATTTGTCGGAATCGACGTCGACGAAATCGATCACGCGGTGCAGGGCGCGGCCCGCGCTGCCGTCGATGTATTGCGCCATGGGCCCGGAAAAGGCCAGCGCATGGCGCACCTTGCCGCTAGATAATAAGCCATCGACCCATTGCAGCAGGCGCGCATCGCGGTAGTATTGCACGCTCATGGCTTGCCGCGACAGCAGCGCCTGCAGGGCGCGCCAGCGGGCCGTGCCGCGCCGCAGTTCAATGAAGCGCGTGCTGGCACACAGGGCGGCCACGGTTTTCGTATGCTGCCAGTCGTCGTCATCGTCGATGAAACAGCCCAGGTGCACGCGGAAATGCCGGCTCAGGTACTGCAGCATGTGCCACGAGCGTATCTTGTCGCCCTTGTTGGGCGGATACGGCAGGCGGTGGGTGAGGAAGAGCAGTTCGCGCATGGTGTATCCCCTTGCTTAGCCCAGTTGCCGCACGATGTGCGGCCCCAGCAGGTTAGCCAGCGGCAGCGGCAGGCGGCGCCAGGCGCGGATGAACAGCGCGTATCTGGGATTCAGAGGATTGACTTCCGGCAAGGCTGTGGCACGCACCAACTGGTAGGCGTACGGCAGCGGCTGCGGCGTAAAACCCCAGTTCTTCTTGAAGTCCCAGGCCCCCGTACCGAGCTTGCTGCGGCCGAAATCGAACAGGCGGCAGCCGCGTTCGCAGGCGCGGCGCATCGCTTCCCAGTACATGAAGTCGTTGGCGCCCGTGCTGCGCGCCAGCGGCGTGCCGCCGCCGTAATACGGCAGCACTTCATCGCGGAAATAGAACAGCAGCACGCTGGCCTGCGCCTGCTGGCCGTGATATACGGTGAGGATCTCGCAATCGGTGCCGAAGACCGTGCGCAGCAGGGCAAAATGGCGGCGCGCGAAGACGGGCGTGCCCAGCCGGTGCACGCTCGCCGCATAGATCGGGTAAAAGCGCTGCAAGTCATAGTCGATGGCGCTGTGCAGGCCGCCCGCCATGGCCTTGCGCACGACGGCGCGCTGCTTGCGCGGTATCGCCAGCAAGTTCTGTTCGGCATCGGGATGCAGGGGACGGCGGAAGGTTGCGTACAGCGGTTTGTGCAGCCAGGTTGGGCCCGGGTTTTCTTGCGCATTTCCTTCCACCTCGCGCCAGCGGTATTCCAGGTGCCCCACGCCGAGACGCCGGGCCAGCGCCTGCGCCGCTTCGTCGAGAGCCAGTCGCACGGCCGGGCTGCCGCCGGCGATGCCGCCGTACACGCAAAACGGCAGCGAGACGAGGGACGAGCCGAACAGTCGGCTGCGCACATGCGCCAGCGGCAACACGGCGGCGATGCGCCCGTCCTGTTCCGCGTACAGGAAATGGCTGTCGTGTTTAAAACCTTGCTGCAGGATGGTGTGCCAGCCGGCGCGGTGAAAGAAGGTGGCGTCGGGACAAGCCTCGACAAAGGCATCCCAGCGTGCATGCTCGTGCGCCTGCAGGGACCGCACGGCAATGGCGGCGCTGGACGGTGCCCGGTCGGCAGGAAGGCTGGCCTCGTGCATCATGTGCTTTCCAAAAAAATACGGTCCATGCGGTCCCAGGTGAAGTCGGCCGTCAGGCGCGCCAGCCGCGCTTCCATGCGCCCCAGGTTCAGGTAGTGGCGAAAGCGCGTTTTCGCGCTCAGGCCCGGCGGGCGCGGCTGGCCGGGATCGAGTTCCCAAGGATGAAAGTAGAATATGCCAGCTTGCCCGTCGCGCGAATTGATGCGTCGCAAAAGCCAGCGCGACAGTGCATACGGCATCAATCTGAAGTAACCGCCGCCGCCGGCCGGCAGATTGCGCCCGCGCACGCGCACGGTGCTGACGGGCAATTCCAGCATGCCGTGCGGCCCGCGTGGGCGCCAGGCGAAACGCGGAGCATCGGGCATGCCGTAATGGTCGTGGCGGATCGGATAGATGCTGGAACTGTAGCGGTAGCCCGCTTCCTGCAGCACGTCGAAGGCCCACAGATTGGCCGCGCCGATGGAAAAACTGGGCGCCCGGTAGCCGTGCACGGGCAGCCCTGTCAATTGCTCCAGGATGGTCTTGCTGCGGTGCACATCGTCGGCGAACTGGGCGGCCGACTGGTCGCAGGCGCGCAGGTGCGCATAGCCGTGGCTGGCCACCTCGTGCCCCGCGCCGGCCACGCGGCGCAGCATGGCCGGATAGCGCTCGGCGATCCAGCCCAAGGTAAAAAAGGTGGCGTGGATGCGCCGGCGTTCCAGCAGCAGCAGGATGCGCTCGATGTTCGCCTCGACCCGGCATTCCAGACGGGGCCAGTCGGCGCGCGCGATGTGCGGCGCGAAGGCGGACACCTGGAAATAATCTTCCACGTCGATGGTCAGCGCGTTGCGTAAAACCACAGGCGGCGTCATGGCGTGCCCCGGCGCGCCGCCAGCCAGGGCGCGATCACGGCGGCGATGCGCTCGGCTGCGTGGCCATCCCACAGCGGTGGAATGCGGCCCCGCTTGCCGCCCGTCTCGAGGATGGCGCGCGCCAGCGCCAGGATGGCGGTCGGGTCAGTGCCGGCCAGGGTATTCGTGCCGGCGCTGACGGTGACGGGGCGCTCCGTATTGGCGCGCAGGGTCAGACAAGGCACGCCGAGGGCCGTGCTTTCTTCCTGGATGCCGCCGGAATCGGTCAGCACCAGGCGCGCGCCCTGCATCAGGCCCAGCATTTCCAGGTAGCCCAGCGGCGGCAGGCAGACGATGGCCTGGCGCGCCAGCAATGGTTCCAGGCCCGCCAGGCGCAAGCCGGCCAGGGTGCGCGGGTGGATGGGGAACAGCAGCGGCAGCTGGCATGACAATTGCCCGAGCGCCTGCAGCAGCGCTTGCAGCTGCGCCGCATCATCGACGTTCGACGGCCGGTGCAAGGTCAACAGGCCATACGCGGGCGGACAGGCGTGGCCGTGCGCGCGCAGGGTGGCGGCGGGCTTGACTGCGCGCGGCAGTTGCTGGCGCAGGCTGTCGATCATGACGTTGCCCGTGAAATGGATGCGTTCGGGGGCGATGCCTTCGCGCAGCAGGTTGGCGCGCGCGCTCTCCTCGCTGGTCAGCAGCAGATCGGACAATTGATCCGTCAGCACGCGGTTGATTTCCTCGGGCATGCGCCGGTCGCCGCTGCGCAGGCCCGCCTCGACGTGGATCACGGCAATGTTCCGCTTGGCCGCCACCAGCGCGCACGCCAGGGTCGAATTGACGTCGCCCACCACCAGCACGGCATCGGGCGCCAGCGGCGGATGCGTGTCGAGCACGGCGTCGAAGCGGCGCATGATCTCGGCCGTCTGCTGCGCGTGGTTGCCGGAGCCGACGTCGAGGGCGATGTCGGGCGCGCGCAGGTCCAGATCCGTAAACAGTTGGCTATTCATGGCCGTGTCGTAGTGCTGGCCGGTATGCAACAACGTCACGCGCACGGTGGGCGCCTGGCGCGCCAGGGCGGCCAGGATGGGCGCCATTTTCATCAGGTTGGGGCGCGCGGCCACCACGCACAGCAGGTGCGCGGGCGCGGCGGACGCAAGCGAGGGGTCGGACATTGCAGCCTCCTTAGAATTGCATGGTGAGCGTGGCGCTGACGCCGTTTTCGCGGTAGTTGCCGCCCCGGTTGCTGGCGTGCCGCATGTGCCGCACATCGATGCTGGCCGTCATGTTCGGCTGCAGGACGCGGCTGTAGCCGGCCGTCACGGTGATGTTGTTGTCGCGCCGGGGCACGCTCAGCGAGCGCACGCCGGCGTAGCCGGCATTGACATTCACGCTGGTGCGCGAATTGGCTTGCCAGCTCCAGCCCACGTTGGCGCCGACCTGGCGCGTGCGGTCTTCGCTGCCGAACTCCATGCCGGGTAGCAAGGCGCTGTCGATGCCGCTGGCCGTTTGCGCAGTGCGGTCGACGGCCGTGACGCCGGCGACTAGCGTGCTTTTGGCCGTGGCGCGCGCCATCGTCAGCTTCAGCTGCTTTTGCAGGAAATAGCGGTGGCTGAAGTAATTGATGGCGCCCCGTTCCGGCCCCAGGCTGTTGGCGTAGCGCAGGAAGGCATTGATGCGCAAGCGCCTGTCGCGCGCGTTGGGAAAGATGCCGCGCCATAATTGATCGAGCAGCTGGCCCGCGTCGCGGTCGCCCAGGCGCGCAAACTGCGTGGGCATGGTGGTGATGTCTTCGCTGTAGCTCAGTTGCCAGTTGGTATGGCGCTGCAGGAAGTTGGCATCGAGGCTGTAGGTGGTGCCAAAAAAGCGCTTGCCCGTGCTGAAAGCCAGGCTGGTGCGCGGCGACGGTGTCCACACGCCGCCCAGCGACCAGAAGCGGCCTTCCGGCGCCTTGCCGTTGCTCGATATATAGCCTTCCTTCTCCATGCCGCCGCTGGCCGTGGCCGCCCATTTTCTGCTGAACGGATAGCGCAGGCCCACGCTGCTGCGCTGCATGCGCACGGGCGCCAGCTTGCTGTCCTGCGTGCGGCGCACATCGTGGCTGGCGTTCCAGGACCAGCCGCTGCCGCGCGGCTCGCCGCTGAGCAGCAATTCCATCTCATCGCTGTGCACGGAAAGCAACTCGCCGCCGCTGGCTACCGTATTGCGCGTGTAGCGCAGCTCGGCCGTGGCCAGGCCGCGGAAGCGGTGGCGCAGGTAGGGGCTGATGCTGGTGGTGCGTACCGTGCTGGTATTGTCCGTGTCGGGCAGATCATCGATCAGTTGCGGGCCGAACGGCGAGAGGTTGCGTCGGCTCACGCTGGCGTTGGCATCGATGAAGAACCAGTCCTGCACCAGCTCGGCGTCGGCTGCGGCATGCAAGTCGTGGTTGTCGCTATTGCCGCGCTGCCCCGAGAGGTATTTGTGCCAGCTGTAATCGAGGTTTACGCGCAGGCGCGGGCCCGTGCCGATGAGGGCGATGGCGGGCGCGATTTCCGTGATGAAGTCCGCTTGCGCCTTGCCGGGCGGCGCGCGCAGCGCATTGTCGGTATAGCTTTCACGCAGGCGCAGCGACGGTTTCACCAGCCAGTCGACGGCAAAGGCCGGCAGGGGCAGCAGCAAAGATAGCAAAGGCAGCAACGGCGGCAGCGCCAGCGGTAGCGACACCCGGCGGCTAGTCGTAATAGCCATAGCCGTAGTAGTCGTTGCCGGGGAACGATTTGGTCTTGTTGTAGATCAAATGTATGTGTTCGCACGAGTCGATCTGGCGCAGCGCTTCCTTGACGGCGTGCTGGGTCGTCGTTTCCGCCTCGACCACCATCACCACTTGGCCCATCTGCCCCACCAGCGCGTGCGCTTCGCTGGTAATGAGCAGGGGCGGCGAATCGAAGACGACGATGCGGTCGCTATAGCGGCTGGCGATTTCGGCCAGCAGCCGGCTCATGGCCCGGCTGGCCAGCAATTCCGTCGCGTGCTTGTTGCTGCGCCCGGCAGGCAGGATGCGCAGGTTGGCCACGTTGGTTTTCAGGATCACGTCCCCCATCGCCAGCTGCGGGTCGAGCAGCACGTCCATCAGTCCAGGCTCGGGCGGCAGGCCCAGCACTTTCAGCACGGACGGGCGCGCCACGTCCGCGTCGACCAGCAGCACCGTGATATCCATTTCCATGGCGATGCTCATGGCCAGGTTGACGGCGCAATACGTCTTGCCTTCGCCGGGCATGGCGCTGGTGACGACGATCAGGTTGCCGTGGCGGATGGCCTCGGCGCCGCTGGCGCGCGCCTGGCGCAGCAGCGGGCGCTTGATGATGCGAAAATCTTCGGCCACCGAACTGCGCCCGCCTTCCTGCGTGAGCATGCCTTGCTCCGCCAGGCGGGCCAGGTTCAGGGGGCGGTACTGGGGGGCGGCGGCCGCCGCCGCGCCATCCGCATCATCCGCACCATCCGCAACATCTGGACCATAAGCCACGCTGGCCTCGGCCACGCCCAGGATCGTGGGTTCCTGCTTGCCGCTGTCCTTGCTGCTCATCGTCGCTCCCTTGGTGGCTCTAGAATTTCAGCAGCGCGGCCGTCATGACCCCGCCGTACAGCAGGAACAGGCTGCCCAGGCAGCCGGCAAAGGCGTAGCGGGCGCGGCGGCGGCGCACCTGCTGCAGCGGCGTCCAGTTCATCGATACCGTGCCCAGCACGTTCAAGCCCGTGGCATCGCGCAGTTCGGCGGGGCTGAGGAAGGTGGGGCGCACCTGGCTGATCAGCAGGGCCGTGGCGGTGCCGGCCACCAGCGCCGCGCCCAGCGCCGCGGAAAACAGCAGCGGACGGTTCGGGCCGACGGGCGCATATTGCACCGTGGGCGGGTCGATGATCTTGAAGGCCATCATCTCGGTGGTGGAACTGAGTTCGCCCGACAGCTTGGCCGCTTCGCGCCGGCCGATCAGCTTTTCATAGTTTTCCTTGTTGATGATGTAGTCGCGGTTCAGTTGCGCCAGCTGCGATTCCACCTCGGGCACGGCATTGCTTTGTGCCAGCAGGCGCTCATTGCGCGCGTTGTATTCCTGCACGCGGGCGCGGATGGCGGCCACCTTGGCGTCCGCGTCCGTCAGCGCCACCTTCAACTGCTGCAGCATGGGGCTGTAGTTCTTGCCCGGGTCGCCGGACGCCGTTTTCAGCTTGCTTTCCTCGATCTTGCGCTCTTCCAGCTGCGCAATGAGGCGCTTCGAGGCGATGATGTCGGGATGCAACTCCGTAAATTGCATGCGCAGGCTGTCCAGATTCTTGTTCAGCGAGGCGATGCGCTCATCGAGTTCCGGGTTGGTGATGGCCGAAGCGTTCGGCTCCAGGTCGAGCACCGGTTCGTCGCCTTCGATCTGGCTCAGGATGGCCTTGCGCGCCTGCTCCGCCTCGACCAGTTCCAGCTTGGCATTGTTCAGGCTATCGGATGACATCAGCAGCTGGCTGCCATAGTCGATGCCCTGGCGCGGCAGCAGCAGGTTGTTGCGGATCTTGAATTCCTTCACCAGGTTTTCCGCCGCGCTCAGCTTGTCCTCGTAGTTCTTGATCTGCTCGTCGATGAATTGCACGGCTTTCTGCGAATCGCCCTTTTTCCCCTGGAAACTGCCTTCGACAAAGATGGTCAGCAGGCTTTGCACCACGTCGCGCACCAGCTTCGGGTCGCGCCCGCTGTAGCTGATGGTGTAAATGTCGTAGGCGCTGGTGCCGCTGATCTTGATGCGGCTCATCAGCTCATCGAGCCGGGCTTCGTGTTCGCGCACGGTCTTCGAATTCAGATCGAGGTCGACCATGCGCATGACGCGCTCCACGTTCGGGCGGCTGAGCAGGGTGCGGCTCATGATGGCCACCTGCTGTTCCGTGTTCGGCACACTGGTCATGCCGGCCAGCAGCGGCTTGAGGATGGTTTGCGTATCGACAAACACGCGCGCCGACGTCTGGAAGTCGTCGGGTAGCGTAATGACCTTGATGAAGCCGACGATTGCCACCAGCCACGCCACCAGCAGCGCATGCCAGCGGTACTTCCAGATGCCTTTCAGGCTGGAAAGCAGTTGCTGTATCAATTGCTCCATGTCGCTTCCTTCAGGTGACGGTGCTGCACGGTCGATGGCTGGGCGGCGCGGACAACGGCGTCTTGCAAGAAATGCTTGCCTGTTGAGTAAGCAAAGTATAGGGCGCCTGTGAAGCAAGATTTCCCAAGATGATTGCTTCTTGATACGCCTCAAGGTTCACTTGCCGGGTTTTAATAATCATAGGAAGTTCGCGGCCCAGGCTGGTTCTGCGGGGCCGGCCATGGACGCGCCATCGACTCGAAGAGGCCCCGCATGAATCCGTTTCGCCGTGCTTTTGTATGCCACACGCTGCTCCTGGCCTGTAGCGCCAGCTTGCTGGGGGGCTGCCGCACACGCTATCCGCTGGCGCCCGCCGACGACAGCGCCCCCATGCACGATTACCTGATCGGCCCGGGCGACTCCGTCAACATCATCGTCTGGCGCAATCCGGAAGTGTCGCTGACGGTGGCCGTGCGGCCCGATGGCAAGATCACCACGCCGCTGGTGGAGGATTTGGCCGCCAGCGGCAAGACCTCGACCCAGCTGGCGCGCGATATCGAGCAAGCCTTGGGCAAGTTTATCCAGCAACCGGTGGTGACGGTCATCGTCACCAATTTCTCGGGCCCGTATGGCGAGCAGATCCGGGTCATCGGCGAGGCGGCCAAGCCGCAGGCGCTGCCGTACCGCCTCGGCATGTCGCTGATGGACGTGCTCATCGCCGTGGGCGGCATCACGGACTTTGCCGCTGGCAACAAGGCCAGCATCATCCGCATGCGCGACGGCAGCCAGCAGCAGCTGGGCGTGCGCCTGGACGACCTGCTCAAGAGCGGCGATATTTCCGCGAATGTCATGATGCGGCCGGGCGACGTGTTGCTGATACCGGAGAGCTTTTTTTAGCAGCGGGCTCGGCAATATCAAAACAGTACTTATATTTGTCAATTTGTACTTGCGGGCAAATTTCAGCGTGTAATTTTGCTATTAAATAGCACTATCTTCTGTTTTTTTTGCCTGACGCGGGAACTTCTCTGCTTTTTATCTTGTCACAAGGCATTGGCTTCAGTCCGTCTCGACGGCTGCCGATGAACGTGAGGACAAGATGAGCTTTCAAGATGAACCTATTATTTCCTTCGACACGCCCGGTACATTCAGTGACCTGGTGGTGGGCGAGGGCCAGATCGACCCGGCGATGGAGCACGAGCTCGACTTGCAGCGCTTTCATATCCGCATGGCCAATTCGCGTGGCCGGCGCGAGGCGGCCAGTTTGCTGATCCGCAAGATGTACGGCTGGCGCGGCTATGCCGTCGATCCCGGCATCGCGCATGCGCTGAATAAAATCACCCTGTTTGCGGAAACGGCAGGCTCGACCGTCGGCACCATGACCCTGTGCCTGGACAATGACGAGACGGGCTTGCCCGCTGATGAAAACTTTCGCGACAAACTCGACGTGCTGCGCGAGGAAGGCCGGCGCCTGTGCGAACCGTCGCGCCTGGCAATCGACAAGGGCGTGAGCAAGCGCGTGTTTGCGGCGCTGATTCATATTTCTTATATCTATGCCCACAATATTCACGGCTTTACGGATTACGTGATCGAAGTCAATCCACGCCATGTGGTGTTTTACAAGCGCATGCTGGGTTTCAAGGATTTTGGCGGCGAGCGAGAGTGCACGCGCGTGGGCGCGCCGGCCGTCTTGCTGCGCCTGGACCTCGACTACATGGGGGCCCAGATCCGCAAATACGGCGGCATGATGGAACAGCATGGGGGTGAACGGTCGTTTTACCCCTTTTTTTTCCCGACATGGGATGAACCAGGCATTACCGACCGCCTCAGGCAGGGGCGCAACTGACTCATTTATTTTTCAGCAAGATCGCCTGCATGTGGCTGCCCGGAATCGCGTAGGTGATGCCGCTGGGCGCGGTGATGGCCGCCTCTTTCAGACCCTTGACATACACCATGTTGACGATGCCATAGACGAGACCTGTCTCGGGATCGAACAGGGGGCTGCCGCTGCTGCCCGGATACGCCGTCGCGTCCAGCTGGAATACCGTGTACGGCGCTTTTTGCAGCTGCGCCAGGCGCCGGGTATCGAGGCGCTGCGCGGTGGCGCTGGGCCTGACCACCGGTGTCAGCGACGATACGGTGGCGCGGTGCGTCACGTGGTGCAGACCCAGCAAGGTACCCAGCGGGAAGCCGGTAAAGGCCATGGCCTGGCCTTCGCGCACCGTGCCCGCGTCGCCCAGCGCCAGGGCCGGCAGGGGTGCGCCCGCCAGGCGCAGCAAGGCCAGGTCGTGCTCCGTGTCCAGCGCCTGGATTTTGGCGGGGCGAAATTGCGCCGCCTCGCCCTGGCCCGTGAGTATGCCGATCACTTCGTTGGGATTGGCATCGAGCAGTTTTTGAATCACATGGGCGCAGGTCAGCACACTCAAGCCGTCGCCCGCCACGAAACCCGTGCCGAGGAAATTCATGGGCGGCGTGCGCGTCGCTTGCAGGCTGCCGACGCCGACGATGGACGGCTTCACGCGCGCAATGACTTGCGCCAGGGCTTGGTCGGCACGGCAGGGCGCGCTGGCCACAGCGAGGATCAGGCCGGACAGCAGGGCAGAGGAGAATGTCAACGGCAGGGCTTTCATGGCGGCGTGCTTTCAGGGGGAGGAGGTGGCGGGGGCTGCAGCAATGCGCACAGCAGCATCAGATAGCACAGCAGGGCGATACGCGGCACGTCGAGCAGGCTGTCGAACAGCCCGACGACGAGAAAACCCAGCAGGGCTGCGGCGCAGGCCAGCGCGCACGGGTTGCCCCCCGTGGCCTGGCGCAGCAGGCGCAGGCCGGCCAGGGAAAGCAGGGCCAGCAGCGTCAGTGCGCCGTACCAGCCCGTTTCCACCAGCACATGCAGCGCCAGGCTCTTGATATGCCACGGCAAGTGATGGTGGTCGCTGCTGAAAAACCAGTAATTGTTGGCCTGCGTAAAGCGCCCGTTGGCGATCAATTCCTCGCCGCCCGGCGCGCGCAGGCTCAGATTGTCGACGTCGATCACGGACGAGGTGGCCGTGCCGCTGGCCGCCAGTTCCAGCTGCACGGGCGGGCGCAGCAGCCAGGCGCCCGCGCCCAGCCATTTGCTGTCGAACGGCACTTCATAGTGCTGCCAGGCCGGCACGGGACTGCCAGGCGGGGGCGCCTGCAGGCGCAGGGGGATAGGCACGCAACCTTGTGCGTACAGCAATTGTCTCTGGCACAGGCGCACCAGCAGCACGGGCATGGGACCGCTTCGGCGCACATCCAGCGCCAGCGTGTAGTGCGTGGCCGGCTGCAGCGGCAGGCGTTGCAGCAGCCGCAGCAGTTCGCCATAGCCGGCGCTGTAGCCGGGACTGGCCAGGCGCACATAGGTGTTGCCGGCATTGCCAGGCTCGCCGCCTTCCTCCGCATAGGCGATGCTGGCCGGCACTTCGCGCCCTGGATTGTGCCAGTAGTACGTGGCGGGAAAGCTGCCCATGCCCATGCCGAACAGCTGATCGCCCCAGTCGGACGGCTGCATCGTCAGCACTTGCCGCCAGTGGCGCAGGCGGCCTTGCAGGTCGAAGGCCGTGGTGGCGAAACGTTCGGTGGCGTAATAGCTGGCCGAGACGGGGATGGCCAGCAGCAGCAGGATGCCGGCCGCGCCCGCGATGCTCAGGCTGGCCCGGTCCAGCCGCCATAGCGGCGCGCGCAAGCGTCCATTGCACAGCATCAGCATGGCCAGCAACACGACCAGCCCAGCCGGCGTCAGGGCGGGAGCACCGGCCCAGTGCCAGCCTATCCAGACGAGATTGCACGCCAGCATGGTCCACGCCATCATCGCCAGGACCAGCCTGGCAGGGCCTTTGCCGGCAGCGCCGCCCGGCCACAGGGTGCCGGGCAGCAGCGCGCCCGCCAGCAGCACGGCGGCCAGCAGGAACAGGAAATACGGGCCTTTCAGCCAGCCGGTAGCCGGCTGGCCGGCCCCTTCCGGCCACCAGCTGGCCAGCAGCCCCTGCAGGCACAGCGCACACAGCAGGCTGGCTGGCGCCAGGCGCCATGGCAAGGGCCGCGCGGCCAGCACGAAGCTGGCCGTGAGCAGGATGACGGCGGCGAGCAAGCCCCGGTAGCCGGCCAGGCTGAACATGTAGACGAGCAGGACGGTGCCCAGGCCGGCCAGCAGCAGCATCAGCAAGGGTTTGCGCATGGGTCGCCGGCCCGTCGGGCGCCGCGCCGCGCCGGGGGCTGTGCGCAAGGTCTGCGGCAAGGTCTGCCACATGGCCAGCAGCACGGCCAGCAGCACCGCCGCCGCCAGGGCCGCGTACAGGCCCCGTGAAAAGGTGGTACATGCCGCGTGCAGGGCCAGTGCCAGCAGCAGCAAGGCCAGCGCCGCTTGCCAGCGGCTGCGCGCGCGCGCCAGCCACAGTGCCGCAAATGGCAGGCTCAGGGCCAGATAGCCGTCCAGCGCGGCGCCGCCCGTGTGCATGGCGGAAAACGGCGCCGTGATGCGATAGTCGCTGGAGAGGTTCGTCAAACCGGGAAACACGGCCCGTTCCCACAGCGCGAACAGCGACACCATGGCCAGCCCGGCCAGCATGCCTGGCAGTGCGTAGCGGCGCAGGGTGGACGGCTCCCCGTCGCGCAGCAGCAGTGGCAGCAGCAGCATGCTCCAGGCCCAGGCCTTGCCCAACCGCAAGCTGTTGTAGGGGCTCAGGTAATTATCCCAGGCATACACATCGAGGGGCGGCAGCGGCAGCACGCCGCGCAGCAGCGCCGCCAGCCAGGCCAGGCTGCACAGCAGCAGGCAGGCGCGGGCGGCGGGCGACAGCTGCGCCGCAGCGCTCCGGGCCGGTTCGCCCAGGCGCCAATAGCCGCAGGCTACCGTGAGCAACAGCAGCACGTCGATTTCTTCGAGGAAGAACCAGCCCGTCCACGGCGCCAGGTCCAGCACGGGCAGCAGGGCGGGCACGCAGAACAGCCAGCAGGCGGGACGCCAGCACAGCAGCAGGAAATAGGCGGGCAGCAGGGCGGCAAACAGCAGGCCGGGCCAACCGTGGCCCAGCGGATAATGGCGCAGGGCCAGCATGCAGGCCGCGCCCGCCAGCAAGGCCAGCAGCCGTGCTGTCAGGCCGGGCAAGGCCGTGTGCGCCAGCATGGCCTAGAGCTGGGTCAGCAAGGCCTGCGCCTCGGCCCGCTGCGGGAACTCCTTGTTGGCGGCAAGCAGCTGTTCCAGTTGCTTGCGCGCCCCCGGCTTGTCGCCCGATTTCGCCAGCGCCGCAGCCAGGTGGTACTGGATTTCGGGCAACTTCGGCGCCAGGCCGGCCGCCTTGCGCAGCAGGATGGTCGCGCGCATGACGTCGCCCTGTTCCAGCACGATCCAGCCCAGGGTGTCGAGCACGATGGGGTTGTCCGGCACCAGCTTGAGCGCCTGCTCGGCGGTCGCCAGCGCGCGCGGATCTTTTTCCTGCTGATACGCCCAGGCCAGGTCGTTCAGCGCCGCCACATTGGCCGTGTCCTTGGCCACGATGTACTGCAGCTGTTCGATGGCCGCGCCGTATTGCTTTGCCGCCAGCTTGGCCCCGGCCAGGTAGCTGCGCACGCCCAGGTCATCGGGCTTGTCCTTCAGCCAGGCCGCCATGCGCGTATCGGCCTCGCGCACCTGGCCCGCGGCCAGCATGGCGCGGTGCAACTGCACCTGCATGGGGCCGATATTGCTGAGCTGAATGGCGTGTTGGTACAGCTTGACGGCTTCCTGCGGCAGTTTCTGCGCCATCAGCACGTCGCCTTCGAGCTTGTAGCCGGCCGCCAGCTTCGGCTGCTGTTCCTGCACCTGGCGCGCCACGGCCAGCGCGTCGCGCTGGCGGTTCAGCGACAGCAGCAGGGTTACTTCGACCACGCGCGCTTCGAGCAGGGTGGGATCGAGCAATTGCGCCCGCTTGGCCGCTTGCAGCGCATTCTGGCGGTCGCCCAGCGCCAGGTGCAGGCTGGCGATGCGCATCTGCAGCGGTGCCGACGTCGTCTGTATGCTGGCCAGCTTGCTGTAGCTGTCGAGCGCCGCCTGCGTCTGGCCGGCGCCGTATTCGACCTGCGCCCGCATGGCCAGCGCATCGGCGTCGTCCGGGTGGCCCGACTGCAGGGTGCGTGCCAGTTCCAGCGCCTTGTCGGGCGCGCCCGTCTGCAGGTAAAAGTTACTCAGCAGCAGGGCCGGCGCGACGGCGTCGGGATTGTCGCGGTGGGCCCGTTCCAGCCAGCGCCGCGCCTCGTCCATCTTGCCTTGCGAGGCGGCCAGCTTGGCCAGCGCCGCGCACAAGTCGGCATTTTTTGGCGCTTTCGCCAGCGCCCGCTCGAAGCGCTGTTTTGCTTGTTCCGGCTTTTTCCCGGCCAGGTCGAGTTGCGCCAGGTTGTTCAGCGCGGGGAGATAGACAGGGTCCATCCCCAGCGCCTGCTCGAAACTGGCGCGCGCGGCGGGGACGTCGCGCAAGGCCATGTAGACGCCGCCTTTCAGGTTCAGCAGCAGTGGATTCGTGCCTTTCTGCTGCTGTTCCAGCATCTTGACGGTGGCCAGGGCCTTGTCATTCTGTTTGTTGCGCAGCAAGGTCAGCACCAGCATGGTGCCCACCTGCGGCGTGCTCTTGTCGAGCATGCTGGCGCGTTCCAGTTCGTCGATGGCACGGCTGTTCTCGCCCATGCCCAGGCGGCTGATGCCCAGCGCCGCATGCAGCCTGGCCGTGTCCGGCGCCAGGGTATTGGCCTTTTCGAAATACGCCGTGGCCTTGTCGTAGCGGCGCGCGCGCAAATGCGCCTCGCCCGCCAGCGACAGCAGTTCCACGTCGTCGGGAAAGGTGGCCAGTACGGGCAGCAGCAGGTCGAGGGCGGCATCGGTCTTGCCGCGCATCAGTTCGATCGACGCCATCATCTTGAGCGCGTACAGATGTTTGGGATAGACGGCCAGGAAGCGCTGCAGATAGTTTTCCGCCAGTTGCGGCGAGCCCAGCTTCAGTTGCACGGCGCCGGCCAGCAGGATGGACGGCATATGCTCGGGTGCCGCCTTGAGCACCAGTTGCAACGATTGCAGGGCCGCCTTGTTCTTGCCCTGGCGGAAATCGAGCAGCGCCTGGGCCTGCAGCAAGCCCAGGCTGTTGGGTGCCGTCTTGCGCGCCGTGGCCAGCTGGGCCGCCGCTTCCAGGTAGCGGTTTTCCAGGATATCGAGGTTGGCCAGGTCGATATGCGCCTGGGTATTGTCCGGCTTGAGCTTGAGGATCTGCATGTAGGCGAGGCGCGCCGCACCGTTCTTGCCTTGCAGGCGCTGCAGGTCGCCCTGCAGCCGCAAGGCGTCGAGGTTGGCGGGCGCGCTTTTCAGCGCCTGGGCCAGCAGCAGCTCGGCCGCCGGCACCTGCTGCTCCAGCGCCGCCAGCCGCGCCAGGCCCAGCAGGGCCTCGACCTGGCCGGGATGGGCTTCGAGCAGGCGCGCAAACACGGCGCGCGCCTCGTCCTGGCGACCCAGGGCCAGCAAGGCATCGCCGCGCAGGGCCAGCAGGCTGGCGGGCTGCGCCGTGTCATCGGCGATCTCGGCCAGTACCTTGTCGAACTGGCCCAGCATCAGCCAGGCCTTGCCCAGCAATGGCATCACTTGCTGCGCCGCCGTGCCCAGCGACTTTGCCCTGCGCAATTCTTTCTCGGCCGACAGTGCTTCGCCCGTGTCGATATAGATACTGCCCAGCAGCAAGCGCGCCGCCGCATTGTCCGGCTCCTTTTGCAGCAGGTTCTTCAACTGGATGATGGCGGCGCGCGCCTCGCCCTTCTGGCGGTACTGCTGCGCCTCGGCCAGCAGCGATGCGCTGCTCTGCGTGCCGTGGCACCCAGCCAGCAAGGGCAGCAGCAGGGTGCAGCACAGCGCGGCGGCCGGCAAGCCGGGGAAAGGGCGGGGCAGGGTACGGGCCATGGAAGTCTCCGGTAGCGGCGTGCATGAAGGATGGGCATGGCCTAGCTTAAAAAGATGGGCGCCGCTCTCCTTGATTGCGCTCAACAAGCCGCCGATTGTCCGCGCGCTTGCTTGGCGCCGCTTCGTGTTCCTTGTTCCTGCTCAAGAATGGCCGGGCCGGCGACCGTAGAATTTCCCCGACGGCGATACTCAGGCCGCAACCATTGGGAGCACATGCATATGGACAGCAAGGTGGATGGCAATGTGAATCACAAAGCGGGCGTGGTGGCGGTGATGGGGCTAGGTTATGTCGGCTTGCAGCTGGCCGTAGCGTTCGGCATGCGCCAGCGCACCATCGGCATTGACTTGTCGGCACGCAAGGTCGAAAGTTACCGCAACCATGTCGACCCCACGGGCGAAGTAAGTACGGAACAGCTGCGCGCGGCGCAGTGGCTGAGCGTGGGCTGCGATCCGGCCGAGCTGCAACTGGCCGATTTCATCGTCGTGGCCGTGCCCACGCCCGTCGACAGCGCGCACAATCCCGATTTTTCCGCCCTGGCCTGCGCCAGCGCGGCCGTCGGCCGCCATATGCGGCGCGGCGCCACCGTCATCTACGAGTCCACCGTGTACCCGGGCGCCACCGAGGAAATCTGCATCCCCATTCTCGAGCTGCATTCTGGCCTGCGCTGGAAGGAAGATTTTCATGTGGGCTTTTCACCCGAGCGCATCAACCCCGGCGACAAGGACCACACCCTGCACAGCATCCGCAAGGTGGTCTCGGGCGACGACGCGGCCACCCTGGACAAGGTGGCCGCCCTGTACGAAGGCGTGGTCGCGGCCGGCGTGCACCGGGCCTCGAGCATCAAGGTGGCAGAAGCGGCCAAGGTCATCGAAAACACGCAGCGCGACCTGAATATCGCGCTGATGAACGAACTGGCCATTATCTTTGACCGCATCGGCATCGATACCCTGGAAGTGCTGCAGGCGGCGGGCACAAAATGGAATTTCCTGCCATTCCGTCCCGGCCTGGTGGGCGGCCACTGCATCGGCGTCGACCCGTATTATTTGACGCACAAGGCGGAAATGCTGGGCTACCATCCGCATGTGATCCTGGCCGGGCGCCGCATCAACGACGGCATGGCCAAATTCGTGGCGGAAAAGACCATCAAGGAAATGGTGCGCGCCGGTTTCAAATTGAAGGGTTCGCACATTAACGTGCTGGGACTGACCTTCAAGGAAAATTGCCCTGACTTGCGCAACTCGAAAGTGGTCGACATGATCCACGAACTGCAATCGTACGGTGTGCAAGTGCATGTGCACGACCCCGTCGCCGATGGCCGCGAAGCGCTGGAAGAGTATGGTTTGACCCTGGAAAGCTGGGACCAGCTGCCGCGGGCCGAGGCCATCATCAGCGCCGTCTCGCACCAGGCCTTGCTGGCCCGTCCGCTGGCCGACTTCCAGGCCAAGGTGCTGGAAAACGGCTGCTTCATCGACATCAAGTCGCATTTCGACCCCCGTCCGCTGGCGGACGGCGGCCTGCACGTGTGGCGGCTGTGATGGCGGCCGACGCTTTCGATGCCGCAGCAGACACGGCGCAGGAGTCAGACGGTGGCGTGGCGGGCCCGGCTGCCGGCGCTTACGCGCAAGCGTGTGCGCAACTGGCCAGCGAACCGCGCCGCTGGCTGGTGACGGGCGTGGCCGGTTTCATCGGCTCGCACCTGCTGGAAACCTTGCTGCAACTGGGCCAGGAAGTGCGCGGCCTGGACAATTTTTTGACGGGCCACCGGCATAACCTGGAGCAGGTGCGCGCCAGCGTGGGCGAAGCGGCATGGCGGCGTTTCACCTTCATCGAAGGCGATATCCGCGATCCGCAGGCGTGCGCGCGCGCGTGCGGCGCGCCAGCGCCGGCCGCCGGCAGTGGCGACGGTACGGCAGATGGTGGCGGCGGCAGCTTGAGCGAGCACGGCCGTGCCGATCCAGGCGGCCCCGTCGCCGTCGATTTTGTGCTGCATCAGGCGGCGCTCGGTTCCGTCTCGCGTTCGCTGGAAGACCCGCTGTTGTGCCATGCCGTCAATGTCAGCGGTTTCCTGAACATGCTGGCCGCCGCGCGCGAGGCGGGCGTGCAGCGCTTCGTGTATGCCGCGTCGAGCGCCACCTATGGCGACCATCCGGCCTTGCCGAAAGTGGAAGAGCACATCGGCGCGCCCCTGTCGCCGTATGCCTTGAGTAAATATGTCAATGAATTGTACGCGCAGGTGTACGCGCGCTGCTACGCAACACAGACGGTGGGGCTGCGCTATTTCAATGTCTTCGGCCCCAGGCAAGACCCGCTGGGCGCCTACGCGGCCGTGATTCCCTGCTGGATCGCTGCCATGCTGGACGGCCAGGCCGTGCACATCCATGGCGACGGCGCCACCAGCCGCGATTTCTGCTTTGTGCACAATGCCGTGCAAGCCAATATCCTGGCCGCCACCGGCACCGACCCGGCAGCCGTCAACCAGGTCTACAACGTCGCCGTCAACGCCCGCACCAGTCTGACCCAATTGCACGCCAGCATGCAGCAGATGTTGCTGGCCGCCCTGCCGCAGCACGTGCCGCAGGCACCCGAATATGGCGAATTTCGCGCCGGCGACGTGCGCCATTCGCAGGCGGACATCGCCAAGGCGACCCGCTTGCTCGGCTATGTGCCCACGCACGATCTGGCGCAAGGCTTGCGGCACACCATCGCCTGGTATGTGGCGCAGGCGGGCCTGGCGTGAGGTACGAGCTGGCCGCACCTGACGTATGCGCGCTGGCGGCCCGCATTGTGGCCCGCTTGCTATATGTCCAATACAATGCCACACCCGCGCGATTGCCAGACCCTTAGTGTTGCACGGGCGTAGCTGCCGGTGCTGCCGGTGTTGCCGGCTTGGGCGGTTCGGGCACGCCGTCGCTCTTGCTGTGCAGGGTACGGGGTGTGCCGCGAAAATCGGCCGTATGCAGGGTGACGGGGCGGCGCCAGATGCGGGCGATATACGCCAGCACCTGTTCCGCCCGCTCCAGGTCGAGGCCGCGCCCATCGCGCTGGTGATCGTGGCGCAGCACCAGGCTGCCGTCGTCGTTAAGCAGGGTGACGGCGATGCACGGCACGCCATAATTGTATTTTGGCGCCAGGATGGCTTCGCGGATGGCCCGCAAGTCGCGGCTGGCCAGGCGCGTTTCGCCGTCGCGGCGGCTTTCATGCACGAACAGGCCCAGACGGTCAGCCAGTTCCCCGTCCAGATAGTTGCGGATGAAACTGCAGTCATCGTCGTCGCGGCAAATCTGGCGCGCCCGCGCCAGTCCTTCGCGCTCGATGATGTGTTCCCACATGCAAAAGCCCAGGTGATAGGGATTGACGGCCAGCGCCTGCTGGTGCTCGCCCGCGTAAGGGCGCACCACGTCCGAATGCGACTTGATGGCGGACAGATACAATGCGGGCGGCAGGAAGTCGGCCTCGCGCAGCAGCCGCGCATGCCAGTACGAGGCCCAGCCTTCGTTCATGATCTGGCAGGCGTACACGGGATAGAAGTAAAACGACTCTTCGCGCACGGCCAAAAAAATGTCGCGTTCCCAGTCGGCCAGCTCCGGCCCATGCTGTGCGATGAACCATAATAAATCGTACTCGGCTTGCGGCGGCAGGAGCGGGCGCTGCGTCACGCGTGCCCGTGCCGCCTCGCGCGCCGCCAGCGTGGCGGCCTCACCGGGCAAGCGCCGGTAGCGCCGGTCAAACGGGGCGTCTGCCGCGGCTTGGTCTGGCGTGCCCGCGACGCCGGCTGGCCCCGATGCCGCGGCATAGGGTGGGCGGTGCAGCTCGGCATGGATGTCCACATGCTGTTCCAGCGCCAGTGCCGCGTCGAGCACGGCTTCCACCTGCTCTTGCCCGTGCCGTTGCAGCGCTATTTCCAGACGCTGCGCCCGCGCCGCGCTTTGTTGCAGGATGTGCTGGCCCGCCATGGCACCGAAGCGCAGGAACAGGGCATTGCGGCTGGCAAAGTCGGCGTGACCGAGCACATGCGCCGTGACGAGGGTGTTTTCGGCCACGGAATTGTGCTCTGCCATGTAGGCATGGCAAGGGTCGCCGGGAAACATGACCTCGAAAATGTGCGAATTGCCCATCTTCTGATGCACGAGCTGGTGGATGTAGCGCACGCCGAACGACCAGTGGCGCATGCGCACGGGCAAGCCATAGATGGCGATCTCGTTCATGAAATTGTCCGGCACCAGTTCGAACTCGACGGGAGCAAATGCCAGGCCCAGCTCGCGCGCCAGTGCTTCGATGCGCGCCGCGTAGCCGTCCAGGCCCATGGTGTCGACGCTGTCGGCCTTGTCGGCCTGGTCTGGCGCACCGCCGTGGTTCCGCGCGTCAGGCCGCGTCATGATGCTGCCTCCGTGTCGGCCGCTTCGTGCTGGAAAAAGGTGCGGATGGCCGCCCACACATCGTCAGGCTTGCTGAGGATGCTGCTGTGCAAGGGCAAGCCCTGCCGTTCCTGCTCGGCGCACAGGCTGTGCATTTCCGTTTCCAGGCTGCGCGGCACGCCGGGCAAGGTTTCCACATAGCCCATGTAGTTGAGCAAGGCGGCCAGGTCGCGCAAGGCCAGGCTGGCGGCCGCCCGGTCTTCGCTGAAATTTTCGCCATCGGAGGCATAGAACAGATAGGCGTTATAGCGTCCCGGCGCGTAGTGTTCCTGCAGCAGTTCGCGGCTCAGGCGAAAGGCGGTGGACGCCATGGTGCCACCCATGCCATTGACCTGGAAGAATTCGGCTTCGGAAAATTCCCAGGCGCGCGTCGTATGGGCGATGAAGCGCGTTTCCACGCGCGCATACCTGCGCCGCAAGCCCTGCAAGGCAAAGAAAAAGAAGGACTTGGCCAACTTGCGCTCGGCTTGCGCCATGCTGGCCGACACGTCCAGCACGAAAAACACGACGGCATTCGTGCTGGGCCGGGGCTGTGCCAGCACCTGGCGGTAACGCAAGTCATCATTGGTGAAGGGCACGGGCTGCGCTTGCAGGGCGCGCCGCTTGATCGCTTCCTTGACGGTGCGGCGCCGGTCCAGGCGCGAGCGGGCGCCATGCCGGTCCAGGCCGCTGCGTACCAGCCGCACGTCGTCGATCGCGCCCAGGTGGCGCGGCTTCAGGTGCGGCAGTTCGAAGGCGTCCCATAGCCAGTCGAGGATGTCGTCGATGGGAAACTCCAGCAGCAGGCGCACCGCCCCCTCGCCATCGCCGCCTGGCGCACCGGCCTCGCCTGTGGCGGCAGGGCGCGCCGCGCGCAGGAGATCGCCGGGCTGGCCGTCACCCTGGCCCGCGCCCACGCTGTTGCGCGCGGGTGCCAGGCGAAAATGCGCATGTTCGAGCAGGCGCATGGGCACTTGCACGGTGCGCTGCTGCGGTCCGCCGATCAGGTCAGGCGTGGCGATCAGCTCGGGCAAGTGCGCCTGCACGGCATCGCGTACTTTCTGGTTGTGGCGCAGCCAGTCGCGCGCGCCGCGCGAGAACAAGCCGTACCAGGGCTGGGCCAGGGCAGGGGCGGTGGAAACTGGCGAAGTCGTGGCGGACATGGCTATTCCTGCGCCAGCAAGGTGGTCACGTAGTTGAGCGCTTCGCGCGCGCTATGGGCGTCATAGCCGTATTCGTCCACCAGGCGCTGCTCGACGGCGGAGATCCTGGCCCGCACGTCATCGTCGGGGCGCTTGGCCGAACCGACCAGGCGCAGCACGTCGCGCCGCTGCTCGAACAGATATTGCTGGATGGCATCGTGCAATTGCGCGTGGCTGCCCAGGCCAAAGGGCTCGCCCCGCTTGAAGGCGCCCATGGCCTTGCGCACCACTTCTTGTCGGAACGACTGCTTGCCCGAGTCGCTGATATGAATTTTTTCTTCCACGGCGCGCAGGAAGCGCTCGTCGGGGCGGCGCTCTTCGCTGGTCATGGGGTCGCGGATCTGGCGGTTGTCGAGCATGGCTTCGACTTCATCGAGATACTTGCTCAGCAAGTCCTGTGCTTCTTGCTCGAACGACACGAACAGGGCCTTGTGCACGTCGGCCTTGACCCAGCGGTTATAGAAATCCTTGCGCGTGAGCACCAGGTAATCGACCCACTGGCGCTTGCGCCGCGGTTCGATGCGCGCATCGCTTTCGATGCCATCCTTCAGGGCCAGCAGCACATCCATGGTGGAGAGGCTGTTGCGCTGAGCGGAAATGATGGCGTGCGACAGGGCATTGATGACGAAACGGGGCGACACGCCCGACAAGCCTTCGTCGGGCGCCTTGTCGCGTTCGCGCAAGCGGCGGATGTCGGCATGCTGCAAGTCGTCGACGTCTTCGTCCGCATACACGCGCAGTTTCTTGACCAGCTCGGTTTCCTTGGCCTCGCCTTCGGGCAGGCGGCTGAGGATGGCGAACACGGCCGCCGCATGCAGCACGTGCGGATCGAGGTGCACGTCGCGGAAGGCGGGCGCGGCCGCCAGGATCAGCTTGCGGTAAATGCGCGCTTCTTCGCGGTAATTGAGCGTATACGGCACTTGTACGATGACCATGCGGTCGAGCAGCGCCTCGTTTTCACTTTCTTGCAGGAATTTGCGAAACTCGGCCAGGTTCGTGTGCGCGAGGATGGTTTCATCGAGGTAAATCAGGGGGAAGCGCGATACCTTGACATTCTTTTCCTGCGTCAGGGTGAGTAGTAAATAGAGGAATTCCCGCTTGACCTTGAGGATTTCGATCATTTCCAGCATGCCGCGGCTGGCCGCATACACGGCGCCGGACCACGACCAGGCGCGCGGATCGCCTTCGTCGCCGTACTGCGCCACTTTCGACAGGTCGACGGAACCGACCAGGTCGGCCAGGTCGGCCGTGGTAGGGTCGTGCGGCGCATACGTGCCGATGCCGCAGCGACCCGCCTCGGACAGGTGGATGCGTTCGACGGGCATGCGCAGGAAGTCGCCCGCGTACTGTTCTTCCAGGCGGGCGCGGCAATGGGGACACAGTTCGCCATGCAGCTCGGCATCATAGCTGGCGCGAAAGTCAGCGCGCATGCTGTGCGGCACCAGGTGCAGCGGCGATTCGTGCACGGGGCAACCGGCGATGCCGTACAGCGCGCCTTCGCTGCTGTGGCTGTATTCTTCCAGCCCCCGTTTGAGCAGGATCACCAGGGTCGACTTGCCGCCCGACGGCGGGCCCAGCAGCAGCAGCATGCGCCGGCCCACTTCGGAGCCGGCGGCAGCCGCCTTGAAGTAGGCGGCCACGCGGTCGATCGCCTCGTCGATGCCGAACAGCTCGTCGTCGAAAAGGCGGCAGCGGAAGCGCCCGCTCTCATCGGTCTGGCCGTTCCAGCGCATCATGTCCCACAGGTACTGGTGCGCGCTGCGCGTCAGCAGGGCCGCGCGGCCGGGCAGGATTTGCTCGATGAAGTCGGCAAAACTGCCGCGCCAAGGGCTGATGCGGTGTTTTTCCGCCCAGGCCGCCATGCCTTGCAGAAAACCGGCATGCTGGCTTGCTTGCTCGCCCGCAGGCGCGTCGTCGTGGCGTGTCATACCAGGGCTCGTCATTGTTTCCCCATCCATACCGTTGCCGGTGTTGCTGTTGTTTCTTACCTTGCTGTTGTTTCTTACCTTGCTGTTGTTGCTCACCTTGCTGTCGTGGAGCAGGCCCGGTTCCAGCCTGTCGGCCAAGTATACGGCGGCGCCTCTGGCCGCACGCCTGATCTCGCTCAACCTTGACGAGGGAACTATTTTTGCCCTCCTTTTGCCCCTTTGGCGCAGGGCTGTCACGCGCCTGCGCACTTCAATCCAGATCAATACCGGCCGGCGCGGCCCGTCCACACTGGATATCCGGAGCATCCCACGAGGAGAACATGATGATCGGCAATGATAACGGTTTCAGCGCCCCACCCGGCAGCAGTGGCCAGGGGCAAAGCGCGGACGATGAAGAGGCCATCGGCCAATTTTCCACCCCCGGCGCAGACGACAATACGATCGAGAGCGCATCCGTCTCGGACGTGCCCGACGCCCTGAGCGGCGTCAGCATGGAATTGTTGGAAATCAAGCGCAGTATCGAAGACGGCATGCGCCAGTCGATTTCCCAGGCGGGCGGCGTGCGCGCCGCCGACGCCTTCAGCGATGGCGGCAATATCCAGGGCGTGTCGATCGGCCTGGGCGAGGGCGCCAGCGACAGTTCGTCCGGCGAGCCGGGCTTGCCAGCCCTGACCCTGTACGTGGCCGAACCGACTTCCGTCGACCGCGCCAAGGCTGCCATCGTGGGAGCCATGGGCGTGCGCGCCATGGCCAGCGACAGGGTGCCCGTGAATATTGTCGTCACGGGCGTGATCGATGCCCAGCCGCACCGTTTCCGCTTGCGTCCGGCGCCGGGCGGCGTGTCGGTCGGGCATTTCCGCATCACGGCCGGCACCATCGGCTGCCTGGCCGTGGGGCGCAGCGCGCCGCGCAACAGCCGTTTGATGATTCTGAGCAATAATCACGTGCTGGCCAATTCCAACGGCGGCGCGTTCAACGACTGCATCGTGCAGCCGGGCCCCATCGATGGCGGGCGCTGCCCGCAAGACCAGATTGCCGTGCTCGAACGCTTCGTGCCCATCAATTTCAGTGGCGGCGTCAATTTTGTCGATTGCGCCACCGGCTGGGCCTGGCCAGACCGCGTGCGTCGCGAACTGGTCTACCTGAGCGGCGGCGTGCCGGCCTATTTTCGCATCAGCAACGCGCTGGCAGCGCCCGCGCTGGGCATGCTGGTCGGCAAATCCGGGCGCACGACGCAATTGACGCAGGGCCGCATCACGGGTCTGGGCGCCACCATCAACGTCAATTACGGCGGCGGCAGGATCGCGCTGTTCCAGGACCAGATCGCCATTACGGGCGTCAGCGGGGCATTCAGTGCGGGCGGCGATTCAGGCTCGTCCATCTGGACCTGGAACCAGCAGCGCAATCCCGTCGGTCTGCTGTTTGCCGGCGGCGGCAATATCACGTTTGCCAACCAGATGCGCAGGGTGGTGGTGGCGCTCGACATCAATTTATATACTTGAGCATGGTCACAGAAAACGCCGTGGCGGCGTGATGCTTCCTTGCACTGCGCCACCTTTTGCACGATGATGATAGGGTCAGGTGTAGCTGCCATGCATGGCCTGGCGGGCAAGAGGCGCTGCCGTGCCTCCTTGTCCCACGCGTGCCGTGGGCAGCATCAGGAGGATGTGTCATGTCAAACAGTAAATTTGTAACAGCGCCTTACGCCGTCTTCGAGGATGCGGCCATGCCGTATGTGCCGGACGAGGCGAGTAGCCACGCGGTGGCGGGCCTCGCGCATGCCGCACCGCCGCCCGGCCGGCTGGAAGCGGCAAAGCGGCGCAACGAGCGGGCCCTGATGGCGATCGATGGGGTCGAAGGCGTCAGCCTGGGGCAGACTGCCATCGGCGGCGAAGCCCTCGTCGTGTATTTGCGCGATGCCTCCGTCAAGCGGCGTGTGCCGTCGCAGGTCGACGGTTATCCGGTGGAAACGAGCATCACGGGTCAGATCGACATCCAGCGCTGGTAGGGCGTGGTGGCGTAGATGGAAAGCAAGAAAAGCCCGCTTGCGGGCCTTCCTTGCCCTGCGTGCGCTGACCCTATTTGCTCAGGCGGGCTATCGCTTCAGCCACGCCCGCGCCATACGCGGGGTCGCACAGGGTGCAGTTGCCGATGTGGCGTTGCTTGACTTGCTCCGAGGCACCCGAGATGGCGCGCGCCGCGTTGTCGAACAAGGCTTGCTGCTGCGCCGCAGTCATCAGGCGGAACAGGGCGCGCGGCTGCGAATAGTAATCCTCGTCGACCCGGTGGTTCCAGTGGTCGGCCGCGCCTTCGATACTCAGCGGCGGTTCGCGGAAGTCGGGCTGCTCGGCCCATTCCTGCTCGCTGTTCGGTTCATAGCCCAGGGTGCCGCCCTGGTTGCCGTCGACGCGCATCTGGCCGTCGCGGTGATAGCTGTGGAACGGGCATTTCGGCGCGTTGACGGGGATGTGGCTGTGGTTGACACCGAGACGGTAGCGCTGCGCGTCGCCATATGAAAACAAGCGGCCTTGCAGCATCTTGTCCGGCGAAAAACTGATGCCGGGCACCACGTTGGCCGGGTTGAAGGCCGCCTGTTCCACTTCGGCAAAGTGGTTGTCGGCATTGCGGTTCAGTTCCAGCACGCCCACCTCGATCAGCGGATAGTCGCCGTGCGGCCACACTTTCGACAGGTCGAACGGGTTCAGGTGATACGTGCCTGCCTCTTTTTCCGGCATGATCTGCACGTACAGCGTCCAGCGGGGGAAATCCTTGTTTTCGATGCTCTCGTACAGGTCGCGGTGCGAACTTTCGCGGTCCTTGCCCACCAGCGCCTCGGCTTCGGCGTCCGTCAGGTTTTCAATTCCTTGCTGGGTTTTAAAGGTGAACTTGACCCAGAAACGCTCGTTTTGCGCATTCAGGAAGCTGAAGGTATGGCTGCCGAAGCCGTGCATGTGGCGGAAGCTGCGCGGCAAGCCCCGGTCGCTCATCACCACCGTCACCTGGTGCAGCGCTTCCGGCAGCGAGGTCCAGAAGTCCCAGTTGCTGTTGGCGCTGCGCAAGCCCGTGCGCGGGTCGCGCTTGATGGCGTGGTTCAAATCGGGGAATTTCAGCGGGTCGCGCATGAAGAACACGGGCGTGTTGTTGCCGACCAGGTCCCAGTTGCCTTCTTCCGTGTAGAACTTCAGGGCAAAGCCGCGGATATCGCGCTCCGCGTCCGCCGCGCCCCGTTCGCCAGCCACCGTGGAAAAGCGCGCGAACATGGGCGTTTGCTTGCCCACGGCGCCAAAGATTTTCGCCCGCGTGTAGCGCGTGATGTCGTGCGTGACGGTAAACGTGCCATGCGCGCCGGAACCCTTGGCATGCATGCGGCGCTCGGGGATGACTTCGCGGTCGAAGTGGGCCAGCTTTTCCAGGAACCACACATCTTGCAGCAGGGCAGGGCCGCGTGGGCCGGCCGTCTGGATGTTCTGGTTGTCGACGACAGGCGCGCCAAAGGCGGTGGTCAGCTTTTTCATTGGACTCTTTCTTTATAGGGAGGTCGACGGACGAGCCAAGGCCTGCCCAAACACTGGCTGGGCTGAGCGTATGCGACGTTCACCTTGGCTGGTCCAGAGTAACAAATTTCTAAAAAGCAAATTCAGCGTGCGATTTCGAGGCTGGCATCAGCCCCGCCGTGTCCGGGGACGCAGCTAGACCATCATAGCCCCTCGGCAATGACTAGTCCAACACGATTGATCTGGCGCAAAGCGCAGCGTGATTTTCTGGCGCGCCAGCGAGATGTGGCCATCCTGCAATATGGTTTTGCCTTGATTGGCTTAAAACTTGTTCCAGTTATTGTGCCGGTGTTCCGTCGCTTCCTTCATCAGGTGGCCCGCGCGCAGGGCGTCGTCCGCCTGCACCGTCATGGCCAGCTCCTGGATGGCAGGCGGATATTCGTGGTGGGCCGCTTCTTCCAGCAATGCATGGCCCTTGACCAGGTCGCGCGGCACGCCGCGGCCTTCGCGGTAGGCGTTGTACAGCAGGAACATGGCATGTGGATTGCCCAGCTCGCTCGATTTCTCCAGCCAGCGGGCCGCTATCACGGGATCTTGCGGTACGCCTTCGCCGTTGGCCGCCAGCAGGCCCAGCATCAATGCCGCCTTGGCATGCCCTTGCAGCGCCGCTTGCCGGTACCACAACCAGGCTTGGCCGGGCGTGGCCGCGCGCCGCATCTGCCCCAGTTCGAAGGCCGCTTCCGTGTCGCCGGCGCGGGCCGCCTGTTCGAACAGACTCAGCGCTTCGGCGCGGCGTTCCGGCCGGGCCTGGTAAATCAGCGCCAGTTCGCGCTCGGCGACGGGCATGTCCTTGCCGGCCCAGTTGCGCACCTTGCGCTCGGCTTGCTGGTCGCCCGCCTGGCGCGCGTGCATGGCGACGGCTTCGATTTCCGCTGACGTAGGCGGTGGCGATGCCTGGCAGGCGGCCAGGATAGTGGCCAGGACAGCGGCCAGCACGACGGCGGGGAGGGAGAGTGCGTGTTTCATCTTGATCACCTTTCATCAAAACAGGCCGGAACTGCCGCAGTCCCGGCCCATGGACCTTATTTGCTCAGGTCGATGCGGTACTTGGCGAAACCGCTGGCGTCGAGGCCGCCTTCGGCCGCCACGTTGGCGATGCCGCTGCCTTGCGCCAGCGCCAGGTGTCCCGGTGCCGAGCGCAGGATCACGGGACCGGCCGTGGCTGTCTTGACGAAGCTCCAGCTGCGCGCGCTGCCATTCGCCGCCAGGGTCACCTTGCCGCCCTTGGTACTCAGCGACGCCAGGTAATTGCTGACCACGGCCTGGTTCGCATCGGGCGACTTGATGATGGTCTTGCTGCCATCGATGCCAGGCACGGCGCCGCCGCCACCGGCGCGGTAATCGTTGGTGGCAACGATGAAATCATCGCTATCGGCCACAGCTGCGCCCTTGTACGTGAGGTTGACGATGCGGCTGCCTGGCTTTTTCGTCACGTCGATCTGGTATGTCAGCGCATTGTTTTCCGCATAGAACACGTCGTAGTTATAAATCGTGCCATACGACGGCACCAGGTCCTGCTCGGCAGTACTGGCCGGGTCGATCTGGCCAAATTGCTTGGCCGACGTTTCCAGCCACGCCTTCAAGTCCGATCCCTTGATTTTCACGGCTTGCAAGTTATTGTTGCTATATAAATACAGGTCGCCCGGATTGCGCACCTGCAAGCCGATCGGCGCGGCCGGCGTCGCGCCCGCGGCCACGTCCGTGAAGTCCGATGGCCCGTTGCGGCCCGCCTTGAATGGCGCGCTGCACGAGATGACGGGGATGTTCTTGTAGCTGGACAAGGTGGCATCCGTGCTGGTGGCGATGAAATTTTTCACGTAGTCGAGCTGCGCCTGATTCACCAGCTGGATGGCGCTCACATCGCCCACCAGCGCAAAATAGGCGGACATTTCGAAATCCGTGCTGATGCCCAGCGGCTGCTTGGCGTAAGCGATGGTGGCTGCGTGCTCGGTGGCCACCAGCGGTGCGATGGCCGGGTCGGCTTTCACCAGGGTCTTGCCATCCGTGTACTTGAAGCCACGCGATTCCACCGTCGTCTTGGCCGGCTGCACTACCCACTTTCCGGCCTGATACACCATCGTCAGCTTGATGATGCCCAGGCGGCGACCCCAGCTTTGCGCCATGACGGTCGGTACACCGTTCACGAAGCCGTTGACGGCGTCGATCTTCGCGCTGGCGGGGAAGGCGGCAAACGAGGCGTCCAGCGCGGCTGCGCCTTCTTCCTTGCCTTTCGGGAAGATCAAGTGCGAATGGCCGATCATCAGCGCATCGATGCCCGTGCTGGTCAAGTGATAGCTGCCGTTTTCCATTTTCGGGCTGTAGGCACTGGTGTCCAGGCCGCCATGCGACAGGGCTACGACGAGGTCGGCGCCCTTGTTGCGCAATTCCGGCACATACTGTTTCGCCGCTTCCTGCACGCCCGTCACGCTGACCTTGCCAGCGAGCACTTTTTGATCCCATTCGAGGATTTGCGGCGGCACAAAGCTCAGCACGCCCACATTGATCTTCACGCTCAGCTTGCTGCCATCGGGTGCCGTGGCGGTGAAATCGCGGGGCAGCAGCGTATAAGGCTGGAAGATGGGCTTGCCGCTGGACACGCCGACGACATTGCTGAGTACGGAAGGGAAGGCGGGCGCGCCGCAGGTACCCGTCGGCTTGGCCACGCCCGGTATGCCGAAATCCGTGTTGGTGATCTGGCTCAGGTAAGGCAAGCCATAGTTGAATTCATGGTTGCCCATGCCGCCCGCGTCATACTTGAGCGCGTTCATCGCCTTGTGCACGGCCAGCGTGCCGGAGCAGGGCACGGGCGCGGCCACGGCTTGTAAATCGGCCAGCAAGGTGCCCTGGATGACGTCACCATCGTCGAGCAGCACGTTGTTCGGATTTTCCGCGCGCGCCGCCTGGATCAGTGTGGAGGTGCGCTCCAGACCCAGGCTGGTGTCTTCCGCCAGCGCGTAATAGTTGTAACTGAGGACGTTCGAGTGGATATCGGTGGTTTCCAGCAAGGCCACGCTGACCGTCGTGCCTTCTGGAATGACCTGCGCCGTCGTCGAACCACCGTTGCAGCCGACCAAGCCCACACTTGCCAGCGCCGCCAGCATGACCCAATTTGTTTTCATTACCGCCCTCGGAAAGATTCAAAGGACGCGACTGTAACGCCGCGATATGACGCGGCGATGACAGCCGTGCGGGGCGCATGGATGCAGGGGGGCGGGACTTACTCCGCTACCCGCCGTACTGACAGATTTGCCGCAGTGGTCGACTGTGGATTGGCGTACAGCGTCGCCAGCACATCCCAATAGGCAGCGGAAATCGCGGGGCCATTGCCAAATCCATTGAAATGGTTGGCCAGCCCAAGCGCATGGCCAAACTCATGTGTCACGATATCCTGGGTGACGTTGCAATGTCCATTCCCCAGATTCAGATACACGGGATTCGAGGCGATGCCATTCTGGCTGCCTGGTTGAATCGGGTTGCCCATATTTTTTCCTGTCGCCACATTGGCACAGTAACTGGCGTAATCCGTGGAATTCGGTGGCACATACGACGTGCCATAACTGACGTGAATATAATTGCCGCTGGCCGGGATGGAATTGACCGCATCGAGCACTAAAAGACCGCGCAACTTGGTATTAATCTGCGCGATGGCGTTTTGCGTCTTGCCCGAGTAATCGAGCTCGGTGGCATTGCCAGCCGCCGGCGGCGTGACATACACGCTGACGTGCTGTTGCGGCGTGCCCAGCCAGCGCCAGGTGCCCGCAGGTCGATTCGCGCTTGAAAATTCAATATTACTGGACTTGATATTGGCAATCACATCGCCATCGTTCGCGCTGACATTGTCACCGCCGCCACACGCTGATAATCCACCACAGACCAGGGCTATTGCAATCAGGTTTAAATTCATCTTGTTTCTCATGTTGTCATCGTTTTGGCAGGGCCAGGAAACCGCTTGCATATAAAAGCCGAAGGCTTGCAGGATTATTAACTACGCCGGGATTGTACCTCAGCCATTATTAAAAAAATACCACGCTATCGATCAGGCATTCTGATTGACGTCGATGGTCATGACGACAACAGTCTGCCTGCCATGAAGTTCCCGATGATCGTGAGCAGCAGCCCGGCGGCCGGGGCAGCCATCAACGATTGCCACCAAAATGCAAGTGACTTGCATTACAATGCCAAACGCAATCAGCTTGCATTTGATGGTGCGAGCGCCATTGCCTCCCATACCTGACTCCACTCCGAAGGAATCCCATGTCGCAACTCCAGCGCAAACTCCCCGTCACCGTCCTGTCCGGCTTTCTCGGCGCCGGCAAGACCACCTTGCTCAACCACATACTGCGCAACCGCGAAGGCAAGCGCGTGGCCGTCATCGTCAACGATATGAGCGAAGTCAATATCGATGCCTCGCTCGTGAAAGACAGCGCCGAAGTGGCTGGCGCGGCTCTGTCGCGCACAGAAGAAAAACTCGTGGAAATGTCGAACGGCTGCATCTGCTGCACCTTGCGCGACGATCTATTGCTGGAAGTGCGGCGCCTGGCGTTTGAAGACCGCTTCGATTATCTGCTGATCGAGTCGACGGGCGTGGGCGAGCCGATGCCCGTGGCCGCCACCTTCGACTTCGAGGACGAGCACGGCGACAGCCTGAACGACGTGGCGCGCATCGACTGCATGGTCACCGTCGTCGACTGCGCCAATCTGCTGGCCGATTTCAACAGCGAAGACAGCCTGGAACAGCGGGGAGAAACGGCGGGCGAGGGCGACGACCGGCAGCTGGCCAATTTACTCACGGAACAGATCGAATTTGCCAATGTCATCGTCCTCAACAAGGTCGACATGGTGGCGGCCGACGAGCGCCTGCGCGTGCTGGCCATTGTAAAAGCCCTCAATCCCGGCGCGCGCATCATCGAAACCAACCAGTCCATCGTGCCGCTCGATGCCATCCTCGGCACGAACTTGTTCGACCTGGAGCAGGCGGCCGCCATGCCGGGCTGGGCCCAGGAGTTGGCTGGCGTGCACACGCCGGAAACGGAAACGTATGGCATCAGCAGCTTCGTCTACCGGGCGAAAGAGCCGTTCCACGCGCAGCGCCTGCATGACTATATTTCGCAGCCGATACCCGGCGTGGTGCGCAGCAAGGGATATTTCTGGCTGGCCAGCCGCCCCGAATGGGTGGCCAGCCTGTCCGGCGCGGGCAAGCTGATGAATATCGAACCCGTGGGCCTGTGGTGGGCGTCCGTGCCGAAGCAGCGCTGGCCCACGGATGCCGCCTCGCTGGCGGAAGTCAAAGCGGGCTGGAGTGAGCCATATGGCGACCGCTACCAGGAACTCGTCTTCATCGGTCAGGACATGGACCAGGCCGCCATCGAGGCGGACTTGAAAAAATGTCAATTGAACTACACGGAAACGCGCCAGGGCATGGCCGCCTGGCGCCAGCTGCCCGACCCGTTTCCACTATGGCAGCGCATGGAAGAACTCGAAGATTAACCATCGATAGGAAAGAAATATGACAGAACTGACCCCCGTCACCATCATCACAGGTTTTCTCGGCAGCGGGAAAACCACCTTGCTCAAGCGCATATTGCAGGGCGATCACGGCGTGCGCATCGCCGTGATCGAAAATGAATTCGCCGCCGAAAGCATCGACCATGGCTTGCTGGTGCAGGACAGCGACGAGCAGATCGTGGAAATGAACAATGGCTGCATCTGCTGCAGCGTGCGAGGCGACCTGATCCGCATCCTGGGCGAGTTGCACGCGAAACGCGCAGCCGGGACGATCACCTTCGACCACGTGATCATCGAAACGACGGGCCTGGCCGCACCGGGACCCGTGGCGCAAACCTTTTTTGCGGAACCAATCATCAGCGAGTTTTATCTGCTCGACGCGATATTAACCGTGGTCGATGCGCGCCATGCGCAGCAGCAATTGACGGCGCACAAGGAAGCGCAGGAACAGGTGGGCTTTGCCGACCGCATCCTGCTGTCGAAGACGGACCTGGTCGGCAAGGACGCGCTGGCCGCGCTGCGCCAGCGGCTGGTCGCCATCAATGGCCGCGCCGGCATCCAGAAAGTGCGCTTCGGCAATGTGCCGCTGCGCGACATCCTGAACATTCGCGGTTTCAACTTGAACGCCATCGTCGAACTGGAGCCTGATTTCCTGGGGAAACTGGGACACCGCCATGGCGACGGCGTGCAATCGTTCGTGTATCACCAGGCCCAGGCCCTCGATCTGCTGCAGGTGGAAAATTTTCTCGATGCCGTGGTGCAGCTGTTCGGCACCCAGTTGATGCGCTACAAGGGCATTTTGTACGTTGCCGATCTGCCATGCCGCGCCGTCTTTCAGGGCGTGCACATGCTGATGGGCTCGGAACTCGGCGCGCCGTGGCGTGATGAGGAAACGCGCGCCAGCAAGATCATTTTTATTGGCCGCGACTTGCCGCAGGAAATGCTGATCCGGGGCCTGGACCGCTGTATAGTGGACAGTCCGGGCTAGGCGGCGGCCTGAGCGTGGAAGCGGGCGTGCCCGCCCTGGCGCAGATTTTCCTGCTCGGCATGCGGCATGGCCTGGCACCGGACCATCTGGCGCGCGCGTGGGTATAATGGAAAAAAACTGCCGGATTCCACCATGCCCGCACCCGATATCGTCATCCGCCTGTTGACGCCAGCCGACACCGCCGCTTTTTGCGCACTGCGCTTGCGCGCCATCCTTGACTCGCCCAGCGCGTTTTCCTCATCGCGCGAAGATGAACTGGCGCGCACACCAGACGAACACGCGCAGCGCATTGCCGGCCCCATGCAGCGCGGCTTTGGCGCCTTCGATGGCGCACGCCTGGTCGGCTTTGCCGGCTTGCGGCGCGAACCGCTGCGCCAGCTATGGCACAAGGCCTTGCTGTGGGGCGTTTTCGTCGATGCGCCGCAGCGGGGGAAAGGCGTGGCGCGGCGTCTCGTCAACGCCTGCATCGAACAGGCCGAGACGGACCCTGCCATCATGCAAGTGCATTTGAGCGTGAATGCGGAAAACAATGCCGCACGCCAACTGTATGAATCGCTGGGATTTATCGCGTATGGCACGGAACCGCGTTCGATGCGCGTGGGCGACTTGTTCTATGACGAGCATCACCTGGCCTTGCTGCTCAAGTGATGTTTCGGGAAATTATTTACAGCGCGGGCACAGGCCTTTGATCAGATAATCGACTTCGCCGCCGCTGAAACCTTCCGGCAAGAGCACGGGCGGGGGCAGCTTGACTTCATTGAAGCAAGTGACGTTCGCGCACTTGGTGCACTGGAAGTGCGCGTGTTCGTGCGCCTGGTGGCCGGCGCCCGCGCTGAAGCGCCACACCTGGTCGGCGCCCGCGATGCGGTGCACGAGCTCATTTTCCGTCAGCCATTCCAGCACCCGGTACAGGGTGACGGAATCGATATCGCTGTCCTGCGACAGCGCTTGCTGGATTTCATGGTGGGTCAGCGAACGGCTTTGCGCCATTAAAAAGTCGAGCACCTTCACGCGCGTCTTGGTGACGCGGGCGTTGGTGTTACGGATCAGCGATTCGGCGTGCGGTGTAGAAGATGATGTCAACATGATAGGCCTGCTTGCGGGGGATCGGCTGGCGGCGTCATCGCCGTGCCCGTTGCCACCCTATGGGCCGTATCTTAGCATGCGTGCCGCACCGGATGAAACGGTGTCATGCTTTGAACGTCCAATAGCGGCCGGCGACCGTATCGACGGGGTCGAGAAAGCGCTGGTCGGCGCGCGCCTGGTCGCGTATCAGATAGAACATGTCGGACAGGGCCGAGCGCTTTTCCGCAAAATAGGCGTGCTTCATGAAGCTGGTGTCGACCCCGGTGGCGTCGATGGTTTCCACGCCCGCCACGATCAGCATGCCGGCGCCGCTGTCGCCCGCGCGCGGATAGCCGTGCACGGCTTTCGAGGCGGCCAGGGCCAGGTCTTGCGACGAGGCATACAGGGTGACGGGGTTGCGCGCGCCCGCCAGTTTGGGCGCGATATCGTGCTTGAAGATGGCAGCGTCGATGTCGGGCGCGGACAGGATGAGCTCCGTGATCTTTTGCGCCAACTGCGGCTGCGTGGCCAGCAAGTCGGCCACGGCCCGCGCCAGGCCGCGGCTGCCCATGCTGTGTCCGACCAGATACACTTGCTCCGCCTGCGTGCTGGCGAGAAAGTCGGCCAGAAATGCCGTGATGTGGGGCGTGCTCCATTCGATATTGTTTTCATCGATGGTGTAGCCGGCCACCTCGCCGCGCGACGGCCAGCTGTAGAACACGGGCGCGCCGTCAAAGCCCAGGTCGTAGGCCATCTGTCCCGTGCGCCGCGCCGCATCCTCGAAACTCACGTTGTAGCCATGCACAAAGACAAAGGCGCTCTTGCCGGCCGAGGCGCGGATCTGCGTCTTTAATGCGGCAAAGAAGTTGTCGCGGTCCTGCACCTCGGCCGACAGCAGCACCACGTGCTTGGCCGGATCGTCGCGAAATTCCAGGCGCCACAGCGACGGCGATTCCAGCTGGCCCATGCGGTGGTCGCGCGGGATGCTGATGTCGCAGCTGCCATAGCTGAGCGGGCCGTTGCCACTTATGACGTTGCGTTCGCCGCTGAAGCGCTGCGCGGGCGGCTTGCCCACGTCGCGCTGGCGGTCCGTGGCGAAATACACTTTGACCACCGCATAATTGGAGACGACGGCGCTCTTGTCGGCTGGCGCGGGCATGGCTTCCACGTCGTGTATCTGGGGCAAGGGCCGCTGCAGCGCATCGAGCAAGCCTTGCGCGGCAAACAGGGTTGCCATGTCATTCGGCACGTTTGCCGTGGCCAGGGCGGCCGACAGGGCCAGTTGCAGCCGGGCATCGTCAGGCGCCGCTTCCAACGCGGCGATGGCGGCCAGGATGTCTGACGCACTGTCGAACTTGGCGATGGCTTGCTTGAGCCTTTGATAGTGGCTGGCGACGGTTTCGGGCGCGTGGCCGGGCGCGCCTTGCCCGATGGCCGCCACGACGGCGGAAGTGATCAAGTCCATGTGCCACCTGCCTTTCAGGTCAATCTGGATTGAATGTCAACCCATCGCCATAAAAGCACGCGCAAGGCGATTTGTCCAGCGCCTTGCGCAGCGGTGGCGTCACCGGTCAATGCTGCTTGTCGTCGCTGAACTGCTGCGCCAGCGATTGCAGGGGCGCCACGGTCAGGCCGCCACGGCTCACGTGCTCGGGGATGGCCACGCGTACGGGCTTGCTGTGCATGTTGGCGGACGACAGCACGTTCGTCGTGGTCTCGGGCGCCGCATTCCATACGGGATCGACGATGCCTTCGAACACATGTTTCAATTGCTCGCCCCAGGTGTCGCGGATCATGCGGAAATACTGGTTCTTTTCATCGATGGTGACGAAGCGCGTGACGGCCAGGCTACCCGTCTCGTAGACGAGCAGATCGAGCGGCAAGCCGACGGAAATGTTCGAGCGCAAGGTCGAATCCATGGAAATGAGGGCGCACTTGGCCGCCTCGTCCAGACGCGTGAACGGGTTGATGACGCGGTCGATGATGGGCTTGCCATATTTCGCTTCGCCGATC
Organism: Janthinobacterium sp. 35; assembly: GCF_002754575.1. Taxonomy (NCBI): domain Bacteria; kingdom Pseudomonadati; phylum Pseudomonadota; class Betaproteobacteria; order Burkholderiales; family Oxalobacteraceae; genus Janthinobacterium; species Janthinobacterium sp. 35. The sequence continues at coordinate 5,601,203 of NZ_PEFN01000001.1, forward strand.
TGGAAATACGTGTTTTCATCGTGCGATTCGATGAAGTTGCCAGCAGAATATACCTGGAACAAGCGGCAGCGCTCGGCGCCTATCTGGCCGCCTAAAATGAAGCTGACATTGAAATCGATGCCGCACTCGGCCAGGGCCTTCGCTTCGCGCTGGTGCACGGTGCGCACGGCATCGCCCACGATGCGCGCCGCATCGTACATGCTGGCCACGTTCCAGATGCTGCGTCCATCCGCATCCACATGTTCGGAGACGATCTGGCGGATCGCTTGCGAGATCGACAGGTTGCCAGCCGTCATCAGCACCAGCATGCGGTCGCCCGGGTTTTCGAACACGCTCATCTTGCGGAAGGTGCCCACCTGGTCCACGCCGGCGTTGGTGCGGGAATCGGACAGGAAGACCAGGCCTTCGTTGAGGCGCATGCCTATGCAATAAGTCATCGTCGTAAATCAAGTCAAAGGGGGAAGCATTCTACACCAGCCGGGCCGTGCCACCTGCTGGCAAGGCCCGGCCAGCCTCATTCTTGCCACTACACGGGCACGATCTGCACATCGACTCGTAACGTTTCCGTGCCGCCACCCTGGCGCACGCCGCGCACGGGCGCCGCCGAATCGTAGTCGCGCCCGATGGCCAGGCGGCAATACGCGTCCGTCATCAGCCGCGCGTGGGTCACATCGATGCTGACCCAGCCCGCGAAATCCGGGTCCTCCGTCCAGGCGTCGACCCAGGCGTGACTGGCCGCATGGCCCGTCGTGCCCGGATCGATATAGCCGGAGACATAGCGCGCCGGGATGCCCCAGGCGTGGCAACAGGCCAAAAACAGGTGCGCGTGGTCCTGGCACACGCCGCGCCCCAGGGCCAGCGCGTCGCCAGCCGTCGTGGTGACCATGGTGGCGCCGCTTTCATACGCCACCTTGCCGACGATGTGCTCGGCCAGGCGCAGCAAGTGGCCCGTGCCTGCCGTGACGCGCTGGTCGGGCAGGCTGGCAGCCGCCAGTTCCAGAATAGCGGGGTTGGCCTGCGTCAGGGCCGTCGGCATGGTAAACAACAGCGGCGACAAGGTATCGATCAGGTTCAGGCGTCCCTTGTGCGGGTAAATGGTTTCCACCACGCCGTGCGCCACCAGACTCAGCGACTGGTGGCTGCCGTTGATCGTCAGCATGTGCGACAAATTGCCGTAGGCATCCGTGTAGGCGTGGCACTGGCCCGGCGTGGTGATTTGCCAGGACAGGGCGCGCTGCTGCGGCTCGATACGCGGCGTCAGGTGCAGCTGCTGGATGGTGTAGGCCAGCGGCGCACTGTAGGCGTAATGGGTTTCGTGGCGGATAGTGAGCTGCATCAGGCCGCCAAGGGAACGAGGAAGTCGCGGCTGACGCGGTTGCCCAGGTCGTTGATGTTTTCCAGAAACTCCGTCAGGGTCAGGTGCAAACCGGCCTTCATGATGTCGTCGATATGGCCGAATTTCAGCTCCGCATGCAGTTTCCCTGCAAACCTTTCCGTATCGGCCGACACGTCGTTGCGGATATGCTTGAGATTTTCCACCACGTCATCCATGCAGGCAAGTAAAGACCTGGGCATGTCGCCGCGCAGCATCAGCAACTGCGCCACCCGCGCCGGGGTGATCACGTCGCGGTAGACCTTGCGGTAGATCTCGAAGCCGGAAACCGAACGCAGCAGGGCTGCCCAGTAGTAAAAGTCGCGCTGGGTGATGTCTTTCGAGGTGTCGCGCGCGCCGTGGAACTTCACGTCGAGGATGCGCGCCGTGTTGTCGGCCCGCTCCAGGAAAGTACCCAGGCGAATGAAGTGGATCGCCTCGTCCTTGAGCATGGTGCCCAACGTGACGCCGCGCGACAGATGCGAGCGGTACTTGACCCATTCGAAGAAGGCGCTGGGGTCCGTTTCCAGCAGATTGCTGTTCAATCGCTTCTGCATGTCGAGCCAGGTGGCGTTCTGGATTTCCCACACTTCCGTCGTCAGGGTGCCCCGCACGGCGCGGGCGTTTTCGCGCGCGCCCGTCAGGCAGGCGAGGATGGACGACGGATTGTTCGGGTCGCGCACCATGAAGTCGAGCACGTCGCGCGTGTGGAAGCGGCCATATTTGTGGTCGTAGGCGCTTTGCAGCTCGGAAATACCCAGGGTGGCGCGCCAGCCCTGTTCCGCATCCTGCTCGGACTGCGGCAGCATGGACGTTTGCATGTTGACGTCGAGCATGCGCGCCGTGTTTTCCGCCCGCTCCGTGTAGCGGGCCATCCAGAACAAATGATCAGCGGTGCGGCTCAGCATGTTTTCTCTCCTGCAAAAGCGGATGTCTCTTCCAGTACCCAGGTATCCTTGGTGCCGCCCCCTTGCGAGGAATTGACCACCAGCGAGCCTTCCCCGAGCGCCACGCGGGTCAGGCCACCCGGCACCATGGAAATGGTCTTGCCGGACAGCACGAACGGGCGCAGATCGATGTGGCGCGGCGCGATGCCGGCGTCCACGTACGTGGGGCAGGCGGACAGCGCAAGGGTCGGCTGGGCGATGTAGCCGCCCGGATTGGCCAGCAGGCGCTGGCGGAAGTCCTCGATCTGCGCGGCGCTGGACGCCGGCCCCACCAGCATGCCGTAGCCGCCCGCGCCATGCACTTCCTTGACGACGAGCTTTGCCAGGTTCGCCAGCACGTAGGACAAATCGGCGCTCTTGCGGCACTGGTAGGTGGGCACGTTGTTCAATATCGGCTCCTGCGACAGATAAAACTTGATCATGTCGGGCACGAACGGGTAGATCGACTTGTCGTCGGCTACGCCCGTGCCGATGGCGTTCGCCAGCGTCACTCTTCCCGCGCGGTACACGGACAGCAGGCCAGGCACGCCCAGCGAGGAGTCCGAGCGGAAGGCCAGCGGATCGAGGAAATCGTCGTCCACGCGGCGATAAATGACATCGACGCGCTTGGGGCCGCGCGTGGTGCGCATGTAGACGGAATTGTCGTTGACAAACAGATCCTTGCCTTCGACCAGTTCCACGCCCATTTGCTGGGCCAGAAACGCATGCTCGAAGTAGGCCGAGTTATACATGCCGGGCGTCATGACGACCACCGTGGGGTCGTCCACGCCCATGGGCGCGACGGAGCGCAGGTTGTCGAGCAGCATGTCCGGGTAATGGTCGACGGGGGCGATGCGGTTGCGGGCGAACAGTTCCGGGAACAGCCGCATCATCATCTTGCGGTCTTCCAGCATGTAGGACACGCCCGAAGGCACCCTTAAGTTGTCTTCCAGCACATAAAACTCGCCCTGGCCCGCGCGCACGATATCGACACCCGCGATATGGGCGTAAATGTCGGAAGCGACGGAAATGCCCTGCATTTCCGGGCGGTATTGGGCATTCTTGTAGATTTGCTCGGCGGGAATGATGCCCGCCTTGATGATGTTTTGCTCATGATAAATATCATGGATGAACATATTCAAGGCTTGCACGCGCTGCACCAGGCCCGTCTGCATCTGCGCCCATTCGGCGGCGGGAATGATGCGCGGGATGGTGTCGAACGGAATCAGGCGTTCCGTGCCGGCATCGTCGCCATACACGGCGAAGGTGATGCCGACGCGGCGGAACGTCAGGTCGGCTTCGGCCCGCTTGCGGGCGATGGTCTCGGGCGATTGCTGCGCCAGCCAGTTGTCAAATTCACGATAGTGTTCACGTACCTTGCTGTCCGTACCCACCTCATCCGCAGTCATTTCATTGAAAAAATTTGCCATGTTGTGATTTCCCTTGAGCCGTGTCTATGTATAGCTCAGCAGGAAGCGTGCCAACAGCGCGGCTGCAGGAAGGTGTAAACATGAGCACTTTTGTGGCGTCACGCTGCCGTTCGCACCAATTCGGTGCGCTAGCTGTCACTCTTGGGAGCGCCGGCGGGCGGGACGAACGGACGGCAATCGACGGGGACGTCGAAGATGAAGCTGGTGCCCGTTTCGGGTGCGCTGTCGACGGCGATGCTGCCGCCGTGGCTTTCGGCCACGTTCTGCACGAAGGGCAGGCCGATGCCCCAGCCCGGCGCGGGGCTGTCGTTCTCGCGGCGCAGGTAGTCGAAGATGCGCTCGGCCTGTTCCGGCGCGATGGCGTGGCCGCCATTGTGGACGGTGAGGATCAGGCGTTCGTGCACGGCTTCCACGTGCACCTTGACGGGCGTGTCGTCACCGTACTTGATGGCATTGCTCAGCAGGTTTTCCAGCGCGCGCCGCAGCGAGTTCTCGCACCACCAGCCGGTGACGGCTTGCCCGCTGACCTGGCATTTTCCGGGCCGCTGCAGGTTGACCTGGCCGGCCACGGCGTGTACCAGCGGCAGGACGTCGAACTGGCTCAGCGCCAGCGGCAACTGCTGGCCCCGGTGGTAGCTGAGGCTATCGAGCAATTCCTCGATCATGCTGTCGAGCCGTTTGCTGTGCTCGGCAATCTTGTGCGCCAGCGAGACCACCCGTTCCGGGTCGGCTGGCCGCAGCAGCAACTGGGCGCTGGTGCTGATGACGGCCAGGGGATTGCGCATGTCGTGCGACAGGCCGGCCGCGATGCGGCGCCGGAAGCCTTCGTGCATGCTGGTAAATTCGCGTATCGATTCGCGGACGCCCACGTCGATCGAGGCGTTGATCACCTGCCAATCCTTGCGGCGCAGGGTGATGCCGGACGCATGCGCAACGGCGGCGAAGCAGTCGCGGAAGATCTGGTATTCCTGGATCACCTGTTCCGGCCCGTAATTGGTCATGCGCGCCCGTTCATTGCCATGCACGGCGGGGACGTTGCTATTGCTGGCGGCGTTTTCGCGCGGATGGCCCGGCGTCAGCGCTTCGGCCAGGTTATCGAAAAAGGCGGGCAGAGTATTGATGAGTATGGGCGTGAGCAACTGGTCGGCGCCGCGCACGCTGGCGCGCACGCGCTGTTCCCAGGCGCTGAGGACGGCATCACGCATGGCGAAGAGGCGCTGCGCGCGCTGCAGTGGACGGCGTGCGCTGGCCTGGCGATCCGCCTGATGATCCGTGGCAATATTCACCTGAACTCCCTGACAGGAATGGCTATGCTCGGAATAGTATGCGCCTAATCCGCCGCCAGGGAAACGCCTTATTGTCCAGTATCTGCCTGCTGCAGGGCCGCCTGCAGGCGGGAAAGCGAGGCTGACCAGTCGGGCAGCGAAAAGTTCTGGGGGTCATCATGACCGTTCGCAAAGCCCGTATCGAGCACGGCGTGGAAGGCAGGGATCAGCCACGTGCCCTTGCGCACGCTGGCGGCGAAGTACAGCAGGGCCAGCCGGTCGTATTGCGCGGGCGTAAAGCCCGGATCGGGCGCCAGCCCGTCGTTGCCCTTGCCGCCACCGGGCACGGAGCGGCGCGGCTGCACCAGCTCTACGTGCAGGAACAGGCCCGTCAGCGACGGCTTGTCCTTTTCCAGTTTGCTGGCGTAGCCGGGTGTGCCAAAGTCGCGCACCGACAATGAATCGCCGAGGCGGTTCACGTAGACATGGCCTTTCGGCCCGCCGCCCAGCGCCGGATTGCGCAAGGCAAAATCGTTGAAGTCCCAGCTGGCGTCGTTGATGTGGTCGGGAACGGTTCCTAACAAGAAATTCGGGTAGCTGGTGTCGTGGATGACGAAAAAGCGTGCCATGGGCGCCGTCAGCCGGCCCACGGCGCGCGACAATGGCGCATCGACGGCGCCGCCCACATCCGCTTCACTGATCGATTGCTGCGCCAGCCAGGCGCGCAGGCGGGCCGGGGCGATGCCCGTGCGCTGGCCGACATGACTGGCAAGGAAGTCCGGCAGCGACGCGCTGTCGCCCAGGCGCGCATACAGTTTCACAGGGCGCAGCAGACACGTGGCTTGCGCCCGCGCGTCGCCCTTGAAACCGCTTTTCCAGGCGGCGTAGGGGCAGGCGGCTTGCTTTTGGGCAAGGGCGGTGCCGGCGGTGGCGCAGAGCAACAGGGAGAGGAGGGCGGGGCGCAGTGTCATGCGCGCATTGTCGCCCAAGCACAAGCGATTGCACAGGGGCGCACGCGGCGCGGCGCCCCTGCCGGGCATGGAGTGACCGTTTAGAAGTCGACCGAGGCGGAGACGACGACGGTGCGTGGCGCGGCCAGCACCAGCGTGCCGATATTAAAGGACGACACGGCCGATGACCAGTAGTTGCGGTCCGTCACGTTGTCCACACGGGCGCGCAAGGTCACGTCATGCCCCGCCACTTGCGTCAGGTAGCGCGCGCCAATGTCGAGGCGCGTCCACGATGGCAGTTGCTTGCTGTTGGCCAGGTCCGCATATTGCGTCGAGGTGTAGATGCCGCGGGCGTTCAGGCTCAAGCCTGGCGCGCCGGGCACGTCCCATTCGCCGCCCACGCTCACCTGTGTTTCCGGCGCGCCGATGGGGCGCTTGCCATTGTTGGCGGCCACGTCGGTCTTGCTTTGCTGCGCATCGAGCCAGGTCAAGCCGCCCAGCAGGCGCACGCCCTGCATCGGCGTGCCGAAAATCGACAACTCCAGGCCTCGGTTGCGCTGCTCGCCAGCCAGTTCGGCGCGCTTGCCGACCACGGCCAGCAAGGGCTTGGCCGTAGTGAACAGGGCGGCGCTCATGCCCAGCTTGCCACCGTCATACTTGACGCCGATTTCCTTTTGCTTCGATTTGTACGGCGCAAACACCTCACCCATGTTCTCGACATTGAAGCGCTGGCCGTTTTCCACATACGTTCCCGTGGCCGCCGGTCCCTTGACCAGCGCCTCGATGTAGTTGGCGTACAGCGACACGTTCTTGCTGGTTTTGAAGACGATGCCTGCCACGGGCGTCGTGGCGCTCTCGTCATAGGCCTTGCCTTGCAGCACCGAGGTGTTGTAGTCGTAACCGGCATCCTTGATCTGCTGGCGGCGCAGGCCCACGGTCAGCAGCAACTTGTCGTCGAGGAAAGCCATGGTGTCGGCAAGGGCATAGCTGCTGAGGATGGTTTTCTGGGTGATGCGCGGGTCGCTCATGATGCCGCCTGCATAGGGGGTTGCCGGCGCGGCGACATTGACGGGCGCGTAAATATTGGTGGCAAACGCGTCGCCGATGGCATACGCGTTCTTCGCCTCATTCCAGTGACCGGACCAGCTGGCCACGAGGGTATGCTTGACGGCGCCCGTCACGAGCTTGCCGCGAATGCCCACTTCGCCCGTGCGGATTTCCTGCTTGCGCGCATTGTCGAAGCGCGACACCGTGGCGTCGCCATTGATCGAGGTCAATGACGGCTCGGCCAGGCTGTTGGCTTCCTTGGTCGAGCGGGAGCCAAATGCGGCCCAGGCCACCACGTCCTTGGCGACGTCCACCTCGGCGCGTGCCGTGCCGAACACATCGTGTTCCTTCGAATAGCTCCAGGGCTGGGCGAAGTTCTTCGAGGCATCGGGCGCGCCAGGGAGCACGGCCACGCTGCCAATGCCGACGGATGGACGGGGCGACGTCAGGTCGAAGTTCTGGTAGCCGGCATCGGCTGACAAACGATAGCCGCGGCCGCGATAGTCGAGGCCCACGGAAAACATGCCCACGTCGTGGCCTTCATGCTGGATGCCCGTCTCGCCCTGGCGCTTGGCGGCGTTCACGCGCACGCCGAATTCCTGGTTGTCGCCAAAGCGGCGCGCCACGTCGATGGCCGCGTAAGCATGGCCGCCTGATTCCACGCCCACCGTCAATTCCGTCAGCGGCGCATTGCCGGCGCGCTTGGGCATCAGGTTGATGGCGCCGCCGATGCCGCTGCCACCCGGCGCCGCGCCGTTCAGGAAGGCGCTGGCGCCACGAAACACTTCCACTCTTTCGAGCAATTCCGGCGATACATATTGACGGGGCAGGACGCCGTACAGGCCGTTATACGCCACATCATCGGAATCGAGGGCGAAGCCGCGGATCACATACACTTCCTGGAAATTGCCATAGCCGCGCGACATGCGCACGGCCGGATCGCTCTGCAGCAAGTCGCCCACGCTGCGCGCTTGCTGATCGGCAATGAATTGCTGCGTATAACTGGTGCTGCCGAATGGCGAGTCCATCATGTCCACGGCGCCGAGTATGCCCATGCGCCCGCCGCGCGCCACCTGGCCGCCCGCATACGCCTTCGACAAACCTTCCGCCGAGGCATCGGCGGAGGCGTGGACGAGCACCGTGGGCATGGTTTGCGCGTCGCCGGCCGGCGTGGTTTGGGCTTGGGCGGCGCTGCTGGCCAGCAGGAAGGCGGCCAGGGCGAAGGGGGTAGGGGCGAGGCGGAAGGTGCGCATGGTGTTGTTGGGATATTGATGAGAATGATTATCATTATATTCCAGCGTGGCGCAACGCGTGGGAAAGTGTGAGAATGTTGAAAAAAAGTCGCCATTCGTACAACACCTGGAGGGCCAAGGCACTGGAATCTGGCGGAAAAGGGCGCGCCAGACGATACCTTGTGGATTTATCAATGCTTGCCGTACAGTTTCGCTAGAATGGGCCATCGCGCCCGGCGCCCACAGGAAACCGCATGCCATTCCATCTACCGTCCGTCTCCATGCGCGTGCGCATACGGGACGGCCTGAGCCTGAAAGGCGCGGCCGTCGCGCTGATCCTGGCCATGCACGCGCTGGGCCTGTACTTCCTCTTGCTGCCGGCGCGGCAGCTCAAGCAATACACGGAAGTGGCTTTCATGACACTGCTGCCGTCCCGGCCGCCGCAGACGCCGCCGATGGCCTTGCCGCTGCCCATGCCGGCGCCCTTGCCGCGCGCGCGGGCCAGTGTGGTGCCTGCCATGCCGTCCGCCATCCTCGCACCGCCTGCGGTGGCAGCGGAAGCCATCACAGCTCCCACCGAGGATTTCCCTGACGCGCCGTCCACTGCGCCATCCACCGCCGACTTGCGCATGCGCGCCCGGCTGGCGGCAGGCGCCGCCGACAAGGCCCTGCGTAGCGAACTGAAACAAGACAAACCCTGGCTGGCCGCAGCCGACCTGAAGAGCGAAAGCAACTTCCAGAAGCTGGTCGCCTCCGCCTGGCGCGGCGGCCCCATCATCCGCGTGGAGGAATACCTGACGGCCGATGGCCGGCCCGCCACGCGCGTCGTCAGTGCCGGCGGCGCCACCTGCTATGGTCTGGATGCGAACCCGGGCGCAGGCGCCGACCCGTTCAAGACGGGCGGCAAGGTCAAACGCGTGCCTTGCCCGGGTTGAGGCGATCTGACAATCTTCGTGGCGGTGCCTGTCGGCTTACGCCCTGCGGGCTAAGCCGACCTATGCATGGCGTACGGGAGATACATACCAGGTCAAGATCGCGCGCCGGGCCGCGTTCTAGCTGCGTAGGTCAGATTAGCGCAGCGTAATCTGACAATCTTTGTGGCGGTGCTTGTCGGCTTGCGCCCGTTGGGCCAAGCCGACCTACGCATGATGCAAGGGTGATCCATGCCAGGCAAAAACCACGCCCCGGGCAGAGTTTTAGGGGTGCTAACAGGCGATGCCATCCCCCGCAGGGTCTCAAATATGCTAAGTTGCGTCTGCAAATCTTGCCGACACCGACCCGGACGCCCATGCCACCCGAACTCCTCATTCTCGCCCCCAGCCCCTCGGCTGCCGTCAACGCGCAGCTGGAGCGGCAATACGCCTGCCATCACGCCTGGCAAGTGCCGGCGGACGAGCGCCACGCATGGCTGGGCGAACGGGCACCCGGCATCCGCGCCGTCGTCACCACGGGCGCGCTGGGCTTGTGCGACACCGACATGGCCTTGTTGCCGCATCTGGAAATCATCGCCGTCAACGGCGTGGGCCTCGATGGCGTGGCGCTCGACCAGGCGCGCGCGCGGGGCATCGCCGTCACCACCACGCCGAACGTGCTGACGGATGACGTGGCCGACGTGGCGCTGGCCTTGCTGCTGGCCAGTGCGCGGCACATCGTGTCGCTCGACCGTTTCGTGCGCGACAGCGGCTGGGAGCGCCGCGAAGCGATCGCCCCAGCGTCCAGCCTGCGCGGCAAGACGGCCGGCATCTTCGGCTTCGGCCAGATCGGGCAAGCCATCGCGCTGCGCCTGGCCGCCTTCGGCGTCCACGTGCGCTATTTCCAGCCGCGCGCCATTGCCGGCACCAGCGTGCCACGCGCCGCATCCCTGCTGGCCCTGGCGCAGGAAAGCGATTACCTCTTTGTTTGCGCGCCGGGCACGCCGGCCACGCGCCAGAGCATCGACCGCAGCGTGCTCGACGCGCTCGGTCCGCAAGGCATCCTGATCAATATCGCCCGTGGCGCCCTGATCGATGAAGATGCCCTGATCGCCGCCTTGCAGGATGGCCATCTGGGCGCGGCCGCTCTCGACGTATTCGCCGACGAGCCGCGCGTACCGGCTGCCTTGCGCGCCTTGCCGAACGTCGTGCTGACGCCCCACGTGGGCAGCCTGACCGTGGAAACGCGCCATGCGATGGGGCAACTGGTGGTCGATAACCTGGCGGCGCACTTCGCCGGCTTGCCCTTGTTGACGCCAATCACATTATAAAAGTCGCCAGTTAAACGTTTTAATCAAGCTTGAATGAAAGAGTAGCCATGGAATTGAGAAAATCGCTGTTGCGCACGCGCGGCGGGCAGGACAGCGGCAAGGTGGGCATGATCGAGCTGTTCTTCGACCTGGTGTTCGTGTTCGCCGTCACGCAACTGTCGCATGGCTTGCTGGCGCATTTGAGCGCCATGGGCTGGCTACAGACGGGCTTGCTGCTGATGGCCGTCTGGTGGGTGTGGATTTTCACGTCGTGGATAACCAACTGGCTCGATCCCGAGCGCATTCCCGTGCGTATCAGCCTGTTTGCTCTGATGCTGGGCGGGCTGATCATGTCCGCCTCGATCCCCGAAGCGTTCGGCACACGGGGCCTGGGTTTTGCGGGCGCTTACGTGGCCATGCAAGTGGGCCGCCCCCTGTTCGCCTGGTGGGCCGTGCGCCATGAGGAGCTGGCACGCCGCCGCAATTTCCAGCGCATCGCGCTGTGGGCCGTGCTGTCCGGCATCTTCTGGATTGCCGGCGGCGTGGCGTCGCCCGAGCAGCGCCTCTTCTGGTGGGGCGCGGCCCTGCTGATCGACCTGGCCGGTCCATGGATGCAGTTCGGCCTGCCGGGCCTGGGCCGTTCCTCGACGGCCGACTGGGATGTCGATGGCGGTCACATGGCCGAACGCTGCGGCCTGTTCGTCATCATCGCCCTCGGTGAATCTCTGCTGGTGACGGGCGCCACGTTTGCCGGGCTGGAATGGACGCCCGGCAACTGGCTCGGTTTCCTGTCTGCACTGGTCGGCAGCATCGCCATGTGGTGGATCTATTTCGACACGGGCGCCGAGGCGGGCCACCACCGCATCGCCCATTCGAAGGACCCGGGCCGCATCGCCCGCAAGGCTTACACGTATATCCACGTGCTGATCGTGGGCGGCGTGATCGTTTCCGCCGTGGCCGACGAGCTGGCCCTCGTGCATCCGGATGAAGCAAGTTTTGCCGGCATCAGCGCCATGCTGGGCGGCCCGATCCTGTATTTGCTCGGCAATGCGCTATTCAAATGGGTCAGCAATGACCGCGCCACGCCGCCGCTGTCGCATTTGCTGGGCATCCTGATCATTCTGGCACTGATCCCGATGGCCTACGGTCGCCTGTATTCACCGTTGACCCTGGCCTGCATCACCAGCTGCGTGCTGGTTCTGGTAGCCGTGTGGGAACATATGGCGCTGCGCCGGCCACCACCGGAGATCGATCCTTGACGGCTGCCTGACCTTAGCCGGGCGGCGCAATGCCGTCCGGATCGCTGCGCGTGTCGAGCTGCAGCTGCAAAAACGCCAGGTCCAGCCAGGCGCCGAACTTGGTGCCGACTTGCCGCATCAAGCCCACTTCCGCAAAGCCCAGCTGCTTGTGCAGGGCGATCGAGCCGGCATTGCCCGCTTCGATGCCCGCCACCATCACATGCTTGCCCAGGCCGCGCGCGCGCGCAATCAATTCCCCCATCAAGGCCTTGCCGACGCCGGCGCCACGGCGATCGGCGCGCACATACACGGAATGCTCGACCGTATGGCGGAAACCCTCGAACGGGCGCCAGTCGCCGAACGAGGCGTAGCCGGCGACAGTTCCTTGCGCATCGATGGCGACCAGCACCGGATAGCCGGCCCGCTGGCGGTCGGCCAGCCAGGCGGCGCGGTTGGCCGCATCGACCGTCCGTTCATTCCAGATGGCCAGGGTATTGCTGACGGCATCGTTGTAGATGGCCGTGATGGCGTCGATGTCGCCCGCATGGGCGTCGCGTATGTGCATGTTGTTCTCCTTGCTGGTCGTCTACTATAATAGACAAATCATAGATTGCCGCCCACGCCTTGTCCAATAGAATCCGAATGGAAGCTAATATATGTCCACTAAACCAGACGAATTGAACCAGCGCATCGGCGCCAGGGTGCGCCTCGAGCGGGAAAACCTGGGCTGGTCGCTGACTGAGCTGGCGGCCCGTTCGGGCGTGTCGCGCGCGATGGTGCACAAGGTGGAACGCGGCGATTGCAGCCCCACGGCCACCTTGCTGGCGCGGCTGTCGGGCGCTTTCGGCCTGAGCATGTCCGAACTGATCGCCCGCGCCGAGATGCGCGCAGGGCGCTTGCTGCGCAAGCTTGAGCAGCCCGTGTGGGTCGACCCGCAGAGCGGCTATGTGCGGCGCCACGTGTCGCCCGCGTCCGACATGCCGCTCGACCTCGTGCATATCAGCTTGCCACCCGGCGCCGTGGTGGCCATGCCGGCCGCCGCCTATGTGGCGCGGCGCCAGCTGATCTGGTCGCTCAGCGGCAGCCTCGTCTTCATCGAAGGCGATACGCGCCACGTGCTGGATGAGGGCGACTGCCTGGAGCTGGGGCCGCCCACGGACTGCGTGTTCAGGAATGAAACGGCCGCCGCTTGCACCTACGCCGTGGCCGTATTGAAGAACTGAGGCTACGCCAGCGTTACAGCGCTACAGCGCGCAGCTGGGCGATGAAGGCGCGCGCGGCGGGCGCCTGTTCGTGGCGGCGGAAGGCCACGGCGATTTCCGAGCTGATCTGCGGCGCTGCCAGCTCGCGAAATACCACGCCGGGCAATTGCACGCTGGCCATCACGGAGTGGGGCACGATGGCGCAGCCCACGCCCAGCGACACTTCCGTCAGCACGGCCACCAGGCTGCCCGGGCGCGACACCACCTGCGCCGCAAAGCCGCCGCGCCGGCTCACTTCCAATGTCCCCAATTCCTGTTCCGGCACGATGAAGGCCTGCTGCGCCAGCGCGGCCGGTTCCGCCAGGTCCAGGCGGGCGAGCGGGCTGTCGGCCTGCACGGCCAGCACGAAGCGGTCGCGCAGCAACACCACCATGTCGATGCCGTCCGGCAAGTGCAGGGGCGGGCGCACGAAGGCCAGGTCGACGCGGCCCTGGTCCAGCAAACCGGGCAGGGCATCCATCGCGTATTCGCGCGCACCGATGTGAATGCCCGGGTGGCTGGCGCGAAAGCGGGCAAACTGGCTTTGCAGCACGCCTGAGTAGGCGGCCGAGGCCACGTAGCCGATTTCCAGCCGTCCCAGCTCGCCCCGTCCCGCCCGCCGCGCCACATCCTGCGCCTGCGCCAGCTGGTCCAGCGCGCGCGCCGCCTCGATGACGAACAATTTCCCGGCCGCCGTCAGGGACACGGCGCGCTTGCTGCGCTGGAACAGCCGCGTACCCAGCAACTGCTCCGTTTCCTGCACCTGCTTGGTCAGCGCGGGCGGCGAAATGCCCAGTTCCGCAGCGGCCCGCGCGAAGTGCAGGCTGTGCGCCACGGCCAGCACGCAGCGGAAATGCCGCAATTCCATGTCTTTGTCTGTATTCACCATCGGTGAATTATAAGGCGCTTGCCTTATAACAGAAAATAATACCAGCCTGCTTAAAATACAGGCATGAAAAATACCAACTGGACCTTATATACGTGCTCGGGCGTGTGCGCGCTGATCATGCTCGACACCAACGTCGTGGCCGTCTCGCTGCCCTCGATCGCCCGCTCGCTCAACGCCAGCTTCGTCGACGTGGAATGGGTGGTCAGCGCCTACATGCTCGCGTTCGCCTCGTTCCTCTTGCCGGCAGGCAGCATCGCCGACCGCCTGGGCCGGCGCAAGGTCATGCTGTATGGCCTGGCCGTGTTCGCGCTGGCCTCCCTGCTGTGCGGTCTGGCGTGGACGCCGTTCGTGCTCAACATGGCGCGCGCCATCAAGGGCCTCGGCGCGGCGCTGCTGCTGACGTCCGCGCTGGCCGTCATCGGCCACACGTTTCACGCGGAAAAGGAGCGGGCGCGCGCCTGGTCCGTGTGGGGCGCGGCCATGGGAGTGGCCATGACGGTGGCACCGCTGCTGGGCGGCCTGATCACGAGCGCCATCAACTGGCGCTGGATTTTCTACCTGAACCTGCCCGTCGTCGCGATCCTGATGCTGCTGGTACGCAAGCACGTGGATGAATCGAAAGATGCCTCCAACGCCAGTTTTGATCCATTCGGCGCGGCATTATTCTCCGCCGGCCTGTTCTGCATCATCTGGGGCTTGATCGACGCCAGCGTGGCGGGTTGGTCCAGTCACGCCACCATGCTGCGCTTTGCGGCCGGCGCGGCGCTGCTGCTGGTGTTCGTGCTGGTGGAACGGCGCCAGCGCGCACCGATGGTCGATCTGTCGCTGTTTGGCCGGCGCGTGTTCGTCGGCGCCGTGCTGGGCATGTTCGGCTACGCCATCGCCGCGCAGGTGATGATGACGTTTTTGCCGCTGTACCTGCAGAACGCCTTCGGCTTTTCCGCCGTGCTGGCCGGTTGCGCCATGCTGCCGTTTGCCGTCGCCATGGTGCTGCTGTCGCGCCTGGCACCGCGCGCCATGCGGGTTCTGGATGACCGCGGCATCCTGGTGACGGGCTTGCTGATCGTCGCCGTGGGTAACGTTGCCACGGCGCTCTCCGCCGCCAGCCTGCAGTATGGCTGGGTGGCGGCCGGCATGATCGTCACGGGGGCGGGCGCGGGATTGCTCAATGGCACGACGCAAAAGGCCATCCTCGCCTGCATTCCCCGCGAGCGCACGGGCATGGGTTCGGGCATCAGCACCACCACGCGCTTTGTCGGCATCGTGCTGGCCGTGGGCGCGCTGGGCGCCGTGCTGGCCATGCGCACGGCGGACTCGTTCGACAAGCTGGCGTGGTTGCATGGCTTGAAGGCCTCGCCCGAGATGATCGGGCGCATCGTCGCCGGCAACGCGGCCGAGGCCTTTAGTCAGCTGCCGCCCGCCATGCAGGCCGTGGCGCAGGAAGCGGCGCGTCACGCCTTCATCGACGGCTTTGCCAGCGTGCTGTACCTGGCTGGCGGCCTGGCGGCCGTGGTGGCGGCGCTGGTGTTCGTGCTGGCCAGGCCCGTGCAACAAGCGGAAAAAGTGTAACTGTTCAGCAATATTCAAGTACACGGCCTGTGCTTGTAATATGATGCCATCGAGCAATACATGGCATTCATATAACTACCGCAGGTAATCATATGCGCAGAAAACGCATCATCGTCACGAGCGTGCTGGTCGCCGTCATCGGCGTGGCAGCTCCCCTGAGTCTGGCTTTTTACCTGTCGTCCGTGCGCGCAGAGCAGGGCGAGCAGGAACGCCTGCGCCTGCTGGCCGGCTACGCGCTCGAGCGCGCCCACCGTTCCATCGCCTCGGCCAGCGTCGCCCTGCGCAGTGCCGATGCGCTGGACCTGGCGCCGTGCTCGGAAGCGCATATCCAGCAGCTGCGCCGCATCACCATGACCACACGCAGCATCGACGATATCGGGTATGTGGAAAACGGCTTGCTCAAATGCACGTCGACAGGTATCGAGGCAGGGCGCATCGCCATCACGCCCGCCGACTTCACCCTGGCCAACGGCATGGGCCTCGATTTCAACCTGCGCCCCATCGTCAGCGGCGGCAAGCGCATGGTGGGGCTGAGTTACCGCGCCTATCAGGTGCTGATCGATCCCGAGCGCTTTTCCGACGTCATCGTCGACAGCGATATCCAGATGGCCGTGGCCATCGGCAAGGGAGCCGTACTCGACACCTTGCACCATCCCGACGCTGCGCAGGTGCAAGCCTTGCTTGCCGGCACGGGGGCGAAAGACAAGCTGGCGCACGAGGACAGCATCCATGCGTTGCTGTACCGCGATGGCTTGACGGCCGTCATGATCGAGCCGCGCAGCAAGCTGAACGACAGGCTGCGGCGCGAACAGTTGCTGCTCCTGCCCATGGGCCTGCTGATGGCCGCCTTTATTGTCGGCATCGTCATCTGGCTGTCGCGCCGCCGCCTGTCGCTGCGCGGCGAACTGGAAACGGCGGTCGAGCGGCGCGAATTCTTTGTCCATTATCAACCCATCATCGCGCTCGATACGGGCGTGTGCGTGGGCGCCGAGGCGCTGATACGCTGGCGCCGTCCCGATGGCAGCATGATACGGCCCGACCTGTTCATCCCCGTCGCCGAGGAAAGCGACCTCATCTTGCCCATCACCGACCAGGTGATCGCTTGCGTCATCGCCGACATGCGCGCCGCGCTGCTGGCCGACCGCAAACTGCATATCGCCATCAACCTGTGCGCCAGCGATATCGAGACGGGCCGGGTGCTCGACGTGCTGGAACGCGCCCTGGACGGCACGTGCATCGAGGCGCAGCAGATCTGGCTGGAAGCGACGGAACGGGGCTTCATCAACGTGGAAGCGGCGCGCGCCACCATCGACAAGGCCAGGGCGCGCGGCCACGCGGTGGCCATCGACGACTTTGGCACGGGATACTCCAGCCTGTCGAGCCTGCAAAACCTGCCGCTCGACGCCCTGAAAATCGACAAATCCTTCGTCGACACCATCGGCACGGACGCCGCCACCAGCAGCGTCACGCCGCACATCATCGACATGGCGCGCACCCTGAACATGCTGATCGTGGCCGAAGGCATCGAAACGCAACAGCAAGCCGACTATTTGCGCGAACGTAAAGTGGAGTTCGGGCAAGGCTGGCTGTTTGCCAAAGCGCTGCCTGCCGCAGAGTTCCTCACCTTTTACGGGAAGCGCCGCGCGCCTTCGCCCCCATGAAACAGCCGCGCTTTCTCTATCCCTTGCAAGCGCTGCGCGTACCGGGCGGCTGGCACATCACCGTCAATACCCTGTTCGAGGTGGAACCGGGGCCGGACACCATGCAATGGTTCAGCAGCGCGCTGCTGCTGTGGGGCCATAGCCGCGACACGGGCTACTGCTTCAATTCGCACTTCGAGCCGGAAGACGATCCGCAAGGGGAATTCGTGCTGGAGATGGGCAAGGTGGAATACGACCGCCACGGCAAGATCGTCCGGGGCAGCGACGCCTTCCTGGGCGAATTTCGCACGCGCAGCAAGGCGGCGTTTGTCGAGCGGGTCGAACAATTCATGCAAGACCCGGCAGCTTGATTTTTACGGTTTGCGCGGCAAGACCACGTCCTGCCCGCCTTGCGTGAGCACGGCGCTGACTATTTTGCCCGCCGCATCGCGCGTAAAAGCCAGTTCCGCCTCGATGGCGCGGAAGAAGAATTGGTCTTTCGCGCTGGCAAACAGGGGCGCCGAACCGACACCGGTGCCGGCCGCTTCCAGGCCGTTCTTGCCCAAGGTCACCGTCAACGTGAATTCCTCGCCCAACGGATACTCGCCCACGTACTCGGTCAGCGCGGCACGCGGCAGCGCGATGGCGGCTTGCGGTTTTTTCAGCGGCGGCAACGGTGTGCCTGGCAGCAAGGCGGACAAGCCCAGCGCATCGACATCGCGCGCCGTGTTCGTCAGCACCACCACGCCACGCTTGCCGTCCGTGGTGAACGCCGCATAGCTGGCGTAGCCGCCCGTCTGGCCGCTGTGCCAGGCGTAGCTTTGTCCCTGTTGCTGCTCCAGCAGCCAGGCCAGGCCGATCTTCGTGTCGCCGTCGGCCGCCAGCGGACGCTGCGGCTGGATCGCCAGCGCATACGGGCGCAGCGGCTTGAACATATACGCTTGCAGGTAGGCAACCATGTCGCGCGCGCTTGAATACACGCCGCCGGCAGGCGCCACCACGTTCAGCTGCCAGGCCGGTGTCGGCTCGCCCGACAGCAAATGGCCGGGCGCCAGGCGCGCCAGCATGCCGTGGCTGGGCGTGTTCGAAGTCGAGCGCATGCCGAGCGGCACGGCGATGCGCTTTTGCAGCAGCGCTTCATAACTGCTGCCGGCCTGCGCCGCCAGGGCCGTGCCCAGCACGGCATAGCCGATGTTCGAATAGTCAAATGCCGTGCCTGGCGCATGCGGCAGGCGGTAGGCGGCGAGAAACTGCCGCTGTTTGGCTTGCGTGTAATCGGCATACGGATTGGCCGGGTCTTTCGGCGCGAAGTTGTCCGGCAGGCGCGGCAGCGAAGAATAGTGTGTGGCCAGGTCGAGCAGGCTGATCGTCTTGCCGTCGAAGGCGGGCAGCGTATAGCCTGGCAATAATGTCGCCACCGGTTCGTCGAGTGTGACCTTGTTCTCGGCGACGGCGTCGGCCAGCAGCAAGGCCGTCATGGTCTTGGTGATGGAGCCGATCTGGTAGACGGTATCGGCACCCGGTTTGATGTGCTTGCCAGCCTGCACGCTGCCAAAGCCGTACACGGCGCTGTGCTTGCCATCGAGTACGGCAATGACGATGCTGGCATGCATGCCCGTGCGCGTGAGTTCCTCGGCGCGCTGGCGCACGGCATCGTCGAGGATGGGCGCGGCCAGGGCGGCGCTACCGAGCAGGCAAAGGGGGAGGAGGGAGAAAGTGGGTGTCATGGGAAACCTTGTCCAGGGTGGGCCGAATGCACGCCGGCGCCTGGATAAGGTGGCTGGCGTGCATGCCGAGCATAGGCCGATTACATGAAGGTTGCCTGAGTTTTCTGTCATTCTTGCTACATTGAAAAGTTACTCGCCGCAGGCGTTTCCAGCAAATGCGCCAGCTGCCCGCGCATGTCGGCGGCCATGCTGAGCAGCAATTCGCCACGCCGGCGCACATCGGCGCGTTTCTTCGATGGCACCTCGGCCAAGTCCGGCACCCGGTAGGGCGCGCAAGGCAAGTGATAATTACCGTCGCGCATGCGCAGGGCGTGCAGTTCCTGCCACACATGGTCGTAGTCGGCGGCGATATGGCGGCGCCTGCGCGCATTCAGGGCGATGCGGTTGTCATTGCAGACCAAGAACAGGTTGGTGCAGGCAAAAAAATCACCGAAGTCGCGCAAGGCCGCCACCATCAGGTTTTTCGGACGGCAACCGTGCAGCGCCCGCGTGGCTTCCTTGACGGCCAGCTTGCCCGCCTCCGAGCGCAAGCCTTGCAGCGCGCCCAGTTGCAAGGAGACGCCGTCGGCGCGCGGCAGGAACAAAAAACTGGCCAGGTACAGGGGCTGGCTGTCGCGCGTCAGGCGCAGGCACAGTTCGCCCTCGCGGTAGCTGTCGTAGATGGCCGTCAGTTGCAAACGGTACAGTGCCCCATCCTTGCCTTCGAACGCGGCCAGCACGACGGACTGGCGCGCGGCGCGCTCGACCAGCGCGCGCGCGCCGGCCTGCCACAGGAAGCGGTAGTGCCCTTCCAGCAAGGCCAGGCGATCCGCGCAACCGAGCTGGCGCGAAGCATAAGGCCGGTAAATCTTGAAGCGCAGGCAGGGATGCAGCTGCGCCAGCGAGCTCAAGCCCGGCATGCTGCCCAGGAAAGCTTGCCAGCGCGTGCGCTGGCGGGGAAAGAAGAGGGCGCCCAGCGCCGCTTTCAGGCGGTGTCCGCTGGCGCGCTGCGGTAGCACTGCGGGCAGCACGGCGGCGCCGTGGCGCAAGCTTAAAGCGATGTCATTCATGGTTCTGCCTGAAAAGGGCAGGCGCTGCACAATGAGAGCCTTGCCAATTTGAATGCTACGCAGGCAAGGTGAATTTCATATTAAGAAGCTAGCCCCACGGGCGTTTAGAGGATGGCAACTAAACATTTGCTTTCTAGTAATACGGACGGTTATGCTCGCCGTACATTAATTCGATGACTGGTATCGCCCATGAAGCACCGCCATTTGCTTGCCATCCCCGCACTGCTCGCCGCACTCGTCGCCCAGGCGCAAGACCGTACGGCCGATCCTTTGGGGCCCTTGGCGCAATGCATCAACCGCAGCGAATTCCAGTTCCGGCAGCAAGACCGCTTGCCCGCGCACGTGACGACGCGCAGCGTCAAGCTGGCAACGGGAGAAGGCCGGGTATCGGTGGCCGACGGCTATCGGCTGATGTTGTTCCACAAGGGCAGCTTGCCGTTCGTGAATCTGAAAATCGAACGCAGCGCCGACGGCCGGTTTGCCGCCGACCACGACACCATCCTGGCACAAATGCAGCAGATGTCGGCCAACAGCAAGCCGCCCCAGCTGGTGCCGCTGGAGACGGACACGCGCCAGGGCGTGGAAGTGCTAGCATTGAACAACCCCTATATCACGCGATCGTCCGGCGTGATCAGTCTATACACCTTGCTGCATGCCGCCAGCGGGACGGTCGCCACCGCCTACCTGCTCAATCAGCCAGCGGACAAACGGGAATTCGCGACGGATGCGCAGTACCAGGCCTTGCGCGACCAGTTTATTGCTGCGCTGGCCAGTTGCATGGCCGATCCAGCGCTGTAAGGCAGGCGGCAGGAACAGAGATATCAGCCATGAAAAAAGCTGTACCGGGCACTCTCGATACCGCAGCATGCAAGGCGCTGATCCGCGCCGCCGTGACGGCAAATACAGCACGGAAACCAAAGCGGACGAACACTTGAGACATTATCTGTATATCTGGCACGACCCGGTGGCGCGCATGATTGTCGCTTCCGGCATCGAATTGAAGGATGTGATCCCCGCGCTCCAGGAGGCGGACGGCATCGTGCTGCGCAAGGGCAGCGCCGGCACGGCCAGGAAACCTGCCGCCTGCCAGACGGTGGCGCGGCAGCAACTGGCGGCCCTGGCCCAGGAAGACCTGTACGCCTGCGGCAGCCATGCCTGGGCCGATTACCGGGGCGCGCCGCCGGTCCCCGGCGATGCGGACCTGGCCGCGCTGCTCGGCCACCGTGGCGCGCTGACGCAGCTGCCGGCCTTGCGCGGCCGCTTTCTTGCCTTTGCCCACGACGACGGCTGGTATCTGAAGCTGTTGTATACGGCATGGGACGACGTGGCGGCCTTGCTCGCCGGCGCCATCGCGCCAGCACTGGGCACGCTCGACATGAATGCACTGCAAAGGGGAGGTGATGGCTACTGGCTGCAAGACGGCGTGGTCAACCTTGAACTGACCACCCACGACATCGACAGCGTGCTGAATCGCCGCCTGTAGCCCGTCCTCAGGCCATCATATCAACCCCGGAGCATGTAGACGGGTTCAAAAATCGCGTTTCTCCTGGCTATCCATGAGCAGGGCCAGCCTGGCCGCCATGCCGGCATGGTCGCGCAACAAGCCATCGCGCTCCTGCGCCAATGCTCCCATTTTCTGTTGCGCTATTTGCCCATGTTCCGCCAGCATGTCGAGCTGGCGGTCTTGCGCGGCCAGCGCCACCTTGGCGTCGTTCAGCGCCAGCAGGGCCGTATCGAGCTTGGCCAGGAGGGCGTCGGCGGCCGCGGCCGCCTGCAGATACTGAAATTCGAACTGGTCGCGCTCGGGGCGCACGGTGGCCAGCGCTGCGCGGTCGGCGGCCGCTTCGCTGGATAAGCGTGTTTGCTCCGCCTGCAGCTGCGCCAGGCGCATGTCTTGCTGAACCAAAGTCGCTTGCTGGCCTTGCAGGCGCTGCTGCAACTGGGCGTTGTCCTGTTCCAGCCGGCTGATCCGTTGCTGCGCCAGCGCGCGTTCTTCGCTGCGCTGCGTGGCCGCCGCTTCCTGGTAATGGTCGAACTGCGAACGCACCTGGGCCAGCTGGCGGTTCAGGGCGGCGATTTCCTCGCCCCGGTCGGCCAGACGCTGCGTCAGGCCCGCGTTGTCGCTGTGCAAGGTGGCCAGGGTGACGGCGCGAAAATGATGTTCTTCCTTCAGTTGTGCCAGCGCGTGCTGGGTGGCGCGCAATTCCTGGGTGAGAGCGGCGCGCGCCTCCGTCAGCTTCAGGCGTTCGTTTTCCGTCTTCTTCAGCTTGTCCAGCGCCGCATCGAGTTCGGCGCGATTCTGCTGCATGCCCGTTTCCAGCTGCTGCGCCACATCGCGCTGCTGCTTGTCATACACGCCGCGCATCGCTTCCATCAGCTCGGCCGGCAAGCCGCCCTCCGTTTTCACGGCGCCCGCACCCTGAAATTCTTCCTTCCAGCGTTTTAACAGAGGAGCGATGGTGCTCTTGCTGCCCGTGCTACCCAGCGCTTCGCGCACGCTGTCGACCGTGGGGTTGCGTCCATCGGCTGCGACGATTTGGGCTGCTTTCATAACATCAGAGTACAGAATGCCGGTGCGGGCCATGAAACCACCTATGAGCGAAATTTAGTAACGTATTACATGATACGTAATATCAAATAATATTACGATATAAATTTTAATAATTTTTGAAAAATATAAGTCGCGATAAGATCGCTTATCGCGTGTTATGGGGGTGTTTGGCATGGTATTCTGCGTGTCTCCCAGTACAAAACCGCGATTTCGCCACCGCCATGCCCGATTTGCCCCTCCAGAAACGCCGTGTTGGCGTGCTAAAAGTGCCGAAAAACGCCGCCATCGCCGCTGCGCCATTACACGGCGCCCTGATCGATGCCGAGCTGGCCGCGCGCCACCAGGCGTTTCTCGCCGCCGCCACGTCGGACAACACGCGCCGCACCTACCGTTCCGCCATCCGCCACTTTCAGGCCTGGGGCGGGGCGCTGCCCGCCGACGAGTCGAGCGTCATCCGCTACCTGCTGGCGTATGCGGACAGCCTGAACGCGCGCACCCTGGCGCTGCGCCTGACGGCCCTGTCGCAATGGCATGTGTACCAGGGCTTTGCCGATCCCGCGTCCACGCCCACCGTGCGCAAGACCCTGGCCGGCATCGCCCGCCTGCACGGCAAGCCGAAAAAGAAGGCCAAGGCGCTGCCATTGGAGGACCTGGAGTTGATCGTGTCCAGGCTGGCCGCGCTGGGCAGCGTCAAGGCCTTGCGCGACAGCGCCTTGCTGCAACTGGGATTTTTTGGCGGTTTCCGCCGCAGCGAACTGGCGGGATTGATGCTGGAAGACGTGAGCTGGGAGCCGCAGGGCATGGTGATCACCTTGCCCCGCTCGAAAACGGACCAACTGGGGGAGGGTATCGTCAAGGCGATCCCGTTCGGCGACGGCGTCTGCTGTCCGGCAACAGCCCTGCGCGCATGGCTCACCGTGGCGCATATCCGCACGGGGCCGCTCTTGCGTACCGTGAATCAGTGGGGCCATGTGGGAGCGAAGGGATTGCACGCCAGCAGCATCAACACGATCTTGGCAAGCTGCGCCAGGCTGGCGGCGCTCGATTACGTGCCGGAATTGTCGAGCCACAGCCTGCGCCGCGGCATGGCCACCAGCGCCCACCGCGCGGGCGCCGATTTCCAGGCCATCAAGCGCCAGGGTGGATGGCGCCACGACGGCACCGTGCATGGTTATATAGAAGAGGCGGGGCGCTTCGAGGAAAATGCGGCGGGGAGTTTATTGAAGGCGAAGAAAAAGACGGCGGGCTGAGGCGACCGACAGCGCTTTGCCGGCATCAGTCTGGCGGCGAACAGGATGGACACCTAATGCTCGCACCATGGCTTAGTATGTCTTTTTTCGCCCCAAGCTGGACAGTAAATTGGTCCAACTTGCCTGGGTTCGGGTTACCTGTGCGAGGCTGACCAATCTACTAATAGCCGCGCATGGGAAGTAATGTTCGAAAAATGTGTGCGATTTCATCTACCTTGCTGCTATGTGCTAAGGACTGTAGAACTGGCTAAGGCGTCCATTAGGATCGATCCTTAAGATGAAGTAATCTCCATTGAAGAGTACTGCCATGCGCCCTGATCTGACAAACTCTCCCGAGTTCGTCGCGAAGTGAAGAGCAAGCTCTTCGCGAATACTATCTAAGACTTTCTCGATCAGGTCCTTAAGGTCCGTCAGCTCATAAGGAAGGACAGTCTTTCCCTTAAAATTACCAACCTGATAGGCATCTATGTGTCGAATTACAATGTGCAGGTAGGATTGCAAATCCCAGAAGACTTGATTTTTCCCGTGCAGTAGAACAGACGGGGCAAACTCAATGGCGTTAGCAAGTATACTTTGCGCAGCATCACTGTCTAACGTCAATGACCGGTCTCCTGATTTCGCTCTCTCAAACTCAGCGCATACAGCGCCAAGTGCCGCTACTCGCTTAACGAATTCGTAGCTGGCTTTGGCTTCTAACTCTTCCTTGGTCAGAGCATTTCGTGCAGCTTTCGCGTTCAACGATGCAAGTTGAATGTTGACGTTCTCGCTTGCAGACTTCACAGTAAAGCCAAAAGTTTCAAGGAGGCGATTATTGATTGTATTGTTTCGCATCCCCAGCATTGTTCCGACCAAGTCTTCTTTTTCATAATCGATCAACGCAGTTCCGCCGTTATGTTTCATGATCAGATAATTTACTAGTAGCTTCTGTGCGTCTATCTTTGAAAAGTCAGCTTCAACTAAAACAATGTTCGGCACACTTTTCTTGCCTGTTGGGTGACGGAGCGGATGGCGATTAAATGTTGCGTAAGAGATCTTAAGGAGGTCCTTGATAGCGACGCCCTTGTACTTTAAAGTCTTTCTTTGTTGAACAGTTAGCGCAGGATCTCGGCAGTCTATGCGCAGAACCGTTAGATCGTTATAAGCTGAGTTACTATTCGCAAGCTCGTCTTTTTGCTCGTTCATGTCAACTTTGTTGAACAGAACCCCGGTGACCATGTGTCCGTAGTCAGTTTCAGCTTTACTGTTGTTCCGAAACATAAAACAGGTCATGTTTCTTTCAATACCAATCATCTCATGCAGGTCGCGCAGTTGAAACTCCTTCCCCGCAACTTCAACTCCAGGTATGCCTATCGAGTACAAGTCTGCTATTTCGTATGTGCCAATCAATGCATTCTCCAGTACTGCTTCGATAGAAGATCGCCAAGTCTTCACTAGGCGAGGAACTTGCTGGAACAAGGCCGCGATTGGAAGATTCTTCTCGACGCTGAAAACAGAACGGTTTAGCAAGAGGAACTGCCGGACTGGGATGAATTACGCGCCGATGTTTTCTACTACACAGAAGGTTCTACAATGCACGGCGCCGATACTCAACAATTGGCAATATCAGCCCAGTACAGTTTGAAAATCTAAAATGCGCCTAGCGGAAGTGTCCGTGCTGCTGATGGAATGCTAGTTGGTATTAGCGGCGGCACTACCACCAACTGTTCTGGAGTAATTTAAAATGTCTGGTTTTGGCCGAACCCAACCGTTCGGCTCAGCATAGCAGGTTACCAGGGTGAAAATATAGCGGCTGCATCGGCAGGCTGCATTCGCCGCAATGCAGATAATCTGCGGACACTTCCAAATCAAATCAGTTCCCTATTACAAATATTTAATCTGTCTAGGATCGGTAAATCGCTAACACCATGGGAACAAGAAGGATAATAAAGACAACTATGCGAAGAGCATAGGTTCCCGGAACTCGCGCCGATGGATTTCTCTTTTCTACAATCAGTGACCAAGCAAAGCCCGACAGGCTGGTAACCAGTGCGGGAATTACGAGAAGCCCCAAGATCAGAAGTCCTTCGCCTACCGTGCTCATCCTGAAGGGGGCTGGGGCGACTATTGCGAAGAATCGGTAAAAGCCAAAGATAATTACAACGACTCCGAAAAGCATGAGGGCGTTTGCAAGCTTCAGTTTTTTGTACGGAGTCATAATTTGTAGTTTATTCAATTTTCGTAAAGGTGCACAAGACTTTTTTAGGTCAATGATCATCGCAAAGTGCAAAAACGCGAAGGGCCGCTATTGGCCTATTGTGTTGAAAATGTCGAGCGGCAACCATTTCGGTCTGTCTCAGACCTCCAAGCAGTCGGTGATCGCTCAATAGCGTCGGTTCTGGCCAGTCCAGGCTGGCAGGATTTCTATCTAAACATCAACATACCCGCATTTTTCAACACAATAGACCGATAACGGACGTCCTGAATGCTTCAGTGTATGGCGTTGTTATTCCTTTGGCAAGAAGTAGACAGGCGAGTAGCTTTGCAACGACCTCAACCGCATGAGGCAGCCTATCGAAGGCGATGCCGGCCAGGAATCCGGGGACAACAAATCCTGCTAAGCATCCTTGCGCGCGATGCTGGCGGCGGCGCTGGCGCGGGCCAGGCTTGAGCGCGCGCCAGCCACCGCGCGCAGGCGTTCTTCAAGGTAGGTGCTTACGCGCGGATGCTGGCTGAAGGCGACGTTGAAGCGGATGTGCTGGTCGGGTGTGTCGTTGGCCGAGAACGCGGCGCCGCGCATCAGCAGGATCTTGTTGCGGTAGGCGTCCTGCACCAGCAAGTCCACGTCCAGCCCTTCGGGCATGCTGCCCCACAGGAAAATGCCTGCGTCGCCGGGCTGCTCGAACAGCACGCCAGCCGCGCTCAGTTGCCGCGTGCTGGCATTGCGCGCCACCATGATCTTGCGTTGCAGCCGCTCCAGGTGCTTGCGCAGGTTGCCGGCCTTGAGCACTTCCAGCAACACGTATTCGTTCAGCGCCGGCAACGTCATGATCGAATGGATCTTGGTGCGCATCAGCAGCTTGAGCAGGGCGGGTGCTGCGGCCAGGTAGCCCATGCGCAGGGCCGGGCTCAGCGCCTTGCACAGGCTGGAGTAGTAAATCACGCCGTCGAGTCCGGACAGCGACGCCAGCCGCGTGCTGTGGCCCGGCTGGAAATGGCCGTGCACGTCATCTTCGGCGATCAGGAAGCCGTACTGCTGCGCCATGATCAGCACCTTGTGCAGGTTGGCGGCGCTGCTGCTCCACCCGGTGGGATTGTGCAAGGCCGTCTGCATGAACAGCAGGCGCGGACGGTGCACGCGGCAGGCCGCTTCCAGTTCGTCCAGGTCGAGGCCATCGGGGCGGCGCTGGATCGGTACCAGGCGCACGCCGTCCTGGCGAAGCCGGCCGAACATCAGGAAGTATCCGGGGTCTTCCACCAGCACCGTATCGCCGGGCTGCAGGAAGGTGCGGCAGATCAGATCGATGGCATGGGTGCCGCCGAACGTGGTGAGGATGTGGCCGGCGTCCGCGGCAATGCCGATGCCGCGCATCAGCAGCGCGATTTGCTCGCGCAGTTCGGCCAGCCCTTGCGGCGGACAGCGCGAGGCCATGCCGGCCGCGCTGCGCGCCAGGCCACGTTGTACGGCGGCCGCCGGCAGCGCATCCTGCAGCCAGGTGGGCGGCAGGGCGCCGCTGCTGGCCAGCAGCACGCCCGGCCGCTGGTCGTTCACTTGCTGGCTCAGCCAGACCGGCTCCTGCTCCTGGCCCGCTTCCAGCGCCACCTCGTCGGGGATGGCGCGGCTGGCGTCCATTGGCGCGCAGATGAAGAAGCCTGTCGTGCCGTGCGTATCGATGACGCCGGCGGCCACCAGCCTGTCATACGCCACCACCACGGTGTTGGTGCTGACCGCGAGCTGCGTGGCGAGCTGGCGGATCGACGGCAGCCTGGTCCCGCCAGGCAGGACGCGTTGCGCGATCTGCTGGCGCAATGCGGCCTCGATCTGCTTGAACAGGGCGATGGGTGAGGAGCGGTCGATGGCGAACATGGGCGGAAGTTTAACGTAAAAACATCACTGCGAGGACCAGCAGGATGCCACCCATCACCAGATTGAAGATGCGCTGGTTGCGGGGCGCTTTCAGCATGCTGCGGATCGACACGCCGAACAGCGCCCACATGGCGTTGCACGGCATGCCCACCACGGTGCCGGTCACGGACACCAGCAGCGCGCTGGCGAGCATGTTGCTGTGCGCAGGCATGAAGACGGACGCCATGGTGATCGCCTTGAGCCAGCTCTTCGGGTTCAGCGCCTGAAATAGCGCCGCCTGCGCAAACGATACGGCCTTCGGTGCACTGCTTCCCGCCACCGAGGCGCCGGCCAGCTTCCAGGCCAAAAACATCAGGTACAGCGCGCCCGCGATCCGCAGTACCTGCTGCGCCATCGGGTACGCGACGAACACGCTGCCCAGCCCCACGCACATGAGCATGGTCTGCACAAAGATGCCGGCCTGGATGCCGAGGATCACCGGCAGCGCGCCGCGATAGCCGAAATTGGCGCCGGTGGTGGCCAGCATGACGTTATTCGGCCCGGGCGTGGCGGACATCACAAAGCAATAGCTCATCAGGGGCAGGAGGTCGGTCATGGCAGGCAGTCGCAGCGTGGAGAAGGCCCCAGTCTAGAAGCCCGGCACGGCAGGGACAAGATACAAGGCACCGCGTACAGGCACATGCTGTATCAGTCGGACGACTGCTACAGGGGGATACCGGCCGCCTCGCCCCGCCACGCGCACGATCTCACAGGGCGGCGGCATACAGCGCGTCAGCGTCCCCGCCCCGGATCAGGTCGCGGTGCCGAACCGTATCAGGCGGCCGCTTGCTCGCGGGGGCGGATGATCATGCAGGTGGCGGTCGCGTGCGCGTACACTTTACCGGCCTCGTCGCGGATGGTGCCTTCCGAAATGACCAGGTTGCGGCCCGCATTGATGACTTTGCCTTCCGCGTAGACCGTCACGTTGAAGGGCAGGGGACGGCACATCTTGATGTTCAGGTCCGTCGTACCGTAGCTTTCGCCGGCCGGCAAGACCGTGTGCGTGGCGCAGCCCGTGACCGTGTCAAGCACGGTGGCGGCGAAACCGCCGTGCACGCCGCCCATGGGATTGGTGTGCGTTTCATTCGCCGTCGCCGTGAAGATGACTCTGCCATGTTCGACCGTGTGCGCATCCATGGGCATGGTCTTGGAAATGCCGGGCCGGGGAAACAGGCCTTGCGCGAAAGCTTGCATCAGTTGCAAGCCGGTCATGTCGTTGGGGTGCATGGGTAACTCCTGTGGGTTAGAAAGAGGGTATGAAAATGCTTCACCCAATGGCAATGACCGGGGTCAGACCCTCAGGGTCTGACCCCGGCTTTTGCCTGTGGGTTAGCTTGATCTTGCGCAAAACGCAGGCGCGAGGCGTGTAGCAGGAAGCGGGCGACGACGGCCAGTTCCTCCTCGCTGAAACCGGCTTTCAGTTGTGCATTCAGGCTGTCGAGCAGGGGCAGGGCGGCGGCCAGCACGTCGCCGCCCTTGGGCGACAGGTGCAAGGTGCCGGCGCGCGCGTCGAGCGCCGACTGGCCGCGCACGATCAGGCCGTTTTCTTCCATGCGCGCCACAAGGCCCGTCACGGCCGAGTTTTTCAGTTGCAACGCCCGCCCCAGATCTTTCAATTGGCAGCCTTCCTCGCCCTTCAGGGCGAACAGGGCGACGACTTGCGTGCCGGAAAATCCCAGTTCGCTGGTAAACACGGCGTCGGCCGAGCGGAACAGGTTCTGGCGCGCCAGGTTGAGCAGGTTGAACAGCCGTGGCGAACGCTCGCCCAGCGGGCAGGCTGCTGCATCGGGGAGGCCGGATTGGGGGGAGGTATTGGTACGCATGCGGAGTATACTACTACGTATGCGTAATAAATCAAGCGACTATTTTCAGTCGCGCTGGTGGCGTCCGATGTAGCGGGCACGCGGACGGATCAGGGCTGCGCTGGCGGCTTGCTCGACCGCATGCGCGATCCAGCCGGCCGAGCGGGCCAGCGCAAACACGCTCATGCCCGCGCCCTCGGGCCAATCAAACGCCAGCTCCATGGCGGCCAGTGCCAGGTCGGCATTCGGCCTGGCATCGAGCAACTCGCCTGCCGCCGTGCACACGGCCAGGATGGCGTCCAGCTGCGGGTTCTCGTGCGCCAGCGTCGACAGAATTCCCAGCAGATACGCGGCGCGCGGATCGCCCAGCGGATACAGCGGGTGGCCAAAGCCGGAAAATTCCGGCGCGATGGTCTTGTAATAGGCGCCGATGGCATCCCTGGCGTCTGGCGCGTCCAGCGCCTGCATCAACATGCGCCGCGCCGCCGCGCTGCCACCGCCATGCTTGTTTCCGGACAGGGCTGCCAAGCCCGCGCCCAATGCGGCGGGCAAGCTGGCGCCCGTCGAAGCGACGCAGCGCACGGCAAAGGTCGACGTGTTCAATTCATGGTCGGCCAGCAACACCAGCGCGGCGCGCAGCAGTTCAGTTTGCTCCGCATCGGCTTGCCACGCCTGGGCCAGCTGCTGGTGCAGCGGCAGGGCGGACGGCGCCGTCTGCAGCAGGGCGGCGGCCACCAGGCGCATCAATGCCGGGCCAGACTGCAGCGCGTGTGGCATGTCCGCTGGAGCCAGCATGGCCATGGCCAGCATGGCGCGCGCCAGCGGCGGCGCATCGGGCGCACTGGCCAGGTCCTGCTGCTGGACGGGCGCATCCTGCCGGAAATAGTCACTCGCACCATCGTCCCACAGCAGGCTGGCGGCCGCTTCCAAGGTCGCGGACTCTGCCAATGCCGTCACATCGCAGCCGCGGTACAGCAATCGGCCATCGAGAATCTGGGAAATCTGCGTCTCCAGCACGGGCAAGCCCCAGTGCATGGCGGCCACGGCCGTCTGGCCGCCCCGTTTGGCGTCGTTCTTGCGTGCCGCCAGGCGCAGCACGTCTTCCTGCGGGTAGCGCTTGCGGCGCGATTGCCCGTTGCTGACGGAGGCCAGCAAGCCCCGGCTCACGTAGGAATACAGGGTGGGCAGGCTGACGCCCAAGAGGCGCGCCGCGTCAAGAGCGGACAGATCGTTGTTCATGGCGGCCATTGTAGCGGCTCTCACTTTATATTGATTGATGGAATCAAGATTGACGGGCGGGCCGGCGTGTCACTAGACTCATGCCTTTCCAGGAGTCTGCATGAGCACATTTACCATCCGCACCCTGCGTCCCGACGACGCAGCGCCCTTGCTGGCCTTCGAGCAAGCCAACCGGGCTTGGTTCGAGCGCCATATCGACGGGCGCCCGGACGATTTTTACAGCGATGACGGCATCCACGCGCACGTCGCGCAATTACTGGATGAGCACGCACAGGGGCGCATGCACCCCTGCGTCATCGTGGGTGAGCACGGAGAATTGATCGGCCGCGCCAACCTCAAGGACATCGACCGGCAGCAAGGCGTGGCCGAAGTCGGCTACCGCATCGGCGAACAGCAGGCGGGCAAGGGCCTGGCCACGGCCGCGCTGCACCACCTGATCGCTCTGGCGCAAGACGAGTGGCAGCTGCAACGCCTGTGCGCCTGCGCCATCGACGGCAATGCGGCGTCGATCCGCGTGCTGGAGCGCTGCGGTTTCGTGCAGGGATTGCCCGTGCCCGATATCGCCATCGTGGCAGGCAACGTTGTCGATGGCCATGTCTACAAGCTGGAGCTGCGGGCAGCTCCCCAGCGCATCGTCGTCATCGGCGCCGGCATCGTCGGCGCGTCGCTGGCCTACCACCTGGCCAGCAAGGGTGCAAAAGTCACCGTCGTCGAGGCGGGCGGCATCGCATCCGGCGTGACGGGCACCTCGTTTGCCTGGATTAACACGTCCTGTGCCGGACCGGACCCCATAGCGGCCCTGCGCGGCGGCGCCATCGCTGCCTGGCGCCAGCTGGAAACGCAGGTACCCGGATTGACGCTGCGCTGGCATGGCGCCTTGTCGTATGGCACGCAGGATGGGCGGGTGTCGCCCGAATCCATCTTGATTGACCGCCCGCGCATTGCACAGCTTGAACCGCAGCTGCGGCAGCCGCCGCAACAGGCCGTCCACGAGCCGGAGCAGGGTGCCCTCGACGCCGTTGCCGCCACACACGCCTTGCTGGCAGCGGCCCAGGTGCTCGGTGCAACCGTCCGCACGCGCACGCCCGTGCTGGGCTTTGCGGTGCGGGACGCGCGGGTGACGGGCGTGGCAACGGCCGCTGGCGTCATCGAGGCCGATATGGTCGTGCTGGCGGCAGGCACGGGTACTGCCGCGCTGGCGCAGAAACTGGGCGCCAGCCTGCCGATTCACGCCTCGCCCGCCATCTTCCTGCGCTACCAGGCGCCACCCGGCCTGGTGCGCGGCATCATTTCCAGCCATGCAATGGAAGTGCGGCAAGCCGAAGACGGCACCATGCTGGCAGCGGAGGACTATGTGGACGACGCGCCGGACAACCAGCCCGCCGCGATCGCGCAACGCACGGCCAGCGCGATCCGGGAAGAACTTGCCGGCGCCGAAGCCATCGCGCCGGCATTCGCCTGCATCGGCCTGCGCCCCATGCCCTTGGACGGCGTGCCCGTCATTGGCTATTTGCCGCAGGTGGAAGGCGCGTACGTGTGCGCCATGCATCCGGGCGTGGTGCTGGCCGCCATCGTGGGCCAGCTGGCCAGCGGGGAAATCGTCGATGATGAGCCGGCATCAGCCCTGGAGGCTTGCCGGCCCGCGCGCTTCCAGGCCTGATTGTGGCGCGCTGATTCCTACGGAACAGGCACGACAAACACGGGCAGGACGAACGGCGCGGCTTCCTGCTCATCGCCTTGCTCCGACGGTGCCTGCATGTAATTCTCGTTGCGCCAGTCCCCGTTCACCACGCGGTCAGCGATCAGAGATAAATCCTGCGTTTCGCGCAGCGCGCAGCGAAACGGCAGCCGACCATGCGAGCGCGACACCAGGCTGAAGCGCAACTGGCGGCATTGCGCATCGTGCCAGCAATACAACAGCATCTCCTCGCCAGCGAGCGCGCTGCTGCGCGCCGCGATCACTTCACCGATGAACTCGACGATATCGGCCGCATGAATCTGCGGCGTTTCCTCGTCCGTGGGCGAAAAGCTCCACATATTGGTCATCGCTTCGTGATTGATGTCGTCGGGATCGATCTCCACGGCATCGTCTTTTGCCATGGCGAGCCAGTTGTTGATGGCGGTTGAGTGAATCATGTAAAGCTTTCAGTACCTATTAATTATTTATTTACGCATCACCGGCCTGATTATGCCGACGCGTCCATTCATCCGCGACATCGCCCATGGTTTTCACCGCGCCATCGCGTATCCAGGCCATGAAATCGCGGTCAAGCTTGAATTCGGGGCCGCACTTGTGAAGCAAGAAGCGCCTGACGTTTTGCGTGTTGCGGTAGTTGGCATCAACGACCGTGTGCCGGGTGATGACGCCGCCATGCCAATCGAAATTCATGCTGTATTCCTTGAATGTCCAGAGCGTGCCATTTTAGATCATGGGCGCCAGCTCGGCGACTGTCCAGCCGTCTCACCCCCTCGGCCCGTCCAATAACAACTCCGCCAGCCTGGTCGTCAGCCACAAACTCGTCTCGCTCAGTTTCTTCCCGTGGATCGACAGCCGCCGCACCGGCAAGCGCGACAAGGCCAGCGCCGGGCAGGGCACTTCCTGCAAATACCCTTTGTAGTTATCGTAATTGGCAATATTCAGCGGCAAAATCGCCCAACCCAGCTCGTCCGCGACCATTTCGGCAATACTGTAAAAACTGTCGGAAAACCAGACGGCGGGGCTGAAGGCGTGTTCGCGGTTGAGGTCGGAATCCATGATCAGCTGGCGGTAGCGGGTCAGCTCGTTGCGGCTCACTTCCTGGCCGTGCGCCATCGGGTGGCCTTTGGCCACGAACACGCCTTGCGCCACGCTGCCGATGTGCTGCTGTTCCAATATGGGCGAGATGGGGCCGCGGTCAAAATGAAAAGCCACGTCGGCTTGCTGCTGCTCCACGTATTGCGCCACTTCCGAGGCCGTGGCGTTGAGCATCACCAGTTCCAGCGCCGGGTAGCGCGCCGCCAGTTCCTTGACCAGCTTGCTGATGGCCAGGTAGGGCAGGGCTTCGTCCAGTGCCAGGGTCAGCTGGGCTTCGGGCGCTTCGCTCAGCAGTTGGGCGCGCAGTTGCAAGCGCTCGGCCTGGCGCAGCAGTTCGCACGCTTCCAGGTGCATCACCTTGCCCGCTTCCGTCAGCACGGCGCTGCGGCGCGAGCGGTCGAACAATTCCACGCCAAATTCCGCTTCCAGCAAGCCAATCGAGGTGCTGACCACCGATTGCGCGCGGCCCAACCGGCGCGCCGCGCCCGAGAAAGAACCGGCCGCGACGGCCGCTTCAAAGTAGCGCATTTGTTCCAAAGTCCATTGCATGGCATCCACCTATCTGTTTTACAGATAGATTTTAACTTGAATGCCATTCAGGGGCGACATAAAATGCCTTTACTAATTCAATAACATGAGATCCGCCATGAAAAACGTCCACGCCAATTCCCCCGTCATCAGCTTTGACTGGTGTCACGACGCCACCGCCGAAGATGCGCTGTGCAAGTTATATCTTGATAACGTCAGCGCCGACTATATCTCCCATTCTGAGCTGCAGGGCGAACGCGCCGATGCGCCAGGCAACTGGCGCGCGGACTTGCCTGAGGTGATACGCAGCGAAATCCGCGCCGCCCTGTCGCATGACTGGGCGCATGGCGATTCGACCCTGCTGGCTGTCGCCACTGCTGGCGACGCCATCGTCGGCATGGCCCTCGTTTCCATCGACACGCGCCAGCGCGCTTCGAAATCGTTCGCCGCGCTCGATGACCTGGTCTTGCTGCCCGCCGTGCGCGGCAGCGGCATCGGCAGCAAGTTGGTGGAGTGGGTAGCCGACGAGCTGCGCGGCCACGGCATCGCCCGTTTATTCCTCGAATGCGGCGCGCACAACCTGACGGCGCAACAATTCTTCCAGGGCCGTGGCTTCAAGCAAGTGTCCGTCGTCATGCTGCGCGAACTCGACGCAATGTCCGCCGCGGTGGATGACAAGGATGGCGACCGTGGCTGACGCCCGCCGCCCCCGACCAGCCCAGGCCCGTGGCAGCCTGGAACGTAAATATTTGCGCAGCACCAAATTTATTCAAACCGACAGTTGTTAAAAGTTACACTAAAATCCATGAGTTGTTTATGCATCCAATGAAAAAATGGCTGACGCTGGCCATCGTCTCCAGCGCCTTATTCCTGATCGTGGTCGACATGACCGTGCTCTACACTGCCTTGCCCGCGCTGACGCGCGACTTGCAGGCATCCTCTTCACAAAAACTGTGGATCATCAACGTGTACGCGCTGGTCGTCTCCGGTCTGCTGCCCGGCCTCGGCACCCTCGGTGACCGCTTGAGCCACAAACCCGTTTTCCTCGCCGGCCTGGCCGTGTTCGGCATCGCCTCGCTGTGCGCCGCGTTTTCGCCCGCGCCGGAATGGCTGATCTTTGCCCGCATCCTGCTGGCCATCGGCGCCGCCTTGATGATGCCGGCCACCTTGTCCATCATCCGGTTGACGTTTACGGATAACCGCGAGCGCTCGTTCGCCATTGGCGTGTGGGCCGCGATTGCCTCGGGCGGCGCCGCGTTTGGCCCTGTGCTCGGTGGTTTCCTGATGGAACACTACTGGTGGGGCTCCGTCTTCCTGATCAACGTGCCCATCGTGCTGCTGACCCTGGTGCTGGCCGCCGTTGTCCTGCCGAAACGGGCCGGTAACCGCGACAAGCCGTGGGACTTGAAAGGTTCACTGCAAATCATGATGGGTCTGCTTGGTGGCGTGTATGCGATCAAGGAGCTGGGCAAGTCGCAGCCGTCGTATGCGCTGGCTGCCGCCTCGTTCGCCGTGGGCGCCTTCTTCATGCTGAAATTCGTGCGCCGCCAGAAGCGGCAAGCCAAGCCGCTGATCGACTTCGCCCTGTTCCGCGAACTGCCGTTTTCCAGCGCCGTAGCCGCCGCCATGGTGGCCTCGGCCGCCCTGATCGGCATGGAACTGGCACTGAGCCAGCACATGCAGCTGGTGCGGGAATTGTCGCCGCTGGAAGCGGGCTTGCTGCTGTTGCCGCTGCCGCTGGCATCCGTGTTTGCCGGTCCGCTGACGGGTTTCATGCTGCCGCGCGCCGACAAGGCCAAGGTATTGTGGGGTTCGCTGTTGCTGTCCGGCATCGGCATGGCCTCGTATCTGGTGCTGCATGACGCCGCCGTGTCGGCGCAAGTGGCCAGCCTGGTGATTTTGGGCCTGGGCCTGGGCGCCGTCATGACGGCCGCGTCGAGCGCCGTGATGCTGAACGTGGCGCCGCAGCAAGCCGGCATGGCCGCCTCGATCGAGGAAGTATCGTACGAGCTGGGCGCCGTCATCGGCGTCACGGTGCTGGGCACGATTCTGTCGGCCGTCTACAGCGCCACCCTGGTGATCCCGGAAAGCGCGGGACTGCTGCCGAATGCCCATGACACGCTCGATGCGGCGCTGCTGGCCGCCGAACAATTGCCGGCCGAACTTGGCTTGCAAGTGTCGGAACTGGCCCGTTCGGCCTTCGACAAGGCGTTTATTGTCGTGCTGGCCACGGCGTCAGGCATTTTGATGGTCTCGGCCATGGCGATTCGCCACTTGCATCTGCGGGCGCGCCGCGCGATCTGCTCGATCTGATCCGTCAACGCTTGAGCAGCGGCGCCACCTTCTCGCGCAAGACGGTCCATTGGGCGTCGAGCACGGCCTGGTTGGGGTCGTGCCCGGCGCGTTTCACCAGGGTAAAACTCTTGTACGGCGCCGTGATGCTGTCGAAATACGTGCGCGCGATGGCGGGCGAGGTCAGCAAGTCCGCTTCGCCCATAATGAAAAACACGGGCAAGTCAAAGCGCGTGCCCAGCGCGGGCAGGTCAACCTTGGCAAACATGCCGTCGCCGCGCAGGCCGATGAACTGGATGTACGAATAGTCATCGGCCGCCTCGGCGGCGGCCAGCGCTTGCGCCGTGGCGTAGAACGGCGCCGGCTGCCACCAGTGCTTGGGCGGCGCATCCGTTGCCAATCCTTCATATTTGCGGTCGAAACGGCGCAAGATGCCGAAGTTGCGCGGATCCGTCCATGGCGGCGCACCGAGCGCCGTCAGCTTGTCCACCGTGGGGGTATCGCCGGCCGCCTGCGCCAGCGCCATCACTTCCCGGTACATGCCGCTCTCATTGTCCCGCGCATTGACCACCTGCGCCGTGCCGACATACGCGTGGAACAGGTCGGGGCGCGCCTTGGCCATGTGCACGCCCAGAATCGATCCCCAGGAACTGCCCATCAAAATGACTTTTTGCTGGCCCAGGTGCTGCTGCAGATAGCGGGCCACGGCGATGCCGTCGTCGCGCATCTGTTCCACCTTCAAGGGCACGTCGTCCGTCGGGCGCTGTTTTGCATACGTCATGCCCGCGCCGCGCTGGTCCCATTGCACCAGCGTGTAGTGGCGTTCCCAGCCGGCATAGATGGCATCCGCGTACGGACTCAAGGCATTGCCCGGACCGCCATGGATGAACAGGATCACGGGATTGCCGCAGGCGGCGCCCGTGAGCGTGATCCATTGCCCGATGCCGTTGATGGGCACGTAACCTTGTTCGCGCACGGGCTGCGCGGGCGAGGCGCAGATGGTGCCAGCGGAAAAAGCGGGTTCGGCTGCCTGGACAAGCCCCAGGCCGGACAGTAGTGAAAGTACTGAACAGATTTTGCGCATATTATCCTGACAGAATGTTCCATAACGACGAGGCATCGGGAAAACGTTCAACCCGAAAGCAGAAACTGGGGTCGGACCCTGGGGGTCCGACCCCTTGCCTTGGGGTTTAATACTTACAATGTGCAATCCTGCACCGTCTTGCCGGCAATAAAGCGGGCGCTGGCCTGTTCAAAGCAGGCGGGCGCCGTCCATAAAATGAAATGCGGCGCGTTGTGCACGGTCGACAGGGCCACCTTGCCGGCCTTGCTCTGCGTCAAAGCCTGGACTTGCGCCTGCGCGCCCGCGTACGGCGTTTTCGGGTCCAGGGTTCCCTGCAGCACCAGCATCGGCGGCACTTTTGCCGGCAAAGCGCCGAAATAGACGTCGCGCGCGTAGGTCGGCAAGCCACCACCGAGCAGGATACGCGGCAGGGGACTGGTAAACAGCAAGTCCGCCTCGTCACGGTCGATGTCGGCGGCGGTCCAGCCAGGGCGCAACGATGGCTGCAGGTTGTTTTCCGAATTGCTGATGATGCTGACCAGCGGAATCGACAGCGGCGACTGGGGATAACTGCCCAGCCCGGCCGCCGCCTGCGTCAGCGTGGCGCGCACGGATGCCAGTTCCGTTTCGCCGCCCTGGTCCAGGTCGCGCAGCAGATACGCGATGCGGGCGCGCGCGGCCGGCACGTCGAGCATGCCACCGAGGAAGGTTTTCAGGTTCTTGCCCGGAATCTTCGCCAGCAGGGCGGGGTCGGCTTGCGCCTTGTCCAGCACGCGCCGGTACAGCGTTTCGGCCGGTTCACTCAGTGCCGCATGGCAAGATGCATCCGCGTCGCAGTTGGACAGCACTTGCATGCCGACCTGGTTGACCACCTGCGAGCGCTGGCTCAAGTCCCAGCGCGCATCCGTTTGCGGCGGCACCAGCGAATCAAAAATGACGCCCTGGACGGGCAGCGGCCCCAGCTGCAAGGTGCGCAAGACCAGCTGCGTGCCGTACGACACACTGTATACATACACGGGCGGTTTGGTGTGCTTGTGCCCCGTGCTCCGTTCGCCTTCGATCAAGGCCTTCAAGTCGCGCGCGGCCGTGGTGATGGAAAACTGCGCCGCGTATTCCGGCATCAGGTTGATGCCCGTAAAGCAGCTGGCCCATTCGGCGCCCGCCAGGGCGCGGCCGCCGGGACTTTGTTCGGATTCTTCCACCTTGCACAGGCGCGACGAATGTCCCGTGCCGCGGTGGTCGGGGATCAGGAATTCAAAGCCGGGAAAGCCGCGGCGCAAGGTGGGCAGCAGGCTGTAGAACGAGGCGCCCGATTCGCCGGGACCGCCCGCCACCAGCCACACAGTGCCCTTGGCGGGCTTGCCGGCAGGCACGTCGGCGGCAAACTTGCGCACGAAGACGTGCATGGCGTCCGCCTCGCCGACGGCGCGGCCCTGGGCATCGTAGCTGCCTGGCACGTTCAAGCCCGAGCACAGGCTGCCGGGAGCGGCCGTATCGGAGCAGGGCGTGAAAAACATCGGTTCGGCGTGCAGCGAGGTGCCAGCCAGCAGAGTGGTCAGCAGGGTCAGGCGGGGCAGGAAGGTCATCGGCTACTTTGGCGGCGGTGGGGAACAGCCGCCAAAGTAGCGTTTTTTACAGCAATTGTCCAGATGGAAATATTTCTGAGTGGGACTATGCTTGCTTGTTATTGCGCAGCAAGCGCAGCCCGTTGGCCACCACCAGCAAGCTGGCGCCCACGTCGGCGAACACGGCCATCCACAGGGTTGCCATGCCGGCCAGGGCCAAGCCGAAGAAGACGGCCTTGATGCCGATGGCAAAGCTGATGTTTTGCACGAGGATGCTGCGCGTGCGCTGGCTCAGGCTGATAAATTCGGGCAACTTGCCCAGTTCATCATCCATCAGGGCCACGTCCGCCGTTTCGATGGCCGTGTCGCTGCCGGCCGCGCCCATGGCAAAGCCGATGTCGGCCTGCGCCAGGGCCGGGGCATCGTTGACGCCGTCGCCGAGCATGGCCACCACGCCGAACTGCTGCTGCAAGGCCTTGATTTCATCGAGCTTGTTTTCCGGCAGCAATTCCGCCTTGACCAGGCTGACGCCCACCTCGGCCGCGATGCGCTGCGCCGTGAGCAAATTATCTCCCGTCAGCATCACGGTGGTCACGCCCAGCGCATTCAATCTGGCGATGGCCGCCGCTGCCGTTGGACGCAGCACGTCGGCCACGGCAATCACGCCCAGCGCGCCGGCCGGGCTGGCCAGCACCATGGCCGTGTACGCTTGCTGCTCCAGCCGCGCCAGGATGGCTTGTAGCTCCGGCGTCAGGAGCTTCAATTCCGTCATCAGGCGCGCATTGCCCAAGTAATACGTCTGGCCATCGATATTGCCTTGCACGCCGCGCCCATGCAGGGCGGCAAACTGGGTCACGGGCAGGTGGCTGCCGGCGGGTGGCCCCGCCTTGACGATGGCGGCAGCCAGCGGGTGGGCGGAGTTCGCGTCCAGGCTGGCGGCCAGCAGCAGGATGGCGTCGCGGTCGCTGCCTTCCAAGGCCACCACGTCCGTCACGGCCGGTTTGCCCATGGTCAGGGTGCCCGTCTTGTCGACGGCGATGGCCTTGATGCGATAACCCGTTTCCAGGAATTGCCCGCCTTTGACCAGGATGCCGCGCCGCGCGGCCGCCGTCAGGCCGCTGACCACGGTCACCGGCGTGGAGATGACCAGCGCACATGGGCAAGCGATGACCAGCATCACCAGGGCCTTGTAGACCCAGGCCATGAAGGGCTGGCCCAGCAGCAGTGGTGGCAGCACGGCGACCAGAATGGCAAACACGACCACGGCGGGCGTGTAGTAGCGCGCAAAATTGTCGACAAAGCGCTGCGTCGGAGCCTGTTTTCCCTGCGTTTCCTCGATCACCTTGACGATCTTGGCCAGCGTGCTGTTGCCGCTGTTGGCCGTCACGGTGACGTCGAGCAAGCCCCGTTCATTGATGGTGCCCGCATACACGACGTCGCCCACAGCTTTGTCCACCGGCATGCTTTCACCCGTGATCGGCGCCTGGTTGACGGACGACTCGCCGCTTTGCACGATGCCGTCGAGGGCGATGCGCTCGCCCGGTTTCACGCGCATGGTTGCGCCGATGGCCACCGTGGCCACGCTGACCTGGCTCCAGGCGCCGCTGGCATCGGCCACCGTCGCCGTGTCGGGCGCCAGCTGCATCAGGCTGTGCACGGCGTTACGCGCGCGGTTCAGCGACAAGCCCTCGATCAGCTCGGCAATGGCGAACAGGAAGATGACCATGGCCGCTTCCGGCCACTGGCCGATGGCGATGGCGCCGAAGACTGCCAGGCTCATCAGGAAGTTGATGTTCAGGGTGAACGTTTTCAGGGCAATCCAGCCCTTTTTCAGGGTTGGCCAGCCGCCCGTGGCGATCGACAGCAGGGCCAGGGCGATGACGAGGGGCGAACTGTCTTCGTGCGTGGTCCACGCCAGCGCCTCGGCGCCGGCAGCGGCCAGGCCGGAAACCACCAGCAAGCCTTTTTGCAGGCTGCTCAGGCTGCCTTCATTCGGGTCGCGCGCGACGACCGCGTCCGCTTCCATGGGAATCGCTTCCATGCCGATGC
Source organism: Janthinobacterium sp. 35 (assembly GCF_002754575.1). NCBI lineage: Bacteria > Pseudomonadati > Pseudomonadota > Betaproteobacteria > Burkholderiales > Oxalobacteraceae > Janthinobacterium > Janthinobacterium sp. 35. The sequence continues at coordinate 5,642,234 of NZ_PEFN01000001.1, forward strand.
CGTGCAGGGCCGCCTCCACCGTGGCCAGGGAGGGCAAGGTGTGGTGCACGTCGAGCACGCGGTTCATCAGGTTGAAATCGAGACCCACCACGCCCGCCATCGTGGCCAGCTTGTTGCGGATCAGGCGTTCTTCCGTGGGGCAATCCATGTTGGCGATGCGGTATTTGGCCGTGCTCGCGCCGGCGATGGGGGCGCTGGGCAGCGCTGGGCCGGATGGGGCGGCAGGCGTGGACGAGCACGCATGCTGGCTGGAACAGCAGCCGGCCGCCTTGGGCGCTGGGCTGGGTTCGTGCGCATGCTTGTGCTCATGCTCATGCTCATGGTCATGGGCATGGTCGTGCTTGTGGTCGTGCACGTGATTATGGCTATCGTGTGGCATCGCATCATCCTTCTGGATTGGTGTATGCTTCCATTAGAAACCCTGTAGTCGCTACAGGGTCAAGCGGAATGTGCAAGAAAGAATGAAAAGGGGATGCCATGCGTATTGGAGAACTGGCCAAACGGACAGATTGTGACGTGGAAACCGTGCGTTACTATGAAAAGGCGGGCTTGCTGCAGGAACCGGGGCGCAACAGCGCCGGCTACCGCGAATACCGCGAAGAACACCAGGAACGGCTGCAATTCATCCGCCATTGCCGCTCGCTGCAGATCGGCTTGACCGATATCCGCGCCTTGCTGGAATTTAAGAACAACCCGGCCGAAGGCTGCCAAAGCGTCAATGAGTTGCTCGACCACCATATCTTGCGCATCGCCGAGCAGATGGCGAATTTGCAAACCCTGCAGCAGCAACTGGTGACCTTGCGCCACCAGTGCGACCAGCCGCAGCCGTCGCAAGACTGCGCGATTTTACAAAACCTGTCCGAGGCGGCCAGCGGCCACGACTGCGCCTGCCATACCGAACTTCATTGAACCGATTGTTACATGCTGAAACTGTTGCCTAAAAAAACTTTACTGACTTTATCCCTGCTGTCGCCGCTGAGCCATGCGGCCGATGCGCCTGCCACCGCCGGCCACTACCTGACCCTGTACGCCGTACCCGGCGTGCCGCAAGACGATGACCCGTATACCTGGAGCACGGCTGGCGGCAAGCAACTGACAAAAGGCGTGACCAAGGCGGACGGCCGCGCCTACGTCAAGGGGGAAGAGGGCGAAGAAAACTATATTTTGAAAACTGTCAGCATGCGCTGGCAGCTGAAGGTCCCGGCCGAATGCTGGCAGGGTGCGCCTGACGCCTTCCAACAATGCATGCAACTGGCCAAAACCACGAGCCGCCATGATGAAGAGCAAGATGCGCTCAAGCTGGCGGAGCAGCAAAAAGACGTGAAGATGCAAGCCAAAATCGCCGCCTATGCCGTGGCGGCCAGGGCCAACGATGATGCGCTGGCCTGGCTGGGTCGCTTGCCTTCGAACTGGAGCATAGAGAGTTATGGCACGCGCCTGCTGCGCATCGGCGACAAGATTACCGCGCAGATGAGCAACGCGCTCAAGGGTGGCGGGCCAGATGCGCGCCAGTTCGTCTGCCGCGCGCCCGAGTACTACGGTCCCGTGCCGGAGCAGGCCGCTGTGAATGCCTGGATAGGCGCGCCGCGCGCCGTGCGCAAGGTGCGCTCAGGCCCCGCCTGGGATGCGCTGGTGGCCGCTGGCGCAAAGGGCAACTGGATGGCCAGGCTGGAACTGTATTACACCTTGTCCAGCGTGAATGTCAGCGAGCTGAGCCTGCTGGAACAGTACCGCATCGTGCAATTGATGGAATGGCTCCACAAGAAACAAACAGGCGGCCTGTACAGCTACTTCAGTATCGGCATGCCGGCCGCGCCCGGCAATTCCCGCAGCGTGCAGGATCAGGCCTCGCTGTATGCGGCCATGCTGGGCAGTTACGACGATCAGAACAGCCGGGGCAGCGTCTTGCAGGCGGACCCTGACCCGGCACTGGCCGAAGCGGGCCATAAAATGCTGGCCTGCGCCAAGGCCGCGTTGCCGCAACGGCACTAACGCGGCAGCAACGGCGGGCCGCCATCGCCCAGGCGGAAGGCGTCGACCACGCGCAATAAATCATGCGCCTGGTCTTGCATGCTTTGCGCGGCGGCGGCCGATTGCTCGACCAGGGCGGCATTGCGCTGGGTCAATTCATCCATTTCCGTGATGGCATTGTTGACTTCCTCGATGCCCTTGCTCTGGCGCTGGCTGGCCGCCGTGATGTCGTTCATGATTTCCGTCACTTGCTTGACGGAGGCGACGATATCGCCCATGGTGCGCCCGGCGCTGTCGGCCAGCTCGCTGCCCGTTTCTATCCGGGCCACGGAATCCTCGATCAGCTGCTTGATTTCGCGCGCCGCCGTGGCCGAACGCTGCGCCAGGCCCCGCACTTCCGTGGCGACGACGGCAAAGCCGCGTCCCTGTTCGCCCGCGCGCGCCGCTTCCACGGCCGCGTTCAAGGCGAGGATATTGGTCTGGAAGGCGATGCCGTCGATAACGGCGATGATATCGACGATGCGCCCGGAACTGGCCTTGATCGAGCCCATCGTCTCGACCACCTGGCCCACCACGCGGCCGCCTTCCAGCGCCACGTTCGAGGTCGACAGCACCATCTGGTTGGCCTGGTGCGCATGGCTGGCGTTTTCGCGCACGGTATCGGTCAAGGCATGCATGGACGTTGCCGTTTCCTGCAAGGAATGGGCTTGCGATTCCGTGCGGGCCGACAAGTCCGCATTGCCCAGCGCGATTTCACTCGCTTCCACCGTGATGGTGGAGCCGGCCTGGCGTATCTCGCCCAATAAGGTATTCCAGTTTTTCACCACGGTGGCCAGCGCCCGCGACAGCTTGCCCACCTCGTCGTCACCACGGGCATCGATGCGCATGGTCAAGTCGCCGGCGGCCAGGCTTTCGGCGGCGCGGCACGCCTCGTCGATGGGACCCACCACGGAGCGCGCCACCCAGGTGGCAATCAGGGCCAGCAAGGCAAAGCCGAGGGCCATGGTGCCCAGCGACAGCCAGCCAGCGCGCTGGCCCGCATTTTTTGTTTCCTGCAAGGCGTCGGCGGTGCGAAGGTCGAGGTTGAGCAATACCTGGCGCAGTTGTCCGCGCACTTGCTGGTAGTGTCCGGCGGCATTTTGCATCGCCGCCACGCCCGTATTCGGATCCATCGAGGCCAGGTCCAGCGCCTGCGCCACGCTGGCCCGGTAGCGTTCGACGCCGGGCAGGGCCTGGGCCGCTTCCGTGGCGGCACCCGAGAATTTCTTGAGTTCCGTCAACCCTTGTGCGATGGCGTTCAGCTGGCCATCCGTTTGCGCGCCGAATTGCTTGAACTGCTCGTCCGTCAGGCTGGCGGCGATGGCAATCTTCGCATACACGTCGGCATGCACCTGGCCCAGGGCAATAGCTTGCTGGCTAGCAAGTCGCTCGGCTGTCAGGGTGACATCTTTCAGCTCGCGCATGCGCTGCTCGTTCTGCTGCATGGCGAAGTAGGACATGGCCCCCATGGCCAGCAGGCAAGCCAGCGCGACCACCGGGACGATCAACATCTTCTGTGCGATTTTCATTCGGGCCCGTATCGTTGAGAAGTTCGTTGAGAGATTCGTTGAGAGATCGGCGTACCATCCCGGCGCTGGCGGCGCGGCGGCTGGCTACAGGTAGATGCCGCCGCAGACGACGGTCTCGGCCAGCTTTTCGCAATACATCACCTTCGGCTCGATCTTCTTGGTTTCCGGATTCGTGAATTTGTATTCCTGCCAGAACGTGCCCTTGCTCTTGGCCAGATCGACGCGCTCCTTGACGAAGGCCTTGCCATCGATATCCTTCAATTCGATCAAGTTCTTGCCCACCATTTTCGGGTTGGCGCCATGCGCGACGACCGTGCCGTCGAGCTTGTAGACGACCAGGTACAGGTCGTGCAGGATGAATTGCGGCGACTTGGCCGTGATCTCGCCATACGCCTTGGCGTCGCCGGCGCTCTTGATATAGGACACGCCTTTCTTGACCATGGCTTCGGCATCGGGGCGCGTGGCGCCGCCTTCGGCCGCGCTGGCGATGGATGGCAGGGTGGCGGCGGCAAGCATGAACGACAGGCAAACGGCAGGGGCGAACTTGGACATGGAAATCTCCTTCACATTGCGGCAGGGAAAGCCGGCAGAGAACCGGTACGGTGGGGGAAGTGCTGTTGATTCATAGTAGCGCGATGCCAGCACACATGCGCTGGTGCAACAAATATTTTTTTCAGACGGGCGTTTTTGCAACGCCGCGTGCAAATTGAAAAAAAGCAGTATTCAGAGGGGAAACGGTGTCACCGACTATCGATACGATAGTGTGGCATCCGCACTGCGCTACCAGCCGGATGGCTCTTCCGCAGCCGCGCGCGCCAGGTCATCGCGCCAGTCTTGCTGCACCAGGCGGTAGATATCGGCAAAGAAGGCGCGCGGGTCGGCCATGTCATCCCACCGGATGGGCAGGGCATAGGTACTCTCGGGGTCATGCTCGAGGATGACCCCGAAGTCATAACCGGGATCTTGCAGCGCCTGCGCCAGCACGGCCACCAGCGCGTGGCGGTGGCGGTAGTCCAGTTCCTTGTACTGTCCCGTGATGTCGCGCCGTATCAGCGCCGCGCGCTGGTCGGGATCGTTCATGTCCCAGGCGGCCAGTTCCACGCCCAGCGTGTGTTCGCGGTCATACACGTCGAAAGGGCCCAGAAAATGGTACAGCGTGGGTTCATATGGCATATCGCCCCAGGGGCTGCGCACGCCTGATGGAGCAGGTGTCGGCATCAAGGCTCGCCGATCACGCGCATTCGGGCAAGGTCCAGCCTTCGTAACCCATGTCGGTCGGGTAGATGGCGCGGTTCTGGTTCTGGCCCCAGCGGGCATGGTCGAGGATGCCGTCTTCATGCATGTCCAGCACCCATTCCGTGCTTTCCAGCAAGGAGCCATCCTTGTGGTACACGCGGAAGAAGCTGGAAGTGCTGAGGGCGCGCACGATATTGTGCGGCACGCCGTTGCCGTAGTGCGGCACATAGGTCTTGATCACGCACGTGCGCTGGTCGTTCCATTGCTGCGCGTACACGGTGGCGTTGCGGGCGGCCGCCACCTTGATGAACAGCCAGACTGCCAGCAAGATGAGGAACAGGAGGGCGGCGGCGATCAGGCCGGTTTTCTTGAGTAGCTGCATGAGGTCATGGCATGGCCGAAAACGAAGTTGCCGCATTGTATGTCAAGAGCGGAAATGCTTGCTGTACAGCACGTACGGCACGCATTTCCCCGCGTATGGTGGTCTATTTCGCCAATGCCGCCTGCAAGGCGTTCGCCATGTCCAGGTGATGTTGTAACGCTGGCAAGGTTTTCGTGGCAAAGGCCTTGATGTCGGGATCGCTGGCTTTCTGGCTGGCATCCGTAAACAGTTTCACGGCCTCCTTGTGCGCGGCCACGCCGATGCTGGCTGCATATTCCTTGTCGAATTGCTGGCCTTCCAGGCGGCCCAGCTTGTCGATCTGCGCCTGGTGCTTCTTGCCGGGCTGGTCGCTGACCTCGATCTGCTTGCTGCTGGCCAGCTGTTTCAGCTCGTCCGCCACTTTCGCGTGATCGGCAAGCATGGCGTCGGCGAATTTCTTCACCTCGGGATTGCTGCTCTTGCTTTGCGCTACTTTGCTGGCGGCAATTTCCGTGCTGCCCGCGTCGGCGGCCTTGCTGAGGAATTGCTTGTCGTACGCGCCCGGCGCGGCGGCGGCGATGCTGTTGATGGCGATGCCGCTCAAGAGCGCCACGGCGGCGCCGATGGCCACGCTTTTCAGGGAGGGTGTACGGGAACTGGTGGTCGAGATGCGCATGGGATGCCTTTCATATCATGAGTGCATGCGTGGTTTTTTCTGCAAGCTGATGACAATGTTAAGCCCCCAGCCTGCGCACACCCATAGGACAGGCACGATGATCCCCGTAGGACTAGTCCTGTTCGTTAGCGCACAGTTCGACTTGTTTCAGCGCAAACAAGGCGGCGATGCCCGCATCGCGGCGCCAGGCGGGCATGCCGATATCGAGCCATTCTTCCATCGCATCCAGGTGGGAGGGTTCCGAGACGCTGTGTTCGAGTTCGTCGAGCACCGTGTCACGGTCGATATACAGGCAGTCCAGCCAGGCATCGAACGAGGGCGCCAGTTCGATGAAACCGTGGGCGCGCTTGCCCGTCCACTCCGGCAACTCCTGTACATAGGCCAGCACGCGGCCGCCGCCGTCTTCCGTCAAGTCCAGATAGACCATGGAATTGCCGCCATCGCGAGCGAAGGGCAGGATGCGCACCGGCATGTCCGTATGCTGGCGCGCGGCGCGGATCTCGCCGACCAGGGTTTCATCGCAGAAATCGCCCTCGTCGGCGCTGAAGAAGGTATTGAAACCCATTTTTTCCACGCCACCATTGCCGTCTGGCACATCCGTGGTGTAGTCGAACCAGGCGCCGTTGGCGACCTGCAGGAACGCCAGGAAGGCGGGTGGCAACGGTGCTTCCAGCAGGGTTTCGATGGCGGCGATCTGCTGCGCCGTGGGGGCAGGCTTGACGCCCTCGAGCGCCAGGTGGCGGTATTGCGTGTAATAAGTCATTGATTATCCTTGTAAGTTTCTTGCGACCGCGACGCCATCCTCGCAGCCCGTCTCCACCTTCGCCAGCGCGTCGACCAGACCGGCGCGCAGCACGGCCATCGAGCGGGCCTTGTCGTCGATTTGCGCGATTTTCGTTTCCAGCATGATCCGCTTGGTGGCCGCATCGAGCGCGTTTTCCTGCCAGACGGCAATGACTTCGGCGATTTCCTTCAAGGTAAAGCCCAGCGCCTTGGCATGGCCGATCAGCTCGATCCGGCGCAAGGCTTGCGCCGAGTACTCTTTATAGTTGTTCGTCATGCCCGGCTGCGGCGCTTCGTCCAGCAGCCCCTGGCGCTCGTAGAAGCGCACCGTGTCCTTGCTGACGCCCGTCAGGCGGGTGATTTCTCCGATGCGCATGATTTTTCTATTGACCGTGGACTAAAGACCACAGTTTACAGTGAAAACTTCATTCACTTCACACCGCTGCCATGACCGCCTTCAACTATACCAATCAAACCGTGCTGATCACGGGCGCCTCGTCCGGCATCGGCCGCGTCTTTGCGGAAACTCTGGCCGCGCGCGGCGCGCATTTGCTGCTGCTTGCCCGCTCGGGCGCCGTGCTCGACAGCCTGGCCAAGGAACTTTCCCAGCGCCACGGCATTCGCGCGCACGCGCTGGTCGCCGACCTGAGCCTGCCCGCCGCCGCCCAGAATGCCCATGCACAGGCCTGCGCGCTGGGCATGCCGCCCGACGTGCTGATCAATAACGCGGGGTTCGCCACGCATGGCAGGTTCGAGAGCATCGCTCTGGCGCGCCAGGCGGCCGAGGTGACCGTCAATTGCACGGCCCTGATGGAGTTGACGCACTGCGCCTTGCCGCGCATGCTGGTACAAGGGCGGGGCGCCATCATCAACGTGGCGTCAACGGCGGCCCTGCAGCCCGATCCCTACATGGCGGTCTACGGCGCCAGCAAGGCTTTCGTGCTGTCGTTTTCGGAAGCGCTGTGGGCGGAAAACCGCAGCCGCGGCGTGCGCGTGCTGGCCCTGTGCCCGGGCGCCACGGAAACGGCCTTTTTCGACGTGGTAGCCGCGCCCGAAGCGGCCGTGGGCAAGCGCATGGCGCCGCAGGACGTCGTCGATGAAGCGCTGCTGGCGCTGGACCGGGGCCGCAGCAGTCACGTGGCGGGCCGTCCGAACCGGCTGCTGGCGTGGCTGCCGCGACTGCTGCCGCGCCAGACCGTGCTGGGCATCGTGGAGGGCATGCTCAAGCCGAAGGCGGTGTAAAGTCAGACGGCCATGATGCGCTCGCGCAGCCAGCGGTGCGCCGCGTCCAGGTGCATGCGCTCGTGCCAGACCATGGCCATGTCGTAGTCGGGCAAGGTGACGGGCGGCTCCCACGTGCGCAGCGCGCCCAGCGCATTCTTCAGCAGGCGCGACGGCAGCAGGGCCACCATGTCGGACTCTGCCAGCAGGGGCGGCACGATCAGGAAATGCGGCACGGACAGCACCACCTTGCGCGTGCGCCCCAGCTGCTGCAGCGCCGTATCGACATTGCTGCGGAAACCGCCGCCGTTCGGCGAGACGACGATGAATTCCAGCGCGCAAAACTGATCGAGGTCGGGCGCAGCCTGCAGCAGCGGGTGGTCGCGCCGGCCCGCCAATACATAATGCTCGGTGAACAGGGTACGGTGGCGCAAGCCAGGCGGCGCTTCTTCCTGTGCCAAAAAGCCGAGGTCGACCTGGCCGCTTTCCAGCTCGTGCGCCATGCGCGCCGGCACGGCTTCGAACACGGCCATGCGCGACAACGGCGCCTGCACGCGCAGGGATGCCAGCAGGGGCAGCAAGATCGCATACTCGGTGGCGTCGGCCGCCGCCAGATTCCAGCACACTTCGGCGGTAGCCGGATCGAAGGCCGATTCCGGCTGCAAGACTTGCTCCAGTTGGGCCAGCACGGCTTGCAGCGGCGCGAACAAAGCCAGCGCGCGGGCCGTGGGCAGCATGCCGCGCGGACCGGGCAAGAGCAGCGGATCGTCGAAGGCCGTGCGCAGCTTGCCCAATTGCACGCTGACGGAAGGCTGGCTCAGGTGCAGCCGCGCCGCCGCCCGCGTGACGTTGCGTTCAATCAACAGCGCGTTCAGGGTCAGCAGCAGGTTCAGGTCCAGCTTGTGCAAATTGTTCATGGCTATACCTTGCATATCAACTATTCATTTCCACTATGATAGCGCAAGCCCTACAGTTGTTCCTGTGATTTCCACTCTTCATCTTTTACAGGAATTAACCTATGCAACTCCATGAATATACAAGCTTTGATGGCTTGGGACTGGCCCAGCTGCTGCGCACTGGCGCCGTCTCGGCTGCCGAACTGCACGACGCCGCTCAGCGCGCCTGCGCCGCCGTCAACCCGCAGATCAATGCCGTGGTCGAGCTGTGGCCGGTGGATGTTACGCAAATAAACAGCGCGGCGCCGTTCGCCGGCGTGCCATTTCTGATCAAGGACGTGGCCGTCACCATGGCGGGCCAGCGCAGCGAAGTGGGCAGCCGCCTGGGCGCCGGCCATGTCGCGTCGTTTGATTCCCATCTGATGACGCAGTTCCGCGCCGCCGGGCTGACAACCTTCGGCCGCACCAGCACGCCCGAAATGGCGTTCGCCACCACCACGGAACCCGTTTTATATGGCGCCACGCGCAACCCGTGGAACGTCAGCTTGAGCGCGGGCGGCTCCAGCGGCGGCGCGGCGGCGGCCGTGACGGCCGGCATCGTACCCTTGGCGCATGCGACGGACGCGGCCGGGTCCATCCGCGTGCCGGCCGCATCGACGGGCCTGTTCGGCCTGAAACCTAGCCGTGGCCGGGTCTCGAATGGCCCCGCCATGGACGAAATCTTCAGCGGCCTGGGCGTGCAACTGGGCGTGAGCCGCACGGTGCGCGACAGCGCCGCCTTGCTCGACTGCGTGCAGGGCGTGATGGCAGGTGAACCGTATGTGACGCATGCGCCCAATTTTAGCTGGCTGTCGCAGGTGGATGTAGCGCCGGGCAAGTTGCGCATCGGCGTACAGCGTACCGCCAGCAATGGCGCCCGACCCGTGCCTGCTATCGATACCGCCCTGCAAGACACCGTGCGCCTGCTGGAAAGCCTGGGCCACCACGTGGAAGAAGCAGCGCCTGCGCTGGGCGTGTCGTGGCAAGCCTTCGTGCATGCGAATGCCCGCATCTGGTGCGCCAATCTGGTGCCGTGGATAGACGCCCTGGCGCGGGAAAGCGGGCGCGGCGTGTCGCTGGCGACCCTGGAAGCGGCCACCCTGGCCTGCTACCGGTACGGGCAGACGGTGTCGGCCGTCGATTTCGTCGCCGCCCTCGACGTGCGCAATACCGTCGCGCGCCACGCCGCCGCCCTGTTTCACCAGTACGACGTCTTGCTGACGCCCACCATGCCGGACGTGCCATGGCAACTGGGCCGTTATGGCAAAGACGAGGCACAGCTTGATGGGCTGGGCTGGACGGCGCGCCTGTTCGAGCACTCGCCCTACACGCCGCTGGCCAACGTGGCGGGCTTGCCGGCCATGTCCGTGCCGCTGGCCATGTCGAATGAAGGGTTGCCGATCGGCATGCAGTTCATGGCGGGCTATGCTCAGGATGGAACGCTGCTGCGCCTGGCAGCGCAGCTGGAGCGGGCGGCGCCGTGGCTTCCAAGGCGGCCGCCCGTGTGGGCGGGCAAGGAACAAACATGCCTTGCCGGTGGCTGAAACCAGCCACTATACCGGCTTGGGCCAGCGGCAAAAAGCCGGGGTCGGACCCGCCGGGTCCGACCCCAGTCCTTGCTCTTGGGTGAAAAATATCAGGTAGGCAACGTCGCCAGCGGCGCCGCACTGCGGTTTTCCAGGCGACTGCGGACTTTTTCCCACAGCCGGTCGTGGAAGGGCAGCACGATCACGTTGCAGATCGGTTCGACCACGGCCAGCAAGCCGCCGAAGGCCATGGAACCCGTGGCCCAGTACATGACGCCGAACGCCACGCCCATGTGCAAGGCCGTCTGGCTCAGCTTTTCACCGGCCAGGGCGGCAAAGCCCAAGTGGCTGGCGGCATGGCGGCGGCGGATCGCGTGCCAGGCTTTTTCATGCCATGGCAGCAAGCCCACATTGATGATCGGTTCGATGATGGCGGCCAAGCCACCGAGCGCGAGCGACCCCGTCAGCAAGTAGGCGAGGCCGAAGGCGATCGACATGTGCGTGCAGACCTGGCTGAATGTTTTGATGGCAGTGAACAAGGGGGCTCCTCTCTGTTGAATTCGCTTATCCTTGATTCAGATAGTAACGATTCTCATTTACAAAAGGAAGTAAAATATTTCAACTGGATTAATAGTTATTGACTATTGAAAATAGTAATATCATTGTATTTTATAAAATTGAACAATTTAGCCGTCACACAGCGCCTGCGTTCTCTATACCAAGTAAGCCAGTATTTTCTGGTGCTTGGGAGAAACAAATGACGACCCTTTTGGATGACATCCTGGCCACGCCGCAGCCGTGGTCGCAGCAACCGATTGCCGAATGGCGCGATATGTTTCCTGCGCAACATGGCGCCAGCCTCGACGATTTCGTCGTGCGCGAATGCCGGCGACGCGACGCGCACATGGACATGCGCAATGTGGTGGGCCAGACGGCCCACTATGCAGGACAATCGTGGCGCGACGCGGTGCTGGAACCGCAATACAGGCCGGGCAAGATGCGCGACGTCTTTGCCCGATATGAGCGCAACCCCGGCTATTATTTCAACGGTGAACTCGACAACGGCATCCAACTCGGCTCCATCGATGGCGAGAATTGGTATACCGATGGCGGCGGCAATCACCGCACGGTGGTGGCGAAGTTCGCCTGCGACCGCATAGCCCGCCGGACCGGGCACTATCCGCTGGTGCGCGGGGTGTCGACCAGCCACTATCAGCCGGACATGCAGGCCTGGCACCTGTTTTGCCAGCTGCGGCAACGCCACGCGGACCTGATTCAATTGTCCGTTACGCGTGAAGGTGGCGAAAGAACCGTTGTGGCAGGCGCGACGGAAATCACGTGGCACCTGAGGTTCTTCGTGCAGGATGGGCGTTTTGGCGGAATCGCGCGCGCCGAACATCTCGACGCTGCCCGCTTTTGCGCCTACGCCCGGCATGTACTGGCCCATGGCGGCAAGCCAAGCTGGCACGACCGAGTGCTGCACCGCCTGGTCGGCGACCGGGACCGGCTGGTGTACCGGTCCCTGGCGTGAGCACGCCTATATAGATAGTGCAGGCCGGAGGAGGGGAGTCCTGCTCCGGCCTGCCCTTACGGCAGGGTCTTCAGCACATTCTTGGTCGGCACGGAGAAATTATAGTTGTCGTGGCGGTCCCAGTTGATCGACCACGTCATCACGCCGCGGAAGTCCGGATACGCCTGCAGCGGCTTGATGGTGCCGCAATTGAGCAGGCGCGTCAGGCAATTCAGGGCGTTGCTGACGTCGGCATTCGTCGTGAAACCCGAGCCGGCCGAGCTGCGCCCCGACGGTACGCCGAAACCCACCTGGTCCGGACGCAGGCCCGCGAAGGTATTGCCGCCATAGTTAAATCCCTCGATCAGCATGCGCGCCGTGGCCACCAGCTGGTCGGCCGAACCGGCCTTGATGGCGCCCGTGGCGTACGGTGTGTAGATGTCGCCATTATTGTAGTACTGCGGGTGCAGCACCGTCAGCTCGGAACGCAAGGCATTGATGATGGGGATGTAAGCGCCCCAGATGCTGCCGTAGCTCGTATATCCCCCCTCCACATACACCCATTCCGGCGCCATCGACAGATAAAAGCTGCTGCCGACCTTGGTTTTCAGGTTTTTCACGGCGATCGGCAGATAGGTCTGGATGGCCGCGCCTTGCGCCACACCATTTTCCAGGTCCAGGTCGATGCCGTCGAAGCCATATTTGGTGATGATGGCGTACAGGCTGTTCGTGAAATTCGTCGCTTCGGCCGTGTTGCCGACGGAAACAGAACCGTTTTGTCCGCCCAGCGACAGGATGACTTTCTTGCCCTTCGCCCGCTTGGCGGCCACGTCGGCGATGAATTGCGCTTCCGTGCCTGCGCCCGGATCGATGGTCAGGCTGACATTGCCGCCGCCCGCGTTGTCGCCGAACGAGACGACGATCACATCCCAGTCGTCGCTGACCTGGCTGATCGGATACGTGGCGCCGCTGGGATTGGTGAAGTTGTGCCAGTAGCCGATCAGCGCATGTTTCGCCAGGCCGGTGGGTGTCGGTGTCGGTGTCGGTGTTGGAGTCGGGGTAGGCGTCGGTGTCGGGGTGGGAGTTGGCGTAGGAGTAGGGGTAGGCGTGGGTGTCGGCGTTGGGGTAGGAGTCGGCGTAGGTGTCGGCGTAGGTGTCGGCGTGCCGCAGTCTCCCACCACCTTCCAGGGCTGGCCGCTGCCGCCGCCGCCGCTGCTGGTCGATGGGTTATTGCCTTGCGTCCACCAATTGGCCGTGTAATTGACATTGTTGTAGCTAGCCTGGCCGCCGCCGTTGTAGGCGGTGCCGCTGCTCCACGGCGTGTAGCAGGCCACCGCTGTGGTCGCGCCGGCCAGCAGCTGGCTTGTGCTGGCGTTGGCGCCATCGCTGCCGCCGCCGCAAGCGGCCAGGCTACCGCCGAAGAGGGTAATGATGAGGCTATTCATGACTGTCCGGTGCATCGCATCTCCTTGTGTGTTTTTAGTATGGCCGGGCGGCTGGACACCGTCCGATTTTTCAGAGTGCAGGCATTGCAAGTGGTAGTCAACTGGTTTTATTCTTTGCGCAAGATCACAATACCAGTTGCAGCCTTGCCCCAGAGGATGGGCGATGCGGGCCATACCAGTGTCTGTTTGCCAGGGTGCTGGTATGGTGTACGGAAGGGCGCCGGGAGCAGGGCGGGGAAGGGCGGAGTACTCTCGCGACGGCTACGGCGCTGTTTCCTTGCGCAAATCGGCATACGGCACGCGCGACAGATCCAGCAGCATCTGCGTCAAGGCCACGGTTTCGCGCTGCATCAGCCGGTAGTCCGCCTGGGTCACCGTGCCGATGCCGTAGCTGAACTGATAGGTCGGCGCCTTGACATAATTTATCGTGGGTGGGCGTTGCGCAGCCCGGAACGTCTGGCCTGCATCGGGCCAGGCGACCTTCTGCGCACTGCCATCGCCGCCGGTATTGCCAGGCGGCAGCGCGAACGCGGGTGCCACACCGGCCTGCCTGAGCATGGCGTAGGACGCCTCCATCAGGACAGGCGTGCGCGGTGAAAACAGGGCTGCCGGCTCGGACCTGCCCGTGAGATGCAAGTAGCCGTTGCTGTCGGGCAGCACTTCCAGCGCGCCCAGTTGCCCGATGGCGAGCATCGCGGCCATGCGCTGCGTCAAGCCATCGTCCTTGTGGCGATCCATAAATTGCGCGATGCCCGCGCCGCCCGCGAGATGACCGCCCGTCAGCAGCAGCATGACGCTGCGCGGCAAGCTGTCCTGCGGCAGGCGCGCCAGGTACTGAGCCATGTCGACGATGGCGTTCGGTCCATTGTTTTCCAGCCCGTTCGTGCCATCCGTGTAGCTAGCCAGCACCATCAATTCATCCGACTTGCCGGGGATGATGCCGACCAGGTTGCGCGTCTGCACCTGCCGCACGGTGGCCGCCATGGTCAGCCGCAAGACAGGCGCCGTGCCGGCCAGCACGCGGTCGCGCAGGCGCTGGCCACGGCCGCGGTCGATAAACACGCCGGGCAGCTGGCGCACCACGCCGTCGCAGGGTGCATACAGGCCGTCCGCCGCCAAGGACGGCGTATCCAGAATGACGATCACGCCCGCCGCACCGGCCGCCTGCAGGCTGTCCAGCAGCGAAATGAACGGCCCCAGCATCTGGAACGGGCGCGCATACGGCGTGTCCGGCCCCATGGCGTGCTCAGGGTCGTGGACGTGCACGGCCGTCTGATGGAAAACCTGGCCCGTCCACGCCACTTTGGGCATCTCGACGAGCACCAGCTTGCCTGCCAGGCTGGCATCGGGCTTGGTATTGGGCGCCAGGTAGACGATGCGTCCCGTAATGCCGGACGCTTGCGTGACGCCCGAATACGGAATATAGCCAGCCGAAGGCAGCACGCCGGGCCGCTCGCCATCCAGCACTTCCAGGCCCCAGTGTTCCGCCTCCACCGACCATTGGCGCAAGCTGACCGGTTCAAAGCGCAGCTGTTTGACACCGGCGCGCGCCAGGCGTTCATGCAACACGTCGATATACGCTTCATGCCGGGGCGATCCCGTGGCGCGCAACAGGCGCTCGTCCAGGTCGTATTGCCAGTCCACCAGTTGCTTTCTGGACAGGAATTGCGTGGCGTCAACCGTCACGGCAGCCGATGCAGGCAGGGCGCGCGCAGGCCATGGGCCGGGCTTGCTGGCACAGGCGGACAGAGCTGCCGCGACGGCCAGCGCGGCGCTCGCGCGCAGCAGAACGCGCGAAATATCTTGAGACTTTGCCTTCATAATCGCCTGTAAACCCTTGATTTCATATTTGTATTTCACCGAAAAGAACGTCGAGGAAGTCAAGGCATGCCCAGCAAAAGAGATAAGGCGGGCAATCTTACACGAGCACGTCCCGGCACACACATTGTTATGGATTTGCAATGCAATCGTGCGCAACGTGGACGATGGCGGCGGCAAGCCGCAACGCGGCGCGCTGCCTTGCGGTCACGGCGCAAACATGACGCAAGCCGTCCGGAAAACGATTGCTGGCGCAGCCGCTGTGCCATCAACGCGCCGCGTCCGTTGAGCCATGCCTGGCCGCCAATGCCTGGTCAAATCCATCGCAGTGGTCCGCATGGACAGTTTGGCCCACGACGCCAGCCAAATACGCTGGCGCACGGTAGCCGTGGCAGATCGCTGCCGAAGTTGCGCGGCCACACGAGCAGCCGAACGGACCCGCCAGACCTGCGGCCAGGCACGGCGCACACCAGCGCTGCGGAGTGACAGGCCAGCAGGCACGCAGAACCGCCAGCATTGCACCGGGAGACAGGCACGCAGCGCAGCGAGCGGCAGCAAACACCAGGAATCCTGCGCTCCAGCCTGGAGCTGGCCAGCGTATCGAAGCGCAAAGGGACTGCACAAACTCATGACGAAAAAGTCAGGGCGCCAGGCGGCGCGCAAAAGGCCAGAATCGCATTTGCGATTGTACAAGTTGCAAAAAGGGGGATTTGACGAATTCATCCATAACTTCGCATAATTTATATTATGTCAAATGATGAACGGGAGACGAAAGTACTTTTTGGTATCTTTTTACCACCTAAAAGTACCCCGCTTTTCTAGAGAATTACTGGCATGCACTGGCAATTCTCAACCATGATCATTAACTCCGTTCTCCTGCACTTCAACCAATTCTACGATAAATTCAGCATATTCACGATAGTCCTCCAAAAACTCGTCAAGTTGCTCTTGAGTCAGCAATCGAACTGTTCTTTTTGGACTTTCTAGAAGTGGTGTGATTGAAGTTAGACGATATTTCTTCTTTTCGTAATAATCATCTGCCTCTTGCGGGGTAATTACTTCCTCCTTAATAACTTTTCCTAACGAAACTTGGGTTCTCGTCGTCCAATATAATTCTTGAAGCAACTCAACTCCAAGTTCAATGATAGTTCTTGCCCCTTCCTCGGACACAGCCTCACCGTGAATCGCCCGATTGCACAGTGCGATCACCTCCTTAAGTGCCTTGCCAACGTCTTGACTAATAATTTCATGGCTTGTTAGTTTATTTACCAACCCACCAAGGCTAGAAGGATTATGCTCAATTGAACTAAACCGTGCTATCTGCCCAAGCAATTTTTCCAATTCTATTCTTACTTTTGCTAGCGCAATTACTGGGTCAGATTCAGATAATTTCCTAATTGATTCACTGGCGACGTGAATTTCTGGACGTTCTTCCCTATCATCTTGCATTTCACTTAAAGTTTTTTCTGTTGTTGACTTCAACTTTTTAATTTCATCTATATCAATTTCAGCCTCAAAATCACCATATTTAATTTTTTTAATGGCGGCAATAAAAGGACTTATGAGCATAATTGCCAACAAACAAATAGATGTAGTATCAACAGTAAGATTGATGATTTTAAAACTGTGATCGATGAGCAATGCTAAGGCAATAGCAAAAGCAATCCACCATAAGTTTTGAAAAAGTTTAGTTTTCATAAGATTGATACCGAAAAAATTTCAAAAAATACTCTAAAAAACTGTTTTAATAATTTTTTTCACGCCAGATATTAGATCTTGGACTTGTTCTGGCGTTGGCTCTGGGATTTTACTGTGGTCACATAAATTTCGAATATCCGCTAAATGCTGTATAAAACGCCATTGCGGCAAATCAATAATATTTGCTTCTTTTAACGACTCATTAAAATTAGCAATAGTTGAATTCTTTTTTGGAACGATGCCATGATCGATACATACTTGGGATAAATGACGTTCGAGCACAACACCTGCAACTGCACCTGCGGCACGGTGGAATTTATATTTCAACAACATCTCTGCTGCTTCAATTTCAGAATCAAGTAAATCTGCTTGAACCAACTGCCGGATATCGAAAAGTGAACTTTTAAATCGAGACTTTGCAGCCGCAACCATTGCACACTGCTGATCAAATTGTGGAATAGCAGCGCTTGCATCAACAATTACTACTTCATTTAATCCTCTGGTTATTCGGAGGTCCTGTAAATAATCTTCAATGCGATAATTTTCATAATCTATGGACTTCCTATTTTTTGGCTTTTCGTAATGACGAATAAAATCCGCAACTCTGTCTGGCAAAATCTGGCGCAATAAAACCAACGACTCTGAATACCATCCTTGATATTTTTCTTTGAAATCTGGAATGGACTTTAAAAATTCCATGGCATTTTCTCCATGTGCCTTTTCTGCGGCAGCTTTAAAATTTTTAGAATTTGTCTCATATGACATTGCAAGTTGCAGCATTCTCCCACGTTCCAATAGGTCATCAATGTCATTTTTGAATCGATCCAAATTTGTAGCCATAAACCTTTTCCAATATTAAATGTATTTAAAAAAAGAATCAAAGATGTTTAATTAATTATTTTTAGCAATACAATTCTAACTCAAAACATTGGAAATATGTCAACCTATTTTTCCGTTTGTGTATTAAAGTCACCGCGCCTCGCCCGTCCACAAATTCCATGACAACGTAATTCGTCATTAAAGCATCTCTCACAGACACGTAAACGCAGACAGTAGCGAGCCTGTTGAACGGCCCATTTCGGCACCCCAAGCATGTACATAAAATCGCCCAACATCCTCGTGCGATTGACCGCCCGCCAATTGGTCCGCCTGGAGTTCCGAATGATCCAGTACTGATTGCGGAACTCATCCTCTATTTTCTCAAGTATCCGCAGTGAATTAGCATCAAAGTTTGCCATGTCACGTCCCTCCTCCCCGTCAATCAAGGTGGAGTAACTGTCAGACCAGACAATCGTCCGCCACTTGTGG
This sequence comes from Janthinobacterium sp. 35, assembly GCF_002754575.1. Taxonomy (NCBI): domain Bacteria; kingdom Pseudomonadati; phylum Pseudomonadota; class Betaproteobacteria; order Burkholderiales; family Oxalobacteraceae; genus Janthinobacterium; species Janthinobacterium sp. 35. The sequence continues at coordinate 5,660,290 of NZ_PEFN01000001.1, forward strand.
CAATCCCGGGGCCGTCGCCAAGTACACGACACCAAGATTGTTGTTGCACCAGGTCTGCAAGCCATCCATGCAATGGCCGAAAAGCGCCTGGAATGCGACCTGCGCAGCGCGCAGCATGTTTGTACAAAACGGCACCCGCCATACGTCCACTTCCGGCACCACGATGCCACTGGAGCGGAAGTAGCGTTTCTGGTCAAGCGCCCTGCACTGCATTTCCTTGCCGTAGTATTTCGCTATGTAGCTGGCGATCTCGTGCGCCCCGGCCACGCCGAAGCCGAAACGGTGCGGGTCGCGGATGTGGACCTGTCCCATTTGTTCACCGTTCGGGCCACGCCCCAGGATGCCTTGCCAGATCGAGCGCAGCAATGCATACATTTGCCGCCCTGCGACGGCCACATGAAAATGCAAGGCACCACGGGCTTGTTCCTCAATGACCGCCACATAATGAAATTGTTTATGCTTACCAAGCTTTCGCCAAAACGCCTTCCAGTGTTTTAATGCAAGTTCACGGTCCAGCATGTTTTCTCGGTAGGTCAACGTCACCATGTGATCAGCGTCGATTTGCTTGCAGCAAAGACGCAATCTGGAAATACGCGGCGTCTGGCCGTGTAAGTATCGTTCCAGCTATTCTTGATACCTGTGCCGACCGACCACGCGCCAGAGCGAGTAAACAACTCCCTTTTATTTCAAATGATACAAACATGCTACAAAGCTGTTCAATAGTTTCGCGGATTCCTGCCGTTGACCTATGCATGGCATGAACAACAAAGTTCTGCCGCACCAACAGGAGAGATCGTATGGCAGGAATATCAGCAGTCAGCGGCGGTACGGGATTTATCCCTACGCAAAGCAAAAAAGACGTCACCAGCGCGGCGAGTGCCGCAGAGCAAAAGGTCGCCGCGCCGGTCAGCGAGCCGCCGCAGGGTGCCAATGCGGAAGTCACTGGCGCGACGGCCGGTAAGGCGCCGAACGGCGCGGCAGCGTTGTCGAACACGCTGCAGAGCCAGTACGACGCCTCGCGCGTAGACACGTCGGCTGTCGATGGACGCACCGCTCAGACTGAGACCGGCAGTGCCGACACGGCCAAAGCTGGCGGTACCGAACAGGCCGGCGCGGCCGACGCGTCGGCCGTCAGCAATGACACCAGCCTCACCGCCACGGCGAGTTCCAGCGAGACTTACGAAGCCGAAGACAAGAACGAAAACGGCGAGGTCACCGAGCAGGAGCGCGCGGACTACAAGGAAACCAACGCCTATCTCAACAAGCATCCCGAAGCCGCTGCCAACGCAAAAGTCAAGGTCGCGGTCGATGCCTACGTGAATGGCGCGGCATCCTTCGCCGAACCACCACGGTCCGCCATTGCGACACAGGCCTGATACTACAATGGCGGGTATCAGTTAAACTGCTCCCGCTTTCCGTTTCGTTCCTGTTTCAAGTAGACCATGCCAACAACTGCCGAAGTGCTCATCGTCGACGATGACCCCGATATCTGTACCCTGCTAGTCGCCTATCTGGCTGACTTCGGCATCCGCGCCCAGGCGGTCCATGACGGCACTGCGATGCGCTCGTCTCTTGCCCGGCAGCGCTTCGACATCATCATCCTGGATTTGATGTTGCCGGGTGAAGACGGACTGTCTCTGTGTCACAGCATCCGCTTCCTGTCTGATATTCCCATACTGATGCTCACGGCGCGGGGCGAACGCGGCGACAAGGTGGCCGGACTGGAGGCTGGCGCCGACGATTACGTGATTAAACCGTTCGACCCGCGCGAGCTGGTGGCGCGACTGCACACCATCTTGCGGCGCATTCGTGGCCGCGGCGTGGGAGCGCCGCCGACGCTAGAACGCAGGCCGCCGCCGGCCAACGACATCTGCTTCGGTGGCTGGCGGCTGAACCGCGCCACTCGCGAACTGACCTCGCCCGCGCAGTTGCTGATCCCCCTGTCCTACGGTGAATTCCGGCTGTTGTCTGCGTTCATCGAGAAGCCGCAAAGTGTCCTCAGCCGTAGTTATCTGTTGAGTGCGGCGCGCGGGCGCAGCATGGAGGCGTACGACCGAACCATCGACTTGCTGGTGTCCCGGCTGCGCCAGAAACTCGACACCGACAGCACGGCCAAGCCGCTGTTGCGCACCATCCGCGGCGAGGGTTATCTGCTCGACGTGGCATTCGAAGCATGAGGTTCAAGTTCGTAGACACGCTGTTCTCTCGCCTGTTCGCCTTGGCAGTGGGCGCCATCGTGGCTAGCCACGCCATCGCCTTTGGCCTGTTTTTCATGCTGTATCACGATGCGGCTCGCTGCCACCCGCAGCCGCCGCTGGGCGGCGTGGTCATTGGAGTCGTCACGGAGTTGTTGGCACTGGCCACGGCCGCCTGGCTGGGCGCGCGCAGCATCGCGCGTCCGATCCAGCAATTGGCGGTCGCCGCAGTTGAGCTCGGCAACGACGTGAACCGCTCGGCCCTGCCGGAAAGCGGCCCTGTCGAGGCGCAGTTGGCGGCGCGCGCTTTCAACCGCATGCAAGCCGATCTGCGCCAGCAACTGGCTGCCCGCGGCCACTTTCTCGCCGCCGTTTCGCACGACCTGCGCACCCCGCTGACGCGCATACGGCTGCGCGTCGAACAGTTGGCCGAGCCCGATGTGCGCGCCCAACTGCACGCCGATGCCACCGAGATGGCCGCCATGCTCGACGCCACACTGGAGTATCTGCGCGGCGAAGCGGCTGTCGAGGTCCCGGCCATGCTCGATGTACAAGCCCTGGTGAGTTCAATGACTGAAGATTATCAGGAGCAGGGACACGCCATCGAATGCACAGGCGTAGTGGCGCCCATTCTGGCGCAGCCGATCGCGTTGCGGCGCGCCCTGGCCAATTTGATGGAAAATGCGCTGCGTTACGGCGGAATGACGAAGGTTGAGTGCGCCATGCACCCATCCGGACTGTCCATCACGATCCACGACCAGGGCCCAGGCATTCCGGCCGCCGAACTGACCGCCGTCATGCAGCCGTTCTACCGCCTGGAGTCGTCGCGTAACAAAGCCAGTGGTGGCGTGGGCCTCGGATTATCGATCGCGTGCGAAGCCATTGAGAGACAAGGCGGCACGCTCACCTTATACAACGCCCCCGAAGGCGGCCTGGTCGCCACAGTGCTGTTGCGACCGAACAAATGTTGAGCGGCGCCAGCCGATCCAGGCGCTGTTCTTTGTGACCAGGATACGGCGTCCGGGCAAGTGCCGAGAATTGAGTCTTGTCTATCGGGAATGCAGACGTTCTGCAACCGCGAAGATCCCCATCCCAGCGAGCATGGCGATGAAGAATACGAGCGGCTTGGCCCCTCCTGACGCCAGCGACGCCACGGCCGGACCGGGGCAATAACCAGCCAGTCCCCAGCCGGCACCAAATGCCAGGCCGCCAAAGACCAGGCGCCGGTCGATTTGCCTCGATGTCGGCAAGCGCATCGCATCACCCAACAGGCTGCGCTCCCTGCGCGATGCAAAACGGAATGCCACAATGCCAACGCCTATCGCGCCGCACATGACAAGGCCCAGCGACGGATTCCAATGCCCCGCCACGTCGAGGAAACCAAGCACTTTCGATGGATCCGTCATGCCCGATACGATCAGTCCGATGCCAAAGACCAGCCCCACCAGCCCCGCCAGTATATTTTTCATGACGAGTGCCTTAAGCGATGATGTGTCGGACGACAAAAACAGTGGCGAAGCCGGCAAGCATGAAGGCGACTGTCGCCACCAGCGAACGCGGCGACATGCGCGACAAACCGCAGACGCCATGTCCGCTGGTGCAGCCTGAACCATAGCGCGTCCCCACGCCAACCAGGAGGCCGGCAATGATCAAGGTGGGGAAATCGGCGTCTATCCGTACTTCCGGCAACGTCAGCACTGCGCCATACACCAAAGGTGCGCCAATCAGGCCGGCAAGGAAAGCGACGCGCCAGGCAATATCGCCTTTCGGCCATTCCAGCAAGCCTCCCAGGATGCCGCTGATGCCGGCAATACGGCCGTTAAACAGGACGAACACTGCAGCCGACAAGCCGATCAGCATCCCTCCTGCCAGCGAGGCCCATGGCGTAAAATTATTCCAGTCTATCTGCACGCGACTTCTCCAATTCTGATGTCCTATTCATGCTGTGCCAACTCGACGCACCTCAGGCCGGGGCCGAGAATTCCTCGAATGCCGCCAGCGCATTGGCGCAGTACATCGCCGACGGCCCGCCGCCCATGTAGATGGCCATGCCCAGGGTTTCTTCAAATTCGGCCCGGGTGGCGCCCAGCTTGACGAGGGCCTGCACATGAAAGCCGATGCAGGCATCGCAATGGGCCGCGATGCCCAGGGCCAGCGCGATGAACTCCTTGGTTTTCTTGTCCAGCGCACCATCGCGCGTTGCCGCGCGCGCCAGATCACCAAAGCCTTTCATCACGTCGGGAATATCCGCGCGCAGGGTCGCCAGTTGGTGCGACACCGATTGCGTCAAGGCGCGATAGCCGCCAGATTGCGTGCTCATGTTGTCGCCTCCGTTGCCCGCGTCATTTTTTCACCGCACAGGTACGGAAGCCAAACGGCAGATACGCGGGACAGAAGCGGAAAATGCCTGTCGCCAGGGGAATCACGCCCAGCCAGCCCCAGGCGCCGATGGCACCGGCCAGGGTGGCCACGATCAGGCCCAACCCCAGCAGTATCCGAATGGCACGATCAATATTGCCGACGTTCGCGTTCATGGTCTTGCTCCTCAATGGTTAATCTGCTTAAGCGTTGCGATGACAACACGAGACACACACCCAGGTTTCAGGTACGCGTCATGCTGCTATCGAAGCATATTTCATGCCAGCGTTACGCCATGTGAGGATAGGATAGAAAACAGGGACTTAGGGCGCTGCGGCAGGCAGCAGCGCGCTGCCAGCCGACGGGTGGCACTGCCACACTGGCAGCATGGCAGTGCTGCGAGGCCTAGGCGAGACCCAGCGCTTTCAGGCGGCGGTACAGGGTGCGCTCGCTGAGGCCCAGGTAGGCCGCGAGTTCCTTGCGCGTGCCGCCGAAGGTGGCGTGCAGCTCGGCCAGCGGGATACTGTCGCCGCGCACCGGCGTGGCTGGCGCGGCGCCCTGCTCCACCGGCGCCGCCAACAGTTGCCCGAGGCGGATCACGCCATCATCGGCGAACAGGCTGGCCCTGTCCAGCACGTTGCGCAGTTCGCGGATATTGCCCGGCCATGGGCGTTGCTGCAGCTGCGCCAAGGCTTCGGCATCTATCGTCAGCGTGCGCTTGCCCGCGCCCGCGCGGCGCAGGAATGACTGCACCAGCAAGGCGATGTCGTCGGGCCGTGCGCGCAGCGGCGGCAAGGCGATGGGAAAGGCACTGATGCGGTAATACAAGTCCTGCCGGAACTCGCCCCGCGCCATCATGTGTTCCAGCGATTTGTGGGTCGCGGCGACCAGACGGAAATTGGCGTGCTGGGTCTCGACGCTGCCCACGCGCCGGTAAGTGCCCGACTCGATCAGGCGCAGCAGCTTGACTTGCATGGAAAGGGGCACGTCGCCTATTTCGTCGAGAAACAAGGTGCCGCCTTGTGCCGTATCGACCAGCCCCGGCTTGCGCGAGGTCGCGCCCGTGAAAGCGCCCTTTTCGTGTCCGAACAATTCGCTTTCAAACAGCGTTTCGGTCAGTCCGGAGCAATCGACCACGACGAAAGGTCCGGTGGCCCGCGCGCTGTTTTCATGCACGGCACGCGCAAACAGTTCCTTGCCCGTACCTGACTCGCCCAGCAGCAGCACCGGCAGCATCGACGGCGCTACCCGCTGCAATGCCTCCAGCACCCGGTTGAATGGGGCGGAGCGGCCCACCAGTCCCTCCTCGCTGGGCCTGGCCGAAGCGCTGCGCACCACTTCCAGCCGCTCGACATACGCGGTAATGTTGCCGCCGGCATCGAAAATGGGACGCAGTTCGACGGCAACGTGCTCGGGGCCCCGCGGCGTATGGTGGATGTGCAGCACGCGGTCGGGTCCGCGCAGTTCCTGCGCCTTCTTCATGGGGCAATGTTCACCGGCCTGGTCGCAAGGGGCATCGTAATGATGCGAGATGCGGTAGCACTTGTGGCCGGTCACGGGCTGGCCGATGCTGCCAAATTGGCGCTGGTAGGCGACATTCGCGGCCAGAATCGTGTAATCGGGATCGAGCACGATCATCGGCTGGACCTCGTGTTCGAGAAACGAGATCAGCGATTGCACCATGGGCGCGCTGGGGGATGGCTCGATGCGGGTGACCGGTGGCGTTGGCATGCTGGCTCCTTGTGGTGCAGCCATACTGTCGCAGGACTGCCAATGTGTCAAGTGGCACTGCCAGTGGCAGCGCCAAACAGAGGTAGCGCATGTTTACATCTGGCAGGAAAACGCATGGAATCAGGCATTGGGGAGAGGTATGTAGTCCAAGCTCGTACTGGCACAGGTCTTGCGTTACCCGTTAGGCCTCATGCACGCCAGGCTTGCACACTCAGGAGATAGACGCATCATGACCAACACATCACCGCAAATAGAGGGTTTCTTCGACCCCGCCACCAGCACCGTCAGCTATCTGGTGCTCGATCCGCTTACGCGCCGCTGCGCCTTGATCGACAGCGTACTCGACTATGATCCGAAGTCGGGCCGCACCAGCACCGCCTCGGCCGACCGCCTGCTGGCGCGCGTCGCGGCCCTGGACGCCAGGGTTGAATGGATACTGGAAACCCATGTGCATGCCGATCATTTGACCGCCGCGCCCTACCTGAAGGAAAAGCTGGGTGGCAAGATCGGCATCGGCCAGCATATCGCCACCGTGCAGCAGGTATTCGGCAAGCTGTTTAACGCCGACGCCGACATGGCGCGCGACGGCAGCCAGTTCGACCATCTGTTTGCCGATGGCGAGCTGTTTTCCATCGGCGCGCTGCAATGCCGCGCCCTGCACACGCCCGGCCACACCCCCGCCTGCATGAGCTATGTCGTCAGCGACGCTACCCGCAGCACCGCCTTTGTCGGCGACACGCTGTTCATGCCGGACTATGGCACGGCACGCTGCGACTTTCCCGGCGGCGATGCACGCACCCTGTTCCACTCCATCAATAAAGTACTGAGCTTGCCGGAGGATACCTTGCTCTACATGTGCCACGACTACCAGCCGGGCGGCCGCGAAGTGCGCTATGTCAGCACCGTCGGCGAGGAGCGCACCGGCAATATCCACGTGCGCAACGGCATCAGCGAAGAAGAATTTGTTGCCATGCGTACCAAACGCGATGCGTCGCTGGAAATGCCGACCCTGATTCTGCCATCGGTGCAAGTCAATATGCGCGCCGGGCACTTTCCCGAGCCAGAGGCAAACGGCATACGCTATCTGAAAATACCGCTCAACGCGGTCTGACAACACACAGCACACACTGGACGCAGACAAACATGCACATTCATCCACTGCCGCCCGGCCGGTGTTTCAGGAACCTGGCATGACCATCATCCTGCTGCTCGGCTTTACAGTTGGCATCATCCTGGCACTCACCGGTGCAGGCGGAGGCATCCTTGCCGTGCCCTTGCTGGTCTTTGGCGCGGGCCTGAGCATGGCGCAGGCGGGTCCGATCGGCTTGCTGGCGGTCGGCCTGGCGGCGACCCTCGGTGCGGTGATGGGTCTGAAGTCCGGGACGGTGCGCTACAAGGCGGCGATGCTTATCGCCGGCGCAGGCATCATCTGCTCCCCTCTTGGCTTGTGGCTGGCGCAGCGCAGTCCGAATCGGCCGCTGGCGATCCTGTTTTCCCTCGTGCTGCTCTATGTGGCGCTGCGCGTCTACCAGCGCGCCACTTCCGGCGCTGCCGATACTGCGGCGTCCGGCAAACGCGCGCCGCCCTGCCAGCTCGACGCCACGCGTGGAAAATTGCACTGGACGGCCCCTTGCGCCAGGGCGCTGGCCCTGGCGGGCGTGGTCGCGGGAATCCTGTCCGGTTTGCTGGGTGTGGGCGGCGGCTTCGTGATGGTTCCCGCATTGCAACGCTACACGGATTTGACCACGCAATCGATCGTCGCGACCTCGCTTGCGGTCATTGCGCTGGTATCGCTGTCAGGCGTCATCGCCAGTACCGCCGCCGGTCACTTGCAATGGAGCATTGCGCTGCCTTTCGCCATCGGTTCCCTGGCCGGCATGGCCGGTGGCCGTCTGGTTGCCTCCAGGCTGCCGGCGCAGCATCTGCAGAAAGCGTTTGCGATGGTTTCCGCCCTGGCCGCGCTGGCGCTGTTTATCAAGGCTATCTGATGGCGCCCATCAGAATACCTGGTATGGCCCGGAAACAAGCGCAGCGGCGCATTCTGCCGCATGTTTCTGCAAATAATTGACCTCACGATGGTGGACCCGCAAATACCGGGATTTGTCATCGCGCGATGCCGTTCGGGTAAGTATGATGTCAGCATGAACTGCCATGCTCAGGTGGTTATCAAGGAGAGCAAGCGATGTTCCTAGCGCGTACATGCATGGCGCTGTCTGCCCTGGTTTTCAGCAATGCGGTCCATGCGGATGTCCACTGCACGGATCCGATTGCCGACTGGAAACCTCGCGAGCAATTGCAGCGGGAAGCCGAACAGCGCGGCTGGACGGTCCAGCGCATCAAGATCGATGATGGCTGCTACGAGCTCAGAGCCATTGATCGCAACGGCAACAAAGTCAAGGCCAAATACTCCCCGGCGTCGCTGCGCATGCGCAGCCTGGCGGTGGACTTCGGCAACAACGGCGACGCCTCCGACTACCTCGGCCCTGTACCGCAGGCTCCCGTCAGGCGGCCTGCAGGTCCGACATCCCAAGGGGAAAAGAAATGAAAAACATCACAGCCTGCGCCTGCCTTGCAGGTGCATTGGCGCTGCCCGGTCTCGTCCAGGCGCGCCCGGTCACACTCACCGCGCAACTGAAGAACTACGCCGGCAACGGCGCCTACCTGGCGGTATATGTCACGGATGCCGCCGGCAAGTACAAGAAAACGTTATGGGTCGCTGGAAAGAAGACCAAGTATTACAAGCACCTGAGCGACTGGGCCCGCGGTAGCGGCCTGAACGCGCGCGAATTTGACGGGATCAGCGGCGCGAGCGTCGGCAGCGGCAAAACCCTCAAGGTGACGGTCGAACTGGCCGATACCCTGATTGATGCAGGCTACGAGATCCGGGTTGACAGCGCGGCAGAGGACGGGCGCGACAATCCGGCCGACGTGCGCACGCCACTGAGCAAACAGGGCGCAGGCAAACCCGTCGGTGGACGCGGCTACGTCAAGTCCTTCATTTACGACATGTAGCCACCGCCGCATGTTACGACAGATACATTCGCTCGCTGGCCTGCTCGGCGCACTGCTGGTCATGCTCATCGGTTTGACGGGCGCCGTGCTGTCGATCAACCCCGCGCTCGAGCGGCTGGCGACTAGCGTGCCGGCGGGCGTCAGCGTTGCCGAACTCGCGGGCCGGGTGGCGCGCCACTATCCGGGAGCCGAGCAGATCCAGCGCACGGCCTCCGGAACCATCATCGTCTACTACAGCGCCGGCGACGTCTCGGGCGTCGACCGGGTCGACCCGACCAGCGGCATGGCGATCGCGCCCTATGCGCCGCCGGCCTACGCGCGCTGGTTCAAGGAGTTGCACAGGTCATTATTCCTCGACACGCCAGGCAGCGCCGCGGTCGGCATCACCGCCCTGCTGATGCTGCTGCTGTCGTTCTCCGGCTTATTCCTGCTGCTCAAGCGGGTGGGCGGTTGGCGCCAGCTGGCACGTCCACTGCATGGCAACCGCAGCCAGCGCTGGCACGCTGCGGTGGCCCGTTTTGCTGTCGCCGGCCTGCTGTTGTCCGCAGTGACCGGCAGCTACATGTCGGCGGCGACCTTCTCCCTCATTGCCGATGGCAGCCAGGACGAACCCGATATCCCCGTCACCACGTCCGGCGGCTCGCCGCTGCCCGCGGCCCGCTTGCCAGCCCTGCTGGCAACCAGTCTGGCCGATCTGCGTGAGCTTTCCTTTCCGCTTGCCGGTGACAGCAGCGCCGTCTATACCTTGCGCACCCGGCAAGGCGACGCCTACGTCGACCAGTCCAGCGGCGCGCTGCTGGCCTTCCGCGCGCACAGCAACGTCCGGGAAGCCTTTGAACTGATTTACCAGTTGCATACGGGCGAAGGCCTGTGGTGGCTGGGCCTGATACTCGGCCTGAGTGCGCTCGGCGCGCCCTGGCTGGCGGTGACGGGCATCGCCGTATGGTGGCAGCGGCAGCGCGCCAAACCGCGCATCGCCAACAACTCGGCTCCGGGCTCGGCCGACAGCGTGATCCTGGTGGGGAGCGAAAACAACAGTACCTGGGGCTTTGCCCGCGCGCTGCACGATGCCTTGCGACAGGCCGGACAACGCGTGCACACGGCGCCGATGAACCAGTTCTCGTCGCGCCACAACGCCGCGCGCCAGTTGTTCATCCTGACGGCGACGTATGGCGATGGCGACGCACCGGCCTGCGCCACGCACTTTCTGGCCAAGTTGGCCGGTGTTGCCCCCAACCAGGCGGCAAGTTACGCCGTGCTCGGTTTCGGCGACCGCCAGTTCCCCACGTTCTGCCAGTTCGCGCACGAGGTCGACGCGGCGATGGCGGCGCGCGGATGGCGCCGGTCGCTGGAACTGGCCCTGATCGACCGCCAGTCGCCGCAGGAATTCGCGCGCTGGGGGAACCAGGTCGGCGCGCTGCTGGGCCACGAGCTCGTACTCGACTATGCGCCGGCACATCCGCACACGCATGCGCTGCAGTTGCGCGAGCGCATCGCCTACGGCGAGGAGGAGCACGATCCCACCGTGGTGCTGCGCTTTATAGCCGCCCCGCCGCCGGCTCCCGCCGGTTGGCTGAAAAGCCGGCTTGCGCGCCATCGGCTGCCCCGCTTCGAGGCCGGCGACCTCGCCGGCGTCATGGCGCCCGGCAGTTCCATGCCGCGCTTCTATTCGCTGGCGAGCGGATCGGGTGACGGCGTGCTGGAAATTTGCGTGCGCAAGCAGCCCGGGGGCGTGTGTTCAAGCTACCTGCACAGCTTGCTGCCGGGGGACCGCATCGAGGCCTTTATCCAGCCCAATCCGCAATTTCGTCCGGCCCTGGGCAAGGCGCCCGTCATCCTGATCGGTGCCGGTACCGGGATCGGGCCACTGGCCGGTTTCATCCGCAACAATACGGGCCAGCATCCGATGTACCTGTACTGGGGCGGGCGCCATCCCGACTCCGATTTTCTGTATGAGCCCGAACTGCGCAACTATCTGGCCGACCGCCGGCTGACGCAGCTGCACACAGCCTTCTCAAGAGTCACGAACGGCGTCCACGTGCAGACCCGGCTGATGGAGGATGCCGACAATATGCGCCGCCTGATCGCCGACGATGGCCAAGTGCTCGTCTGCGGCAGCCGCGCCATGGCCGCCAGCGTGAGGCAGGCCATGGACCAGATACTCGCACCACTCAAGCTCGATGTGGCGGCGCTGCGGGAAAAAGGAAGGTATCGTGAAGACGTCTTCTGAGCCCGCGCTGCGGCGCTACAGCCTGCATGGCGAAACCATGGGCAGCCGCTATACGGCCGTATTCTATGCGGCCGGACAACCGGACCTGGCCGCCATCGGCGCCAGCCTGTTTGCCGCCGTCGACAGGGTCGACCGGCAGATGTCGACCTGGAATGCCGCCTCGGACCTGTGCCGCCTGAACGCCGCGCCGGAAAACACCTGGCTTGCCGTGCCGCGGGAGCTGGCGCAGGTGCTCGCTGCGGGGCTGCTGGTCAGCCGCGAATCGGGCGGTGCCTTCGATATGGCGGTTGGCCAGCTGGTGGAGGACTGGGGATTCGGGCCGTCGCAATGCGCGCCATCGCCGCAGATCGCGGCCCGGCATGGCAAAACGTACTGCCCCGCCACCGAGGCATTGGACGTGGATCTGGATGCTCTGCAGGTGCGCAAGCGCGCGCCGCTGACGCTCGACCTGTCGGGCATCGCCAAGGGTTTTGGCGTCGACCAGCTGGCGCATTGCCTCGATGGCTGGTCCATCGCCAGCTACCTGGTCGGCATCGACGGAGAAATGCGCGCGCGCTCGACCAGACCCGATGGCCAGGCCTGGAGCGTGGCGATAGAAAAGCCGACACATGGCATCCGTGAAATCGGTGGCGTGATGGAATTGCACGACGTGGCCATCGCCACCTCGGGCGACTATCGCCGCTGGGTCGAGATCGACGGCACGCGCCATGCGCACACCATGCATCCGGCCTTGCACCAACCGGTAGCGAACCGTCTCGCCGCCGTGAGCGTGCTGTCCCCCAACTGTATGCTGGCCGACGCCTGGGCCACGGCGTTCATGGTCCTGGGCGAGGTGGACGGTGTCGCGCTGGCCATGAAACGCGGCATGGATGTACTGTTCGTCCTGCGTCATGGCACCTTGCTCGAAGAAATTCTGCTCATCGACGGCAAGATGGTCTGAGCTCAATGGCCGTGCATCACTGCGCCAGCGCCGCGCGGCGCAGCCATCGCCATGCCGATAGCGCCCACTTGACGCATTCGAACCAGATGATGCCGAGCACGGCGACGAAGGCGCACTGCGTCAGCAGCGCCATGTCCGGCAGCGCGAAGGCAAACAACTCGCGGATGGGCGCCACGCCCAGCACCAGCAACAGCAACAGCGAGGCCGCCAGGCTGATCCAGGCGAACGCCCGGTTCGACTTGATCCCCCTTCTCCATGACGGCTGAGTCCATTGGCGGTTGACATAGATCAGTCCCAGGTTCGACAGCACCAGGCTGAGGAAGGTCGTCGTGCGCGCCACTTCGTCGGAATGGCCGGCCCAGCGCACCAGCACGTGGAAGCCGACCAGCATGGCCAACAGCCCTGCCCCCTGCAGCAAGCCGCGCAGCAGTATTTCACGGTCGAACAGATGCATGTCCGGCCTTCTCGGCTTGCTCGTCATGGCATCGGCTTCGATCGGCTCGGCCTCGAACACGATCGAGCAGGCGGGGTCGATCACCATTTGCAAAAACAGTATGTGCACGGGCATCAGGAGCATGGGCCAGCCCAGCAGCACGGGCAGGATGGACAGGCCAACGATGGGTACATGCACCGCGACGATGAAGACGATGGCCTTGCGCAGATTGGCAAACAGGCGGCGGCCATGTTGCACCGCCAGCAGCAGCGAAGAAAAATCATCCTTGAGCAATACCAGCGCTGCCGCCTCGCGCGCGACGTCGGTGCCACGGGCGCCCATGGCCACGCCGATGTTGGCCGCCTTCAATGCGGGCGCGTCGTTGACGCCGTCGCCGGTCATGGCGACGATATCGCCACGGCTGCGAAAAGCTTGCACCAGGCGCAACTTCTGTTCCGGCGCGATGCGGCAAAAGACGTCGGTATCGGCCAGGCGCGCTTGCAGTGCCGTGTCGTCCAGCGCGGCCAGGTCCATGCCGGACATCACACCGCTGGCCGCGCCGGCGATACCGGCCTGCCGCGCGATCGCCAGCGCCGTGGCGGGATGGTCGCCCGTGATCATCACCACGCGTATCCCCGCCGCGTGACATTGCGCCACCGCATCGGGCACTTCCGGGCGTACCGGGTCATGCAATCCAAGCAAGCCCAGGAATTCAAAATCAAAGACGTGCTGGTTGTCAGGCAGGGGCGGCGCGGCAAACGTGGCGCGCGCGACGCCGATCACGCGCAAACCGTCGTTCGCCATGGCCTGCACCTGGGCCGCGATGGCGGCGGCGCGCTTTGGTGCCAGATGGCACAGATCGATGATGGCCTCGGGCGCCCCCTTGGCCGCCACCAGGAACTCGGAACGGTCCGGCGATTGCCACACCCGCGACATGGCCAGCATCTGCCGCGACAGCGGATAATCGTCGATCAGCTGCCAGTCGGCATGCAGGTGCTCCGTATTGGCCAGCAAGCGGGCGCCGGTCTGGCCGATGGCCGACTCCATCGGATCAAACGCGCGCCTGTGGCTGGCCAGGACGGCATATTCGAGCAAGCCGTGCAGCTCTTCCTGCAAGGCAGCGGCGGGATTGCCCTGACAATCGTGGGCGGAGGTCTCCGAGCAGAGCCGGGCCACGTCCATGCGGTTGGCCGTCAGCGTACCCGTTTTGTCGACGCACAGCACCGTCGTCGCACCGAGCAATTCGATCGCAGGTATGCTGCGCGCCAGGATGCTTTCGCGCCCCAGGCGCCAGGCGCCCAAGCCCAAGAAAAGCGTCAGTATCACCGGCAATTCTTCAGGCAGGATCGCCATGGCCAGCGTGAGACCTGCCAGCAGTCCTTGCAAGGCGTCGCCGCGCAGCCACCAATACGCCAATGCCAGGCCGGCGGCGAGACACAAGCCGCCGATGGCGACATGCCTGACGACGCGCCGCGTTTCCCGTTGAATCGGCGTCAGCTCGCTCCCCATGGTGGCCAGCGAGGCGCCGATGCGGCCAAGCGCGCTGTGCGGGCCGGTGGCGACCACCAGGCCGCTGGCCGTGCCTTGCGTGATCAGGGTGCCGGAATACACCAGACTGTCCGGACTGCCGCCGGCATCGGAGGCGCCATGCTTGATGACCGGCACGGACTCACCCGTGAGCATGGACTCGTCGGCCGTCAAATTCGATGCGCTGAGCAGTTCCATATCGGCGGGCACGCGGTCGCCCTCGGCCAGCAGCACCAGGTCGCCCAGTACCAGGTCCCTGCCAGCGATGCGCTGCTGTTTCCCGTCGCGTATCACCAGGGCGCGCGGACAGGACAGGTCGCTTAACGCGTTCAGCGAGCGTTCCGTGCGCCTGCGTTGAAAAAAAGTGATGCCCATGACGATGCAGACAAAGCCCAGCAGCATCAGCGCTTCATTCCGGTCGCCCAGCAGCAGATAAATGATGCCGCAGGCGACCAGCAGCAAGAACATCGGTTCGGAAACGACATCGAGCAGCAGGCGCCCGGCACTCAAGGGACGCGAGGCGGGCAAGGCATTCGGCCCGTTTTCCAGCAAGCGCTGCGCGGCCTGCGCGGCTGTCAGCCCTTCACTACCCTGCGGCTCCAACATGGCATTCATCCTTTTCCTGAGAGGCAGCGTGTTGTGGCTAGTCGTGATTGCAGCACTAGGGTTTGGGCGCGGGCGACCATGCAGGCCGCACTTGCGTCAGCGAATCGACGATAACCATATACTGCCCCGGCCATTCAATGATATCGCGATCCGCTTTGAGCACCCACAAATGGCGGCCGTCCTTGACGGCTTGTTCATAGACTGCATCGAGCAAACCGTGTGAATCGAGAAAAACATTCAATGTGGCTGGAATGCGGATGCAGCCCTCGGAAGCAACATTGCCCAAGCGAGCTTCCAGCACATCCGGATCGGTGGCGTGCATTTGCAAGCGCATCTGGCTGATGGCGCCCGTGCCCCAGCCGCGCTGTGCCTGTTGCCAACCAAAATCGAAGACGCGCATGCCGCGCCGTCCATAGCCACGAATGTGATTGTCGTTGAGCGTGCCTTCGGAGCGAAAGTCGGGATTTTCCAGGGTATGTGGAAACACTCCCAACGGCGTCAAGAAATGATTATAGCTTCCCACCTTGCCCGTCGAGACGGCCGTGGCACCGATGAACGACCATGCATCTTGCTCTGTATGCAAGATCACAAAGGCGGCCTGTACTTGCGGGCTGCGGTCCACCAGCAGCACAGTCTGTGCTGACGTATCGGTGACATTGGCATCGGCCAACGCTTGTTTCAACAGCGCCACATAGCGCGCCTGGTCGGCCGCTGGCACCTCCAGCCGATGATCGACTTCGCGCGCGAATTGCGCGCGCCACGCGTCGGCGCCCGGATCGGGCGGCGCCGCGACCACCGCCAGCGGCCAGAGCGCTACGCCCAGACACAACATCAACACAGACTTATCAATTTTCATACAAATCATTTGTTTCCTTAATAAAACAATCTATCCAGCCGCGGCTGGTCCCCCGCCGCCACAAACCACTCCACCTGCCAGCGCTGCGTGCGCAGGGCCTGGGTAGATTCTGGCAGGCACCACGGCGGATACACGCGCAGCGCGCGCTTGCCGCCGCTGCCCGCGCGCGACATCACGCCGCGTTCGAGCAGCACGCTGCGCGGAAAAATGAAAAAGCCGTGCTGCGCGCCGTCGTCCACGGCGATGATGACGATATCGACGGGGTCCGCTTCATCGAGCGGGGCGATCTCGGCATCGGGATGGGGACGCTTCCAGACGGTGACGAACTGGCCGGTTTTCGTCGGCGTGGTTTTGGCCACGCGCAAGACCAGCCGCTTGCCGTGCAGTTCGGCGCGGCAGGCGCCGTAGTCCGCGCTTTCCTCTTCCGGCACGGGCGCTTGTGGCAAGCCCAGGAAGGCCCATGGACCGGCCTTCATTGCGCGCTGAACTCGGCTGCGGCCTTGGCCGCCCACAGCGCCTCGGCGTGGCTGGCGAACGGGCTGTCATAGCTGTCGACCTTGCCGTCTTCGTCGACAAAGTACAGCCACCAGCCATCGGCCTGCTCGCGGATGGCGGTCTGGCCCGGCGCACAATGGGTTTCGACGGACTGGCCGGCGGCCAGGGTGGCGATGCTGATGCCGCGGTGAATAATAGGCTCGGGTGTCATAGAAAAATACGTCATGCGAAAAAATCAATAGATGTAGTGTAGCCTTGCCGGCGACTCCTGACCAGTGCGCTACACTGCTGTTTCAAACGGAGGACAACATGGCATCACAGCAAGGCACGGTGGATTTTTTGCTCGATCAACTGGCGGGCGCGGGCAGCATCAACGCGAAAAAAATGTTTGGCGAATATGGCCTGTATTGCGACGGCAAGATGTTCGCCATCGTCGCCGACGACCAGCTGTTCATCAAGCCGACGGACGCGGGCCGCGCCTGGATCAGTACGATGAGCACGCCGCAGGAGGCGCCGCCCTATCCGCAAGCCAAGCCGTATTTCCTCATCGATGGCGGCCTGTGGGACGAGCGTGAGTGGCTCAGTCAGCTGGCGCGGCGCACGGCGGACGCCTTGCCGCTGCCGAAACCCAAGCCGCCGCCCAAGCCCAGAAAACCGGCCTCAGCCAGCTAATACGCTGTTTTCACACGCTTTGCCCTGCAGGAAGCATTGCAGGTTGTGATAGGTGATGGCGGCGATCTCGCGCAGCGCTTCGATGGTGAAGAAGCCCTGGTGGCCCGTCACGAGCACGTTCGGGAAGGTCATCAGGCGCTGGAAGATGTCGTCGTCGATGATGTCGGACGAGCGGTCCTGGAAGAACAGATTGCTTTCCTGCTCGTACACATCGATGGCCAGGGAACCCAGCTGGCGCGATTTGAGCGCTTCGATGACGGCGCCCGTGTCGATCAGGCCGCCGCGCGAGGTGTTGACCAGCATGGCGCCCTTCTTCATCAGCGGCAAGGTCGCTTCGCTGATCATGTGGCGCGTGCTCTCCATCAGGGGGCAATGCAGGGAGACGATGTCGGATTCGGCCAGCAGCTGCGGCAGTTCCACCATCGTGCCCAGCTGCGCGAACGCGGGCGCCGGATACGGGTCGTGGCCCAGTACCGTGCAGCCGAAACCTTTAAAAATGCGCGCCGTGGCCAGGCCAATCTTGCCCGTGCCGACGATGCCCACGGTCTTGCCGTGCAAGGTAGAGCCCAGCAAGCCATCGAGCGAGAAATTGCCTTCGCGCACGCGGGCATACGCGCGGTGCGTGTGGCGGTTCAGCGTTTGCACCAGGGCCAGCGTGTATTCGGCCACGGCTTCCGGCGAATACGCGGGCACGCGGGCGACAAAAAAGCCAAGGCGCCTGGCCGCTTCCAGGTCGAGGTTGTTGTAGCCGGCGCAGCGCAGCAGGATGGCGCGCACGCCATAGCCGTGCAGGGCTTCCAGCACGGGCGCGTCGAGCACGTCGTTGACGAAGACGCAGACGGCCTCGGCGCCTTGCGCCAGGATCGCGGTTTCCTGGCTCAGCAAGGCACTGTGGTAGACCAGTTCGATGCTGTCCGGCTCGGGTTGGGATGGCAAGGCTTCATCGAAGAAACGGCGGTCGTAGGGCTGGCTGGCAAAGAAGGCGATTTTCATGGTGAGTCCTGGAACTTGCTGAATGGCAAAACAGCATCATAGCGCAAGCGCCCTGCCCCACGCTGTACGCCTTGTACGCCTGGCACCGTTGATCGCCTATTTGGCTTCGCGGGGCAAGGTCAGCACGTGGCGCAGATACGCCGTTTCCTCGGCGTGCTGCAGGTGGTAGCGCTCGCGCGCGGCGCGCGTGGCCGCCTGGTGAGCCGCGATGCCGTTTTCCGTCAGCTCGACGCCGAAGTCGGCCGGCGGCTGCTCGGGGCCGCCGAACAGGCGCGCCAGGATGAAGCGGCCCACATTGTCGCGGTAGTGCGATGCTTCCCAGTAATAGCGCATCTCGCGCGCGCCCGTCACTTGCGGGATAGCTTCGCTGGTGATGCTGTTAAAGCCCGAAAAATCCACCAGGCGCACGTCGCAGCCCTGGCGCCGGTAACGCCCGGCCATCCGCGTCAGGTCGCGCTGCCATGCTTCCATGGCATCCCACTTGCCGCGCCAGTACAGGGCGTCGAGGGTGAGCGCATGCGTGGGGTTGATGTACAGGCGCAAGCGCGTGCCGCCCCGGCACAGTTTGCCGACGCTCGCGTCGAAGGCGCGCAGCGCAGGTTCGGTCGGCCCCAGGCCATCGCCGAATTCCTGCAGGCGCGGCGTGAAGGCGCGCGCCGTGCCAGTCCAAGTACGGTTGCGGCTGGTGAGGCAGGACTCGTCGCGCTGGCCGTGCAGCGCCAGGCTGGACAGGCAGACGCCGTCATAGTTGCCGTTGAGGATGCGCCAGGTGTCGCGCGTCATGTCGACAGTCAGGCCGCGCTTGAGATTGAGCAAGGCGCGCCGCGCGAAGAACGCGGGGCCGCCGGCCGTCAAGCCCGGTTCCACGCCGGCCGAGCCCAGTTCCAGCGAGAACGAGGGGGCGTCGATGCCCCACACCATGGTGTCGACATGGCTGACCCTGGCCGCGTGCTCGGCCAGGCGCATGGCTTCGCCGATGGAGGCGCCCGAGACGGCGCTATTGAAGACGCTCTTGCCTTCGAACAAAGTGCGCGCACTGTTCGCCGGCAAGCCCATTTCCGTGCGCGAGTTGCCGATATACACGATGGCGGGCCGATAGCGCGCCACGGCATACGTCTTGCCCCACACGCTGAGTTTTTCCGTCGTCGGGCGCAATCGCTGCAGCAGCGGACTGTCCCACTGGTGCAGCAAGTACGGATCGACGTGATAATTCACGGCCGAAACGAGGGCCAGCGCGGCCAGCACGCAGGCAAGAAAGATGGCGAGGTAGCGGCGGGCGGTGGTGTCCATGGTCAGCATTGGAAGGTGAAAAATGGCGTATTTGTGGGGCTTTGCATCAACGCCGGATCAGCGGTCCGTCCAGCACCCGCTGCGCATAGGCCACCTCGCGCGCATGTTCCACGCGATAGCGCTCGCGCGCGGCGCGCGTGGCCGCCTGGTGGTCGTCGATGTTGGCCTGCGTCAGCTCCACGCCGAAATCGGCCGGCGCCGGCGTGCCGCCGCCGAACAACCGCGCAAGGATCAAGCGGCCAACATTGTCCCGGTAATGCGACACTTCCCAGTAATAATGCATGTCGGGCTTGCCGCTGACGAGCGGGGTCGCTTCCGTCGTGATGCTGTTAAAGCCGGAAAAATCATGCAGGCGCACATCGCAGCCCTGCGCGCGGTGGCGCTCGACGAGCTGCACCAGGGCGCGTTGCCAGGCCTGCATGGCATCCCACTTGCCGCGCCAGTGCAGCGCGTACAAGGTCAGCGCATGCGTGGGGTTGATGTACAGGCGCAGGCGCGTGCCGCTCCGGCACAGCTTGCCGATACTGGCGTCGAGCGCTGGTGTCGACGGCGGTGTCGGCCCCAGGCCGTCGCCGAATTCCTGCAACCGCACGGGAATGGCATCCTTGGTACCGAGCCAGTGCTCGATGCCCTTGAGGGTGCACGTCTCGTCGCGCTGCCCGTACACGGCCAGGTTGGAGCGGCAGGTATCGCCGGCATGGCCTGTCAGGATGCGCACGCTGTCCTGCGTCATGTCCAGGGTCAGGCCGCGCTTCAGGTTGACCAGGGCGCGCTGGATGAAAAAGCCGTGGCGGGCGCCCGTCAGGCTGTCTTCCACGCGCGCCGCGCCCATGTCCAGGGAAAAAGTGGGCGCATCGATGCCCCACACCATGGTCTCGACGCGGCTGACCCTGGCCGCATGCTCGGCCAGGCGGATGGCGTCGCCGATCGAGGCCCCGGACACGGCGCTGTTGAAGATCCTCTTGCCGTCGAACAAGGCACGCACGCGCGTCGGCAAACCCATTTCCGTGCGCGAATTGCCGATGTAGATGATGGCCGGCCGGTAGCGCGCCACGGCATAGGTCTTGGCCCAGGCGCCGAGCTTTTCGTTCAGCTGGCGCGGACGCTGCAGCAAGGGACTGTCCCACTGGTGCAGCAGGTAGGGATCGACCTGGTAATTCATGAACGAGATGGCGCCGAGCACCAGGCCGACGCAGGCGAGGAAGCAGACAAGATAGCGGCGACCGGCAGTGTCCATGCTCAGAACTGGAAATAGAGAAATTCGGTGACCCGGTTCATGCCGAAGATGCAGGCGACGAACAGCGCGGCAAAGCCCACGCTCCAGCGGCGCGTGGGGCGCCAGCTGAAGGCCCAGCGCCCTGAAGGTTGAAATATTCTTTCAATGGCGGGCTCGTAGAGAAAGAATATTTCTTGCGTGTTGGGCGCCTTGAACGCCAGCAACATGGCGCCCAGCAGCACGGGCAAGCCGGGGCCCGCCAGTTCGATCCAGCGGATGCCATCGAAGGCCGGATGCAAGCCCCACTGCGCCAGACCGGCCGCATGGCTGGCCAGGCCGCGCGGCAGGCTCACGCCATTCGCCCCCACCAGCGCGCCGCTGATGTCCCAGGCCGTGGCCACGTCGGGCGCGCGGAAGAAGATCCAGGCCAGCATCACGGCAAGAAAGGTCAATACGGTTGGCCACCAGCGCAGCCAGTAGTACCCCCGCGCCGCGCCGAAGAGCCGTTGCCACGCCTGCTGCAGCACCAGATACAGACCGTGCAAGCCGCCCCAGATGACAAAGGTCCAGCCGGCGCCATGCCACAGGCCGCCCAGCAGCATGGTCAGCATCAGGTTGCGGTAGCGCATGGCTTCGCCATGGCGGCTGCCGCCCAGGGGAATATATAAGTAATCACGCAGGAAACGCGACAAGGTCATGTGCCAGCGGCGCCAGAAATCGGCGATATTGGCCGCCTTGTACGGCGAATTGAAGTTCAACGGCAATTTCACGCCGAACAGGCGCGACAGGCCGATGGCCATGTCCGAATAGCCGGAAAAGTCGAAGTACAGCTGGAAGGTGTAGGCCAGCACGCCGATCCACGCCTCGATCAGGGTGGGTGTAGCCCCAGCCGCGAAGACGGGCATGGCCAGCGGCGACAGGTTGTCGGCGATCAGCACTTTTTTGGCCAGCCCGATGGTAAAGATCGACAGGCCGATGGCGAAATTGGCGGCGCGTGGATGGGCGTTGGCCGGGTCGGCGAACTGCGGCATCATGTCGCGGTGGTGCAGCACGGGGCCGGCGATCAAATGGGGGAAATAGCTGACGAACAGCACGTAATGAATGAAGCGGTATTCGCGCACCTCGCTCCGGTAGCAATCGACGAGGAAGGCGATCTGCGTGAAGGTAAAGAACGAAATGCCGATCGGCAGGATGATGTCGAGGCCGGACCACGGCAGGCTGCCAGCGCCAGCGCCAGCACCGGCGGCCACGGCGACGGCGTTGACGCTATCGATGAAGAAATTCGCATATTTATAGTAGGCAAGCAGCCCCAGATTCAAGACCAGGGCCGCCACCAGCGCGCGCTTGCGGGCCGCGCCCGCGCGCGCACCGATCAGGCGGCCGGCGCCGTAATTGACGCAGATCGACGCCAGCAGCAGCGGCAGGTAGCGCACGTCCCACCAGGCATAGAAGAACAGCGAGGCGAGCGCCAGCCACAAGGCTGGCGCCAGGCGCCAGCTGGCCGAGGACGTCAATCGGTCCAGCAGAAAATAGCCGGCCAGCACGATGGGCAGATAGCCGAACAGGAAGGCGAAGGAATTAAACAGCATGCTGCCTCCTGGCAGGCAAGGACTGCAGCAGGTAATAACACTCGGCAATCTGCGCCGCCACCCGCTCCCACGTAAAACGTTCCACCAGCGCTTGCACGCGGGCGCGCTCGGGCGGCAACGCCAGCAAGTCGAGGATGGCCTGGCGCTGCGCGGGGCCATCGTCCCAGGCCACCTTGCGCAGCGCGAACGCGGAATCGGGCAAGTCCAGCGCGCTTTGCGCCGTCATGACGACGGGCGTGCCGGCCGCCAGCGCTTCCAGCACGCTCAAGGGAAACACTTCGCCCTGGCTGGGCAGGGCTGCCACGGCCGCCGCATGGTAGGCGCTGGCCAGCAGCGGGTCGGTGTGCTCGAGCGCGCCGAGCCAGCTGACGTGCGGCAAGTCCAGCAACTGCTGCAGATATGCCTGCTGTTCGCGCGGCGCGGCGCCGATCAGCACCAGGGGCAAGCCGGCCCCTGCCAGTGCCTGCGCCAGCCCCAGCTGGTTTTTATACGGTGAAATACTGCCCGTCATCAGCACGAACGGCCCGGCAATGCCTGTTTCGCGCAGGAACAAGTCGCCATTGGCCGTGAAGAAATGCGGATTGATCCCGTTCGGCAAGACGCGAATGGCGTCGGCCTGCATGCCGAAACCTTGCACGATGGCATCGCGCTCAGCCTCGCCCAGGGCGATCACCACGTCGGCCAGTTGCAGGGCGCGCCGTGTTTGCGCATAGCTCGTTTGCACCATCCACTCCGTCAGGCGCCCTGCCAGCCGGTCGGCCAACCGCGCGCGCCAGGCGCTGGCACGGCCCCAGCCCGGCGACAGCAGCGGCGACAGCACCACGGGCACGCCTTGCTCACTGGCCATTTCCATGATGCGGTAAGTGCCATTGCTGGCCGAGAACACGTGCAGCACGTCGAAATCGGCCAGCCGCTGATGGTTGGCGTCGACCAGTTGCACTTCCAGGGGCCGCGCAGCTTGCTGGGGCAGCCGGTTCAGCGCGGCAATGGTTTCGCGTACCTGGATCTGCAAGCCGCCGTCGCGCTGGAACAGCATCGGGTAGGACAAGATACCGACACGCATGGTCATCCTTTCGTGCATTTGACTGCCAGCCAGCGGCCAGCCAACTTGCGTTGTAACAACAAGAATTCGCCGGCCAGTTCATGTTTCAACAGGAACAGACCGGCCAGCCAGCACAGCAAGGTGACCAGTGCCGTGCCCGTCAGCGCCAGCAGCGCCGGCGTATCAACAGGCAGCCACAGCAGCGCAGCGAGGGGCGCCACGCCGCTGAGACCGCAGAGCAGCAGGCTTTTGCGCACGGCCCGCGCCAGGGTGCGCCAGTCGAGTGCGCTCAAGCGCCGCAGACAGCCATACACCAGCCAGCTGCGCAGAACACTGCTGAGCACCACGGCCCAGGCCACGGCCACCAGGCCGAATGGCGCCGCAGCCAGCAGCAGCGCCACTTTGATTGCGCCAGCGCAGGCATCGAGCCGCACCTGCGCATGCAGCTGGCCCGTCGCCACGAACAGGTAGCGGGCCATGCTGAACATGCTATACACGGCCGAGGACAGGCACATGATGCGGATCAAGGGCACACATCCTAGCCATTGCGTGCCATACAACACCTTGACCAGGGGCAAAGCCATGCAGGCGAGGAAGAGAAAAAACGGCCAGGCCAGCGCCGTCATGTAGCTGATCGTGCGCAGATACACGAGCTCCGCCCCGCCCTGCCCCCCTTGCTCTCGACCTTCGCGCGCGCGCGCCGCAAACAGGGGAAACACCACGGGAGAAATCGCGCTGGTGATGGCTTGGTTGAAGATATTGAGTACGCTTTGCGCCTTGCCGAACAGGGCCAGGCTTTCAATGCCAATCAGCTTGCCGATGATCAGGTCCGGCGCCGCCACGCCCGCCTCGTCAACCAGGCCGCCACCCGTCGCATACGCACCAAAACGGGCGATATCGCCGATGCCGCGCCGTCCCGGCAGCCACGGCAGTTCCCGCGGCCGCACCAGCAGGCTGACTGCCAGCGAGGCGCAGGAACCGGCCAGCGCCGCCCATACCATGCTCATGTAACTGTAGCCCCGCAGCGCCAGCAGCACGGCCACCAGCAGGTTGACCACGCTATTGGCCCCATTGATGGCGTAAATGGCGCGAAAGCGCAGTTGCCGGCGCAACATGGGCAGCGTCAAGGCGCTGAACGGTATCAGCAGGAAATTGACCGACAGCAGCCGCAGTACCAGGGTCAGCCGCGGTTCGCCATAGAAATGCGCGAGCGGCGCACTGGCCAGCAGCACCAGGCCCGCCAGCAGCCAGGCGACGAGCAGGCTGGTGGCCAGTGCGGCGCGCAGTTTCACGGCATCGAGCTGCTTTTCCTGGATCAGGTATTGCCCCACGCCAAAATCGCGCACCACTTGCGCCAGCGCCACCAGCACGGCACCCAGCGAATACACGCCCACCTCGGCCGGCGTCAGCAGGCGCGACAGCACCATGGTGGCGATGATGCCCAGCAGCAGCACCGTGTATTTCTCGGCAAACGAAAACAGAAACGAATGGCGGGTGGCGCTCATGCGGGCCGCCCGCGCCTACACGAGGCCCGCATAGAACTGCCGCAACTGGCGTTCCAGGCGCGGCATCGAATAGCGCTGCACGGTTTCCTCGCGCGCCAGCCGTCCCATGCGGGCGCGCCGGGGCGCATCAACCAGCAACTGGGCCACGGCCGCGCAGGCGGCATGCTCGTCGTCGAGCGGCAGCAGCAAGCCGCCTTCACTATCGTGCAGGATATCGCGGGTGCCCGGCACATCCGTCCCCACCGCCGGCACGCCGCAGGCCATGGCCTCAATCGTGGCGATGCCGAAACCCTCGTTTTTACTCAGCAGCACGTGCAGGTCGAAGGCCGGCATCAACAGCTCGACGCGCTGCTGGAAGCCGGCAAACACCACGCGCTCCTGCAAACCCGATTGCTGCGCCTGCAGCCGGAGCATGGCTTCCAGCGGCCCCGTGCCCACCAGCACCAAATATAAGTTGGGGAACTGCGGCGCCAGCCTGGCGAACAGGGCCAGCAGCGCTTGCGGACGCTTTTGCGCGGAGAGTCGCGCCACGCAGCCGAGCACCAGCGAGTCCGGCGGCAGCCCCAGTTGCTTGCGCGCCTGTATTCTCCGTTCGGGCGAAACAGTAAAGGTGTCCGTATCGACGCCGTTGGGAATCACGGCCAGCCGCGTTTGCGGCGCCAGCATGTCGCGGTACAGGTCGAGGAAATGCCGCATGGCCGAGTCCGACACGGCATACACGCCTTTGACGCTGCGAAACGCCTCTTCCAGCCGAGGCCGCTGCCAGTCGCTGAAGGTTTCCAGGGGAAACGCGTTGTGCACGCTGATCACGGCCGGCAAGCGGCATTGCCGCGCCAGCCACAGGATGGAAGCGCCATATGCCGTCCAGCAAAAGGCCACGTGGACGAGATCTGGCCGCAGCCGCCGCAGCCGCCACGCGCCCGTGACTCTGGCGCGCAGCCAATTCCAGCGGCGCCAAGCCCAGTGCTCGAGAAACAAGGGCGGCTCGTACACGCGCACTTGCATCTGCCTTGCGCGCAAGTCTTGCGCCCAGGCAGCAAAACCGGGAAAGCGCCGCAGCGCCAGCACGCTGTCATAGCCGCTCGCGCCCAGCATCTGCGCCTCTTGCGCCATGCGCAGCTCCATGCCGCCCAGCTCGCCCGAATAACTGCTGATGACGATGCGCGGCAGGCGTTTTCTACGTCCGCGCCACGTTTCATGGAAGAAGCCGCGCAGCCAGGCGCGTTCCCACTGGCGCAGGAACAGCTCGGCATGGTCGCGCCGCAGCCAGGCCCGCACGGCGCCGAGCGACTCGCGCACGTATCGGCCCAGCATCCAGCGCGGCACACCCAGCCATTCCACGCTGGGCGCGAAGGTCGCCAGCCGGCATTGACCCCGGCCAAACAGCATGGCGCGGCGCAGTATCCAGGCGCGCTGCACTTGCTGTGGGCGGATGATGTGCGCCACCCTGGCCTGCGGACAGAACCAGGAAGGATTGCCGGCCGCATGCATCTCCAGGTTGAGCCGGGTTTCGCTGCCCATGGCGTAATTGGCTCCCTGCGGGCCGATGCTTTCGTCATAGCGGGCGCCCGCCTCGAAGATGCGGCGGCGTATCGCCATGTTGGCGCCCCACACCAGGCCCGGATAGATGGGCGCGTCGCGCAAATCGGGGCTGGTAATGCCCCACGTCAAGCCGACAGGCGTCAGGCGCAGCAGCCAGTCGGCCGGCTTTTCCCGCCAGGCGGGCACGATGGCGCCGCCGAACAGGGCGTAGCCGGGGTGGGCACGCGCGCAGTCCTGCAGCCGGCACAGCCAGTCGGATGCGGGCATGGCATCGTCGTCGCCAAAGACGAACAGCTCGCTGCCATCGCCGTTTGAGCGCAAGGCGTGCTCGACGGCCCCATTCAGGGCGGGACTGCGGCCGCGCCGCGCCACGTAGAGATAGCTCAAGGGCAAGCGGCCGCGAAAGGCGGCGATCACCTGGGCCGTGGCATCCGTGCTGCCATTGTCGGCGATAACCAGGCGCCAGCCGCCCACGGGCGAACGCAGCGCCATGTAGGCGCGCAATACCTGGGGCAAAGTGCCGGCGCCATTGTAGGTCGCCATGAGAACGGTCAACAAGGACATGCCTCCTTGGTCTTACCATGACAAAACTATGCATCAAGCAGTATTGATCCAGTGTACTGAGCCTGCCCGCCAGCCCGTTGACAGGCATCAAGACCTTGCTCAGCCGGGCAACACCAGGAGCGTCCCCCTTCATGCGCGACATACTGATTACCATCATCATCCTCGGTTCGCTGCCCTTCATCCTGAAGTCACCGGCCATCGGCGGCCTGATGTGGGTCTGGGTCAGCGTGATGAATCCGCATACGCAAGCCTGGGGCTTTGCCACCCACTTGCCGTTCGCCTTCATCATCGCCATCGCCACCATGCTCAGCCTGACGGTGACGCGCGAGCCGAAAAGTCTGCCGCTGACGCCCGTCAGCGTGCTGCTGCTGCTGTTCGTGGCGTGGATGAATGTCACGGCCCTGTTCGCGCTGCTGCCGGCATCGTCATGGATGCAGTGGAACAAGGTCATGAAGATCATGCTGATGAGCTTTGTCATCATGATGGTGATACGCACGCGGCGCGACATCGTGCGCCTGATCTGGGTGCTGGTGGGCTCGCTCGGCTATTACGGCGTGAAAGGCGGCATCTTCACCATCCGCAGCGGCGGCACGGAGCGGGTCTGGGGCCCGGAAGATACCTTTATTGGGGACAACAATGCATTGGCGCTGGCCCTGATCATCACCATTCCCCTCATGTATTACCTGCAGCAAAACACGGACAAACGCTGGGTGCGCCACGGCTTGTCCGCGGCGATGCTGCTGTCGGCGCTGGCCGCGCTGGGTTCGTACTCGCGCGGCGGCCTGCTGGCCATCGCCGCCATGGGCCTGTTCATGTGGCTGAAAAGCGACCGCAAGCTGGTGCTGGGCGCGCTGCTCGGCGCCGTCGCGCCCCTGCTGCTGGCCTTCATGCCCGAACGCTGGGCCGAACGCATGGACACCATCAATACCTACCAGGACGATGAATCGGCCATGGGCCGCCTGAATGCCTGGCGCATGGCATGGAACCTGGCGCGCGACCGCTTTCCCGGCGGCGGCTTCGACGTCTCCGACGCCGGCATCTTTGCCCGCTATGCACCGAATCCCATGGACGTGCACGCGGCGCACAGCATCTACTTCCAGGTGCTGGGCGAACACGGCTTCGTCGGCTTGCTGATTTACCTGGCGCTGGGCATCGCCACCTGGCGCACGGCGGGCGCCATCATCCGCCGCACGCGGGGCCAGCCGGAACTGCGCTGGGCGCACGGCCTGGCCACCATGAGCCAGGCCAGCCTGATCGGCTTTGCCGTGGGCGGGGCCTTCCTCAGCCTGCTGTACTTCGACATGCCGTACTACCTGATGGCCGCCCTGATCGCCACGCGCATCATCGTCGAGCGGCAGGCACCAGCCCCGACGGCGCGCCAGGCCCGGGCCAAGGCCAGAGCCGCCATCGCGGAGCAGCCATGAGCGCCACCTTGTCGATTCTGATCTACCACCGCGTGCTGGCGCGGCCCGACCCGCTGTTTCCCGGCGAAGTCGATGCACAGCTGTTCGAGCGCCAGCTGCGCCTGGTGAAACGCTTTTATGCGCCGCTGCCGCTCGCCGAGGCCGTGCAGCGGCTGCAAGATGGCAGCCTGCCCGCGCGCGCCGCCTGCATCACGTTTGACGACGGCTATGCCGACAATGCGCAAGTGGCCTTGCCCTTGCTGCAGCGCCATGGCTTGCACGCCACGTTTTTTATCGCCACGGGCTACCTGGACGGTGGACAGATGTGGAATGACACGGTGATCGAGGCCGTGCGCCAGGCGCCAGGTCCCGTACTCGACTTGCGCGCACTCGGGCTGGACTGCCTGCCCGTCGCCGATCTGGCGCAGCGGCAAGCGGCCATCTCCACCTTGCTGGGCCAGCTCAAGTACTTGCCATTCGCCCGGCGCCAGCAGCTGGCCATGTTCATCCGCCGCCAGGCCGGCGCCACGGCCGGAGCGCCAGCCATGCTGAGCACGGCGCAACTGCGTCAATTACAGGCGGCCGGCATGGAACTGGGTGCGCACACGCTGAGCCACCCGATATTGTCCACCTTGCCGGACCACGCCGCGCGGCTCGACATCGCCAACGGCAAGCATCGGCTGGAAGAGTTGATACAGGCGCCCGTCACCGTGTTTGCGTATCCGAACGGCAAGGCCGGGCGCGATTATGGCGCATCCCACGTGGCGATGGTGCGCAGCCTCGGGTTCACGGCGGCCGTGGCCACGGACTGGGGCGTGGCGCGCCCCGGCGCGGGGCTGGACTTGCTGCAGCTGCCCCGCTTTACGCCGTGGGATCGAGGACGGCTGGCGTTTCTGTGGCGCTTGCGGCAAAACCGTCGGCAAGCGCACCCAGCGCGCCCGGATGCTGGCTGAACCACTGTTCCAGCATCAGCAGCAGCCACACCATGGTGCCGTGATAGGCCGGATGTTCCGCCAGCAAACGGCCTTGCAGATCGTCGATGAAGGCGGGCCGCACGATGCCGCGCCCGCGCAATTGCGTCAGGTTGTCGAACGCAAAGTCGCGCAGCGGCGCATGGCTGTGCAGCCACTGGCCAAAAGGCAAGCCGAAGCCGTGCTTTTTCTTGCGCACGATGGCTGGCGGCAGGATTTCCGCCAGCGCCCGCTTGAAGAAGGGCCGCAGCTGCCTACCGTCGAGCTTGTCGCGCGGCGCCAGGCGCGACGCAAACGCCACCATCGCATCGTGCAGGAAGGGAAAGGCCGCTTCCACGCCCGCCAGCTCGCACGCCTTGCGCACCTTGAACAGGTCGTTGTCGGCCAGGGTAAAGCGCATGTCCAGCGCCAGCAACTCATTGATCTGGCTCAAGCCCTGGCCCTGCCGCTCCCAATACGCGCCATTCACGCAGCCGGGTGCCATGCCAGGGGCTATTGTATCGATAAAACCCGCTTCCAGCACCGTGCGATAACCATGGCGCAGCAGCAGGTTGTAGCCGTCGAGGCGGGCCGGCAGCGGCAGGCTCGCCTGCTCGATGTAGCGGCGCGCCTTGTCGCCCAAGCGCCACGGCTTGCCCCTTTGCTGGCGGAACAGCAGCGGCTCGATGATGGCCTGGCGCAGCATCACGGGCAAGCGTTCATATTGCGACAGCAAGGCCTGGTGCGCATAGCGCTCATTGCCTCCAAACAATTCATCGCCGCCATCGCCACCGAGCAAGCGGGTTACTCCATCCTCGTGCGCCATCTGCGCGCAATAGTAGGCGGGGATGGCCGAGGCATTGCCGAAAGGCTGGTCGAAGATGGCCGCCATGGCGGGAATCGCGGCCAGCACGTCTTCTGGAGTCACGTAGCGCTCGTGGTGGATGCTGCCCGCGTGGCTGGCGGCCAGGCGCGCATACGCCATTTCGTCATAGCCGGGCGCGTCAAAGCCGATGGAATACGTGCGTGCGGGCCGGCCCGTCACCTGCCCCATGATGGCAGCCAGGGTGGAACTGTCGGTGCCGCCGCTGAGAAACGCCCCCGTGCTGGCGCTGTCGTTGCCCAGGCTGCTTTCCACGGCCTGGCGCAGCAGGCGCAGGAATTCCTGCTTGTTGGCGGCAAAGCTGGCTCGCGGGCGTGCAGCGCCTGGCTCCTGGAAGGCCAGCTGCCAGTAGCTGCCCTTGCATTGCCTGCCGCCGCGCACATGCAGGTATTCGCCGGGCAGCAAGCGCTGCTGGCCCAGGTAAGCCGTGCCCGGGCCGGGCACCATGTGGAAATACAGGTAGTGATACAGCGCTTGCGGATCGAGCGCGCCCCGCACGGACGGATGCGCCAGCAAGGCGTCCATCGACGAGGCAAAGAACAGGCCTTGCGCATTGCTTGCATAGCTGAGGGGGTGGATGCCGGCACGGTCCACGGCCAGCAGGGCCGAGCCGGAAAAAGCGTCGAGGATGGCCAAACAGAAAGGCCCCGACAGGCTGGCGCAGGCGGCCACGCCCCGGCTCAGCCACAGGGACGCGAGGCGGCTCGCCACGTCGTCGGCCGACCCGTCGAGCACGGGCCGACCCCAGATGGCCACTTGCAAGCCATCTTGCTGATATACATGGCGACTGCCGTCGATGGCAGCCACGGCCACACCGCCCACTTCGCTCAGGCTGGCGGCGCCGGGCGCGCCATCGAAGCGCGACAGCGGTGCGGCCATGCCCGCCAGCACGGCCAGCGCCGCGCTATCGGCTGGCGCAACACTCTGCGCCGCCAGCCAACCGCACAGGCCGCTCATACGAGCACCTCGGCCGGCAAAGGATGGCCGAGAAAGGCCGTCGGGCTGGCCGTCAAGCCATAGGCGCCCGACTGGAACACCACCACCAGATCGCCCTCCTCGGCGCGCGCCATTTCCATCTGGTCGGCCAGCAAGTCCAGCGGCGTGCACAACGGCCCCACGACGGACGCCACTTCGCGCACCCCGCCCTGCAGCCGGTTGCCGATGGCGACCGGGTAATTCTTGCGGATCAGCTGGCCAAAATTGCCGGAAGCGGCCAGGTGGTGGTGCAAGCCGCCATCCGTGACGAGAAACACTTGCCCATGCGATAGCTTGCGCTCAATCACCTTGCACACATAGATACCGGCCTCGGCCACCAGATAGCGGCCCAGTTCCAGGTTCAGGCGCGCGCCCGGCGCCGCCTGCGCCAGCAGATCGAGCTGCCGCTGCAAGCCTGCGGCCACGGGCGCCAGGTCCAGCGCCTGGTCGCCGGGAAAATACGGTACGCCGAAGCCGCCGCCAATATTCAAGGTGCGCAAGGGCGATGGCGCGCTGTCGGACAGCTGCAGGGCCAGTTGCACGCTCAGCGCTTGCGCTTCCACCAGGGCCGCCGCCGACAGGCTTTGCGAACCAGCATACAGGTGAAAGCCGTGGAAATCCAGGCCCAGCTGGCCGATGCGCCCCAGCAGCGCCGGCACCAGGGCCACATCGACGCCAAACGGCTGCGCGCCACCGCCCATGCGCATGCCCGTGCGGCGCAAGGCGAAGTCGGGATTCACGCGCACGGCCACCCTGGCCGTCACGCCCAGCCGTTCACTGGCCAGCGCCAGCCTTTCCAGCTGCGCGCCCGATTCCACGTTGATCAAGACGCCCGCCGCCACCGCCCGCGCCAGTTCGCCATCGCGCTTGCCCGGCCCCGCAAAACTGATGTGTTCGGCCGCCATGGGCGTATCGAGCGCGGTGGCCAGTTCACCACCCGAAGCCACGTCGATGCCATCGACCAGGCCCGCCAGCCACTGCACCACGGCCGGCATGGGATTGGCCTTCATGGCGTAGTGCAGGTGCACTCCGGCCGGCAAGGCGGCGCGCAGTTCGGCCACGCGGCGCGTGATATGCGCGCGTTCATAGACATAGAACGGCGTGCTGCCCACCCTCTGAGCCAGCCGCTGCAAGGCTACGCCGCCGACCTGCAGCATGTCGTTGTCCACGGCAAACTGCTGGCCCAGGGAAGAGTGCAAAGGCAATTGCGTGCTATTCGAGCGTATCAAATCCTTCATGCCACCTCTCCTGATTGGACCGCATATGCACGCGCCAGTTCCCTGGCCAGCAAGGGACGGTCGATCTTGCCATTCGGATTGCGCGGCAGCACGCCGTCGCGGATCTCTACCCACAGCGGCACCATATAGCTGGGCAAGCGGGCGCGGCAGGCGGCCAGCACCTTGTCGCGTTGCAATTCGACACCGGGCGCGGGTGTGACGAGCAAGGCGATGGCCTGGCCCAGCACGGCATGGGGCAGGCCCAGCGCGACCGCCTCGCCCACCAGCCCGCTTGCATACGCGACTTCCTCGATCTCGGCCGGGCTGACCCGGTAACCGGACGTCTTGATCATGTCATCGCTGCGGCCCACGAAATACAGATAGCCATCCGCATCGCGGCGCACGGTGTCGCCCGACCAGACGGCCAGTTCCGGCAACACCAGGCCGCTCGCCTGCGGCGGCAGCGGCTTGAAGCGCTCGGCAGTGCGCGCCGCATCGTTCCAGTAGCCAAGCGCCACCAGCGCGCCACGGTGCACCAGTTCGCCCGGCTCATCGGCGCCGCACACGCTGCCGTCGGGGCGCAGCACCAGCACTTCCGCATTCGGGATCGCTTGCCCGATGGAATCGGGGCGCCGCTCCAGCTGTTCCGGCGCCAGATAGGTGGAGCGGAACGCTTCCGTCAAGCCATACATCAGGTAGACCTGCGTGCGCGGCAGCGATTCGCGCAGCTTGTCCAGGGTGGAGCGCTGCATCACGCCGCCCGAATTGGTGATGTAGCGCAAAGGCGTGGACAGGGGCCAGCTCAGCTGCGACAGCTGCACCCACAGGGGTGGCACGGCGGCCAGACCCGTGATGGCTTCCTGCTCCACGGCTTCGACGATGTCGCGCAGCAGCAGATAGTTCATCAGCACGGCGCAGGCGCCACTGGCAAACGCCGTCGTCAGCTGGCTCAGGCCATAATCAAAGCTGAGCGGCAGGACGCACAGGATGCGGTCCTGCGGCGTATTGCGCAGGTAGGACGACACGCTGAGCGCGCCGGCCAGCATGTTGCGGTGCGACAGCACCACGCCTTTCGGCCGCCCCGTACTGCCCGAGGTATATAAAATGGCGGCCATGTCGGTGTCGATCACCGTATGCCACAGCAGTGGGAGTGCGGGCGCGGGCGCGGTGGACAGGCCATGCCACGGCAGCACGCGGACCTTGCCCAGCTGCGATTCCGTCGCCCCTTCGCCCGTCAGCAGCACCGTCTGCAAGTCCGGGCAGGCGGCCAGCGCGGGGCCCAGCTGCGCCAGGCGTTCGCGCGAGGTGACGAGGATGGCCACGTTGCAATCGGCCAGGATATACGCCACCTGGTCCGGCTTGAGCAGCGGATTGACGGGCACGAACACGCCGCCTGCCGCCGCCGCGCCAAACATGGCGCTGACGTTTTCAGGGCGTTTTTCCAGATACACGGCCACGCGCGCGCCACGCCGCAAGCCCAGGGTCAGCAAGGTGCCAGCCACTTCGCGCACGGATTGTGCCAGCACGCCATAGCTGATTTCTTCGCCCTGCCAGGACAGGGCCGGCGCTTGGGCCGCGCGCTGCGCCGTCTCGAAGATCAGATCGTGTATCAGTGTCGCCATCGTGTCGCCCCCGGGTTGCCATGATTGCCATGCATTCCCCTATGATTCAGACAAACGGCCACAGCGGTCTTGATTTTGATCAATTAACAGTTTCAGTAACACAGCTTGAGCCGGCGCAAGACCGCCGTTGGCCGCTGCGCTCTAATGGACAGCGTTGGCTGCATAGCCGCCTCATCCCTTACCGCCATGGCCCTGTTTCCACAATTTCCAATGCTGCAACGGCTGAGCGCCAGCCTCAATGAGCTGGGCTGGCGCGACAGCGCCTGGCTGGCCGTGGCGCGCTTGCTGGAAAGCGTGCCGGGCGGGCGCTGCGCGCTGCACCGCTACCAGTTCGTCGCGCAGGCCGTGGCGCCCGGTTCGCTGTGCCGCGGGCGCGGCCAGGCCATCACCGTCACGCCCTGCCTGGAAGAAGCGGACTTGCCGCCCGGCCCCGAGCGCCGCCCCGGCGCGCTGCGCGAACGCTACCGGCAAGGCGCGCAATGCCTGCTGGCCCGCAGTGCGCATGACGCGGGCAAAGACACGGGCAAGGCCAGCATGGCTGGCTGGATCTGGCTGCTGCGCCACGGCTGCCAGGAAGACGAGGTGCGCGCCCGCTATGCGCTGGCCTCGCAGCAGTCGTCGTGGGATCTGGACGTGTGGGTGCATCCCGCGCAGCGCGGCGGCCTGGTCTTCGCCCGCCTGTGGGAAGAAGCCAACGCCGTGCTGTATGCGCAGGGCGTGCGCTGGTCGTGCAGCCGCATTTCGCGTTTCAACCGCGCCTCGCTGGGCGCCCATGCGCGCCTGGGCACGCACGCGCTGGGCACGGCCACCTTTATCCGCTGCGGGCGCTGGCAATGGATGGCCGCCAGCCTGCCGCCGTATGTCCACCTGTCGCGCCACCCGGACGACATCCCCTGCCTGGCCTTCGATACCAGCCGCCTGCCGCACTACCCTTCCCTGGAGCTGACATGCCGCATCTTGAAGCAGTAAAACGCATCCTCGACACCACGCTGGGCTTGAACGGGCGCGCGCTGGAAGAGCACACGCCGCTCTTGGGCAGCGTGCCGGAACTCGACTCGATGGCCGTGATCGGCGTGATCGCCGCGCTGGAAGACCATTTCGGCATCACTGTCGCCGACGACGACATCCACGCGCGCCACTTCGCCACCGTGGGCACCCTGCACGACTTCGTGTTTGCACAGCTGCGGCCATGAACCGCGCCGCCGTCGACGCCCTGCCGCTGCTGCCCTTTTTCCTGCCCGCCAGCGGCGGCCAGCGCTACTGCCTGCTGCACCTGCCGCCGCCTGGCCGCAGCGCGCGCGGCGGCATTCTCTACGTGCCTCCGTTCGCGGAAGAACTCAATAAAAGCCGCCACGTGGCCGCCGCGCAGGCGCGCGCCTTTGCCGCCTTGGGTTACAGCGTGCTGCAGATCGACCTGTTTGGCTGCGGCGACAGCAGCGGCGACTTTGGCGAAGCGCGCTGGGACATCTGGCACAACGACCTGCACCTGGCTTGCGCGTGGCTGGCGCAGCGCGTCGACGGCCCCTTGACCATGTGGGGCTTGCGCCTGGGCGCCCTGCTGGCGCTCGATTTCGCCAGCCGCGCGCCGCTGCCGCTGGCGCGTTTGCTGCTATGGCAGCCGGAAACCGATGGACGGCGCAGCATCGACCGCTTCCTGCGCCTGCGCCTGGCGACCAGCATGCTGGCCGGCGGCACGCGCGAAGCACCGGGCCAGGCGCGCGCCGCACTGGCACAGGGTGAATCTGTGGAAGTGGCCGGCTACCTGCTGGCGCCCGAGCTGGCGCTGGCCATCGATGGCGTCAGCGCAACGGCGCTGCTGCCCTCGGTGCCAATCTACTGGCTCGATTACCAGGCACCGGAGCAAGCCGGCGCACCGTTGCCGCCGCTGGCGAGAACATGGCGCGAACAGGGCGCCGCCGTGCACGTAGCCAGCTTCGGCGACGGCCCGTTCTGGCACAGCGGCGAGCTGCTGGCGTGTCCGCAACTGCTGGCCGCCACGCGAATACTGTGCCGCGACTGGCTCGACGAGGAAAGGACGCCGCCATGAAGCGCGACAGCAATCAGCAGCACCTCGCAGGGCACAGCGTGCGCGAGCTGCCCCTGCGCTTTCGCAGCGCGGCCGAAGACGGTGAAGCGCAGGCGCGCATGGTCGGCATCCTCAGCCTGCCCGCCGCACCGGGCCCGCGCGGCATATTGATCGTCACGGGCGGCCCGCAGTACCGGAGCGGCAGCCATCGCCAGTTCGTCCTGCTGGCCCGCGCCCTGGCCGCGCAAGGCTGGCCCGTGCTGCGTTTCGACTTGCGCGGCATGGGCGACAGCGAGGGTAGCGCGCGCGATTACCGCGCCGCCGGTCCCGACATCGCCGGCGCGCTGGCGCAATTCTTCGACGCCGTGCCGACCTTGCGCGAAGTGGCGCTGTGGGGCTTGTGCGACGGCGCCACGGCGGCCGCCTGCCATGCGCCACGCGATGCCCGCGTCTATGCCCTGATCCTGCTCAATCCGTGGGTACGCAGCAGCGCCGGCCTGGCGCGCGCCACCTTGCGCCATTACTATTTGCCACGCCTGCTGCAAGGCGCGTTCTGGCGCAAGCTGGCCAGCGGCGCACTGCAGCCGGGCGCCAGCCTGGCGTCGCTGCGGCAGGTGGCGGCCGCCACACGGCAGGTAGCAGCGCCAGACAACGACGCACCAGCGCCGGCCCTGCTGCGGGCGCTGACGCAATTCCAGGGCAAGGTACTGCTGATCCTCAGCGGCGACGACCTCGGTGCGCGCGAGTGGCAAACCCTGCTCCATGGCGACGGGGCCTGGCGCGCCGTCGCCGCCCGCGCGCAATGGACACAGGCGCAGATCGACGGCGCCAACCACACCTTCGCCAGCGCCGCCTGGCGCGGCGAAGTCGAACAGCTGTGCATACAGTGGCTGCAGTCATGGTAAGGACAACGCCAAAACGCGTGCTGATGGTCGCCTACCATTTTCCACCGTTCGCTGGCGGCAGCGGCATCCTGCGCACCCTGGGCTTCGCGCGCCATCTGCCCGACTGCGGCTGGCAGCCGCTGGTGCTCAGTCCCGCGCCGCTCGCGTATGCGCAGTGCGGTGATGCGCAACTGGCGCAGCTCGGTGCGCAAGCCACCGTGCGGCGCACCCTGGCGCTCGATGCGGCACGCCATTTCTCCATCGGCGGGCGCTATCCGCGCTGCCTGGCGCTGCCCGACCGCTGGAGCTCCTGGTGGCTGAGCGCCGTGCCGGCCGGCCTGCGCATGATCCGCGAATACCGCCCCGACGCCATCTGGTCGACGTACCCGATCGCCACGGCACACCTGATCGCGCTGACCCTGCAAAAACTCAGCGGCCTGCCGTGGATCGCCGACCAGCGCGACCCCATGCTCGATGACAGCGACCCGCTGGCGCCGTATCCGTCCGAAGCGCGTTTGCACCGCATGCATGCGTGGATAGAACAGCGCATCGCGGCGCGCAGCGCGGCCATCGTCTGCACCACGCCGGGCGCCATCGATGCGCACCGGCATCGCCTGGCGCAGGTGGGGCGCGAGCGCTTCTGCCTGATCGAGAACGGCTACGACGAAGACGGCCATGACGGCAGCCATGCGCGCACGGGCCACCGCAGCCGCTTTTTGCTGCTGCACAGCGGCGTGATCTACCCGTCCGAGCGCGATCCACAAGCGCTGTTCGAGGCGCTGGCCAAGCTGCGCCACGACGGCGTGCTGCATGCGCACAATTTCCAGCTGGTGCTGCGCGCCACGGGCCACGACGCATGGCTGGCCTGCCTGCTGGCGAAATACGGCATCCTCGATCTGGTGCGTCTGGAACCGTTGCAGCCGCACGGCGCGGCGCTGCAGGAAATGCTGGCCGCCGACGGCTTGCTGCTGCTGCAGGCGGCCAATTGCAATGCGCAGATACCCGCCAAGCTGTATGAATATCTGCGCTGCCGCCGGCCCATCCTGGCGCTGACCGACCTGGCGGGCGACAGCGCGGCCAAGCTGCGCCACTGCGGCATCGACACCATCGGCCAGCTGGCGTCCAGCGCCGACTGCGCGCGCGCGCTGCTGCGCTTCCTGGAACTGGCGCGCCAGGGCCGCGCGCCGCTGGCCAGTCCCACCGCCATCGCCCTGCAATCGCGGCAAGCCCGCAGCAACGCCCTGGCCGACTTGCTGGACCAGGTCAGCCACAGGAGAACAGCATGAAACACCTGATACTTGCCTGCGCCCTGGCCGCCTGCTGCGCCAGCGCCGGCGCCGCTGCCTGCCCGCCCTACGTCAAGGGCAGCACGGGCGGCGACTACACGAGCGCGGAAGACCGCAAGGGCCTGTCCGTGGTCGAACAATTCCATTTTTCGCGCGCCGTGGAAACGCTCACGCAAGGCATGACGGGCAGCCTGGGCGGCGACATCAGCTACACCCTGGAACACTTCCCGAACCACCACCGGGCGCTGGCCTCAATGGCGAAACTGGGCTTGCGCCTGAAAAGCGCGCAGCCACATGGCGCCCGCTACACGGTCAGCTGCTACTTCGAACGGGCGATCGCCTTCGCGCCGCACGACGTGACGGCGCGCATGGTGTATGGCAGCTACCTGCTGGCCACGGGCCAGGATGCCATGGCGCTGGAGCAACTGGACGCTGCCAGCCGCCTGGCGCCCGAGCAGGCCACCATCCAGTACAACCTGGGCTTGATGTATGTGAAAAAGAAGGAATACGAGAAGGCCAGCGCGCACGCGCAAAAAGCCTATGCACTGGGCTTTCCGTTACCAGGGCTGAAGAACAAGCTGAAGGCGGCGGGCAAGTGGAAAGAACCGCCGCCCGCGCCCGCCGTCGCTGTTGACGCGTCGGCCGCCGAACCGGAAAAACCGGCCGTGCCGCCGACAGAACCGCCTAGCGGGGAATGACGGCCGGCCGCGCGGCCACGCTCCAATGCCCCGTCGGCGACGCAGCCAGCGCGACGGCCAGGTCGCGCCGCGACTGCGCCTTGTCTTCGGCTTCGCTGATGTGCGCCAGTTCGGCCGGCTGCAGCACGGTGACGGCCAGCAGCATCACTTCGCCAAATGGCGTGGCGAACGATGGGGGAAGCGTGGCTGTGCCCTGGGTCAGCAGCACGCCCACCTGTTCATTTTCGTCTTCGAGGCCTGCTGGCGCATCCTGCACGTCCAGCACCATCGACACGCTGCCGTGGCGCTGCAGCAGCAAATCGATGGAGCCATGGTCGGCCACGTTCTGGCTGACCTGATAAATCACGTCGAAGAGCCACGATGCCTGCACGGGAGCGCCGTCGAAGGCGGACAGCGGCGCCTCGATGCATACTTCCAGCAGGTGGCCGCGCGGCACAAACACGTCGTCGTCATCTTCGAACGGATCGCTCAAGCCGTCGCTGGCGATGAGAATCGAATCGGTACGGCGAATCACCCTCCAGGCCTGGCGCAGCGATGGCCAGCGCGGGCCTCCCATGAAGGCTGGATTGAGCAGCGGCGCCAGCACGTCGGCGTCCATGGCGCCCAGGGTGGCATAAAAGGCGTCGCGCGCGGCGCAGGCCGCGGCCAGCATCTGCCCGCCTGCTTCCTTGCCGACGACGGCGTCGTCAGGTTGCGGAACCTGGGGGATATCGTGTTCGTTTTCAGTCATGTTGTTAATCCTTTATTTACGACACCTGACAAAACCGTAGCGAGCGGAAGGGAGAGGTGGCTAAGAAGCGCAACCGTACTCTAGTACGGTGAGCATCGCAGGACGCCTATACCGACGCGCAGTAGGTTTTCTCAGGTGTCAACCAGCAGGAGGGAAGTCGTGATAAGAACGGGGCAGATAGCCCCAGATGCGCGCGACCTGGTCCCGCACCTCGAAATCGAAGCCGATGCGTTCCAGTTCCGGCACGATCCATACGCCGTGGTCGATGATTTTCTTTGGCAGCAGCATGGCCACGTGTTCTTCCGAGGTCAGGCCGATGTCGAACCATTCCACTCCCATGAACGGAAACGGCGGGTGGTAATCCCATTCCGTATCCCAGCGCGAGACGTAACCGGACACGGAACCGTAGCGGTACGACGGCGCCCAGTCGGTCCGCCCGCGCATGAAGGCCAGCAGCTCGTTCCACTTGCAGTCGTTGGCGGCGCCCGCCAGG
The DNA here is from genome assembly GCF_002754575.1 of Janthinobacterium sp. 35. Classification (NCBI taxonomy): domain Bacteria; kingdom Pseudomonadati; phylum Pseudomonadota; class Betaproteobacteria; order Burkholderiales; family Oxalobacteraceae; genus Janthinobacterium; species Janthinobacterium sp. 35. The sequence goes on from NZ_PEFN01000001.1 coordinate 5,700,253, forward strand.
TTGCGCCGCGCGATGTGGCCGCGCAGCTTGCGCTTGATGTCGTCGCCGCCGGCGTCGGCCAGCGGCAGGCCCGCCATTACTTCGCCACCGGCTTGACTTTCGACGCGGCCAGCACGGCGCGCGCGCGGGCCGTGTCGATATCGTCGGCCGTGGCCAGGGCCACACCCATGCGGCGGCGGGCGAACGATTCCGGCTTGCCGAACAGGCGCAAGTCGGCGCCCGGCACGCTCAAGGCGTCGGCCACGCCTTCGAAGGCGATGCCTTTCGCTTCCAGCTGGCCATAGATGACGGCCGAAGCGCCGGGAGAACGCAGCGCCACGTTGACGGGCAGGCCCAGGATGGCTTTCGCGTGCAGCTCGAATTCGCTCTGCACCTGGCTGGCCATGGTGACCATGCCCGTGTCGTGCGGACGGGGGCTCACTTCCGAGAACCACACCATGTCGCCCTTGACGAACAGCTCCACGCCGAACAGGCCCAGGCCGCCCAGGTTATCGGTCACCTTGCGTGCGATCTCGCGCGAACGTTCGAGGGCCAGCGGCGCCATGCGGGCCGGCTGCCACGATTCCACATAGTCGCCGTGCACCTGCAAGTGGCCGATCGGCTCGCAAAACTGCGTCTCGATCTGTCCCGACGCGCCGACGGCACGCACCGTCAGCAGGGTGATTTCATAATCGAAGTCGATGAAGCCTTCGACGATCACGCGGCCCGTGTCGACCCGGCCGCCGCTGGCCGCATACGCCCACGCCGCGTCCACATCGGCACCGCTATCGAGCTTGGACTGGCCCTTGCCCGACGACGACATCACGGGCTTTACTACGCACGGGAAGCCGATTTCCTGGCACGCCAGCTGCAACTCTTGCAGGCTGCTGGCGAAGCGGTATGGCGAGGTGGCCACGCCCAGCGTTTCGGCCGCCAGCGTGCGGATGCCTTCGCGGTTCATCGTCAGCACGGCAGCGCGCGCGTTCGGGATGCAGGTGATTTGCCCGGCCGCTTCCAGCGCCGCCAGGGTCTCCGTGGCGATGGCTTCGATTTCCGGCACGATCAAATCCGGCTTTTCCAGGTCGATCAGGGCGGCCAGGGCCACGCCGTCGCTCATGTCGATCACGTGCGAGCGGTGCGCCACGGGGTGGCCCGGCGCGTTCGGATAGCGGTCGACGGCGATCACTTCCACGCCCAGGCGCTGCAGCGACATGATCACTTCCTTGCCCAGTTCGCCGGAGCCCAGCAGCATGACTTTGATGGCGGTGGAAGACAGCGGTGTGCCGAAGGTGCGCGGCGCGATGGTGCTGCTGGTGATGGTGCTAGTGGTCATGGCAGGGTCTGTGGCGAATGGAAAGATGGCTGGGACTATAGCAAATGCCGGCTCTCTTGGACAGGGCGCGCCAACGGTGCGGCCGCTGGCGGCGGCACTTGCCAGCGCAGGCAGTCGATGCAATAATTGAGAATGATTCTCAGTTAACCATCATCGTCCTTGCCACCATGAACCCTGCCGCACCACCCGACCTTGCCACCCTGTATCGCGCCCACCACGGCTGGCTGCAGGGCTGGCTGCGGCATAAACTGGGCTGCGGCGCCGATGCGGCCGACGTGGCGCACGACACCTTCATGCGCCTGCTGCAGCGGCGCGAACGGCCGCAGCCCGCCCTGCGCGAACCGCGCGCCTACCTGACGCGCATCGCGCAAGGCCTGGTGATCGACCATTACCGGCGCCGCGACGTGGAATACGCTTACCTGCAGGCGCTGGCCGCCTTGCCCGAACAGACGGCGCCGTCGCCCGAAACACAGCTGCTGATCATCGACACCCTGGTGCGCCTCGATACGGCGCTCGACGCCCTCAAGCCACGCGCCAGACTGGCCTTTTTGCTGGCCCAACTGGACGGCTTGACGGGTCCCGCCATCGCCGCCAGGCTCGATGTCTCGCTGGCCACCGTCGAGCGCGACCTGGCCAGCGCCTGGCGCGCCTGCTACCGCGTGTATTTCCAATGACCTTACCGGTGACGGCCACCACCTTGCCGGATGACCCCGTGGAGCAAGCCATCGCCTGGGCCGTGCGCCTGCAGATGCATGGCGCCACGCCGGACGCGCTGCACTCGCTGCAGCGCTGGCGCGAGGCCGACCCCGGCCACGAACAGGCGTGGCAGCGCCTCGCCGCCATCGGCAATCAATTCTCGGGCCTGGCGCCGGAAGCGAGCCGCGCCACCCTCGACGCCAGCCTGGCGCGCCGCCGCCAGCGCCGCCAGGCCCTGAAAGTACTGGCCGGCATCGGCTTTGCCGGCACGGCCACCTGGTTCGCCATCGACGCGCGCGCCGACTACCGCACGGGCACGAGGCAGCGCCTGGCCGTGCGCCTGCCGGACGGCAGCTTGCTGCACCTGAATGCGGGCACGGCCGTCAGGCTGCGCTTTGATGGCAAGCAACGGCTGCTGACCTTGCTGCATGGTGAAATTGCCATTACCACGCACGCCGACCCGCAGCGCCGGCCGTTTCTCGTCGACACGGGCGAAGCGCGCATGCTGGCGCTGGGCACGCGCTTCACGGTGCGCCGCGCGGCTGGTGCCGACGGCGCCGATGGCACCGATGCCACGCTGACGCGCCTGGCCGTGCAGGAACACAAGGTGCAGATGCAGACAGCCGCCGACGCGGCCCGGCCCGTGCTGGTGCAGGCCGGCGACAGCGTGCTGACGGATGGCGCGCGCGTCTGGCGCGAGCCAGCGCATGACGATCCGGCCGCCTGGCTCGATGGCGTGATTGCCGCGCGCGACATGCCCCTGGGCCAGCTGGTGGCCGAACTGGCGCGCCACCGGCATGGTTTGCTGCTGTACGATGCCGATATCGCCCACTTGCCCATTTCCGGCGTCTTCCAGCTGGACGATCCCGAGCGGGCCCTGCGCGTACTGCTTCAGACGCAGCCCATCGTGGCCGTGTACCGCACGCGTTTCTGGGTCACGCTGAAAAAAGCGTAAAAAAGATGAGGGGATCGGGCTGGCCGCACGGCATACAGCTTGATACCACTCAAATGATACCTATATATGACCCAAGCTTATCTCCCCTGCTCCCAGCCCGTCCGTTCCCGTCTCGCTGGCGCCGTCGCCGGCGCCCTGCTGCTGCTCGGCGCGGCGCCTGTCCTGGCCCAGCACAACCAGCCGCTGGCCGGCAACGCCAGCGCCGTCCATTCCCTGCAGATCGCCGCCGGCCCGCTCGACGCGGCGCTGGAACAGCTGGCGCGCAAGGCTGGCCTGACGCTCACCTACCAGGCGAGCGAGCTGCGCGGCTTGCGCACGGCCGGCCTGACCGGTAATTACAGTGCCGCGGCCGGCCTCGATGCGCTGCTGGCCGGCAGCGGCCTGGCGGCGCTGCAGCTGGCGCCCAACGATTTCGTCCTGCGCCCGCTGCCCAGGGCGGCGAATGCGGCCGCCGATGGCGCGCAGCAACTGGCCGAAATCACGGTCACGGCTGGCGGCGTAGCCGCGCTGGAAACGGAAGGCAGCGGCGCGTACGCGGCGGCATTGGCCGGCACGGCCACGCGTTTTACCCTGTCGCCACGCGAAACGCCGCAATCGCTGACCGTCATCACGCGCCAGCAGATGGATGACCAGGGCGTCCTCAGCCTGGCCGACGTGCTGCAGCAGACGCCGGGCGTGACCGTCTCGCACGACGATACGGAGCGCTACAACTACTATGCGCGCGGCTTCAGCCTGAACAGCTTTCAGTACGACGGCGTGCCCACCTTCGATTTCAGCACCAATTCGAACGGCCTGGGCATCCGCGACATGGCCATCTACGACCGGGTGGAAGTGGTGCGCGGCGCGAATGGCCTGATGAGCGGCGCCGGCAGCCCGGCCGGCGCCGTCAACCTGGTGCGCAAGAAACCTACGCGCCAGTTCCAGGCGTATGCGCAGGCGGGCCTCGGCAGCTGGGACCGCTACCGCGCGGAAGCCGATGTCTCCGGTCCCCTGAATGCGGACGGCTCCGTGCGCGCGCGCCTGGTGGCCGCGCACCAGGATCACGGCTCCTACATCGACTATTACCAGCAGGACAAGAGCGTGGTCTACGGCGTCATCGAAGCCGATCTGACGCCGCGCACGCGCGTGCTGGCCGGCATCGACTACCAGAAAATCGATTCCAAGGGTTCGTCCTTCGGCCAGAATCCCCTGTTCTACACGGATGGCAGCCGCACGCGCTTCGAGCGCGCCTTCAACCCCGCAGCGCGCTGGACGCACGCGGGCAGCACCAGCACGCGCGTGTTCGCCGCCGCCGAGCACCTGTTCGACAACGGCTGGCAAGTGAAGGCGGAAGCGAGCCACTGGAAAGGCGATACGGACCAGTTACAAGCGAACATCATCAGTTGGGGTCCCTATCCGGATTCAGCGACGGGCCTGGCCACGGTGCAGCGGGGCGCAAAAACCTATGGCATCGACAGCAATTCGCTCGATGCCTACGCCACGGGACCGTTCCAGTGGCTGGGTCGCCAGCATGAACTGGTGCTGGGCGTCAACGCCAGCCACCGCAAGTCCGACTACCTGGCCTATGGCGGCGGCAATGTGGAAGTCGATTACCGCCGCTGGAACAACCACGTGCCGCGGCCAGCCAGCATGGCCGTCAGCCTGACGCGACAATACAGCTTCAAGGAGTACGCGGCCTACGGCGCGGCCCGTTTCAAGCCGGCCGATGGCTTGTCGCTGATCGTCGGCAGCCGCCTGAACAGCTATGAACGCACGGGCGAGCTGGTCTACGGCTGGGGCGGCACGGGCCGCGACGACGCGAAGGAAAAGCACCAGCTGGTGCCATATGCGGGCGCCGTCTACGACTTGAACGGCACATATTCCGCCTACCTCAGCTATGCCAGCATCTTCGAGCCGCAATCGGTCAGCGACGCCAATGCCAGGGCGCTGCCGCCCACCACGGGCAAGTCCTGGGAAAGCGGCATCAAGGGAGAGTTTTTCGAGCGCAAGCTGAACGCCAGCCTGGCCCTGTTTCACATCCAGCAAGACAACCTGGCCGATTACGTGGGCACGGACGCCAACGAACGCGAAGTCTACCGGCCCATCGACGGCACCACCACGCGCGGCGTGGAACTGGAAGTGGCCGGCCAATTGCTACCTGGCTGGCAGGTGCAGGCGGGAGCGACGTTCAGCCGCCCGCGCGACAAGGATGGCCAGCGCATCGATACGACGCGCCCTGAACGCAGCGTCAAGCTGGCCACCAGCTACCGCCTGGGCGGCGACTGGCGCCGCCTGAGCGTGGGCGGCAATATCAACTGGCAAGGCCGGACGTATTACCACACCGTCCTGGCAGGCGACGTGCCGGCACGCGCCGACGAAGGCAGCTTTGGCGTGGCGGGGCTGATGGCGCGCTACGAGTTCAGCAAACGGCTCAGCGCCGTGCTCAACATTAACAATGTCTTCGACAAGCGCTATTACAGCGGCTACGGCCTGTACGGCAGCGGCTACTATGGCGATCCGCGCAACGCGCAGCTGACCTTGCGGGCCAGTTTCTAGCCCGCGTACGCCCGCTTGATCTCGTCAATGTCGATTTTCTTCATGCCCATCATGGCTTTCATCACCCGCCCGGCCTTGACGGGGTCGGGGTCTGTCAACAGGCGGATCATGAGGGTGGGCACGATCTGCCAGGACACGCCGAACTGGTCCTTGAGCCAGCTGCATTGCTGCGCTTCCGGCGGCCCGCCCTGAGACAGCTGCTTCCAGTAGTGGTCGACCTCGTCCTGGGTTTCGCAATTGACCTGGAACGAGATCGCTTCGGAAAACTGGAACAAAGGGCCGCCGTTCAAGCCCGTAAACGTCTGGCCATCGAGTTCGAAGGCCACCGTCAGCACGCTGCCCGGCGCCTGGCCGTGGATTTCCCTGCCTTCCTCGCCATAGCGCAGGATCTGGCCGATCTTCGAATTGGGAAATATTTCCGTATACAACCGGGCCGCCGCCTCGGCGTTGCCGTTGAACCATAAACATGGGGTAATCTTTTGTACGCTGTGCATGATGTCTCCCTGGTCCGGTGTGTGGATTTGCACCTCTAATATAGTCACTATGGCGCCGCCATGGCGCGCAATGCGGCCAAGGCGCAGGTATCACCCTCCAAAATGTCGATCCTGTAACTGCTGCACCAGGAAATCAATAAACACGCGCAAGCGCGGCGGCAGGTGGCGGCTGGCCGGCCACAGCAGCCAGAATGCCGTATGTGCCTGCGTATGTTCGTCCAGCAGCGAGACCAGTTGCCCGGCCGCCAGCTCGCGCTGCACGGCAAACGCGGGCAGGTAGGCGATGCCCTGCCCCTGCACGGCCAGGAAGACGCGCATTTCCACGCTGTTGCAGACCATGCCGGGCGCCGGCTGGACAGCCTCGTCCAGCAACGGCCACTGTTCCAGGCGGCCCGTGGCGGGAAAACGGTAGTCCAGGCGCGCGTGGCGCAGCAGCGCGGCACCGTCGGCGGGCCAGCCATGGCGCGCCAGATAGGCGGGCGAGGCCACCAGCAGGCGGCGAAACGTGCATAGTTTGCGCCGCATCAAGCTTGAATCGGCCAAGTCGCCCGTGCGTACGGCGGCGTCAAAGCCGTCGCTGACGATATTGACCATGGCGTCGGAGAAATCGAGGTCGAGTTCGATGGCTGGATACGCTTGCATGAAGGCGCCGATGGCCGGCTCGAACAGGCCGCTGTAGCGTGGCAGGCTGATGCGCAGGCGGCCGCTCGGTGCGCCGCCCGACTCGCCCAGCTCGCGCTCTGCCGCTTCCACCTCGGCCAGGATGCGCTTGCAGCGCTGCAGGAACTTTTCCCCTTCCGCCGTCAGCGCCAGATGCCGCGTGCTGCGCTGGAACAGGCGCGCGCCGAGCCGCGCCTCCATGCGCGCCACGCTCTTGCCAACGGCCGACGACGACAATCCCAGCAGCCGGCCCGTGGCCGAAAAACTGCCGCTGTCGGCCACCTGCACGAACATGGCGATGCCACCCAAGCTATCCATCCGCGCTCCATTCAAGACATTTGTGTCCGATATGTTCGTCAGTTTAGCCCATTTTTCTTCAATGACGGGCGCGCCATACTCGCCGCTTCTTCTTTCCGAGCCGATCCCATGTCCTTACCCTCACCTCTTTCACTCCCCCTGCAAGTGCTGGCCGCCTGCCTGACGGGCTTGCTGATTCCCCTGTGCTTCACGGGCCCGGCCGTGGCGCTGCCCGCCCTCGGCGCCGAACTGCACGGCAGCGCCGCCGCCCTGAACTGGGTCATCAATGCGTATATTCTCAGCTATGGCAGCGCCATGATGGTGGCGGGCAGCCTGACGGATGTGCTGGGACGGCGCCGCGTCTGGCTGGCGGGGCTGGCGCTGTTTTGCGCGGCGACCCTGGCCATCGCCCACGCACCCTCGGTGGCATGGATCGCCGCGCTGCGCTTCGTGCAGGGCCTCGGCGGCGCGGCCGCGTTCGCCGCCGCCATGTCCTCGCTGGCGCCGCTGTTCCACGGCGCGGCCCGCAGCCGCGTGATGAGCGTGCTGGGCACGACGTTCGGCCTGGGCCTGGCCTTCGGTCCGCTGGCGGCCGGCGCCATGCTGGCGCTGGCCCGCTGGCCCGCCATCTTTTACGCCACGGCCGCGCTGGGCGCCATCGGCATGCTGCTGGTATGGGGCAGCGTGCCGGCCGATCCGCCGCGCGGCAGGGGCCGGCTGGACTGGCCTGGCGCCCTCAGCTTCAGCGCCGCGCTGGGCCTGTTGACCCTGGGCATGCTGCTGGTGCCCGAACACGGCTGGCGCAGCGGAGCCGTGCTGCTGCCCGTCGCCGCGTCCATGCTGCTGTTCCTCGCCTTTGGCGTGATCGAGCGCCGGATGGCGCAGCCCCTGCTCGATTTATCGCTGTTCCGCCAGCGCCGCTTTATTGCCGTGCAAGTGCTGGCCGCCTCGCCCGCCTTCCTGTTCATCGTGCTGATCGTCATGCTGCCGGGGCGCTTCATCGGCATCAACAATATGTCCGCGCTGGCGGCGGGCCGTTTGATGATCGCCCTGGCCGCGCCGCTGCTACTCGTGCCCATGCTGGCGGCGCTGCTGTCGCGCTGGATCACGGCCGCCAGCGTGTGTGCAACGGGACTGCTGCTGGCTGCGGCGGGCCTGGCCTGGCTGGCGCAGGTGCTCGGTGGCGGTGACGCTGGCACATTGGCCGGCCCCCTGCTGCTGATCGGCGTGGGTATCGGCTTGCCGTGGGGCTTGATGGATGGCATGGCCCTGAACGTGGTGGAGACGGAGCGGGCCGGCATGGCGACGGGCATCTTCAATACCGTACGCGTCAGCGCCGATGGCGTGGCGCTGGCCCTGGCGGGCGCCGTGCTGGCCGGCCTGATCGGCACGGGCCTGGCGCAGCAGCTGCCCGGCGACTTGCCCGTGCTGGCCGCTGCCAGCCGCGCCGCACTCGGCGATATCGCGCAAGCAACACAGCTGCTGGGTGGCCACGAAACGCTGCTGCGCGCCAGCTATGACGCCGCCTTCCGCCAGTTATTGCTCGGCCTGGCGGTGCTGGCCGTGGCGCTGGCAGCGCTGGTGCCGTATTTGCTTCGAAATGGTGCGACTCAGGCGTCGAGGCCGTAAAAAACAGCAATGAGGACGGCGATGTTATTGCAGGCGCGCGAGAATGTCGTTGTCGCATAGGCAACAGCCACGCCGGGAGCACGGTAGCGCAGGTAGACAAAGCTGAACATGGCGCCCGAGCCGAGCGCGACGATGGCGTGCAGCAAGCCGCCGCTGATGAAATGCACGATGGCCCACAGGAGGGCGCCGATGAAAATGCTCAGCTGGCGGCTGGCCCCCAGGCGCTTGAGGATTTCCAGCGGCAGCAGCTGGCCGAGGAAGGTTTCCAGGATGGGAGAATAGATGACGACCCAGAACACCAGCAGGGGCAGCGACATTTCGTGCTTGAACTTGGCCAGGCCCGTGTGCGCGCCCCAGTAGGCGGGCGGCAACAGCCATTTGGTGAGGAACAGGATGGCAAAGCACAGCATGCAGGTGAGTAAACCCCAGCCCAGTCCGGCAAGGGCCAGCTGCAGCACGGGCGGCGCCGCTTGGTCGTCGTCCGGGCTGGATAGATCGTGGCTGCTGCGCACTTGCATGAGAAGTCCTGGCGGTGATCCAGCTCTCATTGTAGCGCGTAATACGGCGGTTGGCGCGCGGCACATGGCGCGCCGCGCTGCTGCGCTATTGGCCTCAGGCCACCAGGCGCAAAGGACCGTTGGCCGGCTGGGCCAGTTTGAAGATGCCCACTTCCTGTTCCAGCTGCGCCGCCTGCTGCTGCAGTTCGTGCGCGGCGGCCGCCGCCTGTTCCACCAGGGCCGCGTTTTGCTGGGTGACGCGGTCCATGTCGACGATGGCGCGGTTGACTTGCTCGATGCCGGCGCCCTGCTCCTGCGTGGCGTGGCTGATATCGGCCATGATGCCCGTCACCCTGCCAATGCCGGCCACCACCTCATGCATGGTGGCGCCCGCCTGCTCGACGAGCACCGTGCCCGTGCCCACCTTGCTGACGGAATCGTCGATCAGGGTCTTGATTTCGCGCGCGGCGGCGGCGGAACGCTGTGCCAGGCTGCGCACCTCGGTGGCGACGACGGCAAAGCCGCGCCCCTGCTCACCGGCGCGCGCCGCTTCCACAGCCGCGTTCAAGGCCAGGATGTTGGTCTGGAAGGCAATGCTGTCGATCACGCCGATGATGTCGACGATCTTGTTCGACGAGGCATTGATCAGGCCCATGGTGTGCACCACTTCGGCTACGGCCTTGCCGCCCTGCTCCGACACCTTCGACGCTTCGCGCGCCAAATGGTTCGCCTGCTGCGCGTTGTCCGCATTCTGGCGCACGGTGGAAATCAGTTCTTCCATCGACGAGGCTACCTCTTCCAGCGAACCGGCCTGCTGCTCCGTGCGCTGCGACAAATCGCGGTTGCCCGAAGCGATCTCGGTCGAGGCCGTGGCGATGCTTTCCGTACCGTGGCGCACCTTGCCGACGATGGCGGCCAGGTTATCGCGCATGGTCTTGATCGCAAACAGCAGGCTGCTGTCGTCGCCATCGCGCGTGTGCACGTCGATGGCCAGTTCGCCCAGCGCGATGCGCCCGGCAATCGAGGCCGCATACGCGGGTTCGCCGCCCAGCTGGCGCAGCAATCCCCGCGTGATGACGGTGGCGACCGCAATGCAAATGAGCACGCTGAGCGCGGCCAGCACACCGATCCAGCGCAGCGACTGGCCGTAGATGGCGCGCGCGGCCACGCTGGCCTGCTCCGATTCGCGCTGCACGTTCTTCAGGACGGCATCGATGTCGGCGACGATCTGGCGCCGCAATGGGCTGCACTCGTCGACGAGGAAAGTGCCGTACTGCTCCATTTGCCCCGTGGCGCGGAACTGGCGCGGACGCTGCAGTTCCTGCGCCATGGTTTTCAGGCCTGTGCTGACTTTCTCGAACTGGGCATCGCCGGCAAACTTTGGCGCCAGCCGGGCCAGCGCTTCCAGGTACAGCGCCTTCTGACTGTCGAGGATGGCCAGCTCTTTTTCAGCGGCGGCCTGGTCGTGGAAGATATACGCGTTGCGGGCGGCCATGCCCGTCTGGTCGAGCGCTTCGCGCGCCACGTACAGGGGGTCGAGTTTTTCCAGTTGCACTTTTTCTTGCGCATCCATGGCACCGGAGATGGCGCCGATGCGCAGCAGCGCGAAGGCGGCCAGCACCAGCATGAGTACCACCAGCAGCCCGAAGCCTGCGCTCAGGCGCGCGCCTATCGTCAAACGATTGAATGACATCATTGTTGTTATTGCCCTGTAATAAAGTTGATTTTTGCCGGTTCCGCTAGAACCGGGCGATCTGCTCGCCGTCGTGTTGCCTTTCCCGCATGACGCAGGATGGATTTCTAACTGGCGTTTTTTGGGCAGTCAGCTTCTAATGTCGGGCAATGCAGGCGTGCGGGAGACACCCCACGCCATACAACAGCACACTGAATTATAAGCGAACAGCGTTATGGATGATTCCACGCGCTCACTTTTAATGCTTTGATGCAAGTCAAGGAGCGTCGATGACGGCCATGGTGATGCGCGAGATGCAGCACAGTTTGCCGTCCTCGTCGACGATGCGGATTTCCCAGACCTGGCTGGTTCGGCCCCGGTGGATCGGCGTGGCACGCCCCGTCACGTGGCCGCCGCGCACGCCGCGCACGTGGTTGGCGTTGATTTCCTGCCCCACGCTGACATGGCGGCGACTATCCAGGCAGGCATTCGCGGCCATGCTGCCCAGGGTTTCGGCCAGCAAGACGGAAGCGCCGCCATGCAGCAGTTTGAATGGCTGCATGGTGCGGTGGTCGACGGGCATGCTCGCCTCGATCCAGTCGGGCCCGAAGGCCGTGAAGACGATGCCCAGGTGGCGCATGGCCGTGCCCTCGCTGGCGGCGTTGAGCGTGGCCAGGTCGAGCGGTGCGTGCCAGATTTCCATGATTACCTCGGATAAGTGTAGAGAAAAAACCATTGTAGGGCAGCCGGCGCGCACGCGCTGCTTCATCCTTCCTTCACCGTGGCACGGGGTGGCACGGACATTAACTGGTTATAATTGCCCCATTCTTAAAAAACGAGGTTGTGTATGAAGTGGGCCTTGCTGGGCATTTTTGTGTTTTCTGTTTTACATATTCATTTTCGTGGCAAGGTACGCCTGCCGTTTCGCCGCCAGATCTTCGATCACTCCTCGTTCATGGCGCCGCTGAACCTGTTCATGCACACCTTTTCCAAGGTGCCGGCCACGCCATATCTTTCCGTCGATCAATTTCCGGAACTGGCGCCGCTGCAGCAGAACTGGCAAATCATCCGCGATGAAGCGCTGCGCATGCAGGAAATGAAAAAGATCAAGGCGGCTGAAAAGAACAATGACGTGGGTTTCAACTCCTTCTTCAAGTATGGCTGGAAGCGTTTCTACCTGAAATGGTATGACGCGAATCACCCGTCGGCACAGCAAATGTGTCCGCAAACCTATGCGTTGCTGCAATCGATTCCCTCGATCAAGGCTGCCATGTTCGCGGAACTGCCGCAAGGCGGCAAGCTCAACCCGCACCGCGACCCGTTCGCCGGTTCCCTGCGCTACCACCTGGGCTTGCAAACGCCGAACGACGACCGCTGCTTCATCGACGTCGATGGCGAACGCCACAGCTGGCGCGACGGCCAGGCCGTGATGTTCGATGAAACGTATATCCACTGGGCCCGCAACGATGCCGACAGCGACCGCATCATCCTGTTCTGCGACATCGAACGCCCGATGCGCTACCGCTGGGCGCAAGGCCTGAACCGCTGGCTGGGCCGCACCCTGATGACGGCCGCCGCCTCGCCCAACGAACTGGGCGACCAGGTGGGCGGCGTGAGCAAACTGTTCCAGATTTCCTGGACCATGGGCCAGTACCGCCGCCGCTTCAAGGCGTGGAACAAGACGGCCTACCAGGTCACCCGCGTGGCCCTCGTCGTGGGCGTCATCGCGCTGATCTACTTCATCTAGCAACAGTCCTTGCCTGTTTGATCAAACCGCCTTCGGGCGGTTTTTTTGTCATGCGATGCCACTGACCAGGAGAATGTTAGAAAATGACCGAACGCAACCGCCAGTATGATATCCAGATCGCCGATGATGCCTGGATCGAATACATCGACATCGCAGGGCGCTACGACCAGGCGATCGAGATCGACGCCCTGCTCGATGGGCTATGGCCGCTGATCTGCCGCCTGGAAACGCATTGCGTGGCCGGCTGTTGCGGCATGGATGCCTACGATTTCACGCGCGAGGGTGTCGCTACGGCGCTGCTGGAACTCGATTGCGCGCACCTGCATGCGGCCTGCGCAGCGGCCAGGATCGCCGTGGCGGCAACCGCCAGCGATGTATTGCTGAGTAACACGATGAATCACTACGCCGATAAACGCGTGTTCCTGCAATTGCTCGCGCATCTGGACGAGTGCATCACCGCGCAGGATTGCGCAGGGGCTTGACCTTGCCAAGGCGGGAAGGTCCAAGGTAACGGTATTCAAGGAACTCAAGGAGAATCCCGCATGCCAAAAATCACCGTCCTGCCCCATCCCGAGCTGGCCCCCGACGGCGCCGTGTTCGACGCGCCAGAGAACATGAGTATTTGCGACGCCTTGCTGCTCAACAAGATTGACATGGAACATGCCTGCGGCCAGGTGGGCGCCTGTTCCACCTGCCACGTGGTCGTGCTGCAGGGTTTCGACTCGCTCAATGAACTGGGCGACAATGAAGAAGACATGCTCGACCAGGCCTGGGGCTTGCAGCCCCACTCGCGCCTGTCGTGCCAGGCGCGCCTGGCACAGGAAGACCTGACGGTCGAACTGCCCAGGTACACCCTCAACCACGCCAAGGAATAGTCCCGGGCGTGGCGACCTGCTTACCTGACCACACTTACCACACTTACCACATGATCACGCGCTGCTCGGGCGGCAGATACATCGGGTCGCCCGGCTTGATGCCGAACGCTTCGTAAAAGCCGGGCTGGTTTTTCACGGTTCCCTTGGCGCGGAATTCGCCCGGCGAATGCGGGTCGCTCTTGATCTGCGCAATCGCCGCTTCCGGACGCAGTTTGGCGCGCCACTTCTGCGCAAAGCCGATGTACAGCCGCTGTTCGCCCGTCAAGCCATCGATGACTGGCGACGGCTTGCCGTGCAAGGAACGCTGATACGCCTTGTAGGTGATCGACAGACCGGAATTGTCGCCGATGTTTTCACCCAGGGTCAGTTCGCCATTGATATGGTAGCCAGGCACGGGGCTGTAGGCGCCGTATTGCTTGACGAGGCCGGCGGCCAGCGCCTTGAAGGCAGTGCGGTCCTCGGCCGTCCACCAGTTGCGCAGACGGCCCTTGGCATCGTACTGGCTGCCGGAATCGTCGAAGGCATGGCTGATTTCATGGCCGAAAGTGATGCCCAGCAAGCCATAATTGACGGCATCTTCCGCTTTCACGTTGAAGAATGGCGGCTGCAAAATCGCGGCCGGGATCGTGATGGCATTCAGGGCCGGGCTGTAGCTGGCGTTGACGGTTTGCGGCGTCATCGACCATTCGTCGCGGTCCACCGGTTTGCCCAGCTTGCCCAGGTTTTGCTGGCGGCTCCAGGCGCGCGCGGCGCGCACGTTGGCGATCAGGTCGTTCGGCCGCGTCTGCATGCTGCTGTAGTCGCGCCATTTGTCCGGGTAGGCGATCTTCGGCTTCAAGGCTGCCAGCTTGAGCTGGGCTTCCTTCTTGGTTTCCGGGCCCATCCAGTCGAGTTGCTCGATGCCATCCTTGAACGAGGCGACGAAATTGTCGAACATGGCCATCACGCGTGGCTTCGTTTCCGGCGGCAGATACATTTGCACGTAGCGCTTGCCGACGGCGTCGCTGATGGCGCCATCCGTAAAGCGCAGCGCCAGTTGCCACTGCGGTTCGCTTTGCGGCACGCCGCGCAGCACCGTGCCGTCGAAGGCGAAGCGCTCCTTGACTGTGGCGCTGTCCAGGTAAGAGGCATAGCTTTCGATGATGCGCCAGTTCAGATAGCTCTTCCACGATGCCAGCGGCACGGCGGCCACGGTCTCGGAAAAGCCTGTCATGAAGCTGGGCTGGCGCACCACGGCCGACGAGGCTTTCGGCGCCAGGCCGGCGGCGGCAAAATAGGCGTTCCAGTCGAAGGCCGGCGCCAGTGCCGTAAATTTGTCGAAATCGACGCGGTTGTACGACTTGACGGGGTCGCGCATCTGCACGCGCGTCCACTGCACCGCCGCCAAACGCGTTTCGATGTCGAGAATCTGCGCCGCGTGCTCGGCAGCGGCCTTGTCACCGCTCATGGCCAGCATGGTTTCGATATGCTTGAGGTATTTGGCGCGCACAGCTTGCAGCTTGGCGTCGTCCTCCTTCAGGTAGTAATCGCGGTCAGGCAAGCCCAGGCCGGACTGGCTGATGTTGACCGTGTACTGCTCCGGGTCTTGCGCATCGGGCGCCACATAGGCGGAAAACGGCGTGGCGACGCCATTGCCCTGCAGGTAGGCGAACAGCGCCGGCAAGTCTTTCTTGTCCTTCACGGCGGCGACGCGGGTCAGTTCGGCGTGCAGCGGCTTGAAGCCGGCCGCATTGCGCGCCTTGTCATTCATGAAGCTCGTGTACAGGTCGGCGATCTTGTGCGCCTCGCTGCCGGGCTTGCCGGGGTTCTTGACGGTAGCATCGATCAGGCCGCGCAACTGGCCCTGGGCGATTTCGCGCAATTCGATATATGTGCCCCAGACGGATTTGTCGGCCGGGATATCCGTATTGCGGGTCCAGACGCCGTTGACGTAACCGTAGAAATCATCCCGGGGGCTGACCGCAGGGTCCAGGGTTTTCAGGTCGATGCCGGAGACGGGCGCGGTAGCATTGGTAGCTTGGGCGTACAGCGATGGCGACGAAAAGGCGAACATGGCGCAGCAGGCCGCGCTGATGAGTGAACGTTTCACGAAGATTCCTTTAATTGTTTTAACTTCATGTTGGAGAACATGCTTGTCCAGGCATGGGAGGCCGGATTATAGTCCGCCAGCCTGCCGCGCAACAATGACAGTTGAACAATCCCGGAGATCAGCGGATCAGCAGATCGAACAGATCCAGGCCTTTTTTATCCTGCTTTTTCAGCAGATCCGCAAGCGAACCCGGCGTTGGCCCGCCATCGCCGGCCGCGTGG
Organism: Janthinobacterium sp. 35; assembly: GCF_002754575.1. Taxonomy (NCBI): domain Bacteria; kingdom Pseudomonadati; phylum Pseudomonadota; class Betaproteobacteria; order Burkholderiales; family Oxalobacteraceae; genus Janthinobacterium; species Janthinobacterium sp. 35. The sequence continues at coordinate 5,715,932 of NZ_PEFN01000001.1, forward strand.
TTGAAATAATTAAAATCGAGCTTGATCTTGCCTTCCAGGTCGCTCGCATAATCAGCGGGATATTGCGACTGTTCCAGCTGCGGCAATGTATTGAAATGCCCCAGCACCGACTTGAAGAAATTGGTCATCTTGCCGGTGGTATTGTATTCCTGCATGGCTTGCGCCACGACCTGGATGCGCCAGGCTTCTTCTTCCTGATACGCCTGCGTAAAGGCGGCGCGCCGCTCGTTGATGGTGAATGTGCCGCTGTCATCGTTCGAAATGGTGGACAATTGCTCGCGCGACAAGCCTGCAAACGGATTGGGGCCCTTCCTGTCGACAAACGCCGTCGCGGCGGCGGCCGACTTTGCCGCTGCCGCGTCATTCGGTTGCGGCACCTGTTTGGCGGCCGCCGCCTTGTGTTCGGCGTCCAGCGGATACAGGATGTCAGTGGTATTGTCATTCACCCACGCACCCAGTGCCGCATGATCGTAGCCCCGGATGGTGGCGCTGGTGGCCGTCGATGCCGCCGACAAACGCCCGGCCAGGGTCGAGATCACGACATCGTCCGCCACGGCGCCAGCGCCGGCCGGCGCCTGGGTTGTCTGGGCCTTGTCCGATGCTGCCTTGTCAGATGACACCTTGCCGCCTGCCGCGGCAGACAGTGCCCCGGGCTGGATTCCCGCCGTGCTGATATTCACCATCGCCCGCCCCCTGGATCAGTAAATGTTACTATATAAGTAAATATTACTATAGCACAATATATTGTCAAGACTGAGCAAGGGAATGGAGCAGCTTGATGCAGGAATGCAGATTCAATATTTTCGGCACGTTGATTGCCGTCCGGGGAAATCCGGGAGCATGGCGCGCATTCTATCTCGGTGCGGAAGGCAAGCGCCGCCCCGCCGATTTCATTATTCCGGACGATATTGAAGCCGATGCGCTGTGCGAATACCTGGCGGACCTGTTCCATGAAGAGGCGACGCCGCGCAATAACACGGCCACGCAAATCAGCTCGCCCGCGTTCCAGGCCTAGGCTACTTCACCGGCTCGAACGTCACCGTCAGCCCGTTGCCTGTCGTCCTGATCTGCGTCGGCAAGAATTGCACGCCCGCATAGCGCAATTCGTCGGGCTTGAAGGTATAGATCGGCGTTTCATGCATGAGCTGGTCGGCCACCAGGCTGGCCACCTTGGCGAACTGGCGCTGCTGCGCTTCATCCATGCCGTCGATGCTGACCTTGTCCACGCTCGCTTCGCTCAGGTAGACGGCATTGCGCCGGGCGTCGAGCACCAGGCGGCCCGACATGGCCAGGCTGCCGCGCCAGCTCTGGCGTATGAACGGCGGCAAGACGCTGGCATCGACGCTGAGGGCGACTCTTTCGCGCTCGGGCTGCAGCGACAACTGCGGATGCGTCAGCTTGACGTCCAGCACGGACAGCACACGTTTGTCGATGGGAAAGCGGCGCTCCAGGCCTTGCTGCATCTTGCTCAGCGACACATTCACGTCGCGCGGGCCGATCAGGGTGGAACACGAGGCCAGCATGGTGCACGCAAAAGCGGCAATGGCGGCGGTTTTCAGCAAGGGACGGATGGCGGTCACATTCATGGATAGTCTCGGTGGAAAGATGGCGCCATCTTACACATGCGCCTGCTTCAACACAAACGGCGCCCGGCTTGCGGCGGGCGCCGTTTTTTTACGTCAACGTCTTATTAATGCACGAACAGGGCGATCAGTATGACGATGGGCAATGGAATGCCCAGAAGCAGCAAGAGGATGGAACGCATGGCAGTCTCCTAAATTGAATGGGGGATTTAAATGGTCACGTGGCGCAGCACGCGCTCATGGTCGCGCTGGCGGCCGCCAAACGTTGCCGCCAGGCTGGCGACGAACGCACCGAGCAGCAAGGCGACGAACATCCACAACGCCGTATGGGCACCGGCCTTGCGGGCCGCGTCGGCCGCCTGCTGTGCTTTCGCCTTGGCATCGGCGGCGGCCTTGGCGGCGCGGGCGTAGACGGCGTCGACCCGCGCTTCCGCTTCAGCCTGCGTCAAGCCCGTGCGGCTGGCCACGACCTGGCCCAGGTAGCTGCGGTCATCGGCGGCCAGGCTGCCCGTGGACAGACCCGTGGCAAAGATCTTGCCGATTTCCACGCGCTGGTCGGCGACCGTACCGCCCGCCGAGCCCGTGCCAGCCGCTGGTGCGGCGCGCAACAGCATGTCCGAGAAATAATCGAGCGGATTGGTGCTGCCCTCGCCCGCCTTGGCGCCAGCCGCTGCGGCCGGGGATACTGCCGCCGCCACGCCGCTGCCCGCATCGATGGCACCGCTGAGCACGGCGCGCGTGCCGCCGGCCAGCACGGCCACGGTGACCAGGGTGGCCACGGCCCAGGCCAGCAAGCCGTGCGCCGTATCGCGGAAATGCACCTCATCCGTGTGGATGGAACTCCATTTCACGCGCAGCCGGCCCGCCATGTAGCCGCCGATGCCGGACGCGGCCAGTTGCATGAAGGCCAGCCAGGCGATGGTCGACACGCCGATGGCCGTCGCATTGAACGACCACGGCGACACGGACGACAGGCCCAGGCCCACGCCGAGGATCAGCAGGATGAAAGACAAGGCGGCGGCCGCGGCGGCGCCCGCCAGCACGGCGCCCCAGGACACGCCAGGATTGTTCAGGTCCGACGCGGACAGTTGTGTAGCTTGCATGGAATTCTCCCTGTTGACTTGATTAAGTTGCTGAGGGAAGCATGCCGCGCCGGCGCCGCCGCGTATGTGCGACGCCATACACAATATTGATTTTTAATACACGCACAGCTGCCTACTTGATGCCGTGATGCCCCATCAGGTCATACAGGGTGGGCCGGCTCACGCCAAGCAGTTCGGCTGCCTTGGCGATATTGCCGTCGGCCCGCGCCAGCGCGCGCACCATCACCTTGTATTCGGCCGCTTCGCGGGCCTGGCGCAGGTTGATGGCCTCGTCCACGGGCGCCGCCTGGGCGCTGGCGGGCAAACCCAGGTCGTCGGCGGCGATCTGCGGCCCGTCGCTCATGATGACGGCGCGCCTGATGCAGTTTTCCACCTCGCGCACATTGCCGGGCCAGCCATAGCTTTCGATCAGCTGCAGCGCGCCGGCGCTGAAATGCAGGTTGCTGCGTCCTTCGCTGGCGCAGAACTTGTTCTTGAAATGGTGGGCCAGCAAGGCCGCATCGCCGGCCCGCTCGCGCAGCGGCGGAATGCGCAAGACGATTTCGCTGAGCCGGTAAAACAGGTCTTCGCGGAAACGTCCCTGTTCCGCCAGCACTTTCAGGTCCTGGTGCGTGGCGCAGACGATGCGCACGTCGACGGCGATCTCGGCGCGCCCGCCCACCCTTTCGATGACTCTTTCCTGCAAGAAGCGCAGCAATTTCGCCTGCAAGGCCATCGGCATGTCGCCGACCTCGTCGAGAAAGAAAGTGCCACCGTGGGCCAGCTCGATCTTGCCCAGGGTTTGCCGCGCCGCACCCGTAAATGCCCCCCGTTCATAGCCGAAGAGCTCACTTTCCAGCAGGTTTTCGGGAATCGCCGCGCAATTGATGGCGACGAAGCGCTGTGCATGACGGCTCGATAACGCATGCAAGCCCCGCGCAATCAGCTCCTTGCCGCTGCCCGAGTCGCCCAGCAGCATCACGCTGGCCGACGAGGGCGCCACTTTTTCCACGCTGCGGCACAGTTTCAGCATGCCGGAGTCGCGGCTGACGATGCCCGCCAGCGGCGAGTCCGCCTGCGTCTGCAGCATGCGCCGGTTTTCCTGCTGCATCGCGTGCAGGTAGAACGCGCGGGCGATGACCAGGCCCAGCATGTCGGCGTCAAACGGTTTCTGGTGGAAATCATAGGCGCCCAGGGCAATCGCTTTCAAGGCATGCGCGCGTTCCTGGTTGCCCGAGAGGATGATAACCTTGGTGTCCGGCGCCAGCGCAAGAATCTGCTGCAGGGTGGCCAGCCCTTCCGTGGCGCCGTCCGGGTCGGGTGGCAAGCCCAGGTCCATCGTCACCACGGCCGGCTGGTGGCGCCGCACCAGCGCCAGCGCCGTTTCGCGCTCGCCCGCCAGCAAGACGTCATAGGCGTCAAAACTCCAGTGCAGCTGCTTTTGCAGGCCGGGATCGTCTTCGATGACCAGCAGTTTTTGTTTGCCCATGGCACTCCCTTGCTATGCCGCATGCAGCGGCAGGATCACGCGAAACGTCGTGCCCACTTGCGGCTCGCTGCGCACTTCCAGGCTGCCGCCCACTTCGCGCAGGTATTCGCGACTTTCGAACACGCCGATGCCCATGCCCGCCGTCTTGGTCGTGTCAAACGGTTTGAACAGGCGCTCGCGGATGAATTGTTCGCTCATGCCCTGGCCCGTATCGTCGAGTTCGACCACGGCCGTGTGCTGCTCGCGCCGCAGCCGCACGTCCACCGTGCCATCGCTGGCCGTCGCCTCGATGGCGTTCTGGATCAAATGACCGAGCACGCGCTCCAGGCGCGCGCGGTTGGCCAGCACCGTCAGCTCGCCATCGACGATTTCCAGCCTGGGTGCCGGCGCCAGGCTGGCCTTGGCGGCCACGGCCTGGCGCAGCAAGCCGTCGAGCTGCAGCGGCGCCGGCGCTTCCGGCGCCTCGCCGCACGCCAGCTTCTGCAGCAAGGTCTTCATTTTCTGCACGGAATGCTCTAACGTACCCAGCATGTCTTCCTGGAAGGCTGGATTGGCACGGTGCTTTTCCGCATTGCTCAGTAGCAGCGACAATTGAAACACCAGGTTTTTCAAGTCATGCACGATAAAAGTGGACATGCGGTTGAACGAGTCGAACTGGCGCGCCACCGTCAGGGTATCGAGCGATTCGCGGTGCGCGAGGTAGCTGGCGGCCTGGCTGCCGGCAATTTTCAGCACGTCGCGGATTTCCCAGTTCAGGCCGATACGCGTGCGGGGCCGCGCCAGTGCGACAAAGGCGAACAGCTGGCCATGCAGCATCAGGGGCACCAGCAGCCACACGTCGGGCAGCGCCAGCAGTGCCGGCGGCAACTGCAAACCACCGTACTGGAGCGGGTTTTGCTGGCAGTCGGGCACGTCGATCACCCATAGCCTTGCCTCCAGGAACTGGCACAGGGGGCTGGAGGCCGGCTCGCTCCACGTGCTTGGTGGCCAGTTCCAACTGGCGGCCGGGGCAAACTGGCCCTGCTCGCGCAAGATCCACAGCGCGCCGGCGCGGCTTTCCACCAGCTGCGCCATGGCCTGTATCGTGCGTTCGCCCAGGGCCGGTCCATCTTCGGACAAGGCGCGGGTAAATCTCAGCCATTCTTCGCGGTAATCGAAGATGGCATTGTAAAAATGTTTATTGATATAAACCTTGAGCTTGGCGCGCAAGCTGCCGGAAAACAGCACGCCCGCCAGCAACAGGGCTGCGCCGCCCAGGTAAGCCATCTGCATCAAGGAGCCCCAGGTGCCGCCGAAATAGCGCAAATAATAGGCGCTGGCCGCCATGGCCAGCAGATAGATGGCCGAGCCCAGCAAGGCGGCCGAGCGGTACAGCATCTGGCGCGAGACGGACAGGCCCAGCGCCCAGCCGGGATTGCGCGCCGCCGACACGGCCAGCAGCGGCGCGCACAGGGCGTCGACGATGCCGCGCGCGGCCCAGATGTCGTCGTTGATCGCGCGAAACAGCAAGGCATCGCTGTACAGATAAAAATCGTAGGCAAACAAGCCGCCCACGCCCAGGCAGGCGAACTTGATGCCCCAGCGTTTCAGGGGCGGCGTGTTGCGGTACCACTGTTCCACCAGCAACATGCCCAGCACGGCCAGCAGCAAACGGCTGACGCTGGCGATGATGCGCGCCGGCAAAGGCAGCGCCAGCCACGACGAGGCCAGCGCGGACAATGCGGGCGCCAGCGCCGTGAGGACGATGCCCGCCAGCACCAGGCGCAAGCGCGGACGCGACGGTTCGATCAGCAGCAGCAAAAACACCAGCCAGGCCAGGGTGCGCAGCAGTTCAAGCGCATCGCCGGCCAGCGCGATGCGCTGCCCCAGCAGCACCAGCACCACCGTGCCCGTGGCCCAGCCGCCCGTCGCCAGGCAAGCGACCAGCAAGGCGCGCACATTTTGCCGCGCACGCCAGTTGCTGATGAGCAGCAGTGCCAGCACGAAGAAGGCCAGCGACGCCAGGCCATGGCTGAGCGCCGCCGCGTCGGCCGCCGCCAGCCAGTCTGACTGCGACCGCATCATCGGCTGCCCTTGCCAAACAGCACCACCTGCACCGTATCGAGCAAGATCAGCAAGTCGAGGAACAGGCTGTTATTTTTTACATAATACAAATCATATTGCAGCTTCTTGACGGCATCGTCGACGGAGGCGCCATACTGGTAGCGCACTTGCGCCAGGCCCGTGATACCCGGCTTGATGCTGTGACGGATGTTGTAGTAAGGCACCTGCTGCTTCAGTTGCTCGACAAAATAGGCGCGCTCGGGGCGCGGCCCCACAAAACTCATTTCGCCGCGAAACACATTGAGCATCTGCGGCAACTCGTCGATGCGCAGTTTGCGAATGACGTTACCCACGCGCGTGATGCGCGCATCGTTGGTCTGCGCCCAGATGGGTTTGCCGTCGCGCTCCGCATCGCAGCGCATGCTTCGAAATTTCAGCACATTGAAAGGCAAGCCATCGCGCCCCACCCTTTCTTGCTGGTAAAACACGGGGCCGCCGTCTTCCAGGCGGATGCACAGGGCCGTCACCAGCATCACGGGCAGCGCCGCCAGGCAGATGATGCTGCTGGCCGCCAGGTCGAACAAACGTTTCGAGGCGGCGCGGAAAAAACTCTGGTCGAAGCCGCCGCCATAGATCAGATAGCTCGGTTGCAAGGAATCGATGCGGATCTGGCATGCTTCGCGCTCGAAAAACGTGGCCGCGTCGATGACCTTGACGCCGCCCAGCGCGCATTCCAGTAGTTGCTTGGCAGGAAAAGCACCATTGCGCCGGTCGCTGACGGACACGACGATCTCATGCGCCGCGTGGCGCTGGGCCATGGCCAGCAGCGACGGTTCGGCCGGCAACAAGGCAGAGGCCGGTACGCAGCATTGCTCGCCTGCCACATCGATGCAGCCGACGACGGTAAACTGGTGGAAACCGATCTTGCTCGCCGCCAAGTCCATGCACTCGCGCGCCAGCGCCCCGCCACCCACCAGGATCAGCCGGCCTTCCATCAGCGCCGATTGCGAGGATTTGAACACCACCAGGCGCGCCAGCAGCACGCCGATGGCGCCCAGACCGAAGATCAGCACGCTGCCGCGCCCGAAATGCAGGGACGGGACGAAACGGATCAAGACGCTGAGCACGGCAAAGCCCAGCGCGAACGACGGCAGGATGCGCAATAGCGTGTTGCGGATGTCTTCGCGCGAGCGGTGCTGGTACATGCCCAGCGCGCTCATGCTCAGCACGATGACCAGCGCAAAGATCGTCGACGACAGGTAAATCTCGCCCACGCGCAGCACGCGGCTGCCGTCCGCCAGCCACAGCATTGAGGTCAGGGTGGCCGATAGCAGCAGGATCAGGATTTCCAGCAACAGCAATATAAACGCTGTTTTCGAGACATAATGGCTGAAGATGCGGATCATGGAGGCCTCCTGCGGCAAAGGCAGCGCGCCGCGCACAGGGCGGCTTGCTGCTGTCTTGCCATGATGGCGAACTGTTCCGCGAAGACATTGATGCGCCACAAGCTACGGCCCCAGCTATCTTTCGCTTGCAGAATTTATCTCAACACATTACCGAATGAGGGGAAATGGCATATAGTATGCTTCCCCTAAAAGAGATGAATGTCATGAAATTTGATGTAGCGATTGTCGGCAGTGGCCTGGCGGGTTTATCGGTTGCACTGCATTTAGCTGAAACGCGCACTGTCGCGATCATTTCCAAACGCGCGCTGCTCGATGGCGCCAGCAACTGGGCCCAGGGCGGGATCGCGGCCGTGCTGGACTCGGGCGACAGCCACCAGCAGCACATCGAAGACACCCTGATCGCCGGCGGCGGCCTGTGTGACGAGAGCGCCACGCGCTACATCGTCGAGCACGGCCGCGAAGCCATCGAATGGCTGATCGAGCAAGGCGTGCCATTTACGCGCGACGCTACGGCCGAGCTGGGTTTTCATTTGACCCGCGAAGGCGGACACAGCCAGCGCCGCATCATCCACGCGGCCGACGCCACGGGGCACGCCGTGCAAGTGACGCTGGAAGAAAAGGTGCGCGCCCACCCGAACATCAGCCTGTTCGAACACCATTGCGCCATCGACCTGATCACCTCGGACAAGCTGGGCATGAAGCCCACCCAGCGCAACGCGCAACCGCATTGCCACGGCCTGTACGTGCAGGATGAGCAAACCGGTAAAGTACTGACCTTTGCCGCCGAGCACACCGTGCTGGCCACGGGCGGCGCCGGCAAGGTGTACTTATATACCACCAACCCGGACACAGCCAGCGGCGACGGCATCGCCATGGCCTGGCGCGCCGGCTGCCGCGTGTCGAACATGGAATTCATCCAGTTCCACCCGACTTGCCTGTACCACCCGTATGCCAAGTCTTTCCTGATCACCGAAGCCATCCGTGGCGAAGGTGGCTTGCTGAAACTGCCGCCTGAAGCGGGCGCGGCAGCCGGCACGCGCTTCATGCTGGCCCACGATGAGCGGGCCGAACTGGCGCCGCGCGACGTAGTGGCGCGCGCCATCGACTTCGAGATCAAGAAGCGGGGCCTCGACTACGTGCACCTGGACATCAGCCACAAGCCGGCCGCATTCCTCATCGAGCACTTCCCCACCATCTACGCGCGCTGTCTGGAACTGGGCATCGACATCACCAAGCAGCCTATCCCCATCGTGCCGGCCGCCCACTACACGTGCGGCGGCGTGGTAACGGACTTGGCGGGCCGCGCCGACTTGCCAGGCCTGTACGCCGTGGGCGAAACAGCGTGCACGGGTCTGCATGGCGCGAACCGCCTGGCGAGCAATTCCTTGCTCGAATGCATAGTCATCGGCCGCGCCTGCGCGCAGGACATCGAAAGCAAGGAAAAGCTGGGCACGCCGTACCTGCCCGACTGGGATGAAAGCCGCGTCACGGATGCGGACGAGGAAGTGGTGATTTCCCACAACTGGGACGAGCTGCGCCGCTTCATGTGGAATTACGTGGGCATCGTGCGCACGACCAAGCGCCTGGAACGCGCCCAGCACCGCATCGCCCTCTTGAAGGAAGAAATCGACGAGTACTACCGCAACTTCCGCATCACGCACGACTTGCTGGAACTGCGCAACCTGGTCGACGTGGCCTCGATGATCGTCAACAGCGCCTTGTCCCGCCGCGAAAGCCGCGGCCTGCACTTCAGCCGCGATTATCCGGAAACCTTGCCGAAGGCGATAGCCAGCGTGTTGACGCCACCGCACCGGTAATGCCGGGCATCTCGGCCCTGGCCAGTTTGTGAGCCAATAGCACTACCGACCCCACAGGCAAAGAGCCGGAGGAAGCCCCATGGAACCCCGGCAAAGGCCGGGGTCGTACCCTCAGGGTACGACCCCAGTCATTGTCTTTGGGTTGAATTGCGCCCTCACTGCTCCGGCATGTCAAACTCAATCCCATCTTCCGTGTACGACATCCTGCCAGACGCCCCGGTACATTCCCCCTGCGCCACATCGGCCACATAGCGGCATTCGCTCTCCAGCCCGCCATCCGCGCGCCAGTGCCGCGTCCAGCCCTGACGTTCGCCATCGACATATTCGATCAGCTGCCTCGGCTTGCCATCGGCATACCAGGAACGCAATGCGCCCTCCTCGCGCCCGCCCGCGTTCCACTGTTTGTGCACGATCAATACGCCGGCACGGCTGAAGCGCTGTTCGCTGCGCAACACATAGTGGTCGCTGTGCGTGCGCTTGCTGGCGACCTTGCCGTCAGGATAATATTCGACGCTCTCGCCGGCAGGCTTGCCGTCCACGTAGTTGGCGCTGCGGTGCACCTTGCCATCCGGGAAATAGCTGGTGCTCGGCCCCGTCTGGATGCCGTTGTCATACTGGCTGCGGCTTTCCACGGTGCCATCGGGATAGAACAACAGCAGTTCGCCCTCCGTCTGGCCCTTGACCTGGGTCATGCGCGTGCGCAGCTTGCCATCCTGGTCGAAGGTTTCCACCAGGCCATCGGCGGGGGCGCCATTGCGGTAGGTGCGCGACTCGATCAGCTTGCCATTCTGGTGATAAGTCTGTTCCTCCCCCTCCTGCACGCCATTGCGCCACGTGTTGCGCATGGAAACCTTGCCGTCCGGGTGATATAGGGTCTGCACTCCCTCCTGCAAGCTGCGTCCCTCGCGCGCCACCTGCATCTCGACTTGTCCATGCGGGTAATACATGCTGTAGTTGCCCACCAGCTTGCCGCGCAGGTAATCGGGATCGTTGACCTGGCCGATCAGCCGCTTCGGCTCGCCTTCGCGCACGTGATAGATCTCGACTTGCCAGGTGCCCGGCGTCTTGCCTGGCGGCAGCGGCAGGAGCAGCGCATAGCGCGCCTGTTCCTTGATTTCGCCGCGCGTCAGATTGTGATTCAGGTACAGGCGCGCCTTGCCGTCGGCACAGGCTTGCGGCTCGCATCCGCCCAGCTTGCCAACTTCGGGCATGCTGAACGCGCCAGCACCGCCTGGCGCGGGACAGGATTGGATACGCATCAGCAAGGGCGTCTTGTCGCGGATCAAGGGAGCCAATTGCTGCTTCATGGCAACATACTGATCTTCATCCAGGCGTACGGAAACGGCATTCATCAGCACCTGCCTGCCGCCGCAGCCGCTGTCGCTGGCGAGGGTCAGCACATCGCCGTCGGGCGTCGCCTTGATCGCGGTGACTATTTGCCGCTGCTCAATCTCAGCGTGGGCCAGCGCCGGCAACAGCAGCATGGCGCCAAACAAATATTTCAAAGTGCGCGCCATGCCTGCTCCTTGCGCTGCAGTTCCGGCGCTGGCGGCGCTTCGCCGCAGTCGCCCTGTGCCTTGCCGGCCACATACCGGCATTCATTCTTCAGGCTGCCATCCTCGCGCCAGCTGCGGCTCCAGCCGTCGCGCCGGTCGTTCACGTAGTCGATGGCTTGCTCGGACTTGCCGCTTTCGTACCACGAGCGCGACGTGCCCTGCTCGCGCAATTGCGCATCCCAGCGTCGTTCCAGCACCAGCACGCCCTGGGGGCTGTAGCGCTGGATACTCAGCAGCCCGCCTTTGTCGCCATACTGCTGGCGACTTTGCACCTTGCCGTCCGGATAGAACTCCAGCGCTTCACCGACCGGCAGGTCGTTGACCAGCGCCATGCTGGCGCGCACGGCGCCATCGGGATAGTACTCCGCGCTGCTGCCATTGAACTTGCCCTTGCTCACTTGCGTGCGGCCCGCTACTTTTCCATCCGGGAAATACGTGAGCAATTCGCCTTCCATGCGTCCCTCGCGCAGCACAAAACTGGTACTCAGCTTGCCATTCGCGTCAAACGTCTGCACGGGACCATCCACACGCTGGCCGTCGCGGTACACGCTGGCCTCGCGCAGCTTGCCCGTGGCGTGATATTGCTGGTGCGTGCCTTCCGGCAAGCCGTGACGCCAGTTGCCACGCGATTCCAGGCTGCCATCGGCACGATACAGACTGGTGACGCCATCCTGCCGGCCCTGCCCATCCTGCGCCACCTGTTTCTCGACCTTGCCGTCCGGGTAATACGAGACATAGCCGCCCACCAGTTCCCCGGAGGCATAATCGGCCTTGTTGACGTGGCCGGACAGGCGCAGCTTGTGGCCTGCCACGCCGTAAACGTCCACCTTCCATGTGCCTGGCAGCTTGCCTTTCGGCAAGGGCAACAGCAGCACATTCGGTGCTTTTTCTTGCTCGATGGGGAAGAAACGTTCGTGCAGGTACAGCCGCGCCCGGCCATCGGCGCAGGCCGCTGGCGTGCAGGCGGCGATCTGGCGCACGATGGGCACGCTCACATCGTCCGGGCATTTTTTCAGGGTGACGAGCATCGGCGTCTTGTTGCGAATGTGCCGGGCCAGATCGGCTTTCAGCGCGTCGTACGGCGCCTCGTCCAGGTTCACCGAGCGGGCATCCATGCGTATCTGCTTGCCGCCGCAGGCCGTCGTGCCCGCAATACTGAACACATCACCGCCTTCGCTATCTGGTTCGGCCGCCATGGCTGTCACTACCAGGCGCTGCACGATGTCCGCCTGCGCCATGCCTGGGCACAGCAAGCAGGCGCCCAACACGGCGCATATTGTCTTGATTTTCATGCTATTCCTTTAATTTTCCGCCGTGACGGCCACGCCGCCCGGCACGAAGCTGACCCGGCCATCGCGGTAGCGCACCAGCACCACCACCTCGGCATCCCGCAATTGACCGTGCTGCACGGCCGGCAGGTAGGTCCAGCGCTTGACGCTATCGAGCAGCACCTTGTTGAGCATCGGCTCCATCGGCAACTCGGCCGCCGCATAGGTCAGGGTGCCGTCGGCCGCGATGGTCAGGGTCAGGCGGTTTTCACCCGTTGCGTGCTTTTCGTCCAGCACGCCATACGCAACCGTCGTCATCGTCTCGCGCTGTACTCTGCCGACCTGGTCCCGCAAGGGCGGCAAGGCCTTCAGCCTGGCTGCCAGCAGCGCGCCCTCGGCCAGTACCTTGTCCCAGCGTTTCTGGTAAGCGCCCGGCTGCGCCAGACGCAGCACCTTGGCGTTCAGATCCATGCGCTGCGTCATGCGCGCCACGCCATTGTCGGCCGGCTGACCCGGCTCGGCCGGCAAGGCATGCTCCACGGCGTAGCGGTAAGCCGTCAGTTGCGCCAGCGCCACCAGATTGACGGCATCGCCCTCGTCGCCGCCGCGCAGCTGCGCCGCGGCCGCGATGCCGAGCCAGGCCGTGCCATCCGTCGGGTGCGCCCACACGGCTTGCTCGAAGTACTGGCGCGCCGCCTGCGGTTCGTTCAGGCTCAGATGCATGCGGCCCATCGCCGCCGCCACCAGATGGTCGCGCGGGTTCGCTTGCAGCAGGTCAAGATAGGTCGCGACCAGCCCCGGCTCATAGCCGGGCACCCAGCCCAGGCCCTCCAGCAACGAGGCGCGCAGCTGCGCCTGCGTGCGGTCGACGCCGTAGTCGGACGGCTTTTCCTGGCCGGAACGGTACAACAGTTGCAAGCCGCGCGTGACGGCGTCATCGTCGCCCTTGCTGATCGCTTGCGACAGGCTGCGCACGGCCTTGCGCGCATCGGACGGCTGGAAACCGGCCGTCTTGCGCGTGCGCCAGCGAAATACTTCCAGGCCAGCCGCCTGCTCGGCCTGCGCCTGCAAGCTGGCCTTGGCCTTGGCTTCATCGGGCGACGAGGTCCAGGCCGTAAAGCCGATCAGGAACAGTACGATCAGCAGCACCACCACGGCCCAGCCCTTGCCCGTGATGCCGCCGCCAGTATTGCCCGCCACTGGATTGGCGGCGGGCGCCTGCCCCGGCGCAGTATGATGCGCACCGTGCGCGCCGCGCGGGCTGCGCTGCGGCGGCAACGATTGCTGTTGCAGTTGCATCTGCTGCGCCTGCGCCGAGGCTTGCCCGGCCGCGACGATGACCTTGTCGCGCGCGCAGGCGGCGCAACCCTGGCCGGCAAAATGCTGGTGTTCGGGATTCACGGCGCAAACGACCAGCTTGCCGCCGCTGCGCTGTGCAAAGCCACGCAACAGCTGTGCCCAGTCGGCCGCCGACGGACGCTGCGGTTTGGGGGATGGAGAAAACGCGCGGTCGAACATGGCGCGCAGCTCGGGTGGCATCAGCGCGTGGCCGCTGGTGGCGTTTGGCGCCAGCTGCTTGTGGCGTTTGACGCCATACGCATAGCAGCCGTCGCGGATACGTCCGGGAATATCGGTCGCTACTTGGGCATTGCCGGGCCGCCCGCTGTACGGGTGGATGCCGAAGTTGAGCAATTGGAAGATGACGACGGCCAGCGCGAAGCGGTCTTGCGCCATTTCCGTGCCCGCCGGCATGCCCTTGCGCTGGAATTCCGGCGCCAGGTAGTCGGCTGTGAATTGCTCGGCAGGAAAGCGCTCCGCATGGCCCTGGATGCTGAAACCGTCGCAGTCGAGCATGGCGATGTACAGCGAATTGCGGTAAAAGCGCAGGTTCACGGGTTTCAGATCGACCACGTAATGCTGCTGCTGGTGCAGCGCATCGATGACGGCGGCCAGGTTGGCGGCCAGGGTCAGCTTGGGACCGAGCCCCGTGGGCAGGCCGGCCGCGCGCGCCTGGCGTTCCTGCATGATCTGTTCCAGTTCGGCCGTCTGCGCCATGTCCAGCAGGGGCATGACGAAACCGGCAAAGCCGCCCTGGCCGTCGAACACGGCCGCCTGCGGCCATGCGATCTGCACGTAGCGCTTGCCGTTTTCCACTTGATCGGGCAACTCGGGCGACAATTCCAGCATCGCTTCGAGCTTGCGCCGGTTGGCGGCCCGGTCCAGGTGCGGGTGGTACAGCTTGGCGACCTGCGCAGGCGCGCCGGGCAACAGATACACGCTGCCCGCGCCGCCGCTCTTGACGAGTTTGCCCAGCACCAGCGTACGGACTTTATCCAGCCAGATCTTGCCGCCCGGACTCAGGCCCGGTGTCCCGCCCTGCTTCTGGCTCATGCGCGCAAGGCCAGCAGCAGGGTCTTGTCATCGCCCGTGATCTGGTGCGTGCGCGGGTCGGCCAGGGTGGATGCCAATGCTTCATTGCCCAACTCGACGTTGTCGACCGTGCGCAGATAGCCTTGCACGGCATCCATGAACGGCGCATACAGCGAACCATTGTTCTTGCTCATGGCAAAGGGCATGCAGCCGTCCGACATCAGCACCACGCCGCGCACGGACTGGGGAATGGGCAACAGGCGCAACTGTTCGCGCCAGCGCTCGCCCGACAGAAAATAGGTTTCGTTGGCGTATTCGCCATTCGAGGGCAGCGAGATCAGCTCCTTACCGTCAGCCAGCTGCGCCACGCCCAGGCCATCGCCCAGGTGGAAAAAGAAGCCGGCATCTTGCCCCATGACCACGCCCACCACAGTAGAAGCGTAGTCGTCCAGGGTGGCGTTGGCGGCGCGGGCGATGTCGTCCAGCGCGGCGCGGATTTGCGCCAGCGTGCCCGCCAGCGCGCCGTCGTGCAAGTCCTGCACGCTGGCGCCCTGCTCCAGGCGGCCGGCCAGCGCCTGCACGGTTTGCGCGGCCACAAACTGCGCGCCCTGCTCGCTGAGCCTGGCCGAACCGGCGCCATCGCAGACGATGGCCACCAACACGCCGCTGACTACCGCGTGCGCGTGCGCATCCTGGCAAGGGATGGCTTTATCCAGGTGCGCCTTGCCCGTGACGGACGCGCCGAACACGCGCCAGGTATTCTGTACTGCGGTCATGGATCAGGTGCTTACGACGGACCAGCCGTCCGTCGAAGCCAGCTGCGCCTGCGCGCCGGGACGCGACTGCGACACCACCTGCATGCTGGCGCTCAGCCACAGGAACAGTTCGCGGAACTGCAAGCCTTTCAGCTGCTTCACGCCGCGCTCGCCACGGCTGGAAAACTGCCCCAGGGTATCGATATTCGCGTGGTCGCCCACGGCGATGGGGAAGATCGCCACTTTATTCGCCTGCTCGGCCGCGCGCGCCTGTTCGGCGCCATGCTGCCATTGGTCCGTCGGCTCGCCGTCCGACATCAAAAACAGCCATGGCCGCGTGTACGCCACGCCAGCGGCGCGGAAGCGCTGCTTTTCCTGCTCGATTTCGGCCAGCGCCAGTTCCACGGCCGCGCCGGTCGGCGTGGTGCCATTCGCCTCAAGGCGGGGCGCCGTGAAATCCATGGCGTCGCACCAGTTGCTGGCCACCACCGCTTCATCGTGGGCGCCATATTGAATCACCAGGATGCGCACGCGCTTGGCGGCGATCACGTCGGACTTGAGTTCCTGTTCCAGCAAGGCCAGGCCTTCGTTGAGCAGCGAGACGGGTTCGCCATCCATGCTGCCGGAACAGTCCAGCACCAGCACCAGCGGCGTGCGTTGTTCGGTATTGTCGACCAGGGCGACGTCGGGAATCATTATTGAACTCATGGGCAATCGGAAAATGTGAAATCGGACATAGTGCGAATCTTACATCATGGCCGCATTTTTGCCGCGCGAGTTTCCTACAGAACACTATCCAGGCAGATTTGCGCAAACCATTGCAGCACCGATATCTTTGTACTATCTTGATAGCTGCCCAGGACAGATGACAGCGACCAGACCTTCCTCACAAAGGTGGGGCCGATCGCTGCGCAACACCGCCCTTACCCAGCTCCGCACTTGCACGCCTGCGGCACGCTGATGTCATCAGGAAATGGGGGCAAGCATGGGTACAGCTACCGTAACGGATGTGGGCAAACTGATCGGCGCCCTGTACGACTCGGCCTGCGGCACAGGCGACTGGCCACTGCTTGACAGCGCTGGCCTGAGCGGCCAGCAATGGCAGGAGCTCCTGCCGCATCTGCAACGCGCGCTGTGCCTGCAGCAGCGCCTGCGCGAGGCGCAACTGGCCAGCCACTGCGCGCTGGCAGCGCTCGACGCCATGGGCGCCGCCGTGCTGGTGCTCGATGCCAACCTCGGCCTGCGCTTCGCCACCCCCGCCGGCCACGCCCTGCATGCGGCGCAACTGGAACACGCCGCCCCGCCCGCCCTGGTGCGCGCCGTGCGCCTGGTGATCGCCAGCGCCGGTGGCGCGGCGCAATGTCAGTCGCTGCGCCTGGCGCGCAAGCAGCAAGCGCCGCTGGCCCTGACTCTCACCCCGCTTGCCGCTTGCCAGCCCGCCTGTGCGCTGCTGATCGCGCGCGACCCCGCACAAGCGGGCACGTCAGTCCCTGCCTTGCGCCAGCTGTTTGACCTGACGCAAGCCGAAGCGCAGGTCGGCAAGGCGCTGGCGCAAGGGGCCACCATCGAGGAAATCGCCGCCCGAAGCGGCATCAGCGTCAACACCGTCAAGACGCATTTGCACCACACCTATTTAAAGACGGATACACGGCGCCAGGGCGAGCTGATCGCCCTGATCCACGGCGCAACGGCGCACCTGGCCGTACTCGATGCATGAGGCCGTGTCATCCGATCGGATGATGCGCGGTGCAACTTGCCTGCCTACACTGGCAAGACCGGTAGGCCGCACCTTGCCAGTGTGACCACAGCGTGTGCGGACCAGCCGGTTCGGTTTCCCTGGCACCCACATCAACATCGCCGCGCCGGCAGCGGACGGCACCAATTTCAAGGATGGGCTGGAAAATGAAAACATGGATCCTGGCCGGCACCCTGGGCGTCTGCGCCCTGCTGGCAAATGCGCAATCACTACCCGACAGCCAGACCGTCACCATTCCAGGCGGGCGCCTGCAGACGATCGAACTGCCGGCCCACAGGCACTTCATGAGTGCGGAAATGTTTGCCCCGTTCCGCGGCGGCTATGAGCTGTCGAATGGCCAGGTGCTCCACCTGCGCAATGCGGGCAGCATCGGCGCCATCATGTATGCGCGCATCGATGAGCAGGACGAACACCGCATCCTCGCCAGCAGCAGCAACAGCTTCGTGGCGCTCGACCGACAACTGGCCATGCGCATCGACTTGCGCGACGATGGTAGCGTGGGTGGCGAAGTGCTGATGCGGGTGCCGGCCGAAAAACTGGCCAGCGGCGCCATCGTGCCAGCCCACGTGCAAAGCATGAGCCTGGCATCGCGCTAAGGCGGCAAGTTGCATTCCACATGGGTGACAGCCATGAGCAAACAGTACTCTGTCCAACAGCAAAACGCGCAGACCCAGGCCACCATCAAGCAGACGGCGGCCTGGTGGCGCGCGCGCCCCTTGCCCGACGCCTTGCGCCAGTGCGCCGCCAGCCATGGCGTGGCGCTGGGCACGGCCCTCATGCTCGACCTGCAACTGGCCTGGCCCGGCATGCCCGCCGTGTACGGCAAGCTGCTGAGCGCTGACGGCCACTTCATCCATTTCGAGATGGACCTCGACGACAACTTGCGCCCCCTGTCCGGCAGCGTGGCGTGGAACGACATCAGCGCCGGCTACGACCTGGCCGCACACAAACGCGGCACGGGCGTGGGTTATGGCGTGCTGTGCAAGCAGGTGCTGCAGGAATTGAATCACTGCGCGTCCTAGCGGAACGGCTGCCTTCGCATGCTATGATCGCCGTCCAGTTCATGAGACAAATGGCAACGCCACATGCAGCATCCATCCGGCGGTAAATCCCCATCCATGCTGCGCCGCACCCTGCGCCTGCTGGCCTGGCCCCTGCTGGCCCTGGTCAGCGCCGCCTGCACCAGCACCACGCGCCACCCGGCCAGCGAGCCCACGCCAGTCACCCTGCGCTTTACCTATGACGACGGCAAGCCGATGCGGCATGACGATTACCTGGCCAATGCGCGCCAGCAAACGTATATCAAGCACTGCAGCAAGATCGGCAGCACCACTGTCTGCGACGTCGGCTCGGATCCACTCTTCATGGGCGGCGACGCCCCGCTGGACGCCAACGGCGAAGTGCGCGTCACCCTGCACTCGACCGGCCCCATCGGCAACAACCCGACCAGTCTTTGCATCAAGGGCAAAGGCTACGTCTTTGATTCCGGCGACTGGAGACGCGGTCCCTTCAGCCCAGGCCAGGTGATCGAGATCCGCTACAGAATACGCGAAGTGGAAATGACGTGCCCCTGGTCATCGGGCACGCCGCCGTGGTGGGACAAGAGTTAAGCCAGCCGGGGCCGGTTGGCTTGAAAGTTACTGCAGTTCGAACTCCGCCGGAGTCAAGCCCAGCTCGCGCGCGATCTTGCTGGCCACGCGCTGCTCGTTGGCGTCGAAATTGCCGTCCGACGAAGCGACAGCGATAATCATGCGCACCAGCAAGCGCGACGCCTCCACATTCGACTTCATCTTGCCCAGCGCCTGATACGCCTTGGCTTCGCCGATATCCTTGTCGAACTCCAGTTGGCTGACATAGTCCTGGAAAGCCTTGATCACGTCCGTGGTGGTAAACACCGACAGCGCGTCATTGCTTTCAATAAACTTCACCATCTTCTGCTTCTCTTCCGCACTGACACTGCCGTCGGCCATGGCGATCAAGGCCGAGCCTGCCATCGCGGCATTCAGGAAATCCTTGTTCTTGTACTTCAGGGCTTCCGTTTTCAGTTCACTTGCTTTGGTCTTCAGTTTGGACAGAAAGGAATCGAAACTCATGGTGGTTCTCCTGGTTGGTTCAGATGAGGCAGCGCTACAGGCTACCATTACCACCCAGATGAGGGCGCGGGGGTGGAATGCAAGCAAGGGAAACCGATAATGGCAATGCCCATCCGCAACACTGGCACAGACTAACCTCAGTGATCGTTCGACAGGCTCAGCGCTTCCCAGGCGTCAATCTCGCCAGATAATTTCTCCAGCAAGGCAATTTCGGCCGCATCGCGCACGTAATCCACCTGATCCGCAGCGACTACGCGCAGTCGACGGACGTGGCCAGCTTGGCCGGCACGAGCGCCACCACCTTCCACCTGCACTTCAAACATGTGACCAGCATTTCGCCGATGCAATATCTAAAGTTGCTGCGCCTAGTGCAGGCATCGGCCACCAGCGCGGGCAATCGGCTATGAAAACGCCTCTCAGTTCGGCTGCGAATTCAAGTGCCAGTTTGGCCTGACGCCGATGGAGGAAGTCACACGAATGCAAAATAGCTTAGCGCTGCTCCCCGAGGAGGGGAGTATTTATGTATCGTCGCAGTAATACAAGAGCTATATGCGGAAAGTATCAACTCTATATCTCTGGAAACGTGTCCCTATCATTGCCAACGGATACTCTAGACGAGATCCTTCATGCATAAGATATACATGGATTCGCAAAAAAACAGCTTGAAGTCAAGGAAATATTGGGTCGAACGGATACGGATGACCAGTACATGCTAGACAATTTTCATGCTGCGAGCGAAAAAATCTATAAAGGCCAAGTTGCAGATCGAGCCTCGGCATACTTGCTGATAGCATAAAAATAGTGCATCATGTATAAATCAATTACGTGAGCGGTAGCAAAAAAGGCTATCAATGTCGGGCGCATCGCCAGACTGAGTACAGGTGGGACATCAATCACGACACGAAGACGGCTTACGCCAAATCCGTGTCCGGTGGGTCCCGATTCGGCGTAAGCCGTCTTCGTGTCTATTCAAGGTAATTGATATTGTTTACGAAGTTGCAAGATGAGTTTATCTCGCTCATTGATAGTAGACGTGCACACGTTGTGCACCTCCCAGCCATAATTTTTGTCTATGGTGGGCCAATGCGTCAAAATTTTGAGACGCCATCGCCTTCAATGCGCGATACTTTTGTAAACTGGGCTCATAATAATAATCACAAAGTTGCTGCCCTTCTTCACATGCCGGAAGAATATCCAGAGTGGAATCAGTTTAATGGATATGACGATCTTGTTGAGTTTGAACGAGATGCAGGCTGCCTATCACGCGCGATCCTTCTATTTCTTGAAAGTCCAGGTGGTTTCGCTGAACTTGGCGCTTTTTGTGTCGATGCTGTACTTGCTGAGCGATTATTTATCGTTCTTTATAGTAAATTTTATCGTGCAAATTCATTCATAGATCTAGGTCCACTTCGCTTGCTAAAACGAGTACATGGGGATTTTCAAGCCATTTGCCCTGTCGACGGAAGCTCTTTGGATGACCTTGAAGAAGTCGCCGCAGATATCGCCAACGAAGTGCTAGCAAAGAGCAATCGCTTACCAAAACAACAAATATTTGACCCAATTCAAATTCGCGACCAACTTCTTTTAATTTCTGATTTGGTTGAGCTTTTTGGCGCGCTTTCCAAAGCCGAAATAAAAAAACTACTCGAATTTTTTGAAGTGAAATTATCAACAAGCCGATTAGAGCAAGTATTAAATTTACTTTGCCTTCTGAAGGTCATAACGTTATCAGATCATTTAACAAGAGTTTTCTTCACCCCACCCAAGTCAAACCGAGAAAGTTTCATATCATTCAAACTACTCGAGTCAGATTCTCAATTGAATCGAGTGAAATTTAAATTCAAGGCGATTGCGGCAATGAAGCAAGACTCGTTTCGTCGTCAAGCATATGAGAAGGTACATGGTCGACAATAATTCAGAGCTAGTAGATATGCTTTGCGACGAACTGCCTTTTACTCGCACAGAGGCGGCAGTTTTCATTGATAGCGCCTGCCGCATGTACAAGATCCATTTCATTGAGAAAAGAAATGGAAAGGGGAAACGTTTAATTGCGCAACCCACTGCGGAAGTTAAAGAGATTCAGCGATGGATAATTAAAAAATATATAAAAAATCTACCCATTCACAATGCTGCAACTGCATATCGTGAAGGAAGGAATATTTTTGACCATGCGAGACCACATGTAAAAAATAAATATCTTTTAAAAGTAGACTTCAAAGACTTCTTCCCTTCAATACGCGCCCACAATTTTTCTAAGCATATCCGAAAACATCTTGGAATTTCAAAGCCTCTGGCGATCGATCTTGCCAGAGTACTATTCCGTCAGGATGAAAAGAGACGTCTAAGTCTGGCAATTGGCGCACCTAGTTCGCCAAGTGTATCTAATACTTTGCTATATGAATTTGATTCGCAGTTATCTATTTTTTGCCAAGCAAATAATATTCAATACACTCGATATGCGGATGATTTAGCCTTATCAACAGACACTCCAAAAATACTAGACGAAGCACTTAAATTCATCGAAAAATTAATCAAAGATATTCCATATCCAAAATTATCAATAAACAATGAAAAAACAGTTTTCACGTCAAAAAAATTCAAACGAGAACTTACCGGACTTATATTATCCAATGATGGAAGCGTCTCCCTAGGTCGAGAAAAAAAACGAATGATTAGAACGATGGCTCACAAATATTCATCTGGAGAACTACATGATTCCTTAATTGGAAGACTAAAAGGATTTTTAGCTTTCGCACATTCTATTGAGCCGATTTTTGCAGCCAAAATTCGAGAGAAAATTGGTGAGGAAAAATATAACTCACTCACAAATTTCCAAGAAACAAATCATCAAAAGAAGGTCCAAGATTTTTAAAGATCCTCTGCACTTGCAAAAAATTATCTTTTAATAATTTTAAAGACATACACACGAATCTCCTGAACTGGTACTCATAACAACGGCAACAAATATTCTCAAAAAAAAGCCGCTATCTCCCGATAGCGGCTTTTTTATTTCTACCCCAGCAACAGCGCCTTGAACCAAGGCGCCGCGCCGAAAATCGACTACCCCACAAACTTCCGTGCATTCCTGAACATGCGCATCCACGGCGAATCCTCGCCCCATGCTTCAGGGTGATACGACTGTTGAACACTCCGGAACACGCGCTCCGCGTGCGGCATCAGCACGGTGAAGCGGCCGTCTGGCGTGGTGACGGAGGTGATGCCTTCCGGCGAGCCGTTCGGGTTGTATGGATACGCTTCGGTGGCAGCGCCCTTGTTGTCCACAAAACGCATGGCTTTGCTGACTTGGGTGATGTCGCCCGTTTGCGAGAAGTCGGCGTAGCCTTCGCCGTGGGCGATAGCGATGCCGGCTTGCGTGCCGGCCATGCCGTTGAAGAAGATCGATGGGGAGTCCATCACTTCGACCATGGCAAAGCGGCCTTCGAACTTCTCCGACTTGTTGCGCGTGAATTTCGGCCAGGCGTGGGCGCCGGGGATGATGGATTTCAGGTTGCTCATCATCTGGCAGCCGTTGCAGATACCGAGGCCGAAGCTGTCCGTGCGGTTGAAGAAGCGCGCGAACTGTTCCGCCAGGCTGGCGTTGAACAGGATCGTTTTCGCCCAGCCTTCGCCCGCGCCCAGCACGTCGCCGTAGGAGAAACCGCCCACGGCGATGACGCCCTGGAAGTCGTCCAGCTTTACGCGGCCGGCAATCAGGTCGCTCATGTGCACGTCGACAGCCGTAAAACCTGCCTGATGCATCACGTACGCCGTCTCGATGTGCGAGTTGACACCCTGCTCGCGCAGGATGGCGACGCGCGGACGCACGCCGGTGGCGATGAATGGCGCAGCGATGTTCTCATTCTGATCGAACGTGACGATCGGCGACATGCCCGGGTCTTGCACGTCCAGCAGGCGGTCGTATTCGGCGTCGGCGCACGCCGGGTTGTCGCGCAGGCGGGCGATGCGCCAGCTTGTTTCGCTCCACAGGCGGTGCAGGTCTGCGCGCGGCTGGGTGTAAATCAGCTTGGCGTCGCGCGTGAATTCGATGACGTCGCGGTCGTTCAATTTGCCGATGATATGGCTGCAGGCGCCCAGGTTAAAGGTGCGCAGCACGTCCATGACGAGCGACTTTTCTTCCGCGCGCACCTGGATGACGGCGCCCAGCTCTTCGCTGAACAAGGCGCGCAAGGTCAGTTCGTTGCGGCGTTCCGCTACCTGGCCCGTCCAGTTCTTGGCGTCGCCCCAGTCGCTGGAATGCTCGCCTTCCATGGTCAGCATGTCCAGGTTGACGGACATGCCCGTGTGGCCGGCGAAAGCCATTTCCGTCAGGGTGGCGTACAGGCCGCCGTCCGAACGGTCATGGTAGGCCAGCAGCTTGTCGTCGCTATTGAGCTTTTGAATGGCGGCGAAGAAGCCTTTCAGGTCTTCCGCGCTGTCCACGTCCGGCGTTTCATTGCCTAATTGGCCCATGACTTGTGCCAGGGCGGAGGCGCCCAAACGGTTTTTGCCGCGGCCCAGGTCAATCAGGATCAAGGACGTGTCGCCCTTGTCCGTTTTCAGCTGCGGCGTGAGCGACTTGCGCACGTCCGTCACTGGCGCGAACGAGGAAACGATCAGCGACACCGGCGACGTGACGGATTTCGCCGCGCCCGTGCTCTCATCTTTCCATGTCGTGCGCATCGACAGCGAATCTTTGCCGACGGGGATGCTGATGCCCAGCGCCGGGCACAGGTCCATGCCGACGGCTTTCACCGTGTCGTACAGGGCTGCATCCTGGCCAGGCTGGCCGCAAGCGGCCATCCAGTTGGCGGACAGCTTGATGTCGGAAATGTCGGCAATCGCTGCAGCGGCGATGTTGGTGACGGCTTCGCCCACGGCCATGCGGCCCGAGGCGGCGGCGTCGATGACGGCCAGCGGCGTGCGTTCGCCCATGGCCATCGCTTCGCCCAGATAACCTTCAAAGCTCATGGTGGTGACGGCGCAATCGGCCACCGGCACTTGCCATGGTCCCACCATCTGGTCGCGCACGGTCATGCCGCCCACGCTGCGGTCGCCGATGGTGATCAGGAAGGATTTGTCGGCCACGGTCGGCAGCAGCAGCACTTTTTGCGCCACATCCTTCAAGTCCATGCCCGTCAAGTCAATCGCCGGGAAATCGTTGGCCACGTGGACCACGTCGCGCTGCATCTTCGGCGGCTTGCCCAGCAAGACGTCCATTGGCATGTCGACCGGTTCGTTGCCCAGTTCCGGATCGATCAATTTGAGTTGACGTTCTTCGGTGGCCACGCCCACGGCGGCGAACAGACAGCGTTCGCGTTCGCACATGGCTTTGAACAAGGGCAGGCTTTCCGGCGCGATGGCGAGAACATAGCGTTCCTGCGATTCATTGCTCCAGATTTCCTTCGGCGCCATGCCCGATTCTTCCAGCGGGATCTTGCGCAGGTCGAAAATCGCGCCGCGCTTGGCGTCGTTGGTGATTTCCGGGAAAGCGTTCGACAAGCCGCCCGCACCCACGTCGTGGATGGAGATGATCGGATTGTCAGCGCCCATTTGCCAGCAGGCGTTGATGACTTCCTGGGCGCGGCGTTCCATTTCAGGGTTACCGCGCTGGACGGAATCGAAGTCCAGGTCGGCCGTGTTGCTGCCGGTGGTCATCGACGAGGCGGCGCTGCCGCCCATGCCGATGCGCATGCCCGGGCCACCGAGCTGCACCAGCAGGCTGCCGACGGGGATGTCGTTCTTGTGCGTGTGCTGCGCCGAGATATTGCCGATGCCGCCGGCAATCATGATCGGCTTGTGGTAACCGAACACGGCGTCTTTGTCGACGCCGACGTTCTGTTCATACGTGCGGAAGTAGCCGCCCAGGACGGGACGGCCGAATTCGTTCGAGAACGCGGCGCCGCCCAATGGGCCTTCAATCATGATTTGCAGCGGCGACGCGATGCGCTCCGGTTTGCCGTATTGGTCCGCGTCCGCGCGGCCAGCCAATGGCGCCGTCACGGAAGCGGCCGTTTCCCAGCTGCGCACGGCGTCTGGCAGCGACAGGTTCGAGACGGTAAAACCGGTCAGGCCAGCTTTTGGCTTGGCGCCGCGGCCCGTCGCGCCTTCGTCGCGGATCTCGCCGCCCGCGCCCGTGGAGGCGCCCGGGAATGGGGAGATTGCCGTCGGGTGGTTGTGCGTTTCCACCTTCATCAGGGTGTGCGTCAGCTCGGTCGACGCCGCGTATTCGTGGTTTGCACCGCGCGGGTAGAAGCGCGACACGGTCGCGCCTTCCATGATGGACGAGTTGTCGCTGTAGGCGACGACGGTGCCCTTCGGCTGCAGTTCGTGCGTGTTCTTGATCATGCCGAACAGTGATTTTGGCTGCGCCACGCCGTCGATGGTCCAGTCGGCGTTGAAGATCTTGTGGCGGCAATGCTCGCTGTTCGCCTGCGCGAACATCATCAGTTCCACGTCCGTCGGGTTGCGGCCGGCCTTGGTGAAGGCGGCGTCCAGGTAGTCGATTTCGTCGTCCGACATCGCCAGGCCCAGTTCCGTGTTCGCCGTTTCCAGCGCGCGCTTGCCCTGCCCCAGCAAGTCGATCGATTCGAGCGGACGCGCTTCCAGGGTGCGGAACAAGTCCTTGGCGTCGTCTGCGCTGCGCAGCACGGATTCCGTCATGCGGTCGTGCAGCAGGTCGGCCACGGCCTGTACCTGCTCGTCCGTCAGTTTGCCTGCTAGAATCGCGCTGCCCAGGATGCCCGATTTCAGGTTGATGCGGAAAGCGATGCCGCGTTCGACGCGCTTGATGTGCGCCATGCCGCAGTTGTGCGCGATGTCGGTGGCTTTCGAGGCCCACGGCGAAATCGTGCCGAAACGGGGGATGACGAAGAATTCTTCGGCAGCGCCTTCCGTATTGTCAGCCTGGGCCGGCTCGCCGTACGTCAGCAAGGCGCCAAGGCGCGTGCTGTCGTCGTCGGTGAGAGGCGCGCTGGCATCGATGAAATGGACATAGCGTGCTTGTACGGCAACAATCGCAGGCGAGACGGCTTGCAGTTGGCTTAACAGACGGTGGCTACGGAAATGGGACAGGGCATTGGAACCCGGCAGTATCAACATGATTGGAAGGTGGTTGATGCAGCGTGGCTGCGGGTTAAAGGTAGGTATGACAATATCTTTCGTACGGCAAATTTCCTTTGCGCGCATTATACCCGTTTTACCCCTGCCTTATGACCGGAACTTATGGCTTTCCGGCCATTTCCGCCCTGAAAACGGCAGTTTTTGCCAACTTGCAACAACCAGCCCGTGCGACCGTCAGGCGATCACATAGCGGTTCTTGCCCTGGCGCTTGGCCAGGTACAGCGCCTCGTCGGCCAGCCGGTAGCTGTGGCCCAGTTCCTTGCCCCGGTCCAGTTCGGCCACGCCCACGCTGATCGACACGAACTGTGTCGCATGGAAAGCCTGACTGACTGCCTCGACCAGACCGCCGGCAAAGGCGACCGCCTCTTCGCGGCTGCCCGCATACACGATGCCGAACTCTTCGCCGCCCAGGCGCCCGCACAGATGGCCTTGCGCCTTGTCGGCGATGATGGCGGCCGTGCGCACCAGCACCTCGTCGCCTGCATCGTGCCCCTGCTGGTCGTTGATGATCTTGAAATCGTCGATATCGATCATCAGGAAATGCAGCATGCCGCCATGGGCCGCGCCATGCATCTGCTGGGCGCGCTGCGTGAACATGCGGCGGTTGTTCAAGCCCGTCAGGCTGTCCTGGAAGGCCAGCCGCGTCAATTCCACCTTGGAGTGATAATTACGCAAACGCAATAAACTGAAGCTGACATTCAGCGCCAGGCCGAACAGCACGCTGACGGCGATCATCAATGGCACCCAGGATTGGTCGGGCAAGCCCGCGTTGACGGGGTACAGGCCGTGGCCCACGTTCCACCAGATGCCAGCCACCACGGCAAGGTAGCTGAGGCCGCCATTGAAGATGGAGGCGATGGCCAGGGTCAGGAAGACGCCCACGGGCAAGACCCAGAAGCTGGCGTGCTGGACGGCGTCGGCCATCGTGCGCAGGCCGAAAGTCAGGGCCAGCACGGCGCAGGCGCCGGAAACGGTCAGCACGGGCAAGGTGGTGCAGCGGTAGCGCGCCACCAGGCTGGCCAGCATGCCCAGCAGCGCCAGCACGGCGTGCAGCAGGTTCGGATGATAGGGATCGGGCATCATCAGCCAGGTCAGGCTGTAGGCAATGATGCCCATCACTTGCGTGACGAGGCCGACGCGGTGCAATTCCGCAAAATAGGTGTGCTGCTGCTCGCTGTTGCCGCCAAATGCAAGGGGAACGGCAACGCGCCGCAAGGTAGACAGATCAGGAACGCGCATGACGGGTATCGACACCAGAGAGGGATAAAGCGCCCGGTAAAGCCTTGCGCACGCCTGGCCGCGACATGGCGCGGCATGCAACAAGTGTTGCATTTCTAAAATACTATCATGCTAGTCAAGAAATGGACGAAAAAACAGGCACCGGCACTGCCGCGATGGCCCCCGCGTCATGAAATACAACGCCGGACGGCGCCGGGCGTCCCTGCCCTCGCGCGGCGCGCCCGATTGCCTGCATTTTGCTGGCAGTGTCTCCCGGCTTTGCAGTATGCTGATAAAAAGTAATACTGCCACGCAGATACCTATAAGAAGAGTTCCCGCAAATGACCGAACAGATGAACGAGAGCTGAACAATGCCAGAAACTAGCGACTTATCTGTCCTGATCGTCGACCCGAATCCCAGCATGCGGGGCAATCTGCACAATATGCTGAACCAGGCGGCCATCAGCAAGGTGGAATATGCCGTCAATTCCGGCACGGCCATCCGCTTGCTGATGAAGAAACCGTTCGACATCATCCTGTGCGAATACGATCTTGGTAGTGGTACCGACGGCCAGGATGGCCAGCAATTGCTGGAAGACTTGCGCCACCACAAGCTGATCAGCCTGTGGACGATCTTCATCATGCTGACCTCCGAAGCCATCCACAGCAAGGTGATCAGCGCGGCCGAACTGACCCCGTCCGACTACATATTGAAACCGTTTACCGTCGATGTGCTGAGCGGACGCATCGCGCGCGCCATCGAACGGCGCGCCATTTTCCTGCCCACCTATCAGTTGATCGACAAGGGCGACTTGCGCGAAGCGGTGAAAAGCTGCCGCGCGGCCGAACTGCAGCACCCGCGCCTGGCGGCCGATTTCACCCGCCTGCGCGCCGAACTGCACATCGCCCTCGATGAATGGAAGGAAGCGGAACAGCTGTACGCCGACATGCTGGCCACGCGGCCCATGGCCTGGGCACACCTGGGACTGGCGCGCACCCTGTTCGAACAGCAGCGCCATGAAGAGGCGCAGGAGGCGCTGCTGCAACTGGTGGAAGCTTATCCCCGCTTCATGGCCGCCTACGATTTGCTGGCGCAAAACCATGAAGCCATGGGCCAGCAGATACAGGCGAAGAAAGTCCTCGAAGACGCGGTGGCCATCTCGCCGCACATGGTGGGCCGTCTGCGCCACCTGGGCGGCATCGCCTACGACACGGGCGATATCGGCGCGGCCGAACGGGCCTACAAGCAGGTGGTCACCAAAGCCAAATATTCGGAGTTCCGCGACCCGGAAGACCACGTCAACCTGGTGAAAACGCTGGTCAAGAAAGGCGATGCGCCGCAAGCGAGCGGCGTGCTGCGCGACATGGAGCGCTCTCTGCGGGGCAGCGCCAACGTGGAAGCCTGCCGCGCCATCTCGGCCGCCATGCTGCATGAATTGTCCGGCAACGACATCGCCGCCGCCGCCGAACTGCACCTGGCCGCCGCCGCCCTGGACACGGCGCGCGGCCTGTCGACGCAGCTGAAGGTAGGCCTGGTGCAAAGCTGCCTGAAAAACAACCTGGAGCAGGCCGCCTCCGAGGTCATGATGAAACTCGTCAACGAAGCCGACAGCGACGTGACGATGGAAGAGGCCGTCGACGTGTTTGAAAAAGCGGGCCGGCATGACCTGGCGCAAGGCATGGGCCAGCAGATCACGCACCAGGTACAGGAATTGATGCAGGATGCGGCCAGCAAGTCGGAAAGCGGCGAGCTCAAAGGAGCCGTCTTCGTGCTGCGCCAGGCCCTGCGCAAGACGCCAGGCAACCTGCCCGTGCTGTTCGCCTCCGTCGACGCCATCTTGCGCCAGCTCAACATGCTGGGCTGGGAAGCCCCGCTGGCCGAACAGGCGCAGCACCAGATGCAGGTGATCCGCAAGATCGACCCCAGGCATCCGCAACTGGAATCGCTCAAGCAGCAATACGAAGCGACGCAGCACAAATACGGTATCGCGACCTGATCTGATTGACGATTTTCGTCGTTCCACCTGTTAAGAACCTGCCTGGCGGAATGACGGTTGTTTTTCCGCGTCTCGGCAAGACCAGCTTCATCGACAGTCCCGATGCCATGTGTGAACGTAATGGGGGTGCGTGCGATCTACGCATAGGCGCATTTTCACGAAACCGATTTTCTGTGAAGTCTGCTTCGGCGCGACCACTCCCGGCGACGGCAGCCGGCCGGGAGCATGTAAGTTAGTATCGATTTTCCATCTGCATGCAGGTTTCTTGGGATAATGCCGTTTCCTGGCTTATTTTGAAAGTGCGATAGTGGCTATAACGGATGTATCGACCCTGTTCTTTGGCATGACACTCAACATGTCGATCATGGCCGTGGCGCTCCCCTACTTCATGGGGCGTGTGAACCGTGCCGCGCGGTATGCACAAGCCGGCATCATACTGCAAACGTTGGGGTGGATTTTCCTGCTGTGCTCAAACTCCTTTGAACGGGGCAGCTGGGCCGATCACCTGCTGTCGACGATGGCAATGGGCAGCGTCTCGGGCGGCATGGTATTCAACGCCATGGCCTTTCAATTGTGGTACGGGCGCAAGGCGAGTGCTCGCGCTCCAGCCGCCATCGCCATACTGATGACAGTCGGTTACAGCATCGGTTTTTCCGACTATCCATTCAGGGTAGGCTGGGCGAATGGCCTGCTGGCGTTACAGATTGCAACCATCATAGTTCCCCTGTGCCGTACGCCACAGTTGGCAGTCGGACGCTGGCGCTGGCTATTAATCATCTGCCTGACAGTTCAAATGCTGGTACTTGCCGGCCGCGCCGTGCTGGGCGCGTTCTACACCGCCGAGTTTCCGAATTTTTTTGGACCGTATCTGATCAACCGAGTGTTTGCCTTGTCATCGAACTCGATGATGATGATGTCGGTGGTGGCCATTCTTCTGGCACACCGCGACGAGGCAGCCCGGGAACTGGAACGGCTGGCGACGCTGGACGGTCTGACCGGCGCGTTGAACCGCCGCGCCTGGGTACTGAAGTCCGAGATCGACCTGGCCAGCAGCTTGCGATACAAGCAGCCGCTCGGCGTGTTGATGCTTGACCTGGACTATTTCAAGCAAATCAACGACCAGCACGGCCATGCCGGTGGCGACAGGGCGCTGCAAGTTTTCGTCGCTGGCTTACGGGCTGTCAGCCGTGTCGGCGATCTCTTCTGCCGCTACGGCGGCGAGGAGTTCTGCGTGCTCCTCAACCGTGCCGACTTTGCGTCGATCATGGCTTACGACGAACGCCTGCGGCAGTGGCTGGCGCGGCATTCGCTCAAGGAGCTGGGGTTTGAACTCTCTTACAGCGGAGGCATCGCCATGCGCATGCACAATACCGACACCATGGAGAATATGCTTGAACGTGCCGACGTCGCGCTCTACAAAGCCAAGTCGCAGGGGCGTGGCTGCACGCTTGCCAGCTCGGAAATGCTCTGCGCATAAACCGGCAGCTTTGTATGTCTGCACAGTTTGCTGAGCTGCAGTGACGTACGTTGAAAGTTTGCCAGCCGCTCCTGGGGCTTAATCCGCCCTGCGCGCCACCGTCGCCACCACCCGTTCAATCAACGCCGCAATCATCGGCCGGCAAGGCGGCAGCACACACGCCAACCTGGCAGCGGCGCGTGCTGCGTCGAGTGCATGCCCGGCGCGAAGGCAAGCCGCGCAGCTTCGATTAACGCTCGCCCCTGAGCGTGTAGTCACGTAGGTCGGATTAGCGTAGCGTAATCCGACACCATTGTTGGCGCCGTAGCGTCGGATTACGCGGCGTGTCGCCGCTAATCCGACCTACGCTTCACCCGCGCCAACACTACTAAGTAGGTCGTGGGAAATTATTGTGAAGTTATGACGAACAGAACCGGATGCTCTGCAAGGCGCCCGCTGCGACGCAGTGCGAGCACTGCTAGCAGCGGGCAACACCGCAGAGCGCCGGTTATGGAAGTCAGAAATCACAATAATTTATTGGGGGTTACTTAGTTGTATTGCGAATTTCCGACAATGACGGCGTAGACTTGAATGGTGTCAAACTACGCTCAACAAGTGAGGTCGCGGAAGCTCTTGAGAAAATCGGTGCCGACAACCCGGACATGACCGTTTCTGTCGAGGCCACCGATTCCAAATGGTATGAGTCTATCGGCAAGGCCATTTACGGTAGCCACCGGGCGGGGTTTTCAGGTGAGCGATTTCGCGTACTCATCGACGGCAAGCCTCTGGAAGCCTGACCTACACCGCCTGCTGCCGGCCAGGAGCAGCCATAGCATCTGACTTCGCCAACAAAATTTCTTATATCAAATGTCAACAATATTGTACTCGGCAGTTAATGCGCCAACTTCCTATGGAAGTTTCCTGTTCACGGTGCCACATCTTCTAATCGGGATGGCATTGCTATGGGCAAGCTGGCGCCGGAAGTGCTGGGTTAAAGGTATGAGTGGTCTTGCGGGCCTTATTGTCCAGACTTTTTTCGGAGGAATTTTCTTTTTCGTAACTGCCTATTCCATGACTGAAGGTTGGCTCGATACTTTAACCTGTCGTACTGCGCTTCGAGAAGGCAATGTATCAATAGTGACGGGGACGCTAAAAGTCAATAAAACGTTTAACAAACCTGGTTACGGATATATTGATTTCGATATTGACGGACATTCTTATACTACGCAGACTGAAGGGCCAGGGTGTGACTGTGGGTATATTCAATCGGTTGGGCGACATGTTCTACGCGCTAAGAATACTCAGGTGAAGGCACAATTACTGAATGGAAATATTCTGAGTCTAGAGTCAATTCATTGACCGAACTTCTGCTTTGGGGCCAAAGCAGACGTACACGACGGCCAGGGATAAGATGGCGCAGGTTTTCCTGGCAAGACTAATGCCACGGCT
This sequence comes from Janthinobacterium sp. 35, assembly GCF_002754575.1. Lineage (NCBI taxonomy): Bacteria > Pseudomonadati > Pseudomonadota > Betaproteobacteria > Burkholderiales > Oxalobacteraceae > Janthinobacterium > Janthinobacterium sp. 35. The sequence goes on from NZ_PEFN01000001.1 coordinate 5,748,389, forward strand.
AAAGCAATGCTGCCGATGGCTTCAGCTGCTTACCTTTCAGCACAGTCGGATTACGGCCCTACCGGACCTAATCCGCCCTGCGCTCCACCCTCGCCACGACCAGTTCAATCAACTCCGCAATCAACGGCCGGAACGTGGCTGCATCGCCGCCCTGCCCCAGCATGACGGTGCGCGTGGTCAGGTGCGAGAAGACGGCGTCGAACAAAATCTGCGGCAGGTTGGAAAACGAGGTATCGGGCGCGATGCGGCCCTGGGCGCGCTGCTGCTCCAGCAGGCGCAAGATCAATGCATGCCACACTTGCGGGCCGTGCTCGTACCAGGTCTGGCCCACGGCCGGCACGGCGGCCGCGCCCGTGACGACGAGGCGGTAGAAATCCACGTGACGGGGACTGGTGACGACGGCCACCAGTTCATCGAGGATCAGCTGCAAGCCCTGTTCCAGGCCGGCTTGCGAGGTATCGAGCTGGCGCAGCGCGATGATGAAATCGGCGCACAGATATTCGACCACCGCCACCAGCAGCTCCTGCTTGCTGCCGAAGTAGCGGTAGGCGGTGGCTTTCGAGCCGCCCGCCTCGGCCACGATGGCATCCATGCTGACGCCGTCGTAGCCGGAGGCGAGGAAGAGGTCCGCCGCCGCCACCAGCAGCTTGCGGCGCCGCTCATCGCTTCGGGTACTCGGGGAAGCTGGAACGGTGCGCAACTGGGGCATGAAGCAAACTCTTACTGTGTCTTGGGAAGTGCGTATGCTATCACGTAATCTCCCCGATCCGGGCTCTGGCGGGCGCCGCCCGCCACCACCACGACGTACTGGCGGCCCGACCTGGGCGACACATACGTCATCGGCGTGCCTTGCGAACCGACCGGCATGCGCGCCTTCCACACTTCACGGCCCGTGGCGATATCCATGGCGCGCAGATAGTAATCCTGCGTGCCCGCATAAAAAACCAGGCCCGACGCCGTGCTCATGCCGCCACCCAGCGTCGGCATGCCCAGCGGGATGGGCAGCCTCGCCTTGACGCCATTGACCACCGCATCCTGCACCGTGCCGGCCGGACGCTCCCACACTTTTTTCTTCGTCTTGAGGTCGATGGCGGCAAACACGCCCCAGGGCGGGCTTTGGCAGGGTATGCCCAGCGGCGAATTGAAGGCCTTGTGGTCGATGACGAACGGCGTGCCATCCATCGGATAGGTGCTGCCCACGCCGTGGCCAGCCGTCAGCTTGGCCACGTCCACCGTTTCGCGCGGCACCAGCCTGACCACTTGCGGCATGCGGATGTCGTTGACGAACATATAGCCATTGCTTTCATCGACGGCCGCGCCGCCCCAGTTGAAGCCCCCGTAGTAGCCCGGATAAATCAGCGTTTCGCGGGTGCTGGGCGCCGTGAACTCGCCCTGGTAATTGAGCTTGCGGAAGCTGATGCGGCACGCCAGCTGGTCGAAGAAGGTGGCGCCCCACATGTCGCGCTCCGTCAGCGTATCAGCACCGAGGGCCGGCATGCCGGTGGAGTATGGCTGCGTTTTTGACACCCAGTCGCCGGCCGCGTGCTCCTGCGGCACGGCTTTTTCGATGACTTCGGCGATGGGCTTGCCCGTGCGGCGATCCAGCATGAAGATCTGGCCTCGCTTGGTCAGCTGCACCAGCGCGGGGATTTTGCCGCCCTTGCCGTCCGGGACATCGTACAGGGCCGGCTGCGCGGCCACGTCGTAATCCCAGATATCGTGGTGGACGGTTTGATACGTCCAGCGCTCGCGGCCCGTGGCCATGTCGAGGGCGACGATGGCCGACGCATATTTTTCCGTCAGCGGCGGACGCTTGCCGCCCCAGAAGTCGGGCTGCTCATTCCCCGTCGGCAGGTACACCAGGCCCAGTGCATCATCAAAAGCGGGCGCCGACCACATGTTCGGCGTGCTGCGCGTGTAGGTCTGCCCTTCCGGCGGCAGTTTGGTAATGGCCGGATTGCCCAGGTCCCAGGCCCACACCAGTTCCCCCGTGTCGGCGCTGTAGGCGCGCACGACGCCCGATGGTTCATCGGTGGAGCGACCGTCAAAGACCCAGCCGCCGAGGATGATCAGGTTGCGCGCCACCGTGGGTGCCGACGTGTAGGCGTAGTACGGCACGTTCATTTTCACTTTGCCCAGGCCGACGGTCAGGTCGACGGAGCCCTTGTCGCCGAAGCCTTCGCACTGCTTGCCCGTCTGCGCGTCGATCTGAATCAGACGCGCATCCATGGTCACTTGCACGATACGTTTGGCGCAGGCGCCCGCCACCGGCGCGCTGGCCGCCTGCATGCCGTCAAAACGGAACGGATTCGTCACTTTCGCCGGCTCGTAGTAGCCGACGCCGCGGCAGCGGTTCCATGTTTTGATGTTGGCCGGCTTCGGGTCGAAGGTCCAGCGCTGCTTGCCCGTGTCCGCGTCGAGCGCGATCACCTTGCTGGTCGGCGTACACGTATAGATGGTGTCGCCGATCTGCAGCGGCGTATTCTGCGCTTCGGAAGCGCCTTCGGCCACCTCGCCCGTGCGGTAGCTCCACGCCACTTGCAGCTGGTCGACATTGGCCTTGTCGATCTGCGTGTACGGCGCGAAGCGCGTGCCCTTCGGCCCATAACCGTAATGCGCCCAGTTGGCGCTGCCGTCATTGATGGCCGTCACGGCATCCTGCTGCGGCTGCACGGTGGCATCCAGCACGCCATGCGGCTTGAACATGGAGGCGAAACCGGCTGCCAGCACGACGGCAAACAGCGCGGCGAAACCGCGCGACTGGCCAGCGTGTGCACGACCGGCCAGCCAAGGATGCAGCAAGGCGGCGACCAGGCCGATAACGAGGAACGGCGCCAGGCGCGGCACCATGGGCCAGAAGGCGAAGCCGATTTCCCACACGGCCCACAGCAAGGTGGCCAGCACCAGCACGCCGACAACGCCACTGGCGAAGGGCTTGCGGCGCACATACAGCACGCCGGCCAGGATCAGGCCGAGACCGGCCAGCAGGTAATACCAGGAACCGCCAAGGGTGATGAGTTCGATGCCGCCCGCCGCCAGGGCCAGGCCGGAAAGTCCGAGGAAAATACCAAAAACCGCCAGCGCTATGCGCTTGCCCCTGGAGACCGCCGGGATCGCCGCCGCTCCGTTCTTTGTTGAAGTGTCCATTTTTTATCCATGACGCCTCCCCTGCCCAGGCAAACACGCCGAGGGATGGCTGATTTTTTAAATCTACGTAGTGAAACTGTACTGTACGGTTTCATTTTATGCCGATTTTTGACGCAAGGAAAGAAAATTTGATGTGGGAGCTTGATTTTTGGCGGGGATGAGGGCGTTGGGGGATTGTCGGATTACGCGCTTTCGCGCCTCGGCGGCCCCGCTAATCCGACCTACCCGACCTACCGGACTTGGCCGGGTTTAATGCGTAGGTTGGATTAGCGCAAAGCGCGTAATCCAACAAACACAGGCGCGCCGGTTGTTACAGCGATGCCATGTCGATCACAAAACGATATCTGACATCGCTCTTCACGACGCGCTCAAACGCCTCATTGATATCCTGGATGCGAATGATCTCGATATCCGACACAATATTGTGCTTGCCGCAGAAGTCCAGCATTTCCTGGGTTTCCTTGATCGAACCGATCATCGAGCCGGACAGGCTGCGGCGCGCGCCCACCAGGCCGAAGGCGTTCACGGGCGGCACGGCGCCGTCCGGGATGCCGACGATGACCATGCTGCCATCGACCTTCAGCAGGTTGATGTACTGGTTCCAGTCGATCGAGGCGCCCACGGTGCAGATGATCAAATCAAACGTCCCGGCCAGCTTTGTAAACGTTTCCGCATCGTTGGTGGCGTAGTAATGGTCCGCGCCCAGGCGCAGGCCGTCTTCGCGCTTCGACAGGGTCTGGCTCAGTACCGTCACTTCGGCGCCCATGGCGTGGGCAATCTTGACGCCCATGTGGCCCAGGCCACCCATGCCCAGGATGGCCACTTGCTTGCCAGGGCCGGCTTTCCAGTGGTTCAGCGGCGAATACAGGGTGATGCCGGCGCACAGCAGCGGCGCGGCGGCGTCCAGCGGCAGGTTGTCGGGAATCGACAGCACATAGCCTTCCTTGACGACGATGCTGTCCGAGTAGCCGCCCTGCGTGGCCGTCTTGCCATCGGCTTCGACGCCATTGTAGGTCTGGATCAGGCCTGGCATGTACTGTTCCAGGTCCACGTTGCGCGTCTTGCAGGTGGTGCAGGAATCGACGAAGCAGCCCACGCCCACGTGGTCGCCCACCTTGAACTTGGTCACATTGGCGCCGACAGCCGTGACGACACCGGCGATTTCATGGCCGGGCACCATCGGGAAGGCGGCGCCACCCCATTCGTCGCGCGCCTGGTGGATGTCGGAATGGCATACGCCACAGTATTTGATCGAGATGGCCACATCGTCTTCGCGCGGGGCGCGGCGCTCGAACGTGAACGGTTGCAGTGCGGAAGTCGGGCCCAGTGCGGCGTAGCCTTTGGCGATGGTGGTCATGAAAACTCCTTGGGTAGTGTTGCGAACGAGAGAGGCGCGTGCCGTGCATGCGATTGCACAAGTGTGCACGAGAAGCCCGCCAGCCGTTACCGCGATCCTGCAAGACCTTTGCACGATCCTCCAAATCTGCGTAAGATCAAGCCCTGCCCTTCCCTACCTGACGCATACTGGCCCACATGTCCACCCTGTCCACACAGATCCCCCCGCAAGACGAAATCGCCGCCCTGATCAGCCGCCACGCGCCGCGCAACGGCGACTACGCGACGGCCATCGGCAACCTGACGTTTCACCGCCAGGCCTCGGTCACGGAATCGCTGTTCCATGCGGCGCGCCCCAGCGTGGCCATCATCGCGCAGGGCGCGAAGGACGTCACATTGGGAAGCGAAACCTTCCATTACAGCCGCATGCAGTATCTGCTGACTTCCGTCGACCTGCCCGTGCAGGTGCGCGTGGCGCAAGCGAGCGAAGAACAACCGCATTTATGCGTGGTGCTGGGCATCGACATCGCCGACGTGGCGGCGCTGCTCGACAGTGAAAGCAGCAGCGGCGCAGCTGGCAGCGCGCAGCAGAAAATCCTGCCCGCCACGCGCGGCATATCCGTCAGCGACGTCTCGCCCGAGCTGCTCGATGCCATGCTGCGTCTCGTGCGCCTGCTGGACAAACCGGGGGAAATCGCCGCGCTGGCGCCATTGATCCGCCGCGAGCTGACCTACCGCCTGCTCAACGGCCCCGTCGGCGCGCGCCTGCGCCACATGGCGCTGGCCAGCAGCCAGTCGCACCAGGTGGGGCAAGCCATCGACTGGATCAAGCACCATTACGCGCAGCCGCTGCGCATCGAGCACCTGGCCGGCATGGCGAACATGAGCATGTCGTCGCTGCACCACCATTTCAAGGCAATTACCGCCATGACACCGATGCAGTACCAGAAGCTGCTGCGCCTGCAGGAAGCGCGGCGCTTGATGCTGGTCGAGCAGATCGACGCCGGCACGGCCGGCTACCGCGTCGGCTACGCCAGCGAATCGCAGTTCAGCCGCGAATACAGCCGCCAGTTCGGCCGCGCACCCATGCGCGACGTGGGCCAGGTGCGCGCGCAACTGAGCGGCGCCAATGCCAGTGCTGACAGGGCCTATTCCGGCTTGCCGTAGCCGCCGCCGCCCGGCGTCTCGATGACGAACACGTCACCCGCCAGCATGCCGGTCTTGCCGATATGCGCCAGGTGCTCCACCGTGCCGTCCACCCGCTCGACGTAATTGCGTCCCAGCGCGCCCGGCGCGCCGCCAGCCATGCCGAAAGGCGGATGGATACGGTTGTTAGACAGGATCGCCGCCGTCATCGGTTCAAGAAAGCGCACCCGGCGCACGCCACCATTGCCGCCGTGCCAGCGCCCCACGCCACCCGAGCCGGCGCGGATGCTGTAGCTGTCCAGCCGCACAGGGAAGCGCCATTCCAGAATTTCCGGGTCCGTCAGGCGCGAATTGGTCATGTTCGTCTGCACCACATCCGTGCCGTCGAAACCGGGACCGGCGCCCGAGCCGCCCGATATCGTCTCGTAATACTGGTACTTTTCGCTGCCAAACGTGAAATTGTTCATCGTCCCCTGCGACGCGGCCATCGCCCCCAGCGCGCCATACAGGGCGTTCGTGATGCAGGTCGAGGTTTCCACATTGCCCGAGACGACGGAGGCCGGATACTGCGGATTGAGCATGGAGCCGGGCGGGATGATGACGGTCAACGGCTTCAGGCAGCCCGCGTTGAGCGGAATATCGTCGTCGACCAGGGTGCGGAACACGTACAGCACGGCCGCCATGCAGACGGCGGACGGCGCATTGAAATTGTTCGGCAGCTGGCTTGAGGTCCCCGTAAAGTCGATCACGGCACTGCGCGCCGCGACGTCGACCCTGATCGCCGCCTGGATGCGCGCGCCGTTGTCCAGATCCAGCGCATAGCTGCCATCCTTCAAAGTGGTGATGACCCTGCGCACGGCTTCCTCGGCGTTGTCCTGCACATGGCCCATGTAGGCTTGCACGACCGGCAAACCGAAATGCGCGACCATCTTGTGCAGTTCCTCGGCCCCCTTCTGGTTGGCCGCCACCTGGGCGCGCAGATCGGCCAAATTCTGCTGCGGGTTACGCGCCGGCCAGCTGGCGCCCGCCAGCAGGGCCAGGGTTGCGTCTTCGCGCATCACGCCCGTGGCGCCGTCGACCAGCTTGAAATTGTCGATCAATACGCCCTCTTGCTCGATGCGCGTGGAGTCGGGCGGCATCGAGCCCGGTGTCGTACCGCCGATATCAGCATGGTGACCGCGCGAGCCGACATAAAACAGGATGGCCTCGCCCCTGTCATCGAAGACGGGCGAAATGACCGTCACGTCGGGCAAATGCGTGCCGCCGTGATACGGATCGTTCAGCATGAAGACGTCGCCGGGCCGCATGGCGCCCGCGTTGCGCGTCATGACGGTACGGATGCTCTCGCCCATGGAGCCCAGGTGCACGGGCATATGCGGCGCATTCGCGATCAAATGACCTTGTGCGTCAAAGATGGCGCAGCTGAAATCGAGCCGCTCCTTGATGTTGACGGAATGGGCCGTATTTTGCAGGCGCAGGCCCATTTGCTCGGCAATCGACATGAAGAGGTTATTGAAAATTTCCAGCATCACGGGGTCGGCGCCCGTCGCTGTTGGCAAACCCTTGGCGTGCCGCTTGGGCAAGGCGACGACCCTGCGCAAGATCAAATGCCCGTGCGCCGTCACGTCGGCACGCCAGCCCGGTTCGATGACGGTGGTGGCGTTGGCATCGCTGACGATGGCCGGTCCATCGATGGCGTCGCCAGGACGCAGACTGTCTGCCCCATACAGGCCGCTGTCGCGCCAGGCGCCGGCGCAGTACATGGCCACCGTCGCCAATGGCGCCAGCGCGCCGGCGCGCGGCGCATGGACCGGCGTGGCCACTGCCGGCGCATCGGACGCGCCGATGGCTTCCACGGAAATGGCTTCGACGATCAAGGCGCGCGCCGGCATCAAAAAGGAAAAGCGCTTTTTGTATGCCGCCTCGAACTGCGCCTGCATGCCCGTCAGCGTATCGAACAGCACGACGAGGGCCGTATCCGTGCCTTCATAGCGCAGATGCACGCGCGACACCAGCGCGATGCGGCCTAGCTGCACGCCCTGGCGCAGCAAGTCGCCCCGCGCCAGCTCGCCCAGTTGCGCGAATTCGCCCGCCAGGTCCTTGCCCAGTGCCGCCTCGATGGCCTGTTCGCGCATGGCGCTCTGGTCGGCCAGGCCCATGCCGTAGGCCGACATCACGCCCGCCAGGCCGTGGATGAAGACGGTGCGCATGCCCAGCGCGTCGGCCACCAGGCAGGCGTGCTGGCCGCCCGCACCGCCAAAGCTGGTGAGCGTGTATTCGGTAACGTCGTGACCGCGCTGCACGGAAATCTGCTTGATGGCGTTGGCCATGTTCCCTACGGCGATGGCGACATAGCCTTCGGCCACCTGTTCCGGCGTGCTATCTACCGTACGGGCCAGCGCTGCGAACTGGGCGCGCACGGTGGCCGCGTCCAGCGCCTCATCGGCGTCGGGGCCGAAGACGCGGGGAAAGAAGGCCGGCTGCAGCTTGCCCAGCATGACGTTGCAGTCGGTGACGGCCAGCGGGCCGCCGCGCCGGTAGCTGGCGGGGCCGGGGTTGGCGCCAGCGCTGTCCGGCCCCACCTTGTAGCGGGCGCCGTCGAAGTGCAGGATGGAGCCGCCGCCGGCGGCCACCGTGTGAATGCTCATCATGGGCGCGCGCATGCGCACGCCGGCGATCTGCGTCTCGAACACGCGTTCGAATTCGCCCGCGTAATGCGACACGTCCGTCGAAGTGCCGCCCATGTCGAAGCCGATGACTTTATCGAAACCGGCCAGCGCGCTGGCGCGCACCATGCCGACGATGCCGCCCGCAGGGCCGGACAGGATGCTGTCCTTGCCCTGGAAGGCGCGCGCATCGGTCAAGCCGCCGTTCGACTGCATGAATTGCAGGTGCACGCCGGGCAGCTCCATCGCCAGCTGGTCGACATAGCGGCGCAGAATCGGCGACAGATAGGCGTCGACCACCGTGGTGTCACCGCGCGCCACCAGCTTCATCATGGGGCTGACCTCGTGCGACACGGACACTTGCGTAAAACCGGCCTCGCGCGCCAGCTGCGCCACCCGCGCCTCGTGCGCGTGGTAGCGGTAGCCATGCATCAGCACGACGGCGATGGCGCGCACGCCGCGCGCATAAGCCTGTTCCAGCGCGGCGCATGCGGCTACTTCATCGAGCGGCGTGACCACCTCGCCGTGGGCACCCAGGCGTTCATCGATTTCGATCACGTCGCCGTATAGCAGTTCCGGCAAGATGATCTGGCGCGCGAACAGCTGCGGGCGGTTCTGGTAGGCGATGCGCAAGGCGTCGCGAAAACCGCGCGTGATGGCCAGCACGGTCGGTTCGCCCTTGCGTTCGAGCAGCGCATTGGTGGCCACCGTCGTGCCCATCTTGATGGCGCCCACCTGTTCCACGGGCAGCGGCGCGCCAGCGGCAAGGCCCATCAGCCGGCGCATGCCAGCCAGCGCCGCGTCGCGGTACTGGCCCGGGTTTTCCGACAGCAGTTTATGCGTGGCCAGGCTGCCGTCGGGACGGCGCGCCACGATGTCCGTAAAGGTGCCGCCCCGGTCGATCCAGAATTGCCAATCCATCGTCCTGCCCCCGTACTTATGTGAGATGGCTATTGTAGCCGCCAAACAGGGGGGCGTTTCAGGCGTGTGCGCCTTGCCTTTCACCCGGTTCGGCCTTATGTTGAAGGCATGCTGACTAACGGAACACGCTCCATGCCCCTGATCGACTCTGCAACACCGCTGTATTCCATCGCCGAACTGCGCGCCATCGAACAAGCCGCCATGCGCGACCTGCCGCAAGGGCTGCTGATGCAGCGCGCGGGCCAGGCTGCCGCCAGTGCCGCCTTGAAGCTGCTGCACGCCCATGAAGACGGCGACGACGCGGGCCACCGGCGCGTACTGGTGCTGGCCGGCCCTGGCGACAACGGCGGCGATGCGCTGGAAGCGGCCGCGCACCTGGCCGCCAGTGGCACCGAGGTGCTGATATGGCTGGCGCCCGAGGCACAAGCCACCTCGCCCGAGCGCGAACAGGCCCTGAGCCGCGCCCGCAACAGCGCCGCGCGCCTGATGGAAGCGGCAACGTCCACGGCGTCGGCGGCGGTGGGCGCGGCGCCGTGGCACCTGGTCATCGACGGCCTGTTCGGTATCGGCGCGTCGCGCCCCCTGGACGGCGAATGCCGCGACATGGCGCAGCTGGTCAACAATCTGGCATGCCCCGTGCTGGCGCTCGACGTGCCCAGCGGCCTGCACGCGGACACGGGCGCCATCGACGGCGTGGCCATCCGCGCCACACAGACGCTCACCTTCATCGGCGACAAACCGGGCCTGCACACGGCGAATGGCCGCGACTATGCGGGCGAAGTGGAAGTGGCCGCGCTGGCCATCGATCCCTCCCTGCTGCCGCCTGCCAAGGCGCAGCTGGGCGGCCTGCACCTGTTCGCCCGCCAGTTGCAGCCACGCCAGCAAAACACGCACAAGGGCAGCTACGGCAGCGTCGCCATCATCGGCGGCGCGCACGGCATGGCGGGCGCGCCCATCCTGGCGGCGCGCACGGCCCTGCATGCGGGCGCGGGGCGAGTGTATATCGCCTTTCCCGACACGCCGCCCGCGTTTGACAGCGGCCAGCCGGAGCTGATGTGCCGCCGCGCCCAGGACGTGGATTTCTCGGGCCTGCACTTTGCCGCCCTGGTGGCGGGGCCAGGCCTGGGCGACGACGGCGATACGGTGGAACTGCTGCAGCGCACGTTCGAGAGCGACAGCCCGCTGCTGCTCGACGCCGATGCGCTGAACCTGATGGCGGCCGAGCCGGAACTGCAATCGGCGCTGGCCGTGCGCACGGGCGCGGGCGCGACGATCTTGACGCCGCACCCGCTGGAAGCGGCACGCCTGCTCGACATGACGGTGGCCGAGGTGCAAGCCGACCGCCTGGGCGCGGCGCGCCAGCTGGCGGCGCAGCTGGGCGTCATCGTCGTATTGAAAGGGTCGGGCACGGTGATCGCCGCGCAGGATGGCAGCGTGGTGGTCAACAACACGGGCGGCCCCGCGCTGGCGACGGCCGGCACGGGCGACGTACTGTCCGGCCTGTGCGGCAGCCTGCTGGCGCAGGGCTGGCCCGAATGGGAAGCGGCGCTCGGCGCCGTCTGGCTGCATGGGGCAGCCGCCGATGCGCTGGTGGCGGCAGGCAGCGGCCCCATCGGCCTGACGGCCGGGGAACTGATCCCGGCCATCCGCAAGCTGATCAATGCGTTGTCGGCATAAGCGTATGGCGTGGGTGTGTTGGATTACACTGCGCTAATCCAACCTACACCTCGGAGGTCTGGTAGGTCGGGTAGGTCGGATTAGCGCGCAGCGCGTAATCCGACAAACACCAGCAGCAATCACACCAGCCTGCCCGCCGCAATCGTAATTGTTCGCCCGCAGCGGGCCGCAATGGAACTGTCATGCGTGACCAGCACCAGGGTCGAGCCCCGTTCGCGGTTCAGCTCGAACATCAGCTGGATCACGGCCTCGCCCGTGGCCGCATCCAGGCTGCCCGTCGGCTCGTCGGCGAACAGCAGCGGCGGTTGCGTCACAAAGGCGCGCGCCAGGGCCACGCGCTGCTGCTCGCCGCCGGACAGGTATTTGGGATAATGCTTCAGCCGGCTGCCCAGGTTGACTCTGCCCAGCATGGCTTGCGCCTTTTCCTTCGCGTCAGGATCGCCGCGCAATTCCAGCGGCAGCATGACGTTTTCCAGCGCCGTCAGGTGGGCCAGCAGCTGGAAGGACTGGAACACGAAACCAAGCTTTTCCTTGCGAAAACCGGCGCGGCCGTCTTCATCGAGGGCGAAGATATCGGTGCCATCGAGGATGACCTTGCCCTCGCTGGGCGTGTCCAGGCCGGCCAGCAAGCCCAGCAAGGTGGACTTGCCGGAACCGGAGGCGCCGACGATGGCCAGCGTCTCGGCCGTTTGCACGGTAAAATCGACTTGATGCAGGATGGTCAGCTCACCATCGGCATCGGGTACGCGCTTGGCCAGCTGGACCACTTCGATGGCCGGCCGGGCATTTTGGCTGTTTTGACTGTTGAGTGCGGCGGGCCGCTGGGCCGCAGCGTCTGATGGGAGAAAACTGGTGGAAGTCGCTTTAGGGAATTCGGGCATGCTGATCTATCTTAAAAAAATTCGTGAACAAATGAGTGTCAAGGACAGCAGCCGCATGCGGCGGCGCACGCTGTCCCTGCTTCCTGCGGCAGCCCTGCTGCTGGTGTCAGGCATGACGAACGCCTATTCTGCACCAAAAACGCTGCTGGTGCTCGGCGATAGTCTCTCGGCCGAATATGGCCTAGCGCGGGGCACGGGCTGGGTGGCGCTGCTGGAACAGCGGCTGGCCGCGCAAAAGAACGACACGCGCATCGTCAACGCCAGCATCAGCGGCGAGACCACCAGCGGCGGCCGCGCGCGCCTGCCCGCCCTGCTGACGAAGCACCAGCCCGACGTCGTGCTGATCGAACTGGGCGCCAACGACGGCTTGCGCGGCTTGCCCGTGGCAGCCGCCGAAGCGAATCTGCGCGCCATGGGTGAGGCCGCCAAAAAATCGGGCGCGCAGGTGGTGCTGGTGGGCATGCGCATGCCACCGAACTATGGCCGCGCCTATGGGGAGCAGTTTTACGGCGTGTACGGCAAGCTGGCGAAGGAATGGAAGGCGCCGCTGGTGCCCTTCATGTTCGAAGGCATCGCCGACCAGCCGCAGCTGTTCCAGGCCGACCGCATGCACCCGAATGCGCAAGCGCATCCGACGATTTTGAAAAATATCTGGCCGCAACTGGCGCCGTTGCTGAAAGCCAAGTAAGCCAGCCAATGTGGCAGACAAAAAAATAGCCGCTCAAAAGCGGCTATTTTTATGGGCTAAAACTAATTACGGTGCTTCTGGCGCTGCGGCGGCCGGGGCGGTGACCGGCTTGACGATCTTCACCTTGGCTTTGGCTTTCAGGTATTCGACGTAATCGAACATTTCCTGTTGTGCCAGGATGCCGCTGATCTGGTCTTTCTCTTGCTGGCGGCGCGCTGCATCCACTTGCGCCGGCTGTTGCACCTTGCCGATGCGGTAGATGCCGTAGCCCAGGGCTGGCAAGTCCACGCCCACGTAGGCTGGCAGCTTGCTCGTGTCAGCTTTCATGACTTGCGCGATGGCGGCGCGGTTGATGCCGTCGAGCTTGCTGCGCGACACCCATTGTGCGGCGCCGAAACCGGTCGCATCACCGGAAGCTTTCAAGGCGGCCAGCTTGGTTTCGCCGGCTTTCTTCGCCAGCTTTTCCGCTTCTTCCATCGTCACGCGCTGACGGATCATCGCTTCGACTTCAGCCAGCGGACGCTTGCTGGCTGGCTTGAATTCCACTACGCGGCCAGCGATCAGCACGTTCGGTGCAACGGTAACGGCTTCCGTGTTGCGCTTGTCTTTCAGCGAATCGTTCGAGAAGATGGCGGTCAGGAACTTGGCGTTGTTGAACGGCGCCTTGCCCAGTGCTGGCGACGGCGTGCGCGACAGGTTGGCGACGCTTTCCACTTTCAGTTTCAGCTTGTCGGCCACCGGTTTCAGGCTGTCCGATTGGTCATACACAGTCTCGGTAAAGACGGTAGCCATTTCCGAATACTTCTTGGCGGCAAATTGCTTGCGCAAGTCGGCCGTGATTTCGCCACGTACTTCGTCCAGCGCTTTCACGTGCTGTGGCTTGAGCGAGGTGACGGTCAGGATGTGGTAGCCGAAATCGGAAGCGACGACATCGCTGATTTCGCCTTGCTTGAGTTTGCTTACCGCGCTCAGCAGTGGTGCCGGCAAGCCATCCTTGCCAATCACGCCCAGGTCGCCGCCCTGTTCGGCGGAAGCCGGGTCTTCCGACTTGGCCTTGGCCACGGCGGCAAAGCTGGTTGGCGTTTTGCGCACGTCAGCCAGGATGGCTTCAGCCTTGGCCTTGGAGGCTGCCTTGTCGGCGGCCGAGGCGTCTTTCTTGACGGCTACGAGGATGTGGCTGGCCTGGCGCGCTTCTGGCGTCGTATAGGCTTTCTGGTTCTTCGCGTAGTAGCCGGTGACGTCGGCCTCGGTGACGTCGACTTGTTCGCCGGCAGCGCTGTCGTCCAGCACGACGTATTCGATTTTGGCTTGTTCCGGAATTTCGAAGAACTTGCTGTTCTTGTCATAGAAAGCCTTGATCATGGCGTCCGTCACTTTGACTTCCGACACGTACTGGGCGATCGGCAGCAGCAGTTCCTGCACTTCACGCTCTTCCGAGGTGATGTCGGACAGGCGCTTGGAGACAGTGCTCGGCGCGAAGGCGGTGCCTTGCACGGCGCCAGCCAGTTGCTGCAGGGCCATATCGCTGCGACGGCGCGCATCGTACATTTGCGGCGTCATGCCTTGCGCGGCCAGCATGGCCTTGTAGCGTTCCAGGTCGAATTTACCGTCCGGCAAGGTCAGGCCTGGGATTTCCAGCACTTCCTTTTGCAGTACGGCATCGCTGATGACCAGGTGGCTGCGGCCCACTTCGGCAGCCACGGCGCGCTCGGCGATCAGGTTGTCGAGGATGCTCTGGCGCGCTTCCGGCGTGTCGAACATTTTCTGGTCGAACTGCTCGCCCATCATCTGGCGGTAGCGGTCGATCTGCTGGCGTTGCGCTTCTTCATATTGCTGCTGCGTAACGACCTGGTCGCCGACCTTGGCGATGGTGTTCGCTTCATCGCCGAAGCTTTGGTAGCCGCTGATACCGACCAGTGCAAAAGACGGGACGATGACCAGCATCAAGAGAAACTGCATCAAGCGTCGATGGGTACGAATAAATTCAAACATGGTCAGCCAATTCGGGATGAGTGGATCACTATAAAAAAAGGCGAACATGCGTTCGCCTTGATTTCTTCGGCGGAATGGACGGGACAGATGTCCACTTCCCCTTTAGATTCAACAACTTGGCGCTGGAACTAAAGCAGGATTCTGACGCCCAAGCCATTATCTCCTGATTCTACAATGCCCATAGCGCTATAGCAAGAGTAAATCAGGGCGCGCGCCCTGCCCTGGCGCCGCGCAGACGGCAAGGCGCCGGGCTCGCGCATTTAACCGGACGCAGCTTAAGGCGGATTTAAACGCAGGTGTTTTTATTCAAAACGGCAGGACGGGATTTTAAAAGCAGGCGCGCCGAGATAATCTGGCGCTGAAAAAGAAAAACCCGCGCTACTTATTCAGCAGCGCGGGCTTCTATATTCTGGCGGAGCGGACGGGACTCGAACCCGCGACCCCCGACGTGACAGGCCGGTATTCTAACCAACTGAACTACCACTCCTTAAGAGCGTATTTTTTTGGCGGAGCGGACGGGACTCGAACCCGCGACCTCCGACGTGACAGGCCGGCATTCTAACCAACTGAACTACCACTCCGAAAAATACACAGTACTACTTTCATTTGCATCCAGGCTTGCCGTTCGAAGAACTTCAACCCTGAAATCGCGGCACCCGAAAGCGCCGCCAAATGTTTCCGGTGATTGTCACCTCACCGAAGTCCGTTAGTTTACAGCATCCTTCAAAGCTTTACCAGCTTTAAATTTTGGAACTTTTGCTGCTTCGATCGTGATCGCTTCTTTCGTACGCGGATTGCGGCCGGTACGCTCAGCGCGTTCGCTGACCGAGAAAGTGCCAAAACCAACCAGCGTTACGCTGTCGTTGTTTTTCAAAGTTTCCGTCACGCCGCCGATAACAGCGTCGAGTGCGCGCGCAGCGGCGGCTTTGGAAATGTCAGCTTTTTCAGCAATGTGGTCGATCAATTCAGTCTTGTTCACTAGCATCCCCAATTACAAAGGTATAAAACGATTACCGTATCGTTGCGGCACTTTTGGCACCACAGCTGTCCGGCGAAAAAAATGTGCAGGCGTATTAAACAAGCCACACTGTATATGTGTCAAGCGCTTTGGGGGCGCAATTCACGTTTCAATATAAAACAAGCGCTCTAAAAGCGCTTGTTTGGGGAAAACAGGGGTAAAACGTTAGTGTTTTACCACCTCGCCAGCCGCGTCAGGCTTGGCCGCAGCGGCCGTGACAGCCTCCACTGCAGCGACTTCGACCAAGGGTTCCGGCATGCGCTCGAGGGCGATTTCCAGCACTTTATCGATCCAGCGCACGGGCACGATCTCCAGCTTGTTCTTGACGTTGTCCGGAATTTCGGCCAGGTCTTTCACATTCTGCTCTGGAATCAGGACCGTCTTGATGCCGCCGCGATGGGCCGCCAGCAGCTTTTCTTTCAGGCCGCCGATCGGCAACACTTCGCCGCGCAAGGTGATCTCGCCCGTCATCGCCACGTCGGCACGCACGGGGATGCCCGTGTAGACCGATACCATCGCCACCGTCATGGCCGCGCCAGCCGAAGGACCGTCCTTCGGTGTCGCGCCTTCCGGCACGTGGATGTGGATGTCGCTCTTCTCGAACACGTCCGCCTTGATGCCCAAGCGCTGTGCCCGGCTGCGCACCACCGTGCGGGCGGCCTCGATCGACTCTTTCATGACGTCGCCCAAGGTACCGGTGCGGATGATGCCGCCTTTGCCCGGCATCGACACGGCTTCGATGGTCAGCAGATCGCCGCCCACTTCCGTCCATGCCAGACCGACCACCTGGCCTACCTGGTTTTCTTTCTCTGCGACACCGAAATCATAGCGGCGCACACCGAGGAATTTATCCAGGTTCTTCGAGTTGACGATGACTTTCTTGTCGGATTTCTTCAGCAGCAGCATCTTCACTACCTTGCGGCAGATCTTCGACACTTCACGCTCGAGCGAACGCACACCGGCTTCCCGCGTGTAGTAGCGGATGATGTCGCGTAGGGCCGACTCGGCCACCGAGATTTCCTCTTCCTTCAAGCCATTGTTCTTGATCTGCTTCGGCAGCAGATAGCGCTGCGCGATGCTGGTCTTTTCATCTTCCGTGTAACCGGACAGACGGATCACTTCCATGCGGTCAAGCAAGGCTGGCGGAATATTGTACGAGTTCGACGTGGCCACGAACATCACGTCGGACAAGTCGAAATCGACTTCGATGTAATGGTCGGAGAACGTGTGGTTCTGTTCCGGATCGAGCACTTCCAGCAGGGCCGACGAAGGATCGCCACGGAAATCGGCGCCCATCTTGTCGACTTCATCGAGCAGGAACAGAGGATTGCGCACGCCGACTTTCGACAGCGATTGCAGAATCTTGCCCGGCATCGAGCCGATGTAGGTGCGGCGGTGGCCGCGGATCTCGGCTTCGTCGCGCACGCCGCCCAGGGCCATGCGCACGAACTTGCGGTTCGTGGCGCGGGCGATGGACTGGCCCAGCGAGGTCTTGCCGACGCCAGGAGGACCGACGAAGCACAGGATAGGCGCTTTGAGCTTGTCGACGCGCTGTTGCACCGCGAGGTATTCCAGGATGCGTTCCTTGACCTTGTCGAGGCCGTAGTGGTCGCCCTCGAGCACTTTTTCCGCATTCGCCAGGTCGTTATTGACCTTGGATTTCTTTTTCCAAGGCAAGTTGACCAGGGTGTCGATGTAGTTGCGCACGACGGTGGCTTCGGCCGACATCGGCGACATCAGCTTGAGCTTTTTCAGCTCGTTGGTAGCCTTGTCGAGCGCTTCCTTCGGCATTTTGGCCGAAGCGACTTTTTTCTCCAGCTCGTCGAGGTCGGCACCATCTTCGCCCTCGCCCAGCTCTTTCTGAATCGCCTTGACTTGCTCGTTCAGGTAGTACTCGCGCTGCGATTTTTCCATCTGGCGCTTGACGCGACCACGGATGCGTTTTTCCACTTGCAGGATGTCGAGCTCGCCTTCGAGTTGACCCAGCAGGTGTTCGAGGCGCTTGGCCACGCTGAAAATTTCCAGGATGACTTGTTTTTGCTCCAGCTTCAGGGGCAGATGCGCGGCCACCGTGTCGGCCAGGCGGCCGGCATCGTCGATGCCCGACAGGGACGCGAGGATTTCCGGTGGAATCTTTTTGTTCAGTTTGACGTACTGGTCGAACTGCTGCACGATCGCGCGGCGCATGGCTTCGACTTCCGACTCGTCGCCCGGCTCGGACTCGAGCGGCGTCAGGTCGGCGATGAAGTGCGTCGGCGCATCGCTGATGTGGTTGATACGGGCACGCTGCGCGCCTTCGACCAGCACCTTGACGGTGCCATCGGGCAGCTTCAGCATTTGCAGAATATTGGCGACACAGCCAATTTCATAGATATCCGAAGGGGACGGCTCGTCCTTCGCGGCTGCTTTTTGAGCGGCAAGCATGATGCTCTTGCCCTGCTCCATCGCAGCTTCCAGCGCCTTGATCGACTTTGGACGGCCAACGAACAGCGGTATCACCATATGCGGGAAAACGACGACATCCCGCAACGGCAATAACGGCAGTTGAGTTTGCTCAGTTAATTTGGAAGTTGTCATGGCGTACCTTATAGAAAGCGTGTTTACGATGTTGGCGCTCGCTGCCAAAACACAAGACCGGCGAGAATAAATAATTCTGTGAAACAAACATAAAGTCTATTTCGCAAAACACACCCGCATGACTGTAACAAATGCAGTTTTAACAGTAAAAAAGCCACACGCAGCTAAGCGCCGCGAGTGGCTTTACGATTGAAGCCTGCACTCATTGATTTAAATTGTACTGCCATGCATTAAGGAATCAAAATCCTTTTTATGCATTTGTCTCGGCAGTAATCAATTTTCTCCGGAGGCCTTGGCAGTCTCTTGATAAATCAACAAAGGTTTGGCGCCACTGGTGATGGTATTTTCGTCGATGACGACCTTCACTACATTTTGTTCGCTCGGCAGTTCGTACATGACATCCAGCAAAGCATGTTCCAGGATGGAACGCAGGCCACGGGCACCGGTCTTGCGCGCCAGCGCCTTCTTGGCGATTGCATGCAGGGCGGCCGGACGAATCTCCAGTTCCGCGCCTTCCATCTCGAGCAGCTTCGAATACTGCTTGATCAGCGCATTCTTTGGCTCGACCAGGATCTGGATCAGCGCCTCTTCCGTCAATTCCGCCAGGGTGGCGATGACGGGCAGACGGCCCACCAGTTCCGGGATCAGGCCGAACTTGACCAGATCTTCCGGTTCCGCTTGCAACATCAGTTCGCTGGCCGAGCTTTGCGACTTGCTGCGCACCGTGGCCGAGAAGCCGATGCCGCTCTTTTCGGAACGGTTGGCGATCACTTTCGACAGGCCGTCAAAGGCGCCGCCACAGATGAACATGATGTTGGTCGTGTCGATCTGCACGAAATCCTGGTTCGGATGCTTGCGGCCGCCTTGTGGCGGCACGGAAGCCATCGTGCCTTCGATGAGTTTCAACAAGGCTTGCTGCACGCCCTCGCCCGACACGTCGCGCGTGATGGACGGATTGTCGGACTTGCGCGAAATCTTGTCGATTTCATCGATGTAGACGATGCCGCGCTGGGCTTTCTCGACGTCATAGTTGCAGCTTTGCAGCAGCTTCTGAATGATGTTTTCCACGTCTTCACCCACGTAACCGGCTTCGGTCAGGGTGGTGGCGTCGGCGATCACGAACGGCACGTTGAGCATGCGCGCCAGGGTCTGTGCCAGCAGGGTCTTGCCCGAGCCGGTAGGACCGACCAGCAAGATGTTGCTCTTGGCCAGTTCGATGTCGTCTTTCTTGCCCAGGTGCTTGAGGCGCTTGTAATGGTTGTACACCGCCACCGACAGGATGCGCTTGGCAGTCTGCTGGCCGATCACGTACTGATCGAGCAAGGCGGCAATTTCTTGCGGCGTCGGCAGGTCGGATTTGGTACCGGTCACCGTTTCGATGCTCGACGTTTCATCACGGATAATGTCGTTGCACAGGTCGATGCACTCGTCGCAAATGAACACGGACGGGCCGGCGATGAGTTTCTTCACCTCGTGCTGGCTTTTGCCGCAGAACGAGCAATACAGTAATTTTTCGCCGCTAGAGGATTTTTTGTCTGACATAAGGCATTTTGGTTGGAACTGCATTAACAATATTGCAAAATCGCAAGCCGGAGTGCGGTAGTCGCCCGCAAAGGCAGCCACCCATGGCGCAAGCCAACAACGTGCACAAGCTCCATGCTACCCGAAATAAAAGCGAAACGCCCGAACGTTTGATCGCCCGGGCGTTAACTTACGTACTTAGCAATACCGGTAGGGGCTCATCAAGCGCGGCTGGTCAACACTTTGTCGATCAAACCATACTCAACGGCCTCGTCGGCGGACATGAAACGGTCGCGGTCGGTGTCCTTGGCGATCTGTTCGATCGACTGGCCCGTGCGCTCGGCCATGATGCCGTTCAAGCGGGTGCGCAGATAAAGGATTTCCCTTGCCTGGATCTCGATGTCGGACGCCATGCCTTGCGAACCACCGGACGGCTGGTGAATCATGATGCGCGAGTTCGGCAGCGAGAAACGCTTGCCCTTGGCGCCAGCGGCCAGCAGGAAAGCGCCCATCGAAGCGGCCATGCCCGTGCACAGGGTCGAGACGTCCGGCTTGATGAACTGCATGGTGTCGTAAATGGCCATGCCGGCCGAGACCGAACCACCTGGCGAGTTGATGTAGAGCGAGATTTCCTTTTCCGGATTTTCGCTTTCCAGGAACAGCAGCTGGGCGACAACCAGGTTGGCCATCTGATCATTGACCGGGCCGACCATGAAAATCAAGCGTTCCTTCAGCAGGCGCGAGTAAATATCATACGAGCGCTCGCCGCGACCGCTTTGTTCCACCACCATCGGCACCAGGCCGAGCATCTCTGTGTCCAGCGCCGGATTACGGTTCATACCTGTCATTTCATTTCCTTGTGAAGCAGTTAGAGGGTGCTACCAACACCTTGGAACACCAAACAAAACCTACTGCGCGTCGCGATTTGCGGCCTCCGATGCTCACTGTGCATTCGCACAGCTCCGCTTCTCAGCCACAACTCCCATCCGCTCGCTACGGTTTTTGTTTGGTGTCAAAGGCAATAATGGCATCCGGATACCAACTGGTTTACGCTTGTGCGTTGCTTCCCATCAGTTCGTCGAAAGCAACTGCTTTCGTCGTGACTTTCGACAGGCCCAACACGTAAGTGACGACGTTTTCTTCCAATACAAGGGCTTCGATCTCACCCAGACGACGACGGTCGCTGTAGTAGTACTTCAGTACTTCGCGTGGATCTTCGTAGCTTTGGGCGAAATCTTCGATTTGCGCCTTGACTTGCTCAGGCGTCGCCTGCAGGTTGTTGTCGCCTACCAGTTGCGATAGGATCAGGCCCAGGCGTACGCGACGCTCGGCTTTTTCTGCGAACAGTTCTGCTGGGAAAGGCACGTCCTTGACGTTCATGCCGCGCTGCGCCATGTCTTGACGGGTCATTTCGGCCAGGCGCTCGGAATCTTGAGCGATCAGCGTTTTTGGCACGTCCAGCTCAGCAACTTTGATCAGCGCGTCCATGACGGCTTCCTTGTTGCGTGCTTTTACGCGGCCAGCGACTTCACGCTGCAGGTTGACTTTGATGTCTTCGCGCATTTTGGCCAGGTCGCCATCGGCAACGCCCAGGGACTTTGCGAATTCGGCATCGACTTCCGGCAGGTGCGCCCATTCCAGCTTTTGCAGCGTGATGGTGAACGAGGCGGTTTTGCCGGCCACGTCCTTGCCATGGTAGTCCTCAGGGAACGACAATGGGAAAGTCTTGGACTCGCCCACTTTCAGGCCCAGGGTCGCGGCTTCGAATTCTGGCAGCATGCGGCCTTCGCCCAGCACGAAAGCGTAGCCTTCAGCTTTGCCGCCTGGGAATTCAACGCCGTCGATCGAGCCGACGAAGTCGACGGTCACGCGGTCGCCGTTGGCAGCGATCGGCTCACCGCCGTCACCGTGTTCGCCAGCTTCGCCCTTGGTGTGGAAGTGCACGCGCTGCTTGCGCAGGATATCGATGGTCTTGTCGATTTCGGCTTCCGACACTTCGGCTTGCACGGTTTCGATTTCAACGGCCGTCAGGTCGCCGATGGCGACTTCCGGATACACTTCGAAGGTTGCATCGAAAGCCAGCTGGCCTTCGGCTGCTTCTTCTTTCGGCACGATGTTCGGGAAACCGGCCACGCGCAGATTGTTTTCGTTGGCGGCGTCGTTGAACGCGCGGCCGACTTTATCGTTCAGCACTTCGGATTCAATTTGGTAGCCGTATTGTGCTGCGACCATTTTCAACGGCACTTTGCCCGGACGGAAGCCCGGTGCCTTAGCCGTACGGGCTTGCACTTTCAGGCGCTTCTCAACTTCCGTGCGGACGTCCGTCAGCGGGAAGGAGATCGTGATACGACGTTCGAGTTTGCCCAAGGTTTCGACTGCAGTTGCCATGTAAAAAATCGTCCAAAAAATAAACACTGTTGGTGCGAGAAAAGAAGACCCGACCCCTTGCGCCATCACTGGCGGCAAGACATGGGTCCAGCTTCACTCGCTCGCATATTCATCTGTAAAAGTACTGAAAACAGGACGATGGACCTGGTCTACCCGGCTGAGGGAAAAACCCGCACCAGGCACCAAACAATCCGCCGCTTCCAGTACTGCGACAGGGCTCCGAGCGTCCAGCCTTGCTTCCAAGTAAATGCAAGGCCGGCCATCATTCGGTAAAGCGTGGCATTATAACAAAGGACTTCGGGAAAGTGGCTGGCTTTGCAGCCCGGCCACAGAGGATGCCAGCGGCGGCGAATGAATCGCCACAGCCTGGGTTGCCCTGTCTTTACTCTTGCCCCGGCTTTTCTTACTTCGCCAGAGACAGGCTTTCCAGCCTGCTTCGTTCATTAGTATATGCGAACTGTCGCTCCGTCCGAAACAAAGAAATGCGCTCTTGACGAAGATTTCAGTCAAAAAACCTTTGATTTACCTCAATTTGGCCATTTTTCAGGCAAACCTAAGCCACCGCTACGCACTCCAAGTGAATTTAGTGGAGAAAATATCATGAGCGATAGCGCACCCGGCGGTTCCAGCAACGCCAAAGCCAAGCTGCAAATGGTTCTCAGCCGCCTGCTCGACGGCGTAAGCGATGACGACCTGCAAAAAATCCAGACGGAAGTCGATGAAATGGAATTGCGCATGCAGGGAGACGGCCATCACGACCACGACCACCCCACCGCCGCCTGATCCGGCAGTGGCTGCGCTTGCCGTGCGTGCCGCAGCACCGGATGCGGACGTGCTGACCGCCGTGGAAACGGCGCTGGCCAGCCACCGCGCCTTTGGCGACAGCAACTATATCCGCGACCAGCTGGCCGTCGCCTACCGGCGGCGCCTGCACAAGCTCGGTGGCGCCCTGCCCGAGGCGGACAGCCTGGCCACGCTGCTCGATGCGGCGCCACCCGTGCGCCGGCGCCAGTTGCTGGGCGACACGGTGCTGCGCTGCGCCGTGCAACACGCCATGCGCCAGTTGCATCTGGGCGACGAGTACGGATTGCCTTTGCCGCAATGCGCGGCGCTGTTCCAGGAGGCCCACGCGCATCTGCAGGCGGGCTTTCCCGGCGGCCCGCTGGTGGCCCATTTGCCGCCCATGGCGCGCCTGCACAAAGAGGGTAGCGGTAGCCCGCAAAACGAAGACACCTATCTATGGCATGCCTGGCAGCAAGGCACGCCGTATGCGCGCGCCTTCCTTGCCGTGATGGAAGATAACTACGGCGCGCCGCTGTCCACGCCCACGCCGCAGGAACGGGTCCTGCTGCACCGCGGCCTGCGGCTACTGGAAACCCTGCTGCCCCGCCTGACGGCCAGCGCGCTCTCTCATGTGCAATTGATCGCCTTGTTTCCCAAGCTGGGCACGTGGCGCGGCAAGGCCTCCAGCTCGCAATTTCGCGTCAATGGCAGCGTGTTCCTGAACCAGGAACTGATCGGCAACCCCTGGTGGCTGGCCGAGCACTTGCTGCACGAATCCCTGCACCAGAAACTGTACGACTTCCGCCACGGCCATAGCCTGCTGGCGCCCGATTATGCGCGCGAGGATGGCGCCAAGGTCTGTTCGCTGTGGAATGCGCCCGATGATGACGGCAATCACTATTGGGATGCCCACCGCGCCCTGGCTGCCTTTCATGTGTATGTCCACCTGGCCTTGCTGTGCCTGCAGGCCGAGCGGCAGGAAGCGGCGCTGGCACCACAGTACGGCCCCATCGGCCAGCACATGAGCGGCAGACGGCGCGCCATCGACCGCGCCCGCTACCTGGGCGAGCAATTGCAAAGCACTACCTGGCCGGAGCTGGGACTGGCGGGGCGGCACATGACGCACTGGCTGCTGGATGTGCTCGACGCGCTCGACACGCAACGGCGTCCCAGCGGCGCTACCCTGCATCTGCTGCTCGACCTGTACGAGCGCCAGAGCCGCAAGCTCGATACTTATCTGGCGCAACAGCCGCCGCCCCGAAGCGACACGTTGGGCCTGCAGGCGCAGCAAGAGCTGGCGATGACGGAGCAGGCGCTGCACCTGCTGAACAGGCAACTACCAACGTCCACGTGGTCGCAAGAGCAACACTGGCCGCAGGCGCGGCAACACGTGTTGCAGGCACTTTGGCCGCTGACTGAAGATGATAAATTGATGGAAAGAAGGGGCTACCCGCATGCGCAGACGCTGATTGCGCAGATGGTGCAACTATCGAGCCGGCAACTGGCCGCGCTCGGCGCACTCGGTTGATGACTGCCTTGGAGCATATCTTGATGGTGCTGCACTTCCGGGCTGGAACAACCCGGATTGGTGCGGATGGGGAGACTCGAACTCCCAAGCCGAAGCACTGGCTTCTAAGACCAGCGTGTCTACCAATTCCACCACATCCGCATTTTGTACTACTTGGTACTACTTGCTTCCCTGATTTTAACAACTCGGGAACGATCTGGCTACCGTGGACTGATAGTGCAAGCCCTCGGCAAAGCAAAGGCGGCATTCTACTGGATTTCCCAGAGGAATGCCGCCTTTTTTTGCTGCGCCTCAGAGAGCGCCACCGGTCAGTGTGGCGGCATCTTTACCCCAAAAGCAAGCACTGGGGTCGTACCCTGAGGGTACGACCCCGGCATTTTCGCCGTTTGGGTGAATTACACAGCTGGCGTACTCGCTTCTCTTGCCGACGGCTCCGGCTTCTTGACCCGGAACCAGGCCGCATACAGAGCCGGCAGGAACAGTAAAGTCAAGGCCGTCGCCAGGATCAGCCCGCCCATGATGGCCACCGCCATCGGGCCCCAGAAGACGGAGCGCGACAAGGGAATCATGGCCAGTGCGGCGGCGGCGGCCGTCAGCACGATGGGGCGGCAGCGGCGCACGGCCGAGTCGATGATGGCATCCCATGGCGCCGAGCCATCGTTGATGTCTTGCTCGATCTGGTCGACCAGGATCACCGAATTGCGGATGATCATGCCGAATAGCGCGATGATGCCCAGGTTGGCCACAAAACCAAGTGGCCGGCCCAGCGCCAGCAAGGCAAAGGCAGCGCCCGCCACGCCCAGCGGCCCCGTCAGAAACACCAGCAGGGAACGCGAAAAACTGTGCAGCTGCAGCATCAGCAAGGTGAAGATGATGAAGATGGCCAGCGGCAGATTGGTGGCAATCGACGCTTCCGCCTCGCCGCTGTCGGCCGCCACGCCTTTCACGGTGATGCGGTAGCCGTCCGGCATCTTGGCCCGCAAGGCGTCGAGCTGCGGCGCCAGCTGCGTCGAGACTGTCGCGCCCTGGATGCCGTCGACCACGTCCGACTGCACGGTAATGGCCCATTCGCGCTTGTCGCGCCAGACCACGCCCGGCTCCCACACGAAATGCACGCGGGCCAGCTGCGAGATGGGCACGGACTTGCCTGTTGCCGTCGGAATATTCGTGTCATTCAGCACGGAAATCGTCGCCCGCTCGGCCAAAGGCTGGCGCACCTGGATATCGATCAGCTTGTTGTCTTCGCGGAACTGCCCGATGACGGTGCCCGAGAGTATCGTATTGGCCGCCTGCATCACGGTTTTCGAGGTGACGCCCAGCGCACGCATCTTGTCCTGATCCAGGTCCAGGCGCAGCACTTTCACCGACTCATTCCAGTTGTCATTGACGCCCAGTGTGTTCGGATTGGCGCGCATGATGTCCTTGACCTGGTCGGCGATGGCGCGCACGCCCGCCACTTCCGGCCCCGTGACACGGAATTGCACGGGATACGGCACCGGTGGTCCGTTCGGCAACAGTTTTACCCTGCCCCGCACTTCCGGGAAATCCTTCTTGAAGACATCGATGATCTTCTGGCGCAGCTGCTCGCGATCCGCCAGGCTCTTCGGCAGGATCACCACTTGCGACACATTGGTCTGCGGGAAGATCTGGTCCAGCGGCAGGTAGAAACGGGGGCTGCCCGTGCCCACATAGCTGGTGACGCTGTCCACGCCGTCGAGCTTGCCCACAAACGCCTCGAATTTCTTCACCTGCTTTTCATTCGCGGCAAAGGTCGTGCCTTCGGGCGACCACAGTTCCACCATCAGTTCAGGACGGCTGGAATCGGGGAAGAATTGCTTTTCGATAAAGTTGAAGCCGTAAATGCCCAGCGCAAAGATGGCCAGGGTGGCCGCTATCGTCGTCTTGCGCCATTCCACGCACCAGGTGACGGCGCGGCGGAAGCGGCGGAAATTCGGCGTATCGAACAATTCATGGTCGTTATGCGCGTGCGGTTTCACTTTCAGCAAGACGTAGCCGATGTAGGGCGTAAAGACGACGGCCACCACCCACGAGATGATCAGGGCCAGCGCATTCACCGAGAACAGGGAGAACGTGTATTCGCCGGCGGCCGACTTGGCCAGGCCGATGGGCAAGAAGCCCGCCACCGTGATCAATGTACCCGTCAGCATGGGCATCGCCGTCGAGGTGTAGGCGAACGTGGCCGCGTCGAAACGCGACATGCCCTCTTCCATCTTGCGCACCATCATTTCGACGGCAATGATGGCGTCATCGACCAGCAAGCCCAGCGCGATGATCAGAGCGCCCAGCGAGATCTTGTGCAAATCGATGTCGAGCAGGCGCATGAACAGGAAGGTCACGGCCAGCACCAGGGGGATGGTCAGCGCCACCACCAGGCCCGGGCGCACGTCGATGCGCAGCGGTTTTGTATGCAAGCCCAGCGCGACAAAGCTGACGGCCAGCACGATCAGAATGGCTTCGACCAGGGTATGCACGAACTCGCCCACGGAGGCAGACACGGCTTCCGGCTGGTTCGACACGCGCTGCAACTCTATACCGACCGGCAACTCGCTCTTCATGCGCGTCACCGTTGCTTGCAGGGCCTTGCCCATGTCGATGATGTTGCCGCCCTTTTCCATCGATACACCCAGGCCGATCACTTCCTTGCCGTTGAAACGCATCTTGTCCTTCGGCGGATCGACGAATTCGCGTTTCACCGTGGCAAAGTCGCCGAGGCGGAAGGTGGTGCCGTTGGCGCGCAGCTCCAGGTTTTCCAGGTCCTTGACGGTCAGCATGGCGCCCGTCACGCGCACTTGCAGATTATCCGTCGGCGTCACCAGCACGCCCGTGGCATTGATGCTGTTTTGCGCGGACAATTGCTGCACGATGGCGTCAAATGGAATGCCCAGCTGGGCAAATTTCTTGTGCGAAAAGATGATATTGATCTTTTCATCCTGCACGCCGAACAGTTCCACCTTCGATACCTGCCCCACGGCCAGCAGTTCCTGGCGTACCTTGTCCGCGTAATCCTTCATTTCCGCGTAGGTAAAACCGTCGCCGGACAGGGCGAAGATGGAACCATACGTGTCGCCGAACTCGTCATTGAAGAACGGGCCCACGACGCCGGCCGGCAAGGTGCCCTGGATATCGCCGATCTTCTTGCGCACCTGATACCAGGCGGCCGCCGTTTCCTTGGGCGGCGCCGATTCGCGCAACTCCAGCAGGATCAAGGTTTCGCCGGGCTTCGAATAGCTGGTGATCTCGTCGATATACGGCGTTTCCTGCAGTTTCTTTTCCAGCTTGTCCGTTACCTGCTCGGCCATCTGCAGCGCCGTGGCACCGGGCCAGTACGCTTGCAAGACCATGGCGCGGAAGGTAAACGGGGGATCTTCATCCTGGCCCAGGCTGGCATAGCTGAGCATGCCGCCGATCAGCAGCACGGCCATCAGGTAGCGCGTCAGCGGGATGTGTTCGAGGGCCCAGCGCGACAGATTGAAGCCGCCCTTCATTTGGCCGCACCCACACTGACGGGGGCCGCGGCCACATCAGGCTTGCTGGCCAGTTCGGCGCCCAGAATCGAGACTTTCTGCCCAGGCTTGAGCAGGTTGACGCCGGCCGTGACCACCGTCTGGCCCGCTTTCACGCCCGAGGTCAGCAGCAACTCATTGCCCGCCACGCCACCCACCGTCACCGGCACCAGCTTCACGGCGCCGTTTTCCACCACCCAGACGGAGCTTTGCGACTTTTCATTGAACAGCGCCGTCAGCGGCACCTTGATCTGCGGCGTGGCCGTCTGCGAAGCGAACTGCACCACGGCCGTCATGCCCAGGCGCGCTTGCGGCGCGTCCGGGATGCTGACCTTGGCCAGATAGGTGCGCGTGGCGGCATCGGCCACGGGCGACACGACACGTATCTTGCCGGGCAAGCCTTGCTTCGGGTCGGCCCACAGGCGCACCACCACATCCTTGACGCCGCGCAAGGTGTCAACCTTGTCTTCGGGAATGCCGATCACGACTTCCTTCTCGCCGCTCTTGGCCACTTGCACCACGGGCGCACCGGGCGCCACCACCTGCCCCACTTCGGCCTCGATGCGCGTGACGACGCCATCGACGTCGGCCAGCAAGCTGGCATAGCCGGACTGGTTGGCCTGGCCACGATACAGGGCTTGCGCCGCTTCCACGTTCGCCTGCGCCGCCTTGTAGGTGGCATTTTTGCCATCGAGCACGGCCTGGCTGACGAAATTTTTCTCGCGCAAATCCTGGTAGCGCTTCAATTCCGCGCGCGCCAGGTCGCGGCTCGTTTCCGCGCTGACCAGCGACGCCTTGGCCTGGGCCTGCGACAGCTGCAAGTCGACGGGATCGAGTTGCATCAGCACTTGCCCCTTTTTCACGCTGGCGCCCACCTCGACCTGGCGCGCGACGATCTTGCCGCCCACGCGGAAGCCCAGCTGCGACACCACGCGGGGCACGACCTCGCCCGCCAGCTCGGCACTCACATCAACATTACTGCTAGACAACACGATCGCGCGCACGGGGCGCACGTCTTCCACTTTGACGGCGGGCTTGGAACAGGCCGCCAGGCTCAGCGCCAGGGCGGCGGCGGCGATCAGCCGCAGGGCGGGCAGCGCGGGTGCACCGGTCTCGCGGCGCAGGGTTTTCAGGGCAAACAAGGTATTTTCCTTTACTATGCGGGCTGTAATATTTTTATGCGGAGAAACTTTTTGCTTGCCGATGGGGATAAGCCAAATTTTTTCGCACGCGATATCCTTAAATTTGTGACAATATCAGCTTGATCATGACAGGGAGTGACTCCCTCTAATGACTTTCTGGTTATTAATTATAATCGTGCGTAAAAGTTTTTAGTGACTTTTGCGTCATTAATCTTGAGCCGTACAACGTCCGCCACATTCCAGCGTTTGAGGGGTGCCGGACAAACGCAAGACTAGAGAAGCGTGTTCAATGCCTGTAGACCATTACGAAAATTTTCCTGTTGCATCATTTTTACTGCCGCGCCGCCTGGTGCCCGCCGTCGAAGCCATCTATGCCTTCGCCCGCAGCGCCGACGACCTGGCCGATGAAGGCGACGCCACGCCGGCCGAACGCCTGGCCGCTCTGCACGCCTACGAAGAGGCGCTGGGCCGTATCGCACGCCACGAAGGCCATGCAGGCGAGAACGCCGCCATGTTCGAACGCCTGGCCGCCGTCATCGCCAAACACCAGTTGCCGCTGAAACCGTTTTACGATCTGTTGTCGGCCTTCAAGCAGGATGTGCAAACGACGCGCTACGCCAGCTACGACGACGTGCTCGATTACTGCGCCCGTTCCGCCAACCCCGTGGGGCTGCTGATGCTGCACCTGTACGGCGCGGCCGATGAACAGAATGTACGCGATTCCGATGCCATATGTTCAGCTTTGCAACTAATTAATTTCCTGCAAGACGTCGCCATCGACCAGCAAAAAGAGCGCATCTACCTGCCGATGGAAGACCTGAGCCGCTTTGCCGTCTCCGCCGCCGCCTTCGAGCGGCCCGAGGCGCACGGCAAGTGGAGCGCCCTGATGCGCTTCGAAGTGGCCCGCACGCGCGCCCTGATGCTGTCCGGCGCGCCCTTGGCCCTGCGTTTGCGCGGGCGCATCGGCTGGGAACTGCGTCTGGTGGTGCAAGGGGGCTTGCGCATCCTCGAAGCCATCGAAGCGGTCAATTACGACGTGTTCCGGCGCCGCCCGAAACTGGAAAAGCGCGACTGGCTGATCATTTTCTGGCGCGCGCTGCGCATGTCGCGCAAAAGCCTGCATCAAGAGACACAAGTAAAAACGGCTTTTCCCCCGTCGCCCACTCTGTAAGACGATAGAATAGCGGCTTCGATCTGCAACCCTTGCTCTTTTGACTATGTCTCCCGACGAATACTGCCAACAAAAGGCCGCCCAGAGCGGCTCCAGCTTCTACTACAGCTTCCTGTTCCTGCCGGCCGAACGCCGCAAGGCCATCACGGCCCTGTACGCGTTCTGCCGCGAAGTCGATGACACGGTCGACGACTGCACGGACGAAGCCGTGGCACGCACCAAGCTGGTCTGGTGGCGCAAGGAAGTCAAGGCCATGTACGAGGGCAACCCCACGCATCCCGTGATGCGCGCGCTGCAGCCGCACCTGGCCGTGTATCAACTGGAAGAAAAGCATTTGCAGGCCATCATCGACGGCATGGAAATGGACTTGAACCAGACCCGCTACCTCGATTACCAGGCCATGAGCCGCTATTGCTGGCACGTGGCCAGCGTGGTGGGCATCTTGTCGGCCAGTATCTTCGGCGCGACCCGCCCGGAAACGCTGCTGTACGCGGAAAAACTGGGCCATGCCTTCCAGCTGACCAACATCATCCGCGACGTGGGCGAAGATGCGCGCAAGGGGCGCATCTACCTGCCGATCAGCGAATTGCAGCAGTTCAATGTGACGGCGGCCGACCTGCTGAACGCGCGCCACAGCGAAAATTTCGAAAACCTCATGCGTTTCCAGGTGGCGCGCGCGCAAAAGGCGTATGACGAAGCCTTCGCCCTGCTGCCGGCGGAAGACCGCCGCGCCCAGCGCCCGGGCCTGATCATGGCCGCCATCTACCGCACCGTGCTCAATGAAGTCGAGCGCGATGGCTACCACGTGCTGAAACAGCGCATTTCGCTCACGCCGATCCGCAAACTGTGGCTGGCCTGGAAGACCTGGGTTCGTGGCTGAGAGTAACGTGAAGCAACGCTACGCCGTCATCGGTGCCGGCTGGGCCGGCTGCGCGGCGGCCATGGAACTGGCGCGCGCCGGCCATTCGGTGAGCGTGTTCGAGGCGGCGCGCACCCTGGGCGGTCGCGCGCGCCGCGTCGAAAGAGAAAATACCGTACTCGACAACGGCCAGCACATCTTGCTGGGCGCCTACACGGAAACCTTGCGCCTGATCAAGCTCGCGGGCCAAGACCCTGCCGAACTGATCCTCACCCTGCCCCTGCAGATGCGCTATCCGGCAAACTCCGGTGGCATGGATTTTCTGGCGCCGCGCCTGCCCGCACCGCTGCACCTGGCGTGGGCCCTGCTGCGCGCCAAAGGTTTGCAGCGCGCCGACAAGCTGGCCCTGATGCGCTTTTCCACCGCCATGCGCACGATGGGCTGGCAGTTGTACAACGATTGCTCGGTGACCGAGTTGCTGCAGCGCTTCGACCAGACGGATCGTTTGAACCGGCTGATGTGGCACCCGCTGTGCCTGGCAGCGCTGAATACCCCGCCCGAGCGGGCCTCGGCCCGCGTCTTCCTCAACGTGCTGCGCGACAGCCTGGGGGCGAGCCGCCGGCGCGCCTCCGACATGCTGATCCCGAAGGCGAACCTGAGTGCCCTGTTGCCCGAGGCGGCTGCCCGCTATGTGGAACAGCATGGCGGCGCAGTGCGCACGGGCGCCAAGGTGGACGCCTTGCACGCCTTGCCCGATGGCCGTTGGAGACTCGATGACGGCGTCGATGACGGGGGAAGCTTTGATGGCGTGATCGTCGCCACCTCATCCGTGCAGGCTGCCAGCCTGCTGCAAGACTTGCACGACGCACGCCTGGCCGACGTCATCAATCGCATGCAGGCGTTCACGCCGGAAGCCATCAGCACCTGCTACCTGCAGTACGACGCCAGCGTGCGCCTGGACTTGCCGTTTTACGCGCTCGTCGATGCGCCAGAACAACAGCACTGGGGCCAGTTCGTCTTCGACCGGGGCCAGCTTGACGCAAGCCAGGCGGGCTTGCTGGCCGTCGTCATCAGCGCCTCCGGTCCTGCCGCCGAGCAAGGCCATGGGCCGCTGGCGCAAGCCATCGCGGCGCAACTGGCGCAAGTATTGCAGCGTCCGGAACTGGCGCAGCCCGTCTGGACCCAGCTGATCACGGAAAAGCGCGCCACCTTTGCCTGCACGCCCGATTTATTGCGTCCCGACAACGCCAGCGG
Source organism: Janthinobacterium sp. 35 (assembly GCF_002754575.1). Classification (NCBI taxonomy): domain Bacteria; kingdom Pseudomonadati; phylum Pseudomonadota; class Betaproteobacteria; order Burkholderiales; family Oxalobacteraceae; genus Janthinobacterium; species Janthinobacterium sp. 35. The sequence goes on from NZ_PEFN01000001.1 coordinate 5,780,607, forward strand.
CATGCCGGGCTTGCTGCTGGCGGGCGACTACACGGCCAATGCTGACCGGAAGCAAGACTATCCTGCCACCATCGAGGCGGCCGTGCGCAGCGGCGTGGCGGCCGCCAGGGGCGTCACCACGGGCAAGGCGTCACAACAGACTTGACGCTGCATCCTGCCCTGGTGTCGCTCGCCCCCGCGAAATTGCATTCTGTCGCACCGCGCTGGTGCGCCAGGCCGCGCTTGGGTACAGTCTGATCATCGACAACGGCCATGCCACGGGGAATACCATGCACACCACCTTGCACTTGAAAAACAGCTTGAAAGCCCTGGCGCTGCTCGCGTGTGTGGCACTGGCCACCCTGACCATCATTCACGGACAGCAAACGCCACAAGCACCACTGATGCTGAGCCAGGCAAGCATGCTGCTGCCGGCCATGGGCTGAAGCGGCAAAGCGGACGCACAGGAAGAATATGATGAACAAGCAAGATTATCTCGACTCTCTGCGGCGCGCGCTGGCAGGCTTGCCACCGGACCTGGTGGCCAAGACGCTCGATTATTACGAACAGACCTTCATCGAAGGCGCTGCGGCCGGCCGCAGCGAGCATGAGATCGCCGACGACCTGGGCGAACCGAAAAAAATCGCCCTCACCTTGCGCAGCAGCACGCACCGCCAGGCCTTCGAACAGAAGAAAACCCCCGTCAACCTGCTGCGCCTGCTCGTGTCGCTGGTGGGCCTGGCCATCTTCAACCTGTTCATGGTCGTACCTGCCGCCGTCTACGCGGCCCTGCTGGCCACCCTGTATGCGGTCGGCCTGAGTTTTTACCTGGCCGGCATTGCCATCACGGCCAGCGGCTTGTCCGGCGCCAACGAACTGGTGCTCGATGGCCCCTTGCGCCACGTCTTCATCCATGACGATGACGGCGGCGAAGGCGGCGAAGGCGGCGAGCGGCGCGAAACGCGCATCACCATCGGCGACACGGGCATCGAAATCGACCACGTGCCCGGCCCCTTGCAGCGTGACCCGGCCGAGTCCGAGGCCGGGGCGCCCGGGGCTTCCTCGCGCATGTTGGAGCGGGCCGAAGCGCTGGCCGGCGGCGGTATCCGCATCTCCACCGACATGGACCGCGATGCGCGCACCACGCAAACCATCTTTGGCGCGGGCATGCTGCTCGGCGGTATCGCCATCTTCCTGCTCAGTCTGGTGGTCACGCGCTATACCTTGATCGGTATCAAGCGCTACATCGCCATGAATGTCTCCCTGCTCAAAGGTCACTAGAAAGGCTGCCATGAAACGCTTGCTCAAAGTTGGCCTGTCCATGCTCTTGCTGGCCATAGTCCTGATCGCCATGTCGTATGCGGCGCTGCGCGCCAAAGGGATCAGCAATCCCAGCAGCGCTGCCGGCCGCGCCGTGCGCAGCGAAACGCGCCCCATTTCCGCCAACATCAACAGCATCGACCTGGCCGGGCCCATCGACCTGGTGCTGCGCCGCGGCGCCACGCCATCGATGAAGGTCAGCGGCGAACAGCGTCTGCTGTCGAATGTCGACACTACGCAGGATGGCACCACCCTGCATATCGGCCCGAAAGGCATGCTGTTCCACCATCGCCAGCCGCTGCAGGTGGAACTGGTGCTGCCATCGCTCACGCGCGTGGAAGTGCACGGCAATGGCGACAGCAAGATCACGGGATTTTCCGGCGACAGTTTCATCCTGGAATTGACGGGTTCGGGCGACGTCAGCTTCACGGGACGCTACAAGCAGGTCCAAGCCACCGTCAACGGCAGTGGCGACCTCGACATCAATGCCGGCAACAGCGACAGCGTGGTGCTGGAAATGGTGGGTTCCGGGCGCATCGCCGCCAGCGGCAACACGAAATTCCTGCGCGCCGACCTGAGCGGCTCAGGCGATATCGATGCCGAGCACCTGGCGGCCGACAAGGCCAGCGTCAGCCTGCAAGGCTCCGGCACGAGCACCGTCTTCGTGCGCGACGCCACCAACCTGACCTTGCGCGGCAGCGGCGACATCCACATCCACGGCAACCCGCGCCAGCGCGATGCGCAGAAAAGCGGGTCAGGCGATATTATCTGGCATTGACTTTCTCTTCCAGCCACGCCACCGCCTGCTCGCCAGCCGCCTTGCCTTGCGCCAGGCAGGCCGTCAGCAGGTAGCCGCCCGTGGGCGCTTCCCAGTCCAGCATTTCACCGGCGACAAACACGCCCGGCATGGCGCGCAGCATGCTGCCGTCGACGCCGCCGAAGTCCACCCCGCCGGCGCTGCTGATGGCTTCATCGATGGGACGCGGGCGCTGCAAGGTGACGGGCAGCAGCTTGATGGCGGCAGCCAGTTTGACTTCGTCGGCAAAGTCGGCCGAGCCCAGGCATTCGCGCAGCAAGCCCGATTTCACGCCTTTTATCCCCAGCCGGCTTTGCAGGTGGCTGGACATGGAGCGGGCGCCACGCGGGCGCGTGACTTCCTCGAACACGCGCTGATGACTGTGGTCAGGCGCCAGGTCGAGCCAGATGGTGGTGCGGCCGTCACGCGCGATCTGCTCGCGCAGCGCGGCCGATAGCGCATAAATCAGGCCGCCTTCGATGCCGCCCGCCGTGATGACGCACTGTCCCTGGCGCTTGACCGTCAAGCCATCGAGGTCATGCGCGGTGATGGCCAGCGTAGCCAGGTGCTCGCCCGCGTAACGGCTGCTGAAATGCTCGCTCCAGTCCACGTCGAAGCCGCAATTGGCCGGCGCCAGTGCTGCCACGGCCACGCCCTGCCCTTGCAGCAACGGCACCCAGGCGCCGTCCGATCCCAGGCGCGCCCAGCTGCCGCCACCGAGCGCCAGGATCACGGCATCGAAGGAGCGCAGGCGTTCGCCGTCCGGCGTGGCGAACGCCAGCTGGCCGTCGTGCCAGCCCGTCCAGCGGTGGCGCATGTGAAACTGCACGCCCGCTTCGCGCAAGCGGTGCAGCCAGGCGCGCAGCAAAGGCGCGGCCTTCATATCGGTCGGGAAAACGCGGTTCGAAGAACCGACGAAGGTCTCCACGCCCAGGCCGTGCACCCAGTCGCGCACCTTTTGCGGACCGAACTGGTCCAGCGCCGGTTTCACCCGGTGCGCTTGCCTGGCGTAGCGCGAGACGAAGGCCTGGTAGCCTTCCGCGTGCGTGATATTCATGCCGCCGCGCCCGGCCAGCAGGAATTTGCGGCCGACAGACGGCATGGCGTCGAACAATTCCACCTGCGCCCCCTGGTCGGCAGCCGCCTGGGCGGCCATCAGGCCGGCGGGGCCGCCGCCGATGACGGCGATGTGAAACGGAGGGGAACTGAAATGGGTCATGGCAAGCTGGAAAGACGGTGAAAACCCCGGCATTTTAGTCGAGATAAGGTCCGGGGATGGCAAGAATGCCGAAAAATGATGCATACTGCGCGGACATGCTGCAGCGATCAGTACTTTGACTTCACCAGACAACGCGACGACAAGAGGAGAAACACATGGGTGCAGGATTCTGGATTTCCCGTTATTTGCTGGCCAGTTCGATCTTATTCATCATCCTGACGGTGGTCGAATACAGCAAGGGCACCACCAGCAACGCCGACATCCTCAGCGCGCTGGCCTGGTCGCTGGTGGCGTCGGCCATCTTCATCGGCTCGAAATACTGGCGCTACAAGAAAGCCATCGCCTGCGCCACGTGCAGCGGGGACAAACCAACAACCAAGTCGTCATAAGAAAATGGCCGCTTCAGCGGCCATTTTCTTGAGTGGACATTTTCAGCCGCCCGTCACGGGCGGGAAGAATGCCACCTCGTCGCCTTGCGCAATCACGGTATCGGCATGGCACATCACCTGGTTATGCGCCATGCGCAGCGCACGCCCCTGCGCCAGCGCATATTCCCAGTTGCCGCCACGGGCGATCAGCAGGGTTCTCACCTCGCCCACCGTCAGCGGCGCAGCCACTTCCAGCACTTCCTGGCCCGTGCCCACCAGCTCGCGCACGCTGGCGAAAAATCGCAGATTGATCTTCATCGATACTTCCTTAGTACAGCAATTCGTTAAACGGGATAAAACGCAGCATGTCGCCGCGCGCAATCGACAGCCCAGGCGGGCAATCGATCAAGCCGTCGCCCCACACGGTGGAGGTCAGCACGCCCGAACTCTGGTTGGCGAACAGTTCCAGCTCGCCGTCGTCATTGACCTTGGCGCGCAAGAACTCGTTGCGCCTGTCCGCCTTCAGGCGCTCAAACGCGGCCGGCAGCTGGTAGCTGCGCGGCGCCAGATTGCCCGCCACGCCTTGCAGGCGCAAAATGAACGGACGCACGAACAGCAGGAAGGTAACAAAGCTGGACACGGGATTGCCGGGCAAGCCGACAAAGAAGGCCTCCTGCACTTCGCCGAACGCCAAGGGTTTACCCGGTTTGACGGCGATCTGCCACATGTTCAAGCGCCCTTCCGCTTCCACAGCCGGCTTGATATGGTCTTCCTCGCCCACGGACACGCCACCCGAGGTGATGATCAGATCATTGCCCTGGGCCGCCTGGCGCAGCACGGCTTTTGTCGCTTCCAGGCTGTCTGGCACGATGCCCAGGTCCGTGATCTCGCAACCCAGATTTTCCAGCAGGCCCCGCAGGGTAAAACGGTTCGAGTTGTAGACGGCGCCCGGCGCCAATGGCTGCCCCGGCATGGCCAGTTCGTCGCCCGTGAAAAACACGGCCACGCGCAGCTTGCGCAGCACGGGCACTTGCGCCAGGCCCACGGAGGCGGCCAGGCCCATTTCCTGGCTGCGCAAACGCCGGCCCGCACCGAGGATGACGCCGCCGGCGCGGATATCCTCGCCCTGGCGGCGCACCCATTCGCCCGCATGCGGCACGTGGTTCACCGTCACCACGCCGTCCGCCAAGGTGCACTGCTCCTGCATCACTACGCAATCGGCGCCGTCCGGCAGCAGCGCGCCAGTAAAGATGCGCGCCGCCGTCCCCGGCTGCAGTGGCTGGCCCACGTGGCCGGCCGCGATGCGCTGCGACACGGGCAGGCTGGCCGCGCCGCTGGCGCAGTCAATCGCGCGCACGCAATAGCCATCCATCTGCGTGTTGTCGCGCTCGGGCACGTTCAAGGTCGACGTCTGCGCCGTGGCCAGCACGCGGCCGTTGGCGCGCATGGTGTCGACCAGCTCGACTTCGGCCACCGGACGCGCCGCGCCCAGCATGAAGGCTTGCGCCTCGGCCACCGACAACATCGGTTTACGGGGTGCAGCCGGATCGCTCATCACAGGCCCGCTCATCACAAGCCCGTGTTGGCGGCGATGTACGCCTTCATTTTCTCGACGTCGGCATCCATCACGACAAACTTTTGCGGCAAGTCTTCGATGTTGTCGAAGCCGGCCGGGCGCTCGGCGTCCACGCCCAGCGCTTCGAGGATGGTTTCGTTGAACTTGGCCGCCAGCGCCGTTTCCAGCACGATCATCGGCACGTTCGGTTCCAGGTGCTCGCGCGCCACCTTGATGCCGTCGGCCGTATGCGTGTCGATGGTGATGCCATAGTCGTCGGCCACGTCGCGGATGGTATCGAGGCGGTCCTGGTGCGTGGACTTGCCCGACTTGAAGCCGTATTTGGCCACCAGCTTGAATTCGTCGCCATCGCTGCCAGGCTTGCCGGACAAATCAAAGCCGCCGTGCGTTTCCACTTTCGTGAACAGTGCGCGCACGCGCTCGCTGTCGCGGCCCACCAGGTCGTACACGAAGCGCTCGAAGTTCGACGCTTTCGAAATATCCATCGACGGGCTGCTCGTATGATAGGTCTCGGCGGACTTGCGCACGCGGTAGACGCCCGTGCGGAAGAATTCGTCGAGCACGTCGTTTTCATTCGTGGCCGCCACCAGTTTCGAGATCGGCAAGCCCATCATGCGGGCGATATGGCCGGCGCAGATATTGCCAAAGTTGCCAGACGGCACCGTGAACGACACTTTTTGCTCATTGCTGGTGGTGGCCGCCAGATAGCCGCGGAAGTAGTACACGACCTGCGCCACGACGCGCGCCCAGTTGATGGAATTGACGGTGCCGATCTTCTGTTTCGCCTTGAACGGCAAGTCGTTCGACACTGCCTTGACCATATCCTGGCAATCGTCGAACACGCCTTCGACGGCGATGTTAACAATGTTCGGGTCTTGCAGGCTGAACATCTGCGCCGTCTGGAAGGCGCTCATTTTCTTGTGCGGCGACAGCATGAAGACGCGGATGCCCTTCTTGCCGCGCATCGCGTATTCGGCCGCGCTGCCCGTGTCGCCGGACGTGGCGCCAAAGATATTGAGTTCGGCGCCCGTCTTGGCCAGGGTGTATTCGAACAGGTTGCCCAGCAGCTGCATGGCCATGTCCTTGAAGGCCAGGGTCGGGCCGTTCGACAGCGCTTGCAGCATCAGGGTGGTCGATCCGCCCTTGACGAGGTTTTCTTCGAGCACGCGCAGCGGCGTGATGTCGGCCGCGTTTTCGCCGGCGCGAGCGTTCTTGTAGACTGCCTTGGTATAGGTTTTCGCCGTCAATGCCTTCAGGTCCGCGGCCGGGATATCGGTGGCGAACTTCTTCAGGATTTCGAATGCCAGGTCGGCATACGACAATGTGCGCCAGGCGTTGAGCTCGGCACCAGTGACTTGCGGGTAGTGTTCTGGGAGATACAGTCCGCCATCGGGGGCCAGGCCGCCCAGGAGGATGTCGGAGAATTGCTGCAGATTCGATGGCGCTTTATCAGCGCGGGTAGACACGTAGTGCATAAATTTGAAGAGTCCAGTTGAGCTGAGTGCGGTTGATCATGAATGGCAGCGGATATTATAGTGCCAGCCGCTCCCCAAGGCGAATCCGTCGCGTTTGCCCGGGCAGCACCCGGCAGGCGCAGGGCGCGTCTGTTGTCAAACGACACACCTTGTCGCACGGCAACTGTATCATGGCCGCTTTACAGACTAGCCGGGCACGCCAGCCGGCCCACGACGACCATGCCACAGCTCATCGACCATATCGACGCCATCGCACGCCAGCGCCAGCGTGCCGTGTTGTATCTGGAGTTCCACCCAAAAAGCTACGAAGAGTCGCGCCTCTACCGCCATGACGACGATGCCGTGCGCAGCAGCATGCTCGACTGGTTTGACGCGCAGGCGATCGCCTGGCAGCCTTGCGGTCCCTACGCCGAACTGTCGGGCTTTTCGTCGTGGCGCGGCCAGATCTGCTTCGAGCTGCCGTATGACGAAACGCTGCCCGCGTATTGCCAGCTGCGCGATTACCTCGAGCATGCGGACGGCAGCATGCGCCACGCGGGCGTGCGCTTTTACCTGCTCACCCTCGATCTCGCCATGCAGAACGCGGCCCACGACGAACCCGGCTTCTGGGACCGCTGGGCGCAAGATCTGTAGGTCGGGCTCCGTTTTTACCCCAATTTAACAACACAGCAATGAACAGGAATGCCACATGAAGCGTGACGATTTTCTCAAGCAGGACGAGGTACGGGGTTTTATCGACTGGCTGGCGGCCGAACTGCCAGCGCGGCCCTTTCAGCTGAAGATGGCGCGCAGCCGCTTCGTGCCGGGCGGCCTGGACGTGCAGGCGACGGGCCTGGAAGCGGCACTGGGCCACTATATGTGGAGCACGCGCTGGACCGATGCGCAAGGCAAGGCTGTCGTCTCGGGTAACTGGCACGAGACGCGCGCCTCGCTGGCCATGCTGCGCGGCTGGCTGAAAGACGCCATCGCGCGGCAGGATGAAGACCAGGCGCTGGCCGCCTGCCTGGCCATCCTCGAATGGGGCGGCGTGCGCGGCGCCATCGTCTTCCTCAAGCGCCTGCACGCACAAGGCCGCCTGGTCGCCTACTTCACGCGCCTGGCGCCATTGATGTCGCTCGACTCGGACGCTTCGCTCGATGCGCTCGATACGGATAGCGTGGAACGCTTCGACGCGGGCATGACCAAGATCCACGCCCTGTTTGATGACAGCGGCTCGCCCATCTACGACAGCCGCGTGGGCGCCGCAATGGCCATGCTGTACGCGCAATACCGCAGCCAGGCGGGCAAGAAACTGGCAAAGAAACACTGGCTGGCCTTCCCTTCGGGCGCCGCGCGCGGCAAGCAAATCCGCAATCCCAAGGGGATCGACGTCGGCTTTGCCGGTGCACCGCAATTCTTTGGCAAGGCCGTGTCGTGCCAGGACTGGGCGCAATGGCAGGTCAAGCTGGGCTGGATCCTGCGCGCCGTGCTGGAACAGTGCGACTGGTTCAAGGCGGACAGCGCCGACATGGCCGCCCGCTGCCATGCCTTCGAAGCGTGTTTGTTCATGCTGGGGTATGACTTGCGGTGTTTTGCTGCGACACGCGTCCCGGAAGCGGTGGCCATCGCAGCGCCGGTCGAGGAAGACGAAGTGCCGCAATTTGGCTGGGTGCCGACTGGCTGCTCCTTTAAAAATGTCCTCCCCCTGTACGCACAGTTCCGCCGCGGACAGGAAAAAGACGACCTTGCCACTTTTGCCCAGTGGTATATCAGGACTCAGGGTGCCGCGCTGAAAACAGCCTATGCCTACTGTTTTCCATATTCAGAAAGCGAATTTGACCTATTTGGCAGTAACGAAGAGCGTCTGAATGACGTTTTGGCCGGTGGCAAGAGCGGGCTGTATGCCGCGGTGGCCAGTACGCAGCCTTTTGTAGAAAGCGCCGAGCGGGAACAAATCTGCCTGGTCGACGCCCTGCTGGTCGGACGCACAGCGGATATGCCGGCTCCGGTGCGCACAGCCTGGCTACTGAAAAAAGGCTATGCGGGAACGAAAAATGCAGCCGACACCCTGATGACGGTCGGACGTCAGGTCGGCCGTCATTTCGGCCTGCTCGACAAGAAAAATCGCCCCACAGCCTTCTACCACGAGTACTTCGGCGATTGCATGCGCGAGCCTTAAGTCAAAAAATCAGGCGCCCGTGCTGGCGCATGCGCCTGATTTGCGCCACACTGGTGTTTGTCGGCCCGCTTCCGGGCCATTCATGGAACCGGCCATGTCGCTGAGTAAAAAACCGTATCTGCAAAGCGCCACGCTGCGCCACGACACCGTCGTCGACCTCGATCACTATCCGTTCACCATCCCCGCCATTCGCGACTTCGTGCACATGGATTTCCACCGCGATGTGACGTTTTTCGTGGGCGAGAATGGCAGCGGCAAGTCGACCATGCTCGAAGCGCTGGCCGTGGGGCTGGGCTTCGGCAAGGATGGCGGCACGCGCAATGTGCGCATCGCCCTGCCGTCGGACGAGGAATCGGGTTTGCATGCGCATCTGCGCCTGAGCAAAAGCTACAAGAAGCCCGATGACAGCTATTTTTTGCGCGCCGAAAGCTTTTTCAATGTCGCCACCTACATGGACGACATGCCCGAGTACCTGGGCAGCTACGGCGGCAAGTCGCTGCACGCGCAATCGCACGGCGAAGCGTTCATGGCGACCCTGATCAACAAGCTGCGGGGCAAGGGACTGTATCTGCTGGACGAGCCCGAGGCGGCCCTGTCGCCCAGCCGCCAGATGGCTGCATTATCGGTGATCCACCAGCTGGTGCAGGACGACTCGCAGCTGATCATCGCCACGCATTCGCCCATCCTGCTGGCCTACCCGAACGCGAAAATCCTCAGCTTTACGGGCGGCGGCATCCACGAAGTGGCGTATGAGGATACGGAACACTATGCGGTCACGCGCGATTTTTTGAATCACTACCCGAGAAGGCTGGAGCAGTTGTTTGAGGAGGAGTGAGTTGGTGGCTGCTGCTTTGGTGATGTCGGCTTACTGCCTTGGTGATGTCGGCTTACGCCCTGCGGGCTAAGCCGACCTACGCCGACCGTGGCATAGCGTAGGTCGGATTAGCGCTGCGCGCGTAATCCGACGCCACCGCCAGCGCATCAGCAAGCGGCGTGGTTCACCGTAATCACGTGAACTGCCAGCCCGCCCAGCGAGGTTTCCTTGTACTTGTCCTGCATGTCCGCGCCCGTCTGGCGCATGGTTTCGATGACTTCGTCGAGGCTGACGAAGTGCGTGCCGTCGCCCTTCAGCGCCAGCGAGGCGGCCGTGATGGCTTTCACGGCGCCCATGCCATTGCGCTCGATGCACGGAATCTGCACCAGGCCGCCGATGGGGTCGCAGGTCATGCCCAGGTGGTGCTCGATGCCGATTTCGGCCGCGTTTTCGATCTGCTCGTTCGTGCCGCCCAGGGCCGCCACCAGGCCGGCCGCCGCCATGGCGCAGGCCACGCCGACTTCGCCCTGGCAACCCACTTCGGCGCCCGAGATCGAGGCATTGCGTTTGCACAGCATGCCGATGGCCGCTGCCGTCAGCATGAAGCGGCGCACGCCGCCGACCGGGTCGCTGGGGCGGCAATCCTGCGCGTAGTAGCGCAGCACGGCCGGGATGATGCCGGCGGCGCCGTTGGTCGGGGCAGTGACCACGCGGCCGCCGGCCGCGTTTTCTTCGTTGACGGCCATCGCGTACAGGCTGACAAGATGCACTGCGTCGTGCGGCAAGTCGTTGGCGCGGTTGTCCGACGCCTTCGCCTCCTGCGCCAGGCGCCATAATTTGGCGGCGCGGCGCTTCACGTTCAAGCCGCCCGGCAGGTTGCCCGTCGTTTCCAGTCCATGCGCGATGCAGTCGCGCATGACCTGCCAGATGCGGTCCAGACCTTCATTGAGTTCCGTCTCGCTGCGCTTGACGCACTCGTTCGCGCGCAGCATTTCCGGGATCGACAGGCCACTTTCCACGCCGTGCGCCAGCAACTGCTCCATGGTATCAAAAGGGAAGACGACGCGGGCAGCAGCGGCCGACTCCACGGCCGTTTCGGCCTGGGTCGCAGCTTGCACTTCGCCCGCTTCGCGGATAAAACCGCCGCCGATCGAGTAATACACCTTGTCGGCCCGGCTGCCATCAAGCAGTTTCAGGGTGAAGCGCATGCCGTTCGGATGCTCGGGCAAGGATACGCTCTTGTGCCAGATCAGGCCCGTGGCCGCCGTAAACGGCACCACGTGCATGCCCAGCAAGGCGATCTCGCCGGCCGCCTCGATGGCGGCCAGCTTGCTGTCGACCGCATCGGGCGCCACGTCTTGCGGCGTTTCGCCCATCAAGCCCAGAATGACGGCCTTGTCCGTGGCATGGCCCACGCCCGTCAGCGCCAGCGAGCCATACAGGGCCGCCTCAACGCCCACTACCTGGTCCAGCGGACCGTATTCGACCAGAAAACGCCGCGCCGCCACCATCGGCCCCACCGTGTGGGAACTCGACGGCCCGATGCCGATCTTGAACAGGTCAAATACGCTCATATCCATGTAGTGTCTCTTTATATTAGTATGTTTTTATGAATGCTTGTGTGGTACTCAGGCTGCCTTGGCGGCATGGCCCACGTCGACATTGGCCAGCATGTCGGTGACCATCTGCTCGACGCCGATCTGCGCCTTCCAGCCCCAGTCTGCGCTAGCCTTGCTGTCGTCCAGGCTTTGCGGCCAGCTGTCGGCGATGGCCTGGCGGCTGTCCGGCTTGTAGCTGATCTTGAAGTCGGGGATCATGTGCACGATGGCCTTCGCCAGCTGCTCGGGGTTGAACGACACGCCGGCCACATTGTAGGACGAACGGATCTTGATCTGCGACACAGGAGCATCCATCAGTTCGATGGTGGCGCGGATCGCGTCGGGCATGTAAATCATCGGCAAGGTGGTGTGCGCATCGAGGAAGCAATCATAACGCTCGCCGCGCAAGGCCGCATGGAAGATGGCGATCGCGTAATCGGTGGTGCCGCCGCCCGGAGGCGATTTGTAGCTGATGATGCCCGGGTAGCGGATGCTGCGCACGTCCACGCCATACTTGTTGAAGTAGTACTCGCACAGGCGCTCGCCGGCCAGCTTGCTGATGCCGTACATCGACGTCGGGTCCATCACCGTCATTTGCGGCGTGTTCACTTGCGGCGTGTTCGGGCCGAAGGCGGCAATCGACGACGGCCAGAAGATGCGCAGCGGTTTGCCCGCCTCGCCCCGCTCGCGCGCCAGTTCCAGGATATTGAGCAAACCATCCATGTTCAGGCTCCACGCCTTCAATGGCGCCGCTTCGCCCGTGGCCGACAGCATGGCCGCCAGCTGGTACACCTGGGTGATGCCTTCGTCGGCGATGAGCTTCGCCAGGCCGTCCTTGTCCAGCACATTCAACTGCGCGTAGCGTTTGGCCTGGTACAGATTATTCGTGCCGATGTCGCTGGCGATGACGTTGTCCGCGCCGTGCTGCTGCGCCAGTGCGCCCACCAACTCACTACCGATTTGGCCGTTTGCGCCAATGACTAAGATGCGTTCCATGCTATGTTCCTGAATTCTTGTTAGTTAGTGGTGGTAGTGGTCAGCAAACCGAGTTCCTTGCCGGCCTGCTCGAAGGCGGCCAGCACTTGCACCAGCTGTTCGCGCGTGTGCGCGGCCGACAGCTGCACGCGCACCCGCGCCTGGCCCATCGGCACGACCGGGTAGAAGAAGCCCGTCACCAGCACGCCCAGTTCATACAGGCGGGCGGCAAACTTCTGCGCCACGGGGGCGTCGAACAGCATCACAGGCACCACCGGATGCGTGCCCGGCTTGATGGTAAAGCCGATGCGCTCGATCTCGCTGCGGAAGAAAGTCGTGTTTTCATGCAGGCGGTCGCGCAGTTCCGTCGACTTGGCCAGGCGCTCGAGTACCGACAGCGAAGCGCCGGCGATCGATGGCGCCAGGGTGTTCGAGAACAGATAAGGGCGCGATTTCTGGCGCAGCGTGTCGATGACTTCCTTGCGCGCCGACGTGAAGCCGCCCATGGCGCCGCCCAGGGCCTTGCCCAGGGTGCCCGTGATGATATCGATGCGGCCCATCACATTGTGGTGCTCGTGCGTGCCGCGGCCCGTCGCGCCCATGAAGCCGGAAGCGTGGCATTCGTCGATCATCACCAGCGCGCCGTACTGGTCGGCCAGGTCGCAGATCTTGTCGAGTTGCGCTATCGTGCCATCCATCGAGAACACGCCATCCGTGACGATGACTTTATGGCGCTTGCCGGCGGCGACCGCCGCTTGCAGCTGCACTTCCAGGTCTGCCATGTCGTTATGCAGGTAGCGGTAGCGGCCAGCCTTGCACAGGCGGATGCCGTCGATGATGGACGCGTGGTTCAGCGCGTCCGAGATGATGGCGTCGTTTTCATCGAACAGGGGCTCGAACACGCCGCCGTTGGCGTCGAAAGCGGCCGCGTAGAGTATGGTGTCTGCGGTGCCCAGAAAAGCGGAAATCGCCTGTTCCAGTTCCTTGTGCACGGTTTGCGTGCCGCAGATGAAGCGCACGGACGACAGGCCGTAGCCGTATTTTTGCGTAGCGGCAATCGACGCTTCCTGCGTCTGCAGATCGCCGGACAGGCCCAGGTAGTTGTTCGCACACATATTGATCAGGGTACGGCCATCGTCGCACACCACTTCAGCGCCCTGGCGCGAGGCGATCACGCGCTCGGACTTGTACAAGCCCTGTTGGCGCAGTTGATCGAGATTCTGTTGCAGACCGCTGAAAAAGGTGTTCTTCGCTTGCTCGCTCATGATGATCCTTGTGTGTCCCTGTTGTATGCCTGTTGGCTGCATGGGCCGCCGCTTGACCGGCGCGCGCCATATGCTGTACCGTGAAGCGCTGTTTGAAGTCTGCACGTTTCCGTGTTTTTCCTCAAAATCCACTATGTCGAACTGAAATTCAATATAGTGGATATTACCCAAGCCTATTGAACTTTGCAAGCCACCTGCCGATGAAAACCAGCGTTTCGACCAATTCTCCCCCTGAAGTGGGTGCCACCCTGCAACGGCTGCGCCTGGCGCGCGGCCTGACACTCGAGGATTTGTCGCGCATCGCGGGCGTCTCGAAGTCCATGCTGTCGCAAATCGAGCGCGAAAAAGCCAATCCCACCATCGCCATTACCTGGCGCCTTGCCAACGCCCTGGGCGTGCAGATCGGCGAATTGCTGTCCAGCGCGGAAAAAGCCGTGGAAACCATCCGCATCACGGACGCCCACGAAACCCCCACCCTGCCCGGCGACCACGCGGGCTACGTGCTGCGCATCCTGGGGCCGATGGAACTGGCCGGCAAATACGAATGGTATGAAGTGACCCTGGCGCCCGGCGGCGAACTGGCGTCGCAGCCGCACGATCCCGGCACCACCGAGCATTTGACGGTGATCCACGGTAACCTGGAGCTGGAAGTGGGCACGGCGAAGAAAAAGGTCAAGAATGGCGGCACGGCACGCTATCCGGCCGACCAGCCGCATACGATACGCAATCTGGGCAAGACCGAGGGCAAGGCCCTGCTCGTGGTCATCCACAGGTAATAGCCCAAAGGCAAGAACTGGGGTCGTACCCTCAGGGTACGACCCCGGCGGCAGTGGGGTTCAAGTCAGGCACTGCATTCTCCAGTGCGCAACAAGCCCCTTTCCTCATGCTAAGATTTTAGTATAGACAAGATTTCCAGGCCTGGATGTCTTCGCAGAGCGTCGCGGCACATCCCGGCTCGTCCCTCCGCCGCAGCACGCGCGGCATCCAGGCCTCCACTGTTTTTACGGAGCCCACGCGATGACCATTTCCGACAGCACCACCACCTTCCACGACAAGCAAGTCGTCCAGTACGACCCGGACTTGCCCTTCGACGCATCACCAGACATCGTCTACCGCCTCTCGCTCGAGTATGACGACAAGCGCAAGATGCCGGACCTGATCACCGGCTTCCTGGAAAAAACCGACAAGAACACACTCGAAGCGCTGATCATCGGCATGTGGGGCGACCCGTACGAATCGGGCGCCGACGATGTGATCGCCGCGCTGATCGCCCATGCGCCACAGCTGCCCAACTTGCGCGCCCTGTTCATCGGCGACATGACGTACGAGGAATGCGAAATCTCGTGGATCGTGCAAGGCAGTTACAAGCCGCTGCTGGACGCGTTCCCGCAGCTGGAAGAGCTGCGCATCCGCGGCGGCAATGAGCTCGTCATCGAACCGTTCGCGCACCAGCACCTGCGTCGCTTCACCATCGAAGCGGGCGGCCTCGATCAAAAGATCGCCGAGGCGCTGGCGCAATCGAGCATGCCACAGCTGGAACACCTGGAACTGTGGCTGGGCACGGAAGAATACGGATTCTCGGGTGACGTGGACCTGTACCGCAAGGTGCTGGCGCAGCTGACCGTGCCGACCCTGAAATATCTCGGCTTGCGCGACGCGGAAATCGCCGACGACCTGGCCGTCTGGCTGGCCGAGGAACCGCTGGTGGCGCAGCTCGACACCTTGGACCTGTCGCTGGGCACCATCGGCGACCTGGGCGCCGTGGCCATACTCAATCACACGCAACTGGGCAAGTTGAAGCGCCTGGACCTGTCGCACCACTACATCTCGGAAGAAAACCAGGCCAAGCTGAAGGCGCTGCCCTTCGAGGTGGTACTGGACGACCCGCAGGAAGCCGATGAAGACGATGGCGAAAGCTACCGTTATGTCGCCGTCGGCGAATAAAACCTGATGCTTTTGCTGGCCACCGCCGGCAGCAAGCGCGTGCGCCTGATGCAGGCGGCGCGCGCGCAACTGCGCCTGCCGCCCGCACAGGTGCTGGAATGGCGCGACTGGCTGGCGCAGCCGGCGCTGCTGGAAGCCGCCCTGCGCCAGCCCCGCTGGCTGAAAATCGAACCGCCCGGCGACGATCCTGCCGCCCATTTGTTCTTGCTGCAGGCGGGCTGCCGGCTGCTGGAGCGTCCGCCCGTCGCTGCGCCCGCGCATGGCGAGCTGCTGGCGATGGATGCCTGGTTTGCCGGATTTGCATCCGCCATGGCTTCCCTGGCGCTGCAACTGGCCGACTTGCCGCAAGCGCGCGTGCTCAATGCGCCGGCCGAAATCACCCTCATGACGGACAAGCTGGCGTGCCAGCGACACCTGGCCGCGCACGGCGTGCCCGTACCTGCCTTGCTCGGCCCCGTGCACGGCTACGAGCATCTGCAGTCGCTGCTGCACGAACACCAGCTTGACCGCGTGTACCTGAAACCGCGCTACGGCTCGTCCGCGTCGGGCGTCGTCGCCTACCGCCGGAACAAGGCCGGGCGCCAGCAAGCCACCACCTCGGCCGCCTTGTACCGCACGGAGGGCATAACGCGCCTGATGAACAGCAAGCGCATGGCGCGCTACGAATCCGAACACGACATCGCCGCCCTCGTCGACGCGCTGGCCGCGCAGGAACTATACGCGGAAGCGTGGCTGAACAAGCCGCGCTGCGGCGACAGCCACTACGACCTGCGCGTCGTGACCCTGGCCGGCCGGCCCGCGCACCGGGTGGGGCGCATCGGCAAGCAGATGATGACGAATCTGCACCTCGACAACCGGCGCGGCGACGCAGCCGGCCTTTTGAACGCAGCCGACCTGGCCGCGCTGGAAGCGACCAGCGCCCAGGCCGCGCGCGCCTTCCCCCACAGCCACGTCACGGGCTACGATCTGGTGGTGCGCCAGGGCCAGGCACATGTGCTGGAAGCGAATGCCTTCGGCGACCTGCTGCCCGGCCTTCTGTGGCAAGGCATCGATACCTACACGGCGCAACTGGCCCATGCATAAAGAAACACCGCCCATCCCCGACATGCACGCCATCGTCGGCAGCCACGACATCGTCTTCATCACGCTCGACACCCTGCGCTACGACGTGGCGCAAGCGCTGTACGAGGCGGGCGAACTGCCCGTGCTGGGACGTTTTTTACCACCGGGCGGCTGGGAACGGCGCCACTCGCCCGCCACGTTCACCTACGCGGCGCACCATGCCTTCTTCGCGGGATTTCTGCCCACGCCGGCCACACCGGGCCGCCACCCGCGCCTGTTCGCCAGCGCTTTTGCGGGCAGCGAAACCACCTCGCCGCACACCTGCACTTTCGAGGAAGCGGACCTGCCCGCCGCACTGGCCGCGCGCGGCTATCGCACCGTCTGCATCGGCGGCGTGGGCTTTTTCAATAAACAGACCGCGCTGGGCACGGTGCTGCCGTCGCTGTTCCAGGAAAGCCACTGGAGCGCCGGCATGGGCGTGGCCAGCCGCCACTCGACGCAAAAACAGGTGACGCTGGCAATCGAACGCCTGGCGGACGGCGACCAGCGCAACTTTTTGTTCATCAACGTGGCCGCCCTGCACACGCCGAACCGCGCCTACCTGCCCGGCTGCCGTGCCGATAACCTTGACAGCCATGCGGCGGCCCTGCGCTATGTGGATGGCGCGCTGGCGCCACTGTTTGCCGCCTGCGCCGCGCGCGCACCCACGTTTGCCATCGTCTGCTCGGATCACGGCAGCGCGTATGGCGAAGACGGCTACCGGGGCCATAGAGTGGCCCATGACAGCGTGTGGAACGTGCCGTACGCGCACTTCTTCATCGCCCCCGATACATCTCCCAAGGAATCCCCACCGTGAACCCATCCGAACAGCCTGGCACCCTGGCGCAGCGCATGCGCCACACGCCCTACCAGGCGTATTCCTATTCGTATCCGCACAAGGCGGCTTACCGCGCCTTGCCGCAGGCAGCGCCGCTGGCGCCCCTGTGGGCGCAGCAAGACCGCTCCGCCCTGTTCGCGTATATCCATATTCCGTTTTGCGAAATGCGCTGCGGCTTTTGCAACCTGTTCGCCATGGCGCGCCCCAGCGCCGACATGGTCGAGCGCTACGTGCAGCAAGTGCTGGTGCAGATGCGCGCCCTGGCCGGCGCGCTGGGCGAACGGCGCTTCGCCCGCTTCGCGCTGGGCGGCGGCACGCCCACCTATCTGTCACCGGCGCAACTCGATACCCTTCTGTGCGGCGCGCGCGACATCCTCGGCATCGACTTGCAACACACGCCGGCCGGCATCGAAGCGTCGCCCGAAACCATCACGGCGGAACGGCTTGCCGTGTGCCGCGCGCACGGCATCGACCGGGTCAGCCTGGGCATCCAGAGCTTTGCCGCCGGCGAGATGCGCGCGCTGGCGCGCCCCCAGCAAAACGCCACCGTGCATCACGCCATCGGCCTGATACGCGCAGCCGGCTTTCCCACCCTGAACCTGGACCTGATCTACGGCATCGCGGGCCAAACCGTGGCCAGCCTGCTCGCTTCCATCGACAGCGCGCTGACGTTTGCGCCCGAGGAGATCTACCTGTATCCGCTGTACGTGCGAGAACAAACGGGTCTCGGCAAGGTGGCGCGCCGCCAGGGCGCGCAATCGCTCAACCCCATCATGCTGGCGCAGGACGGCGACAGCCGTTTGGCCCTGTATGCGGCCGCGCGCGACCATTTGCGCGCGCAAGGCTATGAGCAGGTCTCGATGCGCATGTTCCGCGCCCCGCATGCGCCGGAACAGAACGGGCCCTCGTACTGCTGCCAGAATGACGGCATGCTGGGCCTGGGCGCGGGCGCCCGCTCCTACACGGCCAGCCTGCATTATTCGAGCGAGTACGCGGTGGCGCGCACGGACACCATCAACATCATCGACGGGTATCTGGCACTCGATGAAGCGCGTTTCGCGCAGGCCGAACACGGCTATGTACTCGATGATGCGGAACAGCGCCGCCGCTACGTGATCCAGTCGCTGCTGACCGAACCAGGCCTGGACCGCGACGCCTACGCGGCGCGCTTCGGCAGCCGCTGCGAAGCAGACTTGCCCCAGCTGGCCGAATTGCACGCGCTGGAATTGGTGGAAGAAAATGGCCCGCTGCTGCGCCTGAACGAGCGGGGCTACAGCTACGCCGACACCATCGGCCCGTGGCTGGCCTCCGATACGGTGCGCGCGCTGATGGCCGAAGGCGGCCAGGCGTGCTGACAGCGCAAACGCAAACGCTGTCCCTGCTGTACCGCGGCACCCTGGCCAGTTGCAATTACGCCTGCGGCTACTGCCCATTCGCCAAGAAGCGCGACAGCCGTACCGCGCTGGCCCGCGACGCGCGCGAAGTGGCGCGTTTTACGGATTGGGTGGCGGCGCAAGACCGGAACATCAGTATCCTGTTTACGCCCTGGGGCGAAGCGCTGGTGCGGCGCCACTACCGCGCGGCCATGCAAACCCTGGCAGCCTTGCCGCACGTGCGCCAGGTGGCGCTGCAAACGAACCTGTCCGGCCCCTTGGGCTGGCTGGAGAACATGGACGGGCTGGACAAGATCGGCCTGTGGTGCACCTACCACCCGGACCAGACGACCCTGGCGCGCTTTCTCGCACGCTGCGCGCGTCTGGATGCCATGGGCGTGCGCTATTCCGTCGGCGTCGTGGCGATGAACGAACATCTGGAGGCCATCCGCGCCCTGCGCGCGGCCCTGCCGGCCCACGTCTACCTGTGGCTGAACGCGTATGACCGCCGTGGCCCCGGTTACTACAGCGAACAAGACCTGGTCTGGCTGGATACCGTCGACCCGTGGTTCGCGCAAAACCGCCGCCCATCGCCCTCGCGCAATAAACCGTGCCTGGCGGGCGAAGCGTCGCTGTCCGTCGATGGCGACGGCGAACTGGCGCGCTGCCATTTCGTGCCCGAGCGGCTGGGGAATCTGTACGTGGATGACCTGGCGGACATGCTGCAGGAACGCGCCTGCCCGCGCTTCAAGTGCGACTGCTATATCGGCTATGCGCAGCGCAAGGATTTGCCGTTTCAGGCAGTGTTTGGGGAGGGGGTGCTGGCGAGGATTACGCCGTTAAATGCTGGGGTCAGGAGTAGGTCGGATTAGCGGCGGCACGCCGCGTAATCCGACACATTGTTGGCGCTGGCAGTGTCGGATTACGCCCTTCGGGCTAATCCGACCTACCGTCTTACCACCTGTTTACTGCGCCGCCACCTTGGCCGGCTCCGGTGCCGCGACTGGCATCATCTTCAGCGAACGGCTGAGGAAGCCCCAGCGGTCGGCCACTTCTTCGATCTGCTTGGTCGTCGGCTTACCGGCGCCATGGCCCGCCTTGCTGTCGATGCGGATCAGCACGGGTGCCGGGCCGCCTTGCGCTGCCTGGGCGGCGGCGGCGAACTTGAAGCTGTGGGCGGGCACGACGCGGTCGTCATGGTCGGCCGTCGTGATCATGGTGGCCGGATAGCAGCCGCCTGCTTTCAGGTTGTGCAGCGGCGAGTATTTCACCAGCGCCTTGAATTGCTCGGCGTCGTCCGACGAACCATAGTCAGGCACCCAACCCCAGCCCACGGTGAACTTGTGGAAACGCAACATGTCGAGCACGCCTACTTGCGGGATGGCTGCCGCGAACAGGTCGGGACGCTGCGTCATGGCTGCGCCCACCAGCAGGCCGCCATTGCTGCCGCCGCCGATCGCCAGCTTGGATGGCGATGTGACTTTGTTGTCCACCAGCCATTGCGCCGCGCCGATAAAATCGTCGAACACGTTTTGCTTGTTCAGCTTGGTGCCAGCCTGATGCCAGGCTTCGCCGTATTCACCGCCGCCGCGCAGGTTGGCCATCACGTAGACGCCGCCCATTTCCACCCAAGCCAAGTTGGCCACGGAGAAGCTCGGCGTCAGCGAAATATTGAAGCCGCCATAGCCATACAGATAGGTGGGATTACTACCGTCGAGCTTCATGCCTTTTTTCGAGACGATGAACATCGGCACCTTGGTGCCGTCGCGGCTGGTGAAGAATTGCTGGCGCGTTTCAAAGGCGTTCGGGTCGAAATCGACCTTCGGCTGGCGGTACACGCTGCTCTTGCCCGATTTCATGTCGTAACGGTAGATGGTCGCCGGCGTCGTGAAGCTGGTAAACGAGTAGAACGTTTCCGTGTCGCCACGCTTTCCCGCAAAGCCGCCGGCCGAACCGATACCCGGCAGCGCCACTTCACGCACCAGCTTGCCTTTCAGGTCGACGATCTTGATTTGCGTTTGCGCATCCTTGAGGTAATCGAGCACCAGCTGGTTGTTGATCAGGTTGACGGCGACCAGGGTTTCCGCCGCTTGCGGCACGATTTCCTTCCAGTCGGCGGGCGCAGGTTTGCGCGTGTCGATGGCGATCACGCGCGATTTTGGCGCCTTGTTATCCGTCTTGAAGAAAAACACGGGGCCGTCGTTGTCGATGAACGAGTAGGACGCGTCAAACGCTTCCAGCAAGCCCACGACCTTGGCGTTCTTCTGGCGCAAATCCTTGTAGAAGACGCGGTTCTTGCGTTCCGTGCCCTGCGTGGCCGTGATGATCAAATAATTGCCGTCGTCGCTGACGGTGCTGCCGCCAAACGCCCATTCCTTCTGGTCGGGACGGTCGAAGACCAGCACGTCGTCGCTTTGCGGCGTGCCGATCTTGTGGAAATACAATTTCTGGAAGTAATTGATATCGGCCAGCTTGGTCGCTTCGTTCGGCGCGTCATAGCGGCTGTAGAAGAAACCGCTGTTGTCCTTGGTCCACGAGGCGCCCGAGAACTTGGCCCACTTGATGTGGTCCGTCAAATCCTTGCCCGATTCGATATCGCGCACTTTCCACTCGTTCCAGTCGGAACCGGAAGCGGACGTGGCATACGCCAGGTACTTGCCGTTCGGGCTGATCGAAGTGCCGGCCAGCGCCACCGTGCCATCCGTGGACAGGGTATTCGGGTCGAGCAGCAGACGCGGCTCGTCCGTCAGTTTTTTCACCGTGTACAGCACGGCCTGGTTCTGCAAGCCATCGTTGCGGCTGTAAAAGTAACGGCCGCCCTGCTTCGTTGGCGTAGAGAAACGCTCATAATTCCACAGCTTGGTCAGGCGCTGCTTGATCGCGGCGCGCTCGGGGATGGTGCCCAGGTACGACTGCGTCAGCTTGTTTTGCGCCGCCACCCAGTCGCCCGTCTCGGCGCTGTTGGCGTCTTCCAGCCAGCGGTAGGGGTCGGCAATGGTGGTGCCGAAGTAGCTGTCTTGCTGGTCGACTTTTTTGCTGACCGGATACGTCACGGGGGCGCCATCGCCGGCCGGGCAGGATTGTGCCAGGGCATTGCCACCGAAAGCGGCCAGCAAGCTGAATATGAGGGTTGCACTACGTAATTGCATGGGTTGTTGTCTCATTGTTGGATGTCGAAGAAAGCAGGCCGTTCACACTCACGCTGCGGCTGCCATGTTGACTTTCGCCAAGAGAAATCATAGCGCGGATTGGCACTTTTAAAGCACAGTTATCTGATGAATTTGCCGTCTTTTGTTTGGGCAATTTGCCTGAATCACCGTGATAAATCGCGTTTTTGACGAGAATCGGCAAACTGACGGGCAGGCAAGAAACATTATCAAAAGTTAATACGTTTCATCAAGCTGTCATAAATCTTCTTTACTATAGGCAACATGTTCATGGCCCGTCCAGAGGCCGTGCCGCCACATCCTCCTATGCACACTCTCGCCCTCCCTTCCACCACCGCCGCGCCGCCCGGCGCGATGCCATCGAATGTGGCGTATCTGAAGCCGCCGTCTGCCCCCATGCCCATCGAAGGAACGGATGCCTTGCACGAGATCCTGGCAGGCCGCAAGCTCAGCGCCCTGTTCCAGCCCATCATCCACATGCACAGCGGCGACATCATCGGCTACGAAGGCTTGATACGGGGGCCTTCCGACAGCCCCCTGCACGCGCCGATGAATCTGTTCAAGGTGGCGCGCGCGCATGACCTGACCCTGGAAGTGGAACACCTGTGCCGGCAAGTGGTGCTCGAACGCTTTGCCGAACTGCAGTTGCCCGGAAAACTGTTCCTCAACGTCAGCCCTGAATGCCTGCTGCTGCGCAATGCCCGCCATGGCGAGACCCTGGAATACATCGAACACATCGGCATCAATCCGGACCGTGTCATCATCGAGCTGACGGAAAACCAGCCCACCTACGATTACGAGCTGATGCGCGAAGCGGTGCTGCATTACCGCAACATGGGTTTCCAGATCGCCATCGACGACCTGGGTGAAGGCTTTTCCAGCCTGCGCCTGTGGTCGGAATTACGCCCGGAATACGTGAAAATCGACATGCATTTCATCCAGGGCATCAATCATGACCCCGTGAAACTGCAGTTCGTGCGCTCGATCCAGGAAATCGCGGAAAAATCGGGCACGCTGGTGATCGCCGAAGGCATCGAGGCGCAAACGGAATTGCTGGTCTTGCGCGACCTGGGCGTGGCGTTTGGACAAGGCTATCACCTGGGCCGGCCCAATGCCGTGCCGGCGCGCGCCCTGCCGGCCGAAGTGGTGCAGGCGCTGGGACGGAACGGCGTGGCCGTGTATCCGCAGCGCAGCAGCCTGGAAAAGAACGGCGCCAGCATTCGCAAGCTGCTGAACAAGGTGGCGGCCGTTTCGCCGCAACTCAATAACAACGAGGTGTACGATATCTTCCTGAAGGAACCGAAGCTGATGATCATCCCCGTCGTCGATGACGGCGTGCCGCTGGGCCTGATCAGCCGCTTCGAGATGATCGACCACTTCGCCCGCCCCTACCAGCGCGAACTGTATGGCAAGAAATCGTGCAGCCTGTTCATGGATGCCACGCCCCTGATCGCCGACCACGAGACGAGCTTGCAGGAACTCAGCTACACCATGGTGCAGTCCGACGCCCACCATCTGTTCAACGGCTTCATCATCACCGAGCACGGCCGCTACCTGGGCATGGGCACGGGACACGACCTGATGCGCGAAATCACGCAGATGCAGATCAATGCCGCACGCTATGCCAACCCGCTGACGCAACTGCCTGGCAACGTGCCCATCAACGAGCATATCGACCGTTTATTACACAGCGGCAGTCGCTTCTGGGTCTGCTATTGCGATCTCGACCACTTCAAGCCCTTCAACGACGTGTACGGCTATCGCAAGGGCGACGACGTGATCCAGCTAACGGGAGAAATCCTCAGCAGCCATTGCGACCCGAACCGCGACTTCATCGGCCACATCGGCGGCGACGATTTCATGATCCTGTTCCAGAGCGAAGACTGGGAAACGCGCTGCCAGGCCATACTGGAGCGCTTTGCCGCCGCCATCCTCGCCTATTACAGCACGGGCGACTGCGAACGGGGCGGCTACATCAGCGAAGACCGGCAAGGCAAGAAAGTGTTTTATTCATTGATCAGCCTGTCGCTGGGCGTCATCAAGGTCGAGGCGCACCAGTACTACACGCACCATCAGATTGCCACGCAGGCGGCCGAAGCGAAGAAACAGGCGAAGAAAATCCACGGCAACAGCCTGTTCCTGGACCGGCGGCAAGGCACGGGCGTGGCGCGCATGGATGCCTAGCCAGCGTCAATAGCAAGAGAATGAATGGGGATCAAATACGCACGAGGTCGCCAAACGCATTGCTGCTACGCGTATCGGGCACGAATGCCAGGCTGATGTGCGCGCCTTCGCGACGCGCCTGCACGCGGTAGCGGCCCGCGGGCACGTCCACGAACAGGCCGCCACAGGCCGTGTCCGGTTCCAGGCCGCCACCCGTCACATCTTCTCCGGCGCCGATGAAGACGCGGCCCGAGACGACGGCCAGATGCACGCTCGCGTGCGGCTCGGCAAGTTCCGCGTACAACGCGATGTCATATGCGCCGTCGCCACCCACGTTGAAAAACGCCACTTGCCCCGCATTCACGGCCGCCAGTTCCGCACTGGGGATGCTCCACCAGTCGCAGTCATCATCGAGTTTGTGGCGCGCCAGCGCCGGGTCGAACACGCACACGGTGGCCGTGCCGGTCACAATGGTGACGAGCTTGCCTGCCGCCATGCCGCCAGCGGCGCAGGCCCCAGCAGGGGCTGACTCTCCACGTACTGCGCACTGGCTTGCGCCTGCCAAGGGAAATGGCCATCGCGCGACGGCCAGACGATCTGGTACAGCATAAAATCATCGCCCTGATAATACCAGCGCGCATAGCCGACATAGTTGCGGTATTGCTCGACGGGCACGCGCACGAAGGCGCACTGATGGCCTTCCAGCAAGGCGTCCGTGGTAGCCGTGAAATCCGTGATGGCGCCGCTGCGCGCGGCGTCCAGCGCCACGTCGAGTATCTGGTGGGCCATGGCGCGCGGCAAGCCCATGATGAGAAATTCAGGCTGGCCGAAACTGTGGCAGGCGCCTATCGTGAAGGCATAGCCGGGACCGACTTCATCAGCACTGATATGCACGCCATGCCAGCCATGCGTGGCGATGTCGTCGATGACTTTTTGCTCGGATGCATCCTCGCCTGCCTGCCTTACCATGCTTCACCTTTCACTGTGCCTGAAACCCGCGCCGCCTTCGCGACATGCTCTTCGGCAATTATCGCATGCAGTGCGCGTCCGTGCGCGCACGCTGCCGGCGCTTCAGTCTGGCGGCGGCAGCGGCGGCAGCGGCGGAAAGCGCCCCTGGTGCCATTGCCGCATGCGCTGCTGCGCCTCTTGCAACTGTGCCGGCTCCAGCCTGGCGGCCGCCGCTTCCCTGGCCTTGGCCGCCCCGCTATCGCCGCCCTCGGCCG
Organism: Janthinobacterium sp. 35; assembly: GCF_002754575.1. Lineage (NCBI taxonomy): Bacteria > Pseudomonadati > Pseudomonadota > Betaproteobacteria > Burkholderiales > Oxalobacteraceae > Janthinobacterium > Janthinobacterium sp. 35. The sequence continues at coordinate 5,805,959 of NZ_PEFN01000001.1, forward strand.
CCAGCGCCAGCCACATGTAGCCGCACAGCACATCTTTCTCCACGCCGCGCCCGCTGTTATACATGCCGCCCAGGTTGTACTGGGCCAGCGCATGGCCCTGGCAGGCCGCACGCGCATACCATTGCACGGCCAGGCCGTGGTCTTGCGGCACACCATGGCCGTTCGCATACATGACGCCCAAATTGTTTTGCGCGCTGGCATCGCCCTGCTCGGCGGCCGTACGGTACCAGCGCACGGCGCAGACATCGTCGCGTTCCACGCCCTGGCCATTGGCATACATCACGCCCAGGTTGAACTGCGCATTCGACGCGCCCTGGGCCGCCGCCCTGGCATACCAGTCCAGCGCCTGACGCAAGCCGCGGGCGATGCCGCGCCCGCCCGCATACATGCCGCCCAGATTGTATTGCGCCATGCAATGGCCCTGCAGCGCGGCGCGCCGGTACCAGGCCACGGCACGCGCCTCGTCCTTGTCCACGCCCTGGCCGCGCGCCAGCATCAGGCCCAGGTTGAACTGGGCGTCGGCATCGTCCTGCTCGGCCGCCCGCTGCAGCCAGGCATAGGCGCGCAGCTGGTCGGGCGCCACGCCCAGGCCTTCCGCATACGCCACGCCGAGTTGCCGCTGCGCCACCGCCAAGCCCTGGGCGGCGGCCTGGCGGAACCAGGCCAGCGCCTGCGCATCGCTTTGCGCCACGCCCTGCCCCCGCTTGTAGACGAGTCCCAGGTTCAGCTGCGCCTGCGCATCGCCCTGCAAGGCTGCCTTGCGGAACCAGGCCAGGGCCAGCGCATCGTTCTTTTTCGCGCCCAATCCCTGGGCATACGCTACACCCAGCATGGATTGCGCGCTGGCCACGCCCTGTTCGGAGGCGCGGTAAAACCACGCCAGGGCCAGCTCGTCGCTCTGCAGTACGCCCCGTCCCTTGCGGTACATCTGCCCCAGGTTTTGCTGGGCCGAGGCATCGCCCTGGGCGGCGGCGCGGCGAAACCACAGCACGGCGTCTTCGTCGCTCTGCGCCACGCCGCGGCCGTGGTAATACAGGGCGCCCAGGTGGTTCTGCGCGAACGCCAGCCCTTGCAGCGCGGCCAGGCGCAGCCAGACAAAGGCGCGCGCATCGTCCTGCGCCACGCCTTCGCCCTTCTTGTACATCAAGCCCAGGTTGAACTGGGCATAGGCATTGCCCTGTTCGGCCGCCGTGCGGAACCAGATATACGCCTGGTGGCTATCTCTGGCAGTATGGTGCTTGTCCATGTGCGCCCCCATCCACATTGCGCTTGCCGGCAGCACGCGCAAAACGGCGGCCCAGGGCGGCGAAATCGTGTGTGTTGCCTAAATTTTAAATTCGATACGGGGGAAGGATTTGAGCAGGCTCAAACGAAATAACAAAATTATATCGTTTTGATGAGCCCGCCTAGAGGCGATGCGAAGATCAGCGGCGTGATGGATGCTTCTGCAGGAATTGCGGCACTTTCGCGGCCGCCAGCTTGTTCAGCGACACCAGCAGGTCGGCGTCGACATCGGCGATGCCGTAGCTGCTGCGCAAATGGCGGCCGATATGGATCAGTACTTGCGCCGCCACTTCCGCATCGGACTCGGCCCTGTGGGCGGCGCTCTTGAAGGCGATGCCCAGCTGGCTCGACAGCAAGCCCAGCTTGTAACTGGCCATGCCGGGAAACACGCGGCGCGACAGTTTCAAGGAACACACGAGCGACTGGTGCGCGGGTGTCAGGTTCAGCCTGGCGCTTTCCGCGCGCAGGAATTTTTCATCGAAGCTGGCATTGTGCGCCGACAAGGCATCGCTGCCGATGAAATCGAGCAACTGCGGCACCACCTCGGCCACGGGCGGCGCCTTGTCCACCATCGCCTGCGTGATGCCCGTCAAGCCCGTGATGAACGAGGGAATGCGCGCATTGCAGTTGATCAGGGTCACATAGCGCTCCGTGATCCGCCCGCCCTCGATGCGCAAGGCCGCCACTTCCGTGATGCGGTCGCCCATGTCGGGTGACAGTCCGGTCGTCTCGAAGTCGATCATGACGATCGGTTTGTCAAACACATTCATGAAGTCAGGCTCTTTCTGCGATGCTACGGTGGGCCAGCTTAGCCGAACTTGCGCACGGCGTCCAGCGCGAGGCCGGCACCGATACTGCCGAACAGGTCGCCTTCGACCTTGCGCGCGGCCGGTACCAGGGCCGCGATCTTTTCACGCAGCAAGCGCACGCCGCTCGATCCGCCCGTGAAGAACACGGTGTCGACGGCTTCCGGCGCCACGCCCGCGTCGCGCAGCAGCCGCAGCACGGTTTCTTCCACGGAACCGCACAAATGGCCGATGGCGTCGTTGAATTGCGTGCGTTTGAGCAACAGGCTCTGCGCGGGCGACAAACGCTCCAGCTCCAGCTGCACTTCGGCCGCGTCGGACAGGGCAATCTTGCCCTCTTCGACTTTCATGGCCAGCCAGTGGCCGGCGCGCTCGTCGATCAGCTTTTGCAAGCGCCCCATCTTGTCTTGCTCACGCGCATCGCGGCACACGTCGGCCAGCTGGACCCAGATCTTCTTGGTGTACGCCAGGTTGATCGTGTGCCAGGTCGCCAGGTTGAAATAATAGCTGGACGGCACTTCGCTATTGTTATGCAGCCGGCTGCCATAGCCGAGCAAAGGCATGACCGAAGACAGGCTCAGGTATTTATCGAAATCCGTGCCGCCGATGTGCACGCCGCCCGTGGCGAGGATGTCGTCGCGCCGCTCAGCCTTTTTCGCCCGCGCGGGCGACAACCGCACCAGCGAAAAGTCGGAAGTACCGCCGCCGATGTCGGCGATCAGCACCAGCTCTTCGCGGTCGATCTGCGACTCGTAGTCGAAGGCGGCGGCAATCGGCTCGAACTGGAAGGCGACGTCCTTGAAGCCCACGGAACGGGCCACGTCGGCCAGCGTATCTTGCGCCAGCTGGTCGGCCTGCGCATTGTCATCGATAAAGAAGACGGGACGGCCAAACACGGCCGACGAGAATTCGCGGCCGGCCGATTGCTCGGCGCGGCGTTTCACTTCACCAATGAATTGTGCCAGCAACATGCGAAATGGCAAGGCGCGGCCGCCCACTTCCGTCTGGCCATCGATGAGACTGGTACCCAGCAAGCTTTTCAGCGAGCGCATCAAACGCCCCTCGTAACCGGCCAGATAACCGGCCAGCGCCGCGCGGCCAAAACTGACTTCCTCGTCTTCCGCATTGAAGAAGACAACGGACGGTAAGGTCGTCTTGCCATCTTCCAGGCCGAGCATGGTGCTCTGCCCGGGACGTGCCCAGCCTACCGTGGAATTTGACGTGCCGAAATCGACGCCGCAAGCATTGGCCATGTCGACCCTTCCCTGAATAAAGGGGCATTATCTTATCAGAAGGCACGCCATTGCACCAGAAAAATACTTCCGGCACGGCCAAGACAACAAGCTTGCTTTGCATCAAGTAGCGAAGGTGTGCACAAGCTACTCTTGGGATTGACGCCGAGCAACTCGGCAAGCTCCCGGAGACCCATCGTGCCCCATGCCCCCCTGCGCCACCTGCCCGCTGCTTTGCTGACTGCCATCCTCGTTTCTCTCGTCGGCTGCGGCGGCGGGGGCAGTACCGATAGCCAGGCTGGCGCCGGCTGCTCGCTGCACAGCACGGCAGGCTGCGGCGGCAGCCCGCCGCCACCCATCAATCCGCCCGTCACGCCGCCTGTCACTCCACCCGTGATTCCACCCGTCACGCCACCCGAGCCGGCCAGCCTGGCCAGCGCCGTCAACCTGGTGTTTTCCAGCACGGAACTGGCCTCGGCGGGCCTGCCCGGCAGTGAAGTGGCCGTCACGGCCCTCGTCAAGGATGGCGCCAACCTGGCCTTGCCAAACGCAACAATTTCCTTTGCTGCCGATTCCGGCATCCTCGGCAGCGTCGACGCCGTGACAGACAAGAACGGCCAGGCGCGCGCCCTGCTGGGCACCGGTGGCGCCAACAGCAACCGCAGCATCACCGTGACGGCCAATGTGGGCGCGCGCAGCGGCAAGGGCACGGTGGCGGTCACGGGCAGCAGCGTAGAGTTGCTGGGGCCGGCCGCCTTGATGCTGGGCCAGGGCGCCGACCTCACCGTCACCGTGCGCGACTCGGCAAAGCGGCCCGTGGCCGGCGCCGCCATCGCCTACAGCACGGGCGCCGGCAACGGCCTGCGCGTCAAGGATGGCGGCGCGGCGCTCAGCAATGCGCAAGGCCAGCTGCTGCTGCGCCTGACGGCAGGCAGCCTGGGCAAGGATGCCGTCTCCGTCAGCGCGCTGGGCGCTGCCGCCACGCAAGCATATGCCGTGGCCGGCAGCGAACTGCGCCTGAGTCCGGCCGTGGGCCAGGACGCCAGCGGCGCGGACGTGCTGCCGGAAGTGGCGATCCTGGCCTGCCAGCCCATCGACGTGCGCTACGACAAGGCTGGCGTGGCGCAAACGGGCAGCGCCAGCCTGTCGACCTCGCGCGGCAGCCTGTTTGCGGACAGCGCCTGCAGCCAGGCCTTGCCTGCCAGCTTGAACTTTAACAATGGCAACTTGCCACGCAGCTATGTGCAGTCGGCCAACGCGGGCGTGGCCACCGTCACGGCGGCCGTGGCGGGCGGGCCCTCGGCACAGACGCGGCTGGAATTCGTCGCTCCCCTGAGCGGCGCCAGCAAGCTGGCCGTGCAGGCGGAGCCGGCCGTGCTGCGCGCGAATACGGGCACTTCGGCGGCCTCGGTCGACAACGCCAGCAGCAGTATCAGCACAAGTATCAGCACCATCAGCGCCGTGGTGCGCGATGGCGCGGCGAACAACCTGGTCAAGAATGCGCCCGTGCTGTTCAGCATCTTGAGCGACCCCAGCGGCGGCTACCTGCGACAGGCGGGACGGGTGCTGACGGGCAGCGACGGCCTGGCGCGCGCCGTGTATGTGGCGGGGCCGGCCGATAGCGGGCGCGACGGCGTGCTGATCCAGGCACGCATCGAGGGCGCAGCGCAAGCGGCGGCCACGGCCCTCGTGCGCCTGACGGTGGCGCGGCAAGCGCTGTCGATCAAGCTGGGCACGGGCAGCCAGCTGCGCGAATACTCGACCAGCGTGCTGCAAAAGGACTTTACCGTATTCGTTTCCGACAGCGCAGGCAACGCCGTGTCCGGCGTCGCCATCACGGCTGCCGCCTGGCCCAGCCGCTATGCCAAGGGATATTATGTGTGGGAGGCGGACAAGCCCGAGTTCCCCGACACGGGCGTCTGGCGCCTGGCCCTGCCCCGCTACAGCTGCGCCAATGAAGATGTCTTGCGCAACGGCATTTTTGACGCCGCCTACGACCGCAACGGCAATGGCGTGCTCGATCCGGGCATCCCCCTGACCGTCAGCGCCAGCGGCCTGAGCGACGCGCTGGGCATGGCCACCGTCACCCTCAGTTATCCGCGCAACCATGGTTCCTGGGTGCACGTCGCCCTGACGGTGCGCGGCACGGTCAGCGGCACGGAAGCGAGCGCCACGGCGGATTTTCCACTACCCACGCTGGCCAGCGACTTCAGCGTGCGCCGCGTGGATCCGCCAGGACGCATCAGCCCCTATGGCAGCGGCCCCTGCGACAGCCCCGACTGAGGGGCAAGCATACCACTTGCCATTCAATCAAATTATTTGCAACATGGACAAGAAAACAGTCTTGCCACATGGAAATATTTTCGCTATGCTCATTTTTCCCGCCCACGCCGCCACAAGCGGCCGGGCCTGCAGGAATACTTTGAGACAGATTGCTTGCCAGACCAATATGCGAAAAAAGAATACTGTAGCCTGGACACCCGGCACCACCGTCCGCCCCGTACCCGGCGCCGGACGGCGCGTGACCTCGTATGACGTGGCCCTGCTGGCCGGCGTGTCACAATCGGCCGTGTCGCGCTGCTTCAAGCCGGGCGCCAGCATCTCGCCCGCCACCCAGGCCAAGGTCATGCAGGCGGCCATCAGTCTCGACTACATCCCCAACGCGGCCGCGCGCAGCCTGATCACGCGGCGCTCGAACCTGGTGGCCGTCATCATTTCCAACCTGGCCAACCTGTACTATCCGCAAGTGCTGTCCGACCTGAGCCAGCAGATCGCCCGCCAGGGCAAGCGTTTATTATTGTTTACCCTGGAGCGCGAAGCCGATATCGGCAAAGTCTTGAGCGATGTGTGGCAATACCAGGTCGATGGCGCCGTCGTGGCCGCCGGCCTGTCGGACGAGCAAATGCTTGAGTTTGGCCGGCGCGACGTGCCGCTGGTGCTGTTCAACCGCAGCCCCCGCGAGCACGCCGTGCATGCCGTGCTGTGCGATCAGGGGGAAGCGGCGCGCCTGCTCGTGTCGCGCCTGGCCGAGGCGGGTCACCGCCAGTTCGCCGTCATCGACGGCCCCGGCGACTCGGCCGTGGCGCAGGAACGCAAGGCCGGCGTGCTGGACCGGCTGTTCACGCTGGGCTTGCCCGCGCCCATCGTCGTCAGCGGCAACTACGATTACGCCAGCGGCGGACGGGGCCTGCGCAAAGTCATCGACCGCCTGGGCCGCGTGCCGGACGCCGTCATTTGCGGCAACGACATCATGGCCATCGGCTGCCTGGACACGGCGCGCCACCAGATGGGTATCCAGGTGCCGCTGCAAATGTCGGTGGCCGGTTTCGACGCGCTGGAAGCGTCGGGCTGGCTCAGCTACGACATCACCACCCTGCGCCAGCCCGTGCAAAAGATGGCCACCGACGCCGTCGCCATGCTGGGAGAACTAATGGAACGGCGCGGCGGCAATGCCGAACGGCGCCGCTATTGTTCCTATCTGGTGGAGGGGAGCACGGCGAGGCTGAGCAGCGAACCGGCGTATATGGCACAGCGTCTCGGCATGATGGCCGCTGCCTGAAAAACACCCGTGGCGTTGTTGCCGGCCCCTCGCAGTACTTGCGTACTGTCCTCGGGGCGGCGCCTAGCCACAGGCGTTTTTCAGACATTCAAAGTTCGCACACAAAACCTTGCACATAAAAAACCTCGCATCGCTGCGAGGTTTTTTTTGTTGTGGCTTCGGCTGCTCAACCGAAGATCTTGCCCTTGAGCATATTCAAGCCCTGGCTGACGAGGTCATTGCCTTCTGGCACTTGACCGTTCGGCGTCAGCTTGTCGATCAGCTGGGGCAGCAAGGCTGCCAGGCCGCCCGAGGCCGCGTCCGGTGCGACGCCCGCTTTTTCAGCGATCTGCGTGATCGTGTCGGCACCCAGCGCATCCTTGATCTGTTCGCCGGAGACGGGCGCATTGGCGCCGGTGCCGATCCAGCTGGCCACCTGGTCGCCCAGGCCGCTTTCCTGGAATTTCTGCAGCAGGCCCGGCAAGCCGCCATGCTGGTTGACCAGCTCCATCACGCTGGCCATCAGCCCCGATGACGCTTCCCCATCCGCGCCCTTGTTGCCCAAAGCGCTCATCGCCTGTCCTGCAAGTTGATCTAGCAAACTCATCGTATTCTCCTGAACGCTGTCGATTCATGCCGCGTGACTGCGGCGTCGGGCATGGCGCAGCCTATTCTCCGCCATGGAAATCATTATACTATGAATAATAACAGTGCCATAATTGCAATTTCAAGATGAACACACAGATAGGCTCAATGCCGAGCCGCCCACCTCTATCATATTTAGTTCAGCACAACATGCAAGCGTAAATTGACGCTTCGCAGAAACGTGTAACATTAATTTGCCTGCTTACGGAGGAGTATCAATTTCCGGGTGCTTAGCGGCTGGCATCACGCAATGCTCCTGAAGGTGCGCCCGCCCACAGTCGGCCTGGTCGCTTGTGCGTAGACTGGCCCCACCACCACCACCACCACCACCACCACGAGGACGGCCCCATGCCACACGCGCAACACCAGGATGAAGATGGCCAGCCCGGCGACGAAGGCGACTTGTCCGACCTGCTCAGCGAATTGCGCATCCTGCTGCCGGGCGCGCAGATGCTGACGGCCTTCCTCATCATCCTGCCCTTCAACGGCGGCTTCGCGAAGATCGTGCAGGCGGAAAAAGTCGTCTTCCTGCTGACGTTTTTCCTGTCCATGACCAGCCTGGTGCTGCTCAGCGCGCCAGCCATCCAGCACCGCGTGATGCGCCCCCTGCAAGACCGCGAACGCTTCAAGCGCGTGGCCGACCGCATCATGATGTGCGGCGCCTTTTCGCTGGCGTTGGCGTTCATCCTCGGCACCAATCTGGTGATGTCCGAAGTGTTCGGCCACATCGCCGGCATCGTCGCCTGCATGCTGATGGGTACACTCATCATTTGCATGTGGTGGTGGCTGCCCCTGCACTTGAAGCACGCCAGGAAAATCTAGACGGCAAGGCCCGCCTGCTTCAGCAAGGTCACGAGGAAGATCCCCCAACAGCGGATGCATTCCGTGTTATCGTTAACAACAAGAGCAAACACGGGTGTGTGCAGTGCAGCAGATTTTAGCCGTCGCCCTGCAGAGCTTGCCCGAATCTTTTACAATGTTGTCCTTGGGCAGTTGTTATAGCCCGAAAATACCGGCCATCCGTCGACTCTGGTGGCGCATTGCCACTTCCGGCCGGGCCACAGCACGCCTCTCCACCCTGTCATTCTTTACCCAACTAACAAGCACATGCACGCCTCCGTAGATCCCCTGATTCCGCGCGTCACTGCGCCTTTTGGCGCTGGCTATGCCGACCTGGCCCTGGCCCTCGGCGGCCTGGCCATCGGCACGGGCGAATTCGCCTCCATGAGCATCCTGCCCGTGGTCGCCGACGACCTGGGCACGACTTTGCCGCAGATGAGCCACATGATCAGCGCCTACGCGCTGGGCGTGGTCGTCGGCGCACCCCTGATCACGATCTTCCTGGCGCGCATGCCGCGCCGGCTGATGCTGATCTGCCTGATGCTGATGTTCGCGGGCGGCAACTTGCTCAGCGCCATCGCTCCCAATTATGGCTTGCTGGTGGTAGCCCGCTTCGTGGCCGGCATCCCGCATGGCGCCTACTTTGGCGTGGCAGCGCTGGTGGCGGCCGCCCTGGCCGAACCGGACAAACGGGGACAAGCCGTCGCCCGTGTCCTGATGGGCTTGACTGTCGCCAATATCTTCGGCGTGCCGCTGGCCACGTATATTGGCCAGACCCTGGGCTGGCGCTCGGCCTTTTTGCTGGTCGCCGCGCTGGGCTTGCTGACCATGCTGATGGTGCGCATCTTCGTGCCCATGGTGGCCGCCGGCGATTCCAGCCCGCGCCGCGAGCTGGGCGTGTTCCGCCGCCTGCAAGTGTGGCTGACCCTGCTGATGGTGGCGATCGGCTTCGGCGGCATGTTCGCCGTCTACACCTTCATCACGCCCACCTTGCTGGAAATCACGAAAGTGTCGCCCCTGGTCATTTCCATCTTGCTGGCCATCATCGGTGTCGGCATGACCTTGGGTAATCTGATCGGCGGCTGGCTGGCCGACCGCTCGCGCCTGTGGACCATCTTCGGCGTGCTGCTGTGGAACGTGGCCGCGCTGGCCGCGTTTACTTATACCAGCAGCAATGTCTGGCTGACGGCGATCAACCTGTTTGCCATCGGCGCCGGCATCGCCGTCGCTCCCGCCGTACAGACGCGGCTGATGGACGTGGCCGGCGACGCGCAAACGGTGGCCGCCGCCCTCAACCATTCAGCCTTCAACATCGCCAACGCGCTGGGCGCCTGGGCCGGCGGCATCGCCATCGCCATGGGCATGGGCTTGCGCTCGACGGGCTGGGTGGGCGCCATGCTGGCCTGCGGCGGCATCGTCGTGCTGGGTATTTCCGTGCTGGTGGAAAACCGCAGCCGCAATGTGGGCGGCGCGCAGCCGGCCTGATGCTGGCGCATAGGAATGCTAATTCTATTTGTATCGTTATCATTTCCTAAATCATGAATAGGGAGCGGATCTCGCAATTCCTGCGTCGGAATATGCATTGGCCGAAGTGGCTGAGGAACTCATTGAGGCGAATGCATTTCCCAACATCAGTCAACTAGGTAGCGGGATAGTCTTTGCCTCGAGAGAACTTCCACATCCTCAAGAGCTGACAGCGATCACACGAGACCTTGTTCCGGATCAACTGGCAAACGATGTTCTGGTTTTCGACTGGTGGCTGCATAACGAAGATCGTCATTTAACCGAGCGTGGCGGCAACCCTAACTTGCTTTGGGACATGCAGAACTCAGAATTGGTCGTGATTGACCATAACCAGGCCTTTGATCGCCACTTTAACCCGAGCAACTTCCTGAAAACGCATGTGTTTGCGAGCAGGTGGAACGTCATTTTTAGCGACCATCTTCAACGCGAGCACTACGCAAGCAAGTTAGAGGCAATTTTGCCAAGATTGGCAGGCATCCGTGCTAACATACCCGACTCTTGGTGGTATGTTGATGATGGCGTACCAGCAGACGTAACGTGGGATGAAATCGAGACCTGCCTGCAGCGTTGCCGCCAAGAAGATTTTTGGAATACCCCATGAAAAAGTTCGCCTGCCAATATGCTCTTTTGCGATTTCGCCCGTTTGTGGAAACCGGAGAGTTCGCCAACGTCGGTATTGCGCTGATCGCGCCCGAAGCGCGCTTCTTCGGCTTCCGTATACTGAAGCGGTATGGCCGTATCACGCAATTCTTTCATCAGCTTGACCGTCAAATCTACTTGGATGGCCGCCAACTTTTTAAAGAAGAGATGGATCGCTTCGCTCTTGAGCTTCGTCGGCTGGCATTGGATGGACGAAAAACGCAGCCCGATATAGTACTCGCAAGAAATCTGTTTGCTGAAGTGGTTCGTCCCCGGGAAGCGATGTTGCAGTTTGCCGATCAACGCGTCGTCCTGGCGGAGGATCCAAAGGCCAAACTTCTGCAGCTATTTGATCATTATGTCGAACGCAACTTTGTAACCAAGGAGTATCAAGAGCGTTTATTGGAAAACAATGTTCGCAAACTCCTCTTCAACGCGCAAGTCGGAGCTCGATATCAACGTGAAAAGGTTGGTACGGAAGATTTCGCCGTAAACTTTCCATTTGTCGACATGGTGGAAGGCAAAGCTGAACGAGTGATCAAACCGCTGTACCTTGCCCAAGGCGATAGCACCAAAATCCTCACACATGGCGGTCAATGGGTCGATAAAGTACGGCGCTTACGCAAACGCAATGCACTGCCGCCAAAAGTACTGTTCCCGGTCACTCAACCGGCAGCCAACACCAAGCCTTATTATGCATTCCAAGAGATCAGGCAAGACTTGCTTGCTGAAAATGTACAGGTAGTAGCTGCAGACGATGAGCGTCAGATTCTCAAGTTCGCTACTGATAGAGGCTGACTATAAGACAGGTATCCTACTCCTCAAGGGCAAACGCCACCGCCGCCACACAGTGAATGGCCGTGGTATTAAAGAGCGGCAGAGACACACGCAGGCAGCATGGTAACAACGGTGCGCCGGTTACCTTAGTGGTCCATGCAGCTCGCGCCAAAGCATGCACGCCATTGCTTGTAGCCGGCTCCGGCATTGGACACCTCGGTCAGCAGGCGCTCCACCTCATGAAAGCCGAACAGGCTGGCGCAGGTGCGCAGCGCAACGTCATCCACATCATCCTCGCAGGCATAGAGAAACAGCTCCGCCAGCAAGCCTTGCAGCGAAGCGTAGCTGCACCACACCTCGTCAACATTCTCCAGGCTGCAGCGCTCGAAGCGGCCGTTGGCGGGATTGAAGTAATCGAGCACCATGCCACATTCCCACAGGGGCACGATGCCGCGCCCGGCAATGGGAGAGGCACGCCATGCGTGTGCCTCCTGGCAACGGTAGTCGAATGGCGAAGCAACGCTGTCACCATCGAGATGGCACAGCATGGCTTCGGTGAGTCCAAGCGCGCGCAGCACCTTGTTGTCAATCATTCGCACTTTACTTAATGTCATGCACATTGGAAGTTTGTCGGCTGTATGCACGCTCGAACGCGGCCAGATTCCCCGCCTGCGCCCACAGGCTGGCGATATAGTGGAATTCATCCTCGAACGGCTGCTCGAAATCGGGTACGTCGATCGCATACTCGCAATTGCGGCTCAGCATCGTCAGCCAGTCGGGATAAGCTAGCGCCGGGTACAAGCGGGTAAAGATGGCATCGAGCGAAGATACGCTTTCCCGGCCCGCCAGGTAAGCTGCGCGCAGTTCGACGATGTATTTGCCGGCCAGGAACTGCTCGTCAAGCCGCTGCGCGCCCCGGTAGCGCGCGATGATCACGTCGGCCAGCGGCAGCACCTCGTCGCGGCCACGGGCGCTGGCCAGCAGCACGACCTCGAGGTCGTCACCTTCCTGGTCCAGGCGCAAACGCTCCACGGCCCAGTCCACGCAGCGGTCCGCCGGGCCAAAACCCATGCGCAGCTGGAAAACGGCGTTTTCAAGTTCTGTCAATTGTTCCATATCTTTCCATCCAATGCCGCTGACGGCCATGTCGTCCCCGAGCGTGCTTCAGCATCATCGCGCACCCAGGTTTCAAGCCTTTGTTTCCCGCCTGCCACTGCCACGCAAGGCTGACAGCCAGCGCGGCCACCAACCGTGCAAGCGGCCCTTGTCCACAGCTTCGCGCCAGCAGTCGTCATAGGGGAACAGATCATCGTGCGCTGTCGTGCTACTGACCAGGCATCGCTGCGTCAGCAACTCAATTCTTTGCGCCAGGGTCAGTACCGGAAACAGGCCGTCATCTGCCGTCTCGGCCGCCTGCTCCGCCAGATCATACTTGCCATCCACATTGTAAAATCGCGTATCGTCCACGACATAGTCGCGGCGGAAAGACGTGCGCCATTGCGAATTACTACCCCACCCATGCGACAGGTCGTTGACAGGGCGTCCCTTGCGGCGGTCAGCCCAGTACAGCGTCGATGCGTCGGCGATACCGGGCTTGAAAATTGTCTTGCCAGCGCAGACATCGACGCCACCACGCGCAAACAGCATGTTGCCGAGCATCACGCACGGCCATCGCCAGGCCATGATCGCGGCACGCGCATGCGCAGACCCAGCGGGCTGCAGCCCGACTATCTCGTGATAAAAAGGCGAAAACTCTGCCGGCCGCAGCACCGTCATGCCCAGCGCCTCGACGAAAGCCTCATACTCGGCGAGCGACAGCGGCGGTCCGGCCCAGCCTTCGCCATTGCCATTGCCGCGCCCCTGTTGCAAGGGCAAGACCAGCACCTGGCCTATGCGGCTGAACGCGTGGAGTACCCACAATTCCTCTTTGCTTGCTGGCGGAACAGGATTTCCTTGCCTTTGCGCAAATGAGCGCAGCCAGGCCAGCGCAGGCGGATTCGCGCGCAACCAGGGAAGGAGCAGGTCGGCATACACGCCATCGCCTTCGTAATCGAGCAAGGCATCGTGAAGCGCGCGGGCGCCATCCAGCAAATCACACAGATCCCATTCTTCCTGGATCACGCTGTGGGACGATTGTGGTTGACACGGCATGTATCGTTCACCCTGCCTGCAGCATCTTCTGCAGCACCGCATCGAGCTCATAAAAATCCACGGGCTTGGTCAGATGCAAATCAAAACCCGCGTCGGACGCCATCTGGCGGTCCTTGTCCTGGCCCCAGCCCGTCACGGCGACCAGGATGGCATGTTGGCCGCACGGCTGGGAACGCAGCAGGCGCGCCACGTCATAGCCATTCATGTGCGGCAAGCCGATGTCGAGCAGGATCACGCGCGGCATAAAGGCTTGCGCGGCCGCCATGCCGGCCACGCCATCGTAGGCCGTGCGCACGTCGTAGCCGAGGATGTCGAGCGCCAGCGCCAGGCTTTCGGCCGCGTCGACGCTGTCGTCGATGACCAGCACCTTGCCTTCGCGCGTGCCGGCCAGCAGGCGGCGGTTGGCGGGCGCAGGCGCTTGCAACGGCACGGCCGGCAGCGGCAGGCGCAATGTGAAGGTACTGCCCTGCCCCACGCCATCGCTGTGCGCGCTGATGCTGCCGCCATGCAATTCGGCCAGCCCCCGCACCAGCGACAGACCGATGCCCAGGCCACCCTGGGCCAGCGACAGGGCCGGCGGCAACTGCGAAAACAGGTCGAAGACGGTGTCCAGATGCTCGTGCGCGATGCCGATGCCCGAATCGCGCACGCTGATGCGCACCTCGTGTTCCGTGCATGCCACGTCCAGCCAGATGACGCCGTTGGCGGGCGTGTACTTGACGGCGTTGGTCAGCAGGTTGGCGATCATCTGCGCCAGGCGCGTGGCGTCGGCGTCGAGCCAGATGGGCCGCGGCCATTGCTCCACGTGCACCTTGTGGCCGGACTGCGCCGCCAGCTCGGCGACGCTGTCCAGGGCCGCGTCCACCACGGGCGCCAGTTCCACGCTGGCGCGGCGCAACTCCAGGCGGCCCCGCGTGATGCGCGACACTTCCGTCAAGTCGTCGACCAGGTGCGTCATGTGGCTCACTTGCCGGCCCAGCACGTCCCGTGCCCAGCACAGCTGCGGATCGTCCAGCTGCGCCAGGCGCAGCACTTCCAGCACATTGCGCATCGGCGCCAGCGGGTTGCGCAGCTCGTGCGCCAGGGTGGCCAGGAATTCGTCCTTGCGCCGGTCGGCGGCCGCCAGCTGCTCGTTGAGCTCGCCGGCCTCCTTGCGCGCCAGTTGCAGTTGCTGCTCGTATTTGCGCCGGTCGCTGGCGACAAAGACGGCGACCTCGTCATAACGCACGCCCTCGTGCACGCGCCGCACGGCGTTGAACAGCATGGGGATCGATAGCCCCTGGCGCTGGCGCATATCGAGCAGGATTTCCGATACGCTGCCCTGCACCTGCATCAGCGGCAGCCAGTGCGTCTGGTGGAACACGCGCCCGCCGATGGTCAGCAAGTCCTGCAGTTTCTTTTTCCCAAACAATTCCCTGGCGCCATAGCCGAGCCAGCCACAAAAGGTGGCGTTCGCCTGCACGATGGTGCCGTCGGCCGTGCACAGCAGCAAGCCGCAGGCCGCATGCTGGAACAAGGTATTGGCGTCAGGCAAGGAAGGCAGCGTGTCGCGCATTACAGGTGCAAGCCGTCGAGAAAGTGGCGGATGGCGCGGTAGCTGGCATCGGGCGCGCTCATGTGCGGGCAATGGCCCACGTTTTCGACCACATGCAGGCTGCTGTGCGGCAGCATGTCGCGCAAATACTCGCCCACGGGCGGTGGCGCGATGAAGTCGTCGCTGCATTGCACGATCAGGGCCGGCGTGCGGTTGTGCGGCAAGATGGCACGGTGGTCGGACAAGAAGGTGACTTGCGCGAAATGCCGGGCGATGGCGGGGTCCGTGCGGCAAAAGCTGCTGGCCAGGTCGTCGCCCAGCGCCGGTTGCCCGGGCGCGCCCATGATGGCCGGCGCCATGCTGGCGGACCAGCCCAGGTAATTGCTGTCCATGGCACCGAGCAAGTCGTCGATGTCGGCACGGCTGAAGCCGCCCCGGTAGCCGGACGCCGCGTCATCGATATAGCACGGTGACGGCGCCAGCATGACTTGCGCGGCGAACAAGTCCGGCTCGGCGATGCTGGCCAGCAAGGCGCTCATGGCGCTGACGGAATGGCCCACGCAAATGACGGGGCCGCCGCCGACGGCATGGATGACTTGCCGCAAATCGGCGCCATGTGCATCCAGGCGCGCATAGCGATCGACATCATAGGCGTCCAGGTCGGACGCGCCGCTGCCGACCAGGTCGAACAGCACCGTGCGGTAGCGGGGACGAAACAGCGGCTCCAGGTAGCGCCACATGGTCTGGTCGCAGCCAAAGCCATGCATGAACACCATGGTGGTTGCCGCGCCCGCCTGCGGCGCAGCGCTGCATTCGCACACGTGGATATTGTTCCGATCTTCTATGCGCATGCCTTGAGTATTTCTATGTGGAATGTAAATTAACTTCTTGCTAGCATCTTAGCATGCGCAATTTGACCCTAGGCAATACCATCGTCGCTGGACAAATTCTGCGCCACGGCGGATAATGAGAACGATTCCCATTATCAAAATACCAGGCCCGTGCCTGGCGTTCCCTGTGCGCCGCCATGGCGCCTGCTGGCGGCAACAAGCCGGTTTCATGTTGAAGGTTTGTACCGCATGCGCGCTTTCTGGACTGTCATACACCGCTGGGCCGGTCTCACCATCGCCCTCTTCCTCATCGTTGCAGGCCTCACGGGCGCCGTCACCTCATGGGACCATGAACTCGACGAGTGGCTCAACGCCGACATCATGGACACGCCGGGCCGTGGCCCCCTGCAGCAACCATTTGCGCTGGCGCAAAAGGTCGCCGCCGCCGACCCGCGCGTGGCAGTCAATTACATGACCCTGGGCCTGGAAGCAGGCCATGCGGCCGCCTTCATGGTGCGCCCGCTCACCGATCCGGCGACCAACAAACCGTTCGTGCTCGACTACAACACCGTGTACATCGACCCCGTCACCGCGCAGATCACGGGCACGCGCGATTCGACGGCCATTTCCCTGTCGCGCCGCAGCCTGATGCCGTTCCTGCGCCACTTGCACTACAGCCTGCACGTGCCCGCTTTCTGGGGCACGGACCGCTGGGGCTACTGGCTGATGGGCACGGTCGCCCTGATCTGGCTGCTCGACAGCATGGTGGCGTTTTACCTGACCACGCCACGCCGCCTTCGCCCACGCGCCCCGGACGAGACGCCGCGCCACCGCGACGCCGCCAGCTGGTGGCAGCGCTGGAAACCGTCGTGGCTGGTGCGCTGGGCGGCGGGCGGCTACAAGCTCAATTTCGATTTGCACCGCGCGGGAGGCCTGTGGGTGTGGGCCATCATCATCGTCGTCGCGTTCACCTCGTTCTCGCTGAACCTGTACCGCGAAGTGTTTTATCCCGTCATGTCGCTGGTGTCCACCACCACGCCGGGACCGTACGAAACGCAGACGCCGGCGCCCTACGGCACGTATATTACGCCCGTGATCGGCTTCGAGCAGGCCGTGGATATTGCAAAAAGACAAGCCGTGCAGCGCGGCATCACGGCGCCCATCGGCGGCATTTATTATGGCGGCAATTATTCGTTCTACAACGTCTCCTTCTTCGACCCGGCCGACGAATTCGGCGCGGCCGGCATGGGCCTGTCGAATCTGTACGTCGACGGCATGGACGGCAGCATCATCGGCCAGCACAAGCCATGGGAAGGCACGGCCGCCGACGTCTTCGTGCAACTGCAATTCCCTTTGCACTCGGGCCGCATCCTCGGCTTGCCGGGACGCATCTTGATGTCCCTCATGGGCATCATGGTCGCCATGCTGTCCGTGACAGGCATCGTCATCTGGGAAAGAAAGCGCCGTGCGCGCCGGCTGCAGGCGAAGAGCCATTGAAATTGACCTGAACGCGCGACTTCACAACGCATAGCCGCCATCGCACTTCCACACTTTGCTACCCAATAGCCGGCACATGCCGGCTGTCTGCGCTGCGCGCTTTCCGTGCGCCAGCCCGGCCAATGTCATCAAATGCAGTTTACTTGCATTAGCATTCCGCGCGAGCTATTATTGCAACTCGATTGCATCTATGCCGTCGCGCTGTGCCCGCGTCCAGCGCCAGCACCCCATTCCGCCTTTTTAGAGAGTCCCATGCGCCATCACGTATTCGCAGCTGCCATGCTGTCCACTACCCCGCTCGCTTACGCGGCAGACGACATCACCCTGCAGACCATCAACATCCGCGCAGACAGGCCGTCGGGCATCGACAGCGTCGTTGTCGTTGAAAATACGCAAGCGCAGAACAGGACGCTGGGCGGCATGCTCGAGCATGTCTCGGGCGTGCAAAGCAGCGCCTTCGGGCCGAATGCCGGCGCACCGGTGATACGCAGCCTGAGCGGCAGCCGCGTGCAGATCCTCGAAGATGGCCAGTCCATCCTCGGCATGAATGCGCTCAGCGGCGACATCAATATCCCGTTCGATCCGCTGTTTGCGCGCAGCGTCAGCGTGAACAAATCGTCCGATAGCGTGCGCTTCGGCGGCAATGCCATCGGCGGCAGCGTCGACGTCGATTCCGGCCTCATTTCCAGGAAGATGGAGGACAAGCCGAAAGACCTGGAACTGGTTCTGCGCAAGGGTTTCAATGATGCCGATGCACAAGGATTGCGCCTGAATTTCAACGACGGGCAGCGCTTTTCGACCAATCTGCAGATGTCATTCCAGAAGATCGGGCACTACACAATTCCGGGCAACAGCAAGGCCGGCGTGTGCAACAGCCAGCTGTTCCCTTCGAGCGGCGGCGTGAATACCTTTCTGGCTGACAGTTGCCAGAAAGAAGCGAGAATCCAGCAGGTCTACAACAAGGCATCGCAACCGTTTATCGACCAGTTCATGACGGAAAATCCGGATTGGGCGGACGGTGATTTTTCCTTCTACACCAATCATCCGACCTCCGTCTGGCAGCGCAAGACCTACGTCAATCCGGCCAACCCCGCATACGTGCCCGGTACGCCGTCGACGACCCAGAACAAGATCAACAAGGACGTCACCCCCGATTATCACGGCACCCTGGGCAACAGCCATGCCAGCAATTCCCACTTTGCCGTCGGCAGCACCTACTTTTTCGACCGTGGCTACGTGGCCGTCAGCCTCGATACCAAGAATAGCGAATATGGCGTGCCGGGCTTTTCCATGGAGAACAAGTCTTTCGGGGCGAATTATGACGAGGGACTGCCCGTCGGCGTGGTGATACAGCAGGATAAATATGCGCTGGAAGCCCATCTGCGCGATCCCGTCGCGTACATTGAAAGCGCGCAACTGCGCGTGTCCCGCCTGAACAATGCGTCGGGAGAACGCCTCGGTACTGCCAAGGCGAATGACTACCGGTTCAACACCAATCAGGCCGAGCTCCTGCTGGCACACCGGCGCGCCGGTCCCTTGAGCGGCATGCTAGGCCTGAGCCATCAGTCCAGGGATATCGCCGGTAGCGGCCCGCAGCTCTACCTGCCCGATGCCAGCACGCTCAGCCGCGCGCTATTCCTCAAGGAAAGCCTCGACGTCGACTGGGCCACCTTCGATGCGGGCTTGCGCCATGAAATAGTGGAGCACGACATCCGCCAGAGCGGCTTCAAGACGTCGAGGAATGCGAGCAATTCCAAACTCGAAGACAAATCGTTCAGTCTGAACAGCTATAGCCTGGGGGCCTCGGCCAAGCTGGGCCAGCTTTTCGGTGCAAAGCTGCGCTATGCCTCCTCGGAAAGAGCGCCCGACGTCAATGAGTTGTATGCGAGCAACCGCCACTATTCGATCATGACCCAGGAAGAAGGCAACCAGAACCTGAAGGCCGAGCGCGCCAGGAGTACCGAACTCACCGCCCTGTTCGGCCATCGCGGCTTCAACCTGTCCGCAACCGGCTACGTCATGAAATACGAGAACTATCTGTACCTTGGCCATTCCGGAGCCCAGATGGCCAATCGCCTGCCATTAAAATATTGGAAGCAGACCGATACGACGGTCAAGGGATTCGAGATCGACGTTTCCCAGGTCATTCAGCTGGGCAATTATGGCAAGCTGAATCTTTCCGCATTTGCCGACCTGGTCAAGAACAAGGCGGACCATCCCGACAAGCTGCGCGCGCACAACGACGGGGCATACCTGCCCAACATGCCCACCAACCGCTACGGCGCGAATGTGCAGTGGGAAAACCAGGGCTGGAAGGCCAGGGTGTCGAGCACCTGGTACGACAAGCAGAAGTACCTGGGCAAGAGTGTCAGCGAAGAAGTGCCGCTCGACGGCTACACCATGGTGAATTTCCAGCTGAGCCGCGCACTGCAGGTGCCAAATTCGCCGTTTGCAGGCATCGATGTATTTATTAGCGGCAGCAACCTGCTCGATGACGATGCCAGGCCGCACAATTCTCCACTGAAATACATTGCGCCCTTGCCAGGCCGTGGTTTCCAGATCGGCTTGAGCGCCCGGCTTTAAGGCACGTCGTGATACACAAGTCCGGACCGTCGAGCACCTGGCCGAAAAAGCCTTTTACATTCAAACGATGTGCTACGACTGGTCGCTCGGCTGGGGGGATTCCTCGGCCGGAAAAGCGACGGCGAACCCGGCGTCAAGACCATCTGGCTTGGCATGAAAGAGGTCTACGTCGCAGCGGAAACAATGGAGAAATTACGAGACTGGGCCAACGCCAAGAATTATGTATAACGGCGTGGAGTAAACCTGAAATGCGGCCAGTTTACAAGGGCTGCGGTAAGTCATTGATTGTTAAAAGTTTTTCGCAGCTGCGCTTGGCCGGATCGGACTTGTGTATAACTCGGTGCCTTGTCAGGGCATCCCATCGTCGGCAGTCTCGAGCGACGAGGAAATGCCAAGCGATTTCAGCCTGTCGCTTTCAATCGCCAGTTGGAGCAGGCCAGCACTGCTTGAATGCACATTCTGGTTTGAAAATGTCGATTTTAACTCGGCCATGTTTAGACTGAACATTCTTTTTGCCTCGGAACTGCCGATGATGGGATACCGGCAGTAGTCTGGATCATCGATGACAATCAAAAAAGACAGCTCATGGCGCAATACGGTCAAATCGGTGATGATGCCTAGAAAATCCATGCTCGCTTTGTTATCACCTATAAGTGTGATGAGCTGTGAAATATGGGGTTCCGCCAGAATGCTGCCGGAATCTCTTCCGTCACTGCGAAAGCTGAGCTCCTCGACATTATATAATTCTTCCGCATACTCTCTGAATAGCGCGGCACGAACATCAAAGCCTTGCCTGAGCTGTATGTCAAGATCATCATCCTCGTGCCCATACACTTCGAAGCCGCCGGCCGGCTGGATTTGCCACAGCTCCGGCTTGATCGCCACATTCTTGCCGCGTTGCGCAACGATCGCCTTCCACATTACGCTGTTGGGATCCTTGTAGTCCTTGTAGATCACCAGTGCTTGAACGCTGATTAACGGGAAAGCGTCGCATGGCTTTAGCACGGCTTGAAGTGGTGCTTGGCCTCCGTGATATGCCGAACGTAACTTCAATTCCGAGAGGATGTCGTCGGTGATTTCTGCATTTTTTTTGTAACGCTTGAAAAGCTCCCATTCCAGAACGTGCGCCGTAACAAGATTCTGCTGATAGTTTGTTGCCTGAGCATGCACGGCGACGATCTTTCCGTGTTCGTCCAGCAGAATTTCCTTGGTGGCGAATCCCTTCATCTTTGGTCGTTTTACCGAATCGCCGAGGAAGCGCAGATAATCCTTTTGTAATCGACTCAAGCGCAAGGGCTTGATATCCGTGGATGCTAAATGGCACAGCTCACTGAACGGATAAAGAAATTTTTTACTCGGTCTGAGAATAATTGCAGGATATTTTTTTCCATACAGCGAAACAAGCTCCCGGCCTGCATAAATTTTTGATATGACGCGCTGCATCCATTCCAGATAAGATGCACTGTTCATTTTAGTATTGGTAACAGCCCTCCTCTTCTGGCGCCGCCGGCTCATCATTGCTCTGATTTTGCCTATTGCTGGCAACATGATCACGGCGACTGCCAGAAAATTGGCAAGCCATCCCAGATCATTCCAGAATTTTATCAATTCGCTGACATAATGTGAGAAGTTTGGCATGGTCGCGCGCTTAGCTAATAATATGACGAGCGATAATAACAGAGATGCCTCTAACATATGCAGCGTTGGCACTAGCGATGAGCGAGATTCCGACCGTGCCCGAACCCATGGCGTTATACCCATCTTTTTCTGATGTTCGCTCATTTGCCGCGAATCGGCGTTTTGCGCAGTTTTTTGCCTAAAAATTAGGCGAAAATCCGCTGGCCTGACTTGAAATGTTTACCGTGTAGTTATCAGCGCACGCCTTGAAAACAGATGCAGGGAAGCGTCAAGCCATTGATTTTATTGGTGAAGAAAATATGTATAACGATATGGCTTTCAGGCGCGGCGAATAGATGGCAATCCCTGGCAACGCAGCCAGGGATAACGCTCAGGCCCGCGATCCCGGCCCGCTCTTAAACAGCGCTATCCCACGGCGCCGACAAGCGCACGGCGCAGTTGATCAAGCCCACCATCGAATACGTCTGCGGGAAATTGCCCCACATTTCGCCCGTGACGGGGTGCGTGTCTTCCGACAGCAAGCCCAGGTGGTTGCGCGCCATTAACATCGTCTCGAAGATTTTGCGCGCTTCGTCCTTCCTGCCGATGCGCGCCAGCGCGTCGATGCGCCAGAAGGTGCAGATGTTGAAGGCTGTTTCCGGTTTGCCGAAGTCGTCGGGCGCTTCGTAGCGGCGCATGTAGGGGCCGTCGCACAGCGATGCTTCCAGCGCGTCGACTGTCGCGATAAAACGCGGGTCCATGGGGTCGATGAAGTTGACTTCCGCCATCAGCAGCACGGACGCATCGAGGTCGCGCCCACCCAGGCTTTCCGCGAAGGCCTGGCGCTCTTCGCTCCACGCTTCACGCAGCAGGCGCTCACGGATCAGCACGGCGCGGCTGTTCCAGTGGTCGGCGCGGTCCGGCAAGCCCAGCTTATGGGCGACCTTGGCCAGGCGGTCGCAGGCGGCCCAGCTCATCAGCATGGACGAGGTATGGACGCGCGCCCGCGTGCGCAGCTCCCACATGCCCGCGTCCGGCTCCGCATGCAGGCGGAAGGCCTGGTCGCCCACGGCTTCCAGCGCGGCAAACTCGGCCTTGCCGGCCCGGTGGAACAGCCGGTGGTCAAGGAAAGCCTGCGCCGCGCCTAAAACAATGTTGCCGTACACATCGTGCTGGAAGTGTTCCTGCGCCTGGTTGCCCACGCGCACGGGACCATTGCCCCGGTAGCCGGGCAAGTGGTCCAGCGTCGATTCGGGCAATTGCTCTTCCAGGCCGATGCCGTAAAGGGGCTGGATGTGGCCGCCCTTCGAGCGGGCGACGATATTCGTCAGCCAGCGCAGATACTCTTCCATCGTGCCCACTTCCGACAGGCTGTTCAGGGCGCGCACGACGAAGAAGGCGTCGCGCAGCCAGCAATAGCGGTAATCCCAGTTGCGGCTGCTGCCGGGCGCTTCGGGAATGCTGGTGGTCATGGCGGCGATGATGGCGCCCGTGTCTTCATACAGCGACAGTTTTAATGTGATGGCCGCGCGAATGACCACGTCCTGCCATTCCAGCGGTACGGCCAGGCGGCGCGTGTAGGTGCGCCAATAGTTGATGGTGTCCTTTTCGAAGATGCGCGCCGTCTCGTCGATGCCGCCGGCCAGGGTTTCATCGGGGCCCAGCAGGAAGTTGGCCGTGCCGCCCAGCACGAAATAGGTTTCGCTCAATACATAGTTGAGCGACACATCGGTGTTCAGGCGCAAGGTCTGTTCCGGTCCCACGTAGCGGATGTGGTGGCTGCCCTGCGTGATCTGCGGCGCCAGCCTGCCCCAGTCGTAGCGGGGGCGCAGGCGCACGCGGATGCGCACGGCGTGGTCGAGCGGGCGCACGCGGCGGATCAGCATCAGCGGGCGGAACATGCGGTCGCGGCTGAGGAATCGGGGCGCGAAATCCGTGATTTCCACGCCGCGCCCCTGCGTATCGTACAGACGCGTGCGCAGTACGGCCGTGTTCGGCTCGTAGAATTGCTCGCTGCGCGCAAAGTTTTCAATGTCGATGCCCCACACGCTGCCGTTTTCCGTCGCGTCCAGCAGGCCGTTGAAGACGGGATCGCCATCGAAACGGGGCAGGCAGGACCAGACCACTTGCCCGGCCTGGTCGATCAGGGCGCTGAAGGCACAATTGCCCACCACGCCGCAGTTCAGGGACGCTTGCGCGGGCGGCTTGCTGCCAACGTGCGCGCCGCTGGGGGTGTCATAGGATGTTGTCATGGGCTACTCCTTCGATGTCGGGGATACGGAGGCGGCCAGCAGCGCCGTGCGCAAGGCGCCCGGGCTGGCCAGGCGCAGGGTGGCGGCGCTGGGGCCGAGGCCCACTTTCACGCCCTGCCCGCCAACTTGTTGTACAAAGGCAAAGCCTGCTTCGTCAGTGGTGTCGTCGCCCGCGAACACGGGCCGGCGGCCGGCAAACGGGGGTTCGCGCAGGAAGGCGGCGATGGCGCCGCCCTTGTCGGTGGCGGCCGGCTTGGCTTCCAGGACCATTTTGCCATGCAACAGCAACACCCCCGGGCACGCTTGCACGGCCGCTGTCATTTCCTGCGAGCACAGCTGTTCGAGTTCGGGCGCCAGACGGTAATGCAGGGCCACGGCACCCCGCTTCTGTTCCACCAGCAAACCGGGGTGGACAGCGGCCAGCGCCTGGGCACGGGCCAGCACGGGAGAGACATCGGGCGTGGCAGCCACATGCAGCGTTCCATCGACGCCGCGCCGCTCTACGCCATGCACACCGGCCACCGGCAAGACCAGGGGCGCCAGCATGGCATCGATCTGCGCCACGGGCCGCCCGGAAATCACGGCCAACGCACCGCCATGGCGTTCGGCCAGCAGCGCCAGCGCTTCCACCACACCCGGCTCCAGGCGCACGCCATCGGGCGTGGGCGCCAGGTCGACCAGGGTGCCGTCGAAGTCGAGGAAGACGGCTGTTCCGGGTGCACTCAACAGTTGCAACAGGGCCGCGCTATCGTCAAGAGTCTGCGTCATCAGAGCCCCTTGCGCCGCTTGATGCGGCTGTGGGCGTCGATCTTGGTCATGACCTTGTCGCGCTGGCGCAAGCGGGCCGCGTCCAGCAGCATGCGCCCGGCCCAGCGGTAGACATTGAAATGTTTCACACGTGCCCGCATGCTTTTCATGCGCTCGCGCTGCTCCACGGGCGGCATCACGAGGCCACGGTACAGGGCATCGGCGCCCTGCTCGATGTGATACGGATTGATGATCAGCGCTTCATGCAGCTCGCGCGCCGCGCCCGTGAATTGCGACAGCACCAGCACGCCCAGCTCATCGTCGCGCGCGGCGATGAATTCCTTGGCCACCAAATTCATGCCGTCATGCAAGCTTGTGACCATGCACACCTCGGAAGCGCGGAAATAGCGCTGCAAGTCGTCCTGGCCATGATGTTCGGCTTTCAGCAGGATGGGTACATAGCTGCCGCTGCCGAAGCGGCGGTTGATCCGCTCGACCATCTTGCGCACCCTGGCATCAAAACTTTGATATTCATCGAGCGAAGCTCGGCTGGGGGCAGCGATTTGCACGAAAGTGAAATGACCGACCATGCCAGGCTGCTGTTCCAGCATGCGCTCGACAGCCTGGAAGCGCTCGACGATGCCTTTCGTGTAATCGAGGCGATCCACGCCGATACCCAGCAAGTGATCGGCAGATACGCCCAGTTCGGCGCGGATTTGCGCGCGGCAGGTGGCCACGTCGGGCTGTTCGGGATTTTCCTCGGGCCAGGCGATCGAGATCGGGTAATCCTCGACCTGCGTCATCTCGCCGCCATAGGAAATCGTGGAAGCCTCCGGTTCGATGCGGGTTTCCAGATAGCGGTCCACCGTTTCGAGGAAATTCTTGCGGTGGAATGGCGTGTGGAAACCGAGGATCGTGCTGCCCAGCAAGCCGTCGAGGATTTCCTCGCGCCAAGGGCAAATGCCGAACGATTCCGAGTTCGGCCAGGGGATATGCCAGAAAGTGATGATGGTCGCCTTCGGCAAGGCTTCACGCACCATGCGTGGCAGCAAGGCAAAGTGGTAATCCTGCACCAGCACGACGGGGTTGTCCGTCTTCGCCTCGGCAATCACGGCGTCGGCGAAGCGGCGGTTGACCTTCACATACTGCTCCCAGTCGGACGAGCGGAACACGGGGCGCACGTGGGCGATATGGCACAGCGGCCACATGCCTTCATTGGCAAAGCCATAATAGTAGCCCTGCTCTTCCTCGTCCGTCAGCCACACGCGGCGCAAGGTATAGCTGGGGTTATCGGGCGGCACGGGCACGTGGTCGAATTTATCCACCGTTTCGCGGTCGGCGGAACCGGCGCCATGCGCGATCCACGTGCCGGAGCACGCGCGCATCACCGCCTCCACGGCCGTCACCAGGCCGCTGGCCGGGCGCTGCACGGTAATACCGGCATCTGTTTTGGTGTGGATATATGGTTCGCGGTTCGACACCACCAGCACCTGGTCACCGGCCAGGTCCGCCTCGAGCAAGCCGCGCAGTTTTTCCGGCGTCCACTCCGAGGTCCAGCCACTGTCACCCTGGCGTTCCAGATGATATTCCTGCAGCAATTCGCGCAAGTCGCCGATCAGCGGCTGCATTTCCGGCGGCGGCGCGGGTGCGGCGGCGGGCGCCGTGGCGGTGGCCACTGCGCCATTACTTTTCGGCAGCAATTCGCCCCGTAAAATATCCTTGACGGCGGACAGCCAGCCGCGCCAGCTCAGGTGGGCGACGAACACGGTCATCAGGGAAATGAGCACGGCCAGCACGGCCAGGAAGGCAAAAATGAAGCGCTTGGTATCGGTATTGCGGCGCTCGACAAAGCTCATGTCCTGCACCAGCACCAGGCGGCCCAGCTGGGATGCATCGTGCATGACGGGCGTTTCGCTGAGGTGGACTTGCCCTTGCGGCAATTGCGCCAGGGATTTGTACAGGCCGCCCGTGGGAGGCGTGCTCCAGCAGCCGATGGAGGCCGGGTATTGCGCGGATTGGTACAGCAAGTGGCCCGCATTGTCGCAAAAGCCGATGGCGATCAGGCGTTCGTCGCGCGTGGCGCCCTGGAACAGTTCACCGATGCGCGTGGCATCTTTTTCGGGCAGGTAGTCGGTGAGCGAGGGGCGGAGGGTTCCAGCGAGCAATTCCGCCCGGCTGTCGAGGTCGCGCACATACCAGCGCAAGGTAATATTATCGAGCAGGGGTACCACAATATAAGCAAACAATCCCAGCACCAGGGCCAGTGGCAGGATGAAGCGCAAGGACATTCGGAGTGATCGTACTATCATCGTTTTCCTTTGCAGACATGAACAACCATTGCAAGTATGGCTATATTTCCAATACGGCGGCGCGCGTTTGCTTTGCGTATTGAAACGTCAACGTGGCATGGCGCAGCGCAGCAATTTCTGCCAGTATCCACGTTGATGCAAGTCTTATCCGTTCGGCAACGCACGCCCGCGTGACGCCATCTGCCCGTAAAATACCCGCTTCCGACATCCATTTCACCAATAACGAAGGAGTTTTCGCCTATGGATCTCAGCACGTTTCACTCGCTGATGGGAGGCCCGCTGCGCTCGGCGCTGACCGTGCTCGTTTCCGCCCTGCTCGTCACCCTGGTCGCCATCGTCGTGCACCGGGCCGGCATCGGTTTGCTGAAAAAACTCGCCAATGGCCACGCGCTGGCCAGCAACGTCGCGCGCGTGGCCTTCCGCGCCAGCCAGCTGTGCCTGATCGTCTTCGGCCTGCGCATGGTGCTGGCCAGCGCGCCCGACGACACGCCGGGCCTGGTCGCCATGTCGCATGTCACCAGCGTGGCGCTGATCATCGCGCTGACCTGGCTGGCCATGCAATGCATCGAGTCGCTTTCCATCACAATTTCCCAGATCAACCCCGTCGACGCGGCCGACAACCTGCGCGCGCGGCGCCGGATCACCCAGGCCCGCGTGCTGACGCGCAGCGCGCACGCCATCGTGGTCCTGCTGGGCCTGTCTTTCGTGCTGCTGACCTTGCCCGGCGCGCGGCAGATCGGCGCCAGCCTGCTCGCTTCGGCCGGCGTGGCGGGCCTGGTGGCCGGTATCGCCGCCCGCCCCGTGCTCGGCAATTTCATTGCAGGGCTGCAAATTGCGTTCTCTCAACCCATCCGCATCGACGACGTGCTGATCGTCAATGGCGAATGGGGCACGGTCGAGGAAATCAAGGGCACCTACGTGGTCGTGCGCGTGTGGGATGAACGGCGTTTGATCGTGCCGCTGCAGTGGTTCATCGAAAATCCGTTCGAGAACTGGACGCATACCTCCTCGGACATCCTGGGCACGGTGTTCCTGTGGCTCGATTTCAGCGTCCCGATCGAACCGCTGCGCGCGGAACTGACGCGCATCTGCGAAGGGGCCAAGCAATGGGATGGGCGCGTCTGCACCGTGCAGGCGACGGATTCGAACGAGCGGGCCGTGCGCGTGCGCTTTCTGATCAGTGCAGTCGATTCCGGCACGGCATTTGAATTACGCTGCCTCGTGCGCGAGCAGATGCTGGCCTTTATCACGAGCAATTATCCGCACAGCCTGCCCCGCTTGCGCTCCACGCACGACCCCATCGAGGTACATGGCATGCAGGCGCAGAACGACAGCGTGTCGCCGTACAAGGCTGAGAATAAGGCGTAAAAAACCCTGCGGCGCGCTGCCCTCGCCCATGCGCCGCTAAAATAAGGCGCATGAGCACTACCGCCTGGTTCATCCTGATCGGCTGCCTGATGCTGGCGCGCGGCCTGGGCGCCGACCGCATCGCGCGCCTGCCCTTGACGTCGGCCATGGCTTACCTGGGCGTGGGTCTGCTGCTGGGGCCCATGTTCCTCGGCCTGTTTGCGTTCGACCTGCTGCAGCAGGCGCCCCTGCTGGAAACCCTGACGGAAATCGCCGTCCTCATCTCCCTGTTTTCCGCCGGTGTCAAGATGCCCGTGCCCTTCAGCCTGGCGCGCTGGCTGCCCTCGCTGCGTCTGGCCTGGCTGTCGATGGCCATTTCCGTGGCCCTGGTGGCCGCCTTTGCGTACCTGGTGCTGGGCTTGCCGCTGGGCGCGGGCGTGCTGCTGGGCGCCATCCTCGCGCCCACCGACCCCGTGCTGGCCACCGACGTGCAGCTGCGCCATGCGGGCGACAGCGAGCAATTGCGCTTCATCCTGACCAGCGAAGCGGGCATGAACGATGGCAGCGGCTTTCCTTTCGTCATGCTGGGACTGGGCTTGCTGGGCCTGCATGAACTGGGGCCGCATGGCGCCACCTGGCTGTGGCGCGATTTGGTCTGGGCCAGCGGCGCCGCCATCGCCCTGGGCGCGGCCGGCGGCGCGCTGCTGGCCTGGCTGGGCTGGCAGGTGCGCGCCAAGGAGCCGAAACACGCGATGCTGGACGACCTGGCGGCGCTGGGCCTGATCGCCTTGGTGTATGGCCTGGCCACCTGGCTGCACGCGTGGGGCTTTTTGGCCGTGTTCTTTGCCGGCGTGGCCCTGCGCCAGACGGAACTGCGGCTGGCCGGCGCGCCGAAAGACCGGCAAGGCTTGCTGCAAGCCGAGGCAACCCATGCCGTGTCCGCCGCCAAGCCGCACGGCAGCGACGTGCCGCTGACCGTCAGCGGCGAATCGCTCGTCTTCAAGGAACACCTGGAACGCCTGTCCGAACTGACCCTGGTGCTGTTGCTGGGCGGCACCGTCACGGCGGCGGCCTGGAGTTGGCAGGCGTGGAGCGTGGCGCTGTTCCTGCTGCTGGTGGCGCGCCCGGCCAGCGTGATGCTCGGTTTATTGGCGTCGGGCACCAGCGTGCGTCTGCGGGGCCTGGCCGCGTGGTTCGGCGTGCGCGGCATCGGCTCGCTGTATTACCTCAGCTATGCCATCGCGCATGGCTTGCCGCGCGGCCTGGCGCGCGAACTGGCCGACATCACCGTGGTCGTCGTCATCCTCTCCATCGTCGCCCACGGCCTGACCGTCAAACCCCTGCTGGAACGCTACTGGCGCAAATAACTGGTGCAAATAAGCGCTGGCCGGTCCCTTTGTCATTGCTGCAGAGCAATGATTTGTCAATTGCCCCTATGGTGGGCGGAAATATTGTTAAGATAATTAAAAATGGCAAAAGAAAGAATCAATGAAACGAAGAAGCGTGCTGGGACTCGGCGTCTCACTGGCCCTGCTGCAAACGGGCTGCGCCACCGATCCGGCCAGGCTGGCGTGGGAAACGGAATTTGACGGCTTCATGCGCGATGGCCTGGCCCGCACGGAAACGCCGGGCATGAGCGTGGCCGTGGTGCGCGGCGAGCAAACAATCTTCGCGCGCGGTTATGGCTGGGCCGACATCCAGGCCGGCAAGAAGGCCGATGCCAATACGGTGTTCCATGTCGCCTCCGTCAGCAAGCTCGTCACGGCCACGGCCGTCATGATGCTGCTGGAACAAGGTGCCTTCCAGCTCGACGACAAGGTGGCGGCCTATCTGGACTTCCCGCTCATGCATCCGAAGTTTCCCGACGTGCCCATCACCTTTCGCCATTTGCTCAATCACACCTCGGGCATTTCCGATGCCGTGTACGAAAAGACGACGGCGTTTGCCGTGCAGGGCGACCCGCGCTTACCGCTGCGCGACTTCGTCAAGGGCTATCTGTCGCGCGGCGGCGCCTGGTACGACGCGGATGTGTCGTTTGCCTCCCGGCCCGGCACGGAATGGCGTTACAGCAATGTGGGTATCGCCCTGCTCGGCTATCTGGTAGGCCGGCTTAACCCCGACGGCCTCGACGCCTTTGCGCAGGAGCACCTGTTCGAACCGCTGGGCATGGACAGCACGGCCTGGAACCTGGCCGGCTTGCCGCGGCGCGCCGTCGTGGCCCAGCCGTATGCACACAAGGAGCCGGGCCTGCAAGTGCTGCCGCCCGTCGGCTATCCGGACTGGCCGGCCGGCCTGCTGCGCAGCTCGGCGCATGACTTTGCCCGTTTCCTGGCCATTTTCAGCAATGGCGGCCGGGTCGATGGCCACCGCTATCTGCAAGATGCCACCCTGCAATTGTTTTTTGCCCCGCAAACGGCCCCCGTCGTGCCTGCCGACTCGTCCGTGCGCCAGGCCCTGGTGTGGCTGCTGCGCGATGTCGACGGCAAACCGCTGGCCACGCACAGCGGCGGCGACCCGGGCGCCGCGTCCGTCGTCTGCGTCGACCGCGCCAGCAGGACAGCCGTGCTGGCCTTCGCCAACGTCAGCGCCGACAAGGAGTTTCGTTCATTCCAGAAAGAAGTCGTGCTGCGCCTGCTCGCGCATGGGGGCAGCGGCGTGCCAGTTGTCAGGAAAAGCTAGGCGCCGAACCAGCCGCGCAGCTTGTCGGCGGCGCGCTCCTTGACCTCGGCCGTGATGTAGGTGGCGACCGTGGCGACGGCAGCCGCCAGCACGGCCAGGTCGTCCGCATAGCCGACAACGGGCGTGATGTCGGGAATCGCATCGATGGGCGAAATGAAATAGCCGAGCGCGCCATAGATGGCCGTCTTGGCCCACAGCGGGGTATTCGGCTGCTGCGCCGCGTAGTACAGCCACAGGGCTTTCTCGATGACTTCGCGTCCCGCCGTCTTGGCGAACTTGACGACCTTGTCCCAGAAGCTGTCTTCCGTGTATTTCTTTTCATACTGCTTGTCGGCCTGGGGGGCGTGGTCTTGTTCCAGATTCTTTTTTCTGCCAAACATCTGCTGCTCCTGTC
This sequence comes from Janthinobacterium sp. 35, assembly GCF_002754575.1. Lineage (NCBI taxonomy): Bacteria > Pseudomonadati > Pseudomonadota > Betaproteobacteria > Burkholderiales > Oxalobacteraceae > Janthinobacterium > Janthinobacterium sp. 35. The sequence goes on from NZ_PEFN01000001.1 coordinate 5,837,184, forward strand.
TGCCGCGCACGGCGTTACGAATGCGCACCTTAGCATAACGGCGCGCCGGGTGCGCGGCGTGCAAGGTAAGCTATCGTCATGGAAATATCTGCCACCGCCACGGCCCGCGCGGCCGGCCTGCGCTACACGGGCGACCATCAGAGCGGCATCGCCCGCCTGGGCCAGGCCGGCAAATTCCGCTACCGCGACGCGGATGGCCAGCTCCTGCGCGATGCCGCCACCTTGACGCGCATCAAGGCACTGGCCATTCCGCCGGCCTGGACGGACGTGTGGATCTGCCCGCACGCGAATGGCCACCTGCAGGCGACGGGGCGCGACGCGCGCGGCCGCAAGCAATACCGCTACCATGCGCGCTGGCGCCAGGTGCGCGACGAAGTGAAATATGCGCGCATGCTCAGCTTTGGCCGCGCCCTGCCCGCCATCCGCGCCGCCGTCGCGCGCGGCATGCAGTTGCCCGGTTTGCCCCGTGAAAAAGTGCTGGCCACCATCGTGCACTTGCTGGAATTGACGATGATGCGCATCGGCAACGAAGAATATGCGCGCGCCAACAAATCGTTCGGCCTGACCACCCTGCGCACGCGCCACGTGCAAGTCGACGGCAGCGCCGTGGCCTTTCACTTCAAGGGCAAGAGCGGCGTGCGCCACGCTATTCGCCTGAGCGACCGGCGCCTGGCCAGGGTGCTGCAGCGCATGCGCGAACTGCCGGGGCAGGAATTGTTTCAATATGTCGATGAGGACGGCGCGCGCCATGGCGTCGATTCGGGCGACGTCAACGATTACCTGCGCGAGGTGACGGGCGAAGACTACACGGCCAAGGATTTCCGCACCTGGTCCGGTACCTTGCTGGCCGCGCTGGCCCTGCAGGCGTTCGAACAGGTCGATTCCGATGCGCAAGCGAAGAAAAACATCGTGCAGGCGATCGAATCGGTGGCAAAGAAGCTGGGCAACACGCCGACGATCTGCCGCAAGTGCTATGTGCACCCGGCCGTGCTGGAGGCGTATCTGGATGGCAGTTTGTTGGAAGGCATGCGCGCGCGGGCGCGGCAGCAATTGCAGGACGATTTACCGGCGCTGGCGCCGGAAGAAGCGGCGGTGCTGGCCTTGCTGCAGCAGCGCTTGCAGGCTAGTGTCAAGCCTGGCGGCCAGGCTGGCAGTGTGCCGACAGTGTGAGGGCATCGCTGCTGCAGACTGGCAAGGCGCCGTGGCCCACGTCGCGCGCCACGGGCGCCGGCGCGGCATCGCTGGCCGGCGCCTCGCCCGTACTCATCCAGGTGGCCGCCAGGATTGCCAAGGTAAACAGGCAAATCAGCAGGAACGGCTTGTTTACGTGAATGGACTGGTCTGGCTTTTGCATCGCATACTCCATCGGACTGGTTGGTTGTTGCAGCATGGGCACGATCATCGCGTGTTTCCGCAAGGCATACAATCAGACAGTTTCGACAAGATGGGTAGGACAGCGCTGACAAGCTCAGCCGTATCGGCCAGTGTCGGCAGATTTGACACCGGCGCCGGCCACCTCCAGCCAAGCCCTTGTTTTTACAGCACAATGTGTACGGGAACGCTTCCTGCTTGACCTCATGCCTGGGCACGCTTGGCGCCAGTCAACGGGAGAATGATCATGAGCTTCATTAAGCAGGCGCTGCTGGCGCTGCTGCTGTGCGCAATGTCTGCCGCGCACGCCGCCAGCATCGGCTACACGGCGACCTCGCTGGGCGGCACGCAGTGGCGCTACGACTATACGGTCAGCAATACCACGCTGGCCGTGCCCATCGCCGAATTTACCCTGTTCTTCAGCGTGGGGCAGTACGCCAATCTGCACGACATTTCCACGGCACCGGGCTGGGACTTGCTGCTGGTGCAGCCCGACCCCGCCATTCCCGCCAGCGGCTACTTCGATGCGCTGGCACTGGCCGGCGGTGTCAATCCGGGCGCCACGGCCACGGGCTTTTCCGTCACCTTCGATTATCTGGGCGCGGGCAGCCCCGGCGTCCAGCCGTTTTCCATCCTCGACCCCGTTTCCTTCATCGAGCTCGATACGGGCCTCACGCAGGCGGCCGCCGTCGCCCTGCCGTCCACGCCATGGCTGCTGCTGGCCGGCGTGCTGGCCATGGCCTGCCTGGGCCGGCGCCGGCTGGCCGCCGCCGCGCTGGCCCCATTGCTGGCCATGAGCCTGTGCGCCTGCGGCGGGCCGAACGATCCCACCCAGCCGCCCGCGCCGAAAGTCTTGCTGGCCGCCGCAGCGGCTACCAGCTCCACCGCCCAGGCCGCCGGGGACTTCGAAGTGACACAGCTGGAAAAAGTGGGCGAGCAGCGCGTCAGCCGCACGGTCTGGGACTATACCTATCGCGTGCACATCCGCAACAACAGCAGCGCGGCGGCCAGCAATGTGCAAGCCGTGCTGGCCAGCGCGCCCGCAGGCAGCATCATCCTCGATGGCGAGGTGCTGGCCGGCAACATCGACGCAGGCGCCAGCGTCACGCCCGCTGACACCATCACCCTGCGCATCGAGCGCAGCATCGCCTTCCAGAGCGCGGGCCTGACGTGGACCTTCAGCGCCAACGCCAGCATCGTCCTCGATCCCGTGCGGCCCGCGCAAGTGGTGACGCTGTCGCTGGCCGAGCTGGGCTTTACGGACGGCGCCGACAGCGTCAAGGTCAGCGGCGCCGTCACGGACGTGCTGCTGCAGGACGGCAGCCTGCGCTTTTCCACGCCCGGCGACACGGGCGTGGACCAGCATGCGCAATTTTCCCTCAGCAAGGGCAACAAGGTCACCACCCTGGACCTGCTGATCCAGACGGAACTGCCCACGGCCGTGGAAACCTATGTGGAGCCGGACGACGACGGCAACCTGCCGGCCACCGCGCCCGTGCTGGCCATCACAGGACTGGGGCCGAACAACCGCCTGCAGCCTGGCGGAATGACGTTCCGCCTGGTGGGCGCGCCGTCACTGGCCCTGCAGGACGACAGCGACGGCCTGCTGTCCAGGCCGAACGACGTGGCCGTCAGTCTCAAGCAGTATTGGGTATTCGATGCGGCCAGCGGCACCTTCAGCATCAGCGCCACGGCCATGCAGCAATTGCTGGCGTCCTTGCCCAACGGCAGCTATGACCTGAACCTCAATTTCGTCTCGCAGGATGGCGAATTCACGGCCAGCTATGCCTTGATCGTCGTCAAGTCATCTACCTCGCTGCAAGGCCAGCTGCGCACACCGGCAGGCGGCAATGCCACGGGACTGGCCGGCAAGAAGATGTTATTGGCTGGCTACAACAACCACCAGCGCCAGGTAGCCGTGGTTGACGCCACGGGCGCCTTCCACTTCGATGGCGTGCTGCCCGACACCTACCAGCTGACCTTGAACGACCTGGTCCACCCGAACGTGGTCAGCGTCAGCGCCGTCGTCTTCGGCAACAGCAGCACCGTCAGCGTCGGCATCGTGTATCCATACGCGCCCGGCCTGGCCCAGCGCACCGCCACGGCGCAGAGCTATGTGGCGGGCACGGTCACGCAGGATGGCGCCGCGCCGCCCGCCCGCGCGGTGTCCGCCAGCCCCCGTGCAGGCGACGTCACGCTGCAGGATGACGTGGACAGCAAGACGTTTACGGCCACGGCGGCCGCGCAAAACCAGACCATCACCTCGCCCGTCAGCTTCACGGTGCCCAAGGGCACGAAAAACGTGGGCGTGAAAATCACCGTCAGCACGGCCGAGTACCCCGTCTACACGACGGCGCAAAGCCAGTACAACGATACCTGGTCGTACGCCGTGACGGGGCTTCCAGGGGTCAACCTGGCCGCCACGGGCGCCGTCAACCAGACGCATTACACGCAGGGCAGCATCGTCAGGACGGAATGCGTCGATGTCAGCAAGCAAACCCAGGCTGGCGCTTTGAGCCTGGGCGGCAACGTCAGCGCCACGAATATCGGCGACAGCGCCCTGGCCACCGTGACGACGGTGGAACTGAGTCTCGTGTGCAAGGGTTTGAAGGTGACGCAGGCGAAGTTCAGCTCGCCGAACAAGGCCGCCCGTCCCGTGCTGCAGCCGATCAAGCTGACGGGCAATCTGCCGGGGCCGTATGTATCCGTGTCGCAAGGAGAGGCTACCGGCACGCACACCTTGCCGCTGGAATTGCACTACACGCCGGCGGCGGCGACGATTACGGAAGTCAATATCGGCATCTCGTCCGGCGGCGGCGATCCCGCCTTCAGCACGGAGAATTTATTGTCCCAGGCCAATACCAAGAGCGCGGGCAAGGTGACATTCCCCAGCCTGGTGCTACCCGCCTTTGCCGGCGCAAAACTCGACAAGAAGGCCGTCGTCACCTTGCGCCTGAAGGGCAAAGTCGACAATACGGACGCCAGCTCCGACCCGGCCGAAGGGGGCCAAGTGGAGTTCAAGGGAGACACGGCCTTCATTCCCCTGTACATGGCCAACAACGAGGCGGCGCTGGCGGCGCGGCGCTACGGCACGCGCGATGCGGGTGGCGATTCGTGGGCCACGCGCCTGGCCATCGCCTGGCTGGCGGGCAAGGCTTACCGTTTCGACGACATCAGCGGCCAGCATGTGACGCAGACGGCGGCGGGCGATTCCATCCTCGGCCACCGCGGCCACAGCGACGGCCAGCAGATCGACTTGCGCTACGCGGACGGCGCGGGCGGCTACACGGATGCGCTGGGCGGGCAAAACAATGGCGCCGCCATTCACCAGCTGATCCTCGACGCGAAGGCGGAAGTGGCGGCCAACCCCGCGCAAAAGCCGAAACTGGCGGCCCTGCTGGCGTGGATCGCGGCGAACCGCGCCATGCTGGCCCTGGAAGCGGCGCCGGCCAGCACGCGCGTCATCTACATCGGCCCCAGCTTCGTCAAGCTGGCCCTCGTCGACGGGCGTTTTTCCGCCGCACCGGCCGACAAGATTCCCGGCGCGGGGAGCTGGATCAAGCCGATCAAAGTGCATATCGAAGCGGGACACCTGAGCCACTGGCACATCAGCCTGACGGCCCATCCGTGACGCCGCGACAGATTCAGGCGGGCAAGTCGGACAGTTCCAGCTCCGAAAACCCGGCCCGGCGCCGCGCTTCCAGGTTGAACGGGCCGCGCAAGGTGGGCGCTTCGTAGCGCAGCGCCAGTTCGGCATAGGTGGCGCGCAACTCCAGGCCGCGCTGGTCGCACAGGTAGCCATACCAGCGGTTGCCGATTTCCACGTGCCCCACTTCATCGCGCAGGATGATGTCGAGGATGGCGGCAGCGGCCAAATCTCCCGCCTGGGCCAGCTTGGCGCGCAGTGGTGGAATCGCGTCGAGGCCCCGCGCTTCCAGGGTACGCGGCACCAGCGCCATGCGTGCCAGCACGTCGCCGCGCGTCTTGTCGACCATTTCCCACAGGCTGTCGTGGCCGGGAAAGTCGCCATACGTGTGGCCCAGCACCTGCAGGTGCGCCTGCAGCATGGCAAAGTGCGTCGCTTCTTCCTTGGCCACGCGCAGCCAGTCCGTGTAGTACTCGGTAGGTAAATCCGGAAAGCGCCACAGGGCGTCCAGCGCCAGGTTCATGGCATTGAACTCGATATGCGCGAGCGCATGCACCAGCATGGCGCGCCCTTCCGGCGTGATCATCGAACGCCGCCCCACCAGGCGCGGCGGCACCAGTTCCGGACGCTCGGGCCGGCCCGGCACGGGGCCGGTGGGCGCCAGCGGCGCCTGCGCATCGAGCGAAAGCTGCGCCTCGGCCATGGCCGCCACCATCGCCACCTTGGTGGCCGGGTCCGGTTCGAGCAGGCAGGAGAGCGCATAGGTGCGCAATTCCTGCGGCGCGGTGAAGGTCAGTGGGGATGTTGCGTGCATGGTGCTTCCTTCGTGCGCGTTCTTGAACAAGGGGCGCAGTGTATCAAATAGCCTGCCCCATCAGCCAGTCCAGCAGCGCCTGCACGCGCGCCGGCAGTGGCCGGGCGGCATGCACGAGGTAATACGCCTGCGAGCTGGCCAAGGCAAACCCGCCGAACGGCAAAACCAGCTGGCCGCTGTCGACCCACGGCTGCACCAGCTGGCGCCGGCCCATGGCCACGCCCGCGTGGTGGATGGCCGCCTGCGCGCACAGGTCGGCGCGGTCGAAGCGCAGGCTGCGCGCAGGCAAGTTCACCTCGGGCGCCTGCCCGTCCAGCCACAAGCGCCACTCGGCATCGGGCGCGCAGGCGGGCCAGGCCAGGGTGTCGTGCAGTGCCGTCGCGCTGGACAGGTGTTGCGGCGCATCTTGCAAGCGGTGCTCGCGTGCATATCGCGGGCTGCACACGGGCGCCAGCCATTCATCCATCAATTTGCGCGAGGCCAGGCCGGGAAAGTGGCCGTCGCCATAGTGCAGCGCCAGGTCGACCTGGCCGGCGCGAAAGTCCACGCTATCATTGCCCACGCGCAAATCGATCGACATATCCGGATATTGCGCAGCGAAGCTTGCCAGGCGCGGCACCAGCCAGCACTGGGCCACCGAGGGGCGCGCATGCACGCTGACGCTGCCAGTGAGTGCATCGCCGCCGGCCAGCGCCGCCTGCAAGCCATCCCAGCCAATTTGCAGGGCGGCGAAGATGCGCTCGCCGTCTAGCGTCAGTTTGACTTGCCGCGTCAATCGTTCGAACAGGCGCAGATTCAGACTGCTTTCCAGCCGCGCGATGCGGTGGCTGACGGCGCTGGGCGTGAGCGCCAGTTCCTGCGCCGCCATCGCAAAGCTGGCATGGCGCGCCGCTACGAGAAACGTATGCAGGTTGGCGAACTGGCTGGCCGTCAGCGTACCTGTGAGCGCCACGCCGGCCGGCATCAAACGGCTCCGGCCGCCAGTAGCGCGCGGCCACGCGCCACGTAAGCTGCCATTTCTTGCTCCGGCACCATGCTGCCGCCCGTGCCCCACACCAGGTGCGTGGCGGTATCGAGGTGCTGCTGATATTGCGGCGCGGCCAGCACGGCAGGAATGCCCGCGAAACCGGCCACGGCGGACGGTTCCAGGCGCAAGCCTTGCGTTTGTTCCAGCGTCGCCAGCAAGCGGTACAGTTCTTCATCGCTGACGGTGACGTAGCCGTCGATCAGCCGCTGCATGGCGCGCCCGACAAAGCCGGACGGGCGCCCCACGGCCAGGCCATCGGCCGCCGTGAGGTTATCGATGCCGATCTCTTGCACGCTAATACCCTCGTGCAAGCCGGTGTGCACGCCCAGCAGCATGCACGGCGAGTGCGTCGGCTCGACGAAGACGCAGTGGACGGCATCGCCAAAGGCCAGTTTCAAGCCGAAGGCCACACCGCCGGGGCCGCCGCCGACGCCGCACGGCAGGTAGACGAACAGCGGGTGCTGCGCATCGACCGCGACGCCGGCAGCGTCAAACTGGGCTTGCAGGCGCTGGCCCGCCACCGCGTAGCCGAGAAACAGATCGTGCGAGTTTTCATCGTCGACGAAGTGGCAAGTCGGATCATTCTCCGCCTGCCTGCGCCCCGCTTCCACGGCCACGCTGTAGTCGGTCGCGTACTCGACGACGGTGACGCCGTGGCTGCGCAATGTATCCTTCTTCCATTGCCGCGCGTCGGCCGACATGTGCACGGTGGCGCGAAAGCCCAGGCGCGCACTCATGATGCCGATCGACAAGCCCAGATTGCCCGTGGAGCCGACGGCGATCGCATACTGGCCAAAGAAGGCGCGCACGGCGTCGCTGGCCAGCAGGCTGTAATCGTCGCCCTGCTTCAGCAAGCCGGCGTCCAGCGCCAGCATTTCCGCATGTTTCAGCACTTCATAGATGCCGCCACGCGCCTTGATCGAGCCGGAAATGGGCAGATGGCTATCCTGCTTGAGCCACAGCTGACCGCTCGTCATGCCCAACGTTGCCTGCATGGCCGGCAGCGGCACGACGGGCGACTCGATGACGCCGCCGCTGGCCTGCGTTTCCGGAAACGCCCTGGCCAGATAGGGCGCGAAGCGGGCCAGGCGCGCGCTGGCCTGCGCCACGTCGTCTGCCGTCAAGCCCACGTCCTTCAAGGCCTCGGCCGCTGGCGCGATGCGGGGATTGAACCAGCTCAAGGGCTGCAAGGCCATCAATTCTGTAATCAGGGGAAATTTTTCGCACAGCGCGGCGATGGCGGGAGTGGGCAGCATGGCAACCTCGTCAAGGAACAAGCCATGATTAGACCGCATCCGGGCGCCGCTGGCAAAGGATGGTTGATCAGGCAATGGATGACGGGAGATCATCTGTCATGATGACCCGCTGCTCCCCTATTTCAATTTAATGTACAGATGCATGGCGGGATTCTTTTCGCTTTGAACTTCTTTGACTTCAACGAAAGGAAGGCGACGCACCAGTTCACTCAATTTCTGGCAGCCGTAGTGGCGCGGGTCGAAGGCTGGATTATTCTTCAAGATCAGACTGCCGACGCCACTCAAGGAGGCAAAACCATCATCACGCGCTGCGGCGATGATGGCCTTGCGCAGCACTTCCCGCGTATCTGCATCGAGGGAGACAGGCGCCAGCGCCTGTAACGGTTTTTGCTGCTTTTCTGCCAAAGGAAGAGGTGCTACCGGCCGCAAAATCTCTGTATACACAAACTTGTCGCAGGCGGCGACGAAAGCTGGCGGCGTCTTTCTTTCACCAAAACCATACACGGCCAGTCCTGATTCGCGTATCCGTGTTGCAAGGCGCGTGAAATCACTGTCAGACGATACCAGACAAAAGCCGTCCAGCTTTTCTGAGTGCAGCAAATCCATGGCGTCGATGATCAACGATGAATCCGTCGAATTTTTACCCGTCGTATAGCTGAATTGCTGGATCGGCTGAATGGCCATCAAATGCAGGATTTCTTTCCAGCCTTTCAAATTGGGCGTAGTCCAGTCTCCATAGGCACGCTTCACCGATGCGGTACCAAAGGTGGATACCTCCGTCAGCAATTCCTTGATGATCGACGCCTGGGCATTGTCCGCATCGATCAGGACGGCCAGTTTGGCATTACTTGTCATAATATTTGGGCCTCATCAGCTAAGCGCCGTTTGATTGCAGTCCCCACTATGCCGCCAAATGTCCCGTCAGGCAATACCAGAACCGGCAGCCCTATCCCTGACGATAGCTAAATTCAATTCCTGAATGCACTATCGAGTAAAGAAAAATTTCCACAACATCACAAAAATAAGTTATCTTAAAGGCAAATAAAAGGAGACATTTTTTCTCTTTTCTAGCGAGGCAAAAATGCGCTCCAAGAATGACAAAGTCACTGCTACGAATATGGACATCATCGACTGCGCAAGGCAGGACGATTTGACGGCCCAAAAGGTCGAGGTCGGCATTATCTTCCAGGAAATGCTCGATACCGCCACGGCCGCCGCCTACCTTGCCAGGAACGAGGTGCCGATTGCCACCGCGCTGCGCGTGCTGACGGGGTCACGGCGAAAAAAGAGCGGAGGCGGAAATTGATGGCTTTGTGCCGGATTACCTGGGGAGGCGCTGAATAGTCGACGCCGGGCACACCCGCGCTCCAGATTTTCCAGCCGTTCATTTGCCAATACCAGCGATCTGTCGATGCCATCGGAAAGAGGACTACCCGACGTAGGCCTGTGCAAAAAATGCCGGAGCCAGGATGCCATCGAGAATACCAAATGATCGAAAAGAAACATGCGCACATCGTCGCAAGCACTTGATTAGCATCGATGCGGTGACTCCCGCAGACGCCTTCCAGCACCACCGGTAGCAAGAAGGCGCTATTGCGGATTATCGACCTTAGAACTTCAGCTGCAGCCCCAGATCAATCGACCTGCCCTCGGCCGGCAAGGCTTGCAGCGCCCCGCCGTTCGCCTTCAAGCCGGACAAATACACGCCACCGAGCGGGTCCGCATACGCACGGTTGAACAGGTTGCTCACGCCGGCGCTCAGGCTGGCCATCTTGCTCAATGCCACGCTGCTACGCAGGTTGACGAGCGCGTAGCCGCCCGTTTCCGGTTCGAAGCGGCGCGCATCGACCTTGTCCTTGCGCGCAACGATCTTCGTTTCGATGCGGCTGCTCCAGGCGCCCAGCTTGTGCTCGACGGCCAGCAAGGCGTTGAACGGCATCATGCGGTACAGGTCGCCGCCATCGCTGCGCTTGCCCCGCGTGTAAGCGGCATTGCCACTGGCGATCAAGCTGCCCCATTGGCTGCTGCGCGCCAGCGGCAGCTGCCACGCCAGATTCGCGCCATACAGCTTGGCGTCGTGGTTGGCAAAGCGCAGCAAGTTGCCATTCGCGCCCATTTTCATGTACGGGTGGAAGGATGCCAGCACGTCGACGTCGATGTAATTGTCGACCTTGCTGTAGTAGGGATTGACGCGCAGGAACCAGCCCTCCTCGCCGCCGCCATGCCAGTCTGCCGTGAACGCGGCCGTGTAAGCCGTCTCGGGCTTGAGGTCGATATCGCCCACATAGCCGTTACCATCGCCAAACCAGTTGGTCATGGTCATGGCCATCGAGCCGCGGCCCCACGAATAGCGCTCGTACAGATTCGGCGAACGCACCTTGCGCGCCAGCGCGAATGCATAGCTGCTGGCCGCATCGGCCGTGAAGGTGGCTTGCGCCGAGGCATCGATATTCGTGTCGCGCTGGCTGCGGCTGCGCGCATTGAAAGCCCTGGCGGCCATCAGGTCCGGCATGTTCATCATGTTGGTGCCATACGATTGCACGGCGCCCGTGTCCATGCGCAAGGATTCGCCGCGCACGCCCAGCACGCTCGTCCAGCGCGCATCGTGCCGCGTTTCCAGTTCGCCGAACAGCACGGTGCGGTCGCGCTTGCCGTCGTTGATGTTCAAATAGGTGCGCGGCCCCATCATCATGGAACCGGGCACGGCAGGCCAATAGTCGTCGAGGCGGAAACCGTGCCACTCCTGGCCCAGGCGCAACTCGCCCGCAGCCATCGGCAGGCTGGCCATCAGCGCATAGCCCGTGTCGCGCCCGTGCGTCATCATCGGCATTGAACCCTTGCGCTCGGGCGAGAAAAAGCCCATTTCATGGTCCGTCTGCTGCCAGTAGGCGCGCGCATCCAGCACGCCCCAGCCGAACTCGCCTTTATAAGCGAGATTGGCGAACTGGCCGTGGTTGTCCGTCATGTCCATGTACTGGTTCGGAAAACCCTGGTACGGAATGTGCTGCACGCCGGCGCGCAGGGTCAGCTGCTGTCCATCGCGCTTGGCCGCCAGCACGATGGACTGGTTGATGCTTTCATACATGCTGGCCAGCACTTTATTGCCGTGACCATCGTCATAGCTGTGGCCGCGCGTATAGGCGCCGCTGTAGCCGATGCTCAAGCTGTCGCTGCCGGCCGAGGCATTCACGCTGGTCGCCACGCTGTTGTTGACGCTGCGTCCCGAGACGGCAAAGCTGCCTTGCGTCAGCAGCGCCGCGCCAGGCTGGGCGAACACGGGCGCGTTCGATTGCACCTCGATGGTGCCGCCGATGCTGTCGCCGCCTGCACTGACGGGTGTCACGCCCGCGATCAGGCGGATGCGCTGCACCTGCTGCGGATCGATGTAGGACAGCGGCGCATTCATGTGGTTGGCGCAAGCGGAGGTCAGTTCCATGCCGTCGATGCGAATCTTGATGCGGTCATCGGCAAAGCCATTCACCACAGGCAAGCCGGATACGCCGCCGCCGGCCGCCACGCTGTAGCCGGGCGTGCTGCTGAGCATCAGGGCCGTGTCGGCGGCGGGACGGTAGCCTTCCTTCAGGCCCGTGACGATGACTTTCATCTCGGGCAAAACATCTTCAGCGCGCGATTGGGCCACGGCAGGCATGGCGATGGCGAGGGAAATCAATAACGGTAAATGTTTCATGGTGCTGCTTTCAGATTCTGTAGAGGTAAGACGAACAGACGCAAGCGCGCGGCGCAAGACAGTTCAGGGAAAGGACAGATCAGAAAGCGGCAGGCGGCCCACGGGGATGGACGGGCGTCCAGGCGAACAGCGGCGTGGCGGATTGGTAGAACAGCTCGGGCAGCAAGCCCGTGATCAGTTCGCCGGAAGCGAGCACGAGGGAGGTAGGCGGCACCGACAAGGTGTCAGCATGCATGCTGCAGCACGGGCAATCGCCCATGCGCATGCTGCCCTTGGAAGTATCGGGCGCGTCCGTGGAGAGTGTTGCCGGTAGCATGGTCATGCCGCCCGTCACCGAACAGATTTCCAGGCGGGGCACGGCCAGGCCGCTGGCGAACGTCAGCGCGCGCGACACCGTAGGGGCGAGCGTGGCCAGGAAGATGGCGATACACGCGATCCACAGGACGATGCCGGCCTTGCCTTTGCTGATGCACATGGCAATATTGTATCAAGGCAAGCGCCCTGTGCACAGGGCGCAAGTCAAACCTTGCTTACAAATCCACCTTCATGCTCAGCTTGATGGCGCGCGGCGCGCCGGATGCCAAACGCGTGCCGGCGCCGGCCCAGTAACGTTTGTCGGCAAGGTTTTCCACGTTCAGCTGCCACACGACGGCCTTGTTCATTACCGTGCTGGCATAGCGGGCGCCCGCACTGAAAAGTGTCACCCCGCCGAGGAAAGCCTGGTTCAGGTCGTTCACGGGACGGGCGCTGTAGTAATACGCGCCGCCATTGACGGACAGGCCCGGTACAGAGTCAAACGCGTAGGCGAGAAAGGCGCTGGCCGTGCGTTTTGACGCGTTTTCCGGCGCCTTGCCATTGTAGTCGGCGTTGATATGGGCAAACTCGGGGGCGAGCAACTGCGCCGACGTCTGCCACGACAGCTGGCGCGTCAGCTTGCCTTGCGTCGAGACCTCCAGACCACGGTAGCGCTGTTCACCGTCCGACGTGAACACATTGCTGGCATTCGTGTAATAGCCGGGGCGCGTGATGTCGAACAAGGCGGCGGAGACCAGGCTGCCGCCCGGCGTCAGCCAGCGCGCGCCCAGTTCTTGCTGTTGGCTCACGCCGGGCGCCATCTTGACGCCCTGGTTGACGGTGCCCGTCGGGCCCGTCTCACCCTCTTCCAGCCCGCGCGCCGTGGACGCGTAAAACGACAACTGGGGCGTGGCCTTGTAGATCACTGACGCCATCGGCGTCGTCTTGCTGACGTCATAGTGGCTGGCGCCCTGGTCGCTTTGGTAACTGCTGCGGCGCACGCCGATGACGCTTTGCCATTGCGGGCTGAAGACCATGCGGTCGAGCGCGTACAAGCCCGTGTCGCGCGTGTCGAGCGCGGCCGTCGTGGGCGAAACCGGCTTGGGACCGAACACGACATTCGTCACGGGCACGGGGTTGTACAGGTTTTGCGACGCAATCGTGTAATTGCTCTGATAAATCGGATCTTGCGACTTGTCCGTGCGCGAAGCGCCCAGTGTCAGCTCGTGGGCAATAAAACCCGTATGGAAATTGCCGGCCAGTTCAAAGCGCAACAAGTCCGACGCCGTCACGCTGTGCTGGATATTGCCCGTGATGCGGCCCGCCCCCGTGGCCAGTGCTGCCGCATTGTTCAGGCGGAAGATTGCTAGGCGGCGGTCGCGCGCCGTTTCCGAATGGCCCGCCTCCACCGTCAAGGCCCAGCCATCCGTGATGGCATAGTCGGCGCGCAATTGCGCATTCTTCGTTTGCGCCTCGAAAGCCGACCAGTCGGGGCCGATCAGCTGGCGCGGATCGACGGCGCGCGGCAGGCTGATCACGCCTTTCACGGCGGCAGGCAAGGCCACGCCCGCCTGCTCCGTCACCCTGCGGCGCTCGTATTCGAGATCTGCCTTCAGCAGCAGTTTATTGCTCACGCGCCAGTCCAGCGCCGTGGAAATGAAGCGGCGGTTGCCGTTGCCCACATTATCGAGGTAGGAACCCAGCGTCCCACCGGCCGCATTGATGCGCACGCCGAATTGCTGCTGCGCGCCAAAACGGCGGCCCACGTCAATATTTGCCACGGCACTGCCACGGTCGTCGAGACTCAGGCCCATGCTGGTGACGGGCTGGCTGCCGGCCCGCTTGGTGACGAAGTTGACGACGCCGGCCGGCGACGTAAAGCCGTAGTACAGGGCCGAGGCGCCCTTCAGCACTTCCACCCTTTCCTTGTTTTCCATGGGCACTTGCGAAAAGTTCATGATGGGCATGGAACCGTTGAGGCGGTAATTCGTGCGGTTTTCGACGGCGATGCCGCGTATCACCAGTTGATCCCACGTTTCGCCGCCATTTTGCTGGCGCGTCACGCCTGCCGTATTGCGCACGGCGTCATACAGGCCGGAGACGGCTTGCTGTTCCAGCAATTCACGCGTGATCACGTTGACGGTCGATGGCACGTCCATGATGCTGGCACCACGGAAACTGCCCGCCTCCGTGGTGAGCGGCACCAGGCCTTGGGCGCGGGCGCCCGTCACCTGCACGGCTTGCATGACTTTCTCATCGCCAGCCGTCAAGTCGTCCTTGCCACTGCCCCCATTGACGGCGCCGGCCGTGTGGGAAGCGAAGGCCAGCGACAGGGCGGCGGCGACGGGAAGCAAGCGGGTGCGGGGAGAGACGACAGGCATGACATCGGGCTTTCAATGAAAAAAATATATACGAATGGAAACTAACGGTTAGTCGCCATGATACCGGTAATGAGAATCATTATCAAGAAAGAGTGAGTTTGTGTGAGTTTTACAGAAGAAACAAGGTATCCATGGCGTCTGTTATCACATGAACACGTTTGGATTTTGCAGACGAGGCCGCAAAGAGGCATACTGACAGTCACGGCGCGCAAAATGCGCCGCCCAACAAGATCAAAAGGTCAGTTCGTGAACACAATCGACAACAAAAGCGTGCAGACGAAGACATTTCGCTGGAAACGCTGGCAGCGCTGGGCCCTTGGCACAGGCTGCGCCCTGGCCGCCTACAGCGCGGCCGGCTTCTGGCTGGTGCCCTACGTCATCAAGCATCAGCTACCCAAATTTGCAGAAAAAGAACTCGCGCGCCAGGCCAGCATCGCCGATGTGCGCTTCAACCCGTTTACCTTGCGCCTGGAAGCGGACCAGATCGCTTTCAGGGAAGCGTCCAGCGCAAACAATGCGCCGCTGCTGTCCATCGGCGCGCTGGCTGTGCGGCTGGAATGGAAATCCATCGTGCGCCGCGCCTGGAGCCTGGCGGAAATCCGCATCACGGCGCCGCAAGCCCAGCTGACGATCACGCCGGATGGCAAGTTCAACCTGGCTGAAGTGCTGGCCACCTGGCAACGCAACCATCCTGAAAGAAGCGAAGGCGGCATGCCGCGCCTCGTCATCGCCCACTTTGCACTGGAACAAGGCAAAGTGGACTGGCAAGACCAGAAGGCGGGCTATGCGGACAACTTCACGCCGATCAACTTTACGCTCGACAATATCTCGACCTTGCCTGACGCCAACGGCAGCTACAGCCTCAGCGCGGATGCGGCGCGCGGCGGCAAGCTGCACTGGCGCGGCACGGCCTCGCTCAGCCCCATCCGCGGCGAAGGCGAACTGATACTGAACGACGCCTCCCTGCCCGGCCTGGCCGCGTATTTGAAAGCGTACACCCGCGCACAAGTGACCAGCGGCAAGCTGTCGGCGCGCCTGCCCTACGCCTTTTCCTATGCCGACGGCACGCTGCAAGCGACCGTCAAAGGTGCGGGCCTGGCCTTGCGCGACCTGGCGCTGGTGCAAAGTGGCAAGGGCGCGCCGTTTACGTCGCTGAGCACCCTGGGCATCGCCGGCGTGAACGCCGACCTGGCGCGCCAGAACGTCACCGTGGATAAAGTCAATCTGTACGGCGGCAAGGTGGCCGTGCGCCGCAATGCCAAGGGCGAGATCGACGTGGCGAACCTGATGCTGCCTGGCAACCCGGCACCGGCAGCCTCCGCCGCGCCAGCCAACCCGGGCAAGTGGAAAGTGGACTTGAAGCAAGTGGCCCTGGCCAACGTGGACGTCTCCGCCATCGATGAAACCGTCTCGCCCGCCCTGCAATTGAGCGCGAAACAGTTGCAACTGCAGCTGCAACTGGGCTTGCAACAGGGGCAGGCGGGAAACAGCATCATTGTCGATGGCGCCAGTTTTGCGCTGGCCGACCTTACCATGCAGCGGGGCGCGCAAACGCCGTTCAAACTGGCCCGATTGGGTTTTACGGATGGCAAGATCGACCTGGCCGCGCATACCGTGCACCTGGCCGCCGTGACGGCCAGCGGCGCCCAGATCGACCTGGCGCGCAACCGCCAGGGCGAGTTTGCGATTGCGCAACAGCTACCCGTGTTTGCCTCCGGCAAAGCCAACGCAGGCAAGGAAACGCCGTCCGCGCCCTGGTCCACCAAGGTAGACAAGGTAGAACTGAGCAAGTTCGGCGCCCGTTTCGATGATGCGGGCACTGGCATCAAGGGCACGCTGCAGGATGCGCGGCTCTCCTTGCACAACGTCAGCAACGATATGAAACAGGCGCTGCCGTTCGAACTGGGCGTGGGCTTGCGCGAAGGCGGCTTGCTCACGGCCAAGGGCAAGTTCGTGCCGGGCACGGGCGCCGTCGATGCGCAGCTGAATCTGCAACAGCTGACCCTGGCGCCCGTGCAACCGTTGCTGGCGCAGCATGTAAAACTGAAGCTGGCAGGCGGCACCCTCTCCGGCAGCGGCCGCCTGACGACGGGCGGCGGCGCGCCGAAAGCGCCCAAGGTCCGTTATGAGGGCGGCGTGGATATCGCCGGCCTGGTGCTCAATGAAACGGATGGCAAGCGTTTTGCCTCGTGGAAAAGCGTGCGCGCCGACAAGCTGACGGCCAGCGTGGGCCCCGATTTTGTCGACATCCCCGAACTGCGCGTGGTGGAACCGAACGCCCAGCTGATCATCGAAAACGACCGCAGCCTGAACGCGCAGCGCCTGCTGGTGAAGGCGCCCGAGCCGGCGACTGCGTCAGCTCCAGCAACCGCCAGCGCGCCCGGCGCTGCAGCGCCGGACGCCGCCTTCCCCGTGCGCGTGCGCCGCGTGCGCCTGCAAAACGCCAAGCTGGACTTTGCCGACCTGAGCTTGCGGCCCCAGTTCGCCGCCAAGATTTATGAACTCAATGGCGTCATCACGGGCCTGTCGACCAAGCGCGATGCGCGCAGCCAGATTGAACTGGACGGCCGCATCGATGAATTCGGCCTGGCCCGCGTGCGTGGTCAATTAAATCCGTTCGCGCCGACCGACAACACGGACTTGAACGTGGTCTTCAAGAACGTCGACATGGTCTCCGCCTCGCCGTACACGATGAAGTTCGCCGGCTACAAGGTGGCTGAAGGCAAAATTTCGCTGGACTTGCAATACAAGGTGCGCAACCGCCAGCTCGACGGCACCAACCAGGTCGTGCTCGACAAGCTGACTCTGGGCGAGCGCATCGACAGTCCGGACGCCTTGAAACTGCCGCTGGAACTGGCGCTGGCCATCCTCAAGGATAGCGACGGGCGCATCGACCTCGGTTTGCCCGTGTCGGGCGACTTGAACGACCCGCAATTCAGCTATGGCGCCCTGGTCTGGAAAGCCGTGGGCAATGTGCTGACAAAAATCGTCACGGCGCCGTTCCGCGCACTGGGCAACTTGCTGGGCATCAGCGCCGACAAGCTCGAATCGATCGACTTCGATGCGGGCAGCGCCGTGCTGCTGCCGCCCGAGCGGGAAAAGCTCAAGCAGGTGGCGCAAATCCTCGCCAAGCGCGAACAGCTGAAACTGGCCGTGCCGGGCCAGTACAGCGACACGGACGGGGCCGCCCTGCGCGCCCAGGCCGTGCGCCGCGCCGTGGCCGCCAAGGCCGGCATCAAGCTGGAAGCGGGCGAGGAACCGGGACCATTGAACCTGGGCGAACGCAAGATACGTGGCGCCCTGCGCGAGCTGTACGGCGAACGCTTCGGCAAGGCCGAGCTGGACAAGCAGAAGAAGGCGGCGGAGTCGGCTGCGCCTGGGGCAGCGGCGGCCGCCTCCACTGCGGCTCCGGCCAAAATCCCCGTCTTGCAACGCCTGGGCAAGCTGATCGAGGGCGAGCCGCAAGTGGCCGACACGGGCGCCTTCTACAACGGCTTGCGCGAGCAACTGGAAGCCAGGCAACCCCTGCCTGCCGATGCCTTGAATAAACTGGGCGCCCAGCGCAGCGCGGCCATCCTGGCGGCCCTGCAGCAGGACGGCACGCCGGCGGCCAGGGTCAGCGCGGGTGCGCCGGAAAAAACGGAGGCCGCGCCGGGCAAGCTGGTGGGGTTGACGCTGGGATTGGCGGCCCAATAAGCCAAAAGCAAAGTGCCGGGATCAGCCCCTCAGGGGCCGATCCCGGCACTTTCCGGCGCCCTCACCTTCCTACTTTTTCTTTTCCACCGCCTCATCCGGCAACGCAAACGCCACCAGGCTATCGCCCATCTTCGTGCCCAGCGAACCGTGGCCGCCGGCCATCACCACCACATACTGCTTGCCCGTCTTGTCGGAGATATAACTCATCGGTGTGGCCTGGCCGCCGGCCGGCAGGCGGGCTTCCCACACGGTTTTGCCGTTGCGCACGTCATAGCCGCGGATGGTGTAGTCGAGCGTGCTGCTGAGGAAAGCCACGCCGCCGCCCGTGGTGCTGATGCCGCCCAGGCTGGGTACGCCCAGCGGCAAGGCGATGGGAACGGGGGCGCTGTCGCGCGTGGTGCCGTTCTTGTGCATCCACACTTTTTTCATGGTACGCAAGTCGACGGCGGCGATATAGCCCCAGGGCGGCGCCTGGCAGGGGAAGCCCAGCGGAGAAAGAAAAGGCTTGATTTCCACGGCAAACGGCACGCCCGTTTGCGGTTGCAAACCCATTTCCGATCCCGTGCCACCTTTCGCATTGGCTTGCGCGCGCGGTACCAGGCGTTCCAGGAAGCCCATGTAGTCGGGATTCACCAGCAGCAACTGACGCACGGGATCGACGGCCGCCCCGCCCCATTCGAAGATGCCCAGCGGGCCCGGCGAGATGATGGCGCCCTTGATCTTGCCTTCGGCCACCGTTTGCGGCGTAAACGGCCCTTCGTAGCGGTGCTGGCGGAAGATGATGCGGCAGGCGAGCTGGTCGAATGGCGTCGTGCCCCACATATCCGTTTCGCTGATATGTTTCTCAGGCAGAAAAGTGAGGGCCGAGAACGGTTGCGTGGGCGACAGCTTGTCGCCAGGCGCGGCGTTGGCCGTCGGCACGGGTTTTTCCGGCGCCGGCACCACCAGGCTGCCGTCGCGCCGGTCGATCACATAGATGTCACCGCGCTTGGTCGTGGCGACCACGGACGGCACTCTGCCTTTTGGCGTGTCGATGTCGACCAGGGTGGGCTGGCCGCCGATATCCATGTCCCAGATATCGTGGTGCACGGTCTGGTACACCCAGCGTACTTTCCCGCTGACAAGATCAAGCGCGACGATGGCGCTATTGTATTTCTCGCCGTTCGGGTTGCGCTTGCCGCCCCAGGTATCGGGGGTTTCATTGCCCATCGGAATGTACACCATGCCCAGCTTTTCATCCACGCTGGACACGCCCCAGGAATTGGGCGAATTGTTGGTGTAGGTTTTCCCCTCGGCAATCGGCGCCGTGTCGTCCGGGTTCGAAGCATCCCAGTTCCACATCAGTTTGCCAGTGACGGGATCGTAGCCGCGGATCACGCCCGACGGTTCTTCCGTGGAAAAATTATCGGTCACGCTGGCGGCCATCACCACCACGTTCTGCGCCACGGCCGGCGGCGAGGTCGGCATCAGAAAGCCCCGCTTCTTCATGCCCATGCCGTGGTACAGGCCGATCACGCCATTTTCGCCGAAGCTTTTGCACGCTGCTCCCGTATCGGCATTGATGGCGATCAGGGTCGCATCCATGGTGGGCGCGAAGATGCGGCGCGGGCACGCCATGCCGGCCGCCTGCGGCGCCGGATCGTCCTTGGCGCGGCCCGCGTTCACGTCCCAGTACGCCACGCCACGGCAAATCATGTGCTGGTAGCTGGCCGCGTCGCGGTTGATCTTCGGATCGTGGCGCCACAGCTCCTTGCCCGTGTCCGGGTCCAGCGCGATGACGATGCTGTGCGGCGTGCACAGGTACAGCATGCCGTTCACTTTCAGCGGCGTGACTTCATTGGCGATCTCGTGCGGGTCGTTCGGGCCCTTGAAGTCGCCCGTGTGGTACACCCAAGCCTGTTTCAGCTGCGCGGCGTTGGCCGGCGTGATCTGCGCGGCCGGCGCGTAGCGGTCGCCATAGCCGGAGCGGCCATACGCGGCCCAGTCGTTGGGCGCCACGCCCGGGGCGAAATCGCCTTGCGGTACGGCCGCCATGTTCTCGGCCGGCACTTCGCCGTGCAAGGTGGTGTAGTCCTGGAACAGCGAGAACACGCCCACGGCGGCGGTGACCACCACGGCGGCGGCCAGCGCGCTGCGCGGTTTCGCTGCGGCGCTCAACGACGGAGCGAGCCGGCGGTCGACGAACGGCAGCAGCAGCCAGACGGCGGCGGCAAACCAGATATCGAGGCGCGGCAGCAATTGCCACCAGTCGAACTTCACTTCGATGACGGACCAGATCAGGGTGGCGAACAGCAGCAGCGCGAGAAACAGCTGGGCACTGCGCCGCCCCTTCCACACCAGCGCGCCCACGACCAGCATGCCGATGCCGGCCACGACGTAATACCAGGAGCCGCCAAGGCTGACCAGCCAGGCGCCGCCGCCCGCAAGCGCCAGGCCCGGCAAGATGAAGATGACTGCAGTGAAGATAAGCAAGGATCCAGGCCGGGCAGAGGCAGTCATGATGCTCCTTTACAAGAGTCAGTCAGCGGCAGGCGATTGCGCACCGTAGTTGATGGCGATCAAGGAGTTCCATTTTTTCACTATTTGGCAAAGCATGGCACACGCGTGAACGCGCTATCCGCGCGGTGTTGCTTTTCATCACAGTCCATCTCCGCCAGCCCGCCTTTCCTCTGTGATTTCAAAAAAAAAACACAAAATAAATCAAATAAATAACAAATTTCTCGAATAAATCAAATTTATATCGTAAAATGAAAATCACAAACTCTGACAACCGAATTTCCCAATTTTCAACCTTCTCGTGGAGCGGCACACATCATGACCATCGCCAAACGCCTGTATGCATTGATACTCTCCGTCGTCCTGGGACTGGCCGCCCTGGCGGGCTTCAGCATCTATGAAATGGACCGCGTGTACACGGCGGCCAGCTATGCCACCGTCAACACCGTTCCCAGCCTGCTGACACTGAACCACGCTTTCGTGCCCTTCACGCAGATGCGCACGGCCGTCTGGCAGCATGTGGCCACGAAAGACCCCGCCGCGCGCGACAAGCTCGAAGCGGGCATCAAGGAGGCGCGCGCAGCAGTCGGCCAAGCGCTCGACAAGTATGAAAAGGAAAACCTTTCCGATGAACAAGACAAAGCGCTGCTGGCCACGGACCGCGCCGTCCTGCTGCGCTACGATGGCGTGCGCGACAAGGTACTGGCCCTGTCGAAGGCAGGCGAGCTCGATGCGGCGCGTGACTTGCTGTTGACCAACCAGCCCATCATCAAGGAACTGGTCGACGCGTTTGCCGCCCACCACGGCTACAACGAAAAGCTGGCCAACATGGGCGCGGCGGAGGGCATCGCCACCGCTGCCAGCGCGCGCTGGATTTCCAGCGGCCTGGCCCTGGCCGTCATGGTACTGGTGGCCGGCATGGGTCTGCTGCTGGCGCGGCGCATCGCCTCTTCGCTGAAGAACGCCATCGAGGTGGCTCACACCATCGCAGGCGGCGACCTCAGCGTGCAAATCAGCGCCACCTCCAAGGATGAAGTGGGACAACTGATGACAGCCATGGCCGAGATGAGCGAGAGCCTGGTGCGCATCGTCGCCGAAGTGCGCTCCGGCACGGAGACCATCGGCACGGCATCGAGCGAGATCGCGGCAGGCAACCTGGACCTGTCGGCACGCACGGAACAGCAGGCCGGTTCGCTGGAAGAAACCGCCTCCGCCATGGAAGAACTGACGGCCACCGTGCGGCAAAACTCGGACAACGCCCGCCAGGCCAAGCAAATGGCCGTCAGCGCCTCGGACAAGGCGGTGCGCGGCGGCGAGGTGATGGGCGACGTGATACGCACCATGGAAGCGATCGACAGCGCGTCCAACAAGATCGCCGACATCATCAGCGTCATCGACGGCATCGCCTTCCAGACCAATATCCTGGCCCTGAATGCGGCCGTGGAAGCGGCCCGGGCCGGCGAACAAGGGCGCGGTTTTGCCGTCGTGGCGACCGAAGTGCGCAACCTGGCGCACCGTTCGGCGGCGGCCGCCAAGGAAATCAAGACACTCATCAGCGACTCCGTGGAGCAGGTGGAACAAGGTGGCAAGCTGGTCCAGCAAGCGGGCGCGGCCATGACGGAAGTGGTCGATACGGTGCGCAGCGTCACCGACATCGTCAGCGAGATCTCGGCCGCCAGCGCCGAGCAAAGCACGGGCATCGACGAAATCAACCGCGCCATCACGCAAATGGATGAAGTCACGCAGCAGAATGCGGCGCTGGTCGAAGAAGCGGCGGCGGCATCGCAATCGCTGCAGGAGCAGGCGAGCAAGCTGTCCAGCGTGGTCGGCGCCTTCAAGCTGGCGCAGGGCCAGGCCAACGCGGCGCAACACCGTACGCCGGTGCGCCCCGCCCCAGTCCCAGCCGCCAAGCCTGCAGCGCGCAAGGCGGCGCCGCTCAAGCTGGTCGCACAGCGCGACCCCGCTCCTGCCCGCAGCACGGCCAGCGCCGGTGCCGGCGGCGACTGGGAAGAATTCTGAACCCGTCGTCATGCAGGCTCACCTGCATCGATCATCCCGGAGCATCGCCATGACATCCGTTGTCAACCACTCTCACTGCATGCAGGCATTGCCATGAACTCCTTCCTCGCGGTCCATCCTTACCTTCGTTGCGACGATGTCTCGCTGATGCGGCCGGCGCTGGCGCTGGCGGGCATGTTGCTGCTGCTGGCCGCCCTGCTCTGGCGCCGCCTCCACTGGCGCCAGAGCAGGGTGGCCAGCAGCACGACAGTTGCCGACCTGCATCAGCAGCTGCAGATGCGCAAGGCCACCCAGACGGCCAAGTCGGCAGACACGGCACCGCCGCCACAGCCCGAGGCGCTGGACACGCCGCCGTTCGAGCTGGCCCGCCTGGACGCCATGTTCGGCTACGACCGGCGTTTGCAAGGTGAGATTCTGGCGCTCTTCGTGGCCGAGACGCGCGACCGCCTGGCCGGCATCGCCCATGCGCTGCGCTGCGAACGCCCGGCCCCGGCACGCGTGCTGGCCCAGGAAATTGTCGACAGCAGCTACGCCATGGGCTTGCTTCCCTTGCACGCACTGGCGCGCCAGGCCGTGCATGCGGGCTTTTCCAATGATATCGGCGCGCTGCGCCGCCTGCATGCGGAGCTGCTGATGGCGCTCGACGTGCTGTCGCAAGCGGTCACGGCCCTGCAAACGGGCGCCGCGCAGGTGGATGACTGCAGCGGTATCGGGAGCCGGCCATGAATGCGCCGCTCGATCTGGCGAGCCTGCTCGGCGGCGCCATCCTGCCCTCGCCCGCCTGGCGGCGCCACTGGCTGGCGACCTTGTTACAGCAACAGGTGCCGTTCGATGAGCTGGCCGAACAACTGGGCTGCGATCCGGCCCTGACCGGCAAGGTCATCGGCCTGGCGAATGGGGCCGTGCCACCGGGCGCGCGCCAGCATGCGGCAGTCGACGCCGCGATGCTGGCCGCCATCGGCCTGCCCGCCCTGCGCCAGGCGTTCGCCATCCCGGACCGGCCGACGGCCACGTGTGCGCACTTCGACGAGCAGCGATTCTGGGCGCACGCGCAGGCCATGGCCTGTGCCGCGCGCGTGGTGGGCGACGCGCTGCAACTGGCACCGGCCAAAGAGCTGTACACTTGCGGCTTGCTGGCCAACATCGGCCAACTCGCCTTGGCCGTGCTGCATCCGCAAGCGTATGGAGAACTGCTGAGCCAGCACGGCAGCGCTGCCAGGGCGCTGCTGCTGTGCGAGGAGTCGCGGCGCTTCGGCCACCATCAACTGGCGCTGTCAGCCAGCCTCATGCGGGGCTGGGGCATGCCGGACATCCTGTGCGACGCCGTGCGCTGCCATGCCGCGCCGCCCGGCTTCGGGCAGGCCGGACGCATGACAGAGCTGGCCTGGCTGCTGCAACTGGCCAGCAGTTTCGCCGACCTGATACTGCGCAATGGCGTAGGGCCGCGCGGGCCGGCCACGGCCGCCGCGCGGGTACTGGGTCTGGATGGGAACCACATGGAAACGCTGTTACGCCACAGTCACGCGGAGTGGAGCGAATGGCGCGCCATCCTGGAGCCGCACGCCCACATCGCCCTTGGCCGCACGCGCAGCAGGATCGGGCCCACCGCGCGGCAGGTTTTTAGTGAATTCATCTAATTTGTTGAAATTGATTTTTTGAGCGTGATTGCGTATCATTCCATTTAACTTCATCCTCGATCTTAAAGCCCATCATGCACACTGCAGACGTATGCACTACCCAAAAGGCTGCCGAAATCCTCGGCATCTCGGTCACATCGGTGCAGCAACTGGTCGAGGCAGGCGTTATCGAAGCCTGGAAGACCAAGGGCGGCCACCGGCGCATTCCCCTTGCGGCCGTCGAAGCCTACAAGGGCAATCCCGGCCAGCCAGGCCAGGATCAACGTGCGGCACGCGCCAGCCGCCCCGCAGCATCGGGCCGCCCGCCGTCCATCCTGGTGATCGAAGACAATCCGATCGAACGCGCGCTATATGAAAAGCAGATCGGCTCATGGGGCTTGCAGGCAAGCTTGCGCTTTTGCGAGAACGGCTACCAGGCGCTGATGGAAATCGCCCGCGACCAGCCCGACATCCTGCTGGCCGACATCATCATGGAAGGCATCGACGGCTACGAAGTGATCCGCACCATCCTGGCCGACCCGCTGCTGGCGGACATGCATATCGCCATGCTGTCGAGCCTGACGCCGGAGGAACTGGAAGAACGCGGTGGCGTGCCGCCCGGCGTGGTGTTCTTTGCCAAGCCCGTCAATTACGACGAGCTGCGTGGCTATCTGCGCGCCTGCTGCGCCGGTCATGCACGGCGCAACAGCCTGGCCGCCTAGTCCACCACCGCTTTCCCCGGAGCCCCCATGCAAGCCTACCGCCACATCGATCCAGCCGTGCTGTTCCAGGCCACCGGCCACGACCTGGAGATGTTCCGCGCCCTGTCGCAGACCTACCTCGATACGGCGCCAGCCATGTTTGCACGCGTCGAACAGGCCGTGCGCAGCGGTGCCACGCAGGCCATCGTGCATGGCTGTCATACCTTGCGCGGCACCGTGGCGCTGCTGGGCGCCAGTGCCCTGGTGGCGCGCCTGGCGGCACTGGAGCAGCTGGTGCGCCACCAGGGCGTGGCCGCACCGGACTGGCTGGCGGAAACGGCAGTGCTGGTCGGCGCAGTGGAGCAGGAAGTACACCGCAGCATGCGCGAGTACACGGGCACGCAGGCATGAACCTGCGCCAGGCCGTCTTGCGCCTGGCGCACCGCTATCGCCCGCGCACCACGGCGGCCGTGGTGGGCCTGGTGCTGGTGTGCCTGCTGGCGCTGCGCATCGTCGTTTCCGGCGCACTGCTGTACCGCGAAGCCGTTGATGACTGGAAGCAGGATCTGTCCAACCTGTCGCTGCTGCTGGCGGAAAACACGGCGCAAAGCATGACGGCGGCCCGCCTGGTGCTCGACAGCGTCAGCAACGACATCCAGGCCACCGCCCCTGCGGACGCGCACGCGCTGGCCACCAGCGTCGGCACCCCGGCCATGCACCAGATGCTGCAGCACAAGATCGGCGGCGTGCCGCAAGTGGACGTGGTGTCCATCGTCGGCAGCGATGCCAGCGTGCTGGTCTTCAGCCGCGCCTATCCCGCGCCGCCCATCCGCCTCGGCGAGCGCGATTACTTCGAGTATCACCGGCGCCACCCGGACGGCGGCATGCATGTCAGCGCGCCCGTGCAAAACAAGGGCAATGGCGCCTGGACCTTCTATATCAGCCGGCGCATCAACAGCCCGGACGGCCGCTTCCTGGGCGTGGTGCTGGTGGGCCTGTCGTGCGACTTTTTCAGTAAATTCTTCCAGAACACCAGCATCGGCGAACATACGGCCTTTTCCCTGTACCGCAGCGACTACACGCTGCTGGCCCGCTGGCCGGCCGTGCCCGCCATGATGGGCCAGCGCAACCTGACGGGCAGCACCTACCGCCTGCTGGAACAGGGCAAGACGCATGGCGTGCTGCAGGTGGACTCGCCGCGCGCGGCCGAGCAGGGGCGCAGAGTCGACCGCCTGGCCGGCGTACGGCTGGTGCGCGACTATCCGCTGGCCATCAACGTGACCATCACCGACGAGGTCTACCTGGCAGGCTGGCGGCGCATGCTGCGCACCATGGGCGGCGCGGCCGTGGTCAGTCTGCTCGTGCTGGCCGGGGCCATCGCGCTGATCATGGCCCTGCTGCGGCGCCAGGAGCGCGACGCGGCCATGGCGCTGGCGCTGCAAGCGCGCGCGGAAGCGGCGAATGCCGCCAAGTCGCGCTTCCTGGCCATCATGAGCCACGAGATCCGCACGCCCATGGCCGGTATCGCCGGCATGGCTGAACTGCTGCAGGAAACCGAACTCGAGGCGTCACAGCAGCAATATGCGCAGCGTATCGGCGATGGCGTGCAGCACCTGATGCGCATCCTGAACGACATCCTCGACCTATCCAAGGTCGAGGCAGGCCAGATGAACATCGAACTGCGCGACTTCGACCCGCGCCTGCTGCTCGATGACGTGCTGGCGCTGCACCGTCCGCAAGCCGACCGGAAGAAGCTGCACCTTGTCAGCGAGATCGGCAACAGCGTGCCGCAACGGGTGTGCTCGGACCGCACGCGCATCGCGCAAATCCTCGGCAACCTGCTCAGCAATGCCATCAAGTTTACGCCCTCTGGCAGCGTGACCGTGCGCCTGCACCTGGAAGCGGCCACGCCGGACGGCGCCAGCGCCTGCCTCGTCGCCAGCGTCAACGACCAGGGCATCGGCATGAGCCAGCAGCAGCTGAGCCGCATCTTCGAGCCGTTTTGCCAGGCCGACGACAGCATCAGCGGCGCGTATGGCGGCACGGGACTGGGCCTGAGCATCTGCAAGCAGCTGCTGGCGCTGCTGGGCGGCGAGATTTTCTGCAACAGCGAACCGGGCGCCGGCTCGCGCTTCACCGTACGCATTCCCTGCCAGGTGGCCCAGGCGCCAGGCGCCGCCACGCCAGAACCGCGACCGGAAGCGGAACCGGCGCCCGCTCCAGTTCCCCTGCACGCGCCCGCATCCGGGCCGGGCGCGCGCATCCTGCTGGTCGAGGATACGGCGCTGAACCGCCAGCTGGTATGCCTGCAGCTGGCCTCCCGCGGCTACCATATCGACACGGCGGAGAACGGCGCTCTGGGCCTGCAGGCACTGGCCGGGCAGCAGTACGACCTGGTCCTGATGGACTGCATGATGCCCGTCATGGATGGCTACCAGGCTTGCCAGGCCCTGCGTGCCCGCGAAGCGGCCAGCGGTGCGCCGCGCCTGCCCGTCATCGCCCTGACGGCCGGCGTGACCGAGGATGACCGGCAGCGCTGCATGGCGGCCGGCATGGACGACTATCTGTCCAAGCCCTTTACGGCCGCCCAGCTGCGCGCAATGGTAGAGCGCTGGCTGACGCGCTAGTTCCCTGCCGGCGCTGAATACAACACTTCCGCATAAAAATCATTTTATTCGATAAAATCAATTGTATTCGCTATAATTGACAAATCAACGTGCCAGTGACGCCGGACATCCGCGCAGAATGGACAACCTGGCAGACCTTGCGGAGGCAGCATGCGGCAGTACAGATACTGGAAGGCCATGGCCTGGGAGCGCTGCGATACGCGCATCCTGCTGTCGCTCTTCATGGCGGTCCTGCTGGCGGGGCTGTGGAGCATCACCCTGCTGCAATTGCAGCGCGCGCACGACGCCGCCATCACCGATGCCGGGCGCGAGGCGCGCAGCATGGCGCGCGTCTTCGACGAACACGCGATCCGCACGATCGAGGCGGCGGACCAGGCGGTCACCTACCTGCGCGGCCGCTACCAGGCGCTGGGCAACCGCCTCGACATCGTGGCGGACCTGCAGCAAGGCCTCAATCCCGGCCCCCTGTACAACCTGTTTACCATCGTCGACGAACGGGGCGACACGGTACTGTCGAGCCACCCCTTCAAACCGACCAACCTGGCCGACCGCGAACACATCCGGGTACACATGCAGCGCGACAGCGGCGAACTGTACATCAGCAAGCCGGTGCTGGGGCGCGTGTCGAAAAAATGGTCGATCCAGATGACGCGCCGCATCAACCATGCCGATGGCCGCTTCAAGGGCGTGGTGGTGGTCTCGATGGATCCGTATTACTTTACCCGCCTGTACGACGAAGTCGACCTGGGCGACAACAGCTCCATCACGCTCGTCGGCAGCGATGGCGTGGTGCGCGCGCGCCGGGTCGGCGCCGTCAACAGCATCGGCCAGGATGTCGACGGCAGCAAGGTATTTTCCATGATGCAAGGTAACACGCGCGGCAGCTTCAGCGAGCGCAGTCCCGTCGACGGCACCCTGCGCATTTACGCCTTCGAAAAACTGGCCAACTACCCGCTCTACATGCTGGTCGGACTGGACCGCAATACGGTATTGGCCGACTACGTCTTGCGCCGCAACCAGGCCTTGCTGATGGCCGCCGTCACGAGCGTGCTGATCGTGCTGTCCTGGGCGGCGCTGGTGCTGCTGATCGGCCGCCTGGTCGACAGCCGCGCCAGGGCCATCGCCGCCAGCGAGGCCAAGTCGCGCTTCCTGTCGAACATGTCGCATGAATTGCGCACGCCCCTCAATGGCATCCTCGGTTTCTCCGAGCTGCTGCAAGAGCAGCTGCGCGAGCCGGAACAGGCCGCCTACGCGCAGACGATACAGGACAGCGGCCGCCAGTTGCTGGCCATGGTCGAGGCGGCGATGGAACTGAGCGCGCTTGAAAACGACCAGGTGCGGCTGGAGTCTGCCGCTGCGCCGCTGGACCAGCTGCTGGCGCTGGCGCTGGCGCCGCACCGGCAGCGCGCGGCGCACAAGGGCCTGTCGCTGGCCGCGCACATCGCGCCCGCAACGCCGCCCAGCATCGATTGCGACCGCGTGCGTCTGGTGCGCGTGCTCGACATCCTGCTCGATAATGCCATCCGCTACACGTCCGCAGGGCGGGTCGATGTCCACGTCATGCTGAGTGGCGCGGATCTGCAGATCGAGGTGCGCGATACGGGCATCGGCATCGCGCAGGCGCAGCAAGCCGACATCTTCGATAAATTCTCGCAGGCGGACGACTCGCCGAGCCGCGCCCATGGCGGCGCCGGCATGGGCCTGGCCATCGCGCGCCAGCTCGTCACCTTGATGGGCGGCAGCATCGGCGTGGCATCCGCGCCGGGCCACGGCGCGGCCTTCCGCCTGCGGCTGCCGCTGGGCGGCACGGCCCGCGCGACGGCGGCGGACGGCAAATTGACCACACTTTCGCATGCATAGTCATACGTAAAAGTTGTCCTGCGTGCCCATCGGGTATAGCATCGTTCCATGAGCTATCACACAAATGCGGCGGCGGTACGCAGACAATGGATCGAATGGCTTTTTTTACTCCTCGGCTTGCTCCTCATGGCGGCCGCCTTCACCTACGCGCATTTGGCCGAAGCCGCGCGGCACGACGCCGCCGAACGTGAACGCTTGAGCGTGCTGACGGCGCTGCTGGCAAAAAATATCGAAGTCGACCTGGCAGCGACCAACCTGGTGCTCGGCGGCGTGATCCGCGACTATCTTGGCGATGGTGCCGCGGCGGGCTCCGCGCAAGCCCTGCCCCGGCGCCTGGCCGCGCTGGTCGACGCCATGCCGGGCGTGCGCACCATGCTGGTCATCGATGCGAAGGGCAAGCCGATCGCCACCAACATCGCGGAACTGGCCGACCAGGATTTTTCGCGCCGCAGCTACTTCCAGACGGCGCGCGACGCCCCCGATGCGCGCATGCTGTACATCTCGGCGCCCTTCCATTCCTTCAAGGGTGACCTGGTCATCACGGCCGCGCGCATGGTGCAGGACCAGCAGGGCCGCTTTGCCGGCGTGGTGCTGGCCACCCTCGATCCCGAATACTTCACGGCCAAGTTCCGCACCGCCATGTATGCCCCCGACGTCTGGGCCGTGGTGCTGCATGGCGACGGGCGGCAATTCCTGAACTATCCGGTCAGGAGCGTCAATGGCGGCAATGTGGACCTGCCCGGCGGCTTCCTGCGGCGCTTTCGCGACAGCGGCTATCAGGCTGGCGTGCTGAGCGGCGTCGAGATTGCCGGCGCCGCCGCACCCCGCGTCATGGCCATGGCGACCATCGCGCCGCCCGCGCTGCACATGGACCGTGCCCTCATCATAGGCCTGAGCCGCGAAGAAGCGGCCATCGCCGCCCCGTTGCGGCGCCAGGCGCTGGCCTACGTCCTCTGCTTTGCCACGCTGGCGCTGGCCGGGGCCAGCCTGCTGTTCTGGAGCCAGCGGCGGCGGCGGCAGCAGGCCGCCTGGCAGGCGGAACAGGAAACGGAGCGCCAGGCCATGCAAGCCGTGTCCGACAGCGAAACGCGCTTTCGCACCTTGATCGAAGATGCGCCCGTGGCCATCGCCATCCTGCGCCACGGCCGCTTCATCTACTCGAATCCCCGCTACCGCAGGCTGCATGGCTACTCATTCGAAGACGATCTGAACGGTTTGCCCTGGTCCGCCATGATTTCCGCGCAATCGCAGGCGGCACTGGCCACCAACGAAGCGCTGATCGAGGCGGACTCGCCCAGCGAGCAGGTGTTCGAAGCCATCGGCCTGGACAAGCAGGGCCTTCCCGTGCCCGTCTTCAAGACCACCACGCGCGTGATGCTCAAGGATGGACCGGCCACCTTGATCTTTGCGCAGGATATTTCCGCGCAAAAGCAGGCCGAAGAGGCCATGCTGCTGGCGCGCGATGCAGCCGAGGGGGCCAACCGCAGCAAGGCGGAATTCCTCGCCAACATGAGCCATGAAATCCGCTCGCCGCTGAACGCCATCCTCGGCATGGCATGGCTGCTGGAACGGGGCAAGCTGGACAAGGAAGGACTCGAGATGGCGCGCAAGATCCGCGCCGCCGGCCAGTCCTTGCTGGGCATCATCAACGACGTGCTCGACGTATCGAAAATCGAGGCGGGCCACATGAGCATCGAACGGGCGCCGTTCCGCCTGGCCGAGGTGATCGAGAAGATCGCCGCCAGCATGGGCGTGGCCGCGCATGACAAGCCGATTGCCGTGCGGATCGGGCCGCTGCCCGATGGCGTGGACCAGGTGCTGGGCGACGCGCTGCGGCTGGAACAGGTGCTGGTCAACCTGACCAGCAATGCCATCAAATTCACGGCGCAGGGCACGGTCGAGCTGTTGAGCGCACTGGAAAGCCGCGACGGCAACGCCGCAGTGCTGCGTTTCAGCGTGCGCGACACGGGCATCGGCATCGCGCCCGAGGTGCAGGAAACGATCTTTTCCGCCTTCTCCCAGGCCGACACGTCCACCACGCGCCGCTTCGGCGGCACGGGCCTGGGCCTGACCATCTGCCGCCAGCTGGTCAGTCTGATGGGCGGCTCACTGCACCTGCAAAGCCGCCAGGGCCAGGGCAGCGAATTCAGCTTCACGGTGCCGCTGCAACTGCTGCCCGCCGGCACCCTGTCCTCGCCGGACATGCAAGCCCTGCATGCCTTGCTGGCCGATGCCAACGCCGACGCGCGCGCGGCCGTTGCCGCCGTGGCGCAGGGCCCGGGTACGCCGGAAGAACGCGTGCTGGCCGGCGTGCGCGTGCTGGTGGTCGATGACAGCGAAATCAACCGCGATGTGGTCAACCATATCCTGTGCGACCAGGGGGCAGTTCCATCGTTCGCCTGCGATGGCAGGCAGGCGCTGGACTGGTTGCTGGCCCACCCCGCCGATGTCGACATCGTGCTGATGGATGTGCAGATGCCTGTCATGGATGGCTTGCAGGCGACGCGCGCCTTGCGCCAGCTGCCGCAGTTTCAGGACTTGCCCGTGGTGGCGCTGACGGCCGGGGCGTTCCAGACACAGCGCACGGCGGCGCTGGAAGCGGGCGTGAACCATTTCATCAGCAAACCGTTCGACGTGCCGCAGACCATCGCCCTGATCGCGCGCGCGCATCGGCGCCATGCGCAAGGTCTGCCAGCCCTGCTGCCGGTCGTGACCGAAGCGGCGATGCGCTTGCCGCCGTGCGGCACAGAAGCCGTAATCGACCTGGCGCAAGGCATGGCGCAGTGGCTCGATGAAGCGCCCTACCGCCAGCATCTGTCGCGCTTTGGCAGCAATTATTGCAATACGGTGGGCGCCATGCGCGCGCTGCTGGCAGCCGATGCGCGCGACGATGCCGCCGCGCTGGCGCACAAGCTGGCCGGCGTGGCCGGCAGCCTGGCCCTGCCCGCCACCGTGCACGCGGCCCAGCAAGCCGAACAGCTGCTGCACGCCGGCGACGATGCATCGGCCGCGCTCGACGCCCTGGAACAGGCGCTGGCGCGCGCCATCGAGGCCGCCGCCGCATTCACGGCACAGACGCCGCCCGGCCAGCCGGCCATGCCAATGACAAAATGAGCAAGATGAAAATTCGGGGGACGCCATGATCTGCTGCAGGGATTTGCTGCTGAGGGCCTTGATGCTGGCCATGCTGCTATTCGTCGTGGGCGAATCGCTGTCCTACTGGACGCCGGAACTCAAAAAACTGCTGGCCTGGCGCCCTTTCTGACAACTTAGCCTTCGCGCCCATCCACCCTGGCGCGCCACAGATAGGGCGCATACACGCACGCATACAAGCCAAAGGCCAGCGACCAGCAGGCGCCGGCAGCGAGCAGCAGCGGCATGGCCAGCGCTGCGGGACCGACGGCAGCCAGCAGGCGCGCCAGCGCGCCCAGCTGGATCAGCCAGTACATCGCCGCTTCCGCCCGGCCGCCCTTCAAAGGACGGCCCGTGTGGCCCAGGGTGGTGCGCGTCATCATGCCGATGATCAATCCCGCCATCGAGCCCACCGTCAGCGCGTGAAACGCGGCGCTGGCCGGCAGCAGCCCCAGGCTGGCAGCCGCCAGCAGCGCAAAACCGACGCCTATCCACGCATACGACAAATGCAAAATCCACAGCAAGGGCACGCGCAAGGTGCGCTGCGGCTGCCAGGCCAGCAGATTGGCCAGCGACACGCCGCTAGCCACGAGGGCCAGCGGCGCCGTCAGCCAGGCTGGCGCGCCGGCCAGCCACGCGATGGCCGCCGCCGCCATGCAGGCCACGGCGACCAGCGCCCGCTTCGGACTGGCCACCGGCGTACTGCCCGGTGCGCCATTGCGCGTAAACATGGGAATGACGCGCGCGCCGATCACCGATTCGATCAGCACGATGATGAAGATGGCCGCCTGCACGGGCACGAACAGGGATAGCGTCAACCAGCCCAGCACGGCCGCGTGGAACAGGCCATTGGCCAGCGCCAGCAAGGCCAGCAGAGCGACCAGGAACAGGTTGCGCGTATTGCCCGAGCGGCGCAGCACCTGGTACAGGGGCCAGGCGGCCAGCGGCAGGAACAGCCACTCGACCAGCGCCGGCACCAGCCCGGGACCGCACAGCATGGCGATGCGCCCCGCCAGCCACAGCGCCGCCAGCGCCATCAGCGGGGTACCGTGCGGCGTGGGCAAGCCCGTCCAGTTGCGCCCCGCCGTATACAAAAACCCCACGACGACGGCCAGCGCGAAGCCGAACACCATTTCATGCATATGCCAGCCCAGCCCCACCTGCAGGCCGCCCGTCAGCAAGCCGGCATAACTGGCCAGCCACAGGGGAATGCTGATGGCCGCAAACACGGCCGCCAGCAGATAAAACGGGCGGAAACCCAGCTGCCAGACGGCATGGCGGGCATGCCAGGGAGCGGCGCCGGCTGTCGTGGAAGGTGGAGAAGGTTCGCTGATCGGGGTAATGGCCATGATGGGCTCGCTTTTAAAGATATATTCAATATACTACTTTAAAAGCGCAAGAACAGCCATCGGCAAAAAGGACTAGAGAGAGATAATAGCCATGAGGTCTGACCCGGCGGGTCAGACCCCAACTACCGGGTTACTTGCCCTGGCGGTGCTCGACCGCATACACGGCCGCTTGCACGCGGCTGGTGAGGTTGAGTTTTTTCAGCACGTTCTGCACGTGGATCTTGACCGTGCTTTCGGCCAGGTCGAGGGTGCGCGCGATGCCCTTGTTGCTCTCGCCGCGAGACAGGCAGTCGATGATTTCCTTTTCGCGCGGCGTGAGCTTGTCGAGTTCCGACACGGGCTCCTCGCGCCGCGTGCCCGCCTGCAGCTGCGCCACCAGCTTGCCCGTCATGGCTTCGGCGATGACGACTTCGCCGGCGGCCGCGCGGCGGATGGCGCGCACCAGGTAGTCGGCGTCGATATTCTTGATCAGATAGCCGCAGGCGCCCGCGCGCAGGGCCGTCGCCAGGTCTTCCGCGTCCTCGGAGACGGTGAGCATGACGATGGCCGTGTCGGGACAGTCGTGCTGCATCAGCTGCAGCGCTTCCACGCCCGACATGCCGGCCATGTTCAGGTCCAGCAGTACCACGTCGGGCTGCAGCTGGATGGCGCGCTTGATGCCTTCGACGCCATCGGCCGCCTCGCCCACCACGGAAAAATCGGCATGCCGCTGCAGCAGCGAGCGTATGCCGCTGCGGAACAGCGCGTGGTCGTCCACCAGCATGACGGTGATCGGTTTATCGGGAGTCTCCATTTTTTTTGTACTTTCAGATAGTGGCTTAGGCGGCGCGGCGCTGTTCGCGCGACAGGTGCAGTTCGACGGTCGTGCCGCCACCGGGACAGGCGTGCACGTCGAACGTCGCCTCGATGCGCTGCGCGCGCTCGCGCATGATATGGATGCCGACATGGCTGTCGCCCTTTTCCAGCACGGCGGCAGCATCGAAGCCGACGCCATTATCGCTGATCGTCAGGGTAAAGTCCTGATGATCGGCGAGACGCACCTCGACGTGGCTGGCCTGGGCGTGCTTGCGGATGTTCGACAGCGCTTCCTGCACGATGAATAGTAACTGCAATTGCTGCTCGCGGGGGAATGGCGCGCCGTCGACATCGGCCAGTAGCTCGGCCTCGATGCCCGTCTGACGGCGGAATTTCTCGATTGCCGCGCGCAGGGAGCCGATCAGGTCGTCCTCCATCAGGCGGCTGCGGAAGTTGGCCAGCAATTCGCGCACGTCCTCGTAGCTTTCCTTCACGCCCGCGTGCAGGGCCGGCACGATGCCCGCCACCTCGTCGAAACGGGCATTGCGCACGGAGTCGTCCAGCATCTGCACCTGCAGGTTGAGGAAATTGAGGCTTTGCGCGATGCTGTCGTGCAGGCCCTGCGCCACCAGGTTGCGCTCCTCGGAAATGGCCATCTCGCGCTCGCGCGCGGCCAGGCGCAGGTTTTCCAGCGCGATGCCCAGCAGCTGGCCCAGGGTTTCCAGCAGCGCCAGCTCGCGCGCGGAAAACACGCGCGCATGACGGAAATGCAGGTTGAAAAAGCCCAGGTGCTGTTCGTGCGCATGGATGTGGAAGACGGAGACGGTGGCAAAGCCCTCGCGGTGGCAGCGCAGCTCATGCGCCTTGTCGATGCGGCGCATGTCGTGCACCTTCGCCACCTTCATCTCGACGGCCGTGCCGCACAGGCAGTCGCCCACTTTCAGGCAGTGTTCCGACGCCACCAGTTCCTCGGACAGACCCGTATGTACCACCATGTGCAGGTTGCCCCGTTCGGCATCGAGCACGCGCACGGTGGAGCCGTCCGCCTCGAAATAATCGACGATGCGCTGCATGAAGCCGCCGCAGATGTCTTCCAGGGGCTGCGGGCGCTGCAGGAATGCGGCGCTTTCGTACAGCAGCGCCAGTTCGCGGTTGCGGTACTCGAGGGTGGCCGTCTTGCTGCGTACGCCCTCTTCCAGGTTGCCGTACAGCGCCTGCAGGCGGTCGGCCATCTGGTTGAAGCCACTGGCCAGCTGGCCGAATTCATCATTGCTTTCGACGGCCAGGCGCACGCTGAAATCGCGCTCCTTCATGCGCTGCATGCCCAGGCGCAGCCGCGTGACGGGCTCGATGATGAGCATGAACATCAGGTAAATCATGCTGACCGTGCCGATGACGGCCATGCCGACCAGGATCAGCTGCGAAGCACGCAGCCAGAAGGTGCGCTGCTCACTATCGTGCTCGATCAGGCGCACCAATTGATCGACCTGGCCCACGAAGGTATCGGCGTCATGCTCGAACTGGCGCGCCTGCGCCGTGGAATCGGCGGCCAGCGCCGACGGGCGCAAGGCGCCGCGCCAGGCGGCGCCGATGCGTTCGAATTCGGATTTGATGGCCGTGCTGGGCGGCAGGAACAGGGGCCGCTGCGGGTCGCCATGGCCGATCTTGGCCAGGGTCTCGTCGATCAGCAGCACTTGCTGGCGCGCCTGCTCGCCGGCGTCGCTGGCCAGCAGCAGGGTCAGGCGGTAGGTCTGCATGCGCAGCCGGCCCGTTTCATTGATGGCGGCCGAACTGCCTTCGAGCTGCCACGACAGGAACAGGGTGCAGCCGATGGCGCTCAGGGCCAGTACCAGCATGAGCAGCAGCGCGCCGACGATCTTGGTCGACAGCTTCTGCCAGGAGGAAAACATCGCCTTGAATTTCATACCGCCCTTGAATGTAAATGCAAACTGCCTCAGCCGCCCGTCTGCGCCATGAACCTGATGATTTTATCGGGCTGCGTATTGAAATCGTGCTGCTGCGGCTTGAGTTCGATGGCGGCGCGGATCGCCGCTTCCAGCTCTTCATCGGTGGCCCCGCCGCGCAGCATGGGGCCAAGGGCGAATTTCTCTTCCTGCCCCAGGCACAGGTACAGGGTACCATCGACGGACAGGCGCACGCGGTTGCAGGTGGCGCAAAAATGCTGCGACATCGGCGTGATGAAGCCGATGCTCGAACGGCCATCGGCTGTCGCCATATAGCGTGCCGGCCCGCCACCGAGTTCTTGCGCCTGCGGCACCAGGCCAAAGCGGGCCGCCAGGCGCTCGCGCACGGGGCCCAGCGGCATGTAGCTGGCATTGCGGCCCGTACTACCCATCGGCATGGCTTCGATCAGGCGCAGGATGAACTGCTGCTCGATGCAAAACGCCGCCATGGCCTCGATCTGGCCATCATTGACGCCGCGCATGGCCACCATATTGATCTTGATCGGGTCGAAACCGGCCGCCTTGCCCGCCATCAGGCCATCCAAAATAGGCTGCAGGCTGTCGCGTCCCGTGATCTGCTGCATGCAGGCGCGGTCCAGCGAGTCCAGGCTGACGTTGATGCGGTCCACGCCCGCCGCGCGCAAGGCCACGGCGTGCTTGCCCAACTGGGTGGCGTTGGTCGACAGCGACAAATCGTCCAAACCGGGCAACGCGGTCAGCCGCTGCGCCAGTTCGGGCAGGTTGCGCCGCAACAGCGGCTCGCCGCCCGTCAGGCGCACGCGGCGCGTGCCGAGGCGAACGAAGATGCCCATCAGGCGTTCGATCTCGTCGAACGTCAGCCAGGCCTTCGGCTCCTCGAAACCGCGAAAGCCCTTGGGCATGCAATAACTGCAGCGCAAATCGCAGCGGTCGGTGACGGACAGCCGCACATAATCGATCGAACGGCCAAAACGGTCCTGCAACTTGACGCTACTCATGACGCTACTCCTGATTCTTCCGTGATTGTAAAGGCTGGGGCACGATCTGGCTGTGCCCCAGAAGGCCTAGCGGCCTACGCCTTCTTACCTATTGCACCAGCGGGCTGCCTGTGTCTTCGACGCTGGCACCTTCCAGTTCAATGCCGGCGATGTCGGCGCGCCCCACCAGCAAGTGCAGATACTGGTGCACGGCGCGCTGCCACGCGGCGCGCGCCAGCCGGTCGGCGATCTGCGCCTGCACCGCCTCGTAGGCGATAGCCTGGCCTTCGACCCGGCGCAGCACTTGTACGATGTGGTAGCCGAAGCGCGTTTCCAGCAAGTGGCCGGCCAGCGCGCCCGCTTCCAGGCGGAACAGCAGCGCGTCAAATTCCGGCACGCTCTGGCCCGGCGACAGCTGGCCCAGGTTGCCGCCCAGGGCGCCCGACGGGCAGTTCGAATACTGCGCCGCCAGTTCGCCGAAGCGTTCCGGCGCCAGCTTCAAGGCGTCGAGCACGGCTTGCGCCGTCGTGCGCAGCAGCTCCAAAGGCGCCTCGGGCGTCACCTGGAACAGGATGTGGCGCGCCTCGACCAGCGCGCCGCTGCGAAACAGCTGCGGGCGCTGCGCATAAAAGGTACGGCAAGCCGCATCGTCGGCGGGCGGCACGCGCACTTCCTGCTCGAACAGCGCTTCGACCAGGGCATCGTCGCTCTCTGCTTGCAAGCCCAGGCGCTGAGCCTCGTCCAGCAGCAGACGGCGCAGCACCAGTTCATGCACGGCCTGCTTCAGCGGATTGCCCGCCTGCTGGTGGTGCGGCAGTTCCTGCGCGATGTCGGCATCGTAGATATCGATGCCGTTGACGGAAATTCCCATGATGATTCTCCTTTCAATGACCGCCTTAGCGGCGGCGCACCAGTTGCCAGGTGCGGCCCAAATAGGCAACTGCGCCAAAGCCGCTCCACACGTGCACCAGGCGGGTGAACGGGAAGATGACGAACAGCGACATGCCCATGAACAGATGCAGCTTGAACACCAGCGGCGCATCGACGATGAAGCTGGCGGCGTCGCCGCGGAAGGTGACGATGTGCTGCGCCCAATTCATCAGCAAGACCATCATGTGGCCATCCATGTGCGAAGCCGAGACAAAGATCGACGACAGGCCCAGCAACAAGGTCAGCAAAATCCACAGCATTACCAGCTTGTCGCCGGCCGTGGTGACGGCGCGCAGCCGGTCGTTGGAAAAGCGGCGCACCAGCAGGATCAGCAGGCCGGCAAGGCACAGGCCGCCCATGATGCCGCCAGCGGCCATGGCCACGCCCTGTTTCAGGCTATGCGTCACGCCCAGCGTATCCCACACCCAGACGGGCGTGAGCAAGCCGGCCGCATGGCCGAACAGCAGGCCGATGATGCCGATGTGGAACAGGATATTGCCCAGGCGCAGGCTGCCACGGTGCAGCAGCTGGCTGGAATCAGACTTCCACGTGTATTGCTCGCGGTCGAAACGGATCAGGCTGCCGAGGAAAAAGATCGCCAGCGCGATGTATGGATAAATGCCATACACAAATTGATGCAAGTAATTACTCATGATGTACTCTCCTCATGCGGGCGCAAGCGGCCAATTAAACGGCGCGCCGCGGCTGCGGGTGAAAATGCACGGGATGGACGCCGCCCGGGGCTTGACGCAGCAAGGGCTCGACGCCATCCGCACCGGGACCGAAGGTTTCCAGCGCTTCATCCATGTCGCGGATGGGCGGCTCGGCCAGCATTTCGGCCGCCACGGGGCTCAGGCGTTCGAGCACCGTGAAGACGGGCGCATACGGACTGCCATTGGCCGTCAGCTTGCGGCCGATATGCGCCAGTACGTGGACGGCGTCGCCCAGCAGCGGCGCCGATGCCGCCTCGTCGAGCTGCGCCAAAAATTCCAGGAACAGCGGCACGAAGTCGGGCAAATCGTCGCCCGTCATCTGCAAGCCATGGCGCTTGTATTCCTCCATCAGGTCAACCATGGCCTGGCCCCGGTCGCGCGATTCGCCGTGGATATGCTCGAACAGGTGCAGCGAGTGCGACGGATTGCGGTCGAACGTGGCCACGTACTGCTGCTGCAGGTCGATCAGGCTGCTGCTTTCCAGGTGCGCCAGCAAGGGTAGCAACAGCGCGTGCTGCTCCGGCATGGCCGCCAGCGCCGCATCGAGCTCGGGCAGATGCGCGATCAGCTCGGGCTCGGGATACAGCAGCAGGCGCGAGAGGATTTGATACTGATTCATAGCGTGTGTCATCTCAGCTCCTTAAGCGCCTGGCGCCGTTTTGCGCGACTTCGGCATCTGCATGAAGATGGCCGAACCGTGTTTTTTCTTGCCGAACAAGGTCGGTTCGCTGGTGCCGTCCGAGCAGCCATTGCCGAAGCTGAAGCCGCACGAACCCTTCTCGTTGAAGCTGTCCTCGGCCATTTCCTTGTGGCTGCTGGGGATGACGAAGCGGTCTTCGTAATTGGCGATTGCCATGATGTGGTACATGTCCTCCACCTGCGCCTTGGTCAATCCCACTTGCTTCAATACGGTCAGGTTCTCCACCTTCTCGACCGTTTTGCTGCGCATGTAGGCACGCATGGCCAGCATGCGGTCCAGCGCCGTGACGATGGGCGGCTGGTCGCCGGCCGTCAGCAAATTGGCCAGGTACTGCACGGGAATGCGCAGGCTTTGCGTGTCCGGCAGCATGCCGTTCACGCCCAGCTTGCCCGATTCGGCCGCCGCCTGGATCGGCGACAGCGGTGGCACGTACCACACCATCGGTAAGGTGCGGTATTCGGGATGCAGCGGGAACGCCACTTTCCACTCGACGGCCATCTTGTAGACGGGCGACTTGACGGCCGCTTCCAGCCAAAGATCAGGAATGCCCTGGCGGCGCGCCTCGGCGATGACGGCCGGGTCGTGCGGATCGAGGAACAGATCGAGCTGCGCCTGGTACAGGTCCTGCTCTTGCGGCACGGAGGCCGCTGCCTCGATCTTGTCCGCGTCATACAGCAGCACGCCCAGGTAGCGGATGCGGCCCACGCACGTTTCCGAGCACACGGTAGGCTGGCCAGCCTCGATGCGGGGGAAGCAGAAGGTGCACTTCTCGGCCTTGCCGGACGACCAATTGTAGTAAATCTTCTTGTACGGGCAACCGGAGATGCACATGCGCCAGCCGCGGCACTTGTCCTGGTCGATCAGCACGATGCCGTCGTCTTCGCGCTTGTACACGGAGCCCGATGGGCACGACGCCACGCACGTCGGATTGAGGCAATGCTCGCACAGGCGCGGCAGATACATCATGAAGGTGTTTTCGAACGTGCCGTACATCTCCTTCTGCATGTTGTCGAACAGTTTATCTTTGCTGCGCTGGGCAAACTCGCCGCCCAGGTCATCTTCCCAGTTCGGACCCCACTCGATTTTCTCCATCTTCTTCCCCGTCAGCACGGAGATCGGACGGGCCGTCGGCGGCGTCTGCGACAGGGGCGCGCTTTGCAGGTGCTCGTAGTCGTAGGTGAACGGCTCGTAGTACTCGTCAATCGCGGGCAGGTTCGGGTTGGCGAAGATATTGGCCAGGATTTTCAAACGGCTGCCCTGGCGCGGCTCGATCTTGCCAGCGTCCGTGCGGCGCCAGCCGCCATTCCACTTGTCCTGGTTTTCCCACTGCTTCGGATAGCCGATGCCCGGTTTGGTTTCCACGTTGTTGAACCATGCGTACTCGACGCCATCGCGACTGGTCCACACGTTCTTGCAGGTGACGGAACAGGTGTGGCAGCCGATGCACTTGTCCAGGTTCAGCACCATGCCGATTTGCGCTCTGATTTTCATACTATGCTCCTTCTTCCTGCAACGGGCCTTCGAGCCAGTCAACCTTGTTCATCTTGCGCACCAATACGAATTCATCGCGGTTGGAGCCCACCGTGCCGTAGTAATTGAAGCCGTACGCCAGTTGCGCATAGCCGCCGATCATGTGCGTCGGCTTGGGCACGGCGCGCGTCACCGAGTTATGGATGCCGCCCCGCTTGCCCGTCATCTCCGCGCCAGGCACGTTGATGATCTTTTCCTGCGCGTGGTACATCATCGTCATGCCGGCCGGGATGCGCTGGCTGACGACGGCACGCGCCGTCAGGCTGCCGTTCACGTTGAAGACTTCAATCCAGTCGTTGTCGACGATGCCGGCAGCTTGCGCGTCGGTCTCCGACAGCCACACGTGCGGTCCGCCGCGCGACAGGGTCAGCATGCGCAGGTTGTCCGAATACGTGGAGTGGATGCCCCACTTCTGGTGCGGCGTCAGGAAGTTCAGCGCCAGTTCCTTGTTGCCGTTCGGCCTGGTGCCCAGCAGCGCTTCCGTCGTCTTGGTGTTGATCGCCGGCTTGTACACGCACAGGCCTTCACCGAAGTCGCGCATCCACAGGTGATCCTGGTAAAACTGCTGGCGGCCCGTCAGGGTGCGCCAAGGGATCATTTCATGCACATTCGTATAGCCGGCCGTGTAGCTGACTTCTTCGCTTTCCAGGCCCGACCAGGTGGGCGAGGAAATGATCTTGCGCGG
Source organism: Janthinobacterium sp. 35 (assembly GCF_002754575.1). Lineage (NCBI taxonomy): Bacteria > Pseudomonadati > Pseudomonadota > Betaproteobacteria > Burkholderiales > Oxalobacteraceae > Janthinobacterium > Janthinobacterium sp. 35. Next base: position 5,879,430 of record NZ_PEFN01000001.1, read on the forward strand.
CTGCGCCTGCACGTCGCGGAAGCGGATGCTGTCATGCTCGCGCGGCTTGGCCAGGTGCGTGTGCTCGCGTCCCGTGATGCTTGAGAGCGCGGCCCAGGCCTTGACGGCCACGTGGCCATTCGTTTCCGGTGCCAGCGTCAGGATCATCTCCGCCGCGTCGATGGCCGTGTCCAGGCGCGGCTGGCCCTTCGACACGCCTTCATCGAGCACCGTGCGATTGATGCCGCGCAGGATCTCGACTTCATGGCCCGTTTTCCAGGAAATGCCCTTGCCGCCATTGCCGATGCTTTCCAGCAGTGGCCCGATCGAGGTGAACTTCTTGTACACGTCGCGGTAATTGCGCTCGACCACCGTCATGTTCGGCATGGTCTTGCCTGGAATGGCGTCGCATTCGCCGGCGCGCCAGTCCTTCGGATCGAAAGGCTGACCCAGTTCACCGGGCGTATCGTGCATCAGCGGCGTGAGGATGATGTCTTGCTGGGTGCCCAGCAGCTCGCCGCCGATTTCCGAGAATTTTTCGGCCAGCCCCTTGTAGATCTCCCAATCCGACTTCGATTGCCACAGCGGTTGCACGGCTTCCGACAGCGGGTGGATGAACGGGTGCATGTCCGAGGTGTTCAGATCGTCTTTTTCATACCAGGTGGCCGTCGGCAGCACCACGTCGCCATACAGACAGGTGGTCGACATGCGGAAGTCCAGCACCACCAGCAGATCGAGCTTGCCTTCGGCGGCGGGACGCACTTTCACCTGTTTCGGCGTGATGCAGTCATCTTCGTCGCTGAGCAAGCCATTCTGCGTGCCCAGCAGGTATTTCAGGAAGTATTCGTGGCCCTTGCCCGAGCTGCCCAGGATGTTCGAGCGCCAGACAAACATATTGCGCGGGAAGTTGGCCGGATTGTCCGGGTCGTCGCACGAAAACTGCAGCTGGCCGGCCTTGATCTGGTCGAGCGCATATGCGGCCGGTGCCTGCCCCGCCGCCTTGGCGGCCTTGGCCACTTCCAGCGGATTGGTTTGCAGCTGCGGCGCCGATGGCAGCCAGCCCATGCGTTCAGCCTTGGCGTTGTAGTCGAGCAGGGTCAGGTCGCCCGTACCGCCGGCCGCCGATGGCGAGGCGATGTCGCCCGTTTCCAGCTTTTCGTGGCGCCATTGGCTGGTATGCGCATAGAAGAACGAGGTGCCGTTCATCTGACGCATCGGCCGTACCCAGTCCTGGGCGAAGGCCAAAGGCGTCCAGCCCGTTTGCGGACGCAGTTTTTCCTGGCCCACGTAATGCGCCCAGCCGCCACCGGACTGACCGATACAGCCGCACATCATCAGCATGTTGATGATGCCGCGATACGTCATGTCCATGTGGTACCAGTGATTCAGGCCGGCGCCCACGATGACCATGCTCTTGCCGCGTGTCTGGTCCGCGTTTTGCGCGAACTGGCGCGCCACGGTGATGACGTCGGCGCGCTTCACGCCCGTGTGCTTTTCCTGCCACGCGGGGGTGTACGGCACGTCGTCGTCATAGCTTTCCGCCACGTTTTCGCCACCCAGGCCACGGTCGATGCCGTAATTGGCCAGGGTCAGGTCGAACACGGTGGTGACCAGGGCGGTCGTGCCGTCGGCCAGGCGGATGGTTTTCACCGGCACCTTGCGCAGCAGCATATCGGACGCATCCTTGCCGCCGAAGTAGGCGAAACCCACTTCCGTGACGGCGTCGCTGTCGTTGATCATGGACAGCATCGGCACGATGGGCACGCCGCTGCCGCCGGCCTTCTGTTCCAGGTTCCACTTGCCCGACTCACCCCAGCGGAAGCCGATCGAGCCGGCCGGCGCGGTAATCGCACCCGTGGTTTCGTCGATGACCAGGGTTTTCCATTCCGGGTTATTCGTTTCGTCGAGGTTGTTGTCCAGATGCGAAGCGCGCAGGAAGTAGTCGGGCACCAGGGTGCCGTTATGCTCCTTGAGCAGCACCAGCATGGGGAAGTCCGTGTACTGGCGCGCATATTCGCGGAAGTAGTCGGACTGGCCTTCCGAGTGGAATTCCTTCAGGATGACGTGACCCATGGCCAGCGCCAGCGCGGCATCGGTGCCCTGCTTCGGCGCCAGCCAGATGTCGCCGAACTTCACCATTTCGCCGTAATCGGGCGAGATGGCCACGGTTTTCGTGCCCTTGTAGCGCACTTCCGTGTAGAAGTGGGCGTCCGGCGTGCGCGTCATCGGCACGTTCGAGCCCCACACCATCAGATAGGTCGAGTTGTACCAGTCGGCCGATTCCGGCACGTCCGTCTGTTCGCCCCACACTTGCGGGCTGGCCGGTGGCAAGTCGCAGTACCAGTCATAAAAGCTCAGGGCCACGCCGCCAATCAGCGACAGGTAGCGCGTGCCGGAGGCATAGCTGACCATGGACATGGCGGGAATCGGCGAAAAGCCGACGATGCGGTCCGGGCCGTATTTCTTGATCGTCAGCGCATTCGCGGCGGCGATGATTTCATTCGATTCGTCCCACGTGGCGCGCACGAAGCCGCCCAGGCCACGGATGGATTTGTACTGCTGCGAGCGCACGGGGTCCTGGCTGATCCAGTCCCAGGCGGTGACGGGATCCATGGTCTTGCGCGCTTCGCGCCACATTTCCATCAGGCGGCCGCGCACCATCGGGTACTTCACGCGCTGGGCCGAATACACGTACCAGGAATAGCTGGCGCCGCGCGGGCAGCCGCGCGGTTCGTGGTTGGGCAGGTCGGGCCGCGTGCGCGGGTAATCGGTTTGCTGGGTTTCCCAGGTGATCAGGCCATTCTTGACATACACCTTCCAGCTGCAAGAGCCGGTGCAGTTCACGCCATGCGTGGAACGCACGATCTTGTCGTGCTGCCAGCGCTGGCGATAGGCGTTTTCCCAGGTGCGGTCTTCATCGACCACGGTGCCATGGCCGTTCGAGAACGGCTCGGCAGGCTTGCTAAAAAATTTAAGACGGTCCAGAAAGTGACTCATGCTACCTCCACATTGCGCCGCAGGAACGGCGCCAGGTCATAAAAACGCTGCAAGCAGGATGGCTCAAGCGTCGATACAAACAGTCTATCGATGTGCCCTGCCCGGCGGTATTGGCAAGAAGTCGGTTTCGCGCACCAGGAATGCATAGATGCGTAGTCACCCGGATAGTCACTATTGCCTATGGGCGCGGCGAGCGTGCTGCGGTATACCTGTCGTCATCGTTCAACACAGAGAAAGAGCACCATGTCGATTACCGATTACGCCAGCCTGCTGCGCAGCGCCCACGACCAGGAGCAGCCGCAACGCCTGCTGTTCACCTTTACCCAGGCACAAGCCCAGCCTGGCGGCCAGGGCAAGTCCCTCACGCCCGTGATGTGCGCCGACAAGCTGCCCGATGAACTGGGCAGCTTCGAGACATTGATGGAGGAGTCGAAACAGATGCAGACGCACTGGGACGTGGTCTTCGTGGCGGGACTGGCGGGCCAGGACGGCCAGCCGCCCGCCGCACAGGAATGCGAGGCGCCCCTGCGCGCCATGGTGACGGCCATCGAGCAAGGCCGCATCGACGGCCTGCTGGCGTTTGACCGCAGCGGGGATTTATTGCGTTTTAGCTGAGGGAACTTGTCGGATTACGCCCTGCGGCCTCGGCGGCCCCGCCTAATCCGACCTACCTGATGAGGCAACAGCGACGTAGGTCGGATTTGCGTAGCGTAATCCGACACATTGTTGGCGGCACGTTTCGGATTACCTGCCCGCATCCGGCCACGGGCGCTCATGCAAATGGCGCGCCCTTTCTATCGGACAGACCAAGGGCAAAAACTGCTGCTGGCGCGCCGAATACGCCATCAGGGCGCCGCTGTCGATATCGAAATACCAGCCATGCAGTTTCAACACCCCCTGCTCCACCCGGCGCTTCAGCCAGGGATAGGTCAGCAGGTTGTCAAGCGACTGCAATATGCTGGCCAGCTCGCACGCATGGTGCTGTTCTTCCGACGAGCGGTGCGCCAGCTCGCGCCGCACGCGCTGCGCCACCGGTTCGGCGATGCGCATCCACTGTCCCACGAAGTCCGTTTCCTGCCCTTCCGCGCGCGGCTGCGGTTCCAGTAGCGCGCGAATGCCGCCGCAGCGCGCATGACCGAGCACGATAACCCTGGCCACTTCGAGCTTGCAGACGGCAAACTCGATGGCCGAACTGACGCCGGGCGGCGCGTCGGGCGTGCACGGCGGCACCAGGTTGGCGATATTGCGCACGACAAACATATCACCCGGGTCGCTGCCCGTCAGCAGCATCGGGTCGACGCGCGAATCGCAGCAGCCGATCAGCAAGGTCGTGGGACGCTGCCCGTCGCGCAGGCTGTCGTACAAGGTCTGCGGCTCGCTGAAGTACTGCTGCTGAAACAGGCTGAAGCCGTTGACGAATTTTTCCAGTTCTTCCATGACATACTCTCATTTCTTCAACGTCTGGCAAGAACGACTTGCCAGACATTCCAACTTTAGCAAGGCATCGGCGCATTCTTGCGCGCATAGCACCACCAGGTGATCGCGATGCAGCTGACATAAAAGCCGATGAAGCACCACAGGGCCGCGTCGGGGCTGCCCGTCAGCGCAATCGAGGTGCCATAGCTTTTCGGGATGAAGAAGGCGCCGTAGGCCGCCACGGCCGACGTGAAGCCCAGGACTGCCGCGCCTTCCTTGTTGGCGTCGACGATGGCTTGCTCCTGCGCCGCCTTGCCCTTGCCGGCGGCCGCGCGCTGGTGCTCCGTCAAAAAGATCACGGGGATCATGCGGAAGGTCGACGCATTGCCGATGCCCGTACCGGCGAACAGCAGCATGAACATCCAGAAGAAGCCACTGAAGCTGCCGCCTGCACCGGCTTGCGGCATGAAGTACAGCACGCCCAGCACGGCGCCTATCATCAGCAGGAAGGACCACAGGGTAACGCGGGCGCCGCCCAACTTATCGGAAATCACGCCGCCGGCCACGCGCGCCAGTGCACCGACCAGAGGGCCGAGGAAGGCGTAATCGAGCGGGTTGACGTCAGGGAACTGGATCTTGATTAACAGCGGAAACGCGGCCGAATAACCGATGAAGGAGCCGAACGTGCCTGTGTACAGCCAGCACATGAGCCAGTTGTGCTTGCGCTTGAAGATCACGGCCTGCTCGGAAAACGAAGCCTTGGCCGAGGCCAGGTCATTCATGCCGAACCAGGCCAGCAAGGTCGACAGCGCGATGAACGGCACCCAGATGAAGCCCGCGTTTTGCAGCCACATGTCCTTGCTCACGCCATTCTTGACCCAGGTCAGCGAATCGCCGCCCCAGGCGCCGAAGACGGCAAACGTGATCACCAGCGGCACGACGAACTGCACCACCGACACGCCCAGATTGCCCAGGCCCGCATTCATGCCCAGCGCGAAGCCCTTGCTCGCCTTCGGATAGAAAAAGCTGATGTTGGCCATCGACGAGGCGAAATTGCCGCCGCCGAAGCCGCACAGCAGGGCCAGAATCAGCATGGTCGGATAGCCCGTATTCACATCCTGCACGGCCAGGCCGATGCCGATGGCGGGAATCAGCAGCGAGCCGGTGGAAATGGCCGTCCAGCGGCGGCCGCCGAAAATCGGCACCATGAACGAATAAAAGATGCGCAAGGTGGCGCCGGACAGGCCCGGCAAGGCCGTCAGCCAGAACAGCTGGTTGTTACTGTAGGTGAAACCGATGTTGGGCAGGTTGACCACCACCACGCTCCACACCATCCACACGGCGAACGCCAGCAGCAGCGCGGGAATCGAGATCCACAGATTGCGCGCGGCCGTGGACTTGCCCGTGTTTTGCCAGAAGCTGGGGCTTTCCGGCTCCCAGGTATTGATCATATAGCGGCTCATGCTTTAACTCCTGCAGGTTGAGTAGTTGGTGCCGCACGCAGCGGCTTGAACGAGAAATACATCCAGACGAGGGAAACGCAGACGGTGCCGTACAACAGCATGAAGGCGCTCGAACGCACGCCGGTGAAGTCCACCAGGGCGCCGAACATCACGGGCAGGATGAAGCCACCGAGACCGCCGGCCAGGCCCACCACGCCCGAAACGGCGCCGATGTTGTCGGAAAAATCATCGCCGATAAACTTGAAGACGGACGCCTTGCCCACGGCCATGGCGATGCCGACGATAAACAGCAGCGCGGTGAACCACAGCGGCGACAGGCCGATATGGATGGCCAGCGGCCCCGTGACGGTCTCGATCACCATCTGCGTTTGCGGATACGACAGCAGGAAGAAGCACACCCAGCACACCCACATCACGGCCCACGTCACTTTCGCCGCACCGTATTTGTCCGAGATCCAGCCGCCAAACGCACGCAGCACGCCGCCCGGCAGCGAGAAGCAGGCCGCCAGCAGCGCAGCGTGCTTCAAATCAAAACCGTATTCGGCCACGTAGTACTTCGTCATCCACAGCGCCAGCGCCACATAGCCGCCAAACACCACCGAGTAGTACTGGCAGTAGCGCCACACGCGGGGGTCTTTCAGCACCTTCATCTGCGCCGAAAAACTTTCGCCCGATGGCGCCAGGTGCGATTTGTCCGTGTACGAAAACAGCCAGAAGATGATGGCCGTGGCCAGCATGGCCACCGCATACACCTTCGGCAGCATTTGCCAGCCGAAGGCGGCGACGATGCCCGGCGCGACGAACTTGGTCAGCGCGGAACCGGAGTTACCAGCGCCGAAGATGCCCATCGCCAGGCCGCGGCGCTCTTTTTCATACCAGCGCGCCACATACGGCGTGCCGACGGAAAACGAGCCGCCCGCCAGGCCCACGAACATGCCCAGCACGAGGAAGTGCCAGTAGGCGGTGGCGTAGGAAATCAGGTAGATCGGCACCACGCTGGCCAGCATCAGCCAAAAGAAGACGCGGCGTCCGCCGTATTTGTCGGTCCAGATGCCCAAGGGCACGCGCACGAGGGAGCCCGTCAGCACGGGCATGGCGGCCAGCAGGCCGAATTGCGTTTCCGTCAAGCCCAGGCTGGTCTTGATGGGGATGCCCAGTACGGCAAACATCATCCAGACTGCAAAGCAGATGGTAAATGCGAAGGTACTGCTGACCAACACGGAAAACTGCTTGCGCCGCATGCCGGGTTCGACTGCCTTGTTACTACTGTTGTTCTTAGTGCCATCTAGGGTAGCCACGATGTTTCTCCATGAATGCACTGGCCGTCTGGCCAGCCGTCCCGACCAGCTTACGTGGCAGAGGCGAAAGGCACTATCGGCCACAGGGTGATTCTGGAAAGGCAATCTGGATAGCCGTATCGGCAAAAGTGACTAGATGACGCAGTGTGAACCTAGGCTGGATGGCGGGCGTTTTACAAACGCAGGTATTTTTGGCACACTCGGCACCGGCACAACAGGGAGCGGCATGGAGAACAGAACGGAAGCAGATGAAATCGTCACCCGCATGGCCGGGCATGGCGATGTGGCAGCCATGCTGGCCTGCGACGAATATGCGCAGGCGCACCCGGAGCGTGGCGATGCCGTGCGCGCCGCCGTCGGCAAAGGGCACTGCCAGGTGGCCATCGGCAATGGGCAGGTGGCTGGCTATGTGCTCACGCACGACGACTTCTTCGGCTACGGCTTCGTCTCGCTGGTGGTGGTCGCTCCCGGCCAGCAGCGGCGCGGCGTGGGCTTGCGCCTGCTGGCCGCCGCCGAAGCCGCGTGCCAGACTGAGAAGCTGTTCACCTCGACGAACCAGTCCAACGGCGCCGCGCAACGGCTGTTCGCCAGCGCGGGCTTCGTGCGCAGCGGCCAGATCGACCATCTCGACGAGGGCGACCCGGAGCTGGTGTACATGAAATGGTGCCGCTGATTGCGCGTCCTCCCGACGGCGTATGGCGCAGGACGCCAAAGGCGGCTATGCTGGCGCCATCGTCAATCAACGCCCATCACATCACGCATGGATTATCTGAGCCTCAAGCACTTCCACATGGCTTGCGCCGCCGCCAGCGGCTGTCTTTTCCTCTTGCGCGGCGCCTGGATGCTGCGCGCCTCGCCCGCCTTGCAGCAGCGCTGGGTAAAAATCCTGCCGCACCTGATCGACACGGCCCTGCTGGCCAGCGCCATCGCCCTGGCCGTGTGGAGCGGCCAGTCGCCGGGCAGCCAGCCCTGGCTGGCCGCCAAGCTGTGCGCGCTGCTGGCCTACATCGTGCTGGGCACCATCGCGCTAAAACGGGGCAAGACGCCGGCCGTGCGCGGCGCCGCCTTCGCGCTCGCCGTGCTGGTCTTCGGTTACATCGTCGCCGTGGCCGTCACCAAACAGGCCTGGCCGCTCTGATGCATCAGAAGATGTAGCGCAGGGTCGCGCCGGTAGTACAGAGTGCTGAGCACGCCCTTGGCCACCGTCGTCAGGAAGGCCCGCGGCTCGCGCGCGGCGATGGCCTCGTCGCGATTGAGCAGGCGCATGAAAGTGTCGTGCGCCACGTCGGCCGCGTCAAAGGCGTTACCCAACTTGTGCCTGAGCCAGCCTTGCAGCCACCGATGGTGTTCGTAATACAGGCTACCCACCTCCTGGTGGACGCCGGGTTGGGCAGCCGACACGTCGCAACCTCCCTGGTTCGCAAATAATAATGATTCGCATTCTATATCCAGGCGGTACTGCGGCGCAAGCAGCCGGGCTGAGGACCAGCGCCTACTGCATCGGCAAGGCCGTCACATCGACTGCCGGCGCCTGCCCCGTGGCCGGGCGCGTGAAATTCTGGCCGGTTTTCACGTACTCGGCGAAGAAGCCACCGTTACGCAGATAGAACTTGCCGTTTTCCAGGCCGCCCGCGTAATCCATGCGCTGCGCGTTGGTGGCCGTGGCGTCGCCCGTGTAGCGCCCTGCCGTCACTTCCGACCAGGTGCCCGATGCATTCCTTGCCCACTGGTTGCCGAACTGGACGCGGCGCTCCGTGTGGCCCAGGGTATCGATGAAGTTCTCGAGGAAGGAATGCACGCGCGTCAGATACGTGGAAATCGCCGGCCGCTTCCAGGTGGCGATATAGCGCCACTTGCCCGTCTCGGGCGCGAAGAACCAGGCCGAATAATCGCTGCCGCCCTTGCCGTCGGGCCGCGCGCGCGTAATGAAGCGGTACGTGGTGCCGGCTGCCCAATTATATGAAAGGTAGGTTTGCCCACCTGTGCCCTCGCCGCCAAATGCATTGTCGATGACGCCCTCGCCCTTGCTGACCAGGGTGGTCTTGGCGCCATTCTCGGCGTCCCACACGGAAAACAGGATCCAGCGCTCGGCGGGCGACTTCACCTGGATGCCCATGTAGCCCTGGCCGAAGCCGTTGGCCATGAAGTAGGAACCGATGGTGTCCTGGCCGACGGGTATCGTCATCTCGTTATAAAAATACTCGGTATTGGCCGGCACCGTATAGCCCATGTGCACGGACGGCCCGCGCCGCGACCAGTAGTAATTGGCCGGGTCGTTGGCATAGTTCAGCGTGGCACTTGCCGTCACCTTCAATGCCGAAACGTCGCCGAAGGTGGCCTTGGCGCGCGTCAATCCCTGCAAGTCCACCTTCACATAGCCGGCCGCCGGCACATTGACCGTACCGACGGAGTAGGTCTTGCGCGCCTTGCCGGCCAGTTTGACGTCGAACGGCGTGCCGTTGATCTTCACGCGGACGGTGCTGTTGCCGCCATCGGCCAGGCTGGCGTCCAGCGCCACCTGGACGGGACCTGCTTCCGCCACGCGGAAATACGTGCTGGCGACGGTAGCGGGATTGCTCCAGCCGGTCAGCCCATGCTCGCCGATGACGGCGCCCTTGTCTGCACTGGTGATGAAGGCATTGCCGGCCAGTTCCACGCTGGCGGGCGTCGCGCACGCCATGGGCGCGGCCAAGCAGGCGGCCGCGCAGGTGACCAGTAAAGGCATGGCGGGAAGGACTGCATAGAGCAATGAACTTGTGTGTTTCATCAACGTCTCCTGGGATGGAAAAAACCCGCTACGGCGGCAGGCGCGGTAGCGGGTTGTGAAGGCTTAGTACTTGCCGTCGAGGGCGAAGATCGGCTTGCGCGCTTTCCACTGGCCGCCCGTGAAGTCGGGGAAGTCCAGGGTCTGGAAGTTGGCGGCAATCGATTGCTCGGACAACGGCGTGATGGCGCTCCACGTCACGGCGTCGTAAATATCGATCGGCATCGGCGCATTGGCCTTGAGGGCTTCGACAAAAGCGTGGATGACGAAGAAGTCCATGCCGCCGTGGCCCGCGCCTTCGGCTTGCGCCGCGTACTTGCGCCAGAGCGGATGCTCATACTTGTCCTGGTAAGCCTTGAAATCGTCCCACTGGTGCGGCTTGCTGACGCCTTCGATATGAATCGAATTATTCAAGTCCATCCACAGGCCGTCCGTGCCTTGCACGCGGAACCCCAGCGAATACGGGCGCGGCAGGCTCGTATCGTGCTGCAGGATGATGGTTTCGCCGTTCTCGCACGCCAGCGTGGTGGTGACCACGTCGCCCAGCTTGAATTTCACCTTGGCGTTCGCATGCTGCGCGCCGCCCGGCTGCTTGACGATGTAGTCGTGCAAGCCGCGCGCCTTGGTGGCGAAGGCGTTGATGCGCGTAAAACGGTTGCCGCGGTTGATGTTCGTGTACATGGCGCACGGGCCGATGCCGTGGCTTGGATACAGTTCGCCATTGCGCTCGACCGAGTGCTGCGTGCGCCAATGGGCTTCCGACCAGCCCTTTTCGCCGAATTCCACGCCGCCGCCATACGGCTTGGCCGGATTGCCGCTGTTGAATTTGACGGCGCGCAGGTCATGCTGGTAGCCGCCCTGCAGGTGCAGCAGTTCGCCGAACAGGCCTGCGCGCACCATCTGCAGCGCAGCCATCACGTCGCGGCGGTAGCATACGTTTTCCAGCAACATGTATGGCGTACCCGTCTTCAGCTGGGTATTGAGCACATCCCAGTGGTCTTGCAGGGTAATGCCGGCCACCACTTCGCAACCGACTGCGATCTTCGCCTGCATCGCGGCGATCGCCATGGGCGCGTGGAATTCCCACGGCGTGGCGATGATCACGCCATCGAGGCCGCCCGCGTCCAGCATGCGCTGGTAGGCTTTCTGGTCGCGGTCTTCGCCATACGTGCGCGGACGCGGCTTGCCGGCTTTCGCCACCTGGCCCAGCGCGTGTTTCAGCATGATGGGTTCGATATCGCACAGCGCGACCACTTCCACGTCATCGCGGCGCACCAGTTCGGCCAGCAGCACCTGGCCGCGCATGCCCGTGCCGATCAGGCCCAGGCGAACCTTGTCGCGGCCGGTGGCCGTTGCGGCGTTGGCCGCGCCAGGCAGCAAGGCGCTGCCGGCCATGGCACCACCGGCCAGCGCTGCGCTGGCGGACAGGAAATTGCGTCGATTGATTTGTGTCGTCATTGGTCTCTTCTCGCTTCCGTTGGTAAGGATCGTCACCGGCCCGCCGCGCGGCAGGCCGGCTGCAGTTTAATAGGTATATTCAGCCGTAAAGCGCACGGAACGCGGCGCCGTGCGTCCATCGACCTGCAGGTAATTGCGGGAGATGGCGCCATGGTCTTCGCGCGTTTCGGTATAGCGGGTGACGGTCTGGCTGTTGAAGACGTTGAACACGTCCACTTTCAGGCTCAGGCCTTTGACGGCGCTGGGAGTATAGGCCACATTCATGTCCAGCTGGGCTTGCCATGGCAGGCGGCCCTGGCTGCCGCGCGGCGCCGGCTTGCCGTTGCAATAGAAGTAGGAATCGCCGTAATTGCCCTCGAACTTCAGATTATCGGGCAACGCGCCGATGCAGTTGCGCGGCGCACCCGAGATCAGCGACAGGTTGGCGCCCACCATCACGTCCGGGATGACCTGTATGAAGCCGTAGGCCTTGAAAGCGTGGCGGTGGTCGCCTGGCAGATAGCCATACGCGTTGTACATCAGTTCCTTGTGGTCGTCGCTGACCGTCAGGCCCACGTCGCCGCCGCCGATGCTGTCCGTCTGGCCTTCCATATTGCCCTTCAGGCCGGACAAGGTGTAGGTCAGCTTGCCGTACCAGCCGTTCGTGTACGGGTGCTCGACGAACATGTTCAAGGCGCGGTAGGTGCGCGATGGCAGCGGGTTGCCCCACTCTGCCGCCGATATATCCACGCGGCGCAGGCCCTTGCCATCGTCAAAGTCCACCATCAGGCTGTTGTCGCGGCCCGGATTGATGATGGCGCACTGGAAGCCGCTCCAGTTAGCCGTATCGACGCTGTTGCGCGTGGCCCAGGCTTGCAGCGGACGCGCGTCGCAGCTGTCGTCGTTGGTGTCGTTCAGCTTGCGGTACAGGACGCTGGCGCCCACCACCAGCTTCTTGCTCAGGGCGCGTTCGAAGCCCAGCGAGAATTCATCCTGCGACAGCGGTTTCAGGCCAACGGCCGTCACTTCGCGCGCATCGCGGCTCTGGCCATACGCATTGTTGGCCGAATACGGCTTGCTGATCGCATGCAGGCCCGTCGGCGCGCCCGTGACGGGATCGACGCCCGTGTAGGTGAACATCTCGCTGGTGGCCAGGAAGGGGCTGGCCATGTTGCTCGACAAATTCGATGGCACCGGCAGGTGGTAGCGGCCGCCGTTGGCGAAGAATTTCAGGCTGCCGTCGCCCAGGTAATCCCAGGTGGCGCCCAGGCGCGGGGCGATCATGTTGCGCTGCGAAATGAAGGCCACGCCATCGCTGCTGTAGTTGGTGAACTGTTCGCGGCGCAGGCCCAGGTCCAGCAGTACCCGCTCCGTGACCTGATAGTGATCCTGGATGTACTGCGCCGATTGCACGCTGGTCGGACGCGCCAGGTTGGCGTTCAGTTCCTTGCTGACGTAATAGCCCTGCTTGCCGTAGCCTTCGCCCTGGTACGGCGTTTCAAACGCGCCGTTGATCGGCAGATTCGGATTCGGGGCCCGCTGGTAGTTCCAGCGGTAGCCGCCGGCCAGGCTCAGGCCCACCTTCGATTCCACGTCGATGCGGTCGATGCCGCCGCGCAGCGAGTGCTTGCCCAGCTTGTATTCGAGGTCCAGGCGCTTGGCTTTCTGGCGGTCTTCCGACGACGGATCGACCAGGGTCCCCGTCACCGTTTGCGGATTGGTGTACGTCAGGCCAGGCACCTGGGTCGATTCATTCGACGACGTTTGCGCCAGCAGCGGATTGTAGCCATCCGGGGTACGGCGGTGCGAAGTGCGCGACTGCCCCATCATGGCCGTCACCGTCAGGTTATCCGTCAGGTAGCCCGTGTACTTGAAGATGTCGACATTCGCGCCCGGCGCAGCCGACGAGCCGCAGCAGTTGATGGTGGTCTCGCTGCCGCCGCCAGGCACGTTGTTGCGTTTCAAGGTGGCATAGTCGAAGCCATAGCTCTGGCTATCCGTTGTCGTGCGGTCATACAGCTTGGTATATTCAAAGTGATGGTCGTCCGTCAGGTTGTAGTCCAGCTTGGCCATCATGCGGTCAACCTTGCTCTTGCTTTCGCGCCAGCCGTTCGGCAACACCTTGTCCACCAGGTCGTCGCGCGCACCGGCGACGGCGCCGCCGTCCGTGCGCGTCTGTTCCAGCGCCACGAAGGCGAACAGCTTGTTCTGGATCAGCGGCCCGCTGCCGTACAAGCCGACGACCTTGCTGGTGCTGCCGTTATCGCGATTCCAGTACTTCAAGGTGCCATCGGTCTTCGGATTGGCGCCCGTGTTCGGGTAATACCGGTTTTCCGTTGTGCCCTTCAGCGAACGGGGGATGATGGAGACCTTGCCGCCGAATTCGACCTTGTTGCCGCCGCTCTTGGTAGTGATGTTGATCACGCCGCCAGTGGAGCGGCCAAATTCCGAACCATAGCCGCCCGACAGCACCTGCAGGTTGGAGATCGCGCCAAACGGCAGCTCCGACGCGCCCACCTGTGTCAGGAGGTTGGTGATGGGGAAGCCATTGACGTAGAACGCGTTTTCCGACTGGCCCGAGCCGCCGATCGACGGCGCATTGCCATACACGCTGTTGGTGCCGCGCGCCACGCCCGGCGTCAGCTGCACGATGGAAGCCACATCATTCCCGACCGGCAGCGCTTTCAATTCCTTGGCCGTGAAGATCACGCCATTGTTCGTGTTCGACACATCGATCGTGTTGCGCGACGCTTTCACCACGACGGTTTGCTCCTGGCCCACTGAACCGGCCACGCTGGCCGGACCGAAGTTCGCTTCCGCACCGGCGCCGATCAGGGCTTCGACTTCCTGCGACGCTTCCACCGAACCGGCACGCAGCACGCGCACCGCATAGCGGCCTGGCGGCATGGAGTTGGCCACATAGCGGCCCGACGTATCGGGCGTCAGGCTGCGCCGCACGCCCGTCGCCAGGTTTTCCAGCACCACGGTGGCGCCGGCCGGTGCGCTCACTTCACCGAAAATGGTACTGGTGGCGTTCGACTGTGCCCAGGCCTGGCCTGGCACGCCGGCCGCCAGTGCGATCACGATCGCGGCGGCGCGGCTGATGTCGCGCAATTTGAGTCGGGTGGTATGCATGCTGTGTCTCCGTCTATATCGAGGGTTATGCGCGCCCTCCCCGCTCCGGGGCGGAGTCGGGGGGGCGCCATTTTTATGGTGGTCGTCGGAAGGCAGCGCCAGACAGCCGCACCTTCCGGGAAATCAGTCCGTATCGGCTGATTTTCGTTTTCTTGGGATTACTTTAAAAAGAAAAATAAGTATCGTCAACAAAAAGAAAGTTATAACGCAAATTTATCGCTCAACCGCGTGAATAAACGCGATTTATCTTTCGCATTAATGACTGACGCGACATATGACTTTCGTTATCGTGGTGTGACAGATACACACGTCGGCAGGGAGGTGAGCGGGAATGGTGAAACGGCCCAAAAATCCGGCGAGAAAAACGCGAAAGCAGGCCTGATGATCTGCTTTCACTTACGTTTATCTTTCGTATTACATATTTCGGAATATTGTCTTTTCTTTTCCATGGCAATACCCCGGCCCGCACAGGCGGGCCGGGGCAAGGTCACGTATTAAAAGAACTTGTAGCTGGCCGAGAGCGCAAACTGGCGGCCGAACAGGTCCTGGCTATGGTTGTAGCCTTCCCAGCCATTCGGGTCGTAGTACGGCCGCTTGTTGAACGCGTTTTTCACGTTCAGGCCCACGTCCAGGTTCTTGACAGGCTTCCAGCTGAAGGCCAGGTTCACCGTGGTGTACGACGGCGCACCCTTGCACTGGCCGGCCGGCAGCGATACCGAGGCGGCGGTGCAGTTCTCCGGCGTGTTGTCCTTGTCCCAGGGACCATACGCCCAGCGCGTCTTGCCCGAGTAGTTGACGAACACGCTGCTGACGAAGTTGCGGTAGCTCCAGTCGGCATTCACGGTGGCGCGGTAGCGCGGCGAATCGTAGTAGCCGACGGTATTGCCCTTGATGTCGCTGCCGTCTTCGCTGTCATGGGTATCGCGCTTGCGGATGGTAGCGGCGATGCCGGTGCTCAGCTTGCCCCAGTCACCAAGCGCAAAGCGCGTGCGCGCATCGATGTCCACGCCGTCCATCAGGGTGCGGCCGCGGTTCGAATACGAGTTGATCAAGCCGCCCAGGTTGCCCACCGAGTAGCGCGGCACGCCGCCCGCGCACACGCCAGCATTGGCGGGATTGGCGCACATGGCCGCCACCGCCGCCACGTTGGCCCGGTCCGTATCGGTCAGGTCGTTGCGGATGGCGTTAGGCGTGCCGGCCAGGGTCGGACCGTGCTTGTCCACCAGTTCCGTAAACAGCTCGTTGAAGTCCTGGCGCACGATTTCGTCGCGACGGTTGATGAACCAGTAATCGATGGAAATGCTCACGTCCTTGGCCGGCTGCAGCACCAGGCCCACGGTGGAAATCTTGGCCTTTTCCGGACGCAGGTTCTGGTTCGGCGGCGTCAGGCCGCCCACCGTCGTCGAGCAATTTGAATTGAGCAGGCTCTTGCCCAGGTCCGCATCCGTCGCCACCTTTGACTTTAGCAAGGCACGCGCCATGGCATTCGTTTCATCGCAGCGCACCGTGTCGCGGATGCCGCCCACCTGCGCAAAGACGCCGCCCGTGCCCGATTCGGCCAGGTTGGGCGCGCGGAAGCCTTCCGAATACGTCCCGCGCAGCATCAGGTCGGGCCGCGCGCGCCAGATCACGCCCAGCTTGGGCGCCAGGTTGGCGGCGAAATGCGGATATTTGTCCAGGCGCGCGGCCGCATTGACTTCCAGGGTGTCGGAAAGCGGCACCACCACTTCGCCAAACACGGCGGCGATGGTGCGCTTGCCATCAAACCAGGAACCGCCCTGCTGCGTGATCAGGCCATTCGCGGCATCGGCGTTGCCGGGCGTGAGAAAGCTCTCGCGCATGATGTTGGTGCCCACGGCGGCGCGCACTTCGCGTTCGCCCAGCTTGAACAGGGTACCTTCGACCTTCGCGTCCCAGGTCATCAGCTTGGTCCAGGATTCGATGGCGAAGGTCGGGTAGGCGGCACGCAGGAGCGCCGCGTTGGCGTCACTGATTTCGCCGAACTTGTAGGCGGGATTGTCCGAGATATACGTGCGGCCGCTGACGGGGTCTTTCGTGAACGGGCCAAACGCCTGCTCGAAGCCCTTGATGTTGATGTTCGCCGTCTGGAACAGGGTGGAATGGCTGCCCGCCACGCTGAGCGCCGTTTCAAAATCCCAGCCACCGCCGATGCTGCCGCGCAGGCCGACGAGCGCGCGGTAGTTTTCATCGACATTTTTCTGGCCGAAGTGGCCTTGTGCATCCTGCAGCAGGTAATTCAAGCCGGCCGCGCCGCCCATCTTGGCCTGCATGTCGGCATCGAGCTTGCCCTTCAGGTAGACGTTGTTGGGACTCAGGAAAGGCGTGGCAAACGTGTTCAGGGTATTGCCCGTATTGCGTGCGAACCAGTTGTTCGTGCTGCCGCTGTTGAAGCTGGACGGGCCATTCTCGCCGCGCATCTTGATGTGGGTGAAAGCGCCTTCCGCGAACGCTTCCATGTCGCCACCCAGTTTCAGCCGGCCGCTCAGGTAAGCCGTGGCCCGCTCCGAGGTAGGACCCGTGTCGAGCTGGTTGGGCAGCGCATTCCACACGCAGCGACTACCCGACGCCTCGGTGATGCTGGTGTTGCAGCCGGGCGCGGCGCGCTGGGTGCGCGCATTGTTCTTCGCCTTGTCGAAGACAAAGAAGGTCCCCGGGTTCATCACGCCCGGCTCACTGCCGACGCCCACGCGCATGTTCGGGATGAAATTCGGATTGTTCGCATAAAAATACGCGGGGCGCTTCTGCCAGGTGTCGGCCAGGGCGATGCGGTCGCGCTGGTAAACGTTCACGGAACCATAGATGTTGTAGCCGTCGCTGGCCAGGTCGCCCAGACCATACAGCACGCTGGCCTGGCGCTCGCCATAGGCTTTCACGCTGGGCGAAAACTCGCCATTGGCGCGCGCTTCCAGGCCTTGATACGATTTTTTGGTGATCACGTTGATGACGCCGGCCACGGCATCGGAGCCATATACGGCCGAGGCGCCGTCCGTCAAAATTTCCATGCGTTCGATGGCGGCGGCGGGAATCGCATCGATATTGACGAACATGGTCTGGAAACCGGCTGGCGCGCCGTAGAAGGACAGGCGGCGGCCATTCAAGAGCACCAGGGTGCCCTGCGCGCCCAGGCCGCGCAAGTTCGCTTGCGAACCGCCATCGGACCCCGTGAACATCGAGCGGAAATCCTGCTGCGCCGGGCGGGCGGCAGGCAGGTTGTCGAGCACTTGCAGCAAGGTGAGCGCGCCCATGTTTTCGATCTGCTTGGCGTTGATCACCTGTACCGGCGACGCCGTTTCTGCGTTGATCCGCTTCAGGCTGGACCCCGTCACTTCGACACGCTGCAGTTTTTCCTCCTCCGCTGCCAGCGCTGTCGACGCCAACCCTACCGCCACCATGGCGGCCATCAGTTTTTTCAAGTGCATTCCCATCTCCCTTATTATCAGTGGTTATCAGTGATTTGTTTTCGTCGGCTTGCAAGAGCCCCTCCCCGGTCCGAAGAGGGGCTCTTTTTTAGTGAAATGATTGATTGCTTAGCGCGGCTTGACTGTCGCGCCTTCCGTGCCGGTCAGCACGGCGTTGGCCCAGTTACCGCAGACCTGGGCCGGGTGGGCGCCGCGCGCACCCAGGGTGCGCAAACTGAGCTGGCTCAGGCCGCGCACGTCGATTTCGGGTTTGACCACCCCGGGAGCCGTGACCAGGCCGCTGTCATACAGCAGCCGCTCACCGCTCCAGACCTGGAATTGCAAGCCGCCCGCGCTGCGGCAGCTATCGTCCACGCCCAGGTCGGCGCGCAGCAGATTCCAGTTGCCGGCCAGCTGCAAGTCGATGCGGCTGGCCGGTCCCACGCCGAGGCCCTTGCGGAACCACAGCCCGTTCATGCGCATCTCGACCGCCTTGCCGGCCGGCCGGTCGCGTCCGATATTCTTCGGCAGCACCAGGTCCGACAGATAGCGCTGCACCTCCTCGCCTTCGGCCACGCGGTGCTCGAGCACGCGAAATTCGGACAAGGTGACGGGCGCCACGTCGGTGGCCAGCGCCGCGTCGTACGCGCGCGCCACCTGCGCACTTTGCGCCGCCGTCACCATCGGGTCGGTGGACGCGGCGCCATCGCCTTCCGGATTTTGCGTGCTCATGACGCGGAAGCGCAGCAAGCGCCCGGCCGTAGCGGGGAAGTTGATCGTCTGCGCACCCTGTTCCAGTTTGAGCGTGCCGCGCGCAAGCGCCGCGCCCCATTCGCCGTTGTTGTCGCCGATATAGATTTCATAGTCGCGCACCTGGCCATGCTTCCAGTGCTGGTCGTTGCGCGGCGCCAGTTCGATGCCATCGACCAGGCGGCGTTCCGTAAAACCGATCACCCATTCGTGCGGACCGCTTTTCACGGACGGGCTGCGCACGGTGCGGAACCACGTCTCCGGCTTGCCATCGAAGGCGTTTTCCAGCGGATAGCCGCTTTCCTCCGCAGGACGCGCCACCACCTGCATGGCGTCGGCCGGCAAGGCGCGGCCCGGCACGGGGGCGGCGGGGAAGTCGGCGTCGATTCTGGCCACGGCCAGCGCACCGGCGACCCGCAGCAGCAAAGGCTGGCGGATGTCCTGCGCCTCCACTTTCACGTGCAGGGTGCCTTGCCGGTCGGCCGCGTCGAAATACCAGCCTTCGACCGCCATGTCGTAGGCGGCGCGTTCGCCCGCTGCCGCGATCAGCCGTTCGCCGGCGCGCACGGCAGCCGGCGCCTGGCCGGCCAGCATGCGCAGCGCATAGCCGCGGCGCGCTTCCTGGCCCTGGTACTGGCCATCGACGGCGCCGATATCGACCTGCGCATCGCCGCCCGTCTGGCGCATGCGGATGACTTGCTGGCTGAAGGCGCCGCCCTGGTACTGGCGCGTGTTGCCGTCGTCTTCATACAGGGTGTAGTCGGACTCGCCGTGCGGGTAGATATCGAGGGTCAGCTGATCCTTCGGCTTCTGGCCGTCGTACAGCATTTCAGGATACATGGGCAGGATGGCGCCGGCGCGCACGAACACGGGCAGCTTGTCGAGCGTCACCTGCATATCGAGGTCGCGCCCCTTGGCGTCGGCCGTGGCCTGGCGGCCATCCCAGTAGTCGTACCACGTACCCTGTGGCAGGTGGATGCCCTTGCGCCAGCCGCCGCTGACGGCCTGGCTGCGGTAGACGGGCGCCACCAGCACGTCGCGCCCCAGCAGGAATTGGTATTTATAGGCTTCCGTGTAGGCGGCCGGGTCTTGCGGGTAATCCCACATCAGGCCGCGCACCAGCGGCGCGCCCGATTGCTCCGCTTCGCGCACCAGCGTATACATATATGGCGTCAAACGCATCTTGAGCTTCAGATAGCGGCGGTTGATGTCGCGGTACGGCTGCTCGAACCACCATGGGTGCTTGCGCTCGGCCGCGGCCCAGCCGGACATGCCCATCAAAACTGGCGTAAAGCTTTTCCACTGCAGGTCGCGCAGATAGGTTTCCGGGCTGCCGCCGAAGATGGCGTCGACGTCGCCGGACGCATACGCCTGGCCGGACAGGCCCGAGCCGATCAGGGTCGGGATATGCCAGCGGATGTAATCCCAGCTGGCGCTCTGGTCGCCCGTCCACGCCACGGCGTAGCGCTGGATGCCGGCCCAGCCCATCACCGTCCACAGGAACGGGCGGCTATCGGAGTTGTTCAGGATGCCGTCGTAGGCCGACTTGTTCGCGTCCATGGCGAACTGATAGCCCTTGCCCGTCCACGCCACGTCCAGCTTTTGCACGCGGCTGCCCGCCTGGCCCACTTCCCAGGCGATCTTGTCGACGCCGTTTTCCGTCCACAGGCCCGTGCGGAAGCCATAGCCGGCCAGGCCCTTCACCGTTTCCGGCAAATTCGTGTAGCCGCAGCCATAGCCGTCGTTGGGTAAAATCCAGCCGCCCGGCATGTCGTGTTCGCGATACTGGCGCGCCACCGTCTCCACCACGTCGGGCGTCTTGCCCGTCGGGCCATCCGTCCAGCCCTTCGGCACGGAACCGGGCTTTTTTACATTGTCGCCATCGTTGTAGCAATCGGCGTCGCCGTATTCCAGCGCCCAGCGGGGCAGCATGCGCGCGCGGCCCGTCAAGTCCGTGTAGCGGGCGACGACGTCGCGCAAGTCCTTGCCGACAAAGAAATAGGCGTCGAAGCGGCCTTCCGCATGCTGCAGCGAGATCTGCTCCTTGTCGCGCAAATCGTAGTGCCCGTCGGACCAGGTATTGCGCAGCATGCCCCATCCGCGTGAACTCATCAAAAATGGCGCGGGGTTCGGCCGGTCGCCCTCTTCCCAGCCGCCCGAATACGACACGGGCACTTGCTTGCCCTTGAATTCGAAGCGGCCATTTTGCTGGCCGCCGCCGAAGTAACGCTCGCCCGGCAGGCTCGATAGCACTTGCACGCCCTGCTTGTCATCGAGCGACAGCGGCTGCACTTCGCGCCACAGCGGCACCGTGTCGCCCTTGCGGTACAGGGTAAAGCGCAAGGGCTTGCGGTCGATACGCAGGCTCAGGGCTTCGGTAGTGATCAGGATATGCTCGGGCTGTTCATGGATCTGATACGCCACCTGCGCGGCCGGCTGTCCCACGACGATGGGCGCGGCCTTGTCGCCCGGCCCCGTCAAGCCCCCCTTGCCGCCCGCCTGAATGCGCAGCACGTCCGCCTGCGGCAGGCTGACACGCAACTGCATGCCCGTGTCGCTGCGCAGATCCCAGCCCAGTGCCTCGCCCTTGGCCACGTCGGCCGCATGCACGGCACTCAAGCTGGTCAGATTGCCGACAGGCGCGGCCTGCACACCGGGCGCAGCCAAGGTGGCGAGGGCGGCGAGGACACAGGCGACAAGGGCGCGGCGGGGAAGCGGGAGAGGTTTCATCTGGCGGCTTTCAGAAAATCGAAGTGATGGAAATACTTTAAGAAGAAAAATAAATATCGTCAATTAAAAGAAAGATAAAGCGACAATTTATTAATAAAATGCCCAGAATTGGCGCATTTTTCTTACGTTTCACCAAAAAGTCACAAAACATACTTTCGTTATCGTCGTATTTCAGCGACAGGCGGCAGCGCCACTGGGTTTCATGCGGCACTGCAACACGATTGAAAGGGGATAAAACGACATTATTTCGCAAGCCATGCAACTATTTACTTTCGTTTTACTTTCGTATTTGACTTTTCGAAATTTAGTATTTATGCTTTCTCCAACAAACACTTTACTGACACTCCATGACTACCCTTCTTCAGCGTGACATTCAAACCTGGCGCGACATCGGCGGCCTGCACACGGCCGAGGAAATCGCCCACCAGCCGGCCATCTGGCGCGCGCTGGCCGGCATCTTGCGCAAGGAACAAGCCAGCCTGGCCGCCTTCCTCGGCGACGCGCTGTCCAATCCGCAACAACGCGTCATCCTGACGGGCGCCGGCAGCTCGGCCTATGTGGGCGAAATCGTCGCCGACACCTTGAATGCGGCCTGGCCCGCGCAGATCCGCGCCATCGCCACCACGACGTTGCTGACGCACCACGAGCTGTACCTGGAAGCGGACGCCCCTACCCTGCTCGTCTCGTTTGCCCGCAGCGGGGACAGCCCGGAAAGCCTGGCGGCCGTGGAACTGCTGCGCCAGGTCGTGCCCGGCGCGCGCTTTTTGAACATCACCTGCAACGCCGATGGCAAGCTGGCGCGCCAGGGCGCCAATGACAGCAATACGTATAACTTGCTGATGCCGGAAGGCAGCTGCGACCGCGGCTTCGCCATGACCAGCAGCTTTAGCAGCATGCTGCTGGCGGCCCTGTCGGTACTGGGCCAGGACGTCGACTTGACGCGCCTGGAGACCCTGGCGCAGCTGGGCGAACAAGCGTTGCGCGACTGGTCGGCGCCCGTGGCGGAGCTGGGCTCGACACCCGTACAGCGCGTGGTCTACCTGGGCAGCGGCCCGCTGGAAGCGCTGGCCAAGGAAGCGGCATTGAAAATCCTGGAATTGACGGGTGGGCGCGTGATGGCGATGGCCAATACCGCGCTGGGTTTCCGTCACGGCCCGAAATCGGCCGTCACCACGGAATCGCTGGTGATCCTGCTGCGCAGCAGCAAGCCCCTGGCGCGCCAGTACGAAGACGACCTGTTGAAAGAACTGCAGCGCGACAGCGTGGCGCAGCGCTGCCTGACGGTGGGCATCGGCGGCGACTTATCTGCCAACATATCTGCCAACTTAGCGGCCGACGCGCCAGCCTGGCCCGACGCCTGGCTGGCCCCGCTGTGGCTGCTGATGGCGCAGCAATATGCGCTGCACCAGTCCGCGCTGCTGCAACTGCGCCCCGACAATCCATTCGCCGGCGGCATCGTCAACCGTGTCGTGCAGGGCGTCACCATCTATGGCCATGACCAATTCTAATTCCATCCAGGGCTTTCACGGCATCGACATCGGCGGCAGCAAGATCGAGCTGGTGGCGTTCGCCGACCGCGACGGCGCGCTGGCCGAGGTATTCCGCGAACGGGTGGCCACGCCCGGCGACGATTTTAGCGCCTTCGTGCAAGCGATCACCGGCCTGGTGGCGCGCGGCGACGCGGCACTGGGCACGACGGCGCCCGTCGGCATCGGCTTACCCGGCGTGATCGACAGCGCCAGCGGCAGGCAACTGAGCTCCAACGTGCCGGCCCTGAACGGCCGCCTCGTAGCGCAAACGCTGCAGCAAGCCTTGCAGCGCCCTGTCGCCATCGGCAACGATTGCCAGTGCTTCGCCCTGTCGGAAGCGCAAGGCGGCGCGGCCGAGAATGCCGCCAGCATGTTCGGCGCCATTCTCGGCACGGGCGCCGGCGGCGGCTATTGCGTGGGCGGCCAGCTGCTGCGCGGCTTTAACGGCGTAGCCGGCGAATGGGGCCACTGGAGCCTGCCCGCCACCCTGCTGGCGCAGCACGGCCTGGCCGAATACCCCTGCCCATGCGGCAAGACGGGCTGCCTGGAACGCTATGTCTCCGGCCCCGCCATAAGCAAGTTATATGCGTATTTTGGCGGCGAAGGCACAGAACCGTTGGCCACGCTGGCCATTGTCGCCCGCGCCAACATCGGCGACGCCGTGGCCCAGCGCACGGTGGCCGTGCACCTCGACGTGCTGGGCCACGCGCTGGCCGGCCTGGTACTGGCCTACGACCCGCACGTCATCGTGCTCGGTGGCGGCCTGTCCAAGCTGCCGCACCTGTACGACAAGCTGCCGGCCGCCGTGAAGCGCCATCTGTTCCCCGGCGTGCACGTGCCGCCCATTTTGCCGCCCCGCTTTGGCGACGCTGGCGGCGCGCGCGGCGCGGCCCTTTTGATACGACAACATACCAAGGCGTCAACATGATGAAGCAAGTGGAAAACCCGACCTTTACCCTGTCCCCGATCCAGCAAGTGATCAAGGCGCACCGCCGCGGCGAACCCGTGGGCTTGTACGCCGTGTGCTGCAGCCACCCGAGCGTGCTGCGCGCCGCCATGCGCGTGGCCAGCGAGTACGACACCGTGCTGCTGGTCGAAGCGACCTCGAACCAGGTCGACCAGTTCGGCGGCTACACGGGCATGACGCCGGCAGTTTTCCGCGACACCATGCTGGCACTGGCGCGCGAACAGGGTTTCCCCGCCAGCCGCCTGGTGCTGGGCGGCGACCATCTTGGTCCGAACGCCTGGCAGCACCTCGATGCGGCCACCGCCATGGCCCACGCCGAGACCCTGATCGCCGCGTATGCGGCGGCCGGTTTCCATAAGATCCACCTCGATTGCAGCATGCGCTGTGCCGACGATCCACTGCAGCTCGACGATGAAACCGTGGCCGCCCGCTCGGCGCGCCTGTGCCTCGTCGCCGAAGCGGCGGCGGCTGCCGCCGGCTTCGCGCCGCCCGTCTACGTGATCGGCACGGAAGTGCCGATACCGGGCGGTGAAGCATCGCTGGCGCAAGCCGGCGCCGTCACCAGCCCGCAGGCCGCGCGCCGCACGCTGGACGTGCACCGCCGCGCCTTCCTGGACAACGAGCTGCATGGCGCCTGGCGCCGCGTCATCGCCATGGTGGTGCAGCCTGGCGTCGATTTCGACCAGAGCAGCATCCAGCATTACGATGCGAATGCCGCCGCCGAGCTGTCGGCATTCGTCGCCGAGCAGCCTGGCCTTGTGTTTGAAGCCCATTCCACCGACTACCAGCGTGAATCGGCCCTGCACGCCATGGTGCGCGACCATTTCGCCATCCTGAAAGTGGGACCGGCCGCCACCTTCGCCCTGCGCGAGGCGCTGTACGCGCTGTGCCAGATCGAGCAGGAACTGCTGCCGGCGCACGCCACGTCGCAACTGATGCAGGTACTCGACGATGTGATGCTGGCCAAGCCGAAGCACTGGATCAAGCATTACCTGGGCACGCCGCAAGAACAGCGTCTGATGCGCCGCTACGGTTTGAGCGACCGTTGCCGCTATTACTGGGGCGAGCCGGAAGTGGCGGCCACCGTCGACAAGCTGCTGGCCAACCTGGACGCCGTGACGATTCCGCTGCCGCTGCTCAGCCAGCATTTGCCGGAACAGTACCTGGCCATGGTGCAGGGCAGCCTGGCAGCCGAGGTGCCGGCCCTGATCGAGCACAAGATCGGCAGCTTGCTGGCGCAATATGCGCGCGCCTGCAGCCGCAATACGGCCGTCCCCGTCGTTGCCGAAGCGGCAATCTGTTAAGCTCGATATTTTCATTTTTACTGAGCCCGCCACCATGCGAAATACCAGCCAACGCCGTGAATCCATCCTCCACATGCTTACCCAGCAGGGTTCGGTGCAAGTGACCGATCTGGTGGAAAAGCTCGGCGTGTCCGCGGTTACCATCCGCAGCGACTTGAATGCGCTGGAAGCGCAAGGCATGGCCACGCGCAGCCACGGCGGCGCGACCCTGACGCGCACGCCGCCGCTTGAACACACGATACGCCAGAAGGATGCCATCAACCACGAGCAAAAGGAGCGCATCGGCGCCTATGCGGCGCGGCTGGTGGAACCGGGCGATAACATCATCATCGACTCGGGCACCACCACCATCTCGCTGGCGCGCCATTTGCGCGACGCGACCGGCGTGACGGTGGCCACGAATGGCCTCAACATCGCATGGGAACTGGCCGACGCGCCCGGCGTGGACCTGATCCTGACGGGCGGCCTGCTGCGCAAGCAGTCGCTGTCGATCCAGGGCAGCCAGGCGGAAACCTGTTTGCAGGCGTACAGCTTCGACAAGCTGTTTCTGGGCGTGGACGGCTTCGACCTGCAGTTTGGCGTCACCACCCACCACGAAGCGGAAGCAAGCCTGAACCACAAGATGGTGGAACGGGCGAAGAAAATCATCGTCCTCACGGACGCCTCCAAGTTCGGCCGCGTCAGCCTGCACCGCATCGTGCAGCTGGACCGGGTCGATACCGTCATCACCGATGCCAGCATCAGCCAGGAGTACCGCGAAGGGCTGCAAAAGCTGGGCATCGAACTTTTTATAGCGGAATAACACATGCTGAGCGGCAGAATCCTTACCCCATCTGGCTGGATCACGGGCACCATCACTTTTGACCAGCGCATCGTCCAGATACAAGAAGACCCTGCCGCCGACAGCGCGCTGACCATTTTGCCCGGTTTTATCGACCTGCACGTGCACGGCGCGGCCGGCGTCGACATCATGGAAGGCGGCAACGCGGGCGCCAGCGTGGCGCAAGTGCACGCGCGCCACGGCACCACGGCCCTCCTGGGCACCACCCTGACAGCGAAGGAACCGTCGATTTTGCGCGCCCTGCAAGGCCTGGCCGGCGTCATCGCCGAGCGTCCTGCCAACGGCGCGCGCATGCTGGGCGTGCACCTGGAAGGCCCGTTTTTGAATTTGCACCGCCTGGGCGCGCAGCCGCCCGACGTGGTGCAAGCGAGCCTGGCGCTAGTGCAGCGCTTCCACGCCATCGCGCCCATCAAGGTACTCACCATGGCGCCGGAAATCCCCGGCCACCTGGAACTGATCCCGCAACTGGCGGCCATGGGCATCCGCGTGCAGATCGGCCACAGCGCCGGCACGTATGACGAAGGCGTGGCGGCCCTGATGGCCGGCGTCTCCGGTTTTACCCACCTGTACAACGGCATGACGGGCATGACGCATTACGATCCCGGCATGGTGGGCGCGGCGCTGGCGCATGCCGAATACGCGGAAATCATCCCCGACCTGCAGCACGTGGCAAAGGGCGCCCTGCGCGCGGCCCTGCGCGCCATCCCGCGCCTGTACGGCGTGACGGACGCCACCTCGGCCACCGGCATGCCCGATGGCGAATACGGCCTGGGCACGCAGCGCGTCTACAAATGCCTGGGCTGCGTGCGCCTGGCCACGGGTTCCTTGGCCGGCAGCGTGCTGACCATGGACCAGGCGCTGCGCAATTTCGTCGAACTGGGCCTGGACCTGGCCGACGCCTCGAACCGCTTGTCGCTATACCCGGCCGATTACCTGGGCGAATCCGCACGGGGCCGCCTGGCGCCCGGCGCCTGGGCCGACATCGTCGTCCTCGATCCCCAATTACAGCCAGTGTCCGTCTTCGTCGAAGGCGCGGCCATCGATCTTTCCACCCGCTAGATTCAGTCTCTAGACCCAGCCCCCAACCTCAACCCCGTCCCGGAGTTACCATGCACGACACGTCACACAAGGCCCCCGTGTGGGCCATGCGCTACCTGCTATTTATTGCCGGCATGGGGGGATTGCTGTACGGCATAGACATCGGCATCATCGCCGGCGCCCTGCCCTACCTGGAATCAACGGCCTCGGTGGCCTGGAAACTGACGGCCCAGCAGCTGAGTTTTATCGTCGCCGCCGTGCTATTGGGTTCAGTCCTGTCGTCGCTGTTCGCCGGCGCCCTGGCCGATATTATCGGCCGGCGCTGGGTGATGTTCCTGGCCGGCGCCCTGTTCAGCGCCAGCATCCCGCTGATCGCCCTGGCCGACGGCTACACGCCGCTGCTGCTGGGCCGTCTGCTGCAAGGCATCAGCGGCGGCTTGATCGGCGTCGTCGTGCCCCTGTACCTGGCCGAATGCCTGCCCGCGCAACAGCGCGGACGCGGCGCGGCCCTGTTCCAGCTGCTGCTGACCATCGGCCTGGTGGCTGCCGCCCTGATCGGCCTGCAGCAAGCGCAGACGGTGGAAACGGCCACGCAGGCGGCGCAAGCGTTGCCGGAAGCGGGCCGCATCGCCGCCATTTTTACCGCCAAGGACCACGCCTGGCGCAGCATCTTCTGGGTCTGTTTGACGCCGGGCCTGGTGTTTACCATCGGCGCCCTGCTGCTGGCCGAGTCGCCGCGCTGGCTGGCGCAACGGGGCCGCATCGAGCAGGCGCGCCAGTCGCTGCTGCGCACGCGATTGCCCGCTGCCGCCGACATCGAACTGCGCGAGATGCAAGACACGCCGGAAAACGCGGCCAAGATCAGCGGCAAGGCCAGGGATCCGCTGCTGAGCCG
This sequence comes from Janthinobacterium sp. 35, assembly GCF_002754575.1. Classification (NCBI taxonomy): domain Bacteria; kingdom Pseudomonadati; phylum Pseudomonadota; class Betaproteobacteria; order Burkholderiales; family Oxalobacteraceae; genus Janthinobacterium; species Janthinobacterium sp. 35. The sequence continues at coordinate 5,907,392 of NZ_PEFN01000001.1, forward strand.
CCGCTACGTGCTGCCCTTCCTGCTCGCTTGCCTGATCCTCGCCTGCACGCAGGCGACGGGCATCAATTCCATCCTCGCGTATGTCGTCAATATCTTGAACCAGGCGGGCCTGTCGGGCGCCTCGGCCAACATGGCGGATGTGCTGCTGAAAGTACTCAATGCCGTGATGACGGTGGTGGCCGTGCTGCTGGTCGACCGCAAGGGCCGCAAATTCCTGCTGATGCTGGGCACGGGCGGCATCGTCGTCTCGCTGCTGGCGGCCGGGCTGCTGTTCCGCAGCGCCGAAGCGCACCTGGCCGACGTGCGTCCCGCCATCGCCGCCCAGGTACAAGCCGATGGCCTGACCCTGCAGCTCGATGCGCCCACCTTGACGGCGCTGGGCGCGGCGGCCGACGGCACGCCGCAGCAGCTGACCATCGCCTACGCCTACGGCCCGTTCACCAATGTGAAAAGCCTGCGCAGCGATGACCCCGTGCTGCGTCAGGTCAGCATCGCGCGCGACGACGCCGTGCAGGCCGACAGCGTGATCGGCGTGTTCTTCCGCCAGTTGCACCTGAACCCGTTCGCCGACCCGGCCGCCGGGCGCGAGGCGCCGCTGCGTATCGAGAAGGCCAGCCTGGGCCCCGTGCCCTCGTCCTCGCACGGCTGGCTGGTAGCGATTGCCATCTGCGTGTTCGTTTCCAGTTTTGCCGTGGGGCCGGGCGTGTGCGTGTGGCTGGCCCTGTCCGAACTGATGCCGACGCGCATCCGCTCGAACGGCATGAGCATCGCGCTGCTGGTGAACCAGTTCGTCTCGACGGTGATCGCCGCCATCTTCCTGCCGACCGTGGGCTTGCACGGCTATTCGACCTTGTTCTTCTTCGGCGCCGGCTGCACCGTGCTGTATTTCCTGGCTGCCGCCTTCCTGCTGCCGGAGACGAAGGGTAAAACCCTCGAAGAGATCGAAGCGCACTTTGCAAAGTAAGACAGAGTAACCAACTGTAGCAGTCTCCTTTCCAGCCCCGGCCCAACGTCCGGGGCTGTTTTTTTGCCTGTTGGACAAGTTTACCGGGCTGGCGCGCACGCCACCGTACGGTTTTCCTTCTGGAATCACGGGCGCGTGGGCTAGAATCTGGCTGCGTCGTGCTACTCACGAGGCGGCAATGGCGCCATGACAAAAACCACCAGGAGACACAGTGAGCTTATTTAGAACCAAGAATTTGGATGACATGATCGCCCACAGCAAGAAACCGGGAGGACTGGCCAAGGTGCTGGGGCCGTTCGACCTTGTCCTCATGGGCATAGGCGCCATCGTCGGCACGGGCATTTTCGTGCTCACCGGCACGGGCGCGCTGACGGCCGGCCCCGCCCTGTCGCTGTCGTTCGTCGTGGCCGCCGTTGCCTGCTGCTTCGCCGCCCTGTGCTATGCGGAATTCGCCTCCACCGTGCCGGTGGCCGGCTCCATCTACACCTACAGCTACGCGACTCTGGGCGAGCTGGCCGCCTGGATGATAGGCTGGGACTTGCTGCTCGAATACGGCCTGGCCGCGGCCGCCGTCTCCGTCGGCTGGTCCGGCTACTTCCAGTCGCTGCTGGCGGGCTTTGGCATCGCCCTGCCTGCGGCCCTGTCGGCCGCACCGGGCGCCCTGCCCGGCGTGACCACCTTCATCAACCTGCCGGCCCTGGTCATCATGCTGCTGCTGACGGCCATGCTGGGCTGGGGCGTGCGCGAATCGGCGCGCCTGAACAACATCATGGTGGCCATCAAGGTGGGCGTGGTGCTGCTGTTCATCATCTTCGGTGCGCGCCACGTACAGCCGGCCAATTGGCAGCCCTACATGCCGTTCGGCTACCACGGCATGCTGAGCGCCGCCGCCCTCGTCTTCTTCGCCTTCATCGGCTTTGACGCCGTCACCTCGGCCGCCGAGGAAGTCAAGAAGCCGTCGCGCGATCTGCCGATCGGCATCATCGGCTCGCTGGCCGTGTGCGCCGTGCTGTACGTGGTGGTCTCGGCCATCATGACGGGCATCGTGCCGTACCAGAAATTCCTCGGCGTCGACCATCCCGTCTCGCTGGCCCTGCAATATGCGGGCGAAAACTGGATCGCCGGCTTCGTCGACCTGGGCGCCATCCTCGGCATGACCACCGTGATCCTGGTGATGGCCTTCGGCCAGACGCGCATCATCTTCGCCATGTCGCGCGACGGCTTGCTGCCCAAGCGCCTGTCGACCGTGCATCCGCGCTTCCACACGCCGTTCTTCGCCACCTGGCTGGTGGGTATCGTCTTCGGCCTGATCGCCGCCGTGATCCCGCTCAACATCCTCGCCGAGCTGATCAACATTGGCACCCTGGCCGCCTTCACCATGGTGTCGATTGCCGTGGTGGTGCTGCGCAAGAAGCGCCCGGACCTGCCGCGCGCCTTCCGCTGCCCCGGCGTGCCGTATGTGCCGGCACTGGCCGTGATCCTGTGCGTGGGCCTGATGACTTTCCTCAGCTGGGTCACCTGGGTGGCCTTTACCATCTGGCTGGTGATCGGCCTGGTCATCTACTTCGGCTACGCGCGCCGCCGTTCGCTGCTGCACCCGCAGCAGTAAAAAGTCCCGTGCAGCGACATATCCTGTCGCTGCCGCAGTTAAGATGGCGGTCTCGCAACCACCGCAGGCCGCCATCCATGCAACCTTCCCCCGACCTCATCGCACAACTGGACCAGAGCACGGACCAGCTCAAGCGCGCGCGCCTGCGCAACATGCAGTGGCTGGCCGTCGGCTTGCTGCTGCTCGCCGCGCTGGTGTTTGCCGTGGCCCGCTCGCAGCGCGGCGGCCACCCCGCCTGGGGCTATGTGGAAGCGTTCGCCGAAGCGGCCATGGTGGGCGCGATAGCCGACTGGTTCGCCGTCGTCGCCCTGTTCCGCCACCCGCTGGGCATCCCCTTGTGGCATACGGCCATCATCCCGAACAGCAAGACGGACATCGGCCGCAGCCTGGGCGCCTTCGTGGAAAACCATTTCATTACCGAGCAAGGCATCGCCGAGCGCATCGTACAAGCCGACCCCGCCGCGCGCCTGGGAGCCTGGCTCAGTGACGAGCTCCACGCGCAGCAACTGGGCATGACCAGCGCCGGCGTGGCGAAACAGCTGCTGGCGATGCTCGACCATGAGAAGCTGGGCCGCCTGCTGCGTGACCAGGCCAGCAACTACCTGGGTCAATTGAACCTGTCGGAGGTGGCGGCCGACTGCCTCGACGCGCTGATCGCCGACGGCAAGCCGCAGCAGTTGCTGGACTTTATGCTCGACCGCAGCGCCGCCTACCTCGATGACGAGACACACCACGCCGCCATCGGCGACTTCGTGCTGGGCGCCTTCCAGATCGAGAACGCGCTGGTGAAAAAAGCCGTGAAAGCGTACGAGCCGCGCATGATCGCCTCGCTGCAAAAGTTTGCCGTCGCCGTGCGCGTCGATGCGCAGCACCCGCTGCGCCAGCGCATCGCCGGCTGGATCGCCGACAGCGCCTTGCACCTGAAGGCCGACCCGCACTGGCAGGAAACCGTGCGCCGCTACCAGCTACAGCTGATCGCCAGCGATACCGTGCAAGCCATGCTGGGCGACGTCTGGAGCAACATCAGCACGCGCCTGCTGGCCGACCTGCACGCGGACGCGCCCGTGCTGGCGCAAGCCATCGCCAGCCTGGCGCGCAACACGGGCAAGGTGCTGGCCGAAGACAGGAGCGCGCGGGAATGGCTGAACGATGCCATCGTCGCCGGCAGCGGCTCGCTGGTGCGCCGCTACCGGGGCGAAGTGGGCGCCTTCATCGCCGCCCGCCTGGACTTGTGGAGCAAGGATGAAATGAGCGAGCGCATCGAACTGGCCATCGGGCGCGACCTGCAATTCATCCGCATCAACGGCACCATCGTGGGCGGCCTGGCCGGCTTGCTGATTTATTCAGTCAGCCAGGCGTTTTAAGCGCCGGTGGCAGGCGCGGGAAGCGTGACGCCCAGCTGCACGGCCGGGCGGGCCGCCACGCGGGCATACCAGGCGCCCAGGTGGGGCCAGGCGGAAAAATCAAAGCCGACCAGCTGCGCGATATGCAGCCAGCCAAAGCTGGCGATGTCGGCGATGGAATAATCGTCGCCGGCCAGGTACGGACTGCCGGCCAGGCGGCCCTCCATGGTGGCGAAGGCCGCGTCGCACAGCTGGCGGAAGTGCGCCGTGGCCGTTACGTTTGCGCCCGCGTCGGCGATCTCGAAATGCACGCGCTGGCCCAGCATCGGCCCCATGCTGGCCGCGTGAAATTGCAGCCAGGTGATGGCGGCCCAGCGCTGCTGCGGCTGCGCGGGCAGCAAGCGCCCCGTTTTCTCGGCCAGGTACAGCAGGATGGCGGCCGACTCGAACACGGTGATGCCCGTGTCGTGATCGACCAGCACGGGAATGCGCCCGTGCGGATTGAGGGCCAGGAAGGCGGGCAGCCGGTGTTCGCCCTGTTCGATGCGCACATGGCGCAGCCGGTATGGCAAGCCCAGTTCGGCCAGCGCTATCGTGGCTTTGAAACCGTTCGGCGAGCTGTCGGTGTAGAGTTCCATCATGCTGCCGCCTCCTGGCGCGCGGCCTTGCCAGGCAGGATGGCGATGGCGCACGCCAGGCCCGCTGCCACCAGGCAGGCGGAAACGAGGATGGCGCTGCTGTAGCCTTGTGCCGCCGTTCCGCCGCCGGCCAGCACGGCAATGCTGACGGCCACGCCCACGGCCAGGCCGACGGCCGATCCGACTTCCTGGGTGGTGGTCAGCATGCCGCCCGCCAGGCCATGGTCCGCTTCCGGCACGCCATCGATGCCGGCCACGGTCCAGGCGGGAAACGCCAGGCCATAGCCGATGCCGGCCAGTACGGTGCCTGGCAGGATGGCTACGCCCCACGAGGCGAGCGTGGCCAGCGACGCGCCCAGCAGGGCCAGGCCGCCGATGAACAGCAGCATGCCGCTGACGATGACGGGCTTGGTGCCGCAGCGGGCGATCAGCGCCGGTCCGGCCCAGGCGCTGGCCAGGGTAAAGGCGACGGCCATCGGCAGCAATCCCAGTCCCGTGCGCGTGGCGGAAAACGCCAGCACTTCCTGCATGGCCAGCGCCACCACGACAAAGGTGGGGCCCAGGGCCGTGTTGGCCAGCAGGGAGACGATATTCGCGCCGCCCGTGGAGCGGCGCCGGAACACGGCCAGCGGCATCAGCGGCGCGGCAACGCGTCCCTCCACCCACACGAACAGCGCCAGCAAGGCCAGCGCCAGCGCGACCAGGGCAAAAGTGAACGGATGCGCCAGCCCCACATGCTCGCTATTGGCAAAGGCAAACACCAGCGTCGCCGCGCCCGACGCCACCAGCAGCGCGCCCCACACGTCGAGCGTGCCGCCAGCCGCAGCAATATCGGCATCGGGCCGGCCCAGGGGCAAGGCCGGCGACAGGGCCAGCACCAGCAAGCCGACGGGCACATTGATCCACAGCACCCAGCGCCAGCCCAGCAGGTCCGTGATGAAGCCACCGAGGATCAGGCCCGCGACAAAGCCGCTGGCCGCCACGGCCGTCCAGGCACCCAGCGCCCGGTTGCGCTGTGGCGGTTCGGGAAACACGGCCAGCAGCAGGGAGAATGCGGCCGGCGAAAACATGGCGGCGCCAAAGCCCTGCAGCGCGCGCGTGGCCACCAGCATGGCCGGGCTATGCGCAAAGCCGCCCAGCAGGGACGCCGCCGTAAACAGGACCACGCCCATGAGAAAGACGCGGCGGCGGCCGAACATGTCGGCCGCGCGCCCGCCCAGCAGCAGGAAGCCGGCAATGGCCACACCATACGCATTGATCACCCATTGCAGGCCGCCGGACGTAAAGCCCAGACTGTGCTGGATTTGCGGCAGGGGAATCATGGTGATGGAAAAATCGAGCAAGGCGACGAATTGCGTGGTGCACAGCAAAACCAGGCAAAGTTGCCTATGTGAAAGTAACATGGAGATCCTATCGATATAGTTTTACTCGACGTCAAAACAACGCCGCATGCCCCTATAATGCGTTTTTTAAGAGTGAAAATGAAACGATGATTTTTCGCTCGCAACTATAGAAAAACTATATCGATGAAGCATCCTTTACCACTCCAGGCCCTGCGCGCCTTTGTCGAAGTGGGCCAGCGCGGCAGCATCAAGGCGGCCGCCGAGGCGCTGCACGTGACGTCGGGCGCCGTCAGCCAGCAAATCCGCCTGTTGGAAGAGCGGGTCGGCATGCCCCTGTTTACCCGCGAACGCCAGGGCTTGCGCCTGACCGAAGCGGGCGCCATGGTCCACCCCACCCTGCTGGGCGCATTCGCGCAGATCGCCAGCGCCAGCCAGGCACTGGAAGACATGGGAGGGCGCCAGACGCTCACCGTCAGCACGGTGGCCACTTTTGCCGCCGCCTGGCTGGTGCCACGGCTGGGCCGCTTCAACCAGCGCCATCCGCATATCGAGGTGCGCGTGGAAGCAACATCCGCACTGGTGGACCTGCGCCGCGACCGGGTCGACGTGGCGCTGCGCCACGGCCTGGGCGAGTATCCGGGCCTGCAGGTGACGCGATTGATGGCGCCCGTGCTGGTGCCCGTCGCCAGCCCCGCCCTGATGGCGGGCCAGCCGCCCATCGCCACGCCAGGCGATTGCCTGCGCTACCCGCTGCTGCACGATACGGACCGCGCCGACTGGCCCTTGTGGCTGGCAGCGCATGGCGCCCAAGACGGCAGTGCCGATGCGGCGCGGGCGCTGCGCGGCTCCGCCTTCGAAGATGATTTTCTGTTGATCCGCGCAGCCGAGGCCGGCCAGGGCCTCGCCCTGGTGCCGCAGCTGTACGCGCAGGAGGAAATCGCCGCCGGGCGCCTGGTGCAAGTACTGGACTTGCCCTGGCCCGCGCGCTTTGCGTATTACCTGGTGGCGCGGCCCGATGCGGCCACACGCCCCGCCGTACAGGCATTCATCGCATGGATCTGCGAGGAGGCGCAGGCCACCGGTGCAGGCGGCTAAAGCGCCCCATCTGCGGCCGCGCACGACACTACGCCGCACACGGTACTGAACAACATCGGCATGCCGGCGCGCCCCGTGGCGATGCAAGTCACGGCCGGTATCACCGCCAACAACAGGGCCAGGCAGGCAATCGCCTTCAGGCGCCGCACGGGTGAGCGGAACACGCCCGCGCCCGGTCCTTGCGGATGGCGCGCGCTGCCGGACGGCGGCTGGTCCTTGTACACCGCTTCGCTGCGCCTTGCCGGTATTTTCGTAAGCATGTCCGCCTCCTCCATCCACAGTGATCCGCCTGGCATGTCAGGCCGGCCGCGCCACACGCGTACCGATCTGCATGCATTCCATTTTGCTGCATAAATTTACCAAATACAATAAATAAATCCACAAAGAAAATAATTTTTCCATCAACAGACACGCGACATGATGGAAAACTTGCCCGACCAGACAGTAAAAATACCTACAACACGCTGTCACTTCCGTCAAGACTTGAATTTCTTTGTGCTCAAAAACCAAATAAATCATGAAAATCGTAATATTTGTTGAAATCATTTTTATTTGATGTATGATGATTCTCAAGGAAATATCAAGGCGATGCAGCAGCGCTCTTTGCTTCGATCGCCAGACATCTCTGCCTTCTTTGTAGGGGACAAGCACATGAACAAAATCCTGGCCTTGCGCCTGCTCAACGCCGCCGACGCCGCCATCATCATCGATGCAGGCTCACGCATCCGCTATGCAAACGACGCCATGTATGCGCTGAGCGGCTATGCCCCGGGCAGCCTGTCGGGCCAGCAGATCGAGGCGCTGCTGCCGGACTCGGTGCGCGAGCAGCATGGCGCACGGATCGGCGCCTATCTGGCCGGCGACAGGAAGTCCACGGTACTCGGGCACAAGCGCCATTTCGCCATCCGTCACCACGATGGCACGATGCTGCCCATCGTGCTCAAGGCCGTGGACCTGGGCAAGCTGGACGACGAAAACTATCTGGGTGCCTTTTTCATCGACCAGCGCCACGAACGCGCCATCGAAGAGCAGAATGCGGCCCGCTGGCAGCAGTTGCAGCACATCGCCCTGAGCGACCCCCTGACCCACCTGCCGAACCGCCGCGCCTTCGAGATCGAAGCCGTGCGTTCGGCCGCGCGGGCCAGCCGCGCGGGCAGTGCGATGACCATCGGCATCGCCGACATCGATTTCTTCAAGAAGGTCAATGACCGGCATGGCCACGCCGCCGGCGACGCCGTGCTGCAAGCCATCGCGGCCGCGCTGCAGTCCCAGGCACGGGCATCCGATGTCGTCGCCCGCGTGGGCGGCGAGGAATTCGGCTTGCTGTTCCCGCATACGGACATGACCATGGCGTACAAGGTGGCCGAACGCATCCGCCTTGCCGTGGCCGCAACGTGCGTCGACTTCGAGCACACGGCCATCACGGCGACGATCAGCATCGGCCTGGCGCCGCTGCCCAACAACGGCGACTGGAAAGCCTGTTTCATGCAAGCCGACGCCGCGCTGTACCAGGCCAAGAGCAATGGCCGCAACCGCACCGAGCAGATTTGAGCACCAGCCGGTCACCCTCGCAGTTTCATGCATCACGCATCACCTGACAGGAGCAAGCACATGGAAACCACCACGACACATGCCGCGGCAGCGAGCCAGCCGGCACAAGCGGGCGCCCGGGAATTACTGGTCTTTGGCCTGGGCAATGAGGAATACGCGATCGACATCGGCCTGGTGCAGGAAATCCGCGGCTACGGCGCCGTGACCCATATGGCCAATGCGCCCGCCTTCCTCAAGGGTTTCATAAACCTGCGCGGCAGCATCGTGCCGCTGATTGACCTGCGCATCGCACTGGGCCAGGCCGAGCCCGCGTACGACGCCTCGACCGTGGTGATCATCCTCATCTTCGCGCATGGCGCCACCGGCATCGTGGTCGACCGCGTGGCCGATGTGGTGCCGCTGGCACCGGCACAGATCAAGCCTCCGCCGCAGCTGCATGGCTCGGCGATGGCCGGCCACGTAACGGCCATCGGCAGCCTGGACGAACGCATGCTGATCGTGCTCGACATGAACAGCCTGCTGGCGGGCCTGGGCGTGCAAGCCACGGGCAAACTGGCTGCCTGAGGCGCCATCGCGTCCGCTACCTGACCGCCAACCTCCGGAGACACCATGAGCATCCTGATCGTCGATGACAACGACACCAACCTGAACCTGCTATCGACGCTGGCGCGCAAGGCCAGCAGCATCGAGCCCGTCTGCATGAACGACCCCATCGATGCGTTGACCTGGTGCGAGTCGCATGTGCCGGACCTGGTCCTGCTCGACTACCGGATGCCCAGCCTGTCGGGCAACGAATTTCTCAGCATCTTTCGCAAAATGCGGGGCATGGCCGACATCCCCATCATCATGGTCACCACCGAAAACGACCGCGCCGTGCGCAAGCAGGCTTTTTCGCTCGGTGTCACGGAGTTTCTCACCAAACCCGTCGACACCATCGAATTCAGCCTGCGCGTGCGCAATCTGCTGGCCCTGCGCATGGCGCAAACCTTGCTGGCCGACCGCGCCAAGCTGCTCGAACATGAAGTGCGCCAGGCCATCGCCAACGTCACGGCGCGCGAGATGGAACTGGTCACGCGCCTGGCGCGGGCGGCCGAATTCCGCGACCCCGAAACGGGTGCTCACATCATGCGCATGGCGCGCTATTCGGCGCTGATCGCCAGGAACCTGGGCATGGATGCGCAATGGCAGGAATTGCTGCTCAAGGCGGCCCCCATGCACGACGTGGGCAAGCTGGCCACGCCCGACCATATCCTGCTCAAGCCGGGCCGGCTGGACCCCGGGGAAATGGCCATCATGCGCCAGCATGCGGAAATCGGCGGCAAGATCCTCGCCGGCAGCGATGCCCCACTGATCCAGCTGGCCGAGGAAATCGCCCGCGGCCACCACGAAAAATACGACGGCAGCGGCTATCCGCGCGGCCTGGCGGGCGAACAGATACCGCTGTCGGCGCGCATCGTCGCCGTGGCCGATGTCTTCGACGCCCTGAGTTCGGCGCGCCCGTACAAGCCGGCCTGGCCCGTGGAGCAGGCGCGCCTGTTCCTGCAACAGAACCAAGGCAGCCATTTCTGCCCGCGCTGCATCGACGCCTTCCTGGGCGCCTGGGACGAGGTGCTCGATATCCGCGACAGCCTGCCCGACCCCGTCCAGCATCACGCCCACCCACTGTAAGCGAGGACCCTGCCATGCGCGTGCAACAACTGATCCTGAAAAACCGTGCCGACATCGATGCCGTACTGGCGCCCCTGGCCGCCATGCAGCCGCAGCTGGTACTGGTGTTTGGCGCCTGCGCCTATTTTTCCACCCCCGAACTGACGGCGGCGCTGCGCCGCCAACTGCCCGGCGCCGTGATCGCCGGCTGTTCCACGGCCGGCGAGATCGCCGGCAAGCGCGTCTACGACGGCAGCTGCGTCATCACCGCCATCAGCTTCGCGCACACGGCAGTGGCAATTGCCGACGCCATCATCTGCGACATGGCGGACTCGCACGAGGCGGGCCAGCGCCTGGCGCAGGCGCTGCCGCAGGACGGCCTGACGGCGGTCTTCATGCTGGGCACGGGCGTGGCCATCAACGGCAGCGCCCTGATTGCTGGCCTGCAGGCGCATCTGCCGCCGGGCGTGACCATCTCGGGCGGGCTGGCCGCCGACGGCGGCGCCTTCCGCCAGACCTGGACCCTCGGTCCGCGCGGCGCGGCCGACAATACCATCGTCGCCGTCGGCCTGTACGGCGAGCATATCCGCCTCGGCTACGGCAGCCATGCGGGCTGGGAAGCGTTCGGCCCCGCGCGCAAGGTGACGCGCTGTGTCGACAACGTGCTGTATGGCCTCGATGGCGCGCGCGCGCTGGACATCTACAAACTGTACCTGGGCGACCATGCGCGCGACCTGCCCGGCTCGGGGCTGCTGTTTCCGTTTGAAATGCTCTCGGCGGCGCATGAAAAAAGCAATGTGTTTCGCACCATCCTCGCCGTCGATGAAGAACAGGGTTCGCTGACACTGGCCGGCGACATCCTCGCCGACGGCTACCTGAAACTGATGCATTCCAGTACCAACCGGCTGATCGACGGGGCTGAAATGGCCGCGCGCGGTGTCCAGCGCCATGCCGATACGCTGGGCGACCAGCTGGCCCTGCTGGTCAGCTGCGTGGGGCGCAAGCTGGTCATGGGCGACCGGGTCGAGGAAGAGGTAGAAGCGGTGGCCGACGTGCTGGGCAGCGGCGCCACCTGCATCGCCGGTTTTTACTCGAACGGCGAAATCGGCATCACGCAGCCGCATGGCGCATGCCAGCTGCATAACCAGACCATGACCGTGACTGTGCTGAGCGAAACATGAACCGCACCCTGGCACGCCAATTGAGCCGCGTCTGCGATATCGACTCGGAAAGCGCCTGCATCGCCTTGCTGGAACAGGCCCAGGCATTTGCGGCGCAAGCGGGCACGCCGCCCGAACTGGCCGCGTTCCTGGCCGGCCTGCCGGCCCTGCTGCTGCGCATCGACGGCAGCTACGAACAGGCCGAACGCGACCTCGACTTGCGTTCGCGCAGCCTGGAGCTGAGTTCGACAGAACTGAGCATGACCAATGACCTGCTGCGCACGGAACTGGCCAGCCGCAACCGCGTCCTGCAATCGCTGCGCGTGGCGGCCGTGCGCCTGCTCGACAACGACGATTCCGGCCTGCACCTGCCGCAGGAAGGCGATATCGAGGGCCTCTCGGTGCTGCTCGCCGAGCTGATATCGCAGCAGGAATTGCGCCGCATCGAACTGCAGAACCAGCGCTTTGCGATGGACCAGCATGCCATTGTCAGCATCACCGACACGGCCGGCGTCATCATTTACGTCAACGACAAGTTCTGCGCCATCAGCGGGTTCGCGCGCGAAGAACTGATCGGCAAGACGCACCGCCTGATCAATTCGCACACGCATCCTGACGCCTACTTCGCGCAGATGTGGCAAACCATCACCACGGGCCAGGTCTGGCATGGCGAAATCTGCAACCACGCCAAGGATGGCGGGCAATACTGGGTCGACGCCACCATCGTGCCCTTCCTCGACGCCGCCGGCGAACCCTATCAGTACATCGCCATCCGCACGGAAATCAGCGACAGCAAACGCATGGCAGAGACCATCGCGAAAAGCGAGCGCGAATACCGCAATGTCGTCAACAGCCTGCATGAAGTGGTCTTCCGCACCGACCTGAACGGCGCCTGGACCTTCCTGAACCCCGCCTGGGACACCATCACCGGCTTCGGCGCCGCCGACAGCCTGGGCAAGCATGTGTTGCAATTCATCGATGCGCGCGACCGCGAGCGCGCCGCCGCCGGCCTGTCCCAGCTGCTGAGCGGCCAGGTGGACAGCATGCGCCATGAAGCGCGCTACGTCACCCGCGACGGCGACGTGCGCTGGGTCGACGTGTGCGCGCGCGCCGAACGCGATGGCCAGGACCGCCTGACCGGCATCACCGGCAGCCTGACCGACATCACGGAGCGGCGCCTGGCGGCACGCGAGCTGCGGCACAACCTCAACTTTGTCGACGCGCTGATCGAAACCATTCCTATCCCTTTGTACCTGAAGGATGTACAGGGCCGCTACCTGCGCGCCAACCGCGCCTATTGCGCCTTCTTCCAGCGCGCGCAGGCGGACATCCTGGGCAAGACGGTAGCCGACATCCTGCCGCAGCAGGAGGCGCAGCAAGTGCTGCGGCGCGACCTGGAACTGCTGCAGGAGCGCGGCAACCAGACATATGAAGAGCGGCTGAGCGTCGGCGCGCGCCAGGTCGATGTGCTGTTCAGCAAGGCTGCCCTGCTGAAGTCCGATGGCAGCCTGCACGGCCTGGTCGGCACCATTGTCGACATTTCCAGCCAAAAGGCGGCTGAACGGGCGCTGCTGCTGGCCAAGGAAGTGGCCGAATCGGCCAGCCGCTCGAAGAGCGAATTCCTGGCCAACATGAGCCACGAAATCCGCACGCCGATGAACGGCATCCTGGGCATGACGGACCTGGTGCTCGACTCCGAACTCGACGTCCACCAGCGCAAATACCTGGAAATCGTCAAGGCTTCGGCCGATGCCCTGCTGTGCATTATCAACGACATCCTCGATTTCTCGAAGATCGATGCGGGCATGCTGACCCTGGAAAGCATCCCTTTCAAACTGCGCCAACTGATGCAGGAAACCATGCGCGCACTCGCCATGCGGGCCCAGGCCAGCGGCCTGGAACTGGTGCTCGACATCGATCCCGCACTGCCGCACACCTTGCTCGGCGACCCTGGCCGGCTGCGCCAGATCCTCACCAACCTGGCGGGCAACGCCATCAAGTTCACGCCGCGCGGCGAGGTCACTGTCAGTGCCCGGCTGCGCGCCAGCGGCGATGGCATGGCCCAGCTGCAGCTGTGCGTGCGCGACACCGGCATCGGCATCGCCGCCGACATGCAGGAGGCCGTCTTCGACGCCTTCCAGCAGGAAGACGGTTCGACCACGCGGCGCTTCGGCGGCACGGGACTGGGCCTGTCGATCACGCGCCGCCTGGTGGGCATGATGGGCGGCAGCATCAGCCTGTCGAGCGAACTGGGCAAGGGCAGCAGCTTCAGCGTCGACCTGGCCCTGCCCATCGGCGAGCATCAGCCTTGCCTGCCGCCGCCGGGCGCCTCGCTGGCGGCGCGGGCGATCCTGCTGGTCGACGACAATTCCAGCAGCCTGACCATCCTGCGCAAGATCTTCGAGCACAGCGGTGCCAGCATCATCGCCTGCGAGTCGGGCGAGGCGGCGCTGGAACACTGCCGCAGCGCCCTGCCGGCCGACTGCATCATCATGGACTTTGCCATGCCGGGCTTGAATGGCTTCGACACGGCATCGGCGCTGGCCGCCCTGCCCCACTGGAGCCAGGTGCCCATCGTCATGCTATCGTCCGGCGGCAGCCTGGGTGACGCGGCGCGCTGCCGCGAACTGGGCATCGACGGCTATCTGCTCAAGCCGGCCAGCCCCGAGGAATTGCTGGCCATCACCATGAGCGTGCTGGGCACCTGCCGCGGCATGCCCGGCGCCACCCCCGTGATCACGCGCCATGCCGTGCGGGAAAGCATGCCTGGGCTGGACGTCCTGCTGGTCGAGGACAACGCCATGAACCGCGAACTGGCCACCGTGCTGCTGTCGAATGCGGGCCACCGGGTCACGCATGCGGAGAACGGCCACGAGGCGCTCGACCGTCATGCCGCCGGCCATTTCGACATGATCCTGATGGACCTGCAGATGCCGGAAATGGGCGGTTTCGAAGCCACTGCGCAGATACGCCAGCGCGAAGCGCAAGGCATGCCGAAGAGCGTCATCATCGCCATGACGGCCAGCGCCTTCGAAGGCGACCGCGAACGCTGCATCGCCGGCGGCATGGACGACTACCTGTCCAAGCCTTTCCGCACCGCCGCCTTCCAGAGCCTGATCGAGCAGCATGTATTGCAAATCAGCAAGCTGCCGCTGCCGCCCGCCATGGCGTCGCAAGTGGCAGTGCTGGCCACCGGCAGCGCGCCACGCTTCGACTACGGCGCCGCGCTGTCCAACGCCGACGCCGAGGTGGTCGCCATCATCGGCACCTCCTTCCTGGCCGGCTTGCCGGAGCAGCTGGCCGCCTTGCGTGCAGCCCTGCAGGCGGGCGAGCGGCCCAGCGCGAGCCGGCAGGCACATACCCTGGCCGGCTTGCTGGCCAACTTCCATGCCATCCCCGCCGTCGCCATCGCCGCAGCCATCGAGCGCGAATCGGCACAGGCCCCGCAGGCGGCCTTGCTGGCGCGCCTCGCTGCGCTGGAGGAACAGTTGCGGCTGTTCCTGCAGGAAACGGGCGCGGCCATCCAGGCGGCAAGCGGGACGCTGCACGCATCGGGGCAAACTTGATGTAGATCATAATTTTTTGAACAAGCTCTTGCTATCCTGTAAAAAAATGACAGGAGTCCTGAATGAGCAAGACGCAGGCGAGCAATGCGCAGCAAAACCTTGAACATGAGCGCCAGGGCAGCGCCTGGCAAGGCGTGCCGGTGCCCGACTATCCGGAGAGCGCGCCAGAAGGCGCCACCCTGGACCTGCTGCTGAACGCCTGGCTGGGCAAGTTCACGGGCGGCATTTCGCCGGCCGCGCTGGGCAATGCCTATGCCGACTGGCTCAGCCACCTGGCGCTGGCGCCATCGAAACAGCTGACCCTGCTGCAAGAAGCGTGGAAGAAGATCGCTCGCTGGCAGCAGTACGCGCTGCAATCTGCGCTGCAGCCGGCGCAGAGCGGCAGCGCCGGTGCGCCGCCATGCATCACCCCGCTGCCGCAGGACCGGCGCTTCGAAGACCCCGCGTGGCAGCGCTGGCCGTACAACCTGGCCTACCAGGGCTTCTTGCTGCAGCAGCAGTGGTGGCACCGCGCCACCACGGGCGTGCGCGGCGTCTCGCCGCACCACGAAGATGTCGTCACGTTTACCGTGCGCCAGTGGCTCGACATGCTGGCGCCGTCGAACTTCATGCTGACCAATCCCGTGGTGCAGCAAACAACCCTGGCGAGCGGTGGCGCCAACCTGGCGAACGGCGCGCAGCACCTGGCCGACGACTGGCGCCGCGCCGCCATGGGCGCGCATGCGCCCGACCAGCGCAGCTACAAGGCGGGCGAAAACGTGGCCGTCACGCCCGGCAAGGTGGTCTACCGCAATGACCTGATCGAGCTGCTGCAGTACGCGCCGGCGACAGCGAGCGTGCATGCCACGCCGCTGCTGTTCGTGCCGGCCTGGATCATGAAATACTACATACTCGACCTGTCGCCGTCCAATTCGCTGGTGCGCTACCTGGTGGGCCAGGGCCACACGGTGTTCATGATTTCCTGGAAAAACCCGCAGGAAGAAGACCGCGAGCTGTCGCTGGAAGACTACCGCCAGCTGGGCGTGATGGACGCGCTCGACGCCGTTGCCCGCATCACGGGCGCGCCGCAGGTACACGCGGCCGGCTACTGCCTGGGTGGCACCCTGCTGGCGATTGCCGCCGCCAGCATGGCGCGCGACGGCGATACACGCCTGGCCAGCCTCACCATGCTGGCGTCGCAGGTGGACTTCAAGGAACCGGGCGAACTGTCGCTGTTCATCGACGAGAGCCAGGTGAGCTTCCTGGAAGCGGCCATGTGGAAGCAGGGTTATCTCGACACGAAACAGATGGCGGGCGCCTTCCAGCTGCTGCGTTCGAACGACTTGATCTGGTCGCGCCGGCTGCGCCATTACCTGCTCGGCCTCGATGAGCAGGACAGCGACCTGATGGCCTGGAATGCGGACGCCACGCGCATGCCCTGCCGCATGCATTCGGAATACCTGCGCCGTTTGTTCCTGCACAACGACCTGGCCGAAGGCCGCTACCGCACGGCAGGGCGCCACATCGCCCTGCCCGACATCGATGCCCCCATCTTTGCCGTCGGCACCCTGACGGACCACGTGGCGCCATGGCGCTCCGTGTATAAACTGCAGCTGCTGACCGACACGGACGTCACCTTCCTGCTCACCTCGGGCGGCCACAATGCGGGCGTGGTCTCGCCGCCGGGCCAGGCGCGCCGCAGCTACCAGCTAGCCACGCACCGCCACGACGCGCCCTACATCGACGCGGACAGCTGGCAGCGCGACGTGCCGCACCACGACGGTTCGTGGTGGCCCGCCTGGCAAGCCTGGCTGGCAGAGCGCTCGGGCGCGCAGGTGGCGCCGCCGGCCATGGGCCCCGACCTGGGCGACGCGCCAGGCAACTACGTGCTGCAGACTTGACAACCGACTTTCGACAACCGAGGAAAACGCCATGCCCTACACTACCCTGCTGGTCCACGTCGACAATTCCAGCCACTGCGCCCAGCGCATCCGCCTGGCCGTGCGCCTGGCCATTGCCGAAGGCGCCCACCTGATCGGCTCGGCCATGAGCGGCCTCTCGCGCTATGCGTATGGCGGCGGCGTCAACGCGCTGCAGTTTGCGCCGGCGCAGATGCAGGCGCTGCGCAGCCAGGCCAGCGAGGCGCTGCACGACTTCGAGCGCATCGCCCGCGAAGAAGGCCTGGGCACCTACGAAACGCGCTTCGTCGACGACGATGCGCAAGGCGCGCTGCTGCTGCAGGCGCGCTATTGCGACTTGCTGATCCTCGGCCAGACGGACGCGCAGGATACGCCCTCGCGCGTCATCGCCGGCACGCCCGAATACCTGATGCTGCATTGCGGCCGGCCCGTGCTGATGGTGCCGCACGCGCCGACCACCGCGCTATCGGATACCGCGCAGCATCCGCTGCTGGCCTGGAACGGCAGCGCCGAAGCGCTGCGCGCCATCACCGATGCGCTGCCGCTGCTGCAACGCGCGCGGCAGGTGACCCTGGCCGTCGTCAATTCGCACGCCCAGCCGGCCGCGCACGGCGAGCAGCCGGGTGCCGACCTGGCCCTGTACCTGGCGCGCCACGGCGTCAACGTCGAAGTGCTGCAGCACGACACGCCGCACGGCCAGGACGTGGGCGCGGCCCTGCTGGCCATGGCGACGCAGCGCCAGTGCGACCTGATCGTGATGGGCTGCTACGGCCACATGCGCCTGCGCGAAGCGCTGCTGGGCGGCGTCACGCGCACGGTACTGCAGGACATGACCTTGCCGGTGCTGGTGTCGCACTGACAGCGTCAGGCTGCCGGGGCGCCGAACAGCGCCCCGATACCCGATGCCGCCGCCATCGACAGTGCGCTCCAGAACACCACGCGCAGCACGCCCCGGCCCACGCGCGCGCCGCCGGCCCTGGCGGCCAGGCCACCCAGCAAGGCGAGCGATAGCAGCGACGCCACGACGATGGCCGGCGCCAGCATGGACAGCGGCGCCAGCAACACCACCAGCAGCGGCAACGCCGCGCCGACGGCAAAGCTGAGCGCCGAGGCCAGCGCCGCCTGCAGCGGGCGTGCGCGCATGCTCTCGGTGATGCCCAGTTCATCGCGCGCATGCGCGCCAATCGCATCGTGCGCCGTCAGCGCCCTGGCCACCTGCGCGGCCAGCGCCGGTTCCAGGCCGCGCGCCACATAAATGTGCGTCAGCTCGTGCAGCTCCCCCTTGGGATCGTCGAGCAGCTCGCCGCCCTCGCGCTCGAGCGCCGCCTGTTCCGTATCGGCCTGCGACTGCACCGAGACATATTCGCCCGTGGCCATCGACATGGCACCCGCCACCAGGCCGGCCACGCCGGCCACCAGGATGCTGTCGTGCGTGGCGTGCGCCGCCACCACGCCCAGCACCAGGCTGGCCGTCGAGACGATGCCGTCATTGGCGCCCAGCACGGCGGCGCGCAGCCAGCCCACGTTGTCCATCCGGTGAAACTCGCGGTGTCGCAATGGCATATTCTCTCCTTTATGTAGGCATGGGCGCGTCG
The DNA here is from genome assembly GCF_002754575.1 of Janthinobacterium sp. 35. Classification (NCBI taxonomy): domain Bacteria; kingdom Pseudomonadati; phylum Pseudomonadota; class Betaproteobacteria; order Burkholderiales; family Oxalobacteraceae; genus Janthinobacterium; species Janthinobacterium sp. 35. The sequence goes on from NZ_PEFN01000001.1 coordinate 5,925,801, forward strand.
GCGGGCGCGGGAAAGCGCACCGTCACCACCAGGCCAGCGCCATCGGGGCCGGCGGCCAGCTGCACGCTGGCGCCATGCGTTTCGGCGATGCGCCGCACGATCGACAAGCCCAGGCCGCTGCCTGGCTGGTGCGCGCCGGCGGCGCGGAAAAAGCGTTCGAACACGCGCTCGCGCAACTGTTCTGCGATGCCGGGCCCCGTGTCGCTCACGCGCAGCAGCACGCCATCGGCCTCGCTACGGCAGGCCAGCACCAGCGTGCCGCCAGCCGGGGTGTAGCGCATGGCGTTGTCCATCAGGTTGCGCGCCAGGATCAGGACGTGATCCAGCTGCAAACGGCACGGCGCCGTGGCCAGGTCGGCCCGCAGCAGCAGATCCTGGCGCTGCGCCTGTGCCATCCAGGCGGGCAGCTGTTCGGCCAGCACGGCGGCCAGGTCCAGCACGGGCAGGTCGGGCGGCGGCTGCGACTGCGGGTCGAGCCGGGACAGGGTCAGCAACTGCCCCACCAGCCGCGTGGCGCGGTCCACGCTCAGCCCCAGGCCCGTCACGGATTCCTTGCGCTCGGCATCGCTGCGCGCGCGCTGCAGCACCTGCAGGTTGGTCTTGATGGCCGCCAGCGGCGTGCGCAGTTCATGCGCGGCATCGGCCGTGAAGCGCTGCTCCTGCTCGCGCGTCTGGCGCACGCGCAGGAACAGGCGGTTGATGGCCTGCAGCAGCGGTTGCACTTCCACGGGCGCGCCCGTCACGCTGACACTGGCCAGATCGTCGGGCGTGCGCAGCGCCACTTCATCGGCGCTGCGGCGCAGGGCGCGAAACACGCGGTTGATGCTCCACCAGATGGCCAGCGCCGCCAGGGCCGCCATCGGCAAGCCGATGGCCAGCAGCTTCAGGGCGAAGCGGCTGCTGATTTCCTGGCGGTGGCTGGCCGGTTCCGCCACCTGGATCTGCAGCTGCGCGTTGTGATTCCAGCTCGTGTAGATGCGCCACAGGCGGCCATCGTTGTCATGCCAGCTATAGCCCACATCGACCGGCGCGGCGAACGCCCGGTCCGGCGCGCCGGCGTTCTTGTACAGCAGGCGCTGCTGCGCATCCCACACCTGAAACAGCAGATACTGGCGGTGGTTGCGGTTCTGCGCCACCGGCATCACCAGCGATGTGCTCGCGCCATGCTCCTGCACCTCGTGCTCGGCCAGGGAGAGCAGCAAATGGCCCGTCTCGGCCAGCGACTGGTCGAACAGTTCCTGGCTTTCGCGGCCCGCTTCCAGGTACACGATGGCGGCGCTGAAGCCCCACAAGATGAACGTCAGTCCCAGCAGCACGGCCAGCAGCGTGCGCCGCAGCGACCATGCGCCCGCGTTGCCCGGGATGGCGGGCATCACGGACACGCCTGCGTGTCGGGCGTATCGGGCGTGTCGGGCGTATCAGGCGTAGCGGGCTTGTCGATACTGTAGCCGATCGCATGCACGGTGCGGATCAGCGCCTTGCCCAGTTTGCGCCGCAAATGGTGGATATGCACCTGCAACGCGTTGCTGTCGATTTCCTCGCCCCAGCTGTAGACGCCCTCTTCCAGCTGCACGCGGCTCAGGATGCGCCCGCGCTGCTCGACCAGCATCAGCAGGATGCTAAACTCCTTGCCCGTCACGGGCACCTCCACGCCGCCCTGGCGCACCTGGCGCGCGGCGACGTCGATGACGATATCGCCGTGCACGAGTTCTTCGTGCGTGCGCCCGGCCGCGCGGCGGCAGGCGCTGCGCATGCGCGCCGCCAGCTCATCGAGGTCAAAGGGTTTGACGATGAAGTCGTCCGCGCCCGCATCCAGACCGGCCACCCGGTCGATGATCTGATCGCGCGCCGTGACGATCAGGATCGCCCCGTCATAGCCGCCGCGGCGCAAGGTCGCCAGCGCCTGCATGCCATCCTCGCCCGGCAGGGCAAGGTCGAGCAACAGACAGCCATAGCGGTGCAGGCGCACGGCCATATGCGCGCTTTCAGCCGACTGCACCCAGTCGACCGCATAGCCGGCCTGCTCCAGCCCCATCTGCGTGGCGCGCCCCAGCTGGGGGTCGTCTTCTATCAGCAATATGCGCATCGTGGCCTGTCCTGTCGGGAAATTTCATGCTGGCAGCGTAGGCGCCGGACATTAAGAACTTCTTAACATCTGCTGGCGACCATCGATCCATCGTCCACTTCCGGCTGCCTCCCATGCCCGCTTTCCCCCATCTTAACCGCTGCCAGCCTTGCTGGCCAATACTGGCCCTGCTCGGCTGGCCGCTGCTGTCGGCCGCCGCGCCGCAGCAACTGCTGCTCAGTTCGCAACAAATCAGCCATGCCGGCATCGCCACCACGCCGGCGCTCGCCACGCTGGCCGGAGAAGGCACGCCGGCAGGCAACGACCTGGTCCTGTCGGGCACCGTGGTGGCGCCGCCCGGCTCGGGCGCCGTCGCCAGCGCCGTACTCGACGGCGTGGTGCAACAGGTGCACGTGACGCCGCTGCAGCAGGTGCGCGCCGGCATGCCGCTGCTGACCCTGTACAGCCAGGGCTGGCTGGAGTGGCAGCGCGCCTACCTGGAAAAGGCCAGCGCGGCGCGCCTGGCCCAAGCCAGACTGGCGCGCGACGAAGGACTGTACGGCGACGGCATCATCGCCCGTGCCCGTCTCGATGAGAGCCGCGATGCGGCGCAGCTGGCCACGCTGGCGGCCAGCGAACGCGAACAGGCACTGCGCAGCGCCGGCCTCGATGGCGTGGCGCTGCGGCGCCTGCGCGAACAACGCACGCTGTCGCCCCTGCTGACGGTGCGCGCCAGCCGCGCCGGCAGCGTGCTGGCCTTGCCGGTCGAGGCGGGGCAGCACATCGAAGCGGGCGCGCTGCTGGCCCGCATGGCCGCCAGCGGGCCCCTGTGGGTGCAGTTGCAGGCGAGCCGGGCGCAACTGCCGCTGCTGCGCGTGGGCGACCTGCTGCAGGTCGACGGCTGCGCCAGGCTGCGTGTGACGGCCATCTCTCCCGTCGTCGACGCCGCCACGCAAAGCGCGCAGCTGCGCGCGCAGCAAGTGGGCCAGGAGCCATGCCTGAAGGTGAATGCCTTTGTCGAAGCGCGCCTGCTGCGCCCGGCGCAAACGCCGGGCGGCGTGGCCGTGCCGGCGGCGGCGCTGGTGCGGCGCATGGGTGAGGCACGCCAGGAGTACGTCTTTGTCGCCAATGCCAGGGGCTACACGGCAGTGCCCGTGCAAGCGACGCCGGCCGGCGGCGGCATGGCCTGGGTGCGCGGCGCTGTGCTGCCAGGCGACGCGGTGGCCGTGCGCGGCCTGGCGGCGCTGAAAGGCAGCTGGAGCGGCCTGGGAGCGGTTGCGGACGCGCCCGTCCAGGGAGGCAAGTGATGCTGGCCCGTTTGATCGCCCTGTCGCTGTCGCAGCGCCTGATGGTGCTGGTGCTGGCCGCGCTGATGGCGGCGGCCGGCGTACAGGCGTTCCGCGCGCTGCCCATCGACGCCTTTCCCGATGTCTCCGGTACCCAGGTCAAGCTGATCCTGAAGGCGCCCGGCATGACGCCGGAAGAGGTCGAGGCGCGCATCGTCGCCCCCATCGAGCAGGAATTGCTGGGCATCCCGCGCCAGGCCGTGCTGCGCTCGCAGTCCAAATATGCGATCGCCGACATCACGCTGGACTTCCAGGAAGGCACGGACGTCTTCTGGGCGCGCCAGCAGGTCAGTGAAAGGCTGGCCAGCGTGCTGAAGGACTTGCCCGCCTCCGTCAGCGGCGGCCTGGCGCCCATCACCACACCGCTCGGTGAAATCTTCATGTTCACCATCGAGGGACCCTTGAGCCTGATGGAAAAGCGCACGCTGCTCGAATGGACCATCCGCCCCCAGCTGCGCAACATCGCCGGCGTGGCCGACGTCAATTCGCTCGGCGGCATGGTGCGCAGCTTCGAAGTGGTGCCCGACCTGGCCGCCCTGGCTGCGCGCGGCCTGTCGCTGGCGCAGCTGCAGCAGGCGCTGGAAGCGAACAACCGCAGCGACGGCGCGGGCCGCCTGGGCAGCGGCGAGGAGGCACTGCTGATCCGCAGCGACGCGGGCATCCGCACGCTGGACGACGTGCGCGCCATCGGCATCGACCGGCGCGGCGGCATGGCCGTGAACGTGGGCCAGGTGGCCACGGTGCGCATCGGCCAGCTGACGCGCTATGGCGCCGTCACCCAGGACGGGCGCGGCGAAGCCGTGCAGGCGCTGGTGCTGGCCATGCGCGGCGCGAATGCGCAGCAAGTGGTGCAGCAAGTGCGCGCGCGCCTCGACGCGCTCGGCCCCAGCCTGCCCAAGGGCACCACCATCAGCACCTTCTACGACCGCGGCAAGCTGGTGGAGCGGGCCGTGGCCAGCGTCACGGGCGCGCTGGCCGAAGCGACCGTGCTGGTGATCGTGCTGCTGTACGTCTTTCTGGGCAACCTGCGCTCGGCACTGGTGGTCGCCTGCATCCTGCCGCTGGCGGCGCTGGGCACCTTCCTGCTGATGCAGGCGTATGGCCTGAGCGCCAACCTGATGTCGCTGGGCGGCCTGGCCATCGCCATCGGCATGCTGGTCGATGCGGCCGTGGTGGTGGTGGAAAACATCGAAGCCCATGGCGCCCACGCGCAGCCGGGCGTGCCGCGCCTGCACCGCATCTACCGGGCCGTGCGCGAAGTGGCGCTGCCCGTCAGCGCAGGCATGCTGGTGATCATGATCGTCTTCCTGCCCCTGCTTACCCTGCAGGGCCTGGAAGGCAAGCTGTTCGCGCCCGTGGCGCTGACCATCCTCTTCGCGCTGGCCGCTTCGCTGCTGCTGTCGCTGACCGTCATTCCCGTGCTCGCCTCGCTGCTGCTGCCCGAAAGCCACGCGGGCACGCCGCGCCTGGTGCAAAAAATGGAAGCGGCCTACCTGGCTCTGCTCGGGCGCGCCCTGCGCCGCGAGCGCCTGATCGGCGGCGTGGCCGTGGCGGCCCTGCTGCTGGCCGCCGGCGTCTTCCTGCAGGTGGGCAAATCGTTCATGCCCACGCTGGACGAAGGCGACATCATCATGCAGATCGAAAAACTGCCGTCCGTCAACCTGCAGGAGTCGGCGCGCCTGGACATGGCCATCCAGCGCCGCATCCTGGAACAAGTGCCCGACGTGCGCCGCATCGTGGCGCGCCTGGGCTCCGATGAACTGGGACTCGATCCCATGGGCCTGAACGAAACGGACTCCTTCCTGGTGCTCAAGCCGCGCGCGCAATGGCACAGCGCGAACAAGGAAACGCTGATCGATGCCCTGCGCGCGGCCACGGCGAGCTTTCCGGGCGTCAATATCAGCTTTACCCAGCCCATCGAGATGCGCACCTCGGAAATGCTGTCCGGCGTGCGCGGCGACGTGGCCGTCAAGATCTACGGCCCTGACAGCAAGGCGCTGGGCGCGCTGGCCGCGCGCATCGTGGCCCAGCTGCGCACGCTGACCGGCAGCGAGGATGTGCTGACGACGCAAAACTCGGGCGTGCAATACCTGCAAGTCGATATCGACCGCGTGGCGGCCGCCCGCCTGGGCCTCTCGGTGGAGCAGATCCAGGGCGATTTGCGCACCCTGATCGAAGGGCGCCAGGCTGGCATCGTCATCGAAGGCGGCAAGCGGCTGCCCCTGCTGCTGCGCGGCGGCGAACAGCTGCAGCTGTCGGCCGATCTGTTCGGCCAGCTGCGCCTGCCCATGGCCGATGGCCCCGCCATCGCCCTGAGCCAGGTGGCCAGCCTGCGCACGGTCGACGGCCCCGTCAAGGTGGAGCGCGAAAACGCCTCGCGCCTGGTGGTGGTGCGCGCCAATGTGCGCGGGCGCGACCTGGTCGGCTTCGTCGACGAAGCCAAGGCCCTGGTGGCGCGGCAAGTGCCGCTGCCGCCCGGCTACCGCATCGCCTGGGGCGGCCAGTTCGAAAACCAGCAGCGCGCCGCCGCCCGCCTGGCGCTGGTCGTGCCCATCGCGCTGGCGCTGATCTTCCTGCTGCTGTATACGACCTTGCGCAGCATCCGGCAAACCCTGCTGGTGCTGGTCAACATCCCGTTCGCGCTGACGGGCGGCGTGTATGCGCTGGCCCTGACGGGCGAGTACCTGTCCGTGCCCGCCTCGGTGGGCTTCATCGCGCTGATGGGCATCGCCGTGCTCAATGGCCTGGTGATGATCACCTGCTTCAACGACCTGCATGCGCGCGGCGTGCCGGTCGGCGAGCTGGTGCTGCAAGGCGCCGTGCGGCGCTTCCGCCCCGTCATGATGACGGCCTGCATCACGGGCCTGGGCCTGGTGCCGCTGCTGCTGGCCACGGGACCCGGCTCGGAAATCCAGAAGCCGCTGGCCATCGTCGTCATCGGCGGCCTGCTCAGCGCCACCGTGCTGACCCTCGTACTGCTGCCCCTGCTGTTCCGCCGCTACGGCGTGGCGCAGCCATCTGTCCCTAGCATTGCCCTCACTGGAGCCCACCATGCAGCACCCTGACCATTCCCCCTGCGACGCCATGCTGACGCTGGCCATGCCCGTCGCCCTCGAAGAGGACGTCCTCGATTTCCTGCTGTTGCACCCGGCCTGGGCGGCCGGTTTTTCCGTGCTCGATGCGCAAGGCATGGGACCGGGCGCCGCCTACCCCTCCAGCCTGGAACAGGTACGGGGACGGGGACGGCGCAAGCTGGTCCTGGTCGCCGGCGCCGACACCGACTTGCGCCTGCTGGTGCAGGCGCTGGCGGCACAGCTGCCCAAGCCCGACATCGCCTACTGGATCAGCCCCGTGCTGTGCCACGGGAGGCTGGCATGAAGGCGCGCGCCCTGCTGCTGCTGTTCCTTGCGGCGGGAGCGCAGGCGGCGCCTGGCGCCCCTACCGCGCTGCCGCCCGAAGCCGAGGTGCGGCGCGTGCTGGCCAGCCTGCCGGCGCTGCGCCAGGGGGTGCTCAATACGCAACTGGCCGGCGCGGAACGCGACAAGCTGGCCTCCGGCCCCTATGAATGGACGGTGCGCGCGGGCGCCAGCCGGCGCACCGCCCCCGGCGCAGAACGCTACCTGGAACAGGAAGTGGCGCTGGAGCGGCCCCTGCGCTGGTTCGGCAAGGCCAGCCTGGACCAGGCGCTGGGCGAGCAAGGCCTGGCCGTGGCGCGTGCGCTGCATGGCGATGCCTGGCACGAGGCGGGACGCGCCCTGCTGCGCGACTGGTTCGACGCGCTGCGCGACCTGGCCGGCGTGGCGCGGCTGGAAGAGCAGCTGGCCGTGACGCAGCGCTTGCAATCGATTGCCGCGCGCCGCGTGCAGGCCGGCGACGGCGCCGCGCTCGACTTGCTGCAAGCCGACACGGAACAGCGGCGCGTGCTGGCCCTGCTGCAACAGGCACGCCAGCGCAGCGAGCAGTCGCTCACGCTGCTGGCCATCAGCTACCCCGGCTTGCCGCGTCCGCAGGCCGACTCACTACCGCTGCCGCACACCGGCAGCGAGTCGGCAGCCAGCTGGGCCGAGCGCATCGTGCACGACAACCACGAACTGCAGCTGGCCCAGGCGGAAGCGGACCTGTACGCCATGCGCGCCAGCCGGCTGGCCAGCGACGCCATGCCCGACCCGACGCTGGCACTGCGCGCCGCGCGCGAGCGCGACGGCCAGGAGCGGGTGTTCGGCGTCAGCCTGTCGTTTCCCCTGCCCGGCGCCGGACGTGCGGCGGACCGGTCGGCGGCGGCCATCAAGGCCTCGATGGCGCGCGAACGGGTGGCGCAGACGCAGCTGCGCGTCGCCCTGGCGGCCCGGCGTGCCGCCAGCGACAGCGTGCATAGCCACGCAATATGGGAAACATTGCAAGAGGTACAACAACAAACCATGCGCCAGGCGGAACTGATGCAGCGCGCCTACCAGGCGGGCGAATGCACGCTGGCCGTAGCGCTGGCCGGCAGGCGGCAGGCGCTCGACGCGGCGCTGACGGCGCAGACGGCCCAGATCGAGGCGCTGGCGGCCCAGGCGCGCCTGCAACTCGACGCGCACGCCATCTGGTCCATCGACTGATGCGGCGCCAACACGATTCATCCACGCGATTGACCGAGAAGGAAACACCATGAACACCGAGAAATTGACGACGCAAGACTGGCGCTATGCCGCCCCGGCGCGCCTGCTGCACTGGCTGATGGCCGTGCTGATCCCCGCCATGCTGGCCCTGGGCTGGACTATGATGGAGGTCGAGGACGATCCCGGCAGCGAGGTGTATTTCAATCTGCATAAATCGCTGGGCTTGCTGCTATTGCTGCTGCTCGCCGCGCGCGCCGCCTGGCGCCTGGGTCACAGGCCGGCTAGGCTGCCGCCGTCCGTGGCGCCGTGGCAAGCGCGCCTGTCGCGCCTGGGCCATGGCTTGCTGTACGCGGGCATGCTGCTGGTGCCGGCCACGGGCCTGGCCGGTGCGCTGCTGAGCAAGAGCGGCGTGGCCTTCTTCGGCCTGGCCCTGCCGCGCTGGTTCGCGCCCGACCACGCGCTGGCCGAACAATGCTTCGAACTGCACGAACTGGGCGCCTGGACCCTGGCCGCCCTGATCTTGCTGCACGCCATTGCCGGCCTCAAGCATCTGCTGCAGGACAAGGACGGCGTCTTCCAGCGCATGCTGTAGACGGCTGGCGTGCCATGATGCTTATGTAGCAACAAAAAACGATGGCGGTCCCGGCTGGAAACCAGTCCGCGCCGTGCGCAAAGCCCGGCGCGCCGTACCGATGCCGCCGATGACGGTCTGCCCCGTCTGCGCGGCGCAGTGGTCGAGCGCCTGCCGCAGCAGGGTGTCGACGCTGCGCAGCGAGATGCCGTGGCGCGCGGCCACCTCGTCGCGCGTGGCGTCCTCCAGGCGCAAGCCGAACAGCACCTGGCGGTGGCGCTGCGGCAGGCACGCCACCGCCCGGTCGACGGCGGCCAGCTCGGAGCGCACTTCGGCCAGCGTGGCCGGTCCCGCCGCGCCATCTGCCAACTGTTCCAGCACCGCTTCGGCGCCGTCCGCGTAGTACCAGGGACGCGCCTGGCGCAGCCGGTCCACGGCCAGGTTGCACGCCACGCGGCAGACGTAAGCATCCATGCTGCTGGCGGGCGGTGCCGGCTTGCCCGCCAGGCGCAGCCAGGCGTCGTGCAGGCTGTCGCTGGCCAGCTCCGCGCAGCCCAGGTAGCGCGTCAGGCGCCGGTGCAGGCGCGCGTAGTGCGTGGCCAGGTGCACCTGCAGGCACGGCGACAACGCTTCCACGCTGGCCATCACAGGTCCAGCTCCTGCTGCTCCTGGCGCGTCAGGTGGGCGCGCTGAGTGGCACCCGTGCCGCCGAGGCCCAGGATGGCGACGGGGCTGTCCGGCCGGTAGCTGGCCGCCTTGCCGCGCTTGTCGCCGTCCTCGACCGGCTCGTCGCCAAAGCCCAGCACGCGCACGGAAAAGATCGATGGCAAGCTGCCGCGCGCCGCCGCCCGCTCGCGCTGCAGCACTTCCTGCGCCGCGCCCGTCGCCTGTGACGCCGCCGCACTGGCGTTGCTCAGGGCGGCCACGTTCACGGCGGCCAGCACCGGCATGCCGCTCGATTTCCCCTGCACCTGGATGTTCGCCGCGTTCACCACCTGTAGCGCCGCCAGGTTGATATTGCCCGAGACGCGGATGCCCGCCTCGCCCGCGTCGATGGTGCCCAGCGGGGCGATCAGGTCGATATCGCCGGCCGGCACTTCCGGTATCGGCGCCAGCGTGGCGATGCCGGCGCCCGTGCTCGGCACGTCGGACGCCAGCGTCACATTGCCCCATTGGTCATACACGCGCTTGGGCGGCGTGTAGACGATGGTCGACTTCGAACCGCGCCCCGCATTGATGTCGCCCAGCGCCGACCAGCCCAGGATGGCGCCGCCGAAGGTGGTCATGATGCGGCTTTGGCCCAGCAGCATGCTGTCCTGGGCGTACAGCGCGATATCGCCCGCACCCTGCGTGAGCACGCCAGGCACCAGACCAGGCACCGCGAGCGGCGCCTGGCCCTCCGTGCCGAAGACCTGCTTGCCGCCCGGCGCGAGCATGCTGATATCGCCGCCAAACAGGGTATTGACGCCAGACGGGCCATACAGGCTGATATCGCCCTGGTAGCGGATGCTCTTGCCGTGCGCATCCTGCGCGGGGAACAGCGCCGCGATGGCGTTGCGGCCGCGCAGGTAGCTGCCGAAACGCAGACCTTGCGCATCGTTGTATTCGCGCCCGCCCGCCTTCAATTCATCGAAGAAGACCTGGCGCGCGAAGATCCGCTGCTGCTCGGGCGGCAAGGCGGCAAAGCGCGTACTCGCCTGTTGCGGCGTGCCGGTGAAACCCTCGCGCGCCGCCAGCCAGGCGGCCAACTCCGGCGCATAGGTCCTGGCGACCTTGCCCGCCTGTTGTGCCAATGGCACGCCAGCCTGGGCCAGGTTGGCCGGGTCCAGGTAGCGCTGCGCGAAGGCAGCGAAATCGACGCCATTCACGCCGGCTTCGCCCAGCCCCGCCTGCAGCACGATGCCGGCGCCGGGGCGTTTGTCGCCTGCCACCACGGCGCCCAGGCTGACCAGCGCACCCTGCTCTTCCATGCGGATATGCCGCCCCGCCGTCAGTTCCAGCGTGCCGGGACCGGCCACGTTGAAGCTGCTATGCAGGATGTCGCGGCCGGCCGCGACGATGGACACGTCGGTGGCATGCGCATGCACGAACAGGTTGCCCGTGCTGACGCCATTGCCATACGCGTTCTCGCGGGTATTGGCGATGGCATTCGGCAGCGCCGTCGGCTGGCCCGGCTGCGTGCCGGAGTTGACAATGTCGCGCCCGGCCCTCATCCATACGGGCGCGGCACCCTCGTACCACGTCTGTCCGGCCCGCTGGCCATTGGCAAATGCCAGAATTTCGCCGCTGCGCAAGCCGACGATATCGCCCTTGCCCGCGTACAGGCGCGACGGCGTGCCGGCGGCGTCGCCGAGCGGCGCGGCGCTGGGGCTGCCAAACGCGAACAGGGGAAAGCGCACCAGGCTCGACACGATCCCGTCCGCGCCGCCATTGCCCGCCACGTAGGTGGCCGGCTGCTCATAGCCGGCGAAGGCGGGATGAACGGGCGTGGGCAGGCTCGACGCGGCGGCGCCCGAGCGGCTCACGGCATAGCCGCTGGCATACAGCGAATCGCCCGCCAGCAAGTCGAGCCGGCCGCTGGCTGATGGCGCCAGCAGCATGGAGTAATCTGGCGCGTAATAGTCTTGCCCGCCCAGCGCCGACTTGCCCAGGAAAATGCTGCCGTTGGCGGCCACCGCCCCCAGCTGCGAAGGGAACAGGAAACGCCCGTCCGAATCGGCATGGTTGCCCTGGCCGGCCGGCGTCCTGCCCGAATTGACGTCGCCCAGCTGCACGCTCGGTGCCAGGCTGCCGCCGGCGGAGAACAGGTCGATCGCCGTGCCGTCCGTCCACAGCGAAAACCAGCCATAACCGCCCTGCGCATAGGCCTTGCCATTGGCCTTGAACGCGGACGAATGGGGCGTCTTCACGCGGCCCGGGTCGCCCGTGCCGGCCAGTACCAGGTCGCCCCGCGTGGACACGCGCGCCGCCGCATCGCCCAGCATCAGCGTCGCGCCGCCGGTGGCCGTGCCCAGCGTGGCGCCGTAGGGATTGTAGGCGCGCTGCTCCTTGCTGTCGTGCTGCTGCGGCATGCCGCCATAATTGAAGGCGACGCCGCCCAGGCTGCCCGTCTGCAGGGCCAGGGCGCCGCGCAGATTGCTCAGCACGCCGTTCAGGTTCAGGTTCTGGTTCTGGTAATCCGTCGCCGCGCCCAGTTGCATGCCAAAACCGTTGTTGACGGCCGCCCTGGCCTGCAGGCCGGGATTGAGGTCGCCGCCGATGCGCACGTCCATGTCGCCGCCGCCCGTCAGCAGCATGCCGCCGTCGGCGCCGACACGGCCCGTGCCGGCCACGGCCAGCACCAGTCCTTCGCTGCGCGGCGACTGGTCGCCATCGGCCGAGCCGCGCCGCGCCTGCATGCCCGCATGGCCGCCCACATCGACGCTCAGGTTGCCGCCGCCCAGCGTGCCCATGCCCGTGAAGCCCACCAGCATGGGCAGCTTGTCGATTATCGGCTGGTCGGGCTGCAAGACGCTCGCGCCACCGGCTTCCTTGATATACGTGCCAAAATTGATCCACCAGCTGGCGGGTATGAGGTCGACGCCGGCCGTGCCGCCCGTGCCCTGGCGCCACAGCCAGTTGCCCACGTTGGCGCTGGCCGCCTGCCTGCGCAAGTCTTCCTGGCGCGCAACGCCGAACGCACTGACGATGTCGCCCGTCAGGTTGCCGCCCGCGCGCAGCAGCACATTGCCGCCATGGTCAGGGTACCAGGCCGCATAGGCGCTGGCCGCGCCGCCATCGACCAGGGATTCATACGCGGCGCCGCCGCTGCCCAGCACCGTCGCGCCGTCGCCGGCGCGCCCGCGCGCCTGATTGTAGGCGGCATTGCCCAGGCTGGCGGTGGGGGTGCCCGCCGTATAGATGCCATATGGCGACAGGGTACTGACGTTGCCGGCCGCGATCAGGTCCAGGTCGCCCGTCCCCGTGCGCAGCACGCTGAAATGCTGGGTCGCAGGCGTCACGCTTTTCAGCGCGCCGATTTCCACCCGGTCCGGCGTGCCGGGAATCGCCTTGCCCAGCGGGATGCAGAGCTCCGCGTCGCACTGTCCTTCCACATCCAAGGGCACCGGCTTGCCGGCCAGCCAGGTGGGATCATACAGGCTGGCGCTGTCGCTCCAGGCATAGTTGTAGCGGTCGCAGGCGCCCTCGTCGCACCAGCCTTCAAGATCAGGCGGCACCGGCGTGCCTGGCTCGTACCCCAGCTCGCCCCCGAACGCATTCCAGAACCAGGCACCGCCCGGCCGCGCCGGCGTACCCGGGATGATTTTCCGGTCATATGTTTCATACAGCGCGTAATGGCTGTCGGCCAGCCGCAAGTCGCCCGCCAGCACGGGCCGGATGCTGCGCGTGTCGGCCGCGCTGGTATCGGCGCCGGACACGAGCCGCATCGACCACGACAGCGAGCCTTCGGGCAGCATGGGCGCCACCGCCCAGTTACGGCCCTGCACGCCGCCCGCGATGGCACGCAGCGGCACGCTGAGGGCGCCGCCCGGCAGCTTGACGCGGGTATCTGCGGGGATCAGCGCACCGACGCGCAAGGCCAGCGCACTGGCCAGCATGACCCCGTTCGGCTTGAGGTAGTTGTCAAACTGCGCCAGGCCAGGCAGGGGCACGCCAGCCGGCCAGGTCAGGCCTTCCAGCGTGGCCGTCCCGGGCAACTGCGAACCGGCGCCCAGCTGCGTGCCTTTCGGCAGCAGCAGCGGCTGGCCCGCAACCAGCGTGCCGGCCGCATGCAGCAGGCGGCCGGCGCTGTCGCGCACATCCGCGCGCAGCACCGTATCGAGCGGCACTTCCAGCGCCGCCGCCAGGCTGGCCGCCACCGGCAGCACGGTGCCCACGGCCAGCGTCGCCGGCTGGATGGGCAGGGCATAATTCAAGACCTTGCCGGCAGGAAACAACGTTCCCTCGGCCAGCACCACGCCATGGCCCGGCACCACCACGTCGCCGCCGTAGGCCTGGCGACCCGGCGTCAGCACCCAGCCCTTGTCGTCCGGCGTGGCGGGCGGCGGCGCGAAACCGTCATTGATGCTGCCAAAGATGTCGAGATTGCCGCCCGCGCGCAACACCAGGCTGCCCGGTTCGCCCGAGCCGGCCACGGCGGTTTTTGGCGTCTTCGCGTTCAGGCCCGCATAGCGGTGCGCGGACAGGTCGATGTCGCCGCTGACCACCAGGTCGCCCTGCGTGACGATTTCCACGCCGGGCCGCACATGCAGCGCCTCGGCATGCGCGGCCGTCCGCAAGCCGGCCAGCTTATTTTCCAGCAAATTGGCGTTGGCCAGCGCCGCCGCCATGAAGGCCGTGCTGTCGTCATGCTTGCTATCGAGGTAAGCCTGGTCGATGTACTGGTACGGCCGTCCGCCCGCCGCCAGGTCCGCCTGCGGCAAGCCGTCCGGGCCCGGCACGACCTGGCCATTAGCATCCTTGAGCACGCCTTGTGGCGCATCGCCGTAGCGCGCCGTGCCGTGCACGGCGATCTCGCGCGCGCCTTCGATGCGCAGGCCTGCGCCGGCCGCGATGGCGATGTCGCCGTGCGTGGCCGCGTCGGCGTCGTTGGCGCCACCGGCGCTGCCCAGGCGCGCCGCGTGCAAGTCCAGCGTGCCGCGCGCCTTGCCGTCATGCCGGCCCTTGCCCGCGCCGCTGCCGGCGGCCGTGCCGTGGCGCAAATCAAGCCGCGCGCCGCTGTCCAGGGCCAGCACGCCATCGCCTGCATTGATTTCGATTAACGCCCGGTTCGGCGCATCGATGATCTTGCCGTAGCTGTCGACGCGCAGCGTGCTGCCATGCGCGTCGAGCACGGCCGTGCCGGCCAGCGTCACCCCATGCTTGCCCGCCAGGCGGATGGCGCCCACGCGCTCGCCGCTGGCGTCGATGGTGCCCGCCACCGTCAGGCGGCCATTATCGAGCGAGACATTGACGCTGCCCGCCCTGATCTCGTCACCGATGGTCAGATCGCCCCGCTTGATCTGGAAACTGCGTTCGCCGTCGAGCTTGCCGTCGTTCAGGCGCCGGTTCAGGGCCGCGAAATCGCCCACGTCCTGCGCGCGGATATCCACGGCGCCGCCCCTGTAGGGCAAGACGGTGCCGCCCGCGTCATAGCGGCCGCTGGCGCCGCCCAGCAGCCCGCCCAGCAGGTCGACCTTGCCTGCGGCCGCATCGAGGGCGATGGCTTGCAGCTTGCCGCCCTGGTTGTTGCGGGCCGACACATCGATACTGGCGGCCGCCGCCTGCGCGATATTCCCGCTGCGGCTGGTCAATATCACCTCGCCGCCCCAGCTGTACTTGTCCGCATCGTGGATGCTGACCTTGCGTCCCGCCAGGTCCAGCTGCGCGCCGTCCAGCAGACGCACGTCGCCTGTGGCGGCCAGCGTCAGTTTGCCGCTAGGTAACACCACGGCCGTATCGAGCGTCACGCTATTGCCCGCCAACAGCAGTTCCGCGCCCAGCGCCTCGCTGCCGGCAAGCGCCGCCGGCCTGGCGCCGCCCGCTCCCGCAATATTGAGCGCCCCGCCTGCCGTGATGCGGTTGACGGAACCGGCTTGTCCCGTCAGCAGCGGCGTGTTCAGGTACAGGTCGCCGCCTGCGTACGCGTAGCCCTTGCCCGTCGCATAGGCGCCCTGCGACTGATGCACGGCCAGGCTGCCCTGGTGGTTGGCCGTGATGCGCTCGCTGGCATTGAGCCTGACGTCGGCGAAGCCCAGGATCAGGCGCTGCGCGTCGGCCAGCGGGTCTGGTCGCGTGTCGGGCCCATAGCCGAACTCGATGCGCCGCGCGTTCACGTCCAGCGTGCCGCTGCCCGTGCCGGCACCGCCGGCCAGCACGGCGCCGGGCAGCGCTGCCGGGCCGGCCGTGCCGCCATTCCAGACGAGGGTATCGGTGACGATGCGCGCCGCCTCGCCCGCCTTGCCGCCGCCATACATGGCCGGCGTCGTCAGCGACAACTTGTCCAGCAGCGACTTGCCGCTGGCATCCATGGTGCTCAGGGTCGTGTCGCCGTAGAAATTGAGCGACTGGGCGGCCGTCAGCGACAAGGTCTGCAAGGCCGGCGCGCCCGTGCCGGCATCGCCGCGCAGCAGGCGGTCCAGGACCTCCTGGTTCAAGGTCAGCCCCGGCGGCAGGGCACCGCGCGCGGCGGCCGCATCGAGCGCCTGCGCACTGCCCACATTGATGCCGCCGACCGCCAGGGTCAGGTGGCGCGTGCCGTAGCGCACGGCGTCGCCGAGCTCGAAGGCACTGCTGGTGGCAAAGGCGATCGAACCTTCCGAATACAGCGAGGTGGCGCTGGCACAAGCGGCCTGCGCGCAAGTGCCGATGCGGATGCTGGCCGGCGTGCCCGCGCTATCGTATTCCGGCGCCAGCATCTGCAGGCGGCCGTTGGACACGGCCAGCACGCCGCGGTAGCCGGGCTGGTAGACGAAACCGTCGTCGGCATCGAAGGCGGACTTGCCGCGCCCCAGCGTGCTGATGGCCGCACCCTGCTCGACCTTGATGCCGGCGCCCTGGTTTGCCACTGTTGAGTTAGCGATGAGCAATACTTCGGCTGCCGACAGCGACGCCCCGTCACGCACGGTGATGGCGCCGGCGGCCCCGCCAGTGGAGAAGTCGAGCAGGTTGCCGCCCTGGCCGTAGCGCACCACGGGCAAGTTGCCCAGCGACAGGCGCGCCGCGCCCACGGCGTTGACGTCAACGGCGCGCAGCGATACGGTGCCAAGGTCGGCGCTGGCCTGGCCAGCGGCCGCCAGCACTTCCAGATGCCCGCCGTCCATCGGAAAGGCCAGCGTGCCGCCATGCCCCTTGTCGGCGGGCTGAAAGCGGGCCTGGCCCTTAAAATGGAAATCGATGGCGTCGCCATTGCCTGGCATCAACTGGACCAGCATGGTCCGCGCATCCGCTTCCAGCATGGCGCGCGGCACATCCAGCCTGGCCGCATCGGCGCGCACGAAATCGGCATAGCTGGTTTCCCGGTACTGCGAATAACTGCGCAACACGCTGGCCGGCGTCACGATCAGCTGTCGCGACAGGGTGTCGCCGATGCCCGTGCCTGCCACGGACAGGCGGCCGCTGGCAGCCCAGGAACCATTGCGCATGGCATTCGGCGCGGCCGGCGCGATGCCGGCCTGGCCATTGAACTCGACGCGGAAGGCGCCCGGCAGCAAGGCGTAGGTCGACGGCAGCAAGGTGTAGCTGCCGGCCGGCAAGCCCGGCACGCCGGCGCCTATCGTCACCTGCTGGCCCGGCACGGGCACACTGGCGCCCCGCTCGCCATCGGCGGGGGCCACCGGTGCCTGCGCGCCCGGCACGATCGCGTACACGGGATTGCTGGCCAGTTCCGGCAGGATGAAGCCGCCGTTGGCCCGCGTCTGCACCAGCGGATGGTAGCGCGCATCGGTGGAACCGCCACGGCCGGCCACGAAGGCGGCGCCCAGCAACTGGCCGCCACCCGACAGATCGAGCACGGCGCCCGGCTGCACGTCGACCGCGCGGCTCTTCATCGCCAGTCCCACCTTCAGATTGGCCGTCGTGCCATAGGTGCCGCCCGCGCCCAGCAGGCTGACATCCTGGCCATCGTAGCGCCAGCTGACGCCATCGGCCGTGCCGCCATACGGCAGCATCAGGCCGGCGCCGCTGACCGACGTCACGCTGCCCGGCAGGAAGCGCAAGGAACGCGTGTCCGACATGCTGGCGCCCGTACTGGCGCCCAGCACGAGGCTGCCCAGCGGGGCCAGCAACACGCCGCCCTGCTCGATCGCGGCCGCGCCCAGGGTCAGCGCGCCGAAGGCGGAAGGCGGCAGCGGCGGCGCTTGACCATCCGTGCCGGCGCGGCCTATGCGCAGCAGGCGCTGCTGCGCAAAATCGCTGCCCCCGCCCAGGTAGCCGGCCCGCACGATGGCGTTGGCGCCCGTTGCCGGATAAATGCGGGCCGCCGTCAGCGCCAGGTCGGCCGGCGTGTTCAGGATGGTATTCTGACCGCTGACAGTGGCGCCCAGGAAGCGCAAGTCGCCCTGGCTGGCCAGTTCCACGCTGTCGAAGGCACGCCGGTCGAGCGCCATCGGCAGTCCTTGCGTGCGCTCCTTGCCGCCATGCGCACCCGTCGTCAGCACGTCGCGCACGTCGAGCAGTTGCGTGGCTTCCAGGCGCAAGGTGCCTGCAGCCGGCTGCGTCGATACGCCGCCCGTCACAGTGGGACGTATCTGGCCATCGCCCGTGCCGACGGCGCCGATGCCGGCCAGGCGCATGTACGGCGCCGCCAGCAGCACGCGCGTGGCCGCCGCCGCGCCGTCGGCCAGTACCAGGGTGGGCGCATACAGATGCAGACTCTGGCCCAGCGACAGGGATAGGTCGCCATCGAAGCCGAGCATGCCGTTGCTGAGGATGGACAGGTTGTCGAAGCCGCCAGCGGCCACCTGCGAGGCGGCCAGCGCCGCGTGGCCATACACGAACTGCGCGGCCGCCTGTTCCGGCTGCGTGCCGGCCAGCGTGTCGCCGGCCAGCTGCTGGCGCAGCATGAACTCGCGCGCCTGGCGCACGCGCGCGCCCGCGGTATTGCGGTACTGCGGCGTTTCCAGTGCGAGAGCAAGCGTGCCGCCGGCAGCGCCGGCGCCGCCCGCGCCAGCTTTCATCTGGCCATCAAGATACAGGCCGTTGTTCGACGCCAGCGTAATGCTGCCGCCACGGCTGGCCACTTGCGTGGCACCCAGGCCCGCCACGTCGAGCTGCGCCTGTGTGCCGGAAGCGTCGAGCAGCGCGCCTTCGCGCACGGCCACGAACAGGTGCGCCGCATCGGCCTTGCCCGTGGCCTGGTCGAGCGTGCCGCCCACCACGATGCTGCCGCCGTCGCGCACCAGGCCATAGCGCTGGCCGCGCGCATCGACGGCCGTGGCGGCGCGCGCCGCCGCGTCCAGCACGGCCCCGTCGCCGATCCAGATCGAGCGGCCGTGCCCGGCGCCGTTGGCCGTCTCGGCCGCCTGCACATCGCCCGCCATGCCTTCCAGCACGATCTTGCCGCCCCAGGCGTTCAGGCGGCCATCGAGCGTCAGCTGGCCGATGCCGGCCACCGTGATCGACTGGCCAGGATCGACTTCCAGCGTGGCGCCGTGGCCGATGCGCGCCTGGACGCTGGCCATGTCCGCGCCGCCGGAGACGTCCGCCACACCGGCCTGCAGCCGCAAGCTGGCGCCGAGGCGCTGGATCAGCACGCCCTTCCTCGCGTCTTCGCGGTATACGGGCGACAGCCACGCTTCCACCTCCTGCCCGGCCAGGCGCAGCAGCGGCATCGTCACCGCGACCTGCGCGCCGTCGGCCACCGTCAAGCCGCCGTTGCCGCCGATATCGTAGCGGGAAAACCCCTTGTCAAAAAAGCCGCTGTCGAGCTGCAGCGTGTCGGCCGCCGCCTGCGCCGCTCCGCCGATCAGCACCTTCGCCGCGCGCACCTGCAGCGTGCCACCGCCCTCCATGCCCTGACCCAGCAGCGCGCCATCGAAACCCAGGCTGGCTGCGCGGTCGCTACCCTGCATGCGCGTTTCCAGCGTCACGTTGCCGCCCTTGCCGCCGCGTACCGCACCGCCAGCCAGCTCTGCCGCACCCGAGCGCACGTCGATGCGGCTGTCCTGGCGCAGCAGCACGTCGCCGCTGCTGCGCAGGGAAACACTGCCGCCATGCCGGTATGCCAGCCTGGCGCCAGGCAATGATTCTTCCTCCTGGAGGGACTGGCTCCACAAGCCGCTCGCGTCCAGCGTCACGCCGCCGGCCACCTGCACGCCGGCCTTGCCGCCGGGCGGCGCCTTCAGCACGCTGTCCTCGATGCGGTCGTTGACAGCCTGCCGCAGGATATTGCCGATCTGGATGCCGCCCGCGTGCGCCGTCACGTCGGCATTCACCGCCACAGCGCTGCCGTACAGGGTCACGTTGCCGCCGTCGGCCACCCGCACGGCGCCATTGACGGCGATCGTATCCATGGCGGCAATGCGCAGGGCGCCCAGTTCGAAGCCGTTCAGGCGTGCCGTATCGAGCACCAGGCGCCCCTGGCGCGACGTTGGCAGCAGCGTGCCCAAGTCCAGGCCTGCGGCGATATCGTCCGCGCCGCCGGCCAGTTGCACGTCGTGCATGACGGCGCCCAGGCTGTCATGCGTCAGGCCCGTGCTCTTTTCGAACATGGACACCGAGCGGCCGACGATCAGCTGGCCGCGCGTGGCGGCGGCCTTGTGCGACTGATGGTAGCCATCGACACCGGCCTGCGCCGCCTGCTGCTGACCCGGACCCTGGACGGCGCTGGCGTCGATCAGCCCTTCCAGCACGGCGGCCTGCGTGCCGATCACCAGCTTGCCCGCATCGCGCCCCACCGCATACCCGTTTTCCAGCCGCTGCAGCGGCGCGATCAACGGACTGCGGTAGGAAGCCGTGGCGGACTCGCCCCAGCGCGCGTGCAGCTCTTCAAAGCCCCGGTACAGGCCCGTGTAAAGCAGGTCGCCGGGCGCGCGCGATGCTTCGTACTGGCGGCCGTCGGCCCCATTCACCCAGGTCTGGCGGATCGAGCCGCCTTCCACCCGCAAGGTACCGCCCGACAGGTTGATGCTGGAGCCGGCTTGCGTGACGACGTCCTTGCCGTCAAAACTGAGCGTACCGCCCTGCGCCATCCATTCTCCCACCGTGTGTCCCTGCATGCCCAGGTAGCCGCCCACCTCCAGCAAGCCGCCCGCCGTGTACCAGCGGTCGCTGTCATAGCCGTTCGTTCCCTTGGGAACAAACACCAGGCTGCGCCTGTCCAGCCAGATATCGCTGCTATTGAGCCCCTTGCCATCGCGGTTGCCCGGTGCGTCGCGCTGTTCGTTGCCCTGCACGTTGACCTTGACGTTGTTGCTTTCCATGGCCAGCCGCACGCCGGCCGCGCCCGCCACGTCGATCTGTGCGCCATCGCGCACCAGGCTGCGGCCGGCCGCATTGACGCTGATCTGCCCACCCGTGGCCAGCGTCAGCGACGCGCCCTGGAAATCCACCGTGCCGGCGCTGTCGATGGCGATGCGCGACTGGTCGCGCCGGTCCGTCAGCGGCAGCATGGACTCGGCGCCGGCCACGGCCGGGGCGCGCAAGCCGTCGCGCTGGCTGTCGAGCGCCGTATTGCTCGCCTCTTCCTCGATCAGGATGGCTGTCGTGGCACCCTGTCCCAACACCACGGCGGCCTGCTCGCCCAGCGCCTGCAGGTGCAGCGTGCCGCGCGCATTGACGCTGGTGCTGGCCAGCAGCACGCCATCCTGGCGCACCTCGCGCCCGGCCAGGGTCGCATCGCCTTCGCGCGCCTGGATCAGCCCCGAATTGGCAACCTTGCCTGTCGCCCCCGCCACGCCGGACCGGGGCACGACCTCATTGCCACGCGTGGTGGACAGCGCATTGCCATCCGTGCCCACGCCCTTGCGGATGACGAAGCTGTCACCAGCGGCCAGCAGCGCCTGTCCCTTCGGCGCCAGGATCTCGCCGCCGTTATGCACCTCGGCGCCCGCCAGCAGTACATAACCGCCCCCCTCGGTGGAATTGGCGGGCGCGCGCGTGGCGAGGCGCGCGCCGCGCAGCACGTCGACCTTGCCCAGTGCATCGCTGATCGATGGCACGCTGCCATTGCTGTAAATGCCGCGCTCGCGGAACTGCACGTCGCCGATGCCGGCGGCAGCAGCCACCAGGTTGCGCGTATCGACCTGGCTGGCGCCATGGAAGACGATGCCGTTGCGGTTGACCAGCAGCACCGTGCCGTCGCCCTCGATGCGGCCCTGGATCTGGCTGGGACGCGCCAGCGGATCATTGACCCGGTTCAGCACGGCCCAGTCCTTCTGCTGCTGGAAGGACAAGGTCGTATCCTTGCCGACATTCAACGTTTCCCAGTTCAGGATGGCCTTGTCGGCCGTCTGCCGCACCAGCACCGTCGTCTTGCCTCCCTGCACCGTCTGCACGGGCGCCTGGGCGTTGAGCCAGCCAGCCGTCAGGCTGTTGGCATCGATCTTCAGGCCGCCATTCACCAGGCCGTCGGGCACGCCGGGCGCAGCGGCCGCTCCCTGGCGCGCCTGTGCCTGCGCCGCCTGCTGCGCAGCGATGGCGCGCGCGGCCAGATTCAGGTTATTGAGCGAACGCTGCAACTGCTCGCCAGTCTGCCCGCCGGGCGCCACCGGCCGTCCCGCCAGCGGCACGCCGCCAGGCTGCCGCCCCGTTTGCACCGCTGTCGCCTGCGTCGCGCCCTTGCCGGCAAACCAGGCGCCGCTGAACGCCTGCTGCGCCTGCGCCTGCTGCACCGTGCCACCCGCCGCCAGCAGCACGGCCACGGCATACGCGAGTGGCGTAAGCCGCATGGCCGCTTGCGGCGCGGGCACGCGCAGCGTCTGTGTCATGGTCTTGCGCCGGGCAGTGTGAAACATGGTCATGGCAATGATTTCCTGGAAAAATGAACGTGCTGGTTGGTCAGGGAAGGCGCGCTGAAAATGCGCTGCTCATGACTGGGACGCATGCTGCCCGCCTAACCCGCATTTATTTTTTCCAGAAACACTATCGAAGGCAACGCCGGCAGCGTTCCCATAGTGGAAGGCGACATACCGTGGGTCCACGCCCGGCTTGATGCGCGCGTGTGACAGGGCCTAGCTGAGCAAGACCAGATTGCCAGGCAAGTAGGTGAGCCGGGCGCCGTACAGGTCGCGGATCAGCGCCAGGGCGACATCGAGCTTATCGATGGAAAACTGCGCTTGGACGCGGCGCATGCCCAGCTCTTCGCTTTGCAGGAAGATCCTGCCGGGCCGGTATCGGTTGAGCTCCTCGACCACCTGGGCCAGCGGCGTGTCATTGAACAACAGCAGGCCGCGGCGCCAGGCCAGCACGGCATTCGAATCGGCCGGCGCGGCCAGGCGCAGCTCGGCCGGGCCGTAGCGCAACTGCTGCGACGCGGACAAGCTGGTGCGCCGCTGCGGGTGGTCGACCTCGACCCGGCCTTCCAGGCAGCTCAATTCCACGTCACCATCCGGCAGGCAGCGCACGTTGAAACTGGCGGCGCGCGCCTGCAGCCGTGCGCCGCCGGCCAGCACGGTACACGCCTCACGGCCACCCGTGACGATCTGCGCTTCACCGGCCAGCAATTCGATGAACGCGGCGTCATCCGCGCCGCGCAGGTTCAGGCGTGTCTGCGTATTCATGCGCACTTGTGCGCCGCCGGCCAGCGCCAGTTGGCGCTGCTCGCCCGTGCCCGTGCGATAGTCGGCGGCCAGTTCGCCCACGGACGGCCACAGGGCCAGCGGCGGACGCAAGGCCAGCAGCGCCACGCCCGTGGCCAGCGCGCCGCCCAGGAAGGCGCGCCGGCCGCGCGACGGTGCACGCATGGCCTGCTCGCGCGCCACCGCGGGCGCCGCCATGCGCAGCCCGCGCCACAGCTGCCCCAGTTCCCGCGCCGCCCGGGCGTGGTGGGGACTTTGCGCGCGCCAGCGGGCGAACGCCTGCGCTTCGGCCTCGCTCGCCCGGCCCGAACGCAGGCGCACCAGCCATTGCCTCGCCTGTTCCTCGATATCGCTGTAGCTGTCGTTGCTGTGTTGGGTCATGATGAAGAATCGTATCAGAAGCGGCGCGGGCCGCCACGGGCAGCCATGTCGGCCGGCGCGCCCACGTACTGCTGGCAATGTCGCAGGGCATGCCGCAACTCTTTTTCCACCAGGCTCAGCGAAATATCCAGGCGCGCGGCGATTTCGCGATTGAGCTGGCCATCGATATGCGCCGCCAGCAGGATCTCGCGCTGGCGCGGCGTAAGCTGGCGCAGCGCCGCTTCCAGGGCGATGATCTCGCTGCGCGCCGCGACGATGCGCTCGGGATCGGCCAGTTCATCCTCCACGTCGAACAGGGCGTCGATATCGGCATCGTTCAATTTCCGGTGTTCGCGGCGGTACTGGTCGGTGGCGACGTTGACCGCCATCTGCAGCAGGTAGGCGTCGGGATTGCGCACGGCGGTATTGCCGGGCATCGACTCCAGGCGCAGCCAGGTCTCCTGCAGGGCATCGCTCGCGCGCTCCCCGGTGCCGACGATGTATTCAAGCTTGCGGCGCAGCTGGCCATAGCGCGTCACCAGCACGCCGCGCAGGCGCGCGCGCAAGCTATCGGGCATCTGCCTGGTCCTCCGCGGGTGCCGGCTGGCAGGCGCCGCCAGCGTCATCTGGGCGCAGCAGAATGGTGATCGGCTGCGGCATGGCCGGCGGCGGCGGCTCGAATACCTGCGCACGCAAGCTGCGCGAGATCACGGCATCGCGCACCGGGCGTCCCGTGCTGCCCGCCTGTTTCAGCGTCGCCACGCTGCCCGACGCGGCGATGCGCAAGCGTAGCGCCAGACGGTAGCTGCCGGGGCGCGTCAGGGCCGAGCGGCACAGGACGCGCAGCAACTGCGCCTGCACGCCGCTGACATAAGCGCCATAATCAGCACCTTCCGCATGCACGGCATCGATGGCGTCCAGGGCGATGGCACCGCTTTCCGGCGGCAGTGGCGGCGCAGCCGGGGTCTCGCCGGCAGGCAGCTGGATGATGGCGGCATTCGCCGCTGGAAAATGGGCCTGCAGGCCGGTGCCCGACAGCAGGCGTTGCAGCGCCTCCGGCGCCGGCAGGCTGCCTTGCACGGCACTGCTGTAGCGCTGGCGCAAGGCGCCGCTGGGCGCCAGCACGGAAATCCCCGTGATCAGGCCATACGCCCTGAGCGCGTCGGCGAGCGGCTGGGCAGGAATCTGGAACGCATACAGCGGCGGCGCGGCGTGCGCCGCTCCTGTCGCGGCGAAGCCGGCCAGCAGCAGGCATCCGGCCAGCGCCAGCACACTGAGCGACGCCGGGCTTGCTGTCATCACGCTATCGTCCTGTTCTCGAAATGGGGCTGTTGCCGACGGATGGCCCATCGACAGCAGCAGGCTACACGGCAAAAGTGACACCATCGTGACACGCCGTGACCGGCCGCCATCCGTGCCGTCGAACTGCTCTGTGGCTCAAGCCCGAGCAATACCATGACAGCTTTTGCCAGGACCTCGATGCGGAAGAAGGCGCCGTGCTGGGCGTGGTGCAGAAAGCGCCGCTGGCCAGTAACTTCGGCGACACCGTCAGCGACCCGGCCTGGAAGCATAAACCCAGCTGGTACCAGGTTTCCACTGCCGACCGCATGATTTCCCCCGTCAACCAGGAGCGCATGGCAGCGCGCTTGCAAGCGCGCCAAGTCATCACGCTGAGCCAGCCACGTCTCGCTGGCATCCCGGCCCGCCGAAGTGGCGGCGCTGATATTGGAAGCGGCTGGCGCGGTGGCTGGCGTGTAAGCCTGCTGCCTACAGCCAGCCCTCGCGCTTCAGGCGCCGGTGCAGCCAGTAGCAGCCGGCGATGATGACAACGATCACGGCCGGATAGCTGCCGCGCCACTTCAGTTCCGGCATGAATTCGAAATTCATACCGTACAGGCTGAAGACCATGGTGGGCACGGCCAGGATGGCGGCCCAGGCGGCCAGGCGCTTGACCACCTCGTTCTGGCGGATCGAAATTTGCCCCAGCGCCACCTGCATGGCCGAATTGACCAGTTCGCGCATCTGGCCCGCCGTGTGCGTGACGCGTTTGACGTGATCGAGAATGTCGCGGTAATAGATGCGGTTTTCCTTGGGCACGATGTCGCCATGGAAACGGATCAGCTGGGTGCAGATGTCATGCAGGGGATTGACGGCCGCGTCGAGCTTGAGCAGTTCCGTCTTGAGCTGGTAGAAATCCTGCAGCTTGTCTTCGGAGAGACTGGGCTGGAACAATTGCAGCTCATAGTGCTGGAAGCGCGACTGCAGATGGTCGATACAGGGCTGGTACTGGTCGACGATGAAGTCGATGATGGAGTACAGCACGTAGCCAGGGCCACTGGCCAATTTCTCGGGCATGCTTTCCTTGCGCTCACGCAACTTTGCATAACCGGCCGAAGCGCCATGGCGCACCGTGATGATGAAGCGGGGGCCGAGAAAGACGTGGGTTTCGCCGTAGACGATGGCGTCGCCGTCCAGGGTAGCCGTGTGCATCACCATGAACAGGGTGTCGCCGTACTCTTCCAGCTTGGGACGCTCGTGCGCCCCCTGCGCATCCTCGACGGCCAGTTCGTGCAAGCCAAACGCCGATTGCAGCGCCTGCATGGCGATGCTATCGGGACCGGCCAGGCCTATCCACACGAAACAATCGGGGTCGCCGAGGAAGTCGCCCACCTTGTCGATGTCGAAATGGGCGATCTTCCTGCCATCGCGATACGCTTCGCAGTTGACGACGGCGGCGTGGGTACTCAGGTCCATGGTGATTTTCGGCTAGTGGCGGCAATATTGGGGGGCCAGTATAGCGGAGACCACGATAACCATGCCAACTGAGCGGGCGCATTGACGTGCCTGCATGCGCCAGCGGCACGGGACTTCCGCACCAAGCTGGAGCATGGAAGTGGGCGTGAAGGGGGAATGAGCCGACGGCCACGCCAATGGCTCCATCGGCATCTTCGAAATCAAGCAGGATAAGGTGGCCCAGCCGCTGGCCCAGCCGGACGGCGCGCACAGAGTCCCCGGCACCACGACGCAAGCGTATTACGCGGCGCGCGGTGCCACCAGCGGCGGCATCGAGGGAGAATTGTCGGGCCGCCTGGCGCCGGGCTGGAGCGTGACGGCCAGCGCCAGCCACTTCCGCGCCAAGGACCGCGAGCAGCAAGATATCAATACCCTCTCGCCCCACTCGACGGCGCGATTGTTCACCACTTGGACAGTGCGGCCCGGCCTCACCGTGGGCGGCCCCGGCCACCAACCAATATCCACTTTTGCACGATCAAATACCCCGCGGTGCGCAAGCGCTTGGGAGGACGCCAGACCTTGTGAGAGGCGAGGCTTTGGACATACCGGACACAGGTGTCGTCGTAAGGACTGAGGTCGCCAGCCCGGGTTGGCTGAAGCTTCGATGTGACAACCCAGCACATTTCACGCCGGCCGACCTTGACCCAAAAATCGACAAGTTGCTGATCGTTGTCGTGGCGCCAAAACGCAGGGCGTTCGCAATAGCGATCACACGGGGACTGCCTTCCAGGAGGGTCCAAAGCCGAACTTGGAACGGGTCGAACAGCATCACCCGCCGCCGGAGCTTGAGTGCCCAACACTCAAAGCGCGCCGCGCCTTTTGGCCACTCGCTGGTCATCGGATTCGTAAAGTGTAAGTAAGAAATGCTAGGCACCATGCGGCTCTCCGGCTCTTTTCACACAATTTAGCACTTTTACTTCATATTTCAAGGATGTCGCAACTTTACCTCGCTCGCATGCGAAGTCAAAGTGTATAAGCTGCCGCACTGGCATCAGAAACTCAATGAGTTACAGGAAGAAAGGTGTATACACAATTACTTCGATTGACGGACCCGGGCCATTTCGCCAAGCAGGGCCTGGAGTTCGTCACCGCCGCCGGCACCACCGTGCCGCAGTTGTCTAGCGCCAACTTGGACGCCGTGATGCGCGGGCAATGGCGGATCCGCCAGCGGCCGGGCCCGATGAACGCGCTGGGCGACATCAAGTTCATATTCCCCAACAGCGACAACATCTATCTGCACCACACGCCGGCGGTTCAGCTGTTCAAACGCGACCGGCGCGACCTGAGCCATGGCCGAATCCGCGTGGAAGACCCGGTGGCATTGGCGAAATTCGTCTTGCAGGACGAGCCGGAATGGACCGAGCAGCGCATCCGCGACGCCATGGGCAGCGGCAAGTCCAACACGATACGGCTGAAGCGTCCGCTGCCGGTGGTGATCGCCTACGGCACCGTGCTCGCGAAAAACGATGAGAAAATGTATTTCTTCAACGATATCTACGGCAACGACAAGTTGCTCGATACCGCCTTGAAGGCGAAGCAAGCGGCGCGCGGCCTGTCACAACAGTACCTCCAGCTCCCCTTGCAGCCGATAACGGTGGGCCAATCCGACAGGGTTGACCGGCGCGTCGCGGTAAATCCGGAACGCCACATACTGGCCGGGCGGCGGTAGCCAGTTTTCCTTCTGCGCATCGACGACGCGCCAGCCGCCGTCAAGGTAAACCTCGGCCCAGTTGTGGTAGTCCCGCGGCCGCGGCGCCAGGTCGCGGTCGCTCACGTAGCCGCCAACCATGCGCGCCGGCAAGCCGTTGGCGCGCGCCAGCGCCACCACCAGGTCGGCATATTCCGTGCAGTCACCGCGCAGCGCGCGCAGGCCCTGCAACGCGCCCGCCTCGTCGGCCAGATAGCCGGCATAGCGCATATTGCCCCTGACCCAGTCGTAAATCGCGCGCGCGCCGGCCAACTCGTCCGCGCGCCGCAATTGCTCGGCCAGGGCGCGGATTGGCGCGGCCTCCGATTCGATATAGCGCTCGGCCGCCAGCCACTGCGCCCGCCCGGGCAGGACCGCCCGCCGCAACGCAGCGGTGGGATCGAGTTCGACCACCGCCGTCAACGTGACGACCTGCTGCGCGAGCGGCGGGAAGTTGTCAAACCACAGCTCCAAAATACGATGTTCGAGGGCGTCGGCTTGCAGCCGGTACGGCGCCGACACCTGCACCTCGCGCAAGCTCTGGCCGGCGGCCGCGCTGGCCGGCAGATAACACCAAAAACGCTGGCGCTCGAGCCGGCGATCCAGGGGATTGCTAAACGTCACGCTAAAACGCAGGCGCCGCAGCACGGCCTGCCCGGCAGGCTGCGCGGCGGCGGGCGCCGCCGGCCCCAGACCGGCAACCGGCGCCCACAACAGGCGCTGCAGGAAGTTCCGGCGGCGCACGGGCCGGCCTAAAAACCGCAGGCGAGTTGTTTCGGGCCGCGCGCCTGCGCCGACCAGATCGCCTTCTGCAGCGCGAGCTGGCGCACCAGCGCCTCGCGGCTATCGGCATACACCAGCAAGGGCAGCGGCACGAGCGCCTGCTGCAACTGCTCGATTTGCTGGTCCTCCACGCCAGCGTCGACGGCCAGCACGACCGCAGACAGCGGCACGCCCTTGCGTTCCTTGCGGTGCTGCTCCAGCGCGGCCTTGAGCGACCCGGGCGTCGTCTCCGGCAACACCAGCGAAAACGCCACGTCGCCCTGCAAGGCGCTTTGCTGCTTCGACAAGACGACGAGGTTGTCCAGGCTCTGGCTCGCCAGCCAGAACTCCGACGCCGACAAGCGCGCCAACTGCGGTGCGGCCGGCGCCCGTCCGGCCACGGGCTGGTTCTCGGCCAGCCACTGCGGCATGCCGCCGCGCAGCACCGCCACCTGCTTGTAGCCCAACTGCTTGAGGCGCGCACATTCGCTATACAGCTCCAGCTCGGCCTTGCCGTCGCCGATCAGGACCACCGTCTTGCCACGCCAATAGAGTTTACTGCGCAAGTCGAGCGCACTCAGGTTCAGCGCACCCTCTATGTGGAAGGCCTGGTGCGCCGCGCCGCCGCGGGTGTCGACCAAGGCGGTAGCTGGCAGCGCCAGCATGGCCTGCAGCGCGCTGACCGGAATGGCGCAGCCGAAATCCGGGCTGACCGCGGGCGACGCGTCGGCGCCCGCGCCGGGCCGCGCGTCATCGGCCCGGCATACACCGCTTGCGTGTTTGATTCCCCGCAATGCCTCGGGGAGGCCGTCCGCGCCTGCCGCCTGCGCGCCCGCGCCGCAGTGCCAGGCGGCAATGGCAAGGACACACAGCGCACGGCGCCAAGGCAAAGCATGCAGAAAATAGCTCATTTCAGTTCTTCCTGTAAATGGTCCGGCGTGCCGACCGGGGTGGCAGCCGGTATTGCGCCCGTTTCGCCCGGCGGCAGCAGCAGGTCGGCCGGATAGACGAAGCGCCACTCGGTGTAGCGCTGCTTGCCGCGCAAGCCCATGTGTTCCGCGGCGAAACCGTCCTGTTTGATCGGTTTCTTGCCGGACAGAGAATGCACGCCTGCGATGCGCCCGCCCACCAGCACCAAGCCCCACTCCGCCCGGCCGGTGAGCGGATCGACAAATACCTTGCGCAAATGGCGCGTGACACCCGGCGCGCGCGGATCGCGCAGCAAGTCCTCCAGCGTTGCCGGATATTCCTTCCTGCCGCCCGCTAAACCACTTTCGTAATAGCGCGCGATCGCCGTCTGGAACTGCCGCCCTATCGCCAGCAAATGCTGTTCGCGCTCGCGCTGCGCAGCCGTGGCGTCGATTTCCACCGCCACGCTCAGGGCCACCCCCATGAACGCCACCAGCAACAATACCCACAGGTAGGCAAAGCCGGCCTGCACCCGCCGGCCCGGGCCGTCACAGCGATTCATAGGTGTTGC
This sequence comes from Janthinobacterium sp. 35, assembly GCF_002754575.1. Lineage (NCBI taxonomy): Bacteria > Pseudomonadati > Pseudomonadota > Betaproteobacteria > Burkholderiales > Oxalobacteraceae > Janthinobacterium > Janthinobacterium sp. 35. Next base: position 5,955,682 of record NZ_PEFN01000001.1, read on the forward strand.
CCTCCTTGTCCGTTCCCGCCGCGCCACTCTTGACGTCGGCCACGCCGGCGGCCTCGGCGTCGGCCGCCGGCACGGCGATCCAGGTCAGCGCCGACTCGGTCATCGGGTCGATTGGTACGGCGCGCAAATAGTTGTGCTCGACCAGATCGGCCAGGGTGTCCGGGAAGCGCCCCCGGTCCGCGTAGAATTTGTCGAGCGAGACGCGCATGATTTTCAAGTTCTCGCGCAGGACGCGCTCCCTGGCTTGCTCGAGCGAACCGATATAGCGCGGCAGCGCCAGGGTCAGCAGCAAGGCGATCACAACCATGACCACCAGCATTTCGATCAGGGTGAAACCGGGTCGGTGGGCGCGCATGGGGTTGGCCTTCACCATTGCCGGTAGGGCACGCCGTTCAGCCCCGGCTTGTCGGATTGCGAATAGACGTCGAACACGTCGTCGCCCTCGGCCGGTTCGTCCGGCGCCGCCGCGTAGCTGCGCAGGCCCCAGGCGCCGTCCGCCGCCATCGGGTCGTCCGGCAGGCGGCGCAGAAAATACAGCTTGCGTTTGCTCGGGCTGCGCTGATCGTCCACCCCTTCGACCAGTTGGGCCAGCGCGCTCGGATAGCCCGACTCGCCCACCTTGAGCGCGATCCGGCCTTGGTCCGAGGCGCGCTTGTAGGCGTCGAGCGCCTCGCGGATGTCGCCCAGCGCGACGCGCAGCGCATGTTCCTTTTGCCGCTGCACGCCGAGTTGGGCCAGCGGCACGGCGACCGTGGCCAGCACGGCCATTATCGCCAGCGTCATCATCAATTCGATGAAAGTAAAACCGCGCGCGCGCGCCGCCGCGCCCATCAGGGCAGCACCCGCACCAGTTGCTCGGGCGGCAGCGCGATCGGGAGCGCCGGGGCGGGCTCGGGCGTGGCCGACAGCAACTGCAACCTGGCCGCCGGGACCGCCTTGAGCGCCTTGAACGTCACGCTGAGCAGATCGCCGCTGCCGTTGACGCCGGCGTCGTCGCCGTTGACGCCCTGCCGCACCAGCGCCACGAACACCTTGCCCTGCACCGCGTCGACGCGTTCGCTGAAGCTGGTGCGGCCGTTCCCCTGTTTGAAGAATTCGCCCTCCTGCACGCCGACGATCTGCAGCTCCTGCGGATCGAAACCGAGCAGCAAAGGCAGGCCGCGCAAGGCCTGCTCGCTGCTCAGGCGCAGCACCGCGCTGAACTGCTCGCCCACCCGCACCTGGGCCGGGGCTTGCCAGCTCAGGCTGGCGGGCGCCACGTTGGCTGCGGCCGGCGCGGCGCGCCCCTGCGCGGGCAGCGGCGCAGGCGCGCCGGCGCCGGGCGGCGTGGCGGCGGGCGCTTCCACGGCGCCCAGGCGCAGAGTCTGCACGCCGACGCTGCTCTCGGTGCCGGAGTCGAATTCGGCGTCCAGCATGTCGGGGCGGCGCACCGTGCGCACGATCCGCGGCGTAATCGAGAGCAGAATCTCGCTGCGCTGGGTATCGTCCTTGCGGCTGCCGAACAGACGTCCGGCGAGCGGCAACTCACCCAGCAGCGGCACCTTGTTGGCCGTGCTGCGGTCCTCGTCGCTGATCAGGCCGGCCAGGATTTGTGTTTCGCCGTCCCTCAGGCGCAGCACCGTGTTGGCGCCGCGGGTGCCGATCTGGTAGGCCAGCGTGCCGGCCTTGCTGATGATTTCCCGTACCAGGTTCGAGACCTCCAGGTTGATCTTGATCGCCACCTCGTCGTCCAGATAGATGGTCGGTTCGACTTCCAGCTTCAAGCCGACATCGACGTACGTCACCGACTCGGACACGAAACCGGTCGAGGTGGCGGTCGTCGTGATCACTGGCACCCGGTCGCCGATCTGGATTTTCGCCTTGTCCTTGTTGCGCACGCGAATGCGCGGATTGGCCAGGATGTTGCCGTCCTGGTCTTCCTTGCGCGCGTTCAGCACGACGTTGCCGAGCACCGCCTGGATGCTGCCGGGGTTCAGGTTGTCGAAGGCGCTCAAGGTCAGCGGCGCGCCGGCGGCCTGTAGCGGCGACAGGCTGAGCTGGCTCGGCCAATGTATGCCCAGCTCCATCAGGCGCGAGCGCTTCACCTCCAGGATCTCGACTTCCAGCATCACCTCCGAATCGCCCAGGTCCTGCAGCGCGACAATGCGCTCGGCGATGCGGATTGCCTCCGGGGTGTCGCGCATGATGATGATGCCCAGGCGCTCATCAACGACCAGGTCCTTGCTTTTGACGATGGTTTTGATCGAATTCGACACCGCCTTGACGTCGGCGTTGGTCAGGTAAAAGCTACGTACCGCCAGGCTCTGGTAGTCCTTAATCTTTTGCGGCGTGCTCGGGTAGATCAGCAGCGAATTCTCGTTGAGGATTTTTTGTTCGAGCTGGTTCGTCACCAGCAGCAGGCGCATCGCGTCCTCGATCGTGGTGTTCCTGGCGAACACCGTGGCCTTCAGGTCGGGGCGGATGTCGCGGTCGTAGAAAAAATTCAGGCCCGACAATCTGGCCACCACCTCCAGCACCGACTTCAACGGCGCCTCGCGGAACTCCAGCGAGATCGGCTGGCGGAACGTTGCCGCTAGCTTGGTTTCGGGCCGCGCCTGCCTGGCGCGGGCCTCTTCGACGCGCGCACGCAGATTCAGCGCGTCGCGCTGGCGCGGCTCCTCTGCCAGCACCGGGCGCAGCTTTTCCAGGGCGTCGCCCAAATCGGCAAGCGCGCCCTTCTTCAGCAGCGCCTCGGCCTCGGCCAGCAGCAGGCGGTGGCGGCGCGCGCCGACCAGCGCCGCCATGCCTTGGGCCGCCATCGCGTTGTCGGGGTCCAGCACTTGGGCCTGGCGGTAGGCTTTCTCGGCCTCGCTCAGCGCGCCGGCGCGGCGCGCCGCCTCGCCCGCCGCGACCAGGCGGTTGACGCTGCTGGCGCGCCCGCCCGCCAGCGCGATGCGGTACTCGGCATTCTTCGGCTCCAGCCTGACGGCGGCCTCCAGCTGGGCCAGGCCGGCGGCGGCCTTGCCTTCGGCCAGCAAGGCCTTGCCCTCGCGGTAAGCCTGCGAGCCGGCGCAGCCGGCCAGCGCCGCCGCCAGCAGGCCGGCGCCCAGCAGGCGAACGGCACGCCGCAGTGACGCACGGCACATCCGTCGACAGCGATTCAAGGTCATGGCTCGTCCCTTTTTCAACGCGTGCCCACTTCCAGCGTCTGGATTTGGCCCGACGGGATGTAACGCAAACTCATCGCATTGCCGACGAGGCTTTCCACTTTGTATTGTTCGGCTATCGTGTCGCCCACCCGCACCAGCAAGTTCAGCTCGCCATGCTGGAGGAACACCACCGTCTGGCCCGCCTGCTCGTACTGCCCCAGCACGCGGAACGGCAGCAGCGGCGCCTGCTCCGGCGCCGCCGCCGGCTCGGCGGGCTCGGCGGCCGCCACCGCAGCCGCGGGCACGGGTGCGGTGGCGGTGGCGGTGGCCCAGGGTGCCGGCGTAAATAACTGCCCGTCCTCTTGCTCGTCCTCTTCGACGCGCCGCCGAATGCTCAGCACGTCGAGCGCCGGTGCCGGCGGGGCGCCGCGCGCGCCCCTGCCGGCGGCGGCCCGCCGGCCGTCCGGCTTGGCCGTGCCGGCGCGGGCCGGCGCGCCGTCGGCCGGCGCATACCAGGCCGCGGCGACGCTGGCCAGCAAGGCCAGGCCCAACAGGGCGCGCAACAGGCCCGGGCTCACGGCGCCCCCCCGTCGCCGGCGGCCGCCGCGCGCGCCGGCAGGCGGCTCAGGATGAGCCATTCGATGCGCGCCTCGACGTCGGCCGCGCCGGCGCGCGCGCGCTTCAATTGCACGCCTTCCAGCGCCAGGCTGGGATGCTGGCGCAGCGCCGCTAGGATAAAACGCTGGAGCGCCGCCGCCGAGCCGGTGACCGGCAGCGTCATGCGATAGCGCAGGAACGCGCCGGCGCCGTCAACCTGGGGACGGTACTCACCGCGCTGCATAGACAAGCCCTCCCGCCCGCCCAAGTCCAACAGTTCCTGCAGCGTCGACGGGATCGCCTCGTGCGCCAGCAGATGCTGCTCGAACGCGCGCAGGCGCGCGCGCGCGGCGGCGTCGCCGCCCCCCCCGGCCGGGGCGGCCGCAGTGGTCGGCGGCGGCGCCGCCAGGCGGGCTTGCAGCGCGGCCGCCGCAGCCAGTTGATACTGCTGCGCCGCGACGGCCAGGACAGCGCCACTGGCGCACGCCAGCATGCTCCAGCCCCAGGCGCCGAAACGGCGCGACAGCGCGCGCGCGCCGCGCCGCGCGGCCCAGTCCACTTGTTCCACGCAGCGCGGCAAGCATGCCGCGGCCCGGCCGGCGGCCGCCATTATTCGCTCCATCTTGCCTCCACCATGAAACGAAAGGGCCGTTCGGCCGTCGTTTCGTCGACCTCGTGACGCACCAGGTAGGCGGTGACGAACGGCCTGCTCTCGGCCACGAAGGCGACGTAGCGCGCCATCTCCGCGCTGCTGGGTGCCTCGGCCACGATGTTGACGCTGCCGGCCCCGGCCTGCGCCGCGCCGGCGCCGGTCTGCACGCTCAACAGGGCGATGCGCAAGTCGCGCGGCGGCGCCAGCGCGCGCAGGATGGCGGCGAGCGGCACGTTCAGCGCGGCGATCGCCGCGTTGACCGCCCGCACCCGCGTCGCTTCCTCGCCGCTCCAACCGGGCGGGCGGGCCGGCGCCGGCGCGGTGTCGGCGCGCGCGACCGCGGCCGCGCGGGCCGACACCGCCCGCAGCGCAACGTTGCCCCGCCAGGCTTGCAGCAGCAGCGCGCCGCTGAGCAGCGCGCACGCCGCCAGCGCCAGCGCGCGCGGCGCCGACCAGGCCGCGGCGGCGGTGACGCCGTCCACGCTGGCGCGCAGGCGGCAGGCGTGCGCCGCAAGCCGCAAGCCCGGCGGGGCGCCTTCCGGCGCCCCGCGCGGCGGCAGCGCCAGCGCCGCAAACGGCGCCCCGGCGCGCGCGGCCGCATCGCCTTCCTGCGCCAGCTCGAATACGCCGACCTCGGCCACCGCGGCCAGTTGCGGATCGCGCAGGCAAGCGCGCCGCCATGCGTCGCGCAGGCGCTGTGGCTGCGCCGCGCGCGCGTCCTCGCCCGTGCGCAGCGTCACCTCGCCGAGGTGGTGCCGGCCAGCGCCGGCGCCGCGCGCCAGCACCAGGGCACCGCCGTCGAGCAGCAGCAGCGCGCGCGGGCGCGCCGGGCCCGGCCGCCGCGCCACCTCCCAGGCCGCCACCGACAGCGGCAAAACCGACGCCATGTGCACGCCGAGGCGCCCCGCCAGTTGCCCGAGCGCGTACAGCAGGGGCGCCGGATAGGCCAGCGCCAACCGGGGGGCGCCGAAGGGCGCGTCGTCCAGCCTGAAGGTGGCATCGGCGCCGACTTCGAAGCCGGCCAGCGCCAGCTGGACCCGGGCATAGGTCAGCGCGCCGTCGCGCCGGCGCGCGCACCGGTTCCACGGCGCCCCGGCGACGGCCAGCCAGCGCTCGGCCAGCACCACCCGTAGCTGGCGCGGCGCGGCGGCGCCGGCCCGCGCCGGCAATTGCAGCGCCGCCTCGGCGAGCGCCTGCAGCGCCGCCTCGACGCCGCCAGCGGCCTCGATATCGACCCGCAGCAGGCTGTCGCGGCGCCATTGCGCGGTGGAGCCGGCGCCGTCCAGCACGCCGCATTCGACGCCGCGCGCGCCGACGAACAGCAGCAGCGTGGCGCGCCGGCCCGCCCTACCCGGCCACACGGACCAGCTCCTCGAGGGTGGTGTCGCCGCGCGCCACCGCGCGCCACGCGACGGCACGCAGCGGTTCCATGCCGGCCAGCGCGGCGCGCTCCTTGAGCTGCGAGATCGGCGCCTGCGCGACGATCATCTCGCGCAGCGCGTCGTCGAGCAACAGCACTTCCGCCACCGCCTTGCGGCCCTTGTAGCCAGCGCCGCGGCAGTGGCCGCAGCCGCGCCCGGCCTTGAAGGTCCAGCCGGCGACCTGGGCCGCCGACAGGCCGGCCGCCTCGAGCAGTTGCGCGTCGGGCTCGATCGCCACCGCGCAGTGCGGGCAATTGATGCGCAGCAGGCGCTGGGCGACGATGCCGTTGAGCGCCGCCGCGAAACTGTAGGCATCCACGCCCATGTGCAGGAAGCGCCCCAGCACGTCGAACACGTTGTTGGCGTGCAGCGTGGTAAACACCAGGTGGCCGGTCAGCGCCGCCTGCACCGCGATCTGCGCCGTCTCGTCGTCGCGGATCTCGCCGACCATGATTTTATCCGGGTCGTGCCGCAAGATCGAGCGCAGCCCGCGCGCGAACGTCAGGCCCTTCTTCTCGTTGACGGGGATTTGCAGCACCCGTGGCAGGCGGTACTCGACCGGATCCTCGATGGTGACGATCTTGTCGCGCCCGGTGTGGATCTCGGTGATGGCCGCGTACAGCGTGGTGGTCTTGCCCGAGCCGGTCGGGCCGGTCACCAGCAGCATGCCGTGCGGCTTGCCGGCCAGCCGGCGGATCGCGCCGATCGCCCAGCCATCCAGGCCCAAGTGCTCCAGCCGCAGCGCCTCGGTCCGCTCGCCCAACGACTGCCGGTCCAGCAGGCGCAGCACAGCGTCCTCGCCGAAGATATTCGGCATCACCGAGACGCGGAAGTCGATGTCGCGCCCGTTCACGCGCACCTTGAAACGGCCGTCCTGCGGCACGCGGCGCTCGGCGATGTCGAGCTCGGCCATCACCTTGATGCGCGACACCACCTGCTCGGCCGTGTCCTGCCCCTGCACCTGGGTGATCGGCACCAGCACGCCGTCGATGCGGTACAACACGTGCAGGCAGCCGGCGTCACACTCGAGGTGGATATCGCTGGCCTGCAGCTTGAGCGCGTCGTAGAGGGTCGAATTGACCAGCTTGACGACGGCGCTGGCGTCGTCGTTGATGCTGGCCAGCGTGATCACGGCGGCGACCTCCTCGTCGTTGCGCCCGGCCGGGCCGGGCGCGCAGCCGTCCATGGCGCGCAACTGCTGCTCGGACTGCAGCAGGTAGGCCTGCACGTCCTCCGGGTGGGCCAGCGCAACGCGCGGCGCTGCGGCGCCGCAGCGCCGCAGCGCCCAGTCCTCGGCCGCGCCGTCGAACGGGTCGGACAGCACCAGATGGGCGGCGCCGTCGCCGCCGCGCGCCAGCAGCAGGCCGCGCTGCACGCAGTCGGCGTAGCCGAGCGCGTCGAAGTCGGGCCGCAGCGCCTGCAGCGCGGCCATCGCCAGCACCGGATAGCCGCAGCGCGCGCCGAGCACCTGCATCAGGGCGGCGGCCGGCCAGCCGCTGACCTGCTGCAGCGCCGCCAGCAGCGCCACGTTGTCGCTGGCGCAGAGCGCGCGGGCCTGCGCCATCAGCGCCGCCGTCAGCGGACACGGCAACGCCGCCGCGCTCATTGCACGCTCCCGGCCAGCTCGAAAATCGGCATGTACATCAACATCACCACGGTGCCGACCACCAGGCCGATGAGCACCATCAACACCGGCTCGAGCAGGCGCGAGGCCCAGTCGACCCAGCGCGAAAACTCGTCGTCGGCGAAGCGCGCGGTGCGCTCAAGCATGTCGGCCATCTGGCCGGAACGCTCGCCCACCTTGACCAGCGACTCGGCCACCGCGCTGGCCAGGCCGGCGTCGACCAGCGCCGCCGACAAGCTCCGGCCCTGCTCCAGCGCCAGGCGGCACGACGCCAGCGCGGCCTGCTGGCGCGGCCCCAGTAGGCCGCCCACCATGCCCATCGCCCGCGGCAGCGCGATGCCCGAGGCCAGCAGCAGGCTAAGCGCGCGGTAGAAGCGCGCCAGGCGGAACGCGTCGGCCCGCTGCGCCAGCCAGGGCAGGTCCAGCACCCTGGCCGCCAGCCAAGCGCGGCCGCCGGCCCGGCCGACGCCCCAGGCCAGCGCGGCCGCCGGCGCCAGCAGGGCCGCCGCCGCTGCATGCCAATTTTTATCGACGAGTTTGCCGAACGCCAGCAGCATGGCCGACAACCACGGCAGCTCGCGCCCGGACGACTCGTACACCACTGCGAAGCGCGGCACCACGTAGCCGAGCAGGAACAGCGTGACGAAGCCTCCGACCAGCAGCAGCATGGCCGGGTAGATCGCCGCCGACACCAGCTTCTTGCGCAGACCCTCGAACTGCACCTGGTAGGCGATGTAGCGCGTCAGCGCCTGCGCCAGGTCGCCGCTGCGCTCGGAGGCGCGCACGGTGGCCACGTAGACGTCGGGGAAGTGCTGCGGCGCCTGCGCCAGCACGTCGGAGAAGTTGCGCCCCTCGCGCAGCGCCTGCAGCACGGCCGCCAGCACGGCGCGCACGCCGGCGTGGCGCTCCTTGCTGTGCAGGGTCGACAGGGCCTCGGCCAGATTCAGGCCGGCCTCAAGCAGGGCCAGCAGTTCCTGGCTGAACAACACCAGCGGAAAGCGCGTCGGCGCGGCGCGCGCGCCGCCACCACCGGCCACGACGGCCTCGAGCGCCAGCACGCGCAGGCCGCGCGCGGCCGCGCGGCGCAGCGCCTCGGCCTCGCCAACGTCGCTGAACTCCAGCGTGTGGGCGCGCCCGTCCACGCCCTGCACAGTCAGGCGCAAGCGCGGCACGGCGGCCGTCATGGCGCACCGCCCACGCCTGCCACGGCGCGGCCTAGCGGACGACGAGAACTGACCATGTCAAACCCTTCTGCAAAATGGAGGAGGCACCGGACGCCCCGGACGGTGCGCGCACCGTCACCGTCGTGCGCGAATTGGCAAGCTCGCCGGCGCCGATGGCGTTGAACTCAAGCGCGCCGAAAACGCTCACACCGGGCGCGTTCGCCAGCGGCGCCGCGTTGGCGACGGCGATCGCCGCGCCAAGATTGCTCAGCTTGGCGGAGACGGTGAACTCCGAATAGGCGGCATCGAGCTTGCGTTCCGCCACGATGCGGATATCGCACACCCGCAGCGACTCGTCGCCGGTGTTCGACGGCGCATAGACCACCTTGCGGGCGCCGGTGCTGGCGACGCGCCCGGCGAAGTTCAGGTCCTCGGTCAGCACGGCGCCGATACGGGTTGTGATCGACAGCGGCTCTTTGTTGCACTGGTAGGGCAGCGAGAGCGTAACCAGGCGGGTTCCCGATGCGCCCGACACCGCCAGCGCATCCGGCGAGGTCGGCACGGCGTTGCCCGACATGGGCAACAGCATCGCGCTCTCCGAGGCGCCGGACCAGCTCACCGCCACCGTGCCCGCCGCCGCCTCGTACCAGGTGCCTGGACCGGATATGCCCAGCGTTCCGCCCGGTTGAGCGTTCGGTATCACCACCGCGCCCGGCGCGTAGGCCCGGCCGACCCCGCTGCCATCATAAATTTCGGCGTAGACGTAGTACACGCCCGGGGCCAGCGCCGCCGCGTCCCACACATAGCCGCCCGACTGCGCGCCGCCCTGCGGCGGCAAGCCGTCGACGATGCGGGTGCCGCCGAAACCGTTCGCGCTGGCGCTGAAGTACAGCGCCACCGTCGCCGTCGAATTCGGGTCGGCGCCCTCCCAGCGGATCGTCACCTGGCGGCGGCCGTCGCTGAGCTGGGGGACGACCAAGGCGACCGGCGACGTCACGGCGATCGCCAGCCCTTGGCTGGGGGCACTGCGCACATGCAACATGGACGCCGCGCTCCAGCCGCTGGCCGCGCCAGACGCGTCGAGGGCGCGCACGCGCCACCAGTAGGCGGCGCCGTCCACCAGCGGCGCCGGCAAAACCAGCGCGCTGTTGGCGGAGCTGCCGTCGGCGAACTTCTGGCCGAGCGCGGCGTCCTTGTACACCTCGAACTGGTAACGCACCGCCTCGCCCTCCGGGTCGGCCACCGGGTTCGCCTCCAGGCTCGGATGCAGCGACGCCGTCCACGCCGCGTTGCCGGGGTTTTTGACGGTCGGCGCCGGCGGCGCGTGGTTGGCGGCGCTCATCAGGAAGTGCGAGCCGGCCCAGGCCGACTCGATCGGGCCGAGGCGCGCCTTGACCCGCCACCAGTAACGCTGGTCCTCGACCAGGTTGGTAGCGCTCCAGCTGGCGCCCGCCGCGCCGGACGGTTTCACCAGGCCGGATATGCGCTTGTTGCCGGAGTCGAAAGTGCTGACGGTATCGATCTCAAACACATAGACATCCGGTAGCGCTTCCTGCTCCGTGCGGCGGCCCGCGACCAACGCGGTGGTGGGACTGGTGCCGCGGCCGCCGGCGGCCGGACTGAGCGGCAACGGGAGCGGCGCCTCCGGGCTGGTGGTCTTGACCGTAAACGTCCTGGCCGCGGCCTGCGTTTGCCCGTCCAGCGCGTCCTTGGCGAGCACGCGCCAGTAGTAGTTGGGCGCGTCCGCCAGCGGCACCGGCACGGTCCACGACGTGCTGCCGCTGGCGTCGCCCGGCAAGTCGGCCGACTGCGCCAGGACCGTGCTGAGCGCCGCGTCGCGGTACACCGTCACAGCGTAGCGGATCGCGTCGCCGTCACTGTCCTTGCTGTTGGTCCACGCCAGCGCCGGCGTGTGCGAGGCGACGGCCCAGAGCGGGATGGGACCGTTCAAGTTGAACTGGTCCGGCACATTGTTGAACGTGTTGACGGAAAAGCGCGCGTAGACCCACGGACTGAACACTGCGCCGTCGAAGGCGCGCGCGCGCCACCAGTAGGCGGTGTTGTTGTTCAACGCGTCCGGCAGCTGCCAAATAGTGGGGACCGACAGCGTGACGCCGCCGGCGCCCGCGCCGGGCGGCCCCTTGTCCAGCAAGGCGCTCGCCAGCAATTTGGTGGCGGCCTCGTCCGCATACAGTTCAAACTGCACCTTGCTGGTCGGATCGCCCGCCTCGCCCGAGACCTGCACCGCCAGAACGGGTGTGCGGTGCGTCAACCGGGCCCCCGACAAGGGCGACAGTATCCTCGGGATGGCCGGTCCCGGCGGCGCCTTCGCGGCCTCAACGCGGATGGCGGCCGAACGCACCGCGCTCAGGCTGCCGTCGCTGGCGCTGTAATTGATCGGGTAATTTCCCGCGCTGCCCTTGGCCGGCGTCCAGTCGAAAATGGCGCGCGCCAGGCCCGCCGCAGCGGCGGCCTGCGGCGTCAAACGGGCGCCGACCGGCAGCGGCGCCGCCGCGAACATCAACGCCTTGCCGTCCGGGCTGCTGGCCTCGACCAGGAAAGAAACCTGCTTGCCTTCCTGGACCACGCGGTCCGGGATAAACTGCATCACAGGCGCGCGTGGGCCCGCCGGCGGCGCCTGGAACTGGCTGTCGTACTCGCCGCTGCTGTTCACGTCAAACAGGTTGACCCAGTACTCCCACTGCTTGGTGCCGGCATTGCGCGTCTTTGACAGCCACACGTTCTCGGCCGACAGTTGCTTGGCATCCGAGCGCATGACCTTCCCCGGCACCTTGCTGCCGTTAAACGGATCGGCCAGCCGGACATAGGAAAAACCGGCGGTGGGCGGAAAGCTCAAGCGGTACTGCACGCCGCCCGGGGTTGTGCCGGCCGTCAGCGTGGCCACGCCACTGCGGTCGCTCACCACGGTGTCCGGGCCGTCGGACTCGTACACCCGGACGACGTCGCCGTCGCGCGCCAGGAAGTCGCGCACATAGTCGCGCCCCGGCAAATCGACGCGCACGTCGTGGATCAGCGCGTGGGCATTGGCCGCCTGCAAGATCGACGTCAGCGCGCCGCCCAGCTCGTCCGAGTGGCTGAATTTGGCGGTGAATTCGACGAACTTGCCGGCCAGCGTGGTTTCCATGTTCCAGCGCGCCATCTTGCTGGCGCCGCCGGCGACGTCGCCGAAATTGGCTAGCAGCGTGTTGTGCACCGGCGCGTCGTTGACATAACTGCCGGTCAGCAGGAAATTGATCAGCAAGCCCTGCAGGTTTTCGACGATCTTCGGCTGAGCCGAGTCGATCTTCAGCGCCTTGGCGGTGGCGTAGCCATTGTTCTTGACGCGCACCCCCAGCGTGAACGGCTCGGCCGCCTCGATGGCGGGCGTGAGCGGGTCGTCGGCGTTGACGTCTTGCGGCAGAAAATAGTCCAGCGTCAACGACGGCAGCGGCTTGACGGTGATCACGGCGGGGGCGATGTCCAGCACCGTTTGCTCGGCGCCATATTGATATTTCAGCGTGGCGCCGACCAGGTATTTCTTCCCCAGCGCCGTCGCGCCCGCAGAACCCGGCGCGGGAATCAGCAGCCAGTTGACGGTGCCGGTCGTCATTGGCGCGACCGCGCCGCTGCCGTCGATGGCGGCAATGTTGGTTTTGTTGGACACGCGCACGAAAAACCGCGCCGAGGTGTCGTTCGGATTGTCGCTGACCGGCACCGGGCTGCCGCTTTCATCGCGGACCTTCAGCTCCACCGCGACGTTTTCGATCACCCCGGTGTCGGTGGTGTTGCTGATCCTCATCTCCGCGTCGAAGGCCTGGCGCTCCAGCGTCAGCGCCTGCTTGATCTCGATCTTGACGCGGGCGCAGACCGTCGCCTGAGCCAGGACGGCGGGCACGGACAGCAAGCCGGCCGCCAAAAGCAGCACGGCGGCGAACCACCTGCCGGATGCGCTACGGGATAGTTTCATTGCAGGTGTGTTTGTCGCGTTCGTTTTCATCGCTTACTCGGCTTGAAAAAATCAATACACCGGAATACCCAAAATGATAGCGAGCGACCTGACGACCGGTAGCTATTTGGCGGGCCTTGCGTCCGCAGTCGAATTAACAGGTACGTCTTGTAGGGAGGATATATGGCGGCGGCCAATCCGCAATGCCGCTTTGGGCATTAGTTGATGCGCAGCAACAATCTCAACAGTAAACCAAAAGAACTACGATTCTTTTTTTCCCATTTGATGTCATATAAGAACGACCAGGAGGCGCCGGCACCAACGCCGCACGCTTGTCCGCGTCAAATTCCCCAGAGCGCCTCAAAAATACTCCTAAGTGACGGTTTAAAAACTTCATAGCAACTTTCGGGTCAAAGCATCTTTGATGTTTTGGAGCGATTGATGATGTGGACGCAAGAGAATCGAAACCGGCATCAGCAGGTGAGGACGGGACTCAAACGTGGCTATCCCACGGATGTGAAAGATGAAGAGTGGCGCTTGATCGCACCGCTGCTACCAAAGCAAGCGAAGACGGGAAGGCCTCGCAAGACGGATTTGCGTACGGTGATCAATGCGTTGCGTTACATGGTGCGGTCTGGATGCGAGTGGCGCATGCTGCCGAATGATTTCCCTCCGTATCAGACGGTCTATTACTGGTTTCGGCGGCTGATGCGGCGCATGCTGTTTCGTACCATCCATGACTTGGCGCTGATGCTGGATCGCTTGTGCAATGAGCGGGAGGTGCTGCCGAGTGCCGGTGTTGTCGATAGCCAGAGCGTGAAAGCGCCCGGCGCGCGAACGCGAGGTTATGACGCCAACAAGAAACTCAGCGGGCGCAAACGCCATATCGCAGTCGACACGGATGGTCGCTTGCTGGCGATGCACCTGACGCCAGCCGACATTGCCGACTCCACTGGCGCGCAGATGGTGCTCGATGGCTTGATCAAACGCTGGCCGTGGGTGAAGCATCTGTTTGGAGATGCGGCATACGACCGCAGACAGTTGATGGACAAGGCCGCGTTTCTCGACTTTACTGTGGAAGTCGTGCGGCGTTTGCAGGGGCAGCAAGGTTTCGCTGTTCAGCCAAGGCGCTGGGAGGTCGAGCGAACGTTCGCATGGCTGATGCGTTACCGGCGCCTGGTGCGCGACTACGAACAGCGCATTGACGTGTCGGAAAACATGATCTACCTGGCCATGGGATCGTTGCTGCTGCATCGACTAAATTTCCGCTAAGTTATTAAACCGTCTCTAAGGGGTCAGTTCGGATGACAGGGTTGCCCCCAACATACCCATAGGTATTGATACCACCTTCCAGCCCAATCGGGTCGCTCTGAATATACCTGCCAGTCTGCGGATCATAATCCCTGTAGTAATTGTAGTGCAATCCCGGTTCCTGGTCCTCATACTGCCCCGGCAACCGCAGGTTCGATGTGATCGTCGGTTTGTCAGCCGTCGCGGCCGGCGTGATAATGTGCGCCCGCCCGAACGGTTCGTAGCGCGCCGCCCACACCACGTTGCCCTGCTTGTCCGTCGCCTGGATCGGCGTGTCCAGGTGGTCGTGGTGATAGTAAGCGTATCTGTCTTGCCCGTTGCTGTCTTGCGTTTTCACGAACAACACGCCGGTGCCGAACATGGCGTCGGGGCGCGGTCCGTATTGCGTGGTGATCGCCGCGCCGCCGTTGGCGGTAACGCTCAGGTCGGCGTTGAGCGTGATGCTTTGGCTGGCCTCGGCGATCAGTCCCTCGTCCGCGTACAGGAAATGGGTGCGCCGGGCTTGCGCGAGGGCCGCGCCGTTTTTGTCGCGGTACTGCTCTTTCCAGATCCGCCTGCCAAGCGGATCGTAACCGTATCGGGCGACCAGTTGGGCGGCGCCATCTTTGACCTCCACCAACTGGTTACTGGCATTGTAGCCGTATCGGGTGAGCTTCGCGCCTTCCGTCTGCCTGCCCAGGTTGCCCGCCGCGTCGTATTCGTAGCAGACCACTCCCGGCGCGCCGCACGCGCCGCTGCCGCGCCGGGTCAGGCGGTTGTTGGCGTCGTAGAGCCACGCCCCGCTTTGTTTGGTGTGCGCGACGCGGTTGGCCACGGCGTCGAGCGTAAAACCCTCCGTGTCCGTGCCGAACACGCCGCCGCCATCCGTCGTCGCGACGGCGAGCCGGTCTTCCTTGTCGTACTGGTAGTCGTGGCTTTGGGTGGTACTGGTGTTGTTGGCCGTGTCGGTGCGGCTGCGGCTTTTCAGTTCCTGCACCTTGCCGTACTGGTGGCTCAGCTCCAGCACGCTCTGTTGCGCCGGCGACTTGACTTTGAAGGCCGCACCGTGATGCTGGCGTTGGCCACCCCGGCGACCAGGCGGCCGTCCTTGCCCACCGTGGCGATGTAGATGTCGGCCGCCTTGAACAGCAGATTGCCCTTGCCGCTCTGGCTCAGGTTGACGTATACGCCCAGCGCCTGGGCCGGCAGGTTGTCGCCGGCGATGTGGAGCTTGAATTCGTACACGCCCTCCGGCGTGAACGCCAGGTCGATCGCCCGGCTGGCGCCGACGGCCAACGTGCCGGCGGCCTGGCTGCCAATGCCGATCCAGCCGGGCGCGGCGCCGCCGTTCACCTTGCTCAAGCTGAACCGCAGGTTCAGCGCCTCCTGCAAGCCCTGGTTCTTCAGCGTGAACGATTCGACCTGGCTGCCGCCTTGCGCCAGGCCGGTTTCGATATACGCCGGCGTGCTCACCAGATACGGTTTCGCCTGCGACAGTTGGTAGTCCACCCTGACCTGGGCCAGCGGCGCGCCGGCGTGTTCGTCGCTGACGACGTTCAAGACCAGGCTGCCCGACGGCTGCGCGTCGTTGTCGGCGCTAAACTGCACCGGCACGTTCAGGCTCTGGCGCTCGGCCAGGCTGACCGGCGCCGGCAGTTGCACGCTGACGCCCGCCGGCAATTGCCCGGACGGCTGGCTGGCCGCGTCCAGCGTGAAGCGCAGCCGCGGGTGAGGACGTCGGTGGCCATGCCGACCACCAGCGCGCCCTCGCCGGCAACCCAATTCTGCCCGCCGCGTAGCGGCTGAACAGTTACGAAATACCTTTTACTTTCCGAAACGATGCGCCAACCAGGAAATAATCAACACAATGCATAGCATGGCGCCAGCAAATACTGCTCCACAATCAAGTGCGTCCTTGATACTTTGGTATGCCAAACCAAGACCAGCGATACCAAGCAAATAAATATGTTGTTTCTTCATATATGCCTTCAGCGCCGACATTCGCAAAAATTGGAAGAATCGGAAGGATCATTAATGTGTTTGCCGGCTTCCTTAGCTCCTTGGAAAATACCTTGCGTGATAAGCGCATTCTTAATTTTGTCTTTGTGATCGTTGATGCGGTTTTCAACTTTCTGAGCTCGATTCGCCGTGCGCACCCGGCCAGCTTGCTCTGACAAATTTTTGATTGCACCACTATACTGCCACGTGGTCTTTCCCCACGTTAAGCCAACCAGGCCCTGCAGCGCCAACACCACCAGAAACGACGACATCCCACCAATCGTAATTACTCGGCAGTGTCGATGTGCAGCTTGTACCCATTGCTACTTACGTAGCAAGTGGCGCACGCTCCCACATGCATGCTATTTCCCAAACTTTTCGGCAAGCCCCCGCAATATAAGTAGATATAAAATTGCGAAGCCAAACGCTGGCAGCTCGTTAACAGTCGCTCTCAACCATTCCTGTCCAAAGGCAAGCGGAGCGAGTCCAATAACGTAAATTAGTAACTTTCGCATTGCAGGTCCAATCATCGTTTACATGAACAATCATCGCCATTCACATATTTTCCAATCGCCTTGTAGCCTTGCCAGGCGCCTTGTGCAATTAACGCACCCGCAATTTCACCACGATGAGTTTGTATACGTCTTGCAATTTTTCCTGCACGATTAGCCGTGCGTGCTCGCCCCAATTGTTCCGACAAATTTCTAAGCGCGCCACCGGACTGCATCGTGGTCTTACCAACGCCAAGCCAACCAGGTGCCAGTCCACCAGCCGCTGCCGACCATGCAACATCCCACCAGTCATAATTACTCGGATCGAAGACATCACATCCATTTTGGTAATTTTTGTAGCCTTGCATTCCGATTTCAAAAGCAGCACCAATTCCCGCGCCAACAATACCAACTTCTCCAGTCGGATCGGTGTACATCAGTGGATTAGCGTTTGCGTAAAGGTATGTGTTCGGCCCGCCTTCGAGACCATTCGGATCAGACTGGATATATCTTCCCGTTTGCGGATCATAATCCCTGTAGTAATTGTAGTGTAATCCCGTTTCCTGGTCTTCGTACTGCCCCGGCAACCGCAGGTTCGATGTGATCGTCGGTTTGTCCACCGTGGCGGCCGGCGTGACGATGTGCGCCCGCCCAAACGGCTCGTAGCGCGCCGCCCACACCACGTTGCCCTGCTTGTCCGTCGCCTGGATCGGCGTGTCCAGGTGGTCGTGGTGGTAGTAAGCGTACCGGGCTTGCCCGTTGCTGTCTTGCGTTTTCACGAACAACATGCCGGTGCCGAACATGGCGTCGGGGCGCGGTCCGTATTGCGTGGTGATCGCCGCGCCGCCGTTGGCGGTAACGCTCTGGTCGGCGTTGAGCGTGATGCTTTGGCTGGCCTCGGCGATCAATCCTTCGTCCGCATACAGGAAGTAGGTGCGCCGGGCTTGGGCGAGGATCGCGCCGTTTTTGTCGCGGTACTGCTCTTTCCAGATCCGCCTGCCAAGCGGGTCGTAGCCGTATCTAGCGACCAGTTGGGCGCCATCTTTGACTTCCACCAACTGGTTACTGGCGTTGTAGCCGTATCGGGTGAGCTTCGCGCCTTCCGTCTGCCTGCCCAGGTTGCCCGCCGCGTCGTATTCGTAACACACCACCCCCACCGCGCCGCACGCGCCGTTGCCGCGCCGGGTCAGGCGGTTGTTGGCGTCGTAGAGCCACGCCCCGTTCTGTTTGGTGTGCGCGACGCGGTTGGCCACGGCGTCCAGCGTAAAACCCTCCGTGTCCGTGCCGAACAGGCCGCCGCCATCCGTCGTCGCGACGGCGAGCCGGTCTTCCTTGTCGTACTGGTAGTCGTGGCTTTGGGTGGTGCTGGTGTTGTTGGCCGTGTCGGTGCGGCTGCGCTTTTTCAGTTCCTGCACCTTGCCGTACTGGTGGCTCAGCTCCAGCACGCTCTGTTGCGCCGGCGACTTGACTTTGAAGGTCTCCAGCTTCAGCAGGCCGTCGTATGTTTTTTCCTGCGCGCCGCCGCCGGGCAGCGCGGTTTGCTCGGCGGCGGTCCATTTGTAGCGGTTGACGCTGATCGCGCCCTCGCCCGGAATAGTGACGGAGGCGAGCATGCCGTGCGGGCTGTAGCCATACGCTATCTGCGTGCCGTCGGGCCAGGCAAGTTGCATCTTCTTGCCGGCGGCGCTGTAGGCGTAGCCGTAACCCAGGGTGTGGCCGCCGGGGTAGGTGACGGTTTCGCCGGTTTTGCGGTTGGCGTCGTCGAAGGTGGCGCGGGCGCCGCTGGTTTTGTTCGCGACGTGGTCGGTATCGCTCCAGGCGGCCAGGTTGTCGTTGGCGTCCAGGGTCAGGGTGCTGCTGCGCAGCAAGGTGCCGTCCGCCTTGTATTGCCTGATTTCGACCAGGCGGTTGGCCGCGTCGTAAGTGGCGCTCAACTTATTCCCGAGCGGATCGATTTTTTCGATCACGTTGCCGGCGGCGTCGTAGTCGAAGCGCGTGCTTTGGCCCAGCGGCAGCGTCTGCTTGACGACCCGGTCGTTGCGGTCGTAGTCAAAGCGGTGGACGTTCCCTTTGGCGTCGCTTACTTGCAGCAGGTTGCCGCGCGCGTCGTACTCGTAGCTGGTCTTGCCGGCCAGGGCATCGACGTGTTCGGTCTGCTGGCCAAACGCGTTGTAGCCGCGCGTGCGGCTGTGGCCGTTGGCGTCCAGTTCGCTTATGACCTGGCCGCGCTTGTCGTAGCCGACGCTGCTGGTGAGGGTTTCCTGGCCTTGGGCATTGCTGTTTTTCAGGCTTTCGCTGGTCTGGCGCTCGCGCCGGTCGAACCGGGTTTGCCGGGTGAAGGTGGGGTAGCTCACCTCGGTGGCTTGATTCAGGCTGCCAAGTTGGCCTGCGGCGCTGCCATCGGCGACCTGGTAGCCGAACCGGGTCGCATTGTTCAACGCGTCGGTTTGCTTTGTCAGCGCCAGGAAGTTGTCGTACTCGGCCAGCGTGGTTCTGCCGTCTTCGTCGGTTTCGGAGACCGCCAGGCCCTGGCCGTTGTATTGCACCTCGTACACCCCACCCACCGCGTTGCTGCTTTGCCAACGCCGGTTCATCGCGTCGTAGGCGGCCCGCACTGTCTTGGCGCGGGCGTCCGTGAACACAATCAAATTGCCCACCTTGTCGTACTCGTAGCTGCGGCTACGGCCCAGGGCATCGCTGACCTTGCTCAAGTTACCGCCCGCGTCGACCTCATAACGTGTGGCGTTGCCGCGCGGGTCGGTCGTGCCCACCAGATTGCCGGCATGGTCGTAGCGGTACTGGCGCACGTTCGCTTCGGGGTCGGTGGTTTTTTTGAGCTGGCCGAGGGCGTCGTACTCAAGCAACCAGACCGCGTCCAGGGTCAGCGTGCCGTTCGCCTCCGTGCGCCCCCGGCTGGTGACCGAGGTGATTTGTCCGAGGCTGTTGCGGGTGTAGTCGGTGACGCGCGCGTCCGCGCTTCCGGCCGCTTCGGTCTTCTTCGCCAGCCTGCCTTTGTCGTCGTACTGGTAGCGGGTCTTGACGCCCAGTTCGTCGACTTCCTCGGTCAAGCCCAGGTGCTGCGCGGAATAGCTGCGCTTCTCGCCGGCGCCGTCCGGGTGGACGATCTCGACCGCCTGGTCGAATTCGTTGCTGCTCACGCGCGTCGTGAAGCCGCGCGCGTTGGTGACGATGCGGCTGCGCGCCGCCGTGTCGTAGCGCACCTCCGCCTCGGTACGCCCGTTGACGATCGTGCGCACCAACTTGCCTACGCGGTTGTGGGCATAGTCTTCCACGCGGCGCCCCGCCGCCGTTTCCGGGCCGGTGATCTTGCTGCCAAACTGTTTGTTGGTGTCGTCGTAGTCGAACTCGTAGTCCGTCACCGCGCCGTCGGGCGCCGTGCGCCGCTTGACCGTGTCACCGCTGTAGCCCAGCTGTTCTGTGCGCCCCTCGGCATCCGTGATGGCGACGATGCGGTTGCCCGCATCGTAGTCGTACTTGCTGGCGTTGCCGCGCGCGTCGGTGACCCGCACCAGGCGGTTGTGGGCGTCGTATGCGTATTTGACCGAGCGTCCCGGGTCGCCGGCGCCGACCCCGTAGTCCCGCACTTCGGTGACCAGTTCGCCGGTGTAGTGCAGGCTGTACAGCACGTGGCCGTTGGCGTCGGCCACGCCGCGCAGCACGCCGCCGAGGTCGCGCAGCATCCAGACCCTGTTGTCGTTCTGGTCGCCCCAGGCCACCACCTGCCCCTGGGTGTTGTAGTCGATCCAGGCGCCGCCCCGGTCGATCCAGCGGAAGCCCTTGGCGTTGTCCACCGGCGCCAGCGCAATGGCGCCCGTCGCCAGGGCGGCGTATTGCGCGGCCGCGCTCGCGCCAGGCAGCTGGCGCACGCCGCGTTTTTCCAGGATGGTGCGGTTGCTGAAGGCGAAGCGCCCCGCTTCGCCCAGGTACAACTCGTTGGCCTTGCGGATGGCTTCCGCGTCGCGCGCGCCGGCGCCGCCGCTGCCCGCGCACAGCGCGGCGTAGTCGACGCTGACGTGCTGCGGCGGCGGGTAGTCGCCGTCGCCCTCGCCCATCACGCGGTTGAACGGCGTGGTGCGTATCGGCACCATGGGGCCGGCCTGGGGCACGCCGCCAATCACCACGCTGCCAGTCGACGGCTGCCAGTCGTCGTCCACCCACACCCAGCAACCGCCGCCGTTTCCGCCCGACGACGCCGTCGACGCGCCGGACGTGCCGCCGGTGGTGTTGGCGCTCTGGCTGCCGGTGAGGTTTTTCCACGACTGCGACAGGCTTTCCCAGTGCGGGTTGAATTTCCATTCCTGCCCGTCCCAGTGGCGCGTCCAGCGCACCGCGCCCGCCGTGCTCGCCACGCGCAGGTCATCGACCGCCACGTTGGCGTAGCCGTTGGGCAGCGTTATCCGCAGGCCGTTGCGGGAGTCCTCGGCATGCGCTGTCGGCCATGCCAGCAGGGCCAACAGCGCCAACGTCAAAAATGAGACTAGTGGCTTGTTCATCGCTTGCTCATCCTTCGCAGCTGGTTCCGCCCTTGGGCACGTATTGGCATTTTTTGCCTTTCATCTTGATTGGCGTGGAATGTCCGCCAGGACCGCTGACGCCGCCAGCACCACCGTCGCCGCCACCGCAACTGCCGGAATATCCGTTGCCGTAGGTCCATAAGGCGCTGGAGCCGCCGCTCGACGTGGCGCCGTTGGCGCACACGTAACTGCAGCTCACCCTGGTGCTGTAGGAATGGCCGCCGCAGCCGCCGCCACCGGAGGCGTTGGCGCCGCTGGCCGCGGCGTCCGGCGATTGCAGCGCGATCACCCGGTACGGGATGGTGACGCGCTGCTTGGCCCCCAGCACCGGCGGCACCTCGACCAGGAATTCGAAGCGGAACATGGCGTCGCTCGCCGGCAGCACTTGCGTCACGTTGTCGGCGCGAACCAGGCCGTAGTTGGTCAGCGTCAGTTCGCCGAAATACACGTCGCCGGCGCGCATCCTGGGCAGGTTGACGCTGGCCGGCTCCAGCAGCACCACCGCCGCCGGCACGTCGGTCTCGAAGGTGGTGTTGAGGTTGATCTCGTAGCGGTCTTCGATGGCGATTTCGCGTACCGTCCACTCCACCGTGATCAAGTTATAGTTGAGGAACACCGGCTGGTTGGATGTGATGCCCGGCTTCACCTGCAGGCGGCCCCCGGCCTCTTGGTGGTTGGCCGCCCTGGCGCGGAATTGATAGCGGCCGGCGGGCAGGTTCTGGAACAGCGCCTCACCCGCGGCGTCGGTCGACAGCTCCCGCGTGATGGTCGGCATGTCTTCGTTCTGCACTGTGATGCTGGCGTTGGCCAGCCCGGCGACCAGGCGGCCGTCCTTGCCCACCGTGGCGGTGTAGATGTCGGCCGCCTTGAACAGCAGATTGCCCTTGCCGCTCTGGCTCAGGCTGACGTACACGCCCAGCGCCTGGGCCGGCAGGTTGTCGCCGGCGATGTGGAGCTTGAATTCGTACACGCCCTCCGGCGTGCCCGCCGGCGGCGTGAACGCCAGGTCGATCGCCCGGCTGGCGCCGACGGCCAGCGTGCCGGCGGCCTGGCTGCCAATGCTGATCCAGCCGGGCGCGGCGCCGCCGTCCGCCTTGCTCAAGCTGAACCGCAGGTTCAGCGCCTCCTGCAAGCCCTGGTTCTTCAGCGTGAACGATTCGACCTGGCTGCCGCCTTGCGCCAGGCCGGTTTCGAGATACGCCGGCGTGCTCACCAGATACGGTTTCGCCTGCGACAGTTGGTAGTCCACCCTGACCTGGGCCAGCGGCGCGCCGGCGTGTTCGTCGCTGACGACGTTCAAGACCAGGCTGCCCGACGGCTGCGCGTCGTTGTCGGCGCTAAACTGCACCGGCACGTTCAGGCTCTGGCGCTCGGCCAGGCTGACCGGCGCCGGCAGTTGCACGCTGACGCCCGCCGGCAATTGGCCGGTCGGCTGGCTGGCCGCGTCCAGCGTGAAGCGCAGCCGGCTCGCCGTCGTGCCCGGCCCGGCCTTGGCGACGAAAGGAATCGGGAACGGATAGTTCCTCGGCACGTCGAGCCGGTACGGCGTCGGGCCGACCGTCACGCGGTGGATGGTGAAAGCCTTTTGCTCGGGCCGGTCGGTGATGTCGGGGTGCACTGCGCTGACCTTGTACAGGCCGGCGTCGGTGAGGGTCGGTTTGAAGCTGTAGGAAAAAGCGCCCGCGGCGTCGGTGAGCACGCTGAAGCTGCGTTCGTAGCCCTGCTGGTTGAGGACCAGTTTCAGGCGCGTATTGGGCAGCGCCGCGTTGCCGGCGCGTTCCAGCGCGCGTCCGCGGATGAGCACGTCCTGGTCGCCGAAGGAGCTCAGCGGCGCGACGTCGCTGACCTCGCCGACGTAGGCGGTGTCGAGCAGCGAAATCGATTTCTCCGAGCCGCGCCCGGCGATCTGCAGCTCGTCGTCCTGGCCCGTGTGGTAGCGCAATTTGTCGACCTCGAGCTTGACGCGGATGCGGTTGGGGCTGGAAGCCGGCACGTTCAGCGTGAACAGTTCGGAAACATAGCTCGCCCCGGCCGCGATGCGCGCCACGGTCAGGCCGTTGCTCAACGTAACGACGTTGGCGCCGCCGGCCTGGACGTAGGGTTGGGTGGCCAGCACGTTGCCGTCGGCGTCCAGGATCTTGAAGCGCAACTCCGACGACGGCGCCTTGCCGTTGCCGGTGGCGACGAGCAATTCCACGTCGACTTCGCTGGTGTTCTCGATGGTCAGCTTCAGCTTGCCGGCGCCGCCGCGGGTGAAGGCGTCGGTGGCCATGCCGACCACCAGCGCGCCCTCGCCCACCGCCACCGTCTGCGGCCGGGCGATTTTGACCAGCTCGCCCTCGTTGGGCGCGATCTCGACACCAACCTGGGCCTCGGGCGCCGCCGGCAGGCCGGCGTAGCCGGCCACCACCACGGGCACCAGCAGCGTCTGGTTGGCGGCCAACGCGAACGCGGCCGACTTGTGCTCCTTGAATTCGCTGGCGTCCGGGTTCACCGGCAGGCGCACCACCACACGCACGCCGTCGAGCGCGCTGGCCGAGGTGTTGGCCACCTGCACCTGCAGCCGGTTCATCACGCCGCGCCGCAGCGGCAGGCCGGCGGCGATCTGCGCCGCCACGTTCGGCAGCAGCACGTTGCGCGGCATTTCCACGCCGTTGGCGTCGACCGACGCCACGCTGTAGCGCCGCTCGCCGCCCGTATAGCCGGTGTCGACCAGGGTGGTGGCGCCGGTCGGCGCGGCGCTCAGTTTGGTCCTGCCGGCGTCCGGGCCGACGTAGACCTGGTAGGACACCACGTTACCGTTCGGCGCCGCCCAGCTCAGTACGGGCAGCCCGTTGCCGATCTGCTCGACCTTCAGATTACGCACCGGCAGTAGGCTGGGGTTCAGATAGCTCGAATTCGAGATCGCCGACTCGTTGCCGGCCGCGTCGACCGACGTCACCACGTACGCGCCCGCCGACGGCTGCGGATTGGTGTCGTAGGTGAACGGCGTCTTGACGCCGCTCTTCAACGGACTCAGCCCCGCAACGCCGGTGATGGCGCTGCCGCCGGCGCGGTACAGATTATAGGAATCCACCGTGCTCGCAAGCGGCGGTTGCCAACTGGCGTAAATACCCCGCCCGGTCAGTTGCAGCGCCAGGTTCTGCGGCGCGCCCGGCGCGGTGGCGCTGGCGAGCACGTCGACCGGCGCGCTTTGCCCCGACACCGACTCCTGGCCGTTGGCCTGCCGCACGGCGGCGACGGCATAACGGTAGGCGCCGTCTTGCGCGGTCTGGTCGGTGTAGTCGGCGCCGCCGGCGCGCTGCAGCGCCTGCAAGCCGCCCTGGCCCGGCGCCTGGCGGAACAGCTGGTAACTGGTGGCCTCGTCCACCGCCTGCCAGGCCAGCCTGACCTTGCCCGCGGCCTGCGCCTTGGCCGTCAAACCGAACGGCACATTGGCCGGCGGCAGCGTGCCCTGGTAGACCTGGAAGCGGTTGGCTGCCGCCACCCTGGTCGAGACGTTCATTAAATCGTCCTGCGCCTGGAAGCTGAAACTGAGCGACTCGGGGCCGCCCAGGCCGGCGTCGCCGGGCAGCACGAAGCTGCCCTGGTAGGTGTTCGGATTGAGCTGCGTCAGCGCGGCCAGCACCACCGGGGTGCGCAGCGGCCCGGAAAGCGCATATTTGACCTGGGGCGCGGCCGCCGGCGCCTTGCTGAAGCTGAACGTGGCTTGCACGGTGCGCGCGCTGTCGTTCTGGATCGGCGTGGCCGGGCTCAAGACGATGCCGGACAGGTCCGGGCCGGCGGTGTCGATTTTCAGCGTGGCACCGGCGCCGATATCGGTGCCGCGGTTGCCGACCGCGTCGCGCGCCGAAAACAGCGCGTTGGCGACGCCGGACGGCGTGTTGGCGTCGACCAGGAAGCGGCCGGCGTAGGTGTTCTCGCCGCGCTGGGTCAACTCGACCGGGATCGGCGCGCCGCCCTGCGGCACGATCGACAGGAACAGGCTGGCGAGCATGGGCTCGCTGACGGTGACGGTCAGGTCGACCGCGCCCTGGCCGATGCGCCCGCTGGCAGCGTCGTACTTGCCCGCCGGCGCGTACAGAATCGACGTCGCCTTGGGCGGCGTCGAGTCGGCGCGCGCCAGTACGCTGTTCGACAGCGCGCTCAGGGTGCCCTGCGGGTTCACCGAGGCGACCCGGTAATAATAGCTGCCGTCGGCCGCCGGCAGGTCTTCGAAGCTGCGCTCGGCCAACGGACTGGCGTTCAGCCTGACGGCCTGCGCCGCCGTGCCGAAGGCCGTGGCGGAGCGGTACACGACGCTGCCCAGCGAAGCCTGGTCCGTCGACGGCGTCCAGTTCAGGCGCACCTTCCCTTGCGCCTGCGAGATCGCGGTCAGCGCAACCGGGCCGGCCGGCTTCGAGCTGTCGAGGGTGACCTGTACCGCCGCGCTGGCCGGGCTCAGCCCGCGATTGTTCCTCACCTGGATGGCGACCTGGTTGGCGCCCTCGGCCAGCGTCAGCGTCGAGCTGAAAGCTTGACCGGCGACCGCGAACCAAGCGCCCTGCCCGACGCCGTTCAACAACAATTGCGCCTCGGCACCCAGCGCCGTCGTGCCGCTGACGGCAAGCGACGCTTGATTGGTTTTGAAATTGCTTGCCGGCGCGGTCAACGTGGGGGCGGCCGGCGCAGGCAGATTGATCACCACCGCGACCTGGGCGGATGATGTATTGCCAAGCATGTCCTTGGCGTTGATCGTCAGGACGTAGTTTCCGTTGGCGTATTGCAGCGGATCAAGCGTCAGTTGGTAGTTTCCGCCACCCATGTTCGGGACGCCGATTGCCTGGCCCGACAAATTCGCCGTCACTGACTGCACGCCGCCGGCATCGGTCACGGTAAAGTTCAACTGGCTGCTCTGCTGCAATGCCAGTGTTGCGCCAATCGGGACACCGGCCGATACGATCGGACCGAGCGCGGGGCCGGTGACGTCGGCGCCCAGCGTCACTACTTTGGTCGCTTCGGTATAGCCGCCCATGCCGGTGGCGCGCAACACGACGTTGAACGTACCGGCCTGGCTGAACCGGACGGTCGGGCTGGCTACGCTACTGGTACGGCCATCGCCAAAGTTCCATGCGTACGACGTGGCCGTCCCGCTGCTCGTATTCTGGAACGTCACGTCAAGCGGCGCTTCGCCGGAGCTGACGCTGGGGGTGAAATCCGCCGTCGGCGGCGGCAACACCAGCGCAAGCGAAAATGTCGCACTAGCGATGTTTGCGCCGCTCGGATCCATCACGATGGTGTAACTGCCCGTGGCCGGCAGCGTCAGCGCGCCCATAGAATAGGAAGAAGCGCAATTGTAGCTTGGTGCGCTCAAGGCG
This sequence comes from Janthinobacterium sp. 35, assembly GCF_002754575.1. NCBI lineage: Bacteria > Pseudomonadati > Pseudomonadota > Betaproteobacteria > Burkholderiales > Oxalobacteraceae > Janthinobacterium > Janthinobacterium sp. 35. The sequence continues at coordinate 5,981,884 of NZ_PEFN01000001.1, forward strand.
CTGCCGTCGGGATTGAGCAGCGAGAACGTCGCGCAGGAGACCGTGTAGGAAATTCCACCGGCGTTCAGACTGATGCGCTGCCCGGAAGTGCCACTGAACGTGAGGCGGGCGTTCTGTCCCGGCGCCGTCGTCGTCAGCGTCACCGGAGCGCCCCCGACGGTGATGCTGCCGCTCGCATCCGGCGGCACCGTGTAAAGCGAAAACGTTGCACTACCGGTGTTCGCGTCGCTCGGATCCATCACGATGGTGTAACTGCCCGTGGCCGGCAGCGTCAGCACACCGATAAAATAAGAGGAACTGCAACTGGTATTGGGGGCACTCAGGTTGCTGCCATCGGGGTTGACCACGGAGAACCTCGGGCAGGGGAGCGAAGGGGAAATGGCACTGGCATTGACGCTAATGCGCTGTCCGGCCGTGCCGCTGAACGTGAGGCGGACATCCTGCCCCGGCACGGTCGTCGTGAACGTCACAGGGGCGCCCCCGACGGTGATGCTGCCGCTCGCATCCGGCGGCACCGCATAAAGCGAAAATGTCGCGCTAGCGATGTTTGCGCCGCTCGGATCCATCACGATGGTGTAGCTGCCCGTGACCGGCAGCGTCAGCACACCGATAAAATAAGAGGAACTGCAACTGGTATTGGGGGCACTCAGGTTGCTGCCATCGGGGTTGACCACGGAAAACCTCGGGCAGGGGAGCGAAGGGGAAATGGCACTGGCATTGACGCTAATGCGCTGTCCGGCCGTGCCGCTGAACGTGAGGCGGACATCCTGCCCCGGCACGGTCGTCGTGAACGTCACAGGAGCGCCCCCGACGGTGATGCTGCCGCTCGCATCCGGCGGCACCGCATAAAGCGAAAACGTTGCACTACCGGTGTTTGCGCCGCTCGGATCCATCACGATGGTGTAACTGCCCGTGGCCGGCAGCGTCAGCACACCGATAAAATGAGAGGAACTGCAACTGGTATTGGGGGCACTCAGGTTGCTGCCATCGGGGTTGACCACGGAGAACCTCGTGCAGGTGAGCGAAGGGGAAATGGCACTGGCATTGACGCTAATGCGCTGTCCGGCCGTGCCGTTGAATGTGAGGCGGACATCCTGCCCCGGCACGGTCGTCGTGAACGTCACCGGAGCGCCCCCGAAGGTGATGCTGCCGTCCGCAGCCGGCGGCACCGCATAAAGCGAAAACGTTGCACTACCGGTGTTTGCGCCGCTCGGATCCATCACGATGGTGTAACTGCCCGTGGCCGGCAGCGTCAGCACACCGATAAAATGAGAGGAACTGCAACTGGTATTGGGGGCACTCAGGTTGCTGCCATCGGGGTTGACCACGGAGAACCTCGTGCAGGTGAGCGAAGGGGAAATGGCACTGGCATTGACGCTAATGCGCTGTCCGGCCGTGCCGCTGAATGTGAGGCGGACATCCTGCCCCGGCACGGTCGTCGTGAACGTCACCGGAGCGCCCCCGACGGTGATGCTGCCGTCCGCAGCCGGCGGCACCGCATAAAGCGAAAACGTTACACTACCGGTGTTTGCGCCGCTCGGATCCATCACGATGGTGTAACTGCCCGTGGCCGGCAGCGTCAGCACACCGATAAAATGAGAGGAACTGCAACTGGTATTGGGGGCACTCAGGTTGCTGCCATCGGGGTTGACCACGGAGAACCTCGTGCAGGTGAGCGAAGGGGAAATGGCACTGGCATTGACGCTAATGCGCTGTCCGGCCGTGCCGTTGAATGTGAGGCGGGCGTTCTGCTCCGCTAGCGTAGTCGTCACCGTAACTGCCGGTCCGTCAATCGCAATGGCGGCAGTCGCGTCAGGAGGGCTGGCCATGGCGGCAGGCGCTGAAACGATAAAATAGCTGAAGAAGAATACTGCCAGCAATCTAACGATAGTGATAAGCGATGGAAAACTCTGCATATCCTAGCCTCTATTTTTTCAATTCATTGTCGGACAATAAATAGCCAAGACAAACCATCCCACGCAAACGGTAGTTATCAACAAAGATGTCGCGTCAAGTCATGCGGCTTGCGTTAGTGCTTCTGGCTGACTCCGCTCCGAATTCAGCCAAACCTCCTCCTTCAATTACCAGTCCCGAGTCACGCCGGACCATCGCTCTGGACGCCGCTGTTTCGCGGCCTCGTAGACGTGCTCTCGGTGCCGCAGGATCGCGGCATCTCGGCCATCGTGGCGCTGTGCCGGCGCCACGAATTTCGGACCGCTGTGTTTGTGCTGGTGGTTGTACCACTGCACGAATTTCAGTATCCATTCGCGCGCCTCATCGATGCTGCCGAACGGCTTGTCCGGGTAGTTCGGCCGGTATTTACACGTCCGGAACAAGGACTCTGCGTAAGCATTGTCGTTGCTCACCCGCGGCCGGCTGAACGACGGCGCCACGCCCAGTTGCTTCAGCATGGCGAGCATGGTTGAGCCCTTCATGGCGCTGCCATTGTCCGAGTGGAGCACCAGCGGTCGGCCCGCCAGCCCTTCAGCCAGGCTGGTGCGGCGCATCAGGAGCGAGGCCAGTTCCGCCGATTCGGCCACGTGGACCTCATGACCGACGATTTCCGGCTAAAGATATCGAGCACCATATACCAGTAATAGTATTGGCCCTTCACGGCGGCCGGCATCGACGTAATATCCCAACTCCAGACTTGGTTCGGGCCGGTGGCGCAGTGGCTGGTCAAGACACGACTGGCGGGCTTCTTCGCCCGGCCCAGGTGATGCTGCTGAGATGCCGCTTTCAACACACGATAGAAGCTCGATTCCGAGGCGATGTACACGCCCCGGTCGGCCAGTGCCGGCACGATTTGGCTTGGCGGCAGGCAGCCGAATTCCTCGCTGTTGGCAACGGCCAGTATCTGCGCACGCTCTTCCTCGTTCAACTTATTGGCCGGCTCAGGGCGCGGACTGATCGTGCGGCTTGTCGGCGGCCACCGCTTCGTCGCCATCGCGCACCCAGCGCTGGAGCGTACGCAGGCTCATTTCCAGCTCCTTGCACGCTGGCGCAAGACGGCTTCCGGCATCCACCGCCTCACGGACTAGTTCAATACATTTCAGGCGATCCGGGACGCTGGTCAGTCTTCCTCTTTGTCCCCCCAGATCGCCTGGGCTTTTTTTCGCAGGATCAGCAGCACGGCCGCTTCAGCCAGCGCTTTCCCCTTGCGACTCAAGTCTTTCTCCAATTCGCGGATGCGCTTCTTGTCTTCCTTGGCCTGCTTCTGCTGCTCGCGCGTGAGCGGCACCAAGCTGGCATTGGCCGACATGCAGGCCGCTTTCCACGCGGCGATTTGCTCGACGTACAGTCCCTTGCGGCGGCAATATTCCGCCAACGCGGCTGCGTTCAGCGCCGCCGTTTCCAGCACCACCGCGAACTTGTCTTCCGAGGTCCATTCCTCAGCATTTTTCCCACTACCTGGCACCGGCGTTCCTTGATTACGAAGTTGACGGCGCCAAGTATAAAGGGGTTGCTCCGTGATTCCACTCTCCCGGGCCAACTCCGACACCGGCTTGTTTTGGGGCGGCATCATCTGCCGCAGTAGCGCTTCTCTTCGTTCTGCTGGATACTTGTTCACACGACTCTCTTGCCCGCCCCCGATACGTTTTTACTCATCAGGTGACGCGACAACTATTCTGACACCGGGGAAAAAACAGACTTCAAAATTAAAATTGAAACCTGTCGATATTTTTTATTGCTTTCCATAATCATATATGGACATTTCAATTGCGCAATAATACTTTCCATGTGGATTGATTCAGCGCAAAAGTCACGGCCGAAACGCGGCCGTTCCTTCCCGCAGTGGCGGCTCAACCGCACCGTGTACGACGCGTTGGTGCGGGAAGGCGAAGCTCTGCATCCCGAAACCGCACAGTCGCCGGGCCAGCGCGGCCGCGGCAAACAATCGATCGCGGCCAACCTTCTGCGCCGCTTCCGCTTGCACGCCGACGCCGTCCTGCGCTTCATCAGCGACCCGGCCGTGCCCTCACCAACAACGTTGGCGAGCGCGCCGTGCGCATTCCCAAGGTCAAACAGAAGGTGCGACACGAAGTCGCTTACAGAAGTTATTCCTACTTCAACAGGAAGGAAGCATTTGCGTCACCGAATGAATCTAGGTGTTGCACTGTCTGACGTGATAGCCCAGCCAATTTCGCTAGACGTTGCTGCGTTAACCCGACGGCCAACCGGCGAGCACTAACTGCTTTTCCGACCTCGTAGATGTCCATGAACTGCTTTCTGTAAATGTATAAAATATTGTGACTGTTCAGCCGCTACGCGGCGATCTGGATAGGATTGCCATTGAAGGCCCGAAGCAGAACCTCGAGCATGCCAAGGCCTTGTTTGCGTAGCGTGTCGAGACATGAGCGGATGACGCAGAAGTCCCCCTGTATCAAACTGTTGTTAGACAACTTCATCGCTCTAATTAAGGAAGTTGACACACATAGATTCTAAAATGACAATAGCAGCTGAACAGCCAGATGTTGGCCCGGGTGGTTGTCGCCGTGGCGCGCCGCCGCAAATTCACCACCAGCTACATGCAGCGCATCGTGCGCGAGGCCGACGCCTACACCGCGCCTGGCGCCATCGGCGCGCTGCTGCACCGGGAAGGCCTGTACAGCTCGCATCTGAGCAAGTGGCGCCTGGAGGTCGCGGCCAGCGACGCAGCCACCGCGCCGAACAAGGGCGCAGCCCCAAACCGGACGCCGCCAAAGCGGTCGACCGGCGCGTTGCCAGCCTGGAACTGGCTAACGAGAAACTGCGCAAAAAGCTCGAGCGGGCCGAGCAGATCATCGACGTCCAAAAAAAACTTTGCGAACTTCTGGGCTTGCCCACGGCCGGGGAAGCGCCGTGATGAGTGCCGCCGCCGGCCTCGTGGCGCTGCACGGCGCGCTCGCCGTGTGACGCAGCCTGGGGCTGCCCCGCGCCAGCTATTACCGTGCGCAGCCGCCGCGTGCGCCGCTGCACACGGTGCGTCGGCCGCGCCGCTCGCCGCTCGCCCTGAGCGCACTCGAACGCCAGGGCGTGCTCGACGTGCTGCACTCGCCCGAGTACGCAGACGTGGCGCCGCACACGGCGTACGCGATGCTGCTCGACGCCGGCATATTCCCGGCGTCCGCCTCGACCTTCTACCGCATCCTGCGCACCCACAGCGGCACGCGAGGGCGGCGCAACGAACTGGCGCATCCGGCCTATGTGCGCCCGGAGTTGCTGGCGATGCGGCGTGCGAGGTGTGGTCGTGGGATATCACCAAGATCAAGGGGCCGGTCAAGTCCGCGCATTTCCACCTCTACGTCATCCTCGATATTGATAGCCGTTACGTGGTCGGCTGGATGATCGCCGACTGCGAATCGGACGCGCTCCAAGCTGGTCGCCGACCTGCTGGTCGACCTGGGCGTCGTCAAGAGCCACAGCCGGCCCTACACCTCCGACGACACCCCCTACTCGGAAGCGCAGTTCAAGACGATGAAGTACCGGCCCGACTTCCCGGAGCGGTTCCAGTCGCTGGCCGACGCGCGCGCCTTCTGCCAGACGTTCTTTACCTGGTATAACTACGAGCACAGGCATTCAGGCATCGGTTATATGACGCCGGCGGCCATGCACACCGGCGTGGCGCCGATCATTTACAAACAACGCGAACAGGTGTTGGAAAGCGCCTTCTCGCAGCATCCGAATCGATTCAAAAACCGCCGCCCCCAGCCGCCGGCGCTGCCGACCGAAGCCGGGATTCGTATGCCAAAACCAGGTTCTTTGGAGAATAAACAAGCCAAAATTGCTCCCTAAACTACTCGCAAAAATGGTCTCAAATAGTTTGACACGCTCCGAAGTCGCCCACCTTGTCGATGTCGAAATGGGCGATCTTCCTGCCATCGCGATACGCTTCGCAGTTGACGACGGCGGCGTGGGTACTCAGGTTCATGGTGATTTTCGGGCTACGATGTCGGGCCGTCAGTATAGCGGAACGAAACTGTCACTCTGTTAAGTTAAGTAATCCTCAGGAAATTATTGTGAATTTATGACGAACAGAACCGGATGCTCTGCAAGGCGCCCGCTGCGACGCAGTGCGAGCACTGCTAGCAGCGGGCAACACCGCAGAGCGCCGGTTATGGAAGTCAGAAGTCACAATAATTTATTGGGGGTTACTTAGCCACCGTCGCCCGCAACGAAGCTTAAAACAGGCCGAACAGCGATTTTTTCGGCGCCGTGCAGGCCGCGGTAACGGGCGCCTCGATTTCCTGCTTGGCCGCCGGATCCGTCACATCGAACAGCATCTGCTTGCACTTGTTTTCACCCAGGAAGTGGAATTCCACCTGATATTTCTTGCCCGCTTCCGGCGTCAGCTGCAACGTCAGCGGGCCGCAGGAACCGGCACGCAAGCCGTGTTCGGCCGGCCAGTCGGCGTAAGCCTGCACCCAGACCGGTGCACCCGCCGTCAGCGTCTTCTCCACTTCCGGCAGCACGCCCGTCATGCGCCGCGAACGCTCGACCATCTTCGAGATAAACGGCAACAATTTTTCGCGCAAGGTCGTGGCGTCATACACCTTGCCCGCCGGCGTGAAGTCCTTGCACTCTTCCGCGCTGCCACTGGTGCCGTAGTCCACCACCATCTGCTCGCCCGACGATATCAGGCTCAGTTTCGCAACCGTGGGCACGGCGGCCGCTTCCGCGACGACAGGCTGCGCCACCGGGGTTTCCACCGCCTGCTTCGCCACGACTTCGTCACCCGCCTCGGCCGCCCAGGCACTCACGCTGGCGGCAGCCAGCAAGACACTCAATACACCACGCACACTATCTTTACGCACAAGAAATCCAGATTCAAAGTAGGTTTCATCGAAACATTAGTTAATTCAACACAACCAATATTGCCATAAAAGATAATATATTAAATATTTCCATATGGCAATTTTATCTCGTGCGGTTTGCCAGCGCGCGAGCGCACGCCGTCGATGGCGCGGCAGGCATCCATGTCCGTCATCTTGTTGACGGCATCGGCAGATTCGGCAAAGTTATCCTGGCAGCCCGGATATCGCTGGCGCCCAGGCATCATGGGGCGAAGACCGGACCTTGAGAAATAGCGGTATTATCCATTCAATATCACCCCAATTTGACATCCGCCATCGCATGCATTCATCCTCTGTCCCGGGCACCGAAGGGTATGCCGAAGATGCCGAGCAGCTCATTGCCCGGTATGAAAACGTAATCGCTGCGAATAAATACCAGGTCGTGCGCCATTTGCTGCCTGGACGGGCAGGCGCCGTGCTCGACATCGGGGCCGGGACAGGCACCGACTCGGCGTGGCTTGCCAGCCTGGGGCACAAGGTGGTGGCAGTTGAGCCCGTCGTCGCGTTCCGCGAGGCGGGCATGAAGACCCACGCGTCGTCCGATATCGAGTGGCTGGACGATAGCCTGCCCGCGCTTGCCGCGACAGGCGCACGTGAGGCCAGGTTCGACCTGGTTGTACTCGCCGCCGTCTGGATGCATCTTGCAGCGGAAGAAAGAAGCAAGGCGATGGGAAATATCAGCAAGCTGCTCAAACCGGGCGCGTTGCTCGTCATGTCACTCAGGCATGGTCCCGCCCAGGCGAACCGGCGCATCTTTGAGGTCTCGGCCCATGAAACGATCACCCTTGCGGCACGCCACCATCTCAAGGTCGTTTTGAGTGCGCAGGCGCCGTCCGTTCAGCAGCAGAATCGCCAGGCGGGAGTCAGTTGGTCCTGGCTGGTTTTTTCAGCGATGAGAGATGCCGCAGCAGGCTAGCCCGTCGACATGACCGCATTCAGCGCGCGCCGCAACTCCTTCAGCCGGGGCGGCTTGCCCAGCACGCAGTCGACGTGTTCGGGATAGTCGCTGTCGGCGGCCAGGCGCTGGCCCCAGCCCGTGAGCATGATGATGGGCGTGGCCGGCGAGCACTGGCGCACCGCGCTGGCCACCTTGCGCCCGTCCACGTGGGGCATGCCCAGGTCCGTGATGACCACCGCAAACTGTTCGTGCCGCTCGTATGCGGCCTGGAAGCAGTCGATGCCGGCCTGGCCGCCATCGGCGGACACCACGTCGTGGCCATCGATTTCCAGGATGTCGCGCAGTGACTTGAGCACCATCGGGTCGTCGTCCACCACCAGGATGCGCAGGCGCGGCGGCACGGCGTGGGCCGCGTCGGGCGCGCTCTCCCCCTCGCCTGCCGCGCAGGCGGGGAAATCCAGGCGCACCGCCGTGCCCTGTCCCGGCGCCGTGACGATGTCGATGCTGGCGCCATGGCGCTCCATCATGCCGTACACCATGGCCAGGCCCAGGCCCGTGCCCCGCTCGCCCTTGGTGGTAAAAAATGGCTCCAGGCAGCGGCGGCGCGTGTTCTCGTCCATGCCGATGCCCGTGTCAACCACCTCGATGCGCACCTGCCGCGCCTCTCCCGCTGCGCCGGTGCAGCTGGTGCGCACGCTCAGAGTGCCGCCGTCCGGCATGGCGTCGACGGCGTTGAAGACCAGGTTGGTCAGCGCTTCGCGGATTTCCCCCACGCTGCCGGGCAGCATGGGCAGAGCGTCCGCCAGCTGCGTGCGCAGGACGATGACGATGCCGCGCTGCTGCGGCATGTCGCTCCAGCGCGCGCGCGTCAGGTCCAGCACCTGCTGCACCACCAGGTTGGCGTCGATGGGCGACAGCGCCAGCTGCGGTTCGCGCTGGCGGTAGAATTCGCGCATGCGCGCCACGGTGGCGGCCACGTCGTCGATGGCGCGCTCGATCACTTCCAGGCAATGCCGGCCCTGCGGACTGAGATTGGTTTCCGTCTCCAGCAAGGACTCTGTGTACAGCGCCACGGGGGAAATGGCGTTGTTGATGTCGTGTGCGATGCCGCTGGCCATCTGCCCCAGCGCGCGCAGGCGTTCCTGCTGCATCACCGACTGCTGCGTCTGGCGTAAGTCGTCATACGCGCACTGCAGCGCGCCGTAGAGCTGTGCCTGGTTGGCGGCCAGCGCCACATGCTCGCTCAGCTGGCTGAGGAATTCGCATTCGCCGCTGGTAAAGCTGTGCGCGGCGCGGCGCGCCACGATCAGGATGCCGAACACCGTGTTTTCAGCCAGCAGGGGCGCCATGACGAGAGCGCGCAGCCCCCCTTGCGCCAGCCGCTGCGGAAACGGAAACGCCACCTCGGCGATGTCGGCTTCATACACGAGCTTGCCGCGCACGCAACTCGACAAGCCATTCTCGTCAATGGGGATGTGTGCCTGCTCGCCCATCATGAACGACTGCGCCAGCGCCTCGCTGCGCACGCCCACGCACGTCACCTGCAGCGCGTGCTGCGACGGTTGGTACAGGCAGATGCAGCTGAAATCGATGGGCAGCTGGTCTTCCAGGCTGCGCACCACGACCTGGAAGATGCTGCGCAAGTCCTGCCGCTCGCCGATCGAGCGCGTGATCTGCTGCAGCAGGTTCAGGCGCTCGAGCTGCTCATGTACCTTGCGCTCGGCCAGCTGGCGCTCGGTGATCTGCGTTTCCAGGGCGGCATTCGTGTGCGCCAGCTCGTCGCGCGAGACGGTGGTGCGGCGCAGCTTTTCCGTCATGCCGTCGAAGGCGCGCGCCAGTTCGCCGATTTCATTTTTCGTGTACACGCCGAGCGCAAAATCGAGCTTGCCGGCGCCGACGATCAGGGTCCCCTGGCGCAGCTTTTCCAGCGGTCCCGTGACGCTGGTCATGGTGAAGTAGATCAGGCCAGCCACGAGGGCGATGATCATGCCGCCAAACAGCATCACGGCCACGTTGGCCCGCTGCTGCGCCTCGAGCACACCTTGCCGGCTCAATTCCGACAGCCGCATCGCGTCCGAGATCATGCCCTGCACCCTGCCCATGATCTGGCCGGACAGGCGCGACTCCAGTTCGCCCAGCACCTCGCGCCGCTGCGGGTCCTGTCCCAGCTCGCGGTGATTTGCCACAAACAGCTCGAACAACCCGCCCACGCCGGCCAGGTCGCCCTGCAATTGGCGCAGCAGCGTGCGCTCCTCGCCGCTGCTGAAGGCGGGCGTGGCCAGCAGGCCCGTGCCCAGCGATTCGCTGCGCAGCTGCCACTGGGCACGCGTGCGCGCGCCATGGTGCAGCGCATATTCGATCGACAGGTAGCGCAGTGACGTGACCGCTTGCAGGATATCGCCTGCAGCCTTGTTCTTCGCCAGTTCGCGCTGCATCGCCACGGTGGTGGAGAACAGCACGGCGACGATGATGGCCACCAGCAGCACGCAAAACAGTTCGGCCAGCTTGAAGCGCGTTACGATTTTCACGGTGGCTTTCTCAATGAATGACCGTCACGGCCGCAGGCGCCACGGCTTCCAGGCCGTCCAGGTACACGGCATCGAGGAAGTTCGGCATGTCGCCGCGTTCGGCCAGGCGGTTCTTGATGGCCCAGCGCGCCTCGTCTTCCAGCGCCAGCAACAAGCCCTGGTCGAGTACGATGCCAAACCGATAACCGCGCCAGGCCGCCTGCAGGCGCGCCGCCTCGCTGGCCGACACCGTGGTAAACAGGGCGCGCGCGGCGTCGGGTTCGTCGCGGCAAAAGCGCGCGCCGGCCAGCAGCGCGCGCAGCACCTTGCGCATCGTCGCCGGGTGGCTGCGCACAAAGTCGCCCGTACCGGCCACATTGAACAGGCCCGCATACACGTCCTCGCCATAGAAGATGGCCGCCTTGCCCGCGATGGCATGCGTCATGCCCGTCAGGAAGGGTTCCCAGCCGGCCGCCGCGTCGACCTCGCCGCGCGCCAGCGCAGCGGCCAGCTGGTCCGGCGCGTAGTTGCGCAAGGTGACTTCCGCGGGCAACAGCTTCTGGCGGTTCAGGAAAGCGTCCAGCGTGAACTGGCCGGAGGTGCCCAGGGTCACGCCGATGCGCTTGCCTTTCAGGCTGGCGGGCGTGGACACGCCGCGGTCCAGGCGTCCCACAATGCCGTGGTCGCGCTCGGCTTCGAAGATGCTGGCGATGACGACGACGGACTGGTTTTTCAGGCTGGCCAGCACCACGGGAATATCGGACACGGTGCCCAGCTCGGCCCTGCCCTGCAGCACGGCTTCCAGCGACGCCTTGCCCGACGAATACGCTTGCAGCCGCGCATCGATGCCCTCGTGCGCGAAATAACCGTGTGCGCGCGCGGCCAGCACGGGGCAGCTGCCCACGTATGCCGCATTCACGGCCAGGCGCAGCACTTCCACCGGGCCGGGCGGCGCAGCGGGACGGGCATTCAAGCGCCAGATGGCTGCGGCGGCCAGCGCCAGCAACAGCGCGATGGCCGCCAGCCAGAGCGCCCGCCGCACCGGCGCCGCCCCGTTCATGCGCTGCGCTGCGCCGTGGCCGACTCCAGCGCGCTGTTGATGGCCTCGGAAAACGCCTGCACGTCGAGCGGCTTGGTCAGATAGCGGTAATAGCCCGCCGCCAGTCCCTGGCGGATATCGCCCGGCCCGGCCACGGCCGTCAGGGCGATGACGGGAATATGCGCGGTGCGGGCATCGGCGCGCAGCAGCTGCATGACTTGCGTGCCGCTGATGTCGGGCAGGTCGCTGTCCATCAGTATCAGCTGCGGCAAGTGACGGCGCGCCAGCTCCAGGCCCGTTTGCCCGTCGCCGGCCGACAGCAGGTCGAGGTCGGGGCGAAAATGGATCAGGCCCGCCACCAGGGCCAGATTCAGGGGATTGTCTTCCACATACAGCAGCGTCTTGCGGTCAGGCAGCCGTACCGTTTCTGCGGGCCGGGCAATGGTGGACAGGCGCACACTTTCCTGCTGCAGCTGGCGCGCCGGGCAACTGGCGATATCGAGCCAGAAGGTGCTGCCGCGTCCTGGCGTGCTGGCCACGCCCAGCCTGGCCTGCATGGCTTCGGCCAGGCGCTTGCTGACCACCAGCCCCAGGCCCGTGCCCTCCTCGTCGCGCACATCGCGTCCCAGGCGGTTAAAGGGCTGGAACAGCGCGTCGAGCTGCGCGGCGCTCAGCCCGCCGCCCGTGTCGCGCACGGACAGGCGCAGCTGCCGTGCATCGACGGGCTGGCAATCGACGTGGATTTCGCCCTGTTCCCGGTTGTACTTGACGGCGTTCGACAGCAAGTTGAGCAGTACCTGCTTGAGGCGCGTACGGTCGGCCAGCACATGCAGGCCGACCGCTTCCACGAACGTCAGGGTGATGCCGCGCTTCTTCGCCAGCGGTTCCATCATTTGCCAGCATTCGTGGTAGATGCCGGCCAGGTCGACGGGCTCCATCGACAGCGACATATTGCCCGACTCGATCTTGGCGATATCGAGGATATCGTTGATCAAAGTCAACAGGTGCCGGCCAGCGCCGAAGATGTGCGAGGCAAAGATTTTCTTTTCCTGCGCCGTCGAGGGGATGGAATCGGACATCAGCATCTGCGAAAAGCCCAGGATGGCGTTGAGCGGCGTGCGCAACTCGTGGCTCATGCTGGACAGGAAATTGGTCTTTTCCTGGTTCGCCCGCTCGGCCACTTCGCGCGCCAGCTGCAAATCCTTGTTCATGGCGTCGAGTTCGTCCGTGTGCTGGCGCAGCAGCAGTTCCAGGCGCGCATTGGCGATGCGCAACTGGCGCGTTTCCAGCGCGCGCGCCAGTATCAGCAGGATGCCCGACACCTTGAACGGCTTGACCACATAGTCGAGCGCACCCGCCTGCATGGCCTGCACGGCCGAGGCGATCGTGCCTTCTCCCGTCATGATGATGCAGGCCAGGTCCGGATCGATCTTGCGCGCCGCTTCCACCACGGCGATGCCGTTGATGCCCGGCATCATCAGGTCGACCAGCAGCAGGTCGAACGATTCGACGGCCAGCAGGGCTAGCGCCGCCTCACCCGACGCGAGGCCCGTCGTGTCGTAGGCCTGCCCGCGCAAGGTGTCGCACAGCGCGCGCATGTGCGCCAGCTCGTCATCGACGATGAGGATACGCGGCGGCATTGATGAGCTGTTCATGCATTCTCCTGGCGCCCCACCTGCGCCTCGCGGTGCGGAGGCAGGCCTGCAAGATGCGTTTCGAGCATAACACTTGCAAATTACCAAAAATACACGAATTGTCACGCGCACGGGGCCTAGGCGAGCGCGGGCAGCCCCCGCAGCAGCTTGTCCAGGGTCAGCGGATAGTCGCGCACTCTCACCCCCGTGGCGTTGTAGACGGCATTGGCGATGGCCGCTGCCACGCCGCAGATGCCCAGCTCGCCCACACCCTTGGCTTTCATGGGCGATGACATGGGGTCCGTTTCATCGAGAAAAATGACGTCCTGATGCGCAATGTCGGCGTGCACGGGCACTTCGTAGCCGGCCAGGTCGTGGTTGACGAAAAAGCCGCGGCGCTTGTCGACCACGAGTTCTTCCATCAGGGCCGCGCCCACGCCCATGGTCATGGCGCCGATCACCTGGCTGCGCGCCGCTTTCGGGTTCAGGATGCGGCCGGCCGCGCACACGGCCAGCATGCGCCGCACGCGCACTTCACCCGTGTCGCCGTCCACGCCTACCTCGACGAAATGCGCGCCAAACGTCGATTGCTGGAATTTTTTGTCCAGGTCGCCATATTCCATATGGTCTTCGGCGACGATGTCGCCGTTCGCCGCCGCCTGCGCCAATGGCACGCTGCGTTCGCCCTGGCTCACTTGCCCATCGGAAAAACGCGCTTCGTTCTGATCGAAACCCAGCTTGCCGGCGATGGCCTGGCGCAGGCGCACGCAAGCGGCATACACGCCCGCCGTGGAACTGTTGCCGCCCCACTGCCCGCCCGAACCGGCCGAGACGGGAAAGTCCGAGTCGCCCAGGCGCACGACGACACGGCTCAAGGTCACGCCCAGCATTTCCGCCGCCGTCTGGGCGATGATGGTATAGCTGCCCGTGCCGATGTCCGTCATATCCGTTTCCACGGTGACGATGCCGTTGCCATCGAGGCGCACGCGGGCGGCGGACTGCATGACGAGGTTGTTGCGCAAGGCAGCCGCCACGCCCATGCCCACCAGCCAGCGGCCGTCGCGCCGCATGCCGGGCCGGCTTTGCCGCTCTTTCCAGCCAAATTCCACGGCGCCCGTGCGCAGGCAGTCGATCAGGCGGCGCTGGGAAAACGGTCTGCTAGGCTTTTCCGGGTCCACTTTCGTGTCGTTCAGGATGCGCAAGACGATAGGGTCCAGGTTCAGCTTTTCCGCCAGCTCGTCCATGGCGATTTCCAGCGCCATCAGGCCCGGTGCCTCGCCCGGCGCGCGCATGGCGTTGCCTTCCGGCAAATCGAGCACGGCCAGGCGCATGGCCGTCATGCGGTTTGGTCCCGCGTACAGCAAGCGCGTCTGCATTACGGCCGTTTCCGGCTGCCCGCCTTTGAGGTCGCCCGACCACGACTCATGGCCGATGGCCGTGATCTTGCCATCGCGCGTGGCGCCGATGCGCAGGCGGGAGATGGTGGCGGGCCGGTGCGTGGTGTTGTTGAACATCAGGGGCCGCGTCAGCGCGACCTTGACGGGGCGCTGCGCCGCGCGCGCGCCCAGGGCCGCCAGCAAGGCTTCCGCGCGCACGAACAGCTTGCCGCCGAAGCCGCCGCCGATATACGGCGAGACGATGCGCACCTTGTCCTTCGACAGCCCCAGGGTGCGGGCCAGGTCGCCCCGGGCCCAGTCCACCATCTGGTTCGCCGTCCACAGCGTCAAGGTATCGCCCTCCCAGGCGGCAATCGAGGCGTGCGGCTCCATCATGGCGTGCGACTGGTCAGGCGTGGTATAGCTGGCGTCGAGGCGCACGGGAGCATTCGCATACGCGCTGGAGAAATTGCCCGTCTTGCTGTCGGGCTTGCCACCCTTCGGCTTGCTCGCCGTACTCTTCGCCTTGGCCAAGTCGAAAACGCCCTGCTGCTCGGCATACTTCACGTCGAGCAACTGCGCGGCCGAGCGCGCCTGTTCGAAGGTTTCCGCCACTACCAGCGCGATGGCCTGGTGATAATGTTCAATGTCCGGCCCGCCCAGCAGATTGGCCGTATTCATTTTTCCCTTGCCCAGTTTGCCCGCCGATTGCGCCGTGACCACGGCCAGCACGCCCGGCGCCCGGCGCGCCGCGCTGGTATCAAGCGAGGCGATGCGGCCTTTGGCAATCGCCGCGCCGACGACGTAACCGTAGGCGGCGTGCGGCGCGGCCTTGTTCTGTTCATATGCGTACAGCGCCGTGCCCGTGGTTTTCAGAGGGCCATCGATGCGGTCCGTGGGACGGCCAACGACTTTCAGCTGGTCGATGGGATTGGTGGTCGCAGGTGTCGTAAATTTCATGGCCCTAGCCTTTCTGGTCGGGTGCTTGCGCCATCACGGCGGCTATCGTGCGCTGCGCCAGGGTCAGCTTGAAGCCGTTGTCGGCGGTGGGATGGGCACCGGCCAGCAGCCGTTCGCTCACGGCGGCCGCGCCATCGGGCATCGCCTGCTCGGCGCCAGCCACTCGCCACGGCTGCGGCGCGACGCCGCCCAGGGCCAGCCGGCCCGTGCCGTTGGGCAAGATAATCGCCGCGACGGACACCAGCGCAAACGCGTACGAAGCGCGGTCGCGCACCTTGCGATAGACGTGCGTGCCGCCAACGGGCGGGGGCAAGGTCACGCTGGTGATCAGTTCGCCCGGCTGCAGCACGGTTTCCAGTTGCGGCGTGTTGCCCGGCAAGCGGTAAAAGTCGGCAATGGGGATCGTGCGCGTGTTGCCGTCGGCCCGCACCGTGTCGATGCCGGCGTCGAGCACGCGCATGGCCACGGCCATGTCGCTGGGGTGCGTGGCGATGCAGGCCTCGCTGCCACCCACAATCGCCAGCGGCCGGCTGAAGCCGGCGATGGCGGAACAGCCGCTGCCCGGCACGCGCTTGTTGCAGGCCTGGTGCGTGTCATAGAAATACGCGCAGCGCGTGCGCTGCAGCAGGTTGCCCGCCGTCGTCGCCTTGTTGCGCAATTGTGCCGAAGCGCCGGCCAGCAAGGCGCGCGACAATACGCCATAATCGCGGCGCACCGTGGCGTGGGCCGCCAGCGCCGTGTTGCGCACCACGGCGCCGATGCGCAAGCCGCCGTCTGCCGTCGTCTCCACTGTATCGAGCGCGAGGCCATTCACGTCGATCAAATGCGCGGGCGTTTCGATTTCCAGTTTCATCAGGTCGAGCAGATTCGTGCCGCCCGCGATGAAGCGCGCGCCCGGCGTATGCAAGGCGGCGGCCGCCGCTTCGGCCGGTGTGGCCGCCTTCTGGTAGCTGAACACTCTCATGCCGGCCTCCCCGCCACTTCGGAAATCGCCTCGATGATGTTCGAATACGCGCCGCAGCGGCACAGATTGCCGCTCATGCGTTCGCGCAATTCTTCCGGCGTCACCGACGGCGGTGCGTTCAAGTCCGCGCTGACGTGGCTGGGGATGCCCTGGCGTATTTCTGCCAGCGCAGCCACCGCCGAGCAGATCTGCCCCGGCGTGCAGTAGCCGCATTGAAAGCCGTCGTGCGCGATGAAGGCGGCCTGCATCGGGTGCAGCTTGTCGGGCGTACCCAGTCCCTCGATAGTGGTGACCCTGGCGCCGTCATGCATCACGGCCAGGGTCAGGCAGGCATTGATGCGCTGGCCGTCGAGCATGACGGTGCAGGCGCCGCACTGGCCGTGGTCGCAACCCTTCTTGGTGCCCGTCAGCTGTAAATGTTCGCGCAAGGCGTCGAGCAAGCTGGTGCGCGTGTCGAGTTCCAGGCTGTGGCGCTGGCCGTTGACTTCCAGGCTGACTTTCATCAGGACGGGCGGCGGAGAAGCACTGGCCTGGGTGGCCGTATTCACCGCTTCCGCCGCTCCTGCCACACTGGGCACGGCCACGGCCGTGGCCGACAGCGCGCCGGCGATCAGCAAACCGCGCCTGCCGGCATTGATGTGATTACACTCTGTCATCTCGCGCTTCCTCCTGGCTGTGGACTGGCTCAGTGGGCGCATGCAGGCCCGAAGTGCCAGTCTGGCGACAGGAATGTTACGCGTCTGTACGCGAACGTACCTTCAGCCTCAGACTGCGCCGGGGCGTGCCGGCGCCGCCCAGCGCCGCATGGCCCGTGTGGCGCGCGCAATGGTCGAGCGCCTGGCGCAAGGCCGTATCGACATTGCGCAGCGACATGTCGTGCCGCTCGGCCACCTCCTGGCGGGTCAGCTCATCCACGCGCAGCGCTTCGAGCACTTGCTGGTGGCGCCGCGGCAGCAACGCGACGGCCTGCGCCAGCTGGCGCACATCGGCATGCAGTTCGGCCAGGCGTTCCGGCCCCGCCGCCGTATCGGCCAGGATATCAACGAGGACGGCGGCACCGTCCTCGTCGCCTTCGCCCGCATACAGCCAGGCGCGGTTGCGGCGCAGGCTGTCCGTGGCCGCATTGCAGGCCACGCGGAACACATAGGCGACGGGGCTGTGCGCCAGCGCAGCCCCGCCCCATGCCGTCCACGCGCCCAGGCGCAGCCAGGCGTCGTGCAGGCTGTCGCTGGCCAGTTCGGCGCAACCGAGGTGGCGCGTCAGGCGCCGGTGCAAGCCCGCATAATTGCTTTCCAGTACCGCTTGCAGCTGGGCGCCCTGCCCTGGCGCTGGCGCGGACAGGGGCGCCACGTCATTGGCCGCCTGCAAACGGGGCCGGATGGCGGGCCGGTACCACTGCATGCCCACCATGCGCAAGGGATCAACCGTACTCGCCAAGCGGGCCATCATGGCGACAACCTGCTGCGCTCTTGCGCCGTCAACTGGCGCGTGGCCGATTCCGGCAGCGGGCCCAGGCCCAGCACGCGCACGGCGCTGCGCGGGTTGTAATCGGCCGCCTCGATGCGTGCGCCGTCGGCCGGGGTGGCTTGCGCGCTGTCGGGCGGCGCGTCGCTGCCAAAACCCAGCACGCGCACCGTAAACACCGAGGGCTGCGCCGAACGGGTGGCGGCGCGTTCGCGCTGCACCACCTCCTGCGCCGCCGCCGTGGCCTGCGTGGCGGCAGCGCTGGCGTTGGTCATGGCAGCCACGTTGACGGACGCCACCGTCGGCATGCCCTTCGCCTCGCCCTTGACCTGGATATTCGCCGCGTTCATCACCGTCAGCGCGGCCAGGTTGACGTTGCCCGAGACGCGGATGCCCGCTTCGCCCGCGTCGATGGTGCCCAGCGGCGCCAGCAAGTCCACGTCGCCGGCCGGCACTTCGGCAATCGGCGCCAGGGTGGCGATGCCGGCGCCCGTGCTCGGCACGTCGGACGACAGGGTCACGTTGCCCCAGTTGTCATACACGCGCTTGGGTGGCGTGTAGACGATGGTGGACTTCGAACCGCGCCCCGCGTTGATGTCGCCCTGCGACGACCAGCCGAGGATATCGCCGCCAAACGTCGTCATGACGCGGCTCTGGCCCAGCAGGATGCTGCCGTGCGAGAACAGCTCGATATTGCCACCGCCCTTGGTGATGACGCCCGAAGTCGACGGCGGCGCCTCGCCCTCGATGCCGAACACCTGCTTGCCACCCGGCGTCAGCAGCGCGATATCGCCGCCGAAGTTGGTGTGCACGTAGCCGCTGCGGGGAACGATGCGGTCGTTTCTTCCCGAGCTCGGGTTGTAGAGACCAAACGTGCCGCGGTACATGACGATGTCGCCCGCATAGGCAATTGCCTTGCCGCTGGCGTCGGTGGCCGGCGCCAGGCCCGCGATGGCGTTGCGGCTGCGCAAAAAGCTGCCATGGCGCGAACTGTCCTGGTCGTTGTACTCGCGCCCGCCCGCCTTCAGTTCCGCGAAATACACGTCGCGGGCAAACACGCGCTGCTGCGGCTCGGGCAAGGCCAGATAGAAGGCTTGCGCTTCGGCGGGCGTGCCCTTGAAGCCGTAGCGCTCGACTAGCCAGGTCACCAATTCGTTTTCGTAGGATTTCACCACCTTGCCGGCCTGCCCGGCCAGCGGCACGCCCGACTTTGCCACGTTGGCCGGGTCCAGGTAGGGCTTGACGAAGCGCAGGTAATCAAGGCCGGCCGCGCCCACGCCTGCCTGCATGGCGATGCTGGCGCCCGGGCGCTTGTCTCCCTGCACGACAGGGCCCAGGCTGACGACGCTGCCCTTGTCCTGCATCAATATATTACGCCCGGCGCTGATGTCGAGCGTGCCAGGGCCGGCCACGTTGAAGGAGCTGCTGAGGATATCGCGCCCGGCCGAGACCAGCGATACGTCGTAGGCGTTGTTGTGCACGAACAGGTTGCTGCTGTTGTTGAACATCATGCCGCTCTCGCTGCCGTCCACGCCTTCCAGCAGCGCCGTGCCGCTGCTGACGATGTCGCGGCCCGCCTTCATCCAGACCGGTTGCGCACCCTCATACCAGGTGATGCCTGCATGCTTGGCGTCGTAGAACTCGACGATGCGACCGACGTTGACGCCGAGCAAATCGCCCTTGACGGCATAGATACGGGCCGCCTGCGTGCCGCTGTTGCCAGGGCCGGCGGCCGAATCGGGACCGAAGGCGAACAGCGGGTATACGCCTTCCCTCGCCGGCGCCCCCGTGCTGGACAGATTGCTGGCCAGGGGACCAGTCGACCACGAATTCGGGGTCAGGGCGAGATAGGCGGGCTTGAACGGCGTCGCCATGCTGTCCGCTGCCGCGCCAGATTGGCCGATGGTAAAACCGCCAGCATAGATGGAATCACCGGCCAGCCACTGCAGTTGAGCATTCGGCGAAGGCGCCAGCAGCAATGGTGCGGCATAGCTGTTGGCAGCATTGCTGTTCACTATCGCCTTGCCGTAGTACAGGCTGCCATGCGCGGCGGCAACGCGCACGATGGAGGGGTAGATGGTGGCGAAGTCGGTTTCCGTGCCGATCGACGCCGTCAATGGCGTCAGATTACCGCCGGCGGAGAACAGGTCGAGCGCCGTGTGCGGCGTCCACAGGCTGAACCAGCTGTTGCCGATACCCAGTTCGCCAGATGGCGCAAGCGCCGAGGTCGGGTTGACCATCAGTACGCGGCCCGGGTCGGCCACATCTTGCAGCACCTGGTCGCCCAGGGTGGCTACGCTGAACGTGGCGTCGCCAGGCACCAGGGTCATGCCGCCCTGCGGCGTGGCGCGCGTGGCCGTAAAGGCATCGTAGGCGCGTGTTTCTTTGGGCGCGTGATCGGTACTTTGTGTGCCATATTGCAGCTTCAGGCTGCCCAGCTGTGCGGCCGACGTTTCCACATGGCCGCGCAAGTCGACCAGGGCGCCATTCATGTGGCCAGCATACGGCATGCCTGCAGGGTTGATGGCGCCGCCCACGCGCAGGTCCAGGTCGCCGCCACCCGTCAACAGCATGCTGCCATCGGCATTCACGCGGCCCGTACTGCCCACGGCCAGCAGCAAGCCCTGCGAACGGGTATTGATATTGCCGTCATAACTGCTGCCCTGCGCCAACGCCAGCGCGCCGGCGTCGCCCGCCACGTCGGCGCGCAGATTGCCGCCACCCAGGGTACCGAAACCCGTAAAGCCCAGGACGTCGTCGGCGAGGGTGCTGCGGCCCACATAGGTGCCGAAATTGACCCACCAGGCCACCGGCTGTGCCAGGCCACCGATGGCGAGACCACCGCTGCCCTGGCGCCACAGCCAGTTGCCCACCGCCGTGCTGTCGTAGCCCGCGTCCGCCGTAACGGGACGCAAATTGGTCGCGGCACTGCGGCCCAGTAGCGAACCGCTCAGGTCACCGTCGACCTTCAGCAGCAGGTTGCCGCCCTGGTCGGGGTACCAGGCGCGGTAGATGCTGCCGGCACCGCCATCGACCAGGTGTTCATGCTCGCCGTCTGGATTATTCAATACCTTGCCGTCGGCATTGCGCGCCCGTGCCTGGTTGAACGGGTCGCCGGGCAACGTCGCCGTAGACGACATGCCGGCCGTGTACACGCCATACAGGCTGTCCATGTGCAAGTCGCCGCCGCTGACCAGGTCCAGGTCGCCCGTGCCCGTGCGCAACACGCTGTAGCGCAAGCTGGACGCCTTGTAGTCAAACGTGGGACTGGAGGTGCCGCACCAGGTGGGATTTTCCTCGCACATGGTCGGCCAGCCCAGTCCGTCAAGGTCGACCACATCGCCCGCCTTCACGCTGGGGTCGGCAAATTCTTCCGCGCCGGCCCTGGTCCACACATAGGCCACCTTCAGCACGCACATGGTCGCGTCGCCGGCGCAGAAATCCGCGATATTGGTACCGAACTGGCTGAGGAATTCGTCGGTGATGATTTCACCGGCCACGATGCCCTCGATGCCCAGATCCGCAGCGGCCTGGCTCCAGTACTGCACGCCCTTCGGCGGCACCAGCACGCCATACATGCCGTAGTGGCTGTCGGCCAGGCGTAGCGTGCCGTGCGCGGGATGCGCCTGCACGCCGCGCGTGTCGGCCGCATCGAGGTCGGCGCCGGCCACCAGGCGCATGCCCCACGCCTGCGAGCCCTCGGCCAGCATGGGCGCGATGGCCCACAGCTTGCCCTGGCTGCCCGCCACTTCCGGACGCAACTGGATGGACGCCACGCCGGCCATCAGCTTGACCTCGGTGCCGGACGGGATCAATGAGCCCACGGCCAGCGCCAGGTTGCCATTGAGTGCGAACACCGAGAGTTCGCCCGCCACGCCGGGCAGCGGCAAGCCCTTGGGCCAGGTCATGGCGCTCACTTTCACCGTTTGCTTGAGCACGCTGCCTGCGTCAAGGCGCATGCCGGCGTCCAGGGTTTGCGCCGTGGCCAGCAGGCTGCCGGCCGCATGGACGATATTGCCAGCGCCGTCGCGCACGGCGGCCGCCAGCACCGTGCCGGCCGGCAAGGTCGTGGCCTGGTCCAGGGTCACTGCCACGGGCAGTCGGGTATTGGCGACCAGATTGAAGCCCTTGAGGGGCAAATCGTAGTTGAGCACGGCGCCGCCCGGGAACAGCGTGCCATCGGCCACGGTCACGCCCTTGCCCGGCACGATGATGTCGCTGCCGTTGATATCGCGTCCCGGCAGCAAGATCCAGCCTTTGTCATCCTTGGTGGCCGGTGGTGGCGCGAAGCCGTCATTGATGCTGCCGTAGATGCTCAGGTCGCCGCCAGCGCGCAGCAGCAGGCTGCCCACCTCGCCCGAGCCGCGCGCATTTGTTACTTGAAAGCGCGGATTCAGGCTGGCGTAGCGCATGCCTGACAAGTCCAGGTCGCCCTGCACCACCAGGTCGCCGTCCGGCGTCTTGCTGACGATATCGACGCCGGGACGCAAATGCAATGCATCAGCATACGCGGCCGTGTTCAAGCCCGCCAGCTTACCGTTGCGCAAGTTCGTGTTGGCCAGCGCCGCATCGATGAAGGCCGTGCTGTCCGCATGCTTGCTGTCAAGATAGGCCTGGTTGACCACCTGGTACGGGCGGCCGCTGGCCGACAGGTCCGTGGCGTAAGCCGCGTCGTCATAGCGCTGCATGGCGTTGACGGCGATCGATTTCGCCCCGCGCACGGTAAAACCGCCGCCGGCCGCGATGGCGATGTCGCCAAAGGTGGCCGCATCTGCGTCCGTGCGGGCGCCGCCGCTGCCCAGGCGCGGCGCGCTCAGTTCCAGCGTGCCGCGCGCGGCGCCGTCGTATTCGCCCTTGCCCTTGCCAGCCACGGCCGCCGTGCCGTGGCGCAGGTCGATCTGCGCGCCGCCGGCCAGATCCAAGGTGCCCTGGCCCGCGTTCAATTCCACCATGGCCCGGTTCGGGCTGTCGATGATCTTGCCATAGCTGTCGACGCGCAAGAGCGTGCCATGCGCGTCGAGCACGGCGTTGCCGGCCAAAGTCAGGCCATGCTTGCCGGCCAGGCGGATGCTGCCCACGCGCTCGCCGCTGGCGTCGATCACGCCAGCGACGGCCAGGCGGCCATTGTCGACGGCCACCTGTACTTCGCCGGCCTTGATTTCGTTACCTATCGTCAAGTCGCCCTGTTTCAGCTGGAAGCTGCGCCCGCCCGTCATGCCGCCTTCCGTCAGGCGCGTGTTCAGCGACGCGAACTGGCTATCCAGCGTGCCGCCCGCGCCCAGCGTTTGCGCGCGCACGTCCACGCTGCCCTTCTTGTATGGCACCACGGTACCGCCCGCGTCGTAGCCGCCGCTGGCGCCACCGAGGATCTTGCCCTGCAAGTCCACCATGCCGGCCGCGCCGTCCAGCGCCACGGCCTTCAGGCTGCCGGCACGGTTATTCTCGGCCGACAGGTCGATCACGGCGCCGCTAGCTGTGCCGATATCGCCGGCGCGGCTGTCCAGGGTCACGTCGCCGCCCCAGCTGTATTTGTCCACGTCGAAGAAGGTGGACTTGCGGCCCGCCATGTCGATGCGCGCGCCGTCGGCCAGGCTGATGTCGTGCTGCGCGCTGATCGTCAACTTGCCGCTTGGCAACACCACGGCCGTCGCCACGCTCACGCTGTCGCCGTTCAGCGCCAGTTGCGCGCCCAGCGCTGCGTTATTCTTGACGGGAGCCGCTGGCGCCGCGCCGGCCGGCGCCGCGACCTTCAGCGCGCCACCGGCCGTATAGCTGTGCGCGGAACCGGCGTCGCCCGTCAGCAGCGGCGTGCTGATAGTGAGGTTGCCGCCGCTGTGCTGGTAGCCCTTGCCCGTTTCATAGGCGCCCTGCGCCTGGTAGACGGACAGGCTGCCCTTGTGGTTGGCCGTGACCTGGCCCGACGCTTTCAGGTTGACGTTGGCAAAACCCAGCGCCAGGCGGTCGAACGAGGCGACGCCGGCCGGCTGCGTGAACGGGCCGAAGCCGAAATCGATGCGCTCCGCTTCCAGATTCAGGGTACCGCTGCCCGTGCCGGCGCCGTGCGTAATCACATTGCCGGCCGGCGACAGGGCGCCGCCCCAGATCAGGTTGGCCGTGCGGATGGTGGCCACCGTGCCGGCCTCGCCCTGGCCATACATGGCGGGCGTGGTCAGCACCAGGCGTTCCAGCGTCGATTTGCCGCTGGTCTTGTCGTAGGTATCGAGCACCACGTCGCCGTAGAAATTGACGCTGTCGGCCGCGCTCAGCATCAGCGCCTGCAGCGCCGGTGCGCCCGTGCTGGTATCGCCGCGCAGCAGGCGGTCCAGCACGCCCTGGTTCATGGCCAGGCCGCTGGAACGCGTGCCGCTGGCCTGGGCCGCCGCCAGCGCCTCGCTGCTGCCCATGTTGATGGCGCCCACGGACAGGCTCAGGTTGCGCGTGCCGTAGCGCGCCGTGTCGTCCAGCGCAAAGCTGCCGTTGGTCGACAGCAGCAAGGTGCCTTCCGAGTACAGGCTCGCTGTACTGGTGCCGGCGCAAGCGTCATCGCACGCGCCGATGCGGATGCCGCCGAGCGCCGTGCCGCTGACCGGTGCCACATTGAGCAAGCCGTTCGAAGCGGCCACCATGTGCACGTCCGCGCGGCCCTTCTTGTAGATGAAACCATCGTTGGCGTCATACGCGGCCTTGCCGCGCCCCAGGGTGCTGATGCCGGCGCCGGCGGCGATATCGATCAACCCTATGCCCAATTCGTAATTGCCAGGATCCTGGGCAACCAGGAATACTTCGGGTGCCGACAGCACGGCTCCCGGTCGCAGGTAGATGGCGCGCGCCGAACTGGCGCCGAAGCTCACGTAGTTGCCGCCCTGGCCATATTCCACCCACGGGACATTGCCCACCAGGATACGCGCCGCGCCGAGATTATTCAGGCTCGAAGCGCGTATGCTGACCTGCCCCGCGCCAACGGTGGCCGGCGCGCCGTCGGCGAGGATTTCGATGTCGCCAGCGGAGCTATCGTTCGACATCAGCACCACGGTGCCGCCGTAGCCGCCCTCGGCCGCGGCGAACTTGCCGGTGCCCTGGAACTGGAATGTATCCACGCCACCACCGGGCACCATTTTCAGCTTGAGCGTTTTCGCATCGGACGGCAGCAGCGCGCGGGGAATGCCCCGCGTTTGCGCATCGGCCAGGGCGAAGGCGGCATAGCCCGTTTCATTGTACTGGGAGTAGGTGCGCAAGACCTTGGCCGGCGTGAGTATCAGCTGGCTGGCCAGCGGCGCGCGGATGTCCGTGCCGGCGATCGACAGGGTGCCGGGCGCGGCCCAGGAACCGTTGCGCAGCTGCTGCGCCAGCGTGCCTGCGCTGCCCTGGCCCGCCAGGCCGTTCAGTTCCACGCGGAAGGCGCCCGGCAGCAAGGCATAGGTCGAGGGCATCAGCGTGTAGGTACCGGCGGGCAAGCCCGGCACGCCATTACCTATCGTCACCTGCCGGCCCACGGCCGCATCGGACGCCACCTTGTCTCCGCCCGAAGGCGATTGCGGCGCCTGCACGCCCGGCACGATGGCGTACACAGGGTTGGTCGCCAGGCCCGGCAAGACAAAACCACCGTTCGCGCCCACCTGCACCAGCGGATGATAGCGCGCGTCGGTGGAGCCGCCGCGGCCGGCGATGAAGCCGGCGCCCGTCAGTTCGCCGCCGCCGGACAGGTCGAGCAGCGCGCCCGGCTGCACGTTCACGGCCACGCCAGCCATTTCCACGCCGACGCGCAGGCCGCCCTGCGCATTGACGCCGCCCACGCCCATGAAGGCCGCCGGCTTGCCGTCCACATTCCAGTTCAGGCCATCGACGGTGCCGCCATACGGCATGACCAGGCCGGTACCGCTGACGGAGGTGATACTGTTGGCCAGCAGATTGACCGTCAGGCTCTTGTCATTGTCATAGCCGGCCGCGCCGATCGACAGGCGACCCAGCGGTGCGCGCACCACGCCACCCTGCTCGATATGCGCAGCGCCCAACTCCAGCGAGCCGAAGGCGGAATACGGCATCGCCGGCACGCTGTCGGTCGTGCGTGCAATGTTCAGGCGGTGCGCGGGATCGTAGCCAAACTTACCGTCGATCAAGCCATAACCGGCGCGCACGGCGGCGCCGGCGCCCGTTTCCGGATACAGCTGGGCCGCACTGAGTGTCATGTCGCCTTGCGTGGACAGCACCGTCGTCGGCTGGTTGCCATCCCAGCCCAGCGGCGACAGCAGGAAACGCAGGTCGCCGCGACTGCTCAGGCGCACGTCGTCGGCCAGGATGGAGACCATACCGCGCACATCGATCAAGTCGCCTGCCATGCTGATCTGGCTGGCGACCGGCGATGCTCCCGCGCTGCCTGGCGTCGTATAGAAATCGCGGCCAACGGGCTTGATGCTGGCCAGGCGCACATACGGCGCCGCGATGCTGACCTTCGCGCCAGGCTTGCTGCCAGGCGACAGCATAGGCGCACCGTACAGCTGGAAGCTTTGCTGCATCTTCAGCGACACGTCGCCATCGAAGCTTGCCGCGCCAAGCAGGGCCAGGTTGGCGAAACCGCCCGCGTCCACCTGCTCCACGGAGAGGCGGCCATGGCCATACTGCAGCACTGTCTCCCCATCCTGCGCAGTCACATCAGCGGCAAGGTCGCTGGCGACCTGCTGCTGCGTCAACTTCAACTGGCGTCCCTGCAGCACCCTGGCCTGCGCCAGCTCCTTGCGGTATTCGGGCGTGCCCGTGGCCACGGACAGGGTGCCGCCCGCCGCGCCCGCGCCGCCCGCCCTGGCCAGCAGCTGGCCATCGAGGTACAAGCCATTGTTCGACGCCAGCGCGATGCTGCCGCCCGCGCTGGTCACGTCGACCGCCGCGCCGTTCACACCGTTCACATCCAGCACGGCGTGCGCGCCCGAAGCGTCGAGCACGGCGCCGTCGCGCACGACGACAAACAGGCTGGCCGCAGATGTGCTGCCCTGTGCGTGGTCGATCTCGCCGCCGACGACAATGCTGCCGCCGTCAAGCACCTTGCCGTAGCGCCGGCCCTGCACGTCCGTGGCCGTGACGGCGCGCGACGCCACGTCCAGCACGGCATTCTCGCCTATCCAGATGGAACGGCCATGGCCGGCTGCCTCCACCGCCTCGGAGACCGGCGTATCGACGGCCACGCCACCGAGGCTGATCTTGCCGCCCCAGGCATTCAGGCGCCCTTCCACCGTCAGCTGGCCCACGCTGGACAGCTTGATGGCCTGGCCAGCATCGACATTCACCACGGCATTCTTGCCCACCAGCAGTTCGGCGATGGCCATATCGGCCGTGCCGGACTGCACATCGCCCACCTGCAAGGCCAGGCTGGCACCCTTGCGCTGCGTCAAGGTGCCCTTCAATGCGTTTTGCGTGTATTGCTCTGGCGTCCACAGGGCCAATTTTTCATTGTCCACCACGCGCAGCACGGGCATGCGCACATCGACCTGCGTGCCGTCCGCTACCGTCAAGGCCTGCTTGCCGAGCAGGCTGTAACTGGAAAAACCCTTGTCGAAGAAGTCGCCGCCCAGCTGCAGGGTACCTTTCTGTGCGGTATCGGCTGGGCCGACCAGTATCTTGTTCGCCTGCAATTCCAGCTTGCCGCCGCCTGCCACACCATGGCCGCGCACTTGCGCGCCCTCGCCCAGCAGCAAATCGGCCTTGGCGCCATAACTGGCCAGGGTCACATTGCCACCCTTGCCGCCCTGCTGTTTCGCCTGCGACAGGATGGCTGCGCCCGAGCTGACGTCGATCAGGCTGCCATTGCCGATGCGCACGTCGCCAACCGCGCGCAGGGACACGCTGCCACCATTAATATATGGCAAGCCGGCGGCGGCCAACGGGTCGCGCAGCACATTGGCCAGCAAGCCGCTGGTGTCCAGGGGCACGCCATCGGCCAGCACCAGTTTGCCTGCGGGTCCGCCCGGAATGACGAAGGTATCGAGCATGCCCAGCGCGCCGATCTGGTTCAGCACATTGCCAGCCATGATGCTGCCGCCATGACTGCGCAGGCTGGCGTTCAGCGCCAGGTCCGTGCCAAACAGGGTGATATTGCCGCCGTCGGCCACCTGCAGCGCGCTGTCTACCGTGATCGATCCTTTCGCCGCGATGCGGATGGCGCCAAGCTGTTGTTCGTTCAGCAAGGTCGTATCGAGCAGCAGCTTGCCCTGGCGCTCAGATGCCAGCGCGCCTGCCACGTCGAGGCCGGCGGCGATGCCGTCCTGCACGCGCGTCAGGCCCACCTCGTCCATGACGGCCGACAGCACATGCTGCAGCACGCCCGTGCGCTTGTCGAACATCGGCTGATACTGGCCGACGATCAGCTGACCCCGCTGCGCGGCCGCCAGCTGCGACTGCTGGTAGCCGTCGAGCAGGGCCTGCGGCGCCTGCGTCTGGCGCTCGCCCTGGAAGACCTCGCCCGCGATGCCGCCTTCCAGTACGGCCGACCCGGTGGCGATGACCAGCTTGCCCGCGTCGCGGCCCGCCGTGTAGCCGTTTTCCAGGCGCTGTTGCGCGGCGATCAATGGATTGGCGTAGAACGCGCTGGCATCCTTGCCCCAGCGCGCGTGTTCTTCCTCGTAACCCTTGTACACGCCCGCATACGCCAGGTCGGCCGGCGCGCTGCCCGCCTCATACAGCTTGCCGTCCGCGCCTTTCAGCCAGGTCTGGCGGAGCAGGCCCGTCTGCACGTCCAGGGTGCCGCCCGACAGGTTGATGCCGGAACCGGCCTGCGTGACGACATCCTTGCCGCCGAAGCTGACCGTGCCGCCCTGCGCCATCCACTCGCTGACGGAGTGACCCTGCGTGCCCAGGTAGCCGGCCACTTCCAGCAAGCCGCCCGCCGTGTACCAGCGGTCGCTGTCATAGCCATTCGTGCCCTTCGGTACGAATACCAGCTTGCGGCGGTCGACCCAGATATTGTTGTTGATCAAGGCCTTGCCGTCGCGGTTGACGGGCGCATCGCGCTGCTCGTTGCCCTGCACATTGATGTCGACATTGTTCGCCGCCATCGCCACCTTGACGCCGACGGCGCCGGAGACGTCGAGCTGGGCGCCGTCGCGCACGAGGCTGCGGCTGGCCGCATTGACGGCGATCTGACCGCCCGTGGCCAGGGTCAGGGAATCGCCCATGAATTCCACCGTGCCGGCGCTGCCGATCTCGATGCGCGACTGGTCGCGACGATCGTTCACGGCGAGGATATTTTCCGTCGACGTCACGACCGGACTGCGCATGGCGTCGCGCTGGCTGTCGAGCGCCGTGGTCTTGCCGTCGTCCTCGACCAGGATGGCCGTGGTGGCGCCGCGTCCCATGGTGACAGCCGCATCGCTGCCCAGCGCGTTCAGGTGGATCGTGCCGCGCGTGGCCGTCGTGGTGCTGGCAAGCAGCACGCCGTCCTGGCGCACGTCGCGCCCGGCCAGGGTGATATCGCCTTCGCGCGCCTGGATCAGGCCCGTGTTGACGACCTTGCCCGCCGTGCTGGCGGCCGCGAACTGCGGCGTGACTTCGCTGCCGCGCGTGCTCGACAGCGGGTTGCCGTCCGTGCCCACGCCTTTTTTAATGCTGAAACTGTCGCCGGCGGCCAGCAGGGCCTGGCCCTTGGGCGTATTGATCTCGCCCGCATTGTGGACTTCCTTGCCCAGCAGCATCACATAGCCGCCGCCTTCCGTGCTGCCCTTGGGCGCATTGCTGGCGATGCGCGCACCCGCCTGCACCTGCACCTTGCCAGCCGCATCGGTGAACGTCGTGGCGCCGGCCGTGCCGGGGCTGTAGATGCCATCCTTCTTGAATTGCGCGTCGCCGATGCGCGCCGCAGCCGCCACCAGGCTGCGCGTATCGACCTGGCTCGTGCCCGTAAACACGATGCCGTTGCGGTTGACCAGCAGCAGCGTGCCATCGGCCTTGATCTGGCCCTGGATCTGGCTGGGACGCGCTTGCGGATCGTTGACACGGTTCAGCACGGCCCAATCCTTCTGCTGCTGGAAGGTCAATCTCGTGTCCTTGCCCACGTTAAACGTTTCCCAATTCAGGATGGCCTTGTCCGCCGTCTGCTGCACCACCACGGCCGTCTTGCCGTTCGCGACTGTCTGCACGGGCGCCTGGGCATTGAGCCAGCCGGCCGTCAGGCTGTTGGTGTCGACCTGCAAGCCGCCTTGCACGAGACCATTCGGCACGCTGGCGCCGCCGGCCGCCGCCTGGCGCGCCTGCGCCTGGGCCGCTTGCTGCGCAGCGATGGCGCGCGCGGCCAGGTTCAGGTTGTTGAGCGAGCGCTGCAACTGCTGATTAGCCTGCTGTTGCTGACCATCGGGCCGGCTGCCCAGCGGCAGCGGCTGGCCATTCGGCAGGCGGCCCGAGCTGGCAGCCGTATTTTGCACCGCGCCCTTGGCCGCGAACCAGCCGCCGCTGAACGCCTGCTGCGCGCGCGCCGGCGTGGTGAAAGCGCCTGCCATCAGCATGGTGGTCAGTGCGTAAGCGAGCGGCGTGAGCCGCAAGCGGCTGCCCAGCGTGGAGGACCGCTGCGCGCCCGTGTCAATGTTTGGGACTGGGCGCTGGGCAGTGTGAAGCTTGGTCATGGCAATGGTTTCCTGGCTAGAGAGTAGGGAACGGAGCCTGGCGGTGGCGCAGGCGTCCATGCCTCCATGACGTAGCTCGATGCCGGAAGGGATAATGTTTTTGAAAAATATTTTTAAATAAGCCTGCCAAAGGGAAACACGGGATCAGCTGAGCAGCACGATGCCGCCTGGCAAACTGGTCATTTGCGCGCCGTACAGGTCGCGTATCATCGCCAGCGCGCCATCGGTTTGCCCGATGGAAAAACGCATGCGCACCAGGCGCCGGCCCAGCTCGGCATTGCGCAGTACCACCCGGCCGGGCCGGTAGCGGTTGATTTCATCGACCACGTCGGCCAGCGGCTTGCCGACAAACGACAGCGCACCCGTGCGCCATGCACTGGCCTCACCCTTTGGTGCGGCCGTGGCCGCCTGCACGCCCCGCTCGTCGTACACCAGTTGCTGCCCGGCATCGAGGGTCTGGCGCCGCTGCTGCCAGACGACTTCCACGGCGCCCGCCAGGCAGGTGACGCAGACGGCGGCGTCCGTGTGGCGCACATTGAAGCGGGCCGACTGCGCCAGCATGCGCCCCGCCCCCGCCAGCACCGACACGGGCTGGCGCGCGCCGCTGGCGAGGATTTCCGCCTCGCCACCCAGCAGTTCGATCGACTCGGGGGCGCGCACATTGATGCGCGTCTGCGTATTCATTTGCACTGACATCTGCTGCGACAGGGCCACTTGCCGCTGCTCCCCCGTGCCCGTGCGGAAGTCGGCGCTCAGCTCCTGCAGCGACGGCCAGGCGCCCAGCGGCGGGCGCAAGGCCAGCACGGCCACGCCGGCCGCCAGCGCGCCACCGAGGAAAGCACGGCGTCCGGGGCGCGCCGGGAACGCCAGCACGTTTTTCCCCTGCGGCGCAGCGGCGGCGCGGGTCAAGGCGGGGTCGAGCGCCTGCCATACTTGTTGAAGCTCGCGCCAGGCGCGCGCATGGTCGGGGCTGCGCGCGCACCAGGCGCGCAAGGCGTCGGCGTCGGCCCGCGTAAAATCGTCGGCACGCAGCCGCGCCCACCAGGCAGCGGCTTGCTGGCCGATGGCAGTGTCGGTATGTACTAGAGGGTCGCGTGGATCGCGGTCAGGAGCAGTCATCAGATTCATCAATATTTACGGCGGCCCGACACATCGCTGCGCTGGGCGGCATCGGCGTCGGCCATGCACGTTTTACAGTGTTGCATGGCGGCCTGCAATTCTTTTTTCACCATCGCCACGGAAATGCCGAAGCGTTCGGCAATGTCCGCATTGAGCATGCCATCGATGCGCGCCGCCGTCAGGATGGCGCGGCGGCGTGGCGACAGGCCGGCCAGCGCCGCGTCGAGCGCCTGCACATCGAGCCGCGCCGCGACGATGCGGGCCGGGTCGCTGATGTCGTCGCCGGCCTCATCGGCCATGTGCATCAGCTCTTCGCGTTCGCGCTCGGTGACGATGATGCGGTCGCGGCGGTAGGCATCGGTGGCGATATTTGCCGCCATGCGCAGCAGATAGGCGTCGGGATTGTGGACGGGCGCGGCGGCGGGGCCGGGCGCCACCATCGCTTCGAGGCGCAGCCAGGTTTCCTGCAGCGCATCGGCCGCATTGTGCTTGCAGCCGACCACCCTTTCGAGGCGCCAGCGCAGCACGGCGTAGCGCGAACTGAGGTGGCGTTTCAGCTTGGTGCGCAGGTCGGGCATGCTCATGGCGCGTTTCTACCCGGCGCGCTGGCGGCGCAATCGACTTCGCTGCCCGGCCCTTGCGGCAGCAGCAGGATGGAGACGGGCTGCGGCATCGACGGCGAGGGTCCCGCGCCCACTCGCATGCCCAGCACCAGGCGCGCGATGGCCGTGTCGCGCGCGCGCAGTCCCGTGCTGTCGAGCAGGTGCACGCGGTCCACCACGCCGGCGCGGTTCAGATACAGCTGCAGCGCTAGGCGGTAGCCGCCGGGACGCGTCTGCGCCGCGCGGCACAACAGTCCCAGCAGCACATGCTGCAGCCGGCTCACATAGGCCGCATGGTCGCCGCCGCCCTGCGTGGCGCCGGGAATATCGGCGGCGGCCACCACGGCGGGCTGCGGCAAGTCCGCAGAACCTGCAGCGGCGCTGGCCGGGGCATACACGATGACGGCTTGCGCGTCGGACAGCCGCGATTGCAAGCCCGTGCCTTCCAGCAAGGCTTGCAGGGCCGCGCCTGCCGCATACGCGCCGCGCACGGCGGCCGACTGGCGCTGCGCATGGCGCTGGTCCATCAGTACGGCGATGCCCGTGCGGCGGCTGTACTGGTCGAGCGCATCGCCAAGATTTTGCGCGGCGATATCGAACTGCAGCACGGGGCCTTCGGCCGGTTGCGCCCGCACGGGCCCCACCGCGGTCAGGAAACCCAGCAGTACCAGGTATCCCGCCAGCGCAAGCACATGCACGGATGCCGGGCTGCCTGTCATATCGCTATCGTGTCGCTATCGTGTGAGGGTGGAACTGCGTGGAAACGGGGCCTTGCCAAGTAACAATTCTTGCGTCAACTGCAATAGCCTACACAGCAAACATGACGGCTTCGTGACATGCTTGTCATGCATAAATTTCGCCATGCGGGACGTCGGGCGCGCCGCGTATTTCGGCTACACTGGCTGTCACTTTCCCTTTCAGACGCCTGATGATCGAAAAGAATCTGCCCGAGCTGGTCATGCTGAAGCGCCTCATCGACGAGGGCGGCAGCCACCTGGAAGTGGCCGCGCCCTGCAGCATCGCCATGGATGGGCGCGAGTTTCCCGTGTACACGATTGCCATGGGCAATCCCAGCCCCGACGTTCCCGTGCTGGGCTTTTTCGGCGGCATCCACGGCCTCGAACGCATCGGCACGCAAGTGCTGCTGTCCTTCCTGGAAAGCCTGATTGCGCGCCTGCGCTGGGACGCCACCCTGCACCAGCAGCTGGAAAGCATGCGCCTGGTGTTCATGCCGCTGGTCAATCCGGGCGGCATGTGGCAAGCCACGCGCTGCAATCCGCGCGGCGTGGACCTGATGCGCAACGCGCCGCTGAGCGCACGCGAAAAAGTGCCGTTCATGCTCGGTGGACAACGCTACAGCGCCCGCCTGCCCTGGTACCGCGGCGCGCCAGACGCGACGATGGAAGTGGAAAGCGCCGCCGTGTGCGACCTCGTCGAGCGCGAATTGCTGTCGCGCCAGTTCAGCATCGCCCTCGATTGCCATTCCGGCTTTGGCTTGCGCGACCGCATCTGGTTTCCCCATGCGCATACCAAGGTGCCAATCGAACACCTGGCCGAGATCGGCGCGCTGGAAGAACTGTTCAGCCAGAGCTACCCCAACCACAACTATGTGTTCGAGCCGCAAAGCCGGCAATACCGCACGCATGGCGACCTGTGGGACTATCTGTACCTGAACGGTACCAGCTACAGCGGACGCGTTTTCCTGCCGCTGACCCTGGAGATGGGCTCGTGGCTATGGGTCAAGAAAAACCCGCGCCAGCTGTTCAACCGGGTCAGCATCTTCAATCCCACGGCCGCGCACCGGCTGCAGCGCGTGCTGCGGCGGCATCTGGTGTGGTTCGATTTCCTCATGCGCGCCGCCAGCAGCCACGGCCGCTGGATGCCGGAAGGCTTGCTGCGCAAGGCGCAGCGCCGGCGCGCGCTGGCGCAATGGTACGAATCATGACGCCGCCCACCTGGATTTTATTGCGCGGCCTGATGCGCGAACAGCGCCACTGGGGCGAGTTTCCCGCCCGGCTGGCGCAATCGCTGCCCGGCGCGGCCATCGTCACGCCCGACTTGCCCGGCAATGGCAAGCGGCACGCCATGGACAGCCCCACGCGGGTGGCCGAGATGATGGAATTTTGCCGCCAGGATGTATCCGAACGGGGCATCGCGCCGCCCTACCGCCTGCTGGCCCTGTCGCTGGGCGGCATGGTGGCGGTCGAATGGGCGCAGCGCTATCCGCAGGAAGTCGCGTTATGCGTGCTGATCAACACCAGCATGCGGCCGTTCAATCCGTTTTACCGGCGCCTGCGCTGGCAAAACTATGGCGCGCTGCTGCGCCAACTGCTGCTGGGCGACAAAAGTAGCCAGGAAGCGCTGATATTGCGCCTGACCAGCAACAAAAATGCCCATGGCAATCCCGCGCTGCTGGCCGATTGGCTAAGCTACCAGCAGGAATACCCG
Source organism: Janthinobacterium sp. 35 (assembly GCF_002754575.1). Lineage (NCBI taxonomy): Bacteria > Pseudomonadati > Pseudomonadota > Betaproteobacteria > Burkholderiales > Oxalobacteraceae > Janthinobacterium > Janthinobacterium sp. 35. The sequence goes on from NZ_PEFN01000001.1 coordinate 6,016,330, forward strand.
GTCAGCCGCCGCAACGCGCTGCGCCAGCTGCTGTCGGCCGCCCGCTACCGCGCGCCTGACCGCCGCCCCGCCATGCCCGTGCTGATCCTGGCCGGCGCACTAGATCAATTAGTCGACCACCGCTGCTCGCAGCGCCTGGCGCGCGCCTGGCAAGCCGATTGCCTGATCCACCGCGACGCCGGCCATGACTTGCCGCTCGACGATGGCGATTGGGTGGCGGACACGCTGGTGCAATGGCTGGGAAAAATGGCCCCACAGCCAGGGAACATCGCGCCCGCTGCTGACAACAACTGAGCGTTGCGCCTTGTATGACTCATGCATCACGGCTTTTTTCACGCAGGCGCGCCTTCTGCTGGGGGATAGGCTCTCAGCCAAGGATGGCGGCCAGGTCATTTCTGACCTGGCCGTTTGCCGATCAGAATGCCTTGCTTACGAGCAGCCAGGCATGCGCCGACGACTGCCGGGACAACAGCGCAGGCACGGCGCCCACGCGGGTTGCCACGGAAGCACTCGCGCGCCACAGGTCGGGGCCGACCCAGCTCAGACCGACACCGGCGCCGGACAAGGTCGCACTGTTCACAGTCACGGCCCAGGGCTGGCGGTTGACCTTGACATAAGCATTGTCGATAAACACCTGTGCCTGCCATGATCCTGACAACAGCCGTCCCAACTCATGGCGTATTTCCACACTGGCGGCATAGCCGGTGTCGCCTGAAAGCGCACCGATGTCATAAGCACGGACAGTATACGGGCCGCCAATGGCCATCTTTTCGGCGGAATCCAGATTGCGGTCTGCCCATTGCCCGCTAAAACTGAGATACAGCGAGTCGCGCGGCGTCAGTCCCTGCAAGCGGGCGAGATTGACATTCCACTTCGAGAATGTACCGCTCGAACGCGCGGTCGCGGCATCCGATGCGGCGGCGGCGGCATCGTCAAAACTGGTACGTCCGCTAGTCCAACTCAGCGATCCTGTGCTCATGCCGCCTGCCAGCAGGCTGTCGCGATAATCAGCGTTGATACTGGCTATCCAGTTACTGAGCTGCCGGTCAGTACGGATGCCGGTGAGATCGACGCGATCATGCAGCGTCTTGGCTTCATATTGCAGTTGGGCATAGAGGTTATATTGCCTGGTACGAATCAATGGATGTCTTACCCACAGGCTGCCGACTGCCGCAGTGCCATTCGCATCAAGGGCGCGGGCATTGCTGCCGAGCTTGTAACGCAGTGCAGAATATGCGGTGCCGATCCGGGTCCCCTGACCGTTGAGCAACGTGTCATATGCCGCCCGGAGATAATTCATGCCTTCGCCGGTGGTGGTCATGTTGGCGCTCAGTATGTCACCGGCATGGAATGGATTGACAATATTGATATTGCCGTTCAGGCGCGTGCGGCCGATATAGCGGTTACCGTAGTTATCCAGCGACAAGTTAGCCAGCGTCGCCGGAATGTACCGCGTCTCGATATCGATGTCGGACGTACCGGTGGTCGCTCCCGGCTTGAGCACCGCATTCACGCCCACGCCTGGCACGTCCGACAGCAACAGCAAAGCATTGTTGAGTTCGTCATCGACAATTAACTTTCCTGTAGCGAGGGGCTTCAGAAAGGCCTGGAGTAAATCATCGCTCACCTCGCTTTGATTCTTGAGCCGGACGTTGTCATAGTGCGCCTCGACAACCTGGATAATAACGACGCCGTCGGTAATCGACTGCACCGGAATGATGGCCCGTGTAATTGGAAATCCGTGAGCCTGATAGTATGCGGTAATGCGCCCTGCGAGCTCTTCGAGTTGCGCCAGCGTCAGATTTTTACCTTCCTGATCGGCAATCAATGCATGCAGCGTTGCTGTAGCAAATGCAGTATTGCCTGTGATACGCAATTTGCTCACGTGGAACGGCTGCGAAGGCGGCATGCCGACGTCGATTTTCGGCTGCACTTCAAGGATCGGCGCCGTCGGTTGCGCCGCCTTGGGAATTGGTGGTTGCAATTGTTGCAGAATCGATCCGGCGTTGGGAGGCACTTGCTGACCAGCGGCTTGGGCCTCCAGCGACGCAAGCAACAACGCGGCGAACAAGGGTTTCATCAGGAAAGGCTGTTTGGATAGGGTATTCATATAGTCTTCACTCTTTGCTGCTGGTAGCAACGAGCGGCAATTGCATGCCGCCATTTTGAATTTTCAGGAGCGGCGCGGGCGTGCCAAATCCTGTCGCAGTATTGATCAACGGCAGGCCCATCGTTTCTTTCGAGCGCTCATTACTGTCGCTGTTGCTACTGCTGCCGGAGTCAGTCAGCTGCTGCACCACCAAGGTCGTGGACAGGCTCAATACTTGCGATTGCGCCAAGGCTTGCGGCGGCAGCAAGGACGACTGCATTTGCGTCACCGCGCTCTGAACTTGCTGCACCGGCGTGTCGGGCACAACGACAGGCCCTCCCGTGATACTGGCGATTGCCTGTGCTTGTCCGGTAACGATGTAATTGCCGATATCGGCACCACCATAAGTGCTGCTCAGATTGACCGTCTTGCCAACACCAGCGGCGGCGTCGGAAAACTGGCCAATCGACGCCAGTGTGATGTCATCCGAAGCAAACCTGCCTGCCAGCGTCGCATTGGCGGTGCTGACTGTGGCGGCAGTGCTACCGTCGAAAGCTTTATCGGCTGCAGTGATGCCACTGACCGTCAGCGCTGCACGGGCAATGCTCGCCGTCAGGGCGCTCGGTTGCGTCACCACATAGTTGCCGGCGTCCAGCCCGGCCAGGGTGTAGCCGCTCACGGTCACCGCCTTGTTGGTACCGGCGTTCTTGTCCGCAAAGCTGCCCACGCCCGCCCCCGTTACCGACACGCTGTCGCTACCCAGTGCCGCCACGGCGGCCGTGCCGCTCAGGGCCGCGCCGGTGGTGGCGTCATAGGTTTTATCGACGGCGGCAATGCCCGATACGGCCAGGCTGGCCTTGTTGATGGTCGCCGTCAGGCCGCCCGGTTGCTCGACCTCGTAGTTGCCGGCGTCCAGCCCGGACAGGGTGTAGCCGCTCACGGTCACCGCCTTGTTGGCGCCGGCGTTCTTGTCCGCAAAGCTGCCCACGCCCGCGCCCGTTACCGACACGCTGTCGCTGCCCAGTGCCGCCACGGCGGCCGTGCCGCTCAGGGCCGCGCCGGTGGTGGCGTCATAGGTTTTATCGACGGCGGCAATGCCCGATACGGCCAGGCTGGCCTTGTTGATGGTCGCCGTCAAGCCGCCCGGTTGCTCGACCTCGTAGTTGCCGGCATCCAGCCCGGCCAGGGTGTAGCCGCTCACGCTGACCGCCTTGTTCACGCCGGCGTTCTTGTCCGCAAAGCTGCCCACGCCCGCCCCCGTGACCGACACGCTGTCGCTGCCCAGGGCCGCCACGGCGGCATTGCCGCTCAGGGCCGCGCCGGTGGTGGCGTCATAAGTTTTATCGACGGCGGCGATGCCCGATACGGCCAGGCTGGCCTTGTTGATGGTCGCCGTCAGGCCGCTCGGTTGCGTCACCACATAGTTGCCGGCATCCAGCCCGGCCAGGGTGTAGCCGCTCACGGTCACCGCCTTGTTGGTACCGGCGTTCTTGTCCGCAAAGCTGCCCACGCCCGCCCCCGTTACCGACACGCTGTCGCTACCCAGTGCCGCCACGGCGGCCGTGCCGCTCAGGGCCGCGCCGGTGGTGGCGTCATAGGTTTTATCGACGGCGGCAATGCCCGATACGGCCAGGCTGGCCTTGTTGATGGTCGCCGTCAGGCCGCCCGGTTGCTCGACCTCGTAGTTGCCGGCGTCCAGCCCGGCCAGGGTGTAGCCGCTCACGGTCACCGCCTTGTTGGTACCGGCGTTCTTGTCCGCAAAGCTGCCCACGCCCGCGCCCGTGACCGACACGCTGTCGCTACCCAGTGCCGCCACGGCGGCCGTGCCGCTCAGGGCCGCGCCGGTGGTGGCGTCATAGGTTTTATCGACGGCGGCAATGCCCGATACGGCCAGGCTGGCCTTGTTGATGGTCGCCGTCAAGCCGCTCGGTTGCTCGACCTCGTAGTTGCCGGCGTCCAGCCCGGCCAGGGTGTAACCGCTCACGCTGACCGCCTTGTTGGCGCCGGCGTTCTTGTCCGCAAAGCTGCCCACGCCCGCCCCCGTGACCGACACGCTGTCGCTGCCCAGGGCGCTGACGGCGGCCGTGCCACTCAGGGCCGCGCCGGTGGTGGCGTCATAGGTTTTATCGACGGCGGCGATGCCCGATACGGCCAGGCTGGCCTTGTTGATGGTCGCCGTCAGGCCGCCCGGTTGCTCGACCTCGTAGTTGCCGGCGTCCAGCCCGGCCAGGGTGTAGCCGCTCACGGTCACCGCCTTGTTGGCACCGGCGTTCTTGTCCGCAAAGCTGCCCACGCCCGCGCCCGTTACCGACACACTGTCGCTGCCCAGGGCGGCCACAGCAGCCGTGCCGCTCAGGGCCGCACCGGTGGTGGCGTCATAGGTTTTATCGGCGGCGGCGATGCCCGATACGGCCAGGCGGGCTTTGTTGATGGTGGCAGTCAGGCCGCCCGGTTGCTCGACCACGTAGTTGCCGGCGTCCAGCCCGGCCAGGGTGTAGCCGCTCACGCTGACCGCCTTGTTGGCGCCGGCGTTCTTGTCCGCAAAGCTGCCCACGCCCGCCCCCGTGACCGACACGCTGTCGCTGCCCAGGGCCGCCACGACGGCCGTGCCGCTCAGGGCCGCGCCGGTGGTGGCGTCATAGGTTTTATCGACGGCGGCAATGCCCGATACGGCCAGGCTGGCCTTGTTGATGGTCGCCGTCAAGCCGCTCGGTTGCTCGACCACGTAGTTGCCGGCGTCAAGCCCGGCCAGGGTGTAGCCGCTCACGGTCACCGCCTTGTTGGCGCCGGCGTTCTTGTCCGCAAAGCTGCTCACGCCCGCCCCCGTTACCGACACGCTGTCGCTACCCAGTGCCGCCACGGCGGCCGTGCCACTCAGGGCCGCGCCGGTGGTGGCGTCATAGGTTTTATCGACGGCGGCGATGCCCGATACGGCCAGGCTGGCCTTGTTGATGGTCGCCGTCAGGCCGCTCGGTTGCTCGACCACGTAGTTGCCGGCGTCCAGCCCGGCCAGGGTGTAGCCGCTCACGCTGACCGCCTTGTTCACGCCGGCGTTCTTGTCCGCAAAGCTGCCGGCACCGATACCCGTTACCGACACGCTGTCGCTGCCCAGTGCCGCCACGACGGCGGTGCCGCTCAGGGCCGCGCCGGTGGTGGCGTCATAAGTTTTATCGACGGCGGCAATGCCCGATACGGCCAGGCTGGCCTTGTTGATGGTCGCCGTCAGGCCGCCCGGTTGCTCGACCACGTAGTTGCCGGCATCCAGCCCGGCCAGGGTGTAGCCGCTCACGCTGACCGCCTTGTTGGCACCGGCGTTCTTGTCCGCAAAGCTGCCCACGCCCGCGCCCGTTACCGACACACTGTCGCTGCCCAGTGCCGCCACGACGGCCGTGCCGCTCAGGGCCGCGCCGGTGGTGGCGTCATAGGTTTTATCGGCGGCGGCGATGCCCGATACCGCCAGGCTGGCCTTGTTGATGGTGGCCGTCAGGCCGCCCGGTTGCTCGACCACGTAGTTGCCGGCGTCCAGCCCGGCCAGGGTGTAGCCACTCACGGTCACCGCCTTGTTCACGCCGGCGTTCTTGTCCGCAAAGCTGCCGGCACCGATACCCGTTACCGACACACTGTCGCTGCCCAATGCCGCCACAGCAGCCGTGCCGCTCAGGGCCGCACCGGTGGTGGCGTCATAGGTTTTATCGGCGGCGGCGATGCCCGATACCGCCAGGCTGGCCTTGTTGATGGTGGCCGTCAGGCCGCCCGGTTGCTCGACCTCATAGTTGCCGGCGTCCAGCCCGGCCAGGGTGTAGCCGCTCACGGTCACCGCCTTGTTGGTACCGGCGTTCTTGTCCGCAAAGCTGCCCACGCCCGCGCCCGTTACCGACACGCTGTCGCTGCCCAGGGCCGCCACGACGGCGGTGCCGCTCAGGGCCGCGCCGGTGGTGGCGTCATAGGTTTTATCGGCGGCGGCGATGCCCGATACGGCCAGGCTGGCCTTGTTGATGGTCGCCGTCAAGCCGCTCGGTTGCGTCACCACGTAATTGCCGGCGTCGACGCCGGACAGCGTATAGCCGCTCACGGTCACCGCCTTGTTCACGCCGGCGTCCTTATTCGCAAAACTGCCCGTACCGCTGCCTGACAGCGACACCGAGTCACCGCCAACCAGGCCCGAGTACGCCACGTTGGTGGTGTTGAGCGTGGCCGTGGTAGTGGCGTCGTAAATTTTATCGAGCGCGCTGATGCCGGTCAGCGTCAGGCCCTTGGCGGTCACGGTGTAACTGCTGCCGGCCACGCCAATCGCGTTGTAGTTGCTGGCCAGGCCGCCATTGCTGCTGCCGCCCAGGTTCAGGCCCGTGGTGCTGGCAAGCGCCGCGCCGCTTTGCACATTCTTGCTGCTTAAATTCGAGGCGTCGCCGGCGCCCGTGACGCTGAAGGTCTGTCCGGCCACGCCGGTCGCCGTCAGCGTGCCGCCCGCCACCGACGTGGCGCCATCGTAGGTTTTACTGCCGGACACGATGACATCAGCCTTGTTGATGGTGGCGCTCACGCCGGCCGGCTGCACCAGGTTGTAGTTGCCGGCGTCAAGCCCGCCCAGCGTATAGCCGGTGACGGTAACGGCCTTGCCAACGTCGGCATTGGCGTCGGCAAAGCTGCCGGCACCGGTGCCCGCCACCGACACACTGTCGCTGCCCAGGGCCGCCACGACGGCCGTGCCGCTCAGGGCCGCGCCGGTGGTGGCGTCATAGGTTTTATCGGCGGCGGCGATGCCCGATACGGCCAGGCTGGCCTTGTTGATGGTCGCCGTCAAGCCGCTCGGTTGCGTCACCACGTAATTGCCGGCGTCGACGCCGGACAGCGTATAGCCGCTCACGGTCACCGCCTTGTTCACGCCGGCGTCCTTATTCGCAAAACTGCCCGTACCGCTGCCTGACAGCGACACCGAGTCACCGCCAACCAGGCCCGAGTACGCCACGTTGGTGGTGTTGAGCGTGGCCGTGGTAGTGGCGTCGTAAATTTTATCGAGCGCGCTGATGCCGGTCAGCGTCAGGCCCTTGGCGGTCACGGTGTAACTGCTGCCGGCCACGCCAATCGCGTTGTAGTTGCTGGCCAGGCCGCCATTGCTGCTGCCGCCCAGGTTCAGGCCCGTGGTGCTGGCAAGCGCCGCACCGCTTTGCACGTTCTTGCTGCTTAAATTCGAGGCGTCACCGGCCCCGGTGACGCTGAAGGTCTGTCCGGCCACGCCGGTCGCCGTCAAGGTGCTGCCCGCCACCGACGTGGCGCCGTCGTAGGTTTTGCCGCCGGACACGATAACATCCGCCTTGTGGATGGTGGCGCTCACGCCGGCCGGCTGCACCAGGTTGTAGTTGCCGGCGTCAAGCCCGCCCAGCGTATAGCCGGTGACGGTAACGGCCTTGCCAACGTCGGCATTGGCGTCGGCAAAGCTGCCGGCACCGGTGCCCGCCACCGACACGCTGTCGCTACCCAGCGCGCTCACCGCAGCCGTGCCGCTCAGGGTCGCACCGGTGGTGGCGTCATAAGTTTTATTGGCGGCCGCAATGCCCGATACGGCCAGGCTGGCCTTGCTGACGCTGGCCGTCAGGCCGGTCGGCTGGGTGACCACGTAATTGTCGGCGTCGGCGCCCGACAGCGTATAGCCGCTCACCATCACGGTCTTGTTGACACCGACATTCTTCGTCACAAAATTGCCCGTGCCGCTGCCTGCCAGCGACACCGAGTCACCGCCGACCAGGCCCGAGTATCCGACGTTGGCGGTATTGAGCGCAGCCGTGGTAGTGGCGTCGTAAATTTTATCGAGCGCGCTGATGCCGGTCAGCGTGATGCCTTTGGCGGTCACGGTGTAACTGCTGCCGGCCACGCCAATCGCATTGTAGTTGCTGGCCAGGCCGCCGTTGCTGCTGCTGCCCAGGCTCAAGCCCGTGGCGCTGGCAAGCGCCACGCCGCTTTGTACATTCTTGCTGATCAAGTTCGATGCGTTACCGGCGCCCGTAACAGTGAACTGCTGTCCGGCCACACCGGTCGCCGTCAGCGTGCTGCCCGCCACCGACGTGGCGCCATCGTAGGTTTTGGTGCCCGCCAAGGTCAGATCAGCCTTGTTGATGGTGGCGCTCACGCCGGCCGGCTGCACCAGGTTGTAGTTACCGGCGTCAGCGCCAGTGAGCGTATAGCCCGTCACGCTGACCGCCTTGTTGCTGTCGGCATTGGCATCGGCAAAGCTGCCGGCACCGGTACCGGCCACCGACACAATGTCGCTGCCCAGTGCGCTCACGGCGGCCGTGCCACTCAGGGTGGCGCCGGTGGTGGCGTCATAAGTTTTATCGACGGCGGCGATGCCCGATACGGCCAGGCTGGCTTTGTTGATGGTCGCCGTCAGGCCGGTCGGCTGGGTGACCACGTAATTGCCGGCGTCGGCGCCCGACAGCGTATAGCCGCTCACCGTCACGGTCTTGTTGACACCCACATTCTTCGTCACAAAACTGCCGGTGCCGATGCCTGCCAGCGACACCGAGTCACCGCCGACCAGGCCCGAGTACGCCACACCCGCAGTGTTGAGCGCGGCCGTGGTGGTGGCGTCGTAAATTTTATCGAGCGCGCTGACGCCAGTCAGCGTGATGCCTTTGGCAGTGACCATATAGCTGCTGCCAGCGGTGCTGAGCGCATTGTAGTTGCCGGCCAGGCCGCCGTTGCTGCTGCTGCCCAGGTTCAGGCCCGTGGTGCTGGCGAGCGCCGCACCAATTTGCACGTTCTTGCTGCTTAAATTCGAGGCGTCACCGGCCCCGGTGACGCTGAAGGTCTGGCCGGCCACGCCGGTCGCCGACAAGGTGCTGCCAGCCACCGTGGTGGCGCCATCGTAGGTTTTGCTGCCCGCCAAGGTCAGATCAGCCTTGTTGATGGTGGCGGTCAGCCCGCTCGGCTGGGTGACCACGTAGTTGCCAGCATCGATACCGCTCAGCGTATAGCCGGTGACGGTAACTGCCTTGCCAACGTCGGCATTGGCATCGGCAAAGGTGGCGCTACCGGTACCAAGCGTGACGCTGTCGCCGTTGACGATACCGGCGGCGACACTGGCGCTGCCAGAGAGGGTGGCCGAAGTGGTGCCATCATAGGTTTTGCTGTTGGCCGTCAGGCCGGTGAGGTTGATGGTTTTGGCCGTGATCGTGGCGGTCTTGCTGTCGAGACCGCTGATGAAGTAGTTGTCGCTGTTGTAGCTGATGACGGTGGTGCCATCGCTGGTGATGGTGGTGGCAGCACCGGTGCCGGTCGCGGTCACGCCGGTGATGGTGACGGTTTTGTTAGCGCCTACATTCTTGTCGGCAAAGGTGGCCAGCGCACTGGCGGTATTGAGCGCCAAATCGCCCGGCAGTGCCACCGCGGGAATCAACCCTGACACGGACGCCGTAGTGGAACCATCGTAAATCTTTGAGGCGGCCGAGCCGCCCACATTGATGGCCATATAGGCCGTCAGTTGATTGCGGTCAGTGGCCATATAATCGCCATACGGCGTCGGAGTGTTATAGCTGTCCGGATTGTAATAGATGGAGATGGTGCTTGTACTATCAGCCAATAAAAGGGCATTCGGGTGAGTCGAGGAAGTACCTTCAAAATTGACCGTGCCTGTCCCTGTGGCGGTATTGTCTGCCCTCAGCACGACATTGCCGGAGCCTTGAACGTAGACGCCACCATCAATCTTCTCGCCGGTGGGGCTGGCTGAATATTTCACATTCTGCGTTATTTTGAAATCAATGTTACGGTAAGCACTCAGCGTGAGCGTGTTGTTACCGGCCTCCCAATTCACGCCGGCATTGCCGTTGTCATAGTCAACCGCGAAGCCTATGTAATCGAGCACGATGATATCGCCATTGCCGGACGCTCCCGTACACGTCGGCATGCCCGTGCAACTGGCCGAAGATCCGGTGGTCTTGATGGTCACGTTGCCATGATTGAGCGCAGCCGTCAAAACCCGCGTGTCGACATTGATGGGGTAAAAAACGCTGTTTAACCCGCTGTTAAAGGCACTGCCATTGCCTATCGTAATATCATCGGGATCCAGCAGCCAGTCGCCTGCCACGCCATGGGGCGCCGCCGTATTGACAGCCGCGCTGGCATTGATGCCCAAGTTCTTGCCGGAAGTTTCCACCTGGCCGCCGTTGCCGGCAGCGCTGCCCCCGCGTGCCGTGATGCTGCCATTGAACTGCGTGGCTCCATCCGACCAGACCGCAACACTTCCGCCGTTACCAGCGGTCATGGCATCGGCCTTGATCGCCGCGCCCGCCTGAACCGTGGTGGTGTGCGCATTCTGCTCGGGGCCGGTGCCGAGGAAATTGCCGCCGATCAGCGCCGTACCGCCGCCGGCGTTGCCTGAAACATCGGTCAGACTGCCTGCCGCCAGTGTGACGGCGCCGCCGAGCACTTTCACGGCGCCGCCCGTTTCGCCGTGTCCAAGGCCGGATGCATCGAGCGTGCCGCTATTGCCAGCGGCGCCAGCGCTGCCGGCCTCCAGCACAATCACCCCGTTGACATTCTGCACGCTGCGCGCCTGAACAATACCTGTGTTGTTGACGACACTGGCCAGAACGGTATCCCTGGCGCCGGCCGACAGCCATACCGCGCCGCCGTCTGCATTGATCAGACCGCCATTTTCAGCCAGATTGTTCAGCGTGCTCTGGTTCACTTGCAGCTGAACCAGGCTATCGCCGGAGAATGACAGCGTGACGTCACTGCCGGCGCCCAGCGCCACCGTACCGGCCTGGATGGCGCCCTGGTTGGCGACCGTATTGCCGACGAAGGCGACGTAACCGCCCTTGGCGCTATTGATCGTACCCTGGTTGATGATGCTGCCGGTGCCGCTGCCCGTGAATCGGCGCGTGGCGCCGCCCAGGCCGGCGTCGCCCGTGTCGAGCGTCGACGCCACCAGGCCGCCGACGTTGATTTGCGATCCGGCGCCAAACAACACGCCATTCGGATTGATCAGATAAACCTGGCCGTTGGCGTTGAGTGCGCCGTAGAATTGGGTGGCGCTATTGCCGCCGATGCGGTTGACGGCAATGGCGCTGGCCGACGGCTGGACAAAATTGACTGTCTCGCCGCTGCTGGTATTGAAAGACTGCCAGTTCAGTGACAGGTTCTGGCTCGCTTGCGTCACCGTGGTGGTGGAGCCGTTCTGGTTGATGGTGCCGTTGCCGGCGGTAACCTGGCCGCCGGTCGGCCCCGCCATGGCCGAGTGTGAGGCCGCCAGCAACACGCTGGCGATGAGGCGGCGATTGGCCGACTTTCCCTTGCCCCTGGCGCGTTCGTGGACGGCCACCCAGGTTTGGTGGACATGACTCCAGACGAGTCGATAGATTCTGTTCATGGAAGCATGCATGGTGATTTTCCCTGGTGATAGGCGAACTGCATCAGCAACGGCGGCGCCTGTGTTTGATTTTATTTAACAGTAAATTTATCCAAATGCTCGGCCACCCGGCGATCGAGCTCGGGTTTCCACTGCGGTGGCATCACTTGCTGCAGCAGTTGTTCAATACCTTCGATTTCAGCGATGTCCGCCTGCTTGCTGGTGCTGGCTTTGGCCGCGCGGCTCCACATGTAAATCTTTGCCAGGCTGTCCGGCGTCAGCGCGCCGGTGGCAGGGTCCGGCGCGCTGTTGCCATACAAGATGGCCACCGGCAAATAAGCGGGCGCATACCCGTCGGAGGCCGCGTGCTCGAGCCAGAACAAGGCCAGGGCCAGGTTGGCGGCGCCGCCCTCGCCCTGTCCCAGCATCACGCCGAGGCGATATTGCGCCACAGGAATGCGGTATTCGGCAGCCTGTTGATACCAGTAGCGCGCAGCCGCCAGATCTTGCGGCACATCCTGATCGTCTTTGTAATAGTCGGCAAGGCGCAACATGGCTGGCGCCGAGCCGGCCTGCGCCGCTTGCGCACACAGGGCCAGGCCGCGCGCGACATCCTTGTCGACGACCTGGCCACGGATATACAGTTCCCCGGCGGAGCAGTTCGCATACGCGATGCCTGATTGCGCCGCCTTCTGATACCACGCCACAGCAGCCTTGCCATCGGCGGCACGCCCAGTGCCGCTTGCCAGGCAATCGCCGAAAAACTGTTGCGCCGCCGGGGTCTTGCCTTGCGCCGCCTTGCCGAACCAGGCACAGGCGGCGACAGCATCGCGTGGGCGTCCCCAGCCCTCGCGTTCAATCAGTCCCAGGTTAAATTGCGCCAAAGGATTGCCGGCGGCGACGCGCGCATACTCCTTGTACGCCAGCCCAAAATCGTGCGCTGCCAGGGCCTTGTCAGCGCGCTTTAACTCGGCAGAAAGGTCGCGCGGAGCGGCGCCCGCGTTCAGCGTGACCGCAAACAGCGCGGCAGTGATCATTGCATCAACATTACGCACAGCAGCATCCCGGCTAAAGTCGTTATTGGTGGCCTGCTCAGCCACTGGAGCATCTCCAGTGACGGACGCAGGCGCTGTCCCGGCAGGCAATGAGGCGCTGCTGGTGCGCCTCATTGCCGACCAGCACAGCATCAGCATTACTTAGTCTTAGTCGCGGCTCGGATACAAGCCATTTTGCGCCGCGATGTAATACGTCAATGCGATATACGGCGGCCTGATATCAATCAGCGCACCCGTCCCGACGACATTGGTGTTGCCGCTGACGGTCGCAGTGCCGCCCACGGCTCCTGCCATGACTGCGCCGCCTGGCACGCTAGCCGTTGCGGTACTGGAAGGGACCGTTACCGACACATTGCCGCCGCTGATGGCGCCGGCATTGAGCGCGGCATCGGGCGTCCCGCTGGAATAAACGTTAACGAGAGGGCTGGTGCTCTTGCCGAGATAGTTACCCGATGGCGAAGTGGCACCGCCCGAACCACCGACCACGTTCAGTTTCAGGTCCGACACCGTGCCGGTGGCGACGCTGCTGGCGATATTGACCGTGGTGCTCAGCGTAGGCAATACCGTGGAAACGGTCACCGCACTCAGGGCAACCGGAAGCGCGGTCACGGTGAACAAATGCGGCGGCAATTGGGCTGTCGACAGGCTGATGGCATTATTCCCGCCCGTAGCGCCTGCGTTGTAATTGACGCCGTCGGCAGCGATCACGAACTTGCCGCGCAGGTCGGGCAGCTTGAAAGTCGCCGCACTGGCGCCGGCACCATAAGTGTTACCAATCAGGGAGTACAGCGCCGTATATTGATTAATCGGCAGCTCCTGCCCGGCAGCGAGCACAAACTGGCCATTAAAAGAACCGAACGTGAACGGCACGGCCATGACGCAAATACTCGCCAGCACCGGCGTATCGGAGCAGGCGAAACTGGCGGGGCTCCAGGCCGCCGCAAGCACACCAGCGAACAGCGCGACGCTAGAAACACGATTCCTGACGAATGATTTCAACTTGCTCTCCTTGATATGATGTATGGCGCTGGCGATTATTATTTATTTAATAATTATTTACCCGCGATCTATTTGAGAAATCAGTAAATTAACTGCTGCCAATAATAATTTAGAATCCACGGTCATGCATATATATATTTTGCTACTCGTTACATTAAAACATCATTTTCGAGAAGTATGCCTGCAGGAACTTGAAGAATCGCTGCGTATCGGAGCATTATCATGTACTCAATTCATCATCACGCCGGTCGACAACCTGGACCGATAAACACAGCTGGTGACACGCAAGTCCCGGTGCTGGCCCGCTCGCGTCATTTACCTCTATTCTGTTGAAACCCACGAAAACGCGTGAATGTACTTACGGCTTCATTTATAACAACTCGCTGGAACGTGCCCACATGCGCAGGAATGGAACCCTCATTACAACTGGTACCGGCCGCATCAGGGCATTACTGGCAAGGCCCCGATGTCACGACGCAGATCCAGTCCGAATAAGCTCTTGTTTATTGGGGATTACTTATCTGCACCAGCAAATGCTGGAACGCGGGCACGTCGAATCCCGCCCGCCATACCAGCAAGGTGTCGGCTTGCCCAACCGACAGTGTTTTCAGGGTGGCAGGCGCGTCCGACAGCGCCAGCACACTGGCCGGCAACAAGGTCGCGCAGGCGCCGGCCGCCACGCAGGCGATCATGGTGTGATACGAAGTCATTTCCTGCACGCGCCACTGCGTGCTGCCGGCCACGCCCAGCATCTCTTCGGCGATGCTGCGGTAGGTGCAGCCCTGCGGAAACGCCGCCAGCGAGCGCGTGCGCACGTCCACGGCGCGGCGCACCGGCCCTTCGCTGGCCGGCAGCAGCAAACATAATTCCTCGCGCCACACGGATGCCGATGCCAGGCCAAGTTCCTCCAGCGCGGCGGCGCCGCCAAAGGCTGGCGGCAAGGCCACGAAGGCGCAGTCGAGTAAACCCGTGCGCACTTGCTCGATCAGGGGGCGCGATGGCCCCGTGCTCAGCGCCAGCAGAGTCGCCGGATACCGGGCGTGATATGCAGCCAGCAGCGCCGGCAAGCGGCTGGCCGCCGTGCTTTCCATGCTGCCGACGCGCAAAGTGCCCCCTTCGCGCCCGCCCGTGACGACATGCCTGGCCTCTTCCGCCAGTGCCAGCAGGCGCTGCGCGTACTCGAGAAAGCGCTCGCCCGCCGCCGTCAGTGCCATGCGTTTATTCGTGCGCACGAACAGTTGCGCGCCCATATCGGCTTCCAGCTGCTGGATGCGCGTGGTGACGCTGGACGGCGCGCGGCCCAGCCGGGCTGCGGCCTGGGTGACGCTCAACTCACTGGCCACGGCACAAAAAATCGTCAATGACTCCATCTCCATCATGTTCTTTCTTTTAGAATGATTATGCTATTATATTCTCATAACAAGAATTGAATGCAGCATCCTCAACTTGATGAAGGAAACATCATGACCACGTCCCAGCACTTCCTCGACCGCCTCGGCTTGCAATTGCCCATCATCCAGGCGCCGATGGCGGGCGTCTCCACGCCACGCCTGGCCGCCGCCGTCTCGAACGCGGGCGGCCTGGGGTCTCTGGGCATTGGCGCCGGCAGCGTGGCGCAGGCGCGCCAGATGATCATGGATACGCGTGCGCTGACGGACAAGCCCTTCAATATCAATGTGTTTTGCCATGCGCCGGCGGTCAGGGATGCGCGGCGCGAAGCGGCCTGGCTGGCGCATCTGGCGCCCCTGTTTGCGCAGCTGGGCGCACCCGTGCCAACGCAGCTCGATGAGATATATCAAAGTTTTCTCGGTGATGAAGCGGCATTCGCCCTGTTGCTGGAGCAGCGCCCCGCCGTCGTCAGCTTTCATTTCGGCTTGCCTGCGACGGAGAAAATCGCCGCCCTGCGCCAGGCCGGCATCTATACCATGGCCACAGCCACCAATCTGCGCGAAGCGATCCTGATCGAACAGGCGGGGGTCGACGCCATCGTGGCGCAAGGCGTGGAAGCGGGTGGGCATCGCGGCGTCTTCGATCCGCAAGCGCCGGACGAGCGCCACAGCACCAGCGTGCTGCTGCGCCTGCTGGCGGGCCGCATCACGCTACCCCTGATCGCCGCCGGCGGCATCATGGATGGACAAGGTATCCGCGCCGCGCTGGACCTGGGCGCCGTGGCCGCCCAGCTGGGCACGGCGTTCGTGCTGTGCCCGGAATCGTCGGCCAATGCCAGCTACCGCACCAACCTGAAAAACGAACGGGCGGCAGCCACCCACTTGACCAGCGTCCTCTCCGGCCGCCTGGCGCGCGGCATGGTAAACCGTCTGATCGAGCATGGCGAAGCGCCGGGCAGCCCGCCACCGGCCGCCTACCCCGTCGCCTACGATGCCGCAAAACAATTGAACGCGGCAGCTAGCCAGCACGGCGACAGCGAATTTGCCGCGCAATGGGCCGGCCAGGGCGCCCCGCTGGCGCGGGAAATGGGGGCGGAGGAACTGGTGTTGACCTTGGCCAGGGAAATGGCGCACTGATTTGAGCATGCCGGCCAGAGAGAGATCTGGCTCGACGCTGCGGCCGCAATGTACTCAGGTGGCTGCCTTCAATTGCATGCCGGGCGCATCTTCCGGTCGTGAGGAAAATCCCAGTTTTTTGTAGAATAGCGACTTGCCTTTGGCGCTGAAAAGCTGAACATCTGCAATGCCAGCGTCGCGACAATCATCAAGAATGGAACTGAGCAAAGCCGCTCCGATTCCCTGATGCTGAAATTCGGGGTGAACAATCATCTCGGTGACAAACGCGTGCAAGCGGCCATCGGAAATGACACGCACAAAACCAACAAGTTGGCCGCCAAAATAAGCGGATCGCGAACACCAGGAGCCGTCAAGTGCATCTTGATAGAACGCGGTCCCGCGTGATACCGGCCCCCAGCCAGTCGTGTCGTACAGTGCCTTGAACGCCTCGGCGCATGGCTGATCGGATGTGTAGCTGATATTCATAGGACAGATTGCATGATGCGGTTTCGCTGGAAGTTGACTCGATTTAAACCAGTGGCGCTGTGACGTGCGTGTCGACCGAGAATATCGGCCCCCGCCATTGTTCATTGTCCAGAACGGCTAACTGATGTCTGCCCGGCCAGGCTGTATTGATGAGTGTTTCCCAAAATTTCCGCGTAGCAGGATTTTCTTCAATGACACAAACCTCCCATTTGGCCGGGAACATCGTCATGAAAAAATCATGCTGATACAGTTCCATCAGGTTTCTGACTATCTGGCGTTCCGTGAACTCGGCGCGTCGAATTTCAATCTTCATGTATTCAGGTTCGCATTCTGGCTATATCACACTGCAATATTGCCGTTCCAGGTTGAAAAGGATAAATTGGTGAATTGTTGGTCTTTCCAACTGTGTTGCATTGTCATTTCCTGGGTATCATTCCCATCGTACCCAGCCACGTTTCAAGCAACGTGGGCCACTGCGTGATTGGAAACTTGGTAGGACGGAGTCCAAACGCGTGCCCTCCCTCGGCGAACAAATGCATCTCCACGGGTACATTTGCATTCTTCAGGGCCGCATAATAAAGAAGAGAAAACTCTACCGGGTCTACCGGATCGTCTTGCGCATGCAGCAGGAAGGTCGGAGGTGTTTGACTGCTAACTTCAATGCTTGGGTTCAACTTTGAAAGGTCATGTTTATAGTTGACCGACATATGGCCAGGATAAACAGACACTGCAAAATCGGGACGACAGCTTTCCTCGTCTGCCTTGTCAACAGGCGCATAGTTCCGTTGATGATGCGTACTGATTGACGCGACCAGGTGACCGCCGGCAGAAAACCCGAGCACGCCAATCTTCTTCGGGTCAATTTTCCAGTCAACGGCATGATGGCGAACGAGGCCCAACGTTCTCTGTGCATCTTGCAACGCCGTATGCGTCTTGGGAATGACACGGATATTACGGATTTTATCCCAGTGGGGACCTGATCCGGGGACACGATATTTCAACAGCACGCACGTAACACCAATCGATGTCAGCCAGTCACAAACTTCCGTTCCTTCCAGGTCGATGGCCAGTGCCGAATAGCCTCCGCCGGGAAAAACGATAACGGCAGCGCCCGTGTTCCTTCCCTTTGGCGAGTAAATTGTCATCGTCGGCCGCGTGACGTTTTCCAGTTCCAGCCAGGGCCGTCCTGCGATGAGCCGATCTTCCCGCAACGTCACCTCGTCTTCCGGTCCAGCGGCTGCTTTCGCGTCAGGTATCGCTCCAGGCCAGATCGGCAATTGCTGCTGTCCGCTGGCAGGCTGCCATGCAGCAGCGTGCACATTCGTATAAGCAAGCACCGCAATAATACTGAGAAGATATTTCACAGAATTTCATTCCAGACATGGTGAGCCGACAAAATTTGATGCCGAAATCCGAGTCAGCCATTCTATCTGACTGACTGCTTCTGGCCTATTGTGTTGAAAAACGCGGGTACGTTGAAGTTTAGATAGAAAACCTGTCAGCCTCGACTGGCCAGAACCGCCGCTATTGAACGATCACAGACCGATTGGAGGTCCGAGCCATCCCGAAATTGTTGCCGCTCGACATTTTTAACACAATAGCCCCAAAGCGGACGTTCACCAGTCTCCAATCGACCGATTGCCCGCCAGCGTGCAGATGATACGGTTCGAATCCCTGCGGCCCGTTTAGGGGCCTACAGGTACTTTCCCCACAGCTCATTCGAAAAGTTGCCATGCGGGTCGACGCGCTGCTTCAAGGCGCGCAGCTCATCGGCCTCCGGATAGGCCTGGGCGAACTGCTCTTTCGTCGCGTGAAGCTGGTACGGAAGGTAATACCGCCCCCCGAACTTGAGCGCAGTGTCAATCAGCTCACGCGTCCACTCACCCACGCGGCGCTGCGCACCTTCAAAGGTTCGCTGCTTGTAGTACACCACGAACGAAAACACTTCTTCTTTGGCCCATGGTAGCAACGTCACGGGGTCGGCATCGGAGTGCCGAACCGATACGTTGAGCACCTCCGCAGCGTGTTTGTCGATGACCACTGCCATCGCGCGCGCGAAAGCGACAAAATGTCGCACCGGAATGAAGTACTCCTGCAGCACGTAAGTTGACATCGCGCGGGTCCTCGATTCCAGCTCCGCGACGTCCCGGCTGGCTTCGTGATTGCGCCAAACTACCGCTGGCTTCGCCAAGAGGAGCGGGTGAAGGACTTTGCGGCGCAGCAGATCACCCAACGGGAACTCGGTCATGACAAAGATGACGTTCTGATTCAGTGCATATGACTGGCCGCGCGCGACCAGTCTTGCTGGCTCTGTCAGATTTTTGGTGGTTGTACGCCACGACACGGCCACCGGCGCGTCGAAGGCCGGCGGCAACAGGTCGGCATTGTGGAGGATGCAGTTTTGGCTGCCCTTGACCGAGCGCTCAAAGAATTGAGGGTAGGATTCGAGCGCTACCGTCTCCACGATCCGCTCCATCCTGGTATTTTCAGCCAGGTCGAGTTCGACTTCGGTGATGACGCCCACTGCACCATATCCACCGATGGCAGCACGAAACAGGTCGTAGTTCAGCGTACGGGACGCCTCCGTGATAGCGCCGTCCGCAAGGACGATTTGTAGTGCCCGCACCGAATTGCCCACCGGGCCGTTGCCCACATACCGCCCGTGGCCATTCACCGACACGGTTCCCCCTGCCGTGAAATTGGCATAGCTTTGCATCGTTTTTACAGCAAGGTTGAGCTTGTCGAGAATCTCCTGGAGATCACGCCAGCGCATGCCTGCCTGTATCCGCACGACCCTTGCAGCCGGGTCAAGACTGACCAACTTATTCATGCCACGCATGTCCAGATGCAAGCCGCCCCGGACCGCAACCTGCCCACCCATGCTGTAGCGGCCGCCCCCGACGGCCACTTTGCCGGGCCAGTCCCGCACCTCCCTTGACACTTCCGCAGTCGATGTGGGCGCGGCGACGCGGGCAACCTTGACGGTGTACAGGCCGGTCACGTTTGGTATCGGAATATCGGCAGCCGCAGCTACTCGCGGGCCAAGTGTCAACAAGCCTACGCCAGCGAGGGCATGAGCAATGAATTTACGGCGTGGGTATGGCATGCGGCATAATCCAACTTTAATAGTGATTCAGTAATTCTCAAAAGCAATCACTACATCTTATCTTGCTTTACTGAAGTCCAGGTCCGCTCTTGGCCGCTTGCCGTCGTTGATTTCCTGTGTGGCGCGCACGAAATCCATCATCCAGTTCGTTTCCCATGTTCTTCCTTGATCCTTGGAAAAAGCCTGATCCCAACGGGGATTTTCCCCAGGGGTGGCAGTCCAGGTAAAGCGTACTTTTATTGCTTGGCCATCGAGTAGGTCATCTGCAAAAAATACGCCGATGTGATTGGAAAATTTTCCAACAACAGGGACATCGAGCGTCGTCGGATTGCGTGCATCGAGCCACCAGATCGACCAGGTGTCGGATTTCGTACAGAACGAGCGCAGTGCAAGGGCGCGGAAGCTACCTTCCGGGAAGTAGAGAACGTTGTCCTCCAGGTTTCCAAAGCCACCCAGCGTCTTGACGGTCGAAGAGAGCCCGTCAAACTCCGTCCATTCCTTGCAATTGGTGAATCTGGAATTGAGCCGGCGATGTTTCACCAGCCAATCGCCGATGATAAAATCAAAATCTCGGGGGGCGTTTTTCTCGGCGGGCAAGTGCATTGATGGTTTCCTGGATTTGATTTAACGCGTTGCTCGGCCTGACTCTGCATTGCCGACATGGGCCAGCGCGGCCGTAGAGAATAGCAAATTGCCGGCAAGAAAAATACATAAAATGTCCGCTACTGGCCGCCTGCCGCCAACATCTGCAATCGCCCCGTTACGGCAACCTGTGCCGCAAAGTCGGCTCGATATTGCGCGCATGCAGCCAGCGCACGATGTCTTCCAGCGTGGCGTCCTGCAGCAGCAAGCCCGGCGCAGTGGCGGACGTTGCCACTGGCAATGCGGCGACGACGGGAGCGGGCACGGCGACAGCCAGCCCCGCATGTCCCTGCAATTTCGCCAGCGCCTGCGCGAACTGGGCCGGGTTGATGCTGCGCAAACTTTCCAGGAAACCCAGCTGGGCGGCTGGCGGCGGCGGCATGTCCAGGCCCGGTTCGTCGACGAAGGCGGCGCCCATGCTGGGGTGGATGAAGGCGGCCCACTTGCCCGACGGCTGCAAACATGGCGGCAGCGCCACCTGCTCCACATAGTCTGGCGGCGCGGTGGCGAGGATGTCGGTCGAGACAGGTAAAAAGGTCGAGCGCAGCAGCTGCACGAACTGGCGCGCCTGGGCGACGGGCACGGGCGTGGCCAGCGACAGCCACAGCTGGAATGCCGTACCCGAGATGCTGACGGCGGGCGCCGGCAAGTCCAGCTCATGCTGCACGGCATTGGCGATCGTGCACAGCGCGCTCCAGTGCGCTTCGCCGCCGCCCTTGCCGCCAAACTCCAGCACCAGCGCACGCGTCAGGCCGCTACTGGTCACGAGTTGTACGGCCACCGTCTGCTCGCCCGACAGATGGCGCGCCAGCACGGCCGGCATCAAAGGCTGCGCGCCGCCCTGCGCATCGACGTAGTGCTGCTGTTCCTCGAACAGGTACAGGCGGGTGAGTTCGGAAATCAGTTTATGCATGGGCGGCCTCGTAATGACGTTGAGCAAGACTTGTCAACGTGCCCAGATTATAGCCTCCCTGCCCCAAGCGCACCCTCCCGCCTGGCACCAAACACCAGCCAGCTGGCCACGGCGAACAGGCAGGCGGCTACGCCGCCGTACAGCATCACGGCACCGAATCCCTGTGCCAGCGCCAGCTTCGCCACGCCGGCCGGCAGCGCGCCGGCGCCCTTGCCTGCTGACAAGCCTTCCGCCATGGCGCGCAGCGCCGCCGCATCAATCCCGGCAGGCACATGCTGGCGCAAGGTGGACTGGATGGCTTCGACGAGGATAAAGCCCATCAGCGCGATATTGATGGACAGGCTGATCATGCGCGCGCTGATGTCGATGCTGGACGCCATGCCGGCCCGCTCGCCGGGCACGGCGGCCGTCGTCGTGTTGGTGACGGGCGTGTTGGTCAGCCCCAGGCCCGTGCCCGCCAGCAGGCAGCCGGGCAAGATCGTCAGCCAGCTGGCGGCGTCCGCATGGCTGCCCCGCAGCATCAGCAAAAAACCTGCGCCGATGGCCAGCAAGCCGGCGGGAATGACCGCATCGGCCCGGTAGCGCAGCGCCAGCCGCTCGGCCAGCGGCGGCATGAGCAAGGTGGGCAAGGTGTAGGCCAGCAGGGTCAGGCCCGTGCCCAGGCTGCTGTAGCCGAGGCCATGCTGCACGTACAGGGGCAGATAAATCATGAGCGGCCAGAAACTGCAGTTCATGCCCGCCGAACCGAGCAGCGCACCCGAGAAACGGCGGATGCGAAATACACTGAAATCGATCATCGGTTCAGGCTGGCGCCGTTCGATGACGGCAAACGCGGCAAAACCGGCCAGCGCCACGGCCAGGCTGGCCACGGTGCGCGGGTCGGCGAGACCCATCGCCGGCCCCTGCGTGATGCACCACGCCAGGCTGAACACGGCCAGCGACAAGGTGGCGATGCCGGCCACGTCCAGCTTGCGCCGCTGCGGATCGCGCGATTCCGTCACGCCCAGGCCCGCCAGCAGCAGGGTAACGACGGCCAGCGGCCCGTGCACAAGGAATACCCATTGCCAGCTGGATAGTGCGACGATGGCCGCGCCAATAATGGGGCCGAAGCCCAGGCCCAGGCCAAACACGATGCCCCAGGCGCCAAATGCCCGGCCCCGCGCGGCGCCGGACGGGAATTGCTGCGACAACACGGCCACCTGGCAAATCAGCATGGCGCCGCCGGCCGCACCCTGCAGCGCGCGCGCGGCGATCAGCACGCCAGTGCTGCCGGCCCAGCCGCACACGAGCGAACTGAGGCCGAACAGCGCCAGGCTGGCGAGCAGCAGGCGCTTGCGGCCGTAGCGGTCGGCCAGGGTGCCCGTGGCCATCAGCACGGTGGTGCACGCCAGGGTGTAGGCGTTCATGATCCATTGCAAGTCCTTGAAGTCGCCATGCAGCTCCGTTTCCAGGGTGGGCAGGATGACGGGCACGCTGGAAATTTCCAGGCCGAACATGAGCGAAGCCAGGCACACGGCGGCCAGAGTCAGTACATTTTGTTGCGAAGTAGTCAGGTGCATCGAAGCCTTGATGTCGGTAGTCATGGAGCGCGCGTGGAGACGGCGCACTGTGAGCCGCCATTCTAGAAAACCTCGACTCATGAGGGAAATGATAAAATTTTGTACAATTCATTCATTTTCATCATGAATCACGGGAGCTTCATGGACTTCGATACCGCCCTGCTGCGCGCCTTGGTCGCCGTAGCGGACACGGGCGGCTTTACGCGCGCCGCCGAACGGCTGCACCTGAGCCAGTCCGCCATCAGCCACCAGATCCGCCGCCTGGAAGAGCAAGCAGGCACCGCGCTGCTGCTGCGCACCACGCGCAGCCTGCGCCTGACGGAAGATGGCGAGGATTTTCTGCGCCACGCGCGGCAGATCCTGGCCGCGCAGGAGGCGCTGTCGCGGCGTTTCCAGCGCTCCTCGATTGCCGGCGCCGTGCGCTTTGGCGTGCCGGAAAATTTCATGGGCGCGCGCCTGCCCGCCCTGCTGGCGCAGTTCGCGCACCTGTTTCCCGCCGTGCGCCTGGATGTGACGGTGGGCACCTATCTTGACTTGCAGAAACTGGTCGCCGCCGATGCGCTGGACCTGGCCGTCGTCATGGCCCTGGCCGATGGGCAAGATGACGCGGCCGTGCTGCGCCGCACGCGCTTCGTCTGGGCAGCGGCGCACGATTTCCGCCACGACGGCGCGCTGCCCCTGCCGCTGGCGTTTTCGCCGGCGCCGTGCATGCACCGGCAAGTGGGCGTCGACGCCCTCGACGGCGCCGGCCTCGACTGGCGCGTGGCGTTCACCTCGCCCAGCCAGCAGGGCTTGCGCGCCGCCGTGCTGGCCGGGCTGGCGATCACGGCCCTGCCGCAGGGCGACCTGGAGCCAGGCATGATCGTCATCGATGGCCAGCATGGCTTGCCTGCCCTGCCCGCCGCCCAGTTCCAGCTCGTCTGGCGCGCCGCTGGCAGCACGGCGGCGGCCGACGCGTTCGGGCAATTGCTGCGCGAGTGGTCAGCCGGGGCGGCGGCATGACAGCACCAGCAGCGAGGGCAGCATGGCGCTGTACAGGGCGATGGGCCGCATGACCGGGCAGACATAGTCGCCACGCGAACATGCGTTTACCGTGCGGCGGCGCAGGTCTATAGTGGCATCTTCCCCACCTTTTCAAGGACAGGATCGCCATGAAACTCTTTTACTCGCCGGGCGCCTGCTCGCAGGCACCGCACATCATCCTGCGCGAAACGGGCACGCCGTTCACCCTCGTGAAGGTCGACCTGAGTCAGCACCAGACGCAGGAAGGCGGTAATTACTACGAACTCAATCCGAAAGGCCAGGTGCCGCTGCTGGCCCTCGACGATGGCAGCACCTTGAGCGAAGGCCCCGTCATCGCCCAGTACATCGCCGAACAGGCCGGCAGGCAGGATCTGCTGCCGCCGGTGGGCAGCTTTGCCCGCTACAAGGTGCTGGAATGGCAGAACTACATCACGTCCGAGCTGCATAAATCGTTCAGTCCCCTGTTCGATCCCCGCTACGACGCCGCCACCAAGGCCTTGTTCATCGAGCAACTAGGCAAGAAATTCAAATGGGTGGACAGCCGGCTGCAAGGCCAGGCTTACCTGACGGGCGACACCTTCACCGTAGCCGACGCCTATCTGTTCGTCATCACGGGCTGGGCGCCGCGCGTGGGCGTGGATTTGTCGGGCCTGGCCAATGTGCAGGCCTTCCTGGGCAGAATGGCCCAGCGCGACAGCGTCAAGGCTGCCTGGGAAGCGGAAGGATTGACCAAGGCGGCTTGAACGCCGTGGCCCGGTGCACGGCTCAGGTTTTTTCCGCCTTGCCGTGCATCACCATGATGGTTTGCTGCATCAGCGCGCACAGTGTTTCCTTGCCATCGCGCACGGCGAACACTTCGGCCTGCGTGACGATCAGGGTGCGGCCCGGGCGCACCACCTTGCCGCGCGCAATCAGTTTCTCGCCATCGGCGGGCGCCAGCAAATTCATCTTGTATTCCACTGTCAGCACGGAAGCGCCGTCCGGCACCATGGTCATGGCCGCGTAGCCGGCGGCCGAGTCCGCGATCATGCCCACCACGCCGCCGTGCACGAAGCCGTGTTGCTGCTCGATGCCGCGCCAGTGCGGCACGTGGATTTCCGTGCTGCCATGTGCCACCACAGGCAGGCTGGCCTGGATCAGGGTCATGGCGTTCTGCAGCGCAAAACTGGCTTGGACTTTTTCGGCGAAGTGCGGGGCGGGAAGACGGGACATGGTTTTGCGCTTTCAGGATAAATGCCGCATGGAAGGGATCATGCGACTGTACCTGTTTATGGCCGGCACCGGCCATCCGCTGTCGTCATTTTCACCAATTGCGATGCACAGACCGCGAAGTGCCCGGTCCACGCCCCGCTGTGCGAAAATGCCCGCCTTCGCCATTGCCGGACTTTACTCATGCCGCACGCTGCCCTCGCCACCCTTGCTACCCTTTCCGAGCGCGACGCGCGCCGCATCGCGCGCCATGCGCCGGCGGCCGACGCCGCCCGCTTTTTGCATCCGGCCCAGCAGGCCTTGCTGCACCGGCGCGGCTGGCTGACGATGCTGGCGCCGCGCAGCGCGGGCGGCGCCGAGCTGCCCCTGCCGCAAGTGGTGCGCCTGGAAGAAGCCGTGGCCGCCGTCGACGGCAGCATGGGCTGGGTGCTGACCCTGTGCGCGGGCGCGGGCTGGTTCGCGGGCTTCCTGGAACCTGAGCTGGCGCAGGCCATTATCGGCACGCCGCGCGTCTGCCTGGGCGGCAGCGGCGCGGCCACCGGTTTTGCCGAGGAAGAAGGCGACGGCTACCGCATCACGGGCAGCTGGGACTACGCCAGCGGCGCGCCCATGGCGACCCACTTTACCCTGAACGCCCGGCTGCAGCGCGATGGCCAGCCCCTGCTCGATGCGCAAGGCCAGCCGCGCATCCGCGCCTTCCTCGTGCCCGCCGCGCTGGTGCAGCTGGTGCCCTCATGGAACAGCCTGGGCATGCGCGCCAGCGCCTCGCACAGCTACCGCATCGACGGCCAGTGGCTTGCCAAGGAACACGGTTTCACCATCGATGCGACCACCGCGACGGCCGGCGGTCCCCTGTACCGCTACCCCTTCTATTCACTCGCCTACGTGACCCTGGCCGCCAACGTGGCCGGCATGGCAGCGCATTTCATGCAATTGGCCGAGGAATGCATGCGCCACCGCCGCCATGCGCGCGCCGGCTTGCCGCTGCTGGACGTGCCGGACGTGGCCGCCATGCTGCAAGACAAGAAAGACAGCTGCGCCGCCGCGCGCGCGCGTTTTTACGCCGTGCTGGACGACAGCTGGGCAACGGTGGCAGGCGGCGCGGTGCTGGACGACAACGCCATGCAAGCCGTGCAAGCCGCTTCGCTGGCCCTGGTGGCCGCCGCGCGCTCAGCCGTCGATGGCTTGTATCCGTACTGCGGCCTGTACGCAGCCCGCGAAGACAGCACCATCAACCGCGTGTGGCGCGATTTTCACACGGCCAGCCAGCATGCATTGCTGCTGCCCTGACAGGCGCATGGCTGAAAAGGCTGCCGGACGCCATGCGGGCCGGATTGCCTGATAATATGGGGGCATTGTTACTTCTCGCTACCCTATCCATGCACGTCAACACGCTCAGCAGCCTGGCTCAACTCCTGGCCAGCGCCGAAACGGAAACCCTGGCATTTCCCACCAGCATCAACACGGCCCTGCTCCTGCAAAAGGAACTGGCCAACCCCGATTGCCACTCGGCCGACATCAGCCGCCTGCTGCTGTGCGAACCGACCTTGTCGGCGCGCGCCGTGGCGCTGGCCAATTCGGCCATGTTCGCGTCCGGCCAGACGCCCGCCATCACCAGCGTGCGCGCCGCCGTCGAGCGGCTGGGCCACCGCAACCTGTATGCGCTGGCGACGGCGGCCGTCATCCGCCAGCTGAACGCGGGCATCCGCGACGAAGCCTTGCGCGCCCGCGCCACCCAGCTGTGGGCGCACACCGTGCACGTGGCAGCGCTGGCGCATGCGCTGGCCGGCGCCGTCACGCACACGGATGCCGATACAGCCCTGTTCGCCGGCATCGTGCATGAAGTGGCCGGCTTCTATTTGCTGGCCCAGGCCGACAAGACCCCGGGCCTGTACGCCCACCTGGAAACGCAGATGGCGTCCACCCTGGAAGTGATCGGCCGCTCGCTGATGCGCCAGCTGGGCGTGCCGCTGCCGGTGGCCGATGCCGTCAACGCCTTGCCCGGCTCGACCATCATGCTGCCGCCCGAGGGCTTGCGCGACACCCTGCTGCTGGCCAAGGCGCTGGCGCCCGTGCCTTCGCCGCTGCCGCAGGCCAGCGTCACCGTCAGCGCGTCGCTGCAAGCCTACCTGGAGCACGATCCCGTGCTGCAGGTGCTGCGCACGCAGCCGTCAGCCGAAGCGAAGGGTCTGATCGAGGTACTGCTCAGCTGATGGCCGATCTGCTATCATGGCGCAGGCCGGGATGGACCCGGCCCGCTTACATTGATGTGCACTGGAAAACTGCCTTGACTACCTCCCTACGCATGCTCGGCCTGGCCGCAGCTTTGACCATGGCGTGCAACGCCAACGCCGACAGCTTCGTTTCCTCGGCCTCCAGCGCCGGCTCCCAGTCGAGCGGCAGCATTTCCGATTCGCTCAACGGTTCGAGCAACAGCTCCTCGCGCGACAACAAGGTGGCCAATGGTCCTTACCGCATCATCGACGTGGCCGCCCTGCCGGGCCGCGACGGCATGACGCGTCTGACCATGCAAGCCGACGCCACGGCAACGCCGCTGGTGCTGGACTTGCCGCAAGCGGCGCTCGACAAGCAGCAGCTGGCGCAGGGCGACGTGGTGCATGCGCAAAATCGCGCCTATGGCATCGAATTCTCGCGCAACGACACGCGCGCCGCCTTCTTCCTGGTGCTGGCCGACGACTGGTACGGCGAAATGGCCACGCGTCCCGTCAGCCTTTGATTCCAGGTGTGACCCTGCGCAAACTGGCGCGGCTGCTGGCCGGCTGCGCCGCGCTGGCCGTGGCCGGTGCCGCCCAGGCAGGTACTTCGCTCGCCTCGTCGCGCTTTTGCGACCGCGCGCAGGAACTCACGGCAACCGAGCAGGATCGCCTGTTGCGCTTTGCCGCCGTGGTGCGCGAGGAACTGGCGGCCAGCGAAGGCAGCGTGGCGCTGATCAGCCGCTCCGGCCTGGACCTGGCCCGCTTCGGCATCCGCTATTCGCATGCGGCGCTGGCCTGGCGCCACGACAATGACAATGGCTGGTCCGCGCGCCAGCTGTACTACGCCTGCGACGAAGGCCGCCCGCGCATCTTCGACCAGGGTACGGCCGGTTTCGCCATGGGCACGGCAAACCCATCTCTTGGCTACATCTCTGTCGTGAAACTGCCGGCGGAAAGCGTGCCGCCCCTGCGCCGCGCCCTGCTCGACCCCGTGCGCGTGCAGCAGTTGCTGGCGGGCCGCTACAGTGCCAACGCCTACGCCTTCAGCCTGAAATACCAGAATTGCAATCAGTGGGTGGTGGAATTGCTGGCCTCGGCCTGGGGCGAGCTGGCGGCCGGCGGCGACTTGCGCGCGCGCGCCCAGGACTGGCTGCGCGCCGCGCCTTACAACCCCGCCGCCGTCGACGTGGGTGCGCGCTGGCTGATGCTGGGATCGATCTTCGTGCCGCTGGTGCACATGGACGACCACCCACCCGAGGCCATCGGCACGATGCAACTGGCGGTAAGCCTGCCGGCCAGCCTGGAAGCGTTCGCACGCCAGCGCCTGCCCGCCAGCGAGCGCGTGGAAATCTGCCACGACGGCAGGCAGGTGGTGGTGCACCGGGGCTGGGAACCCATCGCCGACGGCTGCGTGCCCGGCCCGAACGACCGCGTCATCGCCCTCGACGATACGCCGCACGACAGTCGCTGACGACAGTCCCTAAGCAGCGGCGAGCGCCGCTTCTACCTGATCGAGCAAGTGTGCTGGCTCCAATCCCTGTCCCATGCGGCGGGCCACCTCGCCGCACGCCAGCGCCACTTCAGGCGCGGCCAGCAGTCGCGCCAGCTGCCGTTGCATGCGCCCGGCCGACAAACGCCTGGCCAGCAAGACGTCGCCCACGCCGAGCCGTTTGATCCTCCAGCCGTTATCGAACTGGTCGTAGGCGAACGGCACAATCAGCTGCGGGATGCCCGCGCGGAAGGCGTCCGCGCTGGTGCCGATGCCGCCGTGGTGCACCACAGCCGCCACGCGCGGCAGCAGCGCCGCAAACGGCACGTGCGCCTGCCACATGACGTTCGGGGGCAAGTGTTGCGGCACCTGCGCCGCATGGGGCGTGAGGAACAGGCCGCGCCGTCCCAGCCGCCGCAACACTGCCAGGGCGATGCTGAAATAGCGCTGCGCGTGCTGGTGCCCGGTACCGGGCGTAAACACGATGGGCGGCTCGCCCTCGCCCAGAAAGCGTTCCAGCTCCGGCGGCAGCGCCGCCGCGCCATGCGGGGCGGAGCCGGGGAAACCGGTTTGCACGAAATGCGCTGGCCAGTCCGCCTGCGGGGCGGCGAACCAGGCGGGAAACAGCCCCAGCGAGGCATCCGGCGCGGCCAGCATGTGCGCAAAAAAATGCGCTTCGGGAGGCAGTCCGTGCTGCGCGCGCGCGCCGTTCAGGCCGGGCAGCAGCACCGGGTCGACCATGCCGCGGTGGAGCAGCCGCCACAGGGCCTGGCGCCATGCCAGCGGCACCCAAGCGGGAATGCGCAGCGAGCCGGCCGCCAGGAAATCATGGCTGCTGCACAGGTTCGATGGCGCCAGATAGGCCGCGACGATGCGCAGGTCCGGGCGCACGGAGCGTGCCAGGGCGGCCATCGGCACGAGGAAGGGGTGGCACAGCACCACGCACTCCTCACCGTCAGGCAAGCCTTGCACCACGTCGCGCACGGCGCCCAGGTGCGGCACGAGGCCGCGCCACACCACGCCCCAGCCCTTGCGTTCATCCCACAGGCCCGGATCGCCCAGCATGGCCTGGCCCTCTTCCTGCGTGCCGAAGGTGCGATACGCCAGCCCTGAGGCCAGCGCCGCCGCTTCCTGCCAGCCTGGCACCAGCAGCAGCACGCGCCGCCCCCGTTGCTGCAAGGCCTGCGCCAGCGCGATAAACGGTTGCATGTCGCCGCCGGTGCCGCTGCTGGCAACGATGACGAGCGGCGCTGGCGTCAGATGGCCATCAGCCATGCCGCCCTCCGTGCCTGGTGCAGGTGTGCAGTGCAACATGAGACAAGAACGTAGGGTGCATGGGAATCTTTCCTAGTTGAAACATCCAACGATGGTAAGCGATGAGCGTTAGCATTTCAATCATTATCTGACCGAAGCATGACGCTTTGCCAGTCGGCAGATGCTACACCGCCAGTTGCAGGACCATGTCCCACTGGTCGATACCGGGCCCGAAGCCGTCCGGCGTCACCTTCACGGGCTCGAAGCCGAAGCGTGCATAAAACTGCTGCGTATGCTGGCTGGTATTCATGGTGACCCTGGCCACCTGCGGCATGGCGCGGATGGCGTCCAGGCGCGCCTGCGTCAGCGCGCGGCCCAGTCCCTGGCCCTGCACGTCCTGCGCCACCATGCCCCAGCACAGGCTGGCGACGCTGCCACCCGCCTCCAGCGCATGGCCGCCGCAGGCGACGATGTTCCCGTCGCGTTCGATGACCAGATACGGCTGCGTCGATGCTTCCAGCCAGGCGACAAAGCCGGCGCGCTCGGACGGGTCGAAAAAGCGCGGCGTGTTGCCGTCGAAGAGGGCCAGGCAGGCGTCGCGGTCGCTGGCCGCGTAAGGACGTACTGTTTGCATTTTCTGTACTCAAAAGAACATGAACGCCGATGATAGGCGATGCGCATTCATGCCAGCTGTTCCGGGCTGACGACATGCACGCCCGGCGCGCCGGCCAGCGCCGCTTCCAGCAAGGCGCTGGCGATGCGCGGCGCGGGATTGATGCGCCAGCGGCGCGGCAGCACGGGCCCCAGCACGCGCAGCAGGCGCAAGGCGGCGCCCTCGCCCGCGCGCGCCACGTCGCGCTCGCCGCCAATCAGGCCCGGCCGCACGTGCGTGAGCGAGGCAAAACCCAGCTGCTCCAGGTCGCGTTCCAGCTCGCCCTTGACGCGGTTGTAGAAGATGCGCGAAGCGGCGTTGGCGCCGGCGGCCGAATTGAGCGCATACGTGCGCGTGCCGGCCGCCAGCGCCAGGCGCGCCACGGCCAGCGGATAGTCATGGTCCACGCGCAAGAACGCCTGCCGCGTGCCGGCCACCTTCATGGTCGTGCCCAGGGTGCAGATGACGGCGTGCGCCTGCCACCACGGTGCATCGGCCGGCAATTGATCGAAATCAACGAGAGGCGCATGCAGTTTCGCATGGGGCGGCAAGGCCTTGCGCACGGGCGCCACCACCGTGCTGACGCGCGTGTCGGCGAGCGCCAGGCGCAGCACTTCGCGGCCCACCAGGCCGGTGGCGCCCACAAGCAGTAATTTCATGGCTTTCCAGTTAAAGTTGCTGTCAGCCACCACCATACACGGAACTCAGGACAAGCGCAGCGCCAGTGCGGCCAGGGTCAGCAGCAGCACGGGCACGGTCAGCACGATGCCGACACGGAAATAGTAGCCCCAGGAAATGTGGATGTTCTTGCTGTCGAGCACATGCAGCCACAGCAAGGTGGCCAGGCTGCCGATCGGCGTGATCTTCGGTCCCAGGTCACTGCCGATGACGTTGGCGTAAATCATCGCTTCGCGCACGGCCCCCTGCGCCGTCGTCGGGTCGATGGCCAGCGCGCCCACCAGCACCGTCGGCAGGTTGTTCATCACGGACGACAACAAGGCCGTCAGCACGCCCGTGCCCATGGCCGCACCCCATACGCCGTACTGGGCAAAGTGGTTCAGCATGCCCGTCAGATACGCCGTCAAGCCCGCATTGCGCAAGCCGTACACGACCAGATACATGCCCAATGAAAAGACGACGATATGCCACGGCGCATGGCGGATCACGTGGCGCGTCGAAATCACGTGGCCCTTGCCCGCCACGCCCAGCAGCAGCGCGGCGCCCACGGCGGCGATCAGGCTGATGGGCACGCCCAGGTGTTCCTGCGAGAAAAAGCCCACCAGCAGCAGCGCCAGCACCAGCCAGCCGGCGCGGAAGGTGGCCAAGTCACGGATGGCGGCGTGCGGACGTTTCAGTTGCGAGGCATCGTAGTCGCGCGGAATATCCTGGCGAAAAAAAAGCAGCAAGACGCCCAGGGTGGCTGCCACGGCGACGACGTTGACGGGCACCATCACGGAAGCGTACTCGGCAAAGCCGATCTTGAAGAAATCGGCCGAGACGATATTCACCAGGTTCGACACCACCAGCGGCAGGCTGGCCGTGTCCGCAATAAAACCGGCCGCCATGACGTAGGCCAGGGTGGCTCTGGTGGAAAACTTCAGCGCCCGCAGCATGGCGATGACGATGGGCGTCAGGATCAGCGCGGCGCCGTCATTGGCGAACACGGCGGACACCAGCGCGCCCAGCAAGACCAGCAGCACGAACAGTTTTCTGCCGCTGCCGCCGCCCCAGCGCGCCACGTGCAGCGCAGCCCATTCGAAAAAGCCGGCCGCGTCGAGCAGCAGGCTGATGATGATCACGGCGATGAAGGTACCGGTGGCGTTCCACACGATATGCCAGACGACGGGGATGTCGCCCCAGTGGATGACGCCGGCCAGCAAGGCGACACCAGCGCCGATGACGGCGCTCCAGCCGATACCCAGGCCGCGCGGCTGCCAGATGACCAGGGTTAATGTGGCGAGAAAGATCAGGAAAGCGATGAGCATGGTGTCAGTTCCGGTCACTGGTGCATTTAATTATTCCATAATACTGGAAATATTGAATTAAGCCAATGCCGTATCAATGCCGCCGCGTCCCTGCGCGCCTGCTATGCGGGAAACTCTCCGCAGGCGTAGCAATCCCACAAGCTGTCGATAAAGGCGCTATCGAATGCGACGGCGTCCCTGACATCGAGCGCCGCATCCCAATCGCGCTCCGGCCCGAAGATGCTTTCAAAAAATACACCGTCGTTGATCTTGCTTAAAAGATCGCTGTCTCGCATGATTTCTCCTGAATGAAGCCATTGCAGGGGGGAGCAGATCCGCGCTGCTACTCTTCCAGCCCTCCCCCCAGCGCCTTGTACAGGGCCACGGCCGACTTGAACTGGTCGCGCCGCGCGTCGAGCAGGGCTTGCTGCGCCGCATACGACTGGCGCTGCGCGTCGAGCAATTCCAGCCGGCTGTCCTGCCCCGCGTCGTAGCGCAGCTGCGACAGGCGCTGGCGCTGCCGCGCCGCCACCACCACGCGTTCTTGCGCATCGATCTGCTGCGCATACGTGGCGCTGCCCGCCAAACCGTCGCGCACGTCGCGGAAAGCCGCCTGGATCGCCTGCTCGTATTGCAGCACGGCCACGTCCTTGCGCAGGCGCGACAGTTGCAGCTCCGCGCGCAACTGGCCGCCCTGGAACAGCGGTTGCGTCACTTGCGGCGCAAACGACCAGCTGCGCGCGCTGCCGCGGAACAAGTCACCGAGTTGCGGACTGGCCAGGCCCAGCTGCGCCGTCAGCGACAGGCGCGGGAAGAAGGCGGCGCGGGCGGCGCCGATTTCCGCATTCGCCGCCACCAGTGCATATTCGGCCTGCAAGATGTCGGGCCGGCGCGCCAGCAAGTCCGACGGCAGGCCCGGTGGCAGCTGCGTCAGCACGGGCTGGCCATCGAGCGGCCGGCCAGCGGGCAAGTCCGTTGGCAACGGCGCACCCAGCAGCAATTCCAGGTTGTTGCGCGCCAATAAGCTGGCCCGCTCGCGCGCCTGCACGTCCGCTTCCGCCGTGGCCGCCTGCCCTTGCGCTTGCGCCACGTCCAGCCCGCTGCCCTGCTGCGCGCCGTGCAGGCGCTGCGTCAACAGCAAGGCCTGGCGCCAGTCAAGCAGGGTTTGCCGCGCCAGCGCCAGCTGTTCCTCGGCCAGCCGCTGTTCCAGGTAGGCGTCGGCGACGGCGCCGATCAAGGCCATGTGCGCGGCGCGCTGGCCCTGCTGCGTGGCCAGGTAGCGCGCAAACGCGGCGTCCGACAAGGAACGCAGGCGGCCGAACAGGTCGATCTCGAACGCGCTCATGGCGATGCCGGACGTGAACGTGTTTTGCACCTTGGCATCGGTGCCGCGCTGGCGCACGCCGCCCGCATTCGCGGCTATTGCCGGGTAGCGGCCCGCATCCTGTATCTGGTACTGGGCCCGCACGGCTTCCACGTTGAGGGACGCCACGCGCAAGTCGCGGTTGTTTTCCAGTGCGATATCGACCAGACGCTGCAGGCGCGCATCGAACAGCATCTGGCGCCAGCCCAGGTCGGCCGCAGTGTCGCCCGTGGCTGACGCGGCGACCTCGGCATAGGCAGCTGGGATAGGCGGCGCCGGTTTGACCAGCGGCGGCGTCAATGAACAGGCCGACAAGACCAGCGCGGCCAGGGGCGTGATGAAAATCAAACGCATTACAACTCTCCTTCCACCGCTTTGATGGCGGTGCGATTACTGCGTTTGTTGAAGTACGTGCCCATCTTGTCGACGGTGCCCAGCACCACGACAAAGAACACGGGCACGAAAAACACGGCCAGCACGGTGGCGGTGATCATCCCTCCGAACACGCCCGTGCCGATCGCATGCTGGGTTTCGGCGCTGGCGCCCGTGGCCAGCATCAGCGGCACCACGCCCAGCGCAAACGCCAATGACGTCATCAAAATCGGACGCAAACGCAAGCGCGCCGCTTCCACCGTCGCCTCGACCAGGCCACTCCCTTGCGCCTGCAACTGGCGCGCATATTCGACGATCAAAATCGCGTTCTTCGCCGACAGGCCGATGATGGTGATCATGCCCACCTTGAAGAACACATCGTTCGGCATGCCGCGCAACATCACGGCCAGCACCGCGCCCAGCAGGCCCAGTGGCACCACCAGCATCACGGAGACGGGAATCGACCAGCTTTCATACAGGGCCGCCAGCACGAGGAAGACCACCAGCATCGACAGCGCCATCAGCATCGGTGCTTGCGAGGCCGATTCCTTCTCTTGCAGCGACTGGCCCGTCCACGCCAGCGCGAAGCCGGGTGGCAATTGCTTCACCAGCCGCTCCATTTCCAGCATGGCGTCGCCGCTCGATACGCCCGGCGCCGCGCTGCCCGAAATGCGCGCCGCCGGATAGCCCTGGTAGCGCACCAGCTGCAGCGGCGACTCGCTCCACACGGGACGCACCAATTCACCCAAGGCCACCATGCCACCCGCGTTATTGCGGATGCGCAGGGCCAGCACGTCGTTCAGCTGCATGCGCGACGGCGCATCGGCCTGGATGATCACCTGCTGCATGCGGCCGGCATTCGGGAAATCGTTGACATAGGTCGAACCCATGGCCGCCGTCAGCATGTCGGCAATGGCTGTAAATGACACGCCCAATGCCTCGGCCTTGGTGCGGTCGATATCGAGGCGCACGCTGGCGCCGGGCGGCAAGCCGTCCGGATACACGCCCGCCACCTTGGCGCTTTGCGCGGCCAGGCCCAGCAGCTGATTCTGCGCCGCCTGCAGGGCGGCGATGCCCTGGCTGGCGCGGTCTTGCAAGCGCATGGAAAAGCCGGACGAATTGCCCAATTCATCGATGGCGGGCGGCATCAAACTCATGATCACGCCCTCCTTCGCCTGCGACATGGCGGCCTGCGCCAGCGCCACCTCTTCCTGCG
Source organism: Janthinobacterium sp. 35 (assembly GCF_002754575.1). Taxonomy (NCBI): domain Bacteria; kingdom Pseudomonadati; phylum Pseudomonadota; class Betaproteobacteria; order Burkholderiales; family Oxalobacteraceae; genus Janthinobacterium; species Janthinobacterium sp. 35. The sequence goes on from NZ_PEFN01000001.1 coordinate 6,051,784, forward strand.
CCGTGGCGCCGTTGCGCTGTTTCCAGTCCTTCAGCATGGTGAACGCCAGGCCCGCATTCGGCCCCGCGCCGGAAAAGCTGAAGCCGAGGATCGATTGATTTACCTCGATGCCGGGCCGCGTGGCCACGTGCTGCTCGTACAGCTTGACGACATCGAGCGTGCGCTCCATGGTGGCGTCGGACGGCAGCTGGATCGAGGTAATAAAGTATCCCTGGTCTTCTTCCGGCAAGAAGGCCGACGGCAGTTGCATGAAGGCCAGGCCCAGCGCCGCGACGATGGCGCCATACACGACCATCGAGCGGCCCGCGCGTTTGAGCATCGCCACCACGCCCTGTTCATAGCGCGCCGTCATGCGGTCAAACTGGCGGTCGAACCACAGGAAAAAGCCCTTCTTGTCATGATCGTGCGGACCGATGGGTTTGAGCATGGTGGCGCACAGGGCCGGCGTCAGGGTCAGGGCCAGAAACGCCGAGAACAAAATCGACACGGCCATGGCCAAGGTGAACTGGCGGTAGATGGCGCCCACGGAACCGCTGGCCAGCGCCATCGGGATGAACACGGCCGTCAGCACCAGGGTGATGCCGACGACGGCACCCGTAATTTCACGCATGGCTTTTGACGTCGCTTCCTTCGGCGACAAGCCCTCGGTGGCCATCAGGCGCTCGACGGCTTCCACCACCACGATAGCGTCATCGACGATGATGCCGATGGCCAGCACCATGCCGAACATGGTCAGCACGTTGATGGAATAGCCGGCCAGCAGCATCACGGTAAAAGTACCCATCAGGGCAATCGGCGCGACGATGGCGGGAATCAGGGTGTAGCGTATCTTTTGCAGGAACAGATACATGACGAGGAACACCAGCACCATCGCCTCCAACAGCGTGACGATGACCTTCTCGATCGAGATTTTCACGAACGGCGCCGTATCGAACGGTACCGAATACTTGATCCCGGCCGGCATGGTGTGCGCCAGTTCGGCCATGCGCGCACGCACGGCGGCCGCCGTCTGCACGGCGTTGGCGCCCGGCGACAGCATAATGGCGGCGCCCGACGCGGCTTGCCCGTTTTCGCGGATGCTGAAGTTGAAGCTTTGCGCCCCTAGCGACACTTTCGCCACGTCGCCGATGGTCACTTTCGAGCCATCCGCATTCGCGCGCAGCACGATGGCGGCAAATCCGGCCGGCGTTTGCAACTGGCCCTGCACCGTCAGCGGGATGGTGACGCGCTGGCCTTCCACGGCCGGCGAATCGCCCAGGCGGCCCGGCGCGATCTGCGCATTTTGCTGCGCGATGGCGGCCGTCAGTTCGCCCATGGCGATGTTATACGACACCAGCTTGGCCGGATCGACCCAGATGCGCATGGCCCGCTCGGAACCGAACAGCTGCACCTTGCCCACGCCGGGAATGCGGCGCAGTTCTTCCGTCACGTTGCGCGCCAGGTAGTCGCCCAGCGCCACTTCATCGTGCTGGCCCTTCTCGGAAATCAGGCTGACGATCATCAAAAAACCCGATGATGCCGATTCCACCGTCAAGCCGTTTTGCCGCACCGCTTGCGGCAGGCGCGGCTCGATGGCTTTCAGGCGGTTCTGCACATCCACCTGCGCCATTTCCGGGTTCGTACCGGGCTGGAAGGTGACGGTGATCGAGGCCGAACCCGAGGTATCGGTGGACGACTCGAAATACAACAGGTGCTTGACGCCCGACAGTTCGCGTTCGATCAGGCCCACCACGGAATCGTTCATGGTTTGCGGCGTGGCGCCAGGATAGTTGGCGCTGATGCTGACGCTGGGCGGCGCCACGGAAGGAAAACGCGCAATCGGCAATTGCGGTATGGCGATCAGTCCGAACAGGACGATGAAGACCGCCACAACCCACGCAAAAACGGGGCGGTTGATGAAAAATTGAGGCATGTCGTTAGGCTTTCATTGTATTCAAAGTGTGCATCAACGGGCCTTGGCGGCAGCCGCCGTTGCCACGACAGCCGGCTTCCACGGCTGCGGCGCGGCGGTGGCGCCCGGCTGCAAGCGTTCCTGGCCTTCGATGACGACGGTGTCGCCCGCCTTCAAGCCGCCGTTGACCACGTACTGGTGCTCGACCACGTCGCCCACGGTAATCGGTTTCAGGCTGGCTTTGTGCGTGCCATCGAGCACCCAGGCCTGGGCCTGGCCATCGCTGCTGCGCAAAACGGCTTGCTGCGGCACCAGCACGCCATTGGCTTGCACGGCGCGCGCGATGCGGGCGCGCACGAACATGCCGGGCAAGAGCTGGCGCTGCGGATTGTCGACCAGCACGCGGATGACGGCGTCGCCCGTGCCCGCATCGACGCTGATGCCGGAGAACAGGATACGGCCCGTGACGGGATGCGGCTGGCCATCGACGCCTAAAATGGTCACGGGCAGCTTGTCCGCGCCGCCGTTGCTGTCCGAACCTGAGGCTCGCAGCGCGGCCAGCGCGGCGGCCGGCTGGCGCACGTCGACATACACCTTGTCGATCTGCTGGATGCGCGCCATCGGCGTGGCATCGGCCAGGCCCACCAGCGCGCCTTCCGTCACCATTTCGGAGCCGATGCGCCCGGCAATCGGCGCCTCGATGCTGGCAAAGGCCAGATCCAGGCGGCGCCGCGCCAGGCTGGCGCGCGCCTGCGCCACGGTGGCCACGGCTTGCTCGCGCTGGGCCACGGCATCGTCATATGCCTGGCGGCTGATAGCGTCCGCTTCCACCAGCGGTTTTAATCGGTCGGCCTGGCTGCTGGCGCGCTTCGCCGTGGCCACAGCATGCTGCAGCGCGGCGGCAGCCGAATCGACGTCCGCCTGGAATGGCGCGGGATTGAGCTGGAACAGCTTCTGCCCCGCCTGCACCTCGGCGCCCTGTTCGAACTGGCGCCGCAGCACGATGCCGCCCACCTGCGGGCGGATGTCGGCCGTGCGGAAAGCCGCCACCCTGCCCGGCAATTCGTCGCTGAGGACGACGGGCGCCGCTTGCAGCTTGAGCACCGTGACAGCGGCGGGCGGCGCCGCGCCTTCTTGCGGCGCGGGTTTGGAACAGGCGGCAAGGCTGAGCAGTGCCGCGGCGATCAACATGTTTTTCTTGGTGAGGTGGCTCGGATGCATGGTCTTTTCTATGGCAGATCCCAACCGGCGGTCCGGTCGACAGATACGCGCAGCATAAAAGCCTTGCGTGGATATTCCGTCAAAGAAATGTGGAGATTCGATGGAGATAAAGAAGAATGCTAGACTATTTGGATGAACTATCATCACAGCGCCAGCCAGCCCTCCTTCCTTGCCACCACGCCGCCTTCCGCCCTCGTCCTGATTGCCGAAGATGAACCGCAAATCGCCCGCATCCTCGCCGGCTACCTGGAGCGCGACGGCTACCGCACGGCTTTCGCCCTCGATGGCCAGGAAGCGCTGCAGCAGCACCTGGCGCTGGCGCCGGATCTGCTGCTGCTCGACGTGCAAATGCCCAGAGTCGACGGCTGGGGCGTGCTGACGGAAGTGCGGCGACGCGGCGAAACGCCCGTCATCATGCTCACGGCGCGCGACCAGGATGCCGACAAGCTGGCCGCCCTGCGCGTGGGCGCGGACGACTACATCATCAAGCCCTTCAATCCGGCCGAAGTGGTGGCCCGCGTGGCGGCCGTGCTGCGCCGCTCGCGCGTGCGCCACCACCCTGTGGGCGGCCAGCGCCTGCGCTGCGGCCCCATCGACATCGACCAGGAAACGTATGTGGCCAGCGTGCTGCGCGATGGCGCGCCCGTGCCCTTGAGCCTGACCTTGACGGAGTTCCGCCTGCTGGCGCACCTGGCGCGCACGCCGCGCCGCGTCTGCAGCCGCCTGGAATTGCTGGAGTCGTGCATGCCCGAGAGCAATTCGATGGAACGCACGGTGGACAGCCACGTCAGCAAGCTGCGCAAGAAGCTGGAAGAAGCGGGCGTGATGAACATGCCGGCCAGCCTGCGCGGCGTGGGCTACCGGCTGGAAAGCGACTGATGCGCTTCACGGGCCTGAACCGGCAGATCGTGCTGTCGATGTCCGTGCTGATGGTCAGCAGCATCCTGATCATCTGGATGGGCTCATGGATCTTCTTTGCCGTCGCCTTCAAGATCGACCCCGACATGCTGTCCGAACCGGACGACTGGTCGCCCAGCACCGTCGAATGGCTGTGGATCTTCGCCATCACCATCTTCGGCCTGGGCCTGGCGGCCTTTTTCGCCATCAAGCTCGCTTCGCGCATCCTCAAACCGATCAATTCCGTGATGGACAGCGTGCGCCGCGTGGCGCATGGCGACCTGTCCGCGCGCGCCTTCGCGGGCGACCGCAGCCTGGGCGAGACGGCCATGCTGGTCGATGACTTCAACAGCATGGCCGAGCGCCTGCAGCGGGCGGCCAAGGAAAGCGAAACGTGGAATGCGGCCATCGCGCATGAATTGCGCACGCCCGTGACCATCCTGCGTGGCACCTTGCAAGGCGTCGTCGATGGCGTCTTCAAGCCCGAGGAAGTGCCGTTCTCCAGCCTGCTGGCGCAAGTCGAGGACCTGGGCCGCCTGATCGAGGATTTGCGCACCCTGAGCCTGGCTGACAGCGGCCACATGCAGCTGCGCATGGCGTGGACGGACCTGACCCTGGAAATCGAGGAAGTGCGCCGCCTGCTGGCGCCGGAAATGGAGGCAGCCGGTTTTAGCCTGCAATTGCACCTGTCCGACCATCCCGTCTGCTGCGACGCGGCGCGCATCCGGCAAATCGTGCTGGCCCTGCTCGACAACGCGCGCCGCTATGCGCATCCGGGCCTGCTGCGCGTGCGCACGCGCGTGCAGGCCGGCCAGTATTACCTGAGCGTCGAGGATGCGGGGCCCGGCATTGCCGAGGAACTGGCGCCGCACGTGTTCGAGGCGTTTCGCCGCGGCGACAGCGACGGCGGCGACCTGCATGCAGGCAGCGGCCTGGGTCTGGCCGTGGTCGAAGCCATCGCCCGCGCGCACGGCGGCAGCGCGGCCTGCACGCGCGGCAAGGCGGGCGGCAGCGTGTTTACCATCAAGTGGCCGGTCGAGCATGGGGCGCCGCCGGCCGCCGCCTGACTATATCGCTGGCGCGCGCAGCATGTCGACGAAGGCGCGCAAGACGGCCGGCATCTGCCGCCGGCTCGGGTAGTACAGGAAGTAACGGGACGGCGGCGGCAAACAGCGCTGCAGCACGCACGCCAGATGCCCCGCCGCGAGATCGGCGCGCGCATCGGCCGCGTACACATACGCCAGTCCCGCGCCATCGCGCGCCGCGCGCAGCATCAGTGCATCGTCGTCGAACACCAGCGGGCCATTGACGGCGATGCTGACGGCATCCCCCTCCTGCCCGAACTCCCACGCATACTGGCGCCCGCTGGGAAAACGCCGGCCTATGCAGGCATGCGCCAGCAAGTCGCGCGGCGTGGCTGGCGCGCCATGCGCCGCCAGGTAAGCGGGTGACGCCACCACCACGAACGGTTGCGGCGCGCCTACGGGCACGGCAATCATGTCGGCCGCCACCTGTTCGCCGAAGCGGATGCCAGCATCAAAACCGTCGCGCACGATATCGATCATGCCGTCATCGGTGACCACGTCCACCTGCACGCGCGGATAGCGCGCGACAAAACCGGCCAGCATGGGCGCCAGCAGCAGCCGCGCGGCCGGACGGGGCACGTTCAGGCGCAGCTTACCTGCAGGCACATCCTGCAAGGCGCTCACGTCCAGCAAGGCATCGTCGATTTCGCGCATGGCCGGCGTGAGGCGCGCCAATAGCTGCTGCCCCGCCTCGGTCGGCGTGACGCTGCGCGTGGTACGGTTCAGCAGGCGCACGCCCAGTCGCTCTTCCAGCGCGCGCAATGCGTGGCTGAGGGCGGAGGCGGACACGCCACGTTCGAGCGCCGCCTGGCGAAAGCTGCGCAGGCGGGCAACGGCGGCAAAGGCCGCCAATTCATTCAGATCAGCCATCATTCATGAGTTTCATTCAGTAATCCATGCAGGATTAACCATCTTATCGCATGCTGTTGCTTCACCCATACTCCTTGCATCTTTTTTTGAAGAGGAGTAAAAAATGGAACACAGAACACTGGGCAACTCCGGCTTGCGCGTCGCCCCCATTGGCCTGGGCTGCATGGGCATGAGCTTTGCCTACGGCGGCGCAGACGAGGCCACCTCGCTGCGCGTGCTGCACCGCGCCGTGGACATGGGCGTGACCCTGATCGATACAGCGGAAGTCTACGGACCCTACGCCAACGAGGAACTGGTAGGGCGCGGCCTGAAGCAGATGCGCGGCAAGGTCCACATCGCCACCAAATTCGGCTTCAAGATCTTGCCGCACGGCCAGGGCGTGGAACGCATGGCGGGCGTGGACAGCCGGCCCGAACACATCGTGCAAGCCGTGGAAGCGTCGCTCTCCAGGCTCGGCATCGAATGCATCGACTTGCTGTACCAGCACCGCGTGGACCCCGCCGTGCCCATCGAAGACGTGGTCGGCACCATGGCGAATCTGGTGCGCGCAGGCAAGGTGCGCCACCTGGGGCTGTCGGAAGTGTCGGCCGCCACCCTGCGCCGCGCCCACGCCGTGCATCCGATTGCGGCCGTGCAGTCCGAATACTCTCTGTGGAGCCGCGACGTGGAAGCCGAGGTGCTGCCCGCCTGCCGCGCGCTGGGCATCGGCTTCGTCCCTTACAGCCCGCTGGGCCGGGGATTTTTGACGGGCCAGCTCACCTCCAGCCCCGCACTGGCGCCCGACGACTACCGCCACAGCCTGCCCCGCTTTCAGCCTCCCGCGATGGCGGCCAATGCGGCCCTGGTGGCCGAACTGCGGCGCCTGGCGGCGGCGCGCGGCGCCACGGCGGCCCAGCTGGCCCTGGCCTGGCTGCTGGCGCAAGGCGACGACATCGTGCCGATTCCCGGCGCCCGCAGCCTGGCGCACCTGGAAGAAAATGTCGCCGCCGCGCAGATCAAATTAAGCGACGCCGAGCTGGCCGCCATCGGCGCGGCCATCGCGCCCGCCAGCGTGCAGGGCGCGCGCTACCCGCAGCATGAGCTTGCCATGCTTGGCCTGTAGACTACCGTGCATGAGTGCGCTATACCGGTACTTTTTTGTCCAGCGCACTTGAAATGCCTGAATCCGCTATCATTTCCAATCTGAACTATTCACTATGAAAGAGATTGACATGTCCGCACTGCTCGAAACACTGCAATGGCGCTACGCCACCAAGAAGATGGACCCGACGAAAACGGTGCCGCAAGACAAAGTTGAGCGCATCCTGGAAGCCGTGCGCCTGACGGCCAGCTCCAGCGGACTGCATCCGTATGAAGTGTTCGTCGTGACGAATCCGGCCCTGCGCGAGCAGATCAAGCCACACGCGTGGAACCAGTCTCAGGTAACGGATGCCTCGCACCTGCTGGTGTTTGCCGCCTGGGACAATTACACGGTGGAACGCATCAACGCCCGCTTTGACCTGGTCAACACCGTGCGCGGCTTCAAGAATGAAGGCTGGGAAGCGTACCGCCAGCAAATCCTCGCCACGTATCCGCAGCGCGACGCGGAAACCAACTACCAGCACGCGGCGCGCCAGGCGTATATCGGCGTCGGCACGGCCCTGATCGCCGCGGCGCAGGAAAAAGTCGATTCGACGCCGATGGAAGGCTTTGATCCGGCCAAGGTCGATGAAATCCTGAACCTGCGCGAAAAAGGCTTGCGTTCCGTCGTCATGCTGCCGCTCGGTTACCGCGCCGACGAAGGCGACTGGCTGGTGGACCTGAAAAAAGTGCGCCCTGCGCGCGAGCAATTCATCACCGAGCTGGCCTGAGCGTTTTCAGCGCCCCGAGCGTGACTGAAAAGCGGATGCCCTCACCGGCATCCGCTTTTTTTTGCTGTCAGACTGGCTGCGGAAAGCGCACCGTCACTTGCAGTCCCCGTCCCGCCTCGCCGTCGGCCAGCGCGATGTCGGCCTGGTGGTGCTCGGCGATGTGGCGCACGATGGACAGGCCCAGGCCACAGCCCCAGGCGTCGTTGCCGTCGGGACGGAAGAAGCGGTCGAACAGGCGCGCATGGTGCTGGCGCGGCACGCCGGGTCCATTGTCGGACACGCGCAGCAGCGGCCTGCCCTCTTCCAGAGCCGCCTGCAAATCGACCCTGCCGCCCTGCTGCGTGTAGCGCAAGGCGTTATCGATCAGGTTATTCAGCAACACTTGCAAACCGTCGGGATCGGCCTGCACCAGCACCGGGGCCGGAAGCGCTTCCACCACACCCAGGTCGATGGCACGGCTGTCGGCCAGCGCGCTGTGGTCGGCCACGGCCGCTTCCAGCAACTCTCCCAGATCAACCGTTTGCAGCTGGCTGGCCGTCAGCGCCGTTTCATGGCGCGCCAGGCTGAGCAATTGCCGCACCAGGTGCGTGCTGCGGTCCAGCCGTTCGTGCAGCCGCGCCAGCGCCACGCGGCGTTCTTCCTCGCTGCCGGCCCGCTCGGCCACCTGCAGCTGCAGTTTCAATGCCGTCAGCGGCGAGCGCAATTCATGCGCCGCATCGGCGACAAAGGTGCGCTGCGCCGTCAGCGCCACCTCGAATCGCCGCATCAAGCCATTCAGCGCCAGCGCCACGGGCCGCAACTCGGGCGGCATGTCGTCGGCCGCCAGCGGCGTCAGGGCGTCCGGCGAACGGCCCGCCACGGATTCGGCCAGCCGGTGCAGCGGTGCCAGCGCGCGACCCACCACGGCGACGATCAGCAGCGCCAGGATCAGCGCGAACGCCAGCAGCGGCGCGCCGGCGCGCATGGTCATTTGCCAGGCCAGCTGGTCGCGCACGGCCTGCGCCTGCGCCACCTGCACGTAACGGCCGCGCCGCGTCTCGCCATACAGGCGCCAGTCTTCGCCGCGCAACGTGACATCGGCAAAGCCGGCCAGTGCATAGCGCGGCAGTGCCGCTTGGTCAGGCAAGACGGGCAAGGGCTGCCCATCCTCGTCCCACGCCTGCAGCACGAACGCTTCTTCCGGCTCCTGCGCGGCCGGCGCCCCCGTCTGCGGCTCAAACTCGTCGGGCAAGGCCACGGCCAGCTGGCGCAGCTGCAAATCGGCCAGTTCATTGGATTCTTCCAACAGCGAACGGAACAGCGAAATGCCGGCGCCGAGCACGCACAGCAAGGTGGCCGCCAGCAAACCGAGCAGCAACTGGCGGCGGATGGTCAGCAAGATGCTGCCCGCATCTTGTAGCCCACGCCGCGCACGGTCTGGATGCAGTCCGCGCCCAGCTTCTTGCGCAGCTGGTACACGTACACGTCGACAGTATTGCTTTCCACTTCGCTATCCCAGCCGTACAGTTTTTCGCTCAGTTGCCGTTTAGACACCACCTTGCCCGGATGGTCGAGCAAGGCGCGCAGCACGGAAAACTCGCGCGGCGCCAGCTTGACCTGTGCGCCTTCGCAGGTGACGTCGTGGCTGGCCAGGTCCAGGGTCAGCGCGCCATGCTCGATGACGGAGCGCGAACGGCTGACCCGGCGGCGCAGCAGCGCGCGTATGCGCGCCAGCAGCTCGTCGAGGTCGAACGGTTTCACCAGGTAATCGTCGGCGCCGCTGTCGAGCCCCTCGACGCGGGCCCGCGTGCCGTCGCGCGCCGTGATGATCAGCACGGGCAGCTCGGCGCCCCGCGCGCGCGTGGCGCGCAGCACGTCCATGCCCTGCTTGCCGGGCAAGCCCAGGTCCAGCAGCATCAAATCGTAGGCGAAGCCAGCCAGCGCCAGCTCCGCATCGTGGCCATCGCGCACCCAGTCCACGGCATAGCACTCGCCGCGCAAGCCCTCGACCAGGCTTTCCCCGATCATCGGATCGTCTTCCACCAGCAACACGCGCACCCTAGCCCTCACAATCGCACAAAATAGCGACATCTTACCTTGGCTGGCGCAAGCCGGGTGGGCGCTGGCTGCGCTACCGCGGCCATCCGCTCCAGGTGGCAAGGGTTGCCAATGTTCCGGGACGCCTAAGCAGCCTCCTGCGGAGAATTGACGTCAGCCAACGCCGGCGCCGCAGTCAATCTCTTACAGATCCGGGTTGCGGTTCAAGGTCACGTCCCCTTCCGTGGCCGCATGCGAGTCGACAGGCAGCATGGTCACGACGGGCCTGGCGTTGACGTACCAGTCGCTGTCGAACTGGCTGTAGGGATTGGTCTTGCTGATCGCGCCGTCCTGCTGCTGCGTCAGACTGGACTGTGGTTGCTGTGACTGGCGCTCCGGTGTCATCTTCATGTTATCGCCGGCGCCATGGCTGTACACGTCGAGCGGGATTTGATGATCGTAGACGAACGCTTCGGTGGTGCCAGGCACACCCGTCAATACTTGCCAGGCAGGAATTTGGTAATTACTCTGCGGGCTCTGCGGTTTCAGGAACACCAGCACGGTCTTGCCTCGCATCTCTTCCAATTTCACGTTGTAGCTGATGTTAATTTGCGTAACCATCGTTTGCTCCCTGCTGTGGCTCTGCCCGGACTCAAGAAAAACAGCGCCGGACGACGAGTCCGCGATTTCCTCTGGCGCTGGTCATCACTGCAAACGATGCGGCGGCGCTCGCCTGGCACTGGCAGGATCAGGAGCAAGCTGCACAATTGATTTTGGGTAAGTTAATTTCCTAATTGTAATTATATGGGATGGCATGTCTTATAATTCCCTCCAAAAGTAACGCTGACAGGATTGCATTATTCCCAGCGCTATTCAGGCGCGGGGCATGCTTGACTTCTCTGGGCCGATTCATTAACTTGGCAGTAAAAACCGGCGCGCGGTGAGCACCGTATGCCACTGTCACCCACCAACCTGGCCCGCCGGCCTGCCCCACCCCGGCGCCAGTTCCACTGCACGTTTTTACATAGATGGGTCACCAGGCCATGCCGACACACGATCATTCCCCGGCCCATCCGCTGGCCACCGCGCTGGCGCTCTCGCTGGGCGCCGCCGTCGCCCTGGGCCTGTCGCGCTTTTCGTATGGCTTGCTGCTGCCGCCCATGCGCGCCGACCTGGGCTGGTCCTACCTGCTGGCCGGGGCCATGAACACCTTCAATGCGCTCGGCTATTTTCTCGGCGCCCTTGCCACGCCGGCCCTGATGCGCCGCCTGGGCGTGTGGCGACTGCTGATGACCGGCTGCGTGCTGGCCAGCATCTTCATGCTGATGTCGGGCCTGGTCAGCGATACGACCGCCCTGTTCCTGCAGCGCGTGTGTGCGGGCGTGGCCAGCGCCTTCATTTTCATCGCCGGCGGCGTGCTGGCGGCGCGGCTCGGTTCCATGCATAGCCAGCGCGCCGGCTTCTACATCGGCCTGTACTACGGCGGCACGGGCTTCGGCATTGCGCTGTCGGCCCTGCTGGTGCCGGCGGCGCTGGCGGCCGCACAGGAGCATGGCGCCGCGCATGCCTGGCAATGGCCCTGGCTGGCACTGGGCATCGCCTGCCTGCTCGCCACCGCCATCATGGCCCTGCCGGCGAAAGCCATCGGCGAAGCGCCGCGCGCCCTCGACACGCCACGGCGCTTCGCCTGGCGCGATTTCGCCCCCAGCCTGGCCGGCTACTTCATGTTTGGCGTCGGCTATATCGGCTACATGACCTTCGTCATCGCCCTGCTCAAGCAGCAAGGCATGCCACCGGCGCGCATCACCGTGTTCTACACCCTGCTGGGCCTGGCGGTCGTGGCGTCGTCGCGCATCTGGGCCCGCATGCTCGACCGCTACAAGGGCGGCGAATCGCTGGCGATCTTGAATGGCGTGCTGGGCGTGGTGACCATCCTGCCCGCGCTGACCAGCTACGTGCCCGTCGTGTTCCTTTCCGGCCTGGTCTTCGGCGCCGTCTTCCTGTCGGTGGTGGCCTCGACGACGGCCCTGGTGCGGCATAATCTGCCGCAGCAATCGTGGACGGCCGGCATAACGGCCTACACGACGGTGTTCGCCCTGGGCCAGATCGTCGGCCCCATCGCGGTCGGCTGGATCGCCGACGGCCCGGCAGGACTGGAGCGGGGCTTGATCGCCTCGGCCATCGCCCTTTTCATCGGCGCCGCATTGGCCGCGCGGCAAAAGGCGCTGGCGCCGGCCGCATAGTAGACTGCTGGATCGACCACCTGCGCAGAAAGATCACGATGAACACCGATGCACGAAAAGCCCCGGCAACGATGGATGCCGAAACGCTGGAATTCATCCAGGGCCTGTTTGCCCTGGTGCGCGAAGGCGACACGCAGCAACTGGGCGCCATGCTCGCGCAAGGCGTACCCGTCAACTTCCGCAACGAAAAAGGCGACAGCCTGATCATGCTGGCCAGCTACCTCGGCCACCTGGAAACGTCGCGCCTGCTGCTCGAAGCGGGCGCCGACGCCAATGTGCCCAACGACCAGGGCCAGACACCGCTGGCCGGCGTGGCCTACAAGGGCTACCTGGAGATCGCCGAACTGCTGCTCAAGCATGGCGCCAAGGTGGAAGGCGCCAGCCCGGACGGCAAGACTCCGTTGATGATGGCCGCCATGTTCAACCGCCTGGCCATCTTCGAGCTGCTGCTGCAACACGGCGCGCGCATCGATGCCGTGGACAGCCGTGGCATGACTGCCGTTTCGCTGGCCAAGTCCATGAATGCACAGGAGACGCTGGCTCGCCTGCTCAGCCTGGGGCAGACGACAGCGTAGTCGATGCAGGTATCGCCGGCAGTTTTGCGACTGCCATTGGAGAGTTCAGGAAACGCTCTGCCCTAACATCGTTTCTCCGCAAGGGGAAGGCAAGCGTCCTGGCGCAACTCGCGCCGCACGCCCTGGCGTACGTCGTCCATGCCGATTTCCTCGCTGCCGCGACGCAGGCAAGCCAACGCCGCGTGGCGCAGCACGTTGATGATGGCGCCGCCGCTCAGTTCAAATTCATCGGCCAGCGCATCGAGCGCACAGTCCGGCGCCAGCCGGCATGGCGGCGCGAAGGCGCCCTGCCATAGCCGCAGGCGCTCGGTGCGGCCCGGCATCGGGAAATGCAGCATCGACTGGAAGCGCCCCGCGCAGGCCTCGTCAATATTGACATTGAGATTACTCGCCAGAATGGCCACGCCGGGAAAATCCTCGATCCGCTGCAACAGGCGGGCCACATCCTCGTTGGCGCCGCGCTTGCCGAACAGTGCATCGGCCGCGTCGAAGAACAAGATCCAGTCTTGCTGCCCGGCCTGCTCAAACACGCGCGCCAGGTTTTTCTCCGTTTCGCCGGTGTATGTCGACACCAGCATCGACAGGTCGATGCGGTACACCGGCAAGCCGCTCTGCTTGCCCAGCAGCGCAGCGGTGAGCGACTTGCCGGTGCCGGGCGGGCCATAAAACAGGCTGCGAAAGCCCGGCTTGATACGCCGTTCCAGCCCCCAGCCGCGCAGCAGCGTATCGCGGTGTTCGATCCAGGCGCGGATGTCGTCCACCTTGTCCTGCAGCTGCGGCGCCAGCACCAGCTGGTCCCAGTCCAAGGTGGTACTGAGGCGCCGGGCCGGCAAGCCGCCGTCGTAGTCGGGCTGGCAAGACTCGCCGGTGACCAGCAACGACAGCGCCTCGCGTCCCAGTTGCAGCGGATGACCGAGCAGGGTCCGGGGAGCAGCGCCGTCGGCTGGCCACTCGTCCCATGCCAGCAAGCCAAGCCTGCGCAGCGGCGCGCCAGCGCCGAACAGGCGATGCGTGGCCATGCGTGCCGCCAGCCGGTCGCCGGCCAGCAGGAATGACGCGGTCTCGGCGGTCGGCCAGAAGCCCCGGTGGCTGCCGCCCTGGCCGCCGAACTCGCTGAACGGCAAATCCAGGCTGGCGTTGCGAATCAGGAAGCTGTCCAGCGCCTGCGGACGCACATGCGGCGCCAGCGCGAGAATCAGCACCAGCCGCTCCTCGGCACTGAGCCCCCATTTGCGCAACGCCAGGGCATACGGCGCGTGCGCCGGCAAGGTGGGCGGCTCCGGCATGCGAGAAGCGTCGGCGCGCTGGAAATACTGCGCCATCGACGCCGCGATGACGGCATCCAGCCAGGCCAGCTCGGCCTCCAGCGCCTTGGCGGCCGTGATCTCGATGTCCTCGTCGGCGCCGAGGGACAGCCGGGTCTCGCCGCACAGGGCCACGCCGTCCTTCGACATGGCCAGCGTGTTCGTATGCATGAAGCCCGGTGCGGCCGGGGCATGCACCTGCGCGCTGTCACTGGCGACGCAGCGTGGCGGCAAGCCGAAAGTGACCTCGGTCATCCAGTTACCGTGTTCCAGCGTGTGCTCCACACGGGCGATATACACGTCGCCGTCGAAGCGCGCACCCAGTCCGGCCAGTTCGATGGTCTTGCCCGATACCGCCAGCGCATTGCCCGGGAAACTCACCGTACCGCGCACGCCGGTGCCCGCGTCCAGCTCGGCATTGAACGCGATGATCGACTCGCCACAGGTGAGGAGCAGCCCGCAGCTGTTGTCGGCTAGCACCGGCGCTTCGATGGCGACCTCGGCGCAGCTCAGCACCAGCTGCGAGCCGCCCTGTCTGCCTATCCGCATGCCGTGCTTGACGATGATGCCCTTGAAGACGGTGCTGATGTTCGGGTGGTAGCCTATTGCGACCTCCACCGTCACGCCGGGCAGCAGCGTGTCTGCCGTACCGAGCTCGAATCCCACCGTGGACGGATCGCCGTCGGCGAGCACGATGCGTGCCGTGCCCAGGCGATTGAGCTCGCGCGTGACGTGTATGCTTTCGACTGCATAGTCATCCGGCATGGCATGCCCGTTCAACGTGACCGTCATCGACACCAGGCCGGTCTTGCCACCCAGCGGCCATATGCCTGGGTCTTGCGCTTCACCTGCCATCACAATAACTCCTCGATAAGCGATCAGGAAACCTGCTGTTGCTGCTGGAATGTCAGCACGATGAATTCGGCCGGATGAAGCAAGGCCACGCGTATCGACACGCGCATATAACCGTTCAGGATATCGTCGCCGCTCATGCTGCTGCCCAGACCGATCTGCACGCTGAACGCATCCTGCGCCTTGGCGCCGGCCAGCGCCCCGCTCTGCCACTGCTGGGTCAGGAAGTTGGAGATCATGTTCTGCACCGCCACCCAGGTCGTGGCCACGTTGGGCGCGAAGACATAGGCGAGCATCGCGTTCTTGATCGATTGCTCCAGCATGATCAGCGTGCGGCGCACGTTGATGTAGCGCCAGTCATCGCTGTTGCCATCGAGCGTGCGCGCGCCCCACACCACCAGGCCACGCGTGGGAAGGGTGCGGATCGCGTTGACAGCCCGCCCGTCGAGCGGCATGTTCAAATCCTCCTGGTCGTCATGCGAGATATCCACCATCGGCGAGACGGCCCCCATGATGCTGGTGTTGGCCGGCGCCATCCACACGCCAGCACTTTCATCCGTCAGCGCGTACACGCCAGCCATGGCGCAGGCCGGCGGCAACTGGTTGGCCAGCGTCAGCATGTCGGCCACCACGCGCTGGTACAGGGAACTCACCTGCCGGAGCTGGTCATGACGGTGCGCAATCACCGCCGCGCGGCTTTGCGTGCCGGGTGGCAGCGGAACGGCGTCGGCAGGTAGCCGATGTGGGATGGTGGCATACAGGGTATTCATGCTGCCTTGCATCTGCGCGGAGGGTTGCGGCTTCATCGCCGCCAGTTCGGCCTTGAGCGCGTCAGTCAGCACCGCCAGCCCTGCGTCTTGCAGGCTGTCGTAGGTGATGCTGCCTTCGTCGACCACATCAAAATTGAGCCACGGATAATAGGCCGCGCCGTAATTGAGGAAATTGCTGCCGATTTTCTCGCGCAAGCCATCCTTCTTGCCGGAAATAACATCACCGTCCGGGTCATAGCTACGCTGCGTGCCGCCGCCATGGATGTCGATCAGCGCCATGCGGCTCTGCATGCTGCCGCAATGCTGGAGCGCCGCCTGCCAGAACTGGTAGCAATCGTCCGCACTAGCGAGCAAGACGCTGTCCGGCGCCACGATCAGCGTCACATCCAGCACTTTTTTCAAGACATCGAACGGTGCTTCCCTGACGCCGGCGGGATCAGGCTCCGGCATAAAATCCGAGGCTTGGATGCCATTCGCCTGGACGCTGGCAAAGGTTCCCACCGATATCACGTAGGCCGGTCCGCCGCCGTTCAAGAAGTACAGCTTCACACCGTGGTAAAGGAAAAACTGCTGCGCCAATGCGGCGGTGAGGAGCTTCTGGTCGACGCCGGGGGCCAGCGAAAAACTCGGCACCGGTGGCCCGCCGAAGATACGCACATAGTCCACCAGCGAGCCGATACGGGTGGGAATGCCTGCCTTGGCAACAGCTCCGTCGGCAGCCTTCTCGGTGTAGCCGAGAAACACCGGTATCGCCGTGGGCACCTCGACGACCGTATTGGGAAATGCATCCTGCTCGACGATATACACGCCGGGGGTCTTCAATTGCATCATCGCTCCCTGTCCGGTACTGGGCTTGAAGGCTGTCGCGGCGGCCGCAAGCTGAATGTCAACATACGATAAACAACGGCAAAAATCGCCGTGTCAGTGATTTGTGAGCAAGCCAAGTTGGTGCCAACTTGGCGACCAAGCAGGAATTTTAATATGAAATTTTGTTTTTTAATAAATTAAAAAATACTGCTGTCTCCGCAGCTGAAAAAGACCTTGCGTAAAAATAGCGTCGAGCAAATGCCCTCGGCGCTTGTTCGCGTTCAACGTACTTCTGCAGGGCGGCGGGGCGCATAAAAAAGCCCTGTAAAAACAGGGCTTTAACTTACTCGGTCATTCCGACATGCAGAGTTTCCGCGGAAAACTCACTCCCACTCGATGCTCAATGAAGTCGCTAAGCCATTGATTTTTTGGTGCTTTCCAAACCATTCAGTTACCGATACCTCTCAAAAATACCCTCACCTGGAAAATCCGTCATTGCCGGTTTGTCGTACACTTGTCCGCAACGGGCATGGCGAAGAAAGTTTAGAAATCAAGGGTAACTGACGGTGCGCTGCGCTTTGCTACTCCTTGGTAAACGGCCTCAATATTATTCCCATCGGGGTCGAGTACGAAGGCAGCGTAATATCCAGGATGGTAGGCCCGCACGCCCGGTGGGCCATTGTCGTGCCCTCCGTGCGCCAACGCAGCGTTGTAGAAGGCATCAACCGTCGCGCGATCTTTCGCTTGAAAAGCCAGATGATGCCGTCCAGTCAACTTGCCCGAAGCTGTCACGCTATTTGAGGAGGATACGACAAGTTCATCGGCCACGAAGTAATCGCTTTCGGTGCTGAAAACCGGTATATCCAGCACGGACATGACCGCCTTGTAAAAATTTTCGCTTGCCTTAAGATCGCGTACCACAAGCTGTATGTGGTCAATCAGGCGGCCGCGATGAAGTCGATTAGTTTCCATGATTATTGCTTCCGTGAAAACGGGACTGTCGGTACCTCGCACCATTCCGAATAAACGCCAAGCGTCGTTTTCCAGCGTTGTAAAATAATTATACCCACATTTTCCCCCGCAGGCGGCGAGGCGGGGTCAGGAGGCATGCGCGAGGAGGCAATCGCCAACTACTCTCGGTTGGTCGCGGCCGGGATGAGCGAGGCGAATCCGCTCGCTCGCACCTGCCACCAGATTCTGCCAGGTGATGACGCCTTCATTTCAGCATTTCAGCAATCGCACCACATCGAGACGGCCAGGGCTGAGGTCGCGTACGAACGGAATGCCGGACCCCACCTCGGCTTGGCTGGCGTATAGAACGAGGCTCAGGCTTTGGAGGTTGAGTCGCAGCATATGGCGCACGGCGCCTGGGAAAAAGAACGCAGCGAGGGAAAGGACCTGGTGCAGGAAAAGGAGCGCCTCGTTGCCGGTCTGGTCGAGGCGCAGGCCGCCGCTGGATTGGCGTCTGTGCGGGCGCAGGAGATAGAGCTCCGCGCTCTTGAGTTGCGAACGGAGCTCGACCATGCGCATCGAGGAACTGGCCACGCGCACGCTGCGTACCCGCCATCCCGGGCTGGCCAGTGAGTGGGATGCGCAGCAGCAGGCGCAGCGCTTGCACGAGCTGCTACAGGGCCAGAACGCGGAACAGCAGGGGCTTCGCCGCAGCTACTTGCCGCAATCCGCGCACGGTACCCGGCTGGGCCTGTCGCAGCATGGTCCATACGGCAGCCGCCAGGATCGCCAGGCAGCCAGCGGCGATATTCAATAGGACGATGGCATGCAAAGTATACATACCCCAAAGTGTGCTCTTGCCCGAGATATAGTCAGGGTTGGTGGAGACTCATCTTATGAAATCAGGTCCGGTTGAACGCTTGCTGAGTTGGACCGCCACGGTGCAGTGTCCTTGGCTTGGACGATGCGGGGGGGCTACCCGCACTGGTGGCAAACGCGGCGCAATAGTCACGCAATTGTGTTTGCTCGGGAAATCGGGACTTCACCTGACAAGTTCATGAATGGTATGCCACTGTTTGCCTGCAACGCGAGCAGCTATCGATAGCAATGCCTGAGGTCGGACGCCTAAGCCCATCCGATGACAGCATCGACGGTGGTCGCCGCAGCAGCGTCAGATTGTCAGTTGCCTCAGAAAAAAAGACGCCGAAGCGTCTTCGCGGCAGTGCCGGACGGCCTCAGTTGGTCAAGCCTGTTTGCGGCGGCGCGCGGCCATGCCAAGCAAGGCCAAGCCGCCGAGCAGCATGGCGTAGGTTTCAGGCTCGGGGACCGGGGCCGCCGCCATCAACACGTTGAGGTCGCCTCCGTAGGAACCGCCATCGGTGGCGTCGCCCCATACGCTCAGCGTAAGATTGCCGGCCGGAGCCAGGATGCTGGCCAGCGACCAGCGGTCGATGCCGGTCTGGGTGAAGGCGACGCCGTTCAATGTGGCGCCACCGAAGTAGATGATGGCGGCGCTGTCCAGGTCAATGCTGAACTCGGCGCTGGCCATGTTGCCAGACTTGTCCAGTCGCGTGAAGGTGAAGACGTCGGAGAAGATCCCCCTCGGGTTGTTGCCGAAATGGCCGCTGTATTGCAGCGGGTTCGTGCCGTTGGAGAGCAGGGGCACATCAGGCGTTGGCAGGCCATCGATGTTGCCCGCGTGGACCCCGGTAAATGACGCGGCCAGCGCGACCGCTAGCATGATTGTTTTTAGTTTCATATTTTTACACCCCGTAGGTACACCACAAACAACGAGCATACATCCAAATGCAATATAAATTATCAAATAGTAAAAAATATTGTTAATTCGTCATATGAAAGCGATATCGGGATTTGGTGGGCGGGCGCAGCTTGGCTCTTGGTTGGTGACACCGGAAGCAGGATCGTGACGACCTGCCCGCCGCCGTCGCGGTTGGCCATGGTGATGCGCCCTTCGTGGGCCTCGGCGATTTCGCGCGCCAGCGCGTCTCTGATCAGCAGCAACTCTACCGGCGTATCCTCGCACCGCCGCCATCCAGAGCCTGTGCGCCGCCCGCGAGCTAAACGGACTAGAGCCGGGGTCCGCCATTCCGACATCGCCTCAGCCATACGCAGTCTACAAACCTCTGCGTAATCTCAGTGCCGATGCGCATAGCTCACGTACCGTCTACCACATGACGCGACCACTACGCCTTGAGTTCGTCGGTGCTCTCTACCATGTTACTTCGCGCGGAGACCGGCGTGGCACAATTTACCGGGATGATACTGACCGCATTGCCTGGCAAGAAGTGTTGGCGCTGGTGCGCGCAATCTCATGCAGCAGGAGACTGCCAAATGGACGTTTCAGATCGCGTTCGTACACCGAGCGCCGCATATCCCGCGTCGACTCCGCCATTTTGTACTTTGTTAGCCAACGTTCGGCCCACACGCTGAATGGTTCTCCAGCGGCCAACTGATTGCGCGATTGGGCTTTGAGGCGCGACGGGGACTTGCCTTCCGATTGCGCTTTCTTCGCGTCCTGCAGGCGCTCCCTCGCCTCTTGCAAACTCAAGCCAACGGCCCCGTACCGTCCAAGCACCAAGGTTTCGTATCGGCCATTGACGCGGTAGTTATAGCGAAACGAGATCGTGCCGTTGGGGAGGACCGTCGCATACATGCCATCACGATCCGGCACCTTGTAGGCTTTCTCTGCTGGTTTCAGGTTCTTCAATTTCGTATCGGTCAGCATGGGTACCTCCCATTCATACTCAGTCTGTACTGGCACCGGATTCATTTCAAACAATCAATCACTTAGCCGAAAAAAAAGTTATATCGGCCGCCATTGACGAGGTCCAGATACCCTCGCCGCGACGAGTGTTCCCGAAATCGAAAATTATTTTTAAAATCAAATACTTAGCCTAAAAAATATCCTCACCGGTACCCTCGCCGAGGAGAATGGACAGTGGGATCCAAATGTTAAATATTCCAGGCAGCAAGTTGATTACCCATCAATATACCCACAAAAAAGCGTGCTTGGCTCTGCCGACGATTGCTTGCGTTTGCCAGACAAAATAAAAAAAGCCCCTGAAAAATCAGGGGCTTAGCTGTTCATTGACCCGGCGTTACCTTACGCTGCCGGGTTGAAAATTATTCCCATTCGATCGTCGCCGGCGGCTTGCCCGAGATATCGTAGACGACGCGGTTGATGCCGCGCACTTCATTGATGATGCGGTTCGATACCTTGCCCAGCAGGCTGTGCGGCAGGTGCGCCCAGTGGGCGGTCATGAAGTCCTGCGTCTGCACGGCGCGCAGGGCCACCACGTATTCGTAGGTACGGCCATCGCCCATCACGCCCACCGATTTGACGGGCAGGAAGACGGCGAAAGCCTGGCTCGTCGCTTCGTACCAGTTGGTCGGCACGCTGTCCTGATCGAAGCCAGGAACCACTACCGGCTCGTACGGCGTGTTGCGCAGTTCTTCGATGAAGATGGCGTCGGCGCGGCGCAGCAGGTCGGCGTAGTCTTTCTTGACTTCGCCGAGGATGCGCACGCCCAGGCCCGGGCCCGGGAATGGGTGGCGGTAAACCATGTCATGCGGCAAGCCCAGGGCCACGCCCAGCTTGCGCACTTCGTCCTTGAACAGTTCGCGCAAGGGTTCCAGCAACTTGAGCTTCATGGTGTCCGGCAAGCCGCCCACGTTGTGGTGGCTCTTGATGGTCTGGCCTTTCTTGCCTTTGCCCGCCGATTCGATCACGTCCGGGTAAATCGTGCCTTGCGCCAGCCATTTGGCGTTGACCAGCTTGCCCGATTCGACCTGGAACACTTCGACGAATTCGCGGCCGATGATCTTGCGCTTTTGCTCGGGGTCGGTGACGCCGGCCAGGTGGCCCATGAACTGCTCTTCCGCATCGACGCGGATGACTTTCACGCCCAGGTTCTTGGCGAACATGTCCATCACCATCTTGCCTTCATCCAGGCGCAGCAGGCCGTGGTCGACGAAGACGCAGGTCAGCTGGTCGCCGATGGCGCGGTGGATCAGGGCTGCGGCGACGGACGAATCGACGCCGCCGGACAAACCCAGGATGACGTCGTCGGTACCGACTTGCGCACGGATTTTTTCCACCGCTTCGCTGATGTAGTCAGGCATGTTCCAGTCCGACTTGCAGCCGCAGATTTCATGCACGAAGCGGCCGATCATGGCCTTGCCCTGCACCGTGTGCGTCACTTCCGGGTGGAATTGCACACCGTAGAACTGGCGCTCTTCGTCAGCCATGGCGGCGATCGGGCAGCTCGGGGTGTTGCCCATCAGCTTGAAGCCTGGCGGCATTTCCAGCACTTTGTCGCCGTGGCTCATCCACACTTTCAGCATGCCGTGACCTTCGTCGGTGACGAAGTCGGCAATACCGTTGAGCAACTTGGTGTGGCTGCGGGCGCGCACTTCGGCGTAGCCGAATTCGCGTACCAGGCCGTTTTCCACCTTGCCTCCCAGCTGGGCCGCCATGGTTTGCATGCCGTAGCAGATGCCCAGCACGGGCACGCCCAGCTCGAACACGGCTTGGGGCGCGCGCGGCGAATCGCCGTCCAGCGTGGAATTGTGGCTGCCTGACAGGATCACGCCGGCGGCGCCATAGTTGCGCACGAATTCGTCGCTGACGTCATACGGGAAGACTTCGGAAAACACGCCGGAATCGCGCACGCGGCGGGCGATCAACTGGGTGACTTGGGAACCGAAATCGAGAATGAGGATTTTAGAATGCATGATGGGGACTTTATCTGAGGTCATTACAAAACCGGCGCACTAGGCGCCGGTCTGGTCTGTCGCTAATTACTCTGAACGGTAGTTTGGCGCTTCTTTCGTGATCTGCACATCATGGACATGCGACTCGCGCATGCCGGCAGAGGTGATTTCCACGAATTCCGCTTTCTCGCGCAGTTCGTCGATGGTGGCGCAACCGCAGTATCCCATCGATTGACGCACGCCGCCCACCAGCTGGAAGATGATCGCCAGCACGCTGCCTTTGTAGGCCACGCGGCCTTCGATACCTTCAGGCACGAACTTGTCGGCCTTCATGGTGGCGTCCTGGAAATAACGGTCAGCCGAACCATCGGACATCGCGCCCAGCGAGCCCATGCCGCGGTACGACTTGTAGCTGCGGCCCTGGTACAGGATCACTTCGCCTGGCGCTTCTTCCGTGCCGGCAAACATGGAACCCATCATGACGGTCGAGGCGCCAGCGGCCAGTGCTTTCGAAATATCGCCCGAGAAGCGGATACCGCCGTCGGCGATACATGGCACGCCCGTGCCTTCGAGTGCTTCGGCGACGTTCGAGATGGCCGTGATTTGCGGCACGCCCACACCGGCGACGATACGCGTGGTGCAGATCGAGCCAGGGCCGATGCCGACCTTGACCGCATCGGCGCCGTATTCCACCAGCGCCCTGGCGGCAGCGGCGGTAGCGATGTTGCCGCCAATCACTTCCACTTGCGGGTACTTGGTCTTGATCCAGCGTACGCGATCGAGGATGCCTTGCGAGTGGCCGTGGGCCGTGTCGACCACCAGCACGTCGACGCCAGCGGCGACCAGCAGGTCGATGCGCTCTTCATCCTTGGCACCGACGCCGACGGCAGCGCCGACCAGCAGCTTGCCCTGGCTGTCTTTCGACGCGAACGGGTGGGAAGTCGACTTCTGGATATCCTTGACGGTGATCAGGCCGCGCAGCTCAAACGCGTCGTTGACCACCAGCACGCGCTCGAGGCGGTGCTTGTTCATCAGGCGCTTGGCTTCGGCCGTGTCAGCATCTTCATTGACGACGACGAGTTTTTCGCGCGGGGTCATCTTGGCGGAGGCTTCCGCGTCGAGTTCCTTTTCAAAGCGCAAATCGCGGTTGGTAATGATACCGACCACTTCCTTGCCCTTGACGACAGGGAAACCGCTGATGCCGTATTGTTCCGTCAGCGCGATCACGTCGCGGATTTTCATGTCCGGCGGAATCGTGATCGGATCGCGCAGCACGCCAGCTTCGAAACGTTTTACACGGGCCACTTCACGTGCCTGGTCCTTCGGATTCAAATTCTTGTGGATGATACCGATGCCGCCTTCCTGGGCCATCGCGATCGCCAGACGGGCTTCCGTCACCGTATCCATGGCTGCGGACAGCAAGGGAATATTCAGGGTGATATTGCGGGTCAGGCGAGTTTTGAGGGACGTATCGGCGGGCAGAACGTTGGAGTAGGCTGGGACGAGCAGCACGTCATCGAATGTGAGTGCTTTTTGAAGTAGACGCATAGCATTTCCTATTGGCGCAAAAGCAGATTATACAGAAATTCTTGATTCCTGTCTTAAACATTCGCAAACCTCCTTAGACATAGTAAGGATGCCGTTTTCGCCTCTTTCTAAATGTCTGGAAAAGTCTGGAAACGTCCACGTTTTCGCCCAAATTTCGCCCCTGTTTTGGCGGCTTCTTCGCCTCTTTCTGAGGCTGCACAAGATCAGGTAGGTAGGCGCCCAACATAATAGAAGGCACTGCCTTCTGTAAGCATAACCCAAAAGGAAAGATTGCAATGAAGCACTCGCTGGGCGCCCTCCTCTTGCTTGCACTGTGCAGTTGCACGTCCAGCGGCATTGTCGAACACCGCGGCGGCGATCTGATCGGGCTGGACAGCTTCGCACTCGCCACCCGCTACGGCACGCCCGCCAGCTACCAACACCAAGGCGAGTACCTGCAGCTCAACTATGGCAGCGCGGCCTTCGGTTGCCAGGTCATCGTGCTGGTCGACCAGCAGCAGCGTGTAGCCGGCTGGGCAACGTCAGGTGCTCGCTGCAACGGCGCTGGGCAAAATGGGAATGCAGAGCCAGACCTGGACGTACTGGACTAGTACCCCGTCTACTGTTTCGTTTTCATGCCCTTTGAGTATCAGGCCATCAGCATCCAAACGCTCCATCGTGGGATCAAAAAGCGGCCTACAAATGTTGGTCGAGCCAGCCGAGTTTGGCCGGCGCAACGAGGCAGAGCTATGGTGGCGCACGCATGCGCCCGTCCCGACGTGCTCGAAAACAAGCAGGCCGTCCAATGGCTCGGAGTCGAGCATTTCCTGGCGCGTAATTCGGCGCCCCTTCTTGCGCAGCATAATCACGCGGACAGGCATGCCCTGCCGCTCCTCCACTTTCGCCGGCCACTGATGCTTGTTTGTTGTGCCGTCCATAATGCAATCAATACACTGTATAAAAAGACAGTATATTGCCAAGGTTGGGAAACCAGAAGACGAAATTTGTAACTAGAAGAGCCCGCCCTGCTCCGCGCGCACAGCTGGTGCGGGTACTTTCGCCCGCGATCTCGGTTGCATGGGGTCGGGCTGCGCGACAAGCAGTTCCCCTGGATACTGCCGATAAACGTCCTCTTCGGTCACCAGCGAGCCGTCCAACCAGCCTTGGTACTGGTCCGGGTCCAGGATCATTACCATGCGCTTTTCATCGTCTGGCTTGTGGAAGCGCTGCATCAGCGGGTGCCCATCGGCGCTGATCGTCAGCATCGAGAACGACAACAGCTGATCCGCCGGGCGGTACTCCCATATGCCGGCGATCGCCACTGGCCCGCCGTCGGCGCGCTCGATGCGCCAGCGCACGGGCTTGCCGGTTTCGTAGTTGGGTTCGAAGAAATTGGCGGCTGGGATGATGCAGAACTGCCTGCGCTTCCAAGCGTTGCGGAAAGATGGCTTGCTGGCCACCGTCTCCGTGCGGGCGTTGTAGGTCTGGCGGGCCAGCTTGTGATCGGCCCAGTGGGGAACCATGCCGAACATAGCGGGAGCTACTTCCAGCTCGCCCGGAACCTTATGCGAGCCGCGCAGGATGGGGGCCATGTAGCCGGGCCAAGCCTCGGGCGGGAGGTCGAGCAGCGGGTATCCAGCCCGAAAGCTCTCTTCGATCTGCTCTTTGCGGCTGGGGGTGTAGTCGGCGCACATCAATGCATTCTACAAGCTGAAAATCACGTCGGAAGTTCTCAGTCTCGATAATGTCCTGTCAAAGCAACGTGGTCATAACGCTCACCTACAATGAGCCTGGGAATCGCTCATCCAACGAGCTGCCTCACTGCGTAAAATTTTACGTACTGGGCAAAAAATACATCGCTGCAGTCTTGTTCAAAATGCTTTTTTTGTCTCAAGCATGGCTGCTGCATCGCTACGGAGATCGATGACCACTAGCAGCGTTACATTTCGATAGTTTCCATGTCTTACATTCCCATATAATCATCTTTGCAACTTCTTGCGGCACATCAACTGTCGAGAGAGTCTTGTAACCAAACCGTACAACGCTACTAATGTATAATAAATTTATTATAAAATGAAATTTTCGATACACGACTATGTGAACAACAAGGGCGTCAACGAGTTTAAAAGGTGGACAGAGAGCTTGCAGCAAGTGCAGAGAGGCAAGCTACGTGAACGAATTGACAAGTTGATGTTGCATGGCGACACCCTATTTCCAGAGATGCTTGCCGGCACAAGTGTAGCGGGTGTTCAGAAGTTAAAAGTACATGGAAAAGTTCAATTACGCCCCCTCCTATGCAAGGGACCAATATACGTCCATCAAGAGTACACCATGCTGCTGGGAGCAAAAGAAGTAGGCAATGAATGGGAGCCAGGTGGCGCTCCTGAGGCCGCGAAAAGCCGAAAAAATGAGGTTGCAGCAGATCCCAAACAGCGGAGAAAAAGCCATGAAAGAGTTCGTTAAGGACTTAGTAGAAGAATTTGGCGACGCAGATTTTGCACATTCCTATATGCAAAGTCATGCAATAAGTCGCATTGCAGCGCAGATATACTCTCTTCGAAAACAAAGAGA
Source organism: Janthinobacterium sp. 35 (assembly GCF_002754575.1). Lineage (NCBI taxonomy): Bacteria > Pseudomonadati > Pseudomonadota > Betaproteobacteria > Burkholderiales > Oxalobacteraceae > Janthinobacterium > Janthinobacterium sp. 35. The sequence continues at coordinate 6,077,948 of NZ_PEFN01000001.1, forward strand.
TTGGTCCCAATCTGAATTATCAAAGAGATCGGGAATCGCACAAGAGCGGATTTCGAAAATTGAAAGTGCTGATTTTGAATCCATAACCTTAAAAACACTACAAAAATTTGCTCGCGCTTTCGATATTGATCTCCGCATTACATTTTCAAGCTTCAGCTCAGGGATAATCGATGTAGTCAAATTGGATCCAAAACAGCTTGAGGTATTAGAAAGAGAAGTCGATTTAAAATATTTCAATCAACACGCCGAAAAAATCGTTATAACTCGGGAGCCAAGAACTGCAACCAGAGCGCAATCAATTAACACTGTTTCGACAGAAACCGTATCCATTGACGACATAAGTGTTTCCTATGGAACAGGACTTCGAGTCATATCAAAACAAACTCATTGTTTATAATGAACAAAATTACCGAAAAAGTACAGCCGCCCCTTACGTTGCGATCGATATACTTCCGTAGCGCCGAGAATAAAATATCTGACAATTTCGACCCACTCATTCCTGGTCAACGTCTCATAGGTCAGTTCATTACAACTCCAGATGACGCTCCCCAGCTCACTGAGGCGATGATCGGTAACGAATTACATTTAAAGACTGTTTCTTTCAATACAAAATTTAAGTTCAGGTACACAACTGAAGTAGAAAAAGCAAAATCAGGTGTTGAAATTGAAGACAGCGACGTAAGCGCATCTATATTTGCATGCATCATTGCTGATTACATAATAGACAAAGACTGGGAAGTCGATGGGGCATTTCTGGAGAGTTGGTCGCTAAGCGAAGTCATTAGTCATTCCTGGCCATATTGGAGAGAGTATTGCCACACCTCCTTACTAAAAATGGCTCTACCAAATACACACGTCCCTCAATTCAATACAAATAAAATGCCAAATGCACTGGAAGAGAAAAAGTCAGCCAGCAAAAAAAAGAGAAAAGTTAAATCTCCACCAGGGGAATAATTTAAAAAAATTCACTTGAATAAATACGAATAAATCCATTGATTCGAAAATACTTCAAATGGTTCGCTTTAGTCTCTTCCTCCTATGAATTTGAAAAATTCAAAGACGCTGATTGCCGCTGTGAATCCAGCGACAATCAGCGCTCTGCTGTCTTACATTCCCCTCACAAACGTTTGGCATGCCCTGCCCGTCGCAGCCACCTCTTCCGTCTGCAGGATCAAGGCTTGAATATCTCGCGCCACCGCGTCAGGAAGTAGCCCGCCGGCGGGATCGGCTGCAGCGCCTCCTTCGGCGCCGCTGGCACCGGCCGGGGCGGCAGGTCCAGCACTTGCACAGAAGGCGGGCTTGCGCATGCGCTCAGCAGCAGCAAGGCGAACGCTAATATCGTTGATTTCGTCATCGTAGACTTTCTTGATGGCCGCCGCTTTGGTGGCCTGTTGTCTGGCTCGCGCCAAGTTCTCGGCGGCGCGCTGCGCCACCGCATTCGTTTCCGCTGCCGCGCGGGTCTCCTTGTCGGCATCCCACAGCGCCTGCACTTCCGCCCGGCCCTGGGCGTTTCCGAGGAGGCGCTGGTACATCATGCCGGCGCTGGCCAGCACGTACAGCAGCACGGTAGCGTACAGCCAGCTCGGCACCTTGCCAGCGAGCTTGGACAGCGCGATCACGGCCGCACCTGCAAGATGCCGGCGCGCGTGCCGTGGCGGTCGATGGTGATGATGCGGTTGATCGGCTTGGCCACCATGCGCGTGCTGACATGCACCCAGGTCAGCTCGTTGATGATCTGGCCGATGCCGAACTCGTCTAATTTCGGCAGTAACGCCTGGCATACCTGGTAAGGCGTCATGCGCAACGCCTTGAAATCAGCAGCACAACCGCGCACGTGATCGCTGCCATCGCTGCTGCCGATGCCCCGATTCACCGGAATCGAGCGGTAGCCGCTGATATTGGTCAGCGGCGTATCGATGCCGGCGCAAGCCGTCAGGTAATTGCGGATGCGCTGCAGCAGCTCGGCCGTACGCTGCAGTTCGGCCAGCACGACGGCCGGCGGCGTGTTGTCGACGCCGTGACGCGCGGCCCAGTCGGAGGCGGTCAGTTCCTGCAGGGTAAAATTCTTGGTCAGGTTCATTTGGCACCTCGGCGATTGAACGTCATGTGCAGCGCCACGCCGGCGGCAATCAGCAGCTCGAACAATTGGCGGTCGGAGATCGCCGACATGATGCCTGCAGCTGCGCCGCACGACAGGGCAACGTGCCCCAGGCGCGCGACCATTGCTGTTCGCCGCGTCATCGTGTTCAGCTCGATGACACACAGGTACAAGACGTAGATCCAGATGACTGCCTGGACAATTGAAATCAGCGACATGGTTACTCCTTCGGGTCTGGTTGGTCGGGCAGCGTTGGAAGTTTCGCGTTGCGCGTGCGGTCGATCAGAGCAAAAAATACGGGCACAGCGCGCATGGCGCCTAGCCCCCAGAAAAACGCGATAGCACCGGCCAGCTCAGTCGGTGCATTCAGGTAGTGGATGGCCAGCGGCGTGGCCGCGCAGGCGACAGCGCTGCCGACCAGGAACGCCGTCATCGCCTGGCGCTTCGTCATTTCCTTGGCGTAGCTCAGCGACGCCGCTGAGCCGATAAATGCGCCGATCAGCACCGCGTAGGAAATGCCAGCCACGGTGCTGCCAGGTGTTTCAATTGCCATAGGGCCTCTCAGGTGGTGGAAATGAAAAAACCCGCCGAAGCGGGTTTGTGGTGATGCAAGCGGTACAGCGGTTAAAGCTCCTCGATCTCCAGCGGCATCGAGTAATTCTCGTAGTACGGAATGCTCATCGCCGAGACCGACGACAGCTTGCCGAAGATGGTGTGGTCGCGCTCGAGCTCCAGGTCGACCGATTCCGGGAACAGGCTGACCAGCATAGCGCCGGACATGCCATTGCGACGCACGATGCCGAACAGCGCCGTGCGGTCGGCCGCCGGCAGTGTGCTCAACTGCAAGGGCATCTTGCGCGAACGCGAGCCGGCGTCGGTCCACAAATCGCCAGCGCCGGTGCGGGTATGCGTGCTGGCGTCCATGGGCGTCACGGACGCGCCATAGTCCGGGTTATTGGTGGGCGACCAGTAAGCACCCGTCACCAGGCGACAGGCCTCGACATACCCTTGCAGATTGGCCGGGTCCTTGATGTCAATCGCCAGGCCCAGCGCCGGCATCTGCGCCGACAGCCAGTGACGCGCATAGGCGCCACCACCATTACTGTAAGCGCTGGCCGCCTGCAGGGGCGTGAAACCGTCGACCGCTGCGGCTGCGGCCGGACATGCCGGCAGCATGCCGCTGTCGTAGCTGTAGGCCTGCCAAGCGTCGATGTAGCCGGCGGGGCGCACGCCTGGCGCGGAGGGGGCGACGTCGGCTGCGCGCGTCACGGCGGCGGTCGTGGTCGGAATATATGAATCCGCATACAGCCCTACCTGGACCTGCCCGCAGGCGCACCATAAAGAATCGCCGACGAAGATGCCCTGTAGCCCAAAATAATGCACTGCGGTGGTGGCGGCCGTGTACGTGACGCTGTAGCGCGCCATCGGCGAATTGGCAGGAATTGTCGAGAACGCCAATACGGAACCGGAAGCGGGCCAAACCCCCAAGCTGCGCGGCGCGGTTCCAGCGGCGACCCACATGCTGAACGTGTAGGTGACGCCAGCTGTCAGGGAAATGCCTTGGCCAATGCCGGAGCCGCCGGAAGTCGGGCTGACCTTGTATGCCGGCGTGCCGTCTGGCGCAAGCACGGCGGGATCGGCCGCCACGGTAGCCGCACCACCCCAGCGCATGTTCCAGTTCGCGCTGGCGATATTGCCAGACTGCAGGGCAAGGTTCGTCGCGGCCGGCTCCAGCAGCAACTTCGGTGGAGCAGACAGATTTGCTGGGTTGTACTGCATCCTGGCCACGTTCGCTGCCGCCGTTTGCAGCAGGCCATTACTACCAAAGAAAGTACCGATGGAGGCACGCGACGTGAAGGTATCCAGCGAGGGGTAGTAGCTGGAGACCGCGGAACCCTCCGTGACACTGAGGCCCCATATTTTCGAGGTCAACGCAGTGAAAGTAATGTCGGGATAATATAAAACAGCGATACCGGCGCCAGCGCCGCTATTTACTACAGCCGATAACCTATAAACACCGGGGGCAGGTGTAGGGGCAAGCGTGGGAGCTTCTGCCCAGCCCGCTGGAGCACGAAGAGACGCAACGCCAGAAACCCAGTCAACTAACACAGAAGCAATGCCCACGGAAATAGCCGGGTTATAGATATAAAGACGACTGGTGGTGGAGCTTCCAGCCTTTATAAAAACAGAAACGACGTAATTCGTGGAGGGAGCCCCGGTAATAACTTTCTGGATGTAGGAAGTAACCGCTGTCGTTGATCGAAGTGTGCTCATAGTAAGGGATCCATCCGGCGCCACATCCGTATTGGGCAACACGACAGTCGGCCCAGGCCTGCTGTAGCCTGGTGCCCAAAAATCGGATGAATAGGTGTTCAGGTTCGTTGCCGCCGATTCATTCGACACGCGCACGCGCATCGACGCAGTCGGCGACAGGTTGCAGAACGGTAGGAACACCCCGCCGATGCGCTCGGGCACGGCCCAAGTGGCGCCCAGGCGCGCCGTGGTACCGGTGGCGCGCCAGGGACGGCCCTTGCGGTTGTTTTGCAGGTTGGCCACGCCCAGCGTGCCGGCCGTGGTGCTGGCCGTCAGCGCAGCACGGTCGGCCGCGTTGTCGTAGATGATGCGGAGATTGGTCATGCAGCATCCTCTGCAAATACAGCTGATTGAGCGTCCGCCTCGACTACAAGGCGCACGTCGGCACGCGATTCGGCCGCCGCAATGGCGGCCTTGAGTTCCCGGCAACGCGCATGATGCTGCGCGGCGTAGCGCGCCTTCGCCTCGATCATCGCTACCTCCAGGGCCAGCAATTGTGTGGGCGTCAGCAGCACATCGGCGTTGTCGAACGCCCGCCAGGTGATGCTCGATTGCTCCAGGTCCAGCGCAGCGCTGCGTGCCGCCAGCGTGATCGCTGCCTCGGCGCGGGCGTCGCCGTCATATAGCACGCCCTCGTAGGTGAAGCGGTCAAACGCTGCGAGGCGCCGATCTCGATCAGCGTTGGCATCCGCGATGGCGCCTGCCTGCACCTCGGCCAGCAGCACGTCAGGCAGATACGGCACCAGTGCGCCATCGATCATTCGCAGACGCGGGCACACCAACTCACCAGGCAGAAGCTGATGTAACGTCAGGCCTTCCACTGCGGAGGGGCAGTCGCCGGCCGCCCATTGCTGCACGTAACCGTCTTTATCGAGGTATGCGTATTTCAAACTCATGCTGTTGGGTTCTTTATGTTAGTGCTGATTTGCAGGGATGCATCGGTGCCGCTGGTACTGCTGCCCGTCCGGGTGGCGAGGGCTTTGAAATAGGCGCCAGACCCTGTGCGGGACGCATTGGCAGGAACTGAAACAGTCACCTGATCAACGAACGGCAATATCTCGTCCTCCCAGACGCCACTACCGAGGCCTCGCGCAGACGCCGTCCAAGATTTGATGAGCGTCGTTTCGCTGCCTGCGGCGCTGCCCCAATACAGTGAAATGGTGACGCTGGAGCCTGATGCGGCCGCCGTAGTCACCTGCCCATCGAGCTGCACGGTGACCTTGTGCGCCGCAGCGATACCGGTAGCACTGCCCAGCATCACTAATACGACAGGATAGTTCGTCATGTCGCTTTGCCCATACACCGGCCCCGTCGGGCGCCCTGTGATCGACAGAGCACTAAACTCAGCGGTGCCATCAGCGTTGATCATCCAGCCGTAGGTGCCCGGGTTGTATGTCTGCGAGCGGATCACGGTGCTGATAAGCGCCATGTCCGTGGCCAGATTCTCGGCCGTGACGTTACGACCTGTCAGGGTTCCACTAAATGAGCCACTGGCCGCTGATAGGCGGCCCGAAAAAGTAGCATTCCCATCTTTAATCGACAGGCCTGGAGCGTCTATTTGGCCATTCGCACCCGCCGAAAAATACTGTGCACCAGGCACGCCACCGTTATAGTCGCCGAACAGGATGCCTTTTTCGCTCAAGTGGAAGCCCTTGCCACCGCCGGCGCCCATCGGCCAGGCATAGGCGGGGGTCGGATAACCAGGGCCGCCATGAATGGTGGAGGCGGAGATATCGCCTGCTATCACCTTTCCCAGAATGCTGGTAATAGCGGATAGTTCGTCGACCGCCAACGCCTCCGCAGCCACCGTACCGGGTACCAGCAGGTTGCCATTCAGCACCATGCCGGCCTCCAGCCAAGCGCCATCAATATAGAACTTCGTCACCGCATGCGTGGCGTCGTACAGCGTCACCATGTCGCGGTTGATCGGGGCGCCGTAGCCGGCATGGCCCAACTCATACACGGCCGATGCATCCGACCAGGCCGGATAGCCGGACGCCGTCACCGTCACAGTGCCGCGCTGGCCGGATGGCCCTGCCACACCCTGGCCACCGCGAAACTTCGACCAGGCGTAATCCGCCTTGTTGGTGCTGGGGGCAGCACTGAGCTTGTTGACGGCCAGGCCCAGGTACATGGTGCTGTCGCGCGGCGTGTCGTACAGACCGGTGCCATCGGCGTTGTCCGCGTACTTGATCCAGGTGTAGGTAGTCTTGCCGTCCACTCCAGGGTCACCCTTCGCCCCGTCGCCGCCCTTGATCAAGGACCAGGCATAATCTGCCTGGTTGTCGCCCTCGACCGCCGTGGCCTTGTTATAGGCCAGGCCGATGTAAGTCATGCCCACGGGAGAATCGGAGAATCCGCCGCCTGCAGCGGTATTGCCATACTTCACCCAGGTGTAGGTCGTCACGCCATCGGCTGCCAGGCGTGATGCCGCCGACCATTCACTGGCAGGGATGTCATCGGTTGCGCCGCGCGATGCGGCCGTGGCGCCTGACGTGAAGAGGTAGGCGCCGCCCGACGTCGGCACCTGCGTCGACCAGCCGTTGTTTAAGCCCATCAGCGCACCCGTGGCAAACGTGAACGTGCATGCAGCACTCGGCAGCGCCGGTGCGATATTGGTCGCGCCGCGCTGGTAGATGCGCACCGGCGCCACGTTCAGGCCATCCACGCCGTTCGCGCCATTGCTGCCGTTGGCGCCGTCGGCCGCCATGCGCGCGGCCGCCGCCCATTCCACGGCCGGGATATCGTCGGTGGCGGCAGTCGACGCGGCCGTGGCGCCCGAAGTGAACAAATAGGCACCGCCGGCCGTCGGCACCTGCGTCGACCAGCCATTGTTCAGGCCCGTCAGCGCGCCCGTGGCAAAGGTGAACGTGCATGCCGCGCTCGGCAGCGCCGGCGCGACATTGGCGGCGGCGCGCTGGTAAATGCGCACCGGCGCCACGTTCAGGCCGTTCTGGCCAGCCGAGCCGTCCTGAGCCAGCAGCACGGCCGCCGTCCATTCGTTGGCGGCGATGGCATCGGTGGCGCTGCGCGAACTGGCCGCCGCCACGCGCACATACAGCGGCGCCGTGCCGGCCGGGATGGTCTTGCTCCAGCCGTTGGCCAGGCCGTTGCCGGCCGGCGTGCTGATGGCCGCAGTGGAAAAGGTGTAGACCACGTCGCCGGGCGAGTCGACGGGCGCGATGGCCGCGCGCTTGTAGGCGAAGGCCTGCGCCGTGTTCATGCCGTCGGCGCCGGCCATACCGGCCGCGCCATCGGCACCCGCTGCGCCATCCCTGGCCAGCAGCACGGCCGCCGCCCACTCATTGGCAGCGATGTTGTCCGTGGCGTTGCGCGAGCTGGCGCCCGCCACGCGCACGTACAATGGCGCCGCGCCGGCCGGGATGTTCTTCGACCAGCCATTCGCCAGGTCGTTGCCGGCGGGCGCGGTGATGGCCGCGCTGGCAAAGGTGTAGACCACGTCGCCCGGGGAATCGGTGGGCACGGCCGCCGCCCGCTTGTAGGCGAAGGCCTGCGCCGTATTGATCCCGGCCAGGCCAGTGTCGCCCGCCACGCCATCGAATACCTTACTGATGATGTAACTGGCAATATAGTCGACGCCGAATTCGCGGATGCGCGCCTGCACCGTGACCGTGTCGGTCGTCATGCCCGCAAAGTTGACCGTGGCCACGTTGCCGTCAATCACCAGCGTCGTGCCGGCCGACACCGTAAATACGATGTCGCCCACCACATTCACGGGCTTGGCGGTGATGGCAATCGAAGCGGGCGACCCGGCGCCGCTGCTGTCGACGCGAAACACGGGCGTGGCGCCGGACATCAGGATGGCCTTGCCGTCGGCGGTGGTGCTGAAACGCTCCGCCGACGCCTGCAGGCGCTTGTCACGCGTCCCTACGATGGCGCTCATACCAGCACTCCCACCGTCACACGGCAATCGAGCCACCGGCGCGAAAGCAGCACGACCACGCCTGCCACACCATTCTGCAGGCCGTAGCGACGGTCGCGCAGCACGACAGATTGTCCCAGTTCCAGCATCATCATCTCGGGCATTCCTTCAAATTCGTAAATGGTGCGCTGCACCTTGTTCAGCGCCAGGCGCCGGGCCGCTTCCGCCGCCGCATCCGACTCTTGCTTGAGGCAGGTCTCGATCTGCGGAGGGTCATCGGTCAGGCGGTAACGCGTGCGCACCGCCTCGTCGACCGCCGTGACCGTCAGCCATTCCGTCGCGTACATATCGGCATGCTCGGCCGGAATACTGGTGTTCAGGCTGGGCTGCAGCGTGTAGTTCCGGTCGTAGGCGATTTTCACGGCCGCCACCACCGGCAAGCGCTGCACTTGGCGCAGCGAGCCCTGGATCATCTGCGCGGCGCCAATGTCCACCGGCACGCCAGCCGCCGGCAGCGCGATCTGCACCAGGCGCAGCTGGCCGGTGCTCGACATGACCGCCTGCGCGCCGACACTCGCCGCCAGCTGCTGGATGGCCTGGGCCTGGTTCATCCTATCCGCCACATACAGACCCACCGGCTGCTGGTGGGCAGCATCGAACGCTGCCAGGTTAGCCAGGTCCAGGTCGGCCAGCGTGAAGCGGTCAGCCGCCTTGCCGTAGGCGGTGGCGATGCGCTGCACCAGCGGCGCGATGCGCGGCACGTAGCCGCCGCCCTTGTCGCCCTGGACGCTGACCGTGATCGCTGCCGAATAGGGTGGCGTGGTCAGGTTGAAGCGCCCGGCCTGGTCGTTCAAGGCCACGGCAATCGGCTTGCCATTGGTGCGCACCTCGAAGCTCGACTCGACAGCGCCGAGAAAGCCGTATTCCAGCGTCGCCGGGTTCGTCAGCAAGGGCGTGACGTTGTGGCACTCGCCAAACGGGACCGGCAAGGTCACATCCTTGTTGGGCGTGGCGCCGCCCAGCTTGGCCTCGGTGATCGGCGTGTCCAGGCGCCCCATCTTGTCGCGCAGCGCCAGGTTGATCGATTCGGGTCCGGCACTGCTGGCATCGGCGACCAGGCCGTCGAAGACCAGGCGGAATTCGCCGCGCGCCCAGCGTACGTCGCCGAACCAGACCTTGATCGGCCGATTGCGCCAGACGTCGGCAAGCCAGTTGTCGAGCGAACCGTCGGTATTGGCCAGCTCGATATCGCCGCCCGACAGCCCCGCCTCGCTCGTCAGGCTGATCTGTTCTGTAAAGGCCAGACCGTCCGTGACCAGCGCCAGATACGCCGTGTTGGGCGGCACATCCAGCGGACCGGTGACATACGAACGGGAGGCAATGTACCGCGTCACCTCCTCGCCTGCCACGTTCACCTGTACCTCGACCAGGGCCGTGCGATGGGCTGTATCGTCCTGCAGCCATTCTAAAAATTGCGCATCGGTCACTTCGAATACTCCTCTTGTTTTCCCCACACATCGGACTTGGTTGATTTTTCGACACCTGCCACGACGGTCTTGGCCGCTTTGTCGTTCGATTCGACGGTGCCTCGGATCAAGGCACCGGTCTGCTTGTCTTGATCGGCGCGCAGCCCTTTGACCTCTTCCCGCAGGCCCTTGATCTCAGCCACCAGGGCGTCGGTGTTGCCGCCGCCCTGGCTCGGTGCGCCGCCGAAATAGCGGCGCATGGCTGCCGCTGCTGGCGCGTCGACCACTACCTCACCACGGTGCAGCTCTGCCGAATAGCCATCAAACGGCACGTTGGCAAGGCCGCCGGCATGGGAACCGTCGAACTTGACGCCCAGCCCAGTGGCCGTGCCCATCGCCGAATGCAGGTTGGCGATGGCTTGCGCCACCGTCAGCACGCTGTCGTTGATGGTGATCAGGCCCGACACCTGAGCCTTGAGGGCATCCAGACTGGCCTGCTGCACGTCGACTTGGGCCGAGGCCCATTTCAATGCTTCGTCGTTGGCCGCCAGCACGCGGGCGTAATCTGCCGCGTAACGGGCGTCCGAGGCGTTGACCACCTGGGACGCCGTCAAGAAGGCCTGCTCGGCAGCCGACAGGCCGGACTGCGCCGTCGTGTCGCCGGCATTGGCCGCCGCCAGGGTTTTCTCGAACTGGGCCCGCGCCTCGGCGTACTTCTGCTCTGGCGTCAGGATGGACTGGCCGCCCAGCGCCAGGCTGGGGTTCAGGCCGTTGAGCGTTGCCACCCACGATTTCGATTTATCCAGCGCCGTCTGGGCCGCTGCCGCCTCTCTGTCGTAGGCCTTGCCCAGTGCGTCCTTGGCTGAAACTACTGCCTTGGCTGCCTGTACCTGATCGAACAGCGCCTTATTGACGTCGGCGATGCCAGCGCGCTGGATGGCCAGCAACGCCGTTTCGGTTTTCGTCAGCTCGTTTAGTTGGGTCTGCAGATCCTTTGCCTGGTCGGCAATCGCCTGCTGCGACATGGTCAGATCGTCGGTTGCTGCGGTCGTTTTGGCAAAGGCATCTGCCAGGCCCAGCAGGCCAGCGTAGGTTTCAGCGCCCGCCTTGCTGGCCAGTGCGCCGGAATTGGCCAGGCCCAGCACGGCGGCCTTGAAATCGTCGCGGGTATTGAGCCCGGCATAGCCCAGCGCCGCCAGTTGCGCGGTGACGTACTTTTGCACCGGCGCCAGGCGCTCCGCTTCGGTCAGGAAGTTTTCGGAGAACGAGGATGTCAGGGCTGTGAAATTCTCGATACCTCCGGCCAGGCCAATCAGGCGCTCGCGGGCGGCCAGGCTGGCCACGCCGGTGGCGCCGAACGTCGCGCCGATCGATGACAGGGCCGCGTCCAGCGTCGCATAGTTCGACGCAATGCGGATCACGGTTTCGGCGTAGCCCTCACCAACGGTGCGGAATTTATCGAACTCCGGAAAGACGGCCTGCGACATCTCGTCCATCGCCTTGGAAATCACACCATTGAGCGCGGCAGTCAGATCATCGCCCTTCAAGTCCTTGAGACTCACGGACGTCGTGGCAAGGGTCAGGCTATCCAGTACATTGGTGACTTGCGCGGCGCCAATGCCCATTCCGATGGCGGCGCTGGTCAAGGCGTCTTCCAAATTGGTGAAAATCAGTCCGAACTGCGCCGATAACTCATTATTCAGCCCCGCCGTCTGCACCGAATTGGATGTCTTTTTCGACAGCCCAAACCAGCTCGACTTCGTCGTATCGACACTGGCGTACTGTTTGTAACCCTCACCATCCTGCAGATCGCGCACGCTACCGCCGAACTGCAGCCCGGAATCCACAATCTTTTTAGTCGTTTTACCCCATACATTATTGATAAGTTTGGAAATGGAATCGCCAAGGCCGGGGCCAAAGAGACCCTTGGTGACCTGGGTCATGACGCCCGAGATTGCATCGGTGGCCTTGCCAATGTTGATCTGGCCGGTGGTGATGCCCATGTTGCTACCATCCGTCACGCCGTTGGCCCGCACGATCAGGTTGGCCAGTCCGGACATCGACGCCTCGATGCTGCGCAGTGCCGACAGCATTCCCTGGTTGATCGGGATCAGGCCGCCGGAGTTCTCGGCCAGGCGGTCCAGCGAGCGCTGGATGGATGCGGACTTCGCATCCGAATCGCCAAATACTGAGCCCGTTCCCTGCGCTGCCTGCGCTTCGGCAGCGGTCTGCCCGCCACCTCCACCACTACCGCCAACAGCAAACCCCAGAGCGGCCATTGCCGCCGCCATCGCTGCCATGCGCACCCATGCGCTGTACGGATCGCCCTGAGCTTGGGTTGCAACTGCCACCGCTGCAGCGGACGTGCCTTTGACGGTATCGGCAGCCAACTGCGTCGCCACTCCGGCTTGAACCGCAGCCGCTTTTGCCGCCTCGCCGCCCACCGTAGCTGTCGTGACAGCGGAAACGGTGAACAGTTTTTTCACCATCGACTCGACGGCCATGGCCATTTCATAGGCTCGGAATGCTTTTTCCGCTCCTTCCATCACTTTGTAGCCGGCCGTGTTTTCCTTGAAGAAGCCCTTTGCCGCAGTGGCCATGTCTGCGTACGATTTGACCTTGGCTGCTGCTGACGACTTCGTTGCAGCCAGTTCGGCCTGGGCGATCTTGTCGGCTCCACTTTTCGGGTCAGCCTTGATGGATGCTAGTTGCGCAGCGATCGTCTGCTGCTGCACCGCGTAGCCGGTCAAGGCCGTGGTCAGGCCGCCAATGGCGGAGCCGACACGGCCAAACGATTCAGTCATGCCCTGCGCGGCCTGCTTGGCTGCGTTATCGACGGCGACGAGGATGTCCAGCAACTCCTTTGCCTTGGCGACGTCAGTGCCGGCGCTCAAGCTCAAGCCGCGCGCCTGCTCTGCTCCCAGCGCACGCATGGCAGTCGCACTGGCGCGCAGAGCTGCTGCCTCGGATTCGCGCCCGATGATCGTATCAAGGATACCTGCTTCAACCTCCTTGCGTGCCGCCGCCTCCTCGACTAGGCTCTGGTTGAACTTGATTGCCTCGACCGCACTGAGGCCGATCAGGGTATTTGCATCTTTCTGCGCCTGCAATTGGCTCTGGATCGACTGTAGATCAGTGGCGCGCGCAGCCGCCAGGTCGGCGAGATTCGCCAAGCCCTGCTTGGTATCCTTGATGTCGAGGACGCGGATATCCTCTTTCAATTGCAGGGTGCGGGTCACCGCCTGGGCGTCCACTTCGGCGATCGCGCCGCTCAAACCGGCCTGCTCCTTCTTGCTATTTGGCTTGGCGGCCGTGAGCGCAAGCTCGGCGGACAACAAGGCCTTTTTGCGTGCAAGGGCGTCGAGGTCGATCTTTGCGACCTTATCGGCGTATTCGAACTCGGCCAGCAAGCTGGTGGCGAGGCCGGCGGCGCGATCGGCATTCAGCGTGATCATCGAGCGCTTGGCCGATTCCTCCTCTACCGCGCCGCGACGTTTCAGCAATTCGATTTGCGTGTCGATGGCGATATTGTAGGTATCGGCATATCGGAGCTTGATGGCGGCGAGACGCGCGTCGACCTCGCCCTGTTTCTTGCTATCAGCGGCAACTATCACCGCACCTAGTCTGGTCGTCCTATCAATTTCTTGATCGCGCAATTGCACTCGCGTGAGATATTTCTCCTCGTCCTGCGCCCATTTCAGCCCAGCCTCTCGCAGTTTGTTAGCAGCCTCTTTTGGCGCAATGGCGGCTTTTTCAGCAGCGATCTGGCCTTTTAGCGTCGCCTCGAGCGCAAGGTTGGCGGCCAAATCCTTGGCGTAAGCAGCGCTGCGCGTCTCGGCGCCGGCGGTCAGACCGTTGGGCAACTTGCCGCCAACCGCGCCAGCTGATGTAGTCAGACGCTTTTGGACGGCAGCAAGCTTCTCCTCCAGCGACTCCTCGCGGCCGACGTTCAGCATGGAGTCCCATGCCTCTTTGGCGCCGTCGCTCACAAATTTCCACGCTTTCTGCAGGCTCCCAAGATTTTCTGTGACCTTGCTCGATACATCGCCCAGCGTTTTATTCCACTCCTTTTGCGCCATCGTGCCGGCCTCTACGGCGCGCCCTTGCAGTTCCAGCGCCTTTACCTGACTGTAAATATCGGCCGTCAGGAAGTGGTATGTTTCGTCCAATTTCAGTAGTGTGGCAACGGGCGCTTTGCCCAAGTCAGCGAACTGCGCGGCGGTGTCGGCGACACTTTGACCGAGCGCGCGCTGCGCCTTGATGGCCGTGGCGCTGAATTGTTCCAGGTTGTCAGCTGTGACCTTACCGGTAGCGACCATTGCAACTACTGCCTCGGCAGCAGCGCCTTGTGTGCCCACGCCCTTGCTGATGTTGCGAGCCATGTCTGACAGCTGGCCAGACGTGGTGGTGGCGGTGTTGCCGGCCAAGATCAGCGCCTTGCTATAGGCGATTGCTTCGTTGCGGCCCTGGATAAATGCCACCGCCAACACCGCAACGGCTGCTGCAGCGATCGTGTATGGATTGATCAGCCCGAGAACATAGCCGCCCAGCGCCTTTGCTGCATTGCCGAGGCCGCCGAACATATCCTTCAACTGCCCACCCTGCTGCAGCAGCACAGTCAGCGGATTTTGCCCGCCCTGGATGCTGACGACGATGTCGGTGAACTGCGCCGGCACGCCGCGCATTGCAGCGGCGGTAGCGCGCGCCGACATACCTGCATGGTTCAGGCCTTGCTCAACTTCACGCAGTTTCGCGATGAATGGGGCGGCTTGCGCGGTCACGCCCATCTGAGCGGCTTGCAATTCTAATAATTCCGAGCGGCTTTTCCCGATAGCCGCGGCCTGCTGCTGCAATCCGGCGACGAACGAGTCGCGGCCGGTCTGCGCCATGGCGGCCTGGCGTTGCGCCTCGGCTGCTGCTTTCGCCGCCGCCGTAACGGCATCCTCAGCGAGCTTCAGGCGCGCCAGCTCTTGGATATGCGGCTCGGCTGCGCCAGCAACACCAGCCTGGGCCGCCTTGTAACGTAAGACTTCTTCGGTGGTTTTTCCATATAGCGCGATCTGTTCGCGCAAGCTGGCAACCATCGCCGTGCCAGCAACTTGCTGCTGAGCCGCCTGCTGCTGAGCGGCGGCGGCGAGCCGGGTTGCTTCCGCCACCGCATCCTGAGCCACTTTCTGGCGTTGCAGCTCTTGAATCAAGGGCTCGGCCGCGCCTGCGGCGCCAGCCTGGGCGGCGCGATAGCGCAACACTTCCTCAGTCGATTTACCATACAAGGCGATCTGCTCACGCAGTCCAGCCAGCATGGTGTCGCGGTTGGACTGGGCCTGGGCGGCCTGCTGCTGCGCCGCTGCTGCCAGGCGGGCGGCCTCCGTCACGGCCTCTTGCGCAATCTTGAGCTGTTGCAATTTCTGGATTTGTGGCTCGGCAGCATTCGCGGCGCCAGCCTGCGCAGCTTTATAGCGCAGCACCTCCTCCGTAGATTTTCCGTACAGCGCCACCTGCTCACGCAGGCTGATCAGGAATGCATCACCCTTGGCTTGCGCCTGTGTGGCTGCCTGCTGCGCGTCGGCCGCTGCTTTAGCAGATGCGGTTGCCGCCTCCTGCGTTGCCTTCATGCGGGTAATTGCCTGGATCATCGGCTCCGCGTCGGCTGCGGCGCCGGCCAGCGCGGCGCGGTAGCGCAACACCTCTTCCGCAGACTTACCGTGTAGCGCGACTTGCTCGCGCAGGGCCGACAGGAATCCATCCTTATTCGCCTGGGCCTGTGCGACTTGGCGCTGCGCCTGAGCCTCCAGGCGCGTCGATTCCGTAATAGCCTCATGCGCCGCGCGCATGTTTTGCAATTGCAGAATCAGCGGACCGGCCGCCTCAGCGGCGCCCGCTTGTGCAGCCCTGTAGCGCAACACTTCCTCGGTCGATTTACCATATAACGCGATTTGCTCACGCAGGCCGGCGACGTACGAATCCTTGCCAGCCTGGGCCTGCGCAACTTCCCGCAGGGCCGCCGCTTGCACGCGCGCCGCTTCCGCAGCCCCCTGCTGGGCTGCCGCAGCAGCTTCGGTCGCTGCCTTTGCCCGCGCCTGGGCCGCCTCAGTCTCGCGCAGCTGCGCAATCAGTGGAGCCAACTTCAGCATGTCAGCACCACGGCTACGGCCCAGCTCTTCGAAATATTCAGCGCCCGACTTTTTCCCGGAGATCAGGGCGGCATTCGCCCGCTCTACCGCTCCGGCAATATTCCGGGTTGCGGCATCAACACGATTGGCGGCCGCTGCCCCGCCGTTGCCGATACTGTCGAGGGCGCCGCCACCTTGGGTGCGCAGGCTGTCGAGCGTGCGGCCGGTGCGCTTGACGGCGCCGTCGACACGGTCGAGACCGGACTCGACGCCGCTGGAGTCAACCGCCAGTTCAATGGTTGCGCCGCCAATCGTGTTTGTCATAGGGTTCCAAAAGTAAAAACCGCCAGAAGACGGTTATGTTTTCTGATGCATACACGCCAGGGCAGCGCTTTCCATTATCTGGATGTCGCGCTCCAATTCGTCGTATTCTTCGGGCGCCAACAAAAGGCGATCCATTTTTCGATACACCACGTTGTAATCAAGGCCGGTTGCGCCGCTCATGCCAACGCGCCACTGTGTGCCGAGGAATGAAAAAATCTCGAAGGCAGCAAGGTTGTCTGGCCAAATATCCACAGGATCCGCCGCCACATCCTCGGCAGTGAGGCCGAACGCGGCCAACTCTTCCTCGTTCGGGCCTTGCTCATAAAGCGCTGTGGCGACGGCCTTTAGTTTTTTACCTTAGCCGCAGTCAGTTCGCTGATGTAAGCCTGGACGACGGCCAGGCCGGAGCCGATGTGGTTTTCGACCATCTGTTCGAGCGACTCGGCATCGAAGGCATCTTCCAGATCCCAGCCGCTGGCGATGTCCAGGATGACGTCCACGTCCTCGCGGTCGGTCAGGCTTTCGATGAACTTCTTGAACGCTTCGCGCGTGCGGTGCTTGAAGGTGAATTCGACGTCGACAGGCTTGCCGCCGGCCACTGGAATCGACACTTTGACTTTGAAGGTTGGGGATGCGGTCAGGCTGAATTTTGGTTTGATTGCCATTTTGTACTTTCGAAGGGTAGAAAAAGACCCGCAAGGTGCGACCAAGCGGGCGTAAAAAATGCCGCTGCGATTTCTCGTGCGGCATTGCGAAAACTGCTGGTGAAGCGGTGGATCAGTAGCGGACCGGGCGCCCTTGCAGGCTGAAGGTCGATTTGACGGCCATGATCGAGTTCTTCGTCAGCGACGGCGTCTCGTCCAGGGAGACGATGCCGTTGTAGAGGATCACGGAGTTGTTCGGCAGGGTGACGACCAGTGCGCGCGGGCTGCGCGTTTCGGCGGCCGCTTTCACGGCAATGAAGCCGGCCAGCGTCGGATCATCGGCGATGGAAATGGCGATCGACTGCGCGCTGGCCTGGGTTGGCAGCTGGGTCGAGAAGTCGTTTTCCAGCAGCGACACCTCGGTGAAGCCCATTTCGCCGCCCGAGCTGGTGGTTTCCAGAATCTGCGTGATCTGGGTCAGCGTGGTGATCTTGCGAACCGATCCGACGCCGCCGCCTGGGGTATAGGTCGTGGTATTGGACGAGTCCAGACCCTCCAGGGCGAACGTGCCGGCCGCAGACAGGCTGACGCGGTAGATGCGGTTGTTGATGCGGGACCAGCCAGAGGTAACCTCGACCAGGTCGCCATTGGCCAGGCCGTGGGCGGCGGCAGTGAGAACGGCTGGGTTAGCATTGCTTGCCGCCGTGATGGAAATGGCCGAGCCGTAGACGGTGGCCAATTTCAGCGTTGCGCCGTTAGGCAGGGAGATCGACATATTTAAAGCCTTTCCGGTCGCTTGACCGAGAGTGGTAACCCTCGCGGGCGTAAAAAAACCGCCCGAGTTTCCAGGGACGGCTCAAATGGAAAAGGCCAGCGGGTTAGGCTGGCCTCTATAAATTCTGCTGCTTGTTTAATCGACTTCGATGACCTTGCTGAGCACGGCCATATTGCATCTCTGCTCAGCGATTGATCCCGACGTAAAGCTGCCATTCATCAGGCCGTTGACCTGGGCGGTGAAGTAAATCAGCGAGCCGTCTGGCCGAGTCGCGCGGTAGCTACATGCCGATTCCAAGCCGACCATGGCGCGCAGCACGTCCTGGCCAGCGTCGGCAATGCGGATCAGTTCGACTTGCAGCGACAGCTCAGCCAGGCCGGCCATCGCTTGATACGGCCGGGCTAGGCCGATGCAATTTCGCGTGGACGTGGCGTACTGTGTGCCAACCTCGCCCACCACCTTCACGCCTTTGATCTGCGTGTAGCTCAGTGCGGCGAATCCGGCGGCGGTCACGTCGGCAGGCGTCGCCTGCGATACAGCAAGCGTGCTACCAGCAAGAGAAGTTGGCATATCGTCAAATCCAAAGGGAAAAATACTGCAGCGTGCCGCGCAGCTTCGTTTCGTCGTCGTAGGTTGCAATGGCAGCACCTAATACGGTCGGTTGCAGGGCTACCAAGGTGCGTAGGGCATCCTCGACCGAGCCGCCCATTGCGGTAGCCTGCAGGCGCGTATCGGCCCACGCGTTGATCTGCATGCGCGCGTTTTTCTTCGACGGGATGGTACTCTCAACGAAATTAACAGCATCGCCGCCCGTCTGTTGGTAGGTGATGTACGGGCGAGGCGTATTCTCGGGCGCGACGTCGGGAAAGACTCGGTCCGCAACCAAGCCGCGCAATGCGGCAAACAGTGCAGTTTCAATGCTCATTATCGGCCTTGTATTTCGTCCAGTTTCGCGGCCATCTGCTTCTTGCCGGCGGTGATTGCGTCATCTAAGCGCGACAACGACGGCCCCATAAATGGCTTGGCCGGCGCGCGCGAAGTGCCGAACTCGACCATGGCGCCATACGGTGCCTTGGTGTGGTTCCAGCTCACGCGGTACATTTTCAACGTGTCGCTTGATTTTTCCAGAGAGAAGACGCGGTAAATTGCATTCCTCAAATTGCCGGGGTTGAACAGGTATTTCGTGCCGCTTTTCTTGGAATTTTTGCCGTAAAAATAATGCGGCTTGCTCGAATCGCGCACATTTGCCCGGGCCTCTTCATAGATCACGCGCCCCATGCCGGCGGCGCCCTCGATGGCAACCTCATCCTTTACCGCCTCGCCATAGGCGCGCAGCTTTGCCCGCAACTCTTCGAGCCCAGCCAGATTGATATTGAAGCTCATGTTGCACCGCGTGAACACATCAGTGCAAGCGTGCGCTGATCCTGACCCAGCACCGCCTCGATGCTGTAGACGTCCGTTCCGTGTAGCACCCGCATCTTCGCCGCAACACCGGCGCGGTACCGGATGGTGATGGTCGTCAGTACCTGGTTCTGCGTGGCGCCGGCGGCGACGAACTCGCGGCCACTGACGTCGCGAACCTCGGCCCAGAGCTTGCCGTCACCGCTGGCGATGACGTTCGTCCAATCAGCGGGCAGCGGCTGGCCAGCCTCGTCCTGACCGGCCGTCAGCACCTGCAACGTGACGCGCTTGTTTAGGCGCGCGCCGAGGCTCATGCATAGCTCCGGCAGGCGTCCAGAAGCCGATCGACGAATGCCGACTGCACCGTGGCGCGCTCCAGGCGAGTGGCTGGATCAAACTGCTCCACGAGTTTCGCCAGGATGTAGAGCTGGACGTTTTCCGGCACATCCGCCGGCGCCGCGCCGTAGCCGCACACGACCTCGACAGTCACGTCAGCGCCGGCCAGCGTGGTCGGCCAGGCGCCGCCGAGCACCGGCATCAGGTGCGACTGGTATCGCGCGCGCCACAGACGATAAGCGGCTGGGGCCAGCGTCTGCTCGGCGCCGTCGACATCAAAGTACTTTACCGATGCGACCGACATAACTGGGTGCGGCAACTTGATCGCCTCAGGGAAGCAGTCGAGCGTCACGCGCCACATCTGCTCAATCAAGCACTGACCGATCTCGTGCTCCAGCGCGGCAACGATGCCCTTGATCCACGACGTGATCAGCGCATCCATATCGTCACCGTCGACGCGCATGTTTGCCTTGGCCGTGTCGAGGCTAACCGGAAGATTCTCCGGCGGCGTGATGCGGATAGCGGTCATGGCGCCGCCCAGGCAGTCAGGCCCAGACTGGCACAGCGCACGTCTGCTGCGGCGATGCTGGCGTAGGATTCGGCGTCAGGCAGGCCGGCGCCTGTTTCGATTGTGAGCATGTGGGTCCTTAAAAATTCAGCGGGCAGGCAGCGTCTTCAGGACGTCCGCCACATAACCGGCCAACACGGCGTCGCCGGCAGCATTCGGGTGTGTGCGATCACGCCAATAGGTCGACGGGAATCGAGCGCCGTTGTGCGAGTCAGTGAAATCGAAAATGCCGCCTGGGCGCCGCGACTCTACGAGGGCTGTTGCGCCCATCGAGCGGTAGTCCACCCGCAGTGCCGCGTTGGCGGCCTGCAGCTCCACCTCCCCGGTCTGCGCGGTATAGACGGCGCCCAGATAGTCGCCGCGTGGGATGGCCGTCTGCACAATCACGGTCCACTTCTGCCCCGGGTAGGCGGCAGCTACATCCGCCTGCACCGCGATGATATATTCAGCCAGATCGGCAATAGCTTGCAGGCCAGTTCGGGACACTCCGTTGAAAATACTGTTGGTGATCTCGAACACGATCAGGATATTGCGGCGACCGGGCACAAAGGATGCCAATACATCGCTGCGCGTCGCGATCATTTGCCGGATGGTCTGGCCCGACTTTCCGATATTGGAAATCGTCAGTGCATTGCTGATGGGCGGCATGGCTGCCAGCTGCAGTACCAGGTCGCCTGGCAGCGTCGGATCGATAATGCTGTTGCCGTCGTAGGTGATGGCTGTGCGGGACGGGTCATAGATCGTGCGCGCCGTTCCGGTCGGAATGATCATCATGCGGCACCGACAATCTGGCTGGCGGTGAGTACAGCAGATTTCGCAGCCTGGATATGATACTTAACTGCCGATGATGAGATGCCGCTCCATGAGTAGATGGTCGTCCATGTCGTGCCGCCGTCCTTCGATACCTGTGCGTCAAGATTCGCCCCTGTGACGCTGAGGCGCATGATATCGCCCACGGCGCAGGAAACAGCCACTGTTGCGGCCGTGCTAACTCCCCCAACGACCACACGATAGGTGCCCGTGTTTGGCGCGAACACCGCATAGTCCAGCGAAGTGTAGCCGACAGGGGTGGCAGAATTATCCAGCCCGAGCATTGCCTCGTGCGTTGCGTCGGTGGCCGTGCCAAGCACCACGGCGCAAGAGCCATCAGTCCCAACCACGCGAGATTTAGTGGCTATGCCACCCATTGCAGTACCAAATGCAGTGCCATTGCCTGTGTAGGCGTATGGGTCGGCGCTGCCGCTTTCGGTCGTGTTGACCAGGCTTGCGAACCGAGCATATCCTGCGGCCGGCACTGCTGGCGTAACAGCGACCGATGGTGCCGACTCGGCGCTGTTGCCGATATTGTTCACGGCGTGCACGGTGAACGTATAGGCGACCCCGTTCGTCAGGCCAGGCACAGCAATCGGGCCAGATGTGCCGCTGCCAGTAAATCCGCCTGGCGTTGATGTGGCCACGTAACCGGTGATGGTCGAGCCGCCATCGGCCCCAGGCGTATAGCTTACAGTGGCCTGGCCATTGCCGGCCAGCGCTGCAACAGCTGTGGGCGCAGCTGGCACGGTCACGACCACGCCGGCATTATTTGCAATCGCGCGGCCGCTAAACGACGCCACCAGATTGCCGGCCGCGTCACGCAAGCCGCCACTACCGGGCTGGGCATACGCCGCAATGCGCGCGGCCTCGCCGCTCACAAACGCCGGGGCAACTGTCAAGTCTGCGAAGGCTGCGCGCAAGGCCACCGCAGTCACGGTGTGGCCGTCGACCGTGAATGCGCCTGCGGTTGGAACAAAGCCGCTGGCCAGAGCCTCGCTGAAGCCGATGGAGAGTACTCCCGGCGAAGCTGCCGCGACGATAGCTGACGCCACGGTCGGCGGCATCAAATCTGGGGTCACTTGTACAAGGGGCTGCGAGACCGAGAAATAATTGCGGGTTCCGATGCAGAAAAACTGCACAAGGTTCGTAAATCCTGCTGTATTCAGCCAGCCGGATGACGAGGAATGCTCTTCAAAAGCCGCGAACGAAGGCGCATTCACGCCGTCGGCCAGCATCTCTGCAACGCATACGCCACCAGAGGTAGCGCCTGAAGGCACGAATGTCAGTGCCCCGTTCACCACCTTCTTTTCCATCACGACGTTACCACCAAGCGGAACAGCAGTCACAAATGGAATCGATCCGGCGGCGCCACCGCTCGACAGGTTCAACACATTTGACGCACTCACATCCACACGCCCCACAGAGCACGTCACTAGGAAGCGCTGCAGGCCGGCATACGGCCCGATGGGCGCCAGCGCACCGGCGCTGATGGCCCACGATTGCAGCGAGTTCGCCCCACCCAGCACCGGATCGAGCAGGTAGGCGACGCCAGCGGTACCCGGCATGCCGGTGACGGTCAAGGTCTGGCCCTCGGGTAGGGAAATGGTTGTGCGCTCGGCTGATTTCAAAGAAACCGGCTGACCGACGGCCATGGCTGGCACTGGCGCCGGGGCGATCACGTCGTAGAAGAATGCAATGCCGCCGGTCAAGTCTGCCGTCGCCATCTTTGCACTTATAAGACCAGCCTCGGTGCCTTGGTCGAGCGTGACAGTGGCATTTGCAGGGTAGATACCGTAGGCGCAAAGAAAGCGAATGGTCATGTTATTCCTTGATCAGGGATTCGGCGTAGGCTACGGCGGCCGGGTCGGTGTCGACGGTGCCGACGAGGGTGGTGGCGAGATCTGCATCGAGTTCGATGACGTCGTTGCATTCGCCGTGCGGGCCAGCGACCAGCACGCGCGCTTTGACGAGGGTTACTTCGGGCGTTTTTGCCATGATGTTTTCCTGTTTGGTGATGGAAGGCGGGCCGAAGCCCGCCGAGCGCGGGGTTTAAGTTGCCGAGTTGCTGTAGACCTTGACAGCCGAAGGCTCCAGCAGGTTGCCGCCGGAGCGGGTCCAGCCGCAGAAGCCGACCTGCCCTTTCAATGCAAATGCCGAGTCATCGAAGCGACGCATGGTCGTGCTGTCCTTGACGTCGCGGATGGTGTATTGCGAGAAGTCGCCGAACGCGATCGACTTGGCGTTGGCAGCCATGACAGCCATGTCATCGTTTGTCACGACGGCGTGACCATTCAGGCGGTCCGGGGCACCTTCGGTGATGGCCGGCACCCAGATCGGGCGGCCAGTGGTGTCCTTCAGCTTCGACACGGCCGCGATGGTCAGGTCGTTCATCATGTAGCGGCCGCCGACACGGTAGGCGCGGTTGACGGCGTGCTTCAGGTCCACCAGGTCGTCGTAGGTGACGGCGACGGTCTGACCGGTGGCGCCGACTTTGCCAATGCCCGACTGGGTGATCATGCCGGCTGGCTGATTGGTGCCGGTGCCGGTGGTGAAGTGGGCGTTCTGGATGCGGGCGATACGCATAGCCAGGCGGGCGACGACCAGGGCGATGACGTCGATAGCGCTATCTTGGATCAGCTCGACCGGCAGCGCGATTTGCTTTGAGCTGTACTTGTAGACCGGGAGGGCCACGGTGCCGAAGGTAACGTCGCCGGTGGTGGTGGTGATGTTCTCGGCGACGATTTCACCAATCTCGTTGGTGCCGTCGGACGTCGGGAAGTTCAGCGGGTTACCACCTGCGGTCGGCAGGATATAGGCCGCTTCGCGCATGCCGCCGAAGGCTTTCAGCTTTTCGATGACCATCGCCGCGATTTCGGCCGGTACGGTGAAGCCGCCCTCTGCCGACGTGGTGGTCGACATTGCATTGCGAATTTGGACGGCCTGCTCGTTGGTCACATTGGTGCCATTGCGCAGGTACAGCGCGACGGCGACCAGCGCATCGACCTGCACGCCATCTTCCTTCTTGGCCGGGGCCGCGTTGAAGAACTTGTCGGCTTCCAGCTCGCGCTGGGTTTCGATGTTCTTGACCTGCTGCTTGGCCGCGTTGATCTCGTTGACGAAGCCATCGAACTTGGCCTGGTCTTCGGGCGACCAGATGGCATCGCCCTTGTTATTCAGCAGGTTTTGCGACTGGGTGGCGAGGTTCGAAATCTTCTCGCGCAGTTCTTGAATGGTCATATTTTTCTTTCAAATGAAAAAGGGAGCCACATAGGCTCCCGATTGGGTGAGGTGACCGACCTCGGCGGGTGTGCGCGAGAGCGCTTTACGTGGCTTGCAGAAGGGCGAGCAGGTTGGTATTTGCTTGTTTCATGCACGGCGCCGGTGCGACTGGTGCCGGCTCGACGACCGGATCTATGACTGCGGGCGTGGGCACAGGCTCATCGACGGCAGTTGGCGGCGCGATTGCCGGTACGGACGCCACTTCCGGCGCATGGATAGCGACCGGCGCCTTGGCGAACGCGGCCAGGTTCCAGGTGTTGCCGACCTTGGCCGTGGACTGCAGGCGGTCAACGAAGCCGGCGGCGATGGCCTCGGCGGCGTCAAACCAGGTTTCAGCTTCCATCCACGCGACGATCTGCTCGACGGTCTGGCCGGTTTCCGCAGCATACTCAGCAATGATCGAACCCTCGACCTTCTCGAGCAGGTCAGCCGTCTTGCGCATGTCGGCCTTGTCGCCCCATGCCACTCCGCTGGCGTTGTGAATCATGAAGAATCCACCATCCGAGATCTCGACCTCGTTGCAAGCCAGCGCGATGCTGGTTGCGGCGCTAGCGGCCAGGCTGTCGATGTGGGCGATGGTTTTGCCAGCGAAGCGCTTGATGGCTTCGATAATGACGCGGGATTCAAAGACGTCGCCTCCCGGCGAGTTGATGCGGATATGCAGAGTCGCGGCATCGCCGGCCTCCGCGATGTCGGCGATGACGGTTTTTGCGCTGACGCCCCAGTACGAGTCGATCACATCGTAGATGTACATCGTGGCTTCGGACTCGTTGCGCACCAGATTGATGATCTGGCGCTCGCGCTTGGCGTTGTCCATACACAGTTGGAGAATTTTATTCATGGGGCTGGCGGTTCCTCGGTTGCTGATTTATTGGCCGGCTTTCCGGTGTCGCGCGGCGCGCGGTAGACTTCATTGCCGCCAGCGATCGGTGCCAGGCGCTTGATCCTGCGAACTTCGTTAATACTCATGTGCCCGTCACCGGCGCCGGGGCCGCCCAATGCAAGGCGGAAGTACTCGCCCTGCGCGGCTAGGTCACCCTCGGTCAGCGCATCGCGGTAGAACTCGACGAACTTTCCGATGTCGCGCGGGAATAGCTTGCGGTTCAGCTCCTGCTCAATCTTGCGCAGCCATGGCTGCAGCGTGTACTGGACGAAGGCACGGCCGATACTTTCGATGCCCGAACCCCAACTGGTGGCACCGGTCGACTCGTTGATCATGAATCCCGGCACACCGAATGCGCGGGCGACGTCGAGCACCTGGAACTTGCGGCCCTCCAGCAGCTGCGCATCCTCCGCGCTCAGGCTCAATTCCTTGGCCTCCAGCCCCTCGGTCAGCACCAGCGGCAGCCGGTGCGCGTTGCCTGGGCCCGAATACTTGCGCACAAACGCCGACTGCAGCAGTTCAATCTGTTCGGGATTCATCTTGGCTTTGCTGCTCAGCACGATGGAAGGATGGGCGCCGTTCTCGAAGAACTTGCCGCTGTATTCATCCATGGCCAGCGCGTTGCCGATGGCGTTACGGGCGCCGTACTGGATGACCGACATGGACCGCATCGTCTCGTCATCGAATCCAAGGCCGGGGAAATGCAGGATGTCGGATGGGTCGAACCAGGTCGAAATGCCGTGCGAAGTCAGGTTGACGTAGTAGCGCACGCCATCAGGCAGGCGCAAAGGCGACACCGAACCCCACGGCAACGGCAGGATCTCGCGCACATCGCCGCGAATGCTGCGGCGAATCAGGGCATAGGCGTCACCGCGGAGCAGTTGCGCCATGCTAACGCCCTCCCACATGCTGGCGGAGGTGTATTGCGGCGATGGCTGCTCGTTGAGTAGATACCAGAGCGGATCGCGTGGGAGACGATCCGGCACGTCACCATCTGCCATTCGGTAGATATGGATCGGCATACTGACGATGGCGCCGGCGATCTTGGCGACACACGCGGCCACGGCCGACACGCGCATGGCACTGGTCGCGGTGACCGTGGTGCCAGATGGATTTACACCGAACGCCTCCAGCACGTCAGGGCTGTAGGCGATATTTGAAACCTGCCGCGCGCTCTCGCGCTCAGCCTTCCATTGCGTCAGGATCGCCGAGCCAGGCACCGCAGCACGGCGCTGCACGTCGTCCCACGTTGTGTTTTTTGTCATAGCTCTACGAAACCTTGAGAAATAGTATTGCTGGTCGGGTTCAACGCTAGAAGCGTCACAGCATTAAATAGAGCGGCGAGCGGGTCGATCTTTGCCGTGCCGCTCGCCTGCTTCGTGATCGTGATCGCATTGCCTACCGCGACCACCTTGGCGTTGCCGACGCACCAGTTCATGAGGCGCTGGCCGCCGTGCCAGAACTCGCCGGCGGCCAACTTGCGCTCAGTTGTCTTGATGGCGCCATTCATTTTCCAGCCCTGCGGTATTCCGACGATCAGGTCGGCCGGGATGCCCTCGGCTTCCAACATGTCGAGGATAGTTCCCAGGCCAGCCGGGTCGACGCCGATTTTGTCCAGCTTGCCCGAGATCCAGACTTGCGCCGCGAGGCTGACCAGCTCGGAAACATCGTCGCCGATACGCTCGACCAGCGTCAGATCGCCGTCCTTTTCAAAGTCATGGAAGCGTGCCGCCTCGGATTTGCGCAACTCCAGAACCGAGGGGTGCGCCCATGCATGCGTCCAGGCGAACCACTCGCGCGTCGTCAGGCAGCGCCCGACAGCGGCAAATCCCAGCAAATCATCTAGGCCGCCGCCGTCGATACCCAGGTCTATGACTTCGCAGCGAGCGATAAGCTCATCCAGCGAGAGCTTCGGCAGCGCCTGATGCTCCCAGTGGTTGGCGCCAGCCCAGCGGTCAGACCGCAACGCCAGGCCGATCTCGACGTTCAAGTGCTTGGCAAGGAAGCCGCGAAATTCCGTTTCACCCTTCTCTTGCGCCTGGCGGTAGCCCCGGGCGATGAACTCCTCATCTACCGAGGCGCCCATGTTCGGGTTCGTCACATAGGCGTTTTTCACGTCGCGGTGCCCGCCAGCGTCGAGCATGTCCTGGGGGAACTCGTACAGGATCGGGTAGAAGGCCGGGTCAACAATGCGACCGTCGCGTACACCTCGCGCATACAGCAGGCGGGAGAGGAAGGCGCCGGCTGGCGGGTCGTCAGATTGCGTAGTAGCAAAGATAACGAAGCCCTCGGGCCGCGAGGCCAGGCCGCCAGTGGCCTCCAGCAACATCGCGTCAGCGCGTGGATTCTTACCGAACAGCCAGAGCTCATCGATGAAAACGCCGATGGCCTTCTTGCCTGAGACTGTCTCGCCGTCGGCGGCCACGACCTTGAGGGTGGCGTTCGTGGTCAGGTGTGTGATGGTGCGGATGTGATCTTGCACCTTCAGTAGCGCGACCAGCTCATCATCGGCGCGGATCATCGCGGCGATCGGCTTGTAGCTGTTGTCCGCGACCTCCTTGGTTGGCGCCAGGACGATGAACTCGCCTTCGAGCCTCCAGTTCAGCAGCAGCGCCGTCAGCATGATGCCGGCGGCTATTGTGCTTTTACCATTTTTCTTGCTGATCAGGAGCATGAACTCTTTGATCAGGCGGCGCCCGGTGTCGGCGTCGTAGGCGCCGAAGATGCCCTCGACGAACTCGCGCACCCAGGGCTTGACCACATCACCCATGCGCGGGCTGCCGGGCGCATCCACCATACGCAGCTCGGAGAAGATCGCCCAGGCTGCGGCGGCCTGCTCAGGGAACAGCGGCGGACACGGCGTCAGGCTCAGGCCGGCGACGATCCGCTCTTCCCAGTCAGGGCAGGCAGTTGTCCATGAGAAACTCATTTTTTACCGCCCACTATGAGCCGAGGCGGCGGTGGCGGAACGCCGAAGCGACCTTGGCTAGCGGTCTTGGCAGCCTCCTGCTTCACTACCTTCTTCCCGCCCTCGCCCAACTTCTGGTGTTCGAAGGGCATCAGCGCCTTGGCGCAATCAATGCGTTGACGCATATCCAGTTCCGGCGCGTTCATGGCCGCGCCGAGGAATTCTTTCGGGTCTACATAGTGGGCACCGTTCAGCGGATCGACGTCATCATCGCCCGATGGTGGCGCCGGCGATTTTGCCGATGCAGTTGGCGCGGCAGCGGAGGCTGTGCGGCGGCTGGCTAGGTATGCCGCAACCTCTGGATCTTTAACAAGACGCGATCCCGCTGCGGATGCCGTGGCGGCGCTGTATTTTGCCTCAATCGCCGCATCCTTATTGGAGCGGCCGGCCAAAACGGCATCGGCGAACACCCGCTTTTTGCCTGTTAAAGCCATTAACATTTACTCCAAAGGGAAATAAAATCTGCGCGTGGGGTACATGCGGTCTAGAGCGGCAAAGGCTCCAGAGATTTACTCCGCCCCGCCCCTATCGCTTCGGTGATGCGCCTGCGGCCTGACCAAGGCCTCATGGCGCCTCGACCGGGAGCCTGACCGCCTCACATACCCAATGCTTCTTCGCGCTGCTTGTCGCGGCTATGGTGCGGGGCGCATAGACTTTGCCAGTTGGCTGAATCCCAAAACACCTTCATGTCGCCTCGATGCGCGATTACGTGATCGACCACAGTGGCCATCGGCAGGCCTATGCCCTTGCCCATACACGCCAGCCCAACCGCTGTAGCGTCATCCGATATCGGAATGCCCGCCTCACGCAGGCAGTACACACAGAAGGGGTGCTTGACCAGGTAGGCGGCGCGGGCTTGCTGCCACTTGTATCCATAGCCGCGCTGGGTGCTGCTGGTCTTGTCGGCGCGCCAGGCACCGGGCGTCATCGTGGTGATGCGTGCAGGTGCAGCGGTGATGCGGGGTTTGAGGTTGTGCAGCTTAGCCATTTCTCGGCCTGGACTGCGCATAGTCGTTGATGATGCGCACCTCTTCATGCTGGCGCGAAGACAGCACGGCTGCGTGGTCAACAACAATAGTGTCTGCGCAGCCAAGCGAGCGACCCGAGCCAACCCATGATGGGCTGACTATTCGAATATCGGATCGCCCGAGGTGTCGAGCCAACGCGCGCGGGTAGCCGTGATATCCATTACACCAGACGAAAACAGCTTGCGGTGGCGCGGCTTGTATCTGCTGGGAGGTGCGGCCTGATTCTCGATCTCCACTCATGTCACATCCTAATCTTGGTTGAGCCAGGCCCATGCGCCTGGCGCTGCGCGATGTCGCGCTGCATGCCGAGGAGTTGGAGGTAAATGACCAGCCAGCGTCGGCAGTCGTCGGTGGTCATAAGTCCCAGCCCACCAGCTGCCGACCAGTAACTATGCCGCCGGGCGCGCACTTCTTGCTATGTTCGACGCTACCGCGCCGGACATGTTTCATCATGGCCTGGTGCGCAGCCTCAGTACGCTCGTGCATCCAGGCATCGAAGCCGATCGCTTCCGCGCAAAGCCAAGATCCATGCTTCACAATCCGCACCATGCCCTTGAGCACTTCGGTGGCAATCTCATCGCCAGCCAGATAAAGATTGCCCAACTCGTCCAGACTGGCGCGTATTACCTCGCCCGCAACGTCATCAGCAGCTATGACGCGATCAACGAGCGCACCATCCAGGTAGATGTTGGCGCCCATGTAGTCAGGATGGTAGTCGGGGCTGGTCTTGTTGGCGGAGATTCGCATATCAGAGTCCTGTCCGTATGATCTTCGGGATGTTGCTACCAATCGTTTCGATCAGTACTTCCCCCTCGCGCAGCTCGGGCGTGCAATGGCGCATGGGCAAGCCCATGTCACCACGCTCGAACACGACCTCCTGCGCAGGCCGGCGATGGATAGCGCCATTGACTTCGACCTTCATCAGGCCGTCGGAATCGATTGTGCACACGTCCATCCCTTCGGATCTTTTGAGGACGGAAAGTGCCTCGGTCAGTCGAGCGCTCGCAACCTCATACTTGGTCCTCGCCTCGATGTCGGCCTGAACCAGAGCTGCGTATCGAGCCTTATCCTCGGCGCGGCGCCGCATGAATTTAAATAGACCGAACATGTGAGCCTCAAATAGAAAAGCCGCCAACGCACGAAGGCGAGCAGCGGCGAAACCCGGCATGCCGGGCAAGGAGAACTGGAGCGCGCTGGCAGGTCGCAAGTGTTAGGCGGTAATTGCGTGCAGCGCTGGCTTGGCCATTGCCCACAGCCACGGCCAAGCCAGCAGCACGAGCGCGACGATGGCGCCGCCAATCACAGCACCCGCAAGGACGAGGCCCACGATCATGCGACCGATATCGAAGTTGAACATGGTCAATCCAGTAAAGTATGGCAGCGGCCGCACTGGTGACGCAGCTTCATAGGCGCCTCGTCGTGGATGCCGAAGATGCCGCGCCGCTTCCCCTCTTCGGTCTGCACGCCGTAGCAATGACCCTTGGCGGTCTGTCGCGTCTCGCGCTTGTGGTAGCCGAGCAGGCATTGCACGCGCCGCCAAATGGGCATCCCCTTGGGGAACCATGGCATGCTTTCGTTGTGCAGCTTAATGTCATCGCCATCCATGATCAGTCCTTCAGACTCTTGACTTCGTCGACCAGCTCCTTTGCCGCTTCGGCAACAGGCTTTACTGCGGCTGCCGCGACGTCAACGACCATTTCAACAGGGGCAGCAACAACCTGCACCACATCGGCAGCGAGGCTGCTCAAGGATTTCAGTAGACTGAACATGTGAACCTCAAATAGAAAAGCCGCCAGCGCAGTGATGCGGCTGACGGCGAAGGCCCGGCGAACCAGGCGGGGAGAGCTGGAGCGGATCAGCGAACTACTTCCGCATAGACCATGCCGAATGGCTGGAATTGCAATGCAAACTTGTTATCATCTGCGTGCTGTCTGTATTCGACTGGCAGAAGCTCCCCGGCGCCGTTGGTATCGAAGACGCGCACGATCTTTCCATTCGCCTGGTACTCGAACGCGCCTGGGTTCACTGAGGTTACTGGGGTAATTACGTTCATGATTTGCGTGCCTCAAATAGAAAAGCCGCTGACATGCGAAGGCGATCAGCGGCGAAGGCCCGGCGATTGCCGAGCGAGGAGACTCTGGAGCGGGTGAAGGGAATCGAACCCTTGTCGTAAGCGTGGAAGGCTTCGGCTCTACCATTGAGCTACGCCCGCATGATGTTTGTGGCGGCCGACGCTGCGATCCTCCGGCTTAGTATGACTGCGTGATCACCACAATAAAGCCGCCTGGATCGCAGTTGGCTTTATTGTGAAGCCGGTCACCCGGCTAGCAGTGGCAACTAGGCCGACGTTCGACGCTCGGCCTCGCGGCCTGCGTGGATGCCGTGCGTGTCAGCGTGATTGCCGATGTCGAGCATCAAGGTGCGCGGCAAGTAGCTGGCGCCCGGCTTGGGCTTGGGCATGTCCGACATGCCGCCAATGACGCCAATGTCTTTCTGCTCGATGGCAGCGATGGTGATGTCCAGACCGACAGGTGCTGGGGTGGCGGCCTGGGTCGAGGCGACCAGGACAGTGGCTTGCGGGTGATCGGCTGCCGATGCGGCCGGCATCGCCATGGCGAGTGTAGCGAATGCAATCGCGCAGGCAGCCAACATCGAATTGGTAAAGCGTTTCATGTATTTCATGATTTCCTTGCGGTTTGTGGGTAAATGAGTGGTGACTACCACGAGATTCGCTACTTCACTTGGCACCTCCTTTTCAGACCTGCGGCGGCATGATCGCGCGCGCATCCGGCCATTTCAGTTTCGTTCTTCGCCCTCAGCCTCGGCCTGGCGCTCAGCGGCGATCAAGTTCCAGCCCAACTCCCTGCGTATTTCGTCAGGCGTAGGAGGCGGGTCTTCCGAGTGCGTGCGCCGCTCCAGGTACTCGCGTACCGTTTGTGGCGATGGATGTGTGGTATCGGTCACGGCGTCCTCGAAAAGTGAATCGCCAATGCAAAAAGCCACCGCAAGGGTGGCTTTCATTTGCTCCCGCGCTATCTGCGTGGTGAGCTATCTGTGAATTTCAGGGCGAACAGGTCCGGCGCTGGGTCGGGGTGCTGCCGCAAGTTTCGGGTATGGGCGCCTTGGCCTTCGCCATTCGTTACGATTCCGAAAGAATTTTACTGAAACACAACTTAGGTATTTACTATACACGAAATACTGTTTTTACGACCAGTTCGCACAAATATTTTTTAGTCAGTCGTGCGCAGCCTCGAGCTGGCCCGGCGTGCGTGGCTATCGTACATCGCGGTCAGCTCGCTCACCATGTCGAGCACGAGCCTCTTCTCGTACTCACGCATCCCGCTAATCTCGCTGATGCCGGAGCCCTTGCAGGCCGAGCACTGTCGATTTCCCAGCAAGGCAGTAACGCCAGTTCCTGAGCATTTTTTGCAGTGGCTGTCAAGCCAGTGCGCCAGCGATGCCTCGGCAACGCGCTTGTACAGAGGATATGCGATCAGAATGTCCTCGTTCTTCACCCAGTATCGAGCCTTACCCTTTTCGATCACGGCCGCCGTCCAGATGCGCAGCAGTTGCGCCAGGTTCTGCTGGTTGCCCTCAAACATGCGGTTGAGCGTGCCGTCAGCGTACTTCACGCGGCACAGCAAAGCGCCGATGTCGCCCGCCAGCGCCGCGGCTGCCAGCGGGTCCGTCTGGTGGTGAAGCGCATCGTCCATCAGGTTGGTCGATCCGATTGAAGCGATGTAGCGGTCAGCGAAGCCCATGTATGCCTTTCAGTTGTTGGCCAATGTTAACACCCATTTTTAGTTTCAAATAGCCCTGTCCTGGATGATTTTTCATACCCTCAATACCCCTGTTTTATTGAACTCGCGGATAGCCGCCAGTGAAGCCTTGGAAATGTCGTAATTCGACACGCTGCGTAGGAAAACCATCGTTTTGCCGATGCCATCGCACAGCACGCGCATTTCGTCGCCGTTGACGCCGAAGGTGCCGGTGCGTTGGGCGCGCGCCTGGATTTCGGCAACCGCTTCGACCATTGCCTGCGCCACCGGCAGGATGGCGTGGCCATCTGGCGCAATGCGGCGGGCCATATCGGCGTTGCTCAGCAGGTCGTAGACGTGCTGCTCCTGGAAGTGGCCCTTGCCCATTGCTTCGCTGGCCTGGAAACCGGGCATTTCGAAGGCAAAGTCGCGGCGCAGGCCTGTAGGCAGCACGGCTGGCTTCGGGATGTAGCGCTTGCGCGGCTTTTTGTTGGTGCTCATGGCGCAGCTCCAGCCTGCGCCATCGCCAGCGCGCGCAGACGCGGATCGGCGCGCACCATCACATCCAGCAGCAAGCGCTTTTCCTCCACGTAGGTCACGGCGAATTTCGGATCGTACATCACGATGCTGGACGTATTGCTGATCAGGTCCGCGCACTTGATCGTCTGCACCCAGCCAGGCGCGGCGGCCAGGCGCTTGCGGCCGACGGCCTTGCGCTCGACGCGGTTACCCACTTCCAGATCGGACAGCAGCATGACGCCATCGGCGACGACGGGGCCGAACTGGCGGAAGAGCTCCGCGTATTCGACGCCCTGATCCTCGATGCAGTCGTGCAGCCAGGCCGTGGCCATCATTTGGTCAGGATGGATCAGCGATGCCTGCCAACCGACAGACATGGCAATGCCGGCCACCTCGGCCAAATGATCCGAATATGGGTTGCCCGTGTATTTTCGCTGTTGCGCGCGGTGCGCGTGACGCGCAAACATCATTGCTTCATATGCGAGGTTCATTTCGTCTCCAATTTCAGAATTTGTATAAACCAACTCGGCCGGTGGAAATCGAGGCGCCGGAACATTTGCAACCGATGACTCTTGATAATCATGAAGTTGAAGATTCATGCGGCTTTGCGGGGTGGTGCTCGCCACTTTCTCGCCGAGCAAACCCAATCTTTCCGGCAATAGATTCTTGCGCCAGCGCAGCCGTGTCCATGCGTTTTTCCAGGTAGGCCATCGTCGTCAGCGGACTCTTGTGTCGCATGACACCCTGGATGGTCTGGATGGGCACGCCAGCCTCGGATAGCAACGTGGCGAACGTGCCACGCAAGCGGTGAGGCGTAATGCCTTTGACGGCGCAATGGGCGTTGGCGATCCTCATGGCCTTGCGGGCGAAGCCTGCTGGGTGCTGGGCGCCGTCGCGGCCGGGTGCGATCAGGCCCTCGGTCGCCCGATGCGGCGCGAGGTGCTCGATCAGCCATACGGGCATTGGCACAGGCTCGGCCTCGCGCCCCTTGGTGATGCCTGGCGTGTATGTGGCGCGCTGCCAGTCGATCCATTCCCATCGGGCGCCGGCCGCTTCGCCCTCTCGCAGGCCGAGCCCGAACATCAGGCGCACCGCAGTACCGACCGTTGGCGTGCGCACAGACGCAGAATCCACCGCACCAAACCAAGCCTTGGCCACGTCGAGCGGCAACGTCGCCCGTGGCCGTTTCTGCACCTTCAGCATGGTGACGCGCCACGGCAGGTGAGCAATGATGCCGCGCTTGACCGCCCAGTTGGCGATCAGCTTCATGACGCGCAGCCAGTGGTTGGCAGTGGCTGGCTTGTGTTCAAGCAGGTGCTGGTTGCGCGCCAGCTCGATGTGGGCGGTGGTCACGTCGGAGACGGCCAGTCCACCCAACTCGTACATGTGCAGGCGATGCACAACGTCGACGCTGCGCACATGGGCGGCGCTCGACACCGGCCCTTGCACCTGCAGCCATGCCTTGAACAGCTCATCGAGCGTCGGCACGGGATGCCCACCGTTGGCGCGTGTGACGGCGTCGGCGTAGGCGCGGGCCGCCACCGGCTCGGCCTTCGCGCGTGTACGCTCCCTGGTGCTGCGCTGCACGCGTGCGCCACCAACCTGGAAACGGAAGTGCCAGACCTTCTTCACGCGAAACAGGGCCGGGCTCACGGTTCCGCCCCGTCCGCAGCAGCGCGGCGAGACAGCCGCTCCGCGACCGCCTTGACGATCGCGAAGCGGAGCGCGGCGTCATGGCACGGGAAAGCATTGAACCTCACGTACACGCCCCCGGCGACGCACCCGGCGCCCATCGACTCAACCATCAGGCCGTGTTTGCCGATCAGCGGCCCAGCCTCCGCCCAGTCACCAGCCCAATCCGGCACCTTCGCCTGGCCACGGCTTTCGGCGGCGCCCGCCGGCGGCGTGCCGACCAGGGCGCCGCCCACTTCGACCAAGTTGGACCAGCCAAGCAGGCCAGCTAAGCGTTTGTTTGCTGCGATTTTGATTTCTTGATTTTTCATGTATAGCCTTTTAAGCCGTTTTTTATGATGGGTAGGTCACTTGGTAGCCGCCACACCTATTGCGCAGCGTGGCAGCACCTCTGGTCAATCCTGTGAGTCATTCGCCCTTGTCTGCTCAGGTGCATTTCTGTTGCCAACCATGTAAAGCTGCACGCGCTCGGCGGTCGACCGCTTGAACTCCTCGTCGGCCAGGCGCTGCTGCTCAACGCGCTGCAGGCGTGCCGCCTCCTTCGCGGCTGCGCCATCGGCAATCATTTTTTTGATCGTGGCAAGCTGGGCGCGCGCGGCATCGTCCGGCGTTTGATCCTGCTTGCCCTGCAACAAGCCAGCCACGGCAGGCGCAGGCAGCAGCCCTGCCCTCACCGCGTTGCCCAGCACCTCGACGTGCCGGTTCTTGTCCCAGCCCACGGATGCCACCCAGTCAGCCGGGCGCCGCGCCGCGCGGGCAGCGGCAACGATGCGCTCGTAGGCCTCCAGGAATGGCTTGCGCGCGCTGATGGCGCCGCTGGAGTCGAGCACCGGCCGGCAGATGCGGAATGCCTCGGCGATTTCGGTCGTCCAGACCACGCTGGCCATTTCGTCCTGGCTGGTCAGCGCGATGGCCCAGGCCTCCTCTGCACCTGGGCGACCGTCCATGAGCTTGCAGCGCTTCGCGATACCGGCCGGTACCGGCGCAAATTCCCCGTTCTCGTCGCGGTAGGCATGCATGGCCGCCTCGACCGTGCGCAGCGGATAGGGCTCAAGGTTGGACATCCAGGCGCGGACCATCGCAGTCTCCGGCAGCGGCTTGCCGTAGGCAGCCAGCGTTTCAGCCAGCACCTGCATGAAGCGCTGCGTGTCGGCGGCGTTCATGCGTGCACCATGTCGATGATTTCGCCGACAGTCGATCCGCCGCCCATCAACTCACGCATCACGCGGGCATTCGTGTCTTCGATCGATTCGCTGCAGGCGTTTGCGCGAGCCTGGCCAGCGTCGTTGCGGATGAAGCGGTCGATATGGTCAGCATCCCGCAGAATCAGGTCCAAGCCGTTGTACTTCGTTTTCTGCGCATTCTGACCCATGTTGTGTGGCGTCTTGGAGCAGCCACGGATGGCTTTGCAGATGTCGGCCGGCGTATAGCCTTTGAGCGCCTTGGTGATGACCCGCTTGCGTTTGTCGTCCAGAACCGACCTGGGCGAGTCCATGACTTTTTGCCAGAAAGCGAAGATCGTTTTCACGGCGTCGAGCTGGGTTTGCTCGACAGTGGTGTTTTCCTGTCCTTCGATCCTTTCCTCTGATCCTTGATCCTTAGATCCTTGATCCTTGATCCCACCACGAGCATTCGCGACATTTCGCGAGGGTTCCACGAATTCAGGTATTTTTGACTTGCTCGGCTTGTCAATCTTCTGATGATTCAACCACTTAGCGATTTGCATGTAGGTCGAACCCTCGACGGAATAGACGTAGACGCAGCCTTCAGCGACCAATTCTGCGATCCACCCGTCGATCAGGCTCGGCGCGTCGTCATCGTAGGGAAAAAGAAGGCTCGCGAGCATTCGCGAACTTCCGCGAAGCCTCCCCTCATCGTCGGCGAGCGTCCAGGTCAAGATAAAAAGCAGGCGCGCATCGCGGCTGACTTTGCCCATACTTTCGGATTGGGGGAGTTCTGGCTTAATTGATCTAATTCGAGCCATGCAAGGCCTCCATAAACAGTGATTCTTGAATCGGCGCCGCCTTGCGGCTCCAGAATGTGAGGGCCTGGTGCGACTCGATCCGCTCGCGCATGATGGCCGCCCTCGCCTCCTTGGTTGGCGGCGTGTAGGTGCCGCGCCAAGCCGAATCGATACCCACGTTTTGCCCGATGTTCGTGCTATCAGCACTGGCGAACGGGAAGCGCGAGAAGATGGCTGGGTCCAGCATGCGCAGGCCGTGCAGCTTGCATGCTGGCCGGCCAGCCTTGTCGCAGATGACGTCCATCGCCTGTGCCATGCGCGTCCACCAGGCCGTTGTGCCGATCTGCGCAAACTCGCCCGAGCTGCCAAGGCAGATGCGCGGCCATTCGTTGACGAGGCAGTCCAGGCGGCCCAGCGATTCGTGCAAATGCCACACTGGCGCGCCAACATGCGGTGCCGACGTGCGCCAGGGCCATTCGGCCAGCAACGCGTCGTTGTCGACCTCGCTGCCATCGATGACGTCAGGGATTACCGCGAAATCGAAATTTGGGTAACGGTGCAACTCGCCCACCCATTCGTAAAAAAGTGACCAGTCTGTGATCGGCTGGCCGCTGCGCCAGGCTGAAAACGCCCCATTGTCGACGGCGAACGACTGCGCCACCTCCAACGCTATGGTCAATTGGTCTGGATGACGGAACGAAACGAAGGCATGCCCGCCGCTGACGGCGCGCACGGCGGCCGTGGCCGGCGTGATGGGCAGTCCGTGATAATGGATCATGGGCGAGCCTCCTGCACGCGCACCGCGCCGAACAGCGCAGCCACCAGCGGATCACCCACGGCGCCCGCCTTGCGGATCCAGTACTTGCTGCGCCAGTGCCGCTGAATGATAGATTGTGATTTGCTCATACTGCTTCCATTTCGAATATTGTGATTTGCCGAGGGTCGACCTCAGGAATCAGTGACAAGTGCGCTTCGCCGACACGAGGCGCAGGCGTGCCGACCACCACCTGGACGTCTGCGAGCAAGCTTGATTCCCCTTGGATGCGCTTGCGCGCGATCTCGGCGTAGGCCGGGTTCAGTTCGATGCCAATGCAATCGCGCTGCAGGCGATCTGCGACAAGGCCGGTGGTGCCGGCACCGAAGAAGGGATCCAGCACCGTGCCGCCAGGCGGGCAGCCAGCGCGGATGCAGATTTCCGGTAGTTCGGGCGGAAACGTGGCGAAGTGGGCCTCGGCGAACGAATGCGTGGCCATGGTCCAGACGCTACGCTTGTTGCGCATATCTGGGCGGGCTGCGGGATCCTCACGGAAGCCGGCGCCACCGCCCATGCGCGCGGCCGTGCGCAAGCCCTGCTCGTCGCGCCCGTCGTCCTTGCTGCAAGCCATGACGCGGCCACGTTGACGCGCATCGGCATCGGTGCCATGACCAAACCCGACGCCGCGAGCTGTGCGCTTCTGCGGTTTCTGGCCCGGCACGTCGTAATTCTTGGTGCCGAAGCTGTTTCGCGGGTGGTCTGCGGCGCCAGCGGCCGGCTCCTTGATGGCTTCAGCGTCGTAGAAATATTTCTCGCTCTTGCTGAGCAGGAATATGTATTCGTGTGACTTGGTGCAGCGGTCGCGCACCGACTCCGGCATCGGGTTCGGCTTGCTCCAGACGATATCCTGGCGCACCCACCAGCCGGCGTCCTGCAATGCGATGGCCAGGCGGTGCGGCATCATGCATAGATCCTTGTGCTTGAAGCCCAAGGGGATGCTGCTGGAACGACGTGCATGCGCCGTGCGCACAGCCACGTGCGGATTGTTGCCCTTGTGGCCGCCAGCACCTGCTGGGCCGTTTGGCTTGCTCGCGTAGCTGTCGCCCATATTGATCCAGCAAGTGCCGTCAGCGCGCAGCACGCGCCGCGCCTCATTGAAAACGTCGACCATCACCTCGATAAACTCCGCAGGGGTGGACTCCAGACCGATCTGGCCGTCGACGCCGTAGTCGCGCAAACCCCAATATGGCGGGCTGGTGACGATGCAGTGCACAGATTCGGCTGGCAGCGCGCGCAGCTGCTCGCGCACGTCGCCAATCATTATTGTTACAGTCATAAGAGTCCCTCAGCTTTCAGGATTTCGTGTGTGCGGCCAATGGCCGCGCGAAAGGCAGCCTCCAGGCCGGCCAGCGACAGATCAGCCGGGCGCGGGCGCCGGCCGTCGAGCACGTCGTGGCATGCGCTGCAGCCGAACGCGGCGGCCGTGTCTGGCGCCTTCAGGCCCATGCCCTTCCCGTCTGCCAGGAAATTGCTGTGGCAGAGCACAGTGGTGTCGGGGTCGAAGTTGCAGACGGCCAGGCGCAGCGTGCAGTCCTGGCCGCGCGCGGCGTTCCGGATCGGCGTCGAGCGCGGGCCTTTGGTTTTCAAGCCGGCCTTGCGCTTCGGCGCCGTGCGCTGGTGCGACTGCACGGAGAGCATGCCTGTGCTGGACATGGGCGAGGTGCGCTTGAGCTTTGACACTTCGCGCGCCTCGATGCGCTCGCCGCGCGCGAAGGCCGTGCGCTTCAGGCCGGTGCCGGGCTTCATGGGTGAGCGCTTCATTTCCCACCACCAATACTCAACGTGTTACGATTCCGCCAACTTAAATTGGAGGCGGAATGGCTTGGTACGATAAGTGGGCGATCATGGTTATAGCCGCCGCCATAGGCGTAGCCGGATATAACGGCATACCTTGGTGCAAAATGGGCGTCGCGGAGTGGGCTTACTGGATAGCCGCAATCGGAACTACAGGGACATTGCTCGGAACAATCTGGCTTGCGACAGCCGAAAAGCGGGACAAATTGAGTCGAGAAAGAGATCTCGCTCTCATTGTTTGCGCAGGCATTATTCTGAAGATCGCAGAAATTCAAATCAAAGTGAAAGCAAT
This sequence comes from Janthinobacterium sp. 35, assembly GCF_002754575.1. NCBI lineage: Bacteria > Pseudomonadati > Pseudomonadota > Betaproteobacteria > Burkholderiales > Oxalobacteraceae > Janthinobacterium > Janthinobacterium sp. 35. The sequence goes on from NZ_PEFN01000001.1 coordinate 6,117,672, forward strand.
CGGAGAAAATCTCCAAACCACTAAGGTCGGCGAAATTGGCCGGGTAAAGTGGTGCGCGGATATGCTCGCTGGACTTCCTGAAATTTTGTTTACCGATGTCGCAGCGCTTATAGTTTTGCCCAATAATGTCGCCGCTAAAGTGGCAACCGTTTTGACGGAACTTGATTGGTGTAAAAAAGAAATCACTCGTCGCGGCAATGAAGGTGAAATCGACGAGGACATTGTTTATATGTGCATTCATACTGGTAGGCGAATGATTGACGCCAGCGACCGACTCACGGGATACAGGAATGAGATCGATGCTTTTCTGAGCCATAACGAATGCAGCATTGTGTAATTCAAACGGTTCGGATCTCTTCACCGTCAATCCTCCATCGCGCGCTTGATGCCAGCACCATCGAGGCCAGCAGCCTTGCAGCCCAGGCGGGTGGCGTGGAAGTACGTCATTTCATTGGCGGCGCGTCCGGCCGTAGCCAGGCCGGCGGACACCAGGCGCTGCATGGCCTCACGCGCCTGCCCGCCGCCGGCGGCAAAGTAATTGCGCAAACCCCAGTGATACTTCGGCTTGCCCTTCACGGCGCCCAGCATGTGCTGCAGCTTGGCGAAGTCGCCAGGCAAGATCGCGTCGCGTACGGCGGCCAGCGCGCAGGCGGCGCATTTGCCGTGCTGGGCCAGTTGCTTGGCGGTGCTGGCCTTGCCGCAGGCGCAGACCTTGCGGACAAGAGAATAGGCCGGTGCAGACTGATTGGCGATATGAGCGCGGTCGTTTCTGGCCAAGTCGTACATCATGATAGGATTCCTTTTCGCCAACCTTGGAGATTTATATGTTTGCTTATCACATTGGACCGATCGATAACGGATGGGGGAACTTGGAGAGTGTCCAAGCGGCCGTGACTCGGCTTAAGAACGACATCACCAAACTTCGATTCGGGCCTCCCGGACCAAAAGGCATTGATCCCGATGAGTTTATGGAAAGTGTTGAATTGGCTGAAGCCGCTGCCGCCAGAGTCGGCTGGGAAGGCGATTACAAGCAGGGGCCTAAGGTATTTTGGGTACCTATTGATGACGCATTCACTTGGGGCTTTGTGTTTAAGCAGGGAAACAACGGAAGCACCTTTGTGATTTCCCCTATTCCGATGCCTCACTTGACTAAGATATAAAATCACGCCACCCTCGCAATCTCGCGCTCATGCGCGAAGTTGGCGAGGATCAGTGCCTTAGCCATGGGTGGGCAAACTGAGTTGCCGCACATGCGCACCTGGGCCGACTTTGTCAGTTTCAGGCCCTGGGACGGGTCGTCGCCGATGATGTAATCGTCGGGGAAACCCTGGGCGCGAAACAGTTCGCGCGGCTGCAGCATGCGCAGGCCGATATCCACGATCTGATAGTCCTGGCCTTGGATAGTCACCAGGCCGAACCTGTCGCGGCTCGTGACCGTATTGAGCGGGTCGGTGAGGCTGTGCGTCTCGCTGGCGCCGTAGTAGGCCAGCAAGAACGAGCGCACCTCGGCGTGGTGCTGGCCGCCAGCGCTGACGGTGCCCAGCGGCTCGTCGGTGCCGGCCGCTGTGCTGGTGCCGCGCAGCTTGATCATGTTGCTCGTGACCAGCGCCGCCTTACCGCCGCCTCCGGCCGTGACCGTGCCAAGCGGCGCATCAGCGGCGTGGCCGACACTGGCGCCCATGTCGCGCTGGATGTGTGCCGTGACGATGCCCAGCGCATGCGGCGCTCCAGCTGGGTTTTCCTTCGGCCCGGCGGTGATCGTCGGCAGCGGCGTGTTCATGTCGCTGCCGGTGGCGCCGGTGCGGAATTTGGTGATATGCGCCGACACCATCGAGAAATGTCCACCCTTTACCTGGGCGCAGATCGTCCGCAGCGGCGCATCAACCGGCATCACGCGCTGTGTGCTCGCATTGGCATGCTCCGTCAAGAAAGCTGTCACCAGGCTGTGGTGGTCGCATGCGGTGACCGTGCCGATAGGGTCGGCCAGGTCGGAGCCCACGACGCCCGTATAATGCTTGGCCAGGAACGCGGTGGCCACGGCCTTGTTGCCGCTGGCCGTCACGGTGCCCAGCGGCGCCTCGACGTCGTGCGCGCCGGTGCCCCAGCGCTTTGCGCCGCTTGGCGATACCTCGCCGTGGGCGGCATCGACCAGCACCGCCGTGATCAGCGCCGCGTCAGCCTTCGAGGTCGCCGTCGCCGTGGGCTCGTCCACGCCGCGCGGACGGCTCTGGCCGGCCCGGCCGCCGACGCCAGTCAGCAGCGCCGATACCAGCGCCTGGTTGCCGGCAGCGGTTATCGTTGGTACCGGCATGTCGGCGCCGGCGCCGGGATGGCCGGTGGTATTGGTCATGACGAATGGCGCAAGCTCTGCTTCGATCAGCGCATGCTTCGATGCCGCACCCACCACCGTGCCCAGCGGCTTTTCAATGTCGAGCGCGCGCGGCTCCTGTGCCGCGTGCACCAGCACGACGTTTTCCTCTTCCCCGCAGCGCGGGCATTCGGCGGGCGCCAATCCGCCGGCGCCAGTAGCGTGCTGGTCGTGGAATTTGTCGCCGCAAGCCTTGCAGTGGTAGAGCGTCGGCCGTTCGCCATATCCAACCTGCACCAGCGTGGCCACGCCCAGCGCCTTCTCGCCGCGGTGTGCGCCGGTGATGGTGCGGAACGGCTCGCCGATTGATTCCGTGCGATCGCCGCCCTGGTGCGTGACCGGGACAATGGTCGGCGCGCAGAAATAGCTGTCATTGCGCGCCAGCAGCGTGCCGAACGGCTTGGCCGTCGGGCGTGGCTCGCCAGCACGTGCCGGGCCGCCGGCGCCGACGATGAACGGATCCGCCGCGTCGACCACATACCGCATGATCCCCTTGGCGATACGGCGCAGCGTGGCCGGCGCCAGCGGCCGGTCGCGCTCGAAGATCGACGGGCACGGCAGGCTGAAGTCGATGCACTCGGCCGCCGTGCGGTACGGCAGCAGCTTGCCGGCGCGCACGCCGATGCTGTCCGGTGCGCCATGGGTAGGCTCCGGCCACTTGATGGCGATGCCGTCGCGGCGCGCCACCAGGAAGAAGCGCTTGCGGATGGTGGGCGTGTCGTGGTCGCAGCCGCGCATTTCGCGGTAGTCGACGGTATAGCCGTGCGCGCGCAGCTGGCGGATAAAGCTGTCGAAGGTCTTGCCCTTCTTGGCCGGGTCAGGCTTCGCGCTGCCGTCGGCGGCGATCAGCAGCGGGCCCCACGTTTTGAATTCCTCGACGTTTTCCAGCATGATCACGCGCGGCTTGCACTTGGCCGCCCAGCGCAACGTCACCCAGGCCAGGCCACGGATGCGCTTTTCGACGGGCTTGCCGCCCTTGGCCTTGCTGAAGTGCTTGCAGTCGGGCGACAGCCAAACCAGGCCGACTGGGCGATTGCCCGTCACCTTGATCGGGTCGACGTCCCACACGCTCTCGCACAGGTGCGTGGTATGTGGGTGGTTCGCGGCATGCATGGCCAGCGCTTCGGGATCGTGGTTGATGGCGATATCGACCGGCCGGCCGAATGCCTGCTCCAAGCCGGTGCTGGTCCCGCCTCCGCCCGCAAAGTTGTCGATAATTAACTCTGTACCCAGGTCGAGGGACATGGTGAAAGCATCGCGCTTCATGGGCACCCCCCGGCAAACTCTGGAGCAAAATGAGCGCATGGCGGACTGGAAGTGATCATTGTCACCGGCGCGCCGAAAATAGCTGCCACCAACGGATCACGGCCGTGCTCGCCGCGCGGCCAGTTGCTGCTGCGATTGCGATAAAGGTCGAATTCGTCCTGGTCGTCCAAGTCAGGCATGCCGTACAGGGCGCGAACGTGCGCAGCAGCTGGCTCGATCAGCACCAGTTGACCGGCCTTGACCAGTTTGGCCAGGCGCTTGCGCACGGTTTCGCGGTGAAGCGTCAGGTCTAGGGCGATATCGCCAATGGTTGCGGCGCCGCAGCGCTTGACCGTGGCCAGGATATCGGCGGCGCGGTCGGCGTTGGCGGAATTGCGCGTGGAGGCTATGTCAGCTTGCGCGCCAAGCAAGCACGCCGCTTTAGTATTTGAGCGGTCATTCATGATTCCGCCTCCCCGGCTTTCGCGTATTTGCGCACCAGGAAGACCTGGCCAGCACCGGTCACCATGGCGGTGAAGGTGGGATGCTCGACGCCCTTGCTGTCGCGAAAAGGGTTGCCTTCGATGACTGTGAAATAGCCCTTGTCGATGTATTTCTGATATGGCAGGTTGCTACCACTGATCAAAATATGATCCTCGCGCAGGCGGCGGAAAAACTTGGTGCGGCCGATACCGATGGTCTTGGCTACCTTTTCGATATGGCACACGCCATCAATGGCACGAATGGTTTCTGCAAAACGGACTTTCGGCGCGTCGATGGCGATCTTGGCCGCCAGCGCGATGTTCTCGGTTTCAGCGCGCAGCGCCAGCTGGATCAGGTCCATGCGCGACAGCTCAAACGGCTGAGGCGCCACTTCCAGTTCGAGCCAGCGGTCGATAATACGCTTGCGCATGACTACGTTGTAGCCGGAAACCAGCGTCAACGTCAGGTCCTTCGGGAGCAGATACTCCGTCTGCGACTGGCCATTTCCGGCCCTGTAGACCTGCTCAAAACTGAGCAGGTTCAATTTCAGCACCTGGAGCATAGCCTTGGTATCGCGCGCAACGTTCCGGTGTTCCTTCCCGGTCAGCTCGGCGATCTCCCTGCTGGTCATCAGCAATGACTGCGGTATAATCATTTCCATCGTGTGTTCTCACGTAGTGTTTTAAGGAAGCCCGCCTGCCAGCGGGCTTTTTTCATTTCTGGCTTTGCAGTTCTTGCAGCATTGCTTCGTAGTGCTGGCGCGTCCGCACGTGGCCGGGGTCGACCGGCAGTTCGCGCTCGGCCTGTTCCTGCAGCTGATCGCCCTGCTCGGCCCGCGCTTGCGCGCCGCCTTCCAGTTGCATCGTCGCCCAGGTCAAGCCGTCACCTCGGCGCGCGCGATGCGCTTGAGCTCGCGGATCGACACGTCGAACACCTCGTGCATGCGGATCAGCAGCGAGGCGCCAATCGGCAGGCGGCCGTGGCGAATCCTGGAAATCACGGGCGGCGCCACTTCCAGCGCGCGGGCCAGGGCGGCGTCGCTCTTTGGGCCTTTGGCCAGCAGCGTGTCGAGCAGCTCGTTGTTGCCAGCAGCGTTGTCCAGCGAGCGATACGGCGTAATTGCAGTTGTTTGCGTCATGTCATGTTCCATATTGATAGTGATTAAAGTGACCGTATCCGGCCATGCGATGCTGTAGCAGTCGGGTGCGGCTGCGTTATGGCGGCTCGCGCTGCGGCACCTCATATTTCTTCGCCACCCTGTCGGTGGCATCGCGCCATTTCTGGCGCGCCTCCTTGTGCGCGGCCTTCGCCGCACTCTCGCCCTCCCCGTCCTTGGCGCCCTGCAAGTCTTTCTCGGCCTGGCGGTAAATCATCGAACGCTGGAAAACCAGCTCCTTTTCCTCGGCGGTGACCTCGGCTGGTTTATTCAATAGCTGCCTCCATGCCGTTAAACCCGCATCCGCACGACGCGCGGGACGACGCCAAAGCACGGGCGCGGTGCCGGCGAAATCTGGGCCCTGTTATTTATTGATTTGGGCCTAGCTCCGCTGGAAAACGGCGGCGTATCATTCCGTTTCGGCCTGGCGTCCAGGTGATTGCGGATGATTACGATGGTGCATTCGTTCAGCACGTCGCTGACGGATTTGCCCTTGGCCGCGCAGGCCGCTTGCAGTGCATCTTTGTGTTCATCGGTGACATAGCCCTTGACGAGCGCGGTGCGTTTTTGTTTCAGCTTCATGGTTTTCTCCTGGTGGTCGGTGTTACAGGGTTTGGGTACAGCGAAATGCAGGTTGGTACTTGGTGCTGTTTTACGGTGGGCGCTCGCAGGCTGGCAATGCGCACTCCTCAAGCGGCACGCCGCAAGGCATCTGGTGCGGTTCGAGCAGCGAAATGCGCTCGAAGTCGTCCGCCGGGCGCGGCGGGTAAATTGGGATTAGGCGGATCATGGCTTGGCCCCCACGTCGATGCCGACAGCGGCCCGCAGCGGCACGGTGTCGAAGATGGCGTTGGTGCTGGGCGGTTGGCGGCCGGCGTGGCCGGGATCGACAGCGACCAGCTCGGGCCAGATTTTGTGCCAGTCTGCTGGGCGTAGGTCTTTACGGGAAACCTCGCCTCCCGTAGCGCGTTCGATCTCGACGCAGCGCTCAGGAGGAACTGGCCGCAACGCATTCGCCCATTGGCTAATAAGCACTGGAGTGATGCCGATCTTGTCGGCTAAGTCGCGCTGGGACCCGCGACCTTTGACGTATTCGATGAGTTTCATAACCTCACTATAGCAATTTGCTTTTACTCTTGCAATAGCAATTTGCATATTCCTATATAAAGCGTTTTGCTATTAAATGCCCATATGGCTACATCTAAAGAAATCCGCATCGAAAATCTCCGAACGCTCGTCAACGAATTCAGGACGGCGGACGCCGTGGCTCAACGCGCAGCCACGGCACCCATGTATCTCAGCCAAATATTGAATAGTGCGAAGTCATCTACCGGTACCGCGCGTGGCGTGGGCGATAAGTTGGCTCGCAAGCTGGAGGCCGGTTGCGGCAAGCCGGAAGGATGGATGGATGCCGACCACAGCGACGACCAGATTGAGGATATTCCTCAAGATCACGGCGATCCCGTGTCTACCTCCCCTGCCCACCCTCTGTTGCCCGGCGCCCGCCGCGTCACCGTAGGCGAAGCCATCCATGCAACGATTCCCATCAAACTGGTCACAATGCACTTGCAGGCCGGGATCATGGGATTTGAAGTGGAGCAAAATTTTGAAGATGGCGGCACCTTAGATGTACCATTGCAATGGGTCGAGGAAAATGATTACGTCCCACACTGTCTTATTGCCATCAAAGTGCGAGGCGATAGCATGCAGCCCCTGCTTTACCAAGGCGATATCGCCGTGGTAAATATCGCAGATAATAAAAAGGTAAGTGGGGGCGTCTACGCCATCAATTTCAATGGCGAGCCCGTCATTAAGCGCCTCAAATATGAGGGGCGCGAATGGTACATGACGTCCGAAAATGGCGACCCACGATACGCGAGAAGGCTTTGCCGTGGCGGTGATTGCATTATTGTTGGGCGCATAGTGCGGTTTGAGGCGCGCAATTTCAAAGACCGGCTTTAATTCACGACTAGAATGATTATGAAAAATTTAATCTTGGCGCTAGTCGCCCTCGTAAGCGTCCCAGCCTATGCGCAATACGCATCATTGACACAGAATGCCGCCTCAGCAGCAGAGCTTAAACAAGCAACTCTGCTGGCGGCGCGTGAAAAAATGGCAGGTGCGAAGTTTTGGATCGCGCCGAATGCTTCTGCAATTAGCCGGAAGGAATTTATTGGCGCAGAGGAAGACGGCTCTATCGGCAGTGAAAAATTCGTGGTGACGGAGGCGACCAGCTTTTCAGTTATTGGCTTTGCAACTCATAGATATCGAAATTACGTCAAGATAACTTTCCCCGATGGAAAAATTGCATATTTAGAAGAGGGCATACTATTCCATAACGACCCGAAAAAATACGCTCTTTTTGATGACCTATATGAGATTGGGAAGCCCAGGCATAATTTTGTTGAATACATCCTGCCAATATCACCAGATGAATTACGCATTGCGGAGAAAAAGTCTAAAACCAAAGCGACAAATGCCAATGCCGCATGGAAAGCTCGTGGCGGAGTCCGTATTGGAATGACCGCAAAGCAGGTTCGCGCATCCAACTGGGGCGGGCCGGAGAGCGTCAATCGCAGCACTGGCACGTACGGCGTACATGAGCAATGGGTGTATGGCGGCGGCAATTATATTTATCTGGAAAACGGCGTGGTTACGTCGATTCAAAATTAAACATGATGTTCATCGCATCGCCGACCTCAAGCACTTGGTGCGCGAGCTGCTGACAAGTGACAATTCGCTAGATTCCCAGTTGCCAATTTATCATATAATGCTGCGGCGAAACAGCACGCACATGCTGAACAATAATGGATTATGAAAAAATTTCTCGCTACAGTATTTATGGTTGTTTTCTTGGTAGGTTGTGCGGCTTCCGAATTTAGAACAGCCCGAGAAAATGCGAATTTGGTTAAAAACGGTATGACTGTTTCCCAGGCATCCCAAATTCTCAGCATGACTCCCAGTCATCAAACATCGGAATTCGCCGATTGGCGCAGAGGAAACGCGCAGACCTACAATGGAACTCGCAATGGCTCAATCAGATTTCAACTAAAGGATGGAGTAATCTACGGCATCCCGGAAGGTGGAATATTTAGCCAGGCAGCGTTCAAAAAATTTGAAGACGAGCGCATCGCAAAACTTGAGGCCAAAGGACTTGCCGATAGGAAGGCCGAGAATGAGGAGCGGGCCAAAGTCCTCGCTGATATAGAAGAAGAGAAAAAGGCCGCAGTCGAATCTGTCGTCACATGCGCAGATAAAACAATGTGTACGAAAGTTTTTTCCCTTGCACAAATATATACTGCCCGCAATTCCGATCAAAAAATCCAAGTCGCAACAGATACGATTATCGAAACATACAACCCCACTGAAAACGGAAAAATAGGTATCTCGATTGTAAAAACTCCTGGGCGGGGCACTATCGAAACTGTAACCATTGTCCCTACCTGCAAAGTATCGACAAGCAATAAACTTAGTAAGGACCTGTGTCGCAGCAAGCGCATGCTGGTTTATTTAGGGTTCCGCTCATTCATCGAAGAAAATCTAAATCGCTAAGCATCGCTCGCGCCAGCGGGTGTGCGGCTGGTGAATTAAGCTGCCGAATTGCGCGGCACGCGCGGAGTATAAGCGCCCGTCCCATCACGTTCATGCTTGGCCGCCCTGGCCTCCCATTCGCGCAATTTCTCCGGCGTAGCATCGACTATAGTAACGGGCTTCCGGCAGAGCTTCTCGCCCAGCGACGCAAAGTATGCGTCGATGATTGGGCGGGCATATTGGCGGAATTGGACTGAAGGTATCCCGAGTGCGTCACAATGCTCGGGATAATCGCGCAGCAAAGCAAGCGCTATTTCGGCTGGGTGTTTTTCGTTTTCCATTTTGAGGAATCCTTATGAGCAATATTTTGTTTGAAAATTCCACCGTTGACGGCGGCCAAGGCCGCATCGCGGGAGTGGGCGATCCTTGCAGCGAGATCGTCAAAGCCATATACGGCGACGACGTTTCCCCACCAATTCAGAACGTGATTATCGAAGTACTTACATCGTCCGGCGCACTAGTTCGGGTAGTTATTCCAAATTCAAATACAGGTACTGCGTCCGTTTATTTGGACGATAAAGAAATTTAATCCCGCCTTTTTTTTCGGTCGAGGGATGTGATCATCAGCGTCCCACCCACCCCAACACCCTTCCCGCATCCGGTCCAACCGGGCTTTCCTTGCGACGGAGTCGAATTATTTCCCACTCCTATTTCCCCTCTATAGGCACTAAAAAGTACCTTATCTTGCACTTGATGCCAGCTTTTGATCTTGCGCTTCAAGGTCAAGAGCACTGCGCTTTTCTCTATGTCCTAGGCTTCGGGACCGAGAACAGCACCTCCCAGTAATCAAGCAAGAACTTGACTACCGTGAATTGCTACATGCCTCCTAAGTATCCAGGGACGCGTTTCACATAGGGCAGACGTTGGGCCGTTTCCTGCCCCCGCCGATTGGCGCTCCGCCCTCTATCCCCCCCCTGCGGCCAGTCAACTCCTTCTTGCCACCCTACACGCCTTGCTCGTTTCGCTGGTTTCCCCTGGGGTACTGCGAGGCGCTGCCAACTCCATCTATCAGGACTTGCGCAACCCGGCGAGATTTGACCCGGGCTTCCGGTCGCCTGAAATTTCTGGCGACGAAAACATTTTACATGAATTCGACAAAATAAAAGCAAATTGCTCTTGCTATACTAAAAGCAAATTGCTATAGTTCACTCCATCAAAAGCAAACACAGGAGTACGACATGTCCCCAGCAGAGCTTGCAGCACTCGAAGCGGTCCTCATCGCCCACGGCGAAGTGATCCCGACAATCGCCATCCCAGCGCGCGGCTGATCGTCATGCAGATCACATCCTCCACCGTTCAGCAGCTCCTGATCACAGGCGCGCCCGGCCTGGACCCGATCCGTGTATTGATCGAAGACCTGGAGCCGGGCAAAGGCCTGCTGACGGTCTGCTGCTTCCACGCCGCCTGGGCCATGGCCTTCACCGGCTACTGGGGTGCGATGTCTGACCGCACGCTGACGCAATTCCTCGTGGACTGCGATCCGGATTACATCGCTGGCAACCTTGAATGGTCGCTGCCAAAGACGCGTAAGCAAACGAAGTACCTCACAAGCATCGTTATCGCAATGCAAGCGGCATTGCGCGAACTGGCGGTGAAGCCATGAGCTACTTCATAACCACCCGTACAGCTACCGGCAGCCAGCAAACCTACACCGGCACCGGCAGCCCTGACGCCGCCCTCGCCGCGTTGCCAGAGGACGAGCCGATGAGCATCACCGTTCTGGTGCGGCCATGATCACCCTCTTCAACCGCCTGCTGGCCGCCCACCGCCACTACCAGGCTCAGCACCAGCACTGCATGAACAAGATGCGCCTAGCCGGCGTGCGCCGCGAGCTGGCCGGGCTTGAGGAAATGCGCAAGGAACTGATCACCGCGCAGATCGAAGCACTGATCGACCTGGACGCATCCGCAGCGCGCGTGAAGCAGCTGGGCCGTGCCCACCGGGAGGCGCAGTGGACGTCGTCAGCCAAGCCGTGATCGACGTAGCCAGCCAGGCCTTGCGCAACTGGCATGCCGGCCACGCCATCGTCTACGCCGTCCGCCTGGCGCTGTTGAAGGCTGAAATTATAAAACTTACAAGGAGAAAGTCATGAACGCAGTTACGCAAGAAAGCCAAACCGCAATGCAAGTATCGCAATTCGACCAGGGCGAGCTGCCAGTTGCGGCAACCAGCACCGCCGCCCCGATCCTCGGCAGTGCAGGCATGGACAGCATGATGCGCCTGGCCGAGGCTGCGCCTTTCAAGCTGAGCAAGGAACTGCTGGCCGGCCTGCTGACGGGCCGCGAATACGGTAAGGAAATAGCGAAGGAAGAAGAACTGCAGGCCAAGGCCGCCGGCCTGATCGTGATTTTCGGCGCTAGCGACGACTTGATGGAGTTCCGTGGCTTCGTGGACGACGAGCGCGGCGCGCCGACCATCGCACTGCTTGACGCCAAGGGTTTGCTGCCGTTCCGCGAGGATATCCAGCACGACGACGATGCACTCAAGGATTATTTCACCCGGGCGCCGCAGGTGCGCGCCGTGGATGCCCTGTGGGCCAAGGAAGACGGCTACAGCTGGACCTACCGCACCGACGTGCCGCACGCCACCTTCGAAATCGTGGAGGACGGCGAGCCGTACTGCCGCGGCATCGTGATCGACGTGGCCGACCTGGCGCCAGCAGTGTGATGGCCCGGCGCCACGCGGGAGCACCGCCTTGACAGAAATCGTGCTCATGAAAATGGCCAATATCCTCGTGCCGCACGACGAGGCGGCGGCCGATTTCATCCAGAAGATGAAGGCCGGCGCGCTGATGCACGCCGACTTCAAGAAGGTGCGGAACTACCAGTTCCACAAAAAATACTTCGCCCTGGTGTCTTTCGCCTTTGATCAGTGGGAACCGCGCGGCGGCCTGACCTACCAGGGCCAGCCAGTAGCGAAGAACAAGGAGCGGTTCCGGAAAGACGTGGCGATCCTGGCCGGCTTCTTCGAATCGACGGTGAACCTCAAGGGCGAGGTGCGCCTGGAGGCGAAAAGCATTTCGTTTGCGCAAATGGACGAGATCCAGTTCGAGGCGCTCTACAGCGCGACCATCGACGTGATCTTGTCCCGGATTTTGACCAAATACACCAGGCAGGACCTGGACAACGTAATTAACCAGCTGCTGGCATTCACATAAAAGCCGGCGGCAGCAACGAGGAAGATCATGGACCAATTGAAAGAGGCAGTCGCCACAGCATTTGACAAGATAGTCGCATCCGGCGCCATCGAAGAAGCCATTCAGAAGCAGATCGGCGCGGCCGTCACCGCCAGCATCAACGAGCACCTGCGCGACTACAGCGACTTCGGAAAGGCGCTCAAGGCCAAGATTGGCACCCTGATCGAAGTCGACCTGGACAAAATCGACCTGCCATCTTATCGCCAATTGGTCGGCGACATCATCAAGAAGCGCGTCGGTGCGGTCATGTCCACGGAATTCACCGAGAAACTGGACAAGGATATTGCCGAACTGCTGGAGCCGGTGCCGGACTCCATCACGCTGCAAGCGCTGCTGGATGAGTTCATCGAAAGCAAGAAAGACGCGTGGAACGCGCATGAGCTGCGCGGCGAGAAATTCACACTGAACATCAACCGCAGCGAAAACTGTGATGACTACCTGGATGTTTCAATCGATGAAGACCCAAACCAAAGGCGGCACTCGTCCTGCGCCATCCACCTGCGCATCCGGGGAGACGGTGAGGTGTGGGCGCTCAGCCTCGGTGGCACCGACATCAAGAACAAGATTTTCGTCGGACCGCTTTTCAATTTCGAAAAGCGCCTGTTCCAGATGTACACGGCAAAGACCCGCCTGATCATCGACGCAAACGCGGATGCCGACGACTTCGACACCACATTTCCATACAACGATTAAGCGAGCAGCCGCCATGTTTTTCAAGAATTTGCAGATTTACCGCTTGCCCGCCGCTTGGGCCATGACGGCCGCAGTGCTCGAGCAGGCGCTGGCGCCGCAGCAGTTCACGCCCGCTACCAGCATGGACCTGGTGCGCCAGGGCTGGGCCGCGCCACGCGGCGCCGATCAGCCGCTCGTGCACGCCGTAGGCGGCCAGTTCCTGCTGCAGCTGAAAACCGAGAAGAAGCTGCTGCCGTCGACCGTGGTCAATCAGGTGGCCGCCGCCCGCGCGCTGGAAATGGAAGAAGCCCAAGGCTTCGCGCCCGGCAAGAAAGCTATGAAGGAATTGAAAGAGCGCGTCACCGACGAGCTGCTCCCGCGTGCCTTCGCCATCCTCAGCACCACGGCCGTGTGGATCGATCCGGTGAATGGATGGCTGGTGGTGGACGCGGCCAGCCCGAGCAAGGCGGACGAGGTGATCAAGTTGCTGCTGAAATCCGTCGACAAGTTGCCGCTGGAAAGCCTGCGCGTGCAGCGCTCGCCGGTGGGCGCGATGACGGAATGGCTGCAGGCGGACGAATCCCCGGCCGGCTTCACGGTCGACCAGGACGCGATCATGCGCGCCACGGGCGAAAGCAAGGCCCAGGTGGCGTACAAGCGCCATACGCTGGAAGCAGACGATATCCGCCGCCACATCGCCGCCGGCAAGCAGTGCACGCGCCTGGCCATGACCTGGAGCGACAAGATCAGCTTCGTGCTGGACGAGAGCCTGGCCATCAAGTCGGTCAAGCCGCTGGAAATTATCAAAGAAAGCGCCACGCGCAACGACGACGAGCGCTTCGACAGCGATTTTGCGCTGATGACGGGCGAGCTGGCCAAGATGCTGACCGACCTGGTCGAGGCGCTGGGCGGCGAGGCCGACATGGAGGCGCAAGCAGCGGGCCAGGCTGTTGCCGGCCAGCAGAAGATCGAACGCGCCGTGAACTTGACTGCCGATCTGTACAAGCTTCGCGCCCGTTACCGCGATGTGCTCAACGAGCTGTATGACAGCACCGTGCAGCCGGCCGTTGCACGCGTGCGCGAACACATGGCGGAAACCGCCGAGGGCGCGATTAAATCGGCGTTGACGCTGGCCAAGGAGCTGCCAGGCGGCTCGCGATCCGTCGACCTGCTGCTGGTAGCCGCCATTGAGATCATGGAACCAAGCCTACGGCCGGCAGCGGGCGATGCCCCTGTCCGCCAGCAGCGCCCGGCGCTGCAGCTGAATGGCGAAGCGGCAGGCACCGTGCTACCCGGCGACGGCAGCACGAGCGATCCGCTGTACGCCCAGGCCGTCGAGGTAGTGCGCAGCCGGCAGCGCGCATCGATATCCTTGGTGCAGCGGTATTTGGGCATTGGCTATAACCGCGCGGCTCGGCTGATCGAGACGATGGAGTTCGCAGGCGTGATCAAGGACACCCAAGGCATCTACACGGTGGCGGCCTTGGCAGGAGTGCAAGCGTGAACTCACCTAGATCAAATATCTGGAACAGTGCGAAGCGCCCGCTCAAGTTGGAGGACGACGCGGGAAATGCCGGTGGCGGCTTTCTGCGCTGGCTCCTTCACAAACTCTCTCAGCGCGTCACCTTCGACCATGAGCTGGAGGTAATGCATATTCGACACCGCTTGCATATGGGATATAACTTGCTTGAGTCTCGTCCGCTCGATTTCCATTCGAACAGCAACTTCGCCTGGAAAGATCGCAAGCGGCTGCACCTCCGCCACCGTCCAAAATTCGCAGTCGCGGATTTACCTGCCACGGTCCCGTAGTCCGCTTGGCGTTCCTTCATACGAGGATCGCTCACCACGTCCATGCATTCTTCGAGAGTGTATTCGAGTGCTTTCAATCGGAGAATCAAACTTCCAGCGGCAAGAAGTGCAAGTTCGTGCTCCTTCGCGGCCGTGCGCCGGGCCTGCCCGCTTGCGATCCATATTGCGCCGAACAACGCTCCTACCGAGCCAATTGCGCCGACCCAGGCTGCGCAGTCAGCGGTGGTTACCGGCGGGGAGCAATAAAGCGATGCACCAAAGTAACCAAGGAAATAACCGGAACAGGCGCTAGCGAAACCTCCGCCGGCAAAGTGAAGTATTTTCATAGGGAAATTCTATCATGAGCAAAGAGCATCCCATCCTCATGAACGGCGCCATGGTACGCGCCGTGCTCGATGGCAGCAAGACGCAGACGCGGCGCATCGTCAAGAAAGTCGGATTGGCGGCGCCTGCGCCGCAATCGGTTATTGATGGCGCAGCCACCTACGCGGGCGGCATGGTCGCGCATTGCCCCTATGGCCAGCCAGGCGATCGCAACTGGGTGCGCGAGACGTGGGGCGTCATCAGCCACGCCTGGGATGAGGCCTGCAATCTGATTGATTGGGCGCCTGATCGCCCTGCGACGGCAATCAGCGAAATGCCATTCGGCCAAGGCTACTACTCTGGCCATGTAATCTATGCGGCTGACGGTGCCTTTCAATGGTCCGGCGATGACGATGGTGATGGCGACCCGCGTTCGGCGTGGCATCCATCCATCCACATGCCCCGGCGCGCCAGCCGCATCCTGCTGGAGATCGTGTCCGTGCGCGTCGAGCGCCTGAATGACTGCAGCGACGCCGACGCACGCGCCGAAGGCACGCCTGGTGGCCATGGCGTCATTCCGAGTTACAACTACCACGCGACACCGAGCGAGCACTTCAGCCACCTGTGGGAATCCATCAACGGCGCCGGCAGCTGGGCAGCCAACCCGTGGGTGTGGGTGATCGAGTTCAAGCGGGTGACGCCATGAACCCGCGCATCTACAAGAAGCAGGCAAAGCGCGCGGTCCAGCTGCTGCGCAGCCATGGCGACACGACGAAATACACGCCGTCGCGCGAACCGGGCGTCGTCGATGAGGCGTTTTCGTGGAAGCGCGGCAAGTGGCTGCGTCGTCATCGCCCCGCCGAATACGGCTTGTGGCAACGCATCAGCGCGATTCCAGAGGTTTCTTGGCAAGACTTCGATGGCGAGTGGGATGGGCATGATTCCCGCACAGGCTGGGAGCGCCATTACGATCACGCCCGTTTGCCAGCGGATTACTGGGAAGGGCCGGAATGGGAGTGCGGTGGCAAGCCATGGCCGCGCATGACCACTAGCCAGCGCATGAGGATGTGGCGGCACAACCAGATTGCGCCAGGCTGGCGGTGGCGTGGTGGGCGAGCAGCAAAGGTGGTGCCATGACCGACAACGACGAAGTGCCGAACAGCGAGCGTAGCCCCGGCGCCGCGCGAGTGGCGGCGGCCCTGATCCTGATTTACGTGGCGGCGACCCTGGCGGGCGTCCTGGCCGCGACAACCTGAAAGGTGGATATGAAAAAGATAATTGAAGCAGCACCAGTCATACGCGATGCTCAAGGCTGGTATAGGCATCCTGATCTGCCACCCTTTGACGAAGGCGATGCCGCCAAATTCAAGGAATGGATAGACGCCCAGGGGCTGGAGGTCCAACGCGTCTGGATGGACGGCGACGCGCCCGACTTGGCAGAACGCTACCTGGAAGGTGATGGCGATCCGAGCGCATTGGTCGACTGGCAGCCCACGGCGCCGGCCCCAGGCTGGTTCCTGCTCGCGCTGTACGACGAAGAGAACGATGGTCCTGTGGCATGGTTCGCGCGCCGCGCGTCGGCGGCGCAATGAGCAGCCGCACCCCAGCGCCCGCGCCGGAAACTCCGGCCGAGGCCGCCTACAAGCTGGACCGGGCCGTGCTGCGCGCGATCCACACCTGCCAGACCGTGCTGTTCGAGGGTAAGCAGCCCCACTTGCGCGGCATGAGCACCCAAGTGCTGGGCGGCGGCGTGTCTTCCGTGATTTACCTGATGGGCGACGCGACACCGCGCCAACCAAGCGAGATAACCTTTTTGGAGCATGCAGAATGAACAACAACGCTAGTATTGACGCGCTGGAGCAAGGCGGCCCCCTTTCGGTCGCCGTAACGGCGCAGCGCCTGGCCGTGCAGGACGGCTGGAAGCTGGTGCCGGTTGAACCGACGCCTGAGATCATCGCTGGCGCCGCAATCGCATCCTGGCCAACCGCAACGCTTGCCGATATCGACCTGGCTCGCCAGGCGGCGCCAATCGTCTTGATGCAGATGAACATGGCGCCGGGCACGACCGTCGATGCGTTGGCTGGCATGCTGGCTACGATGGCGCCGGCATATCGAGCGATGATCGCCGCGGCGCCTGCCCCCCCATCGGTGCACATCGTGGGTAAAGACGCGACGGTTGTGGGCGCGTGCGCCGAAATGTGCGCCTTGTGCAGCGCCTGCGGCGGAACTGGCGACGTGCATGGGCTGGACGGCGAGTGGCGTGGCCAATGCACTTGCGTCCATGCATGGCAGCAGCGCGCCGAGAAAGCCGAAGCCGATTTGAAGCAGGTCAACGAATGGCGGGCAGCGGCCCTGACCGAAAGCCAGACATTGGGCGAACTGTGGGCCAGCAAGGTGGAGCAAGCCGAAGCCCGCGTGAAGGAGCTGCAGGCCGAGCTCGATATCGAGCTGGAGCGCGCATACGACCGCCTTCTTGCCGCCCGCACCAACAAGCAGGCCGACCGCCAGGTACTTCAAGCCGACGGGAGGCACCCGGCGCCATGCGCGCGCGATTGCGAGGCGCCGGCATTCAAGAACCAGGTGCGGGAGCGCGATGCTCGCATTGCGCAGCTGGAAGCCCGGCTCGTGCGTCGCCGCGCCCCGCTCTCGCCCGAGGCGCAGCAAGCCATCGCGGCAGCGCGCGCCGCCGGCCAGACCATTGCGGCAACGCCGGGCGGCCTGGTCTTCTTGAACAGCGGCGCCGAACCAGGCAGCGGCGAACTGGACTGCCCCGCTTGCGGTGGTAGCGGGCATGCCGGCGACTTGCCGGCCGGGAGCGCGCCATGAACATGAGCGAGCACGACATGGTGGCCAAGCTGGTCGAAACCATAGAGCGAAATGCGCGCGCGGCGGCCGCCAAGGCAGAGGCAGAGCGTCAGCCTCTGGCTTGGGTGAAGCTGGAGCGCTACGTCGAAATATCAGGTGATTCCGTCGATTCCGTCCAGGCCCGCCGCAAGGCTGGCAAGTGGCTCGATGGCAATCAATGCAAAATTGTGGATGGTCGGCTGTGGATCAACCTGCCGGCAGTAGAAGAATGGGTAGCAAAATGGGAACAAGCAAGTCCAGTCCGCCAGGCGTCGAACTCCGGTCGGGCGTCCAAAGCGAATCGATCCGCATAAAATTTATGTACCGGGGAACTGAATGCCGGGAAACGTTGAAGCTCGCGCACAGCAAGGCAAACATCAAATACGCCGAGCGCCTGCGCGGCGAGATCCTGAACGCGATTGCGCTGGGCAATTTCAGCTATGCCAAGTATTTTCCCGAATCGACGCAGCTGAAGAAGTTCGGCTTGCAACCTCGGGGCAAGGATGTAACCGTTGGCGACCTGCTTGAAAAGCAATTCGAGATCTATGAGCGCATCCTTGCGCCCAGCACGCTGAAAAGCTATAAGCGCGTGCTCAACAAAATTCTGTTGGGGCAATGGGGCGACACCCTGCTCACAGACCTTACGCCGGCCGCGCTGCGTAGCTGGATTGTCGATCTGTCGCTGAAAGCCACCTCGGTCCGACAAATTCTCATTCCGCTGCGCGGCGCGCTGGAGCTTGCGATAAATGACGACCTGATCGATAGCAACCCGCTGGATCGGGTGAAATTGCAAAAAACGCTGGACCGCGACGCCTACAAGGCTGAATACGAAGTGGATCCTTTTTCCGCTCAGGAGATTGCGGCCATCCTCGATGCTGCCCAAGGCCAGGCCCGCAATGTCTTTCAGTTTGCCTTCTACACAGGCATGCGCCCGAGTGAATACATCGCGTTACGCTGGGAATCGGTCGACTGGGCCGGATTCAAGGCGAAGGTGGAGCGTTCGCGCGTGATGGGTGAATCGCGCGAGGAACTAAAGACGCGCGCTGGCCGCCGCCTGGTCGACCTGCGGCGCGGCGCTGTGGAGGCGCTGGTTGCACAGAAACAACATAGCTTCCTTGCTAGTGGCCTTGTGTTCCTTGATCCGGCTACCGGTCAGGGCTGGGACAACACGCAGCGCCTGAGCCTCTTCTGGGCGGCAATGATCAAGAAGGCCCAGGTTCGCTACCGAAATCCGTATCAAACGAGGCACACATTCGCGTCGACGCTACTATCGACGGGCGCCAACGCAATGTACGTGGCAAAGCAAATGGGGCATACCGATACGACCATGATCACCCGAACGTATGGCCGCTGGGTTGAGCAGGAAGGTGGCGTGTTGCCTGATCAGTATTGCAAAATGACTGATGGGCTAAAGGCAGGGGCAGCTTAGTATTTTCGCCCACGTTTCGCCCATGCAAACGGCAAAAGGACTGGAACCCGCATGTATGCTTGCTTGTGGTGGCTAAAAGCAAGTTATACAGAAATTCTTGATTCCTGTCTTAAACATTCGCAAACCTCCTTAGACATAGTAAGGATGCCGTTTTCGCCTCTTTCTAAATGTCTGGAAAAGTCTGGAAACGTCCACGTTTTCGCCCAAATTTCGCCCCTGTTTTGGCGGCTTCTTCGCCTCTTTCTGAGGCTGCACAAGATCAGGTAGGTAGGCGCCCAACATAATAGAAGGCACTGCCTTCTGTAAGCATAACCCAAAAGGAAAGATTGCAATGAAGCACTCGCTGGGCGCCCTCCTCTTGCTTGCACTGTGCAGTTGCACGTCCAGCGGCATTGTCGAACACCGCGGCGGCGATCTGATCGGGCTGGACAGCTTCGCACTCGCCACCCGCTACGGCACGCCCGCCAGCTACCAACACCAAGGCGAGTACCTGCAGCTCAACTATGGCAGCGCGGCCTTCGGTTGCCAGGTCATCGTGCTGGTCGACCAGCAGCAGCGTGTAGCCGGCTGGGCAACGTCAGGTGCTCGCTGCAACGGCGCTGGGCAAAATGGGAATGCAGAGCCAGACCTGGACGTACTGGACTAGTACCCCGTCTACTGTTTCGTTTTCATGCCCTTTGAGTATCAGGCCATCAGCATCCAAACGCTCCATCGTGGGATCAAAAAGCGGCCTACAAATGTTGGTCGAGCCAGCCGAGTTTGGCCGGCGCAACGAGGCAGAGCTATGGTGGCGCACGCATGCGCCCGTCCCGACGTGCTCGAAAACAAGCAGGCCGTCCAATGGCTCGGAGTCGAGCATTTCCTGGCGCGTAATTCGGCGCCCCTTCTTGCGCAGCATAATCACGCGGACAGGCATGCCCTGCCGCTCCTCCACTTTCGCCGGCCACTGATGCTTGTTTGTTGTGCCGTCCATAATGCAATCAATACACTGTATAAAAAGACAGTATATTGCCAAGGTTGGGAAACCAGAAGACGAAATTTGTAACTAGAAGAGCCCGCCCTGCTCCGCGCGCACAGCTGGTGCGGGTACTTTCGCCCGCGATCTCGGTTGCATGGGGTCGGGCTGCGCGACAAGCAGTTCCCCTGGATACTGCCGATAAACGTCCTCTTCGGTCACCAGCGAGCCGTCCAACCAGCCTTGGTACTGGTCCGGGTCCAGGATCATTACCATGCGCTTTTCATCGTCTGGCTTGTGGAAGCGCTGCATCAGCGGGTGCCCATCGGCGCTGATCGTCAGCATCGAGAACGACAACAGCTGATCCGCCGGGCGGTACTCCCATATGCCGGCGATCGCCACTGGCCCGCCGTCGGCGCGCTCGATGCGCCAGCGCACGGGCTTGCCGGTTTCGTAGTTGGGTTCGAAGAAATTGGCGGCTGGGATGATGCAGAACTGCCTGCGCTTCCAAGCGTTGCGGAAAGATGGCTTGCTGGCCACCGTCTCCGTGCGGGCGTTGTAGGTCTGGCGGGCCAGCTTGTGATCGGCCCAGTGGGGAACCATGCCGAACATAGCGGGAGCTACTTCCAGCTCGCCCGGAACCTTATGCGAGCCGCGCAGGATGGGGGCCATGTAGCCGGGCCAAGCCTCGGGCGGGAGGTCGAGCAGCGGGTATCCAGCCCGAAAGCTCTCTTCGATCTGCTCTTTGCGGCTGGGGGTGTAGTCGGCGCACATCAATGCATTCTACAAGCTGAAAATCACGTCGGAAGTTCTCAGTCTCGATAATGTCCTGTCAAAGCAACGTGGTCATAACGCTCACCTACAATGAGCCTGGGAATCGCTCATCCAACGAGCTGCCTCACTGCGTAAAATTTTACGTACTGGGCAAAAAATACATCGCTGCAGTCTTGTTCAAAATGCTTTTTTTGTCTCAAGCATGGCTGCTGCATCGCTACGGAGATCGATGACCACTAGCAGCGTTACATTTCGATAGTTTCCATGTCTTACATTCCCATATAATCATCTTTGCAACTTCTTGCGGCACATCAACTGTCGAGAGAGTCTTGTAACCAAACCGTACAACGCTACTAATGTATAATAAATTTATTATAAAATGAAATTTTCGATACACGACTATGTGAACAACAAGGGCGTCAACGAGTTTAAAAGGTGGACAGAGAGCTTGCAGCAAGTGCAGAGAGGCAAGCTACGTGAACGAATTGACAAGTTGATGTTGCATGGCGACACCCTATTTCCAGAGATGCTTGCCGGCACAAGTGTAGCGGGTGTTCAGAAGTTAAAAGTACATGGAAAAGTTCAATTACGCCCCCTCCTATGCAAGGGACCAATATACGTCCATCAAGAGTACACCATGCTGCTGGGAGCAAAAGAAGTAGGCAATGAATGGGAGCCAGGTGGCGCTCCTGAGGCCGCGAAAAGCCGAAAAAATGAGGTTGCAGCAGATCCCAAACAGCGGAGAAAAAGCCATGAAAGAGTTCGTTAAGGACTTAGTAGAAGAATTTGGCGACGCAGATTTTGCACATTCCTATATGCAAAGTCATGCAATAAGTCGCATTGCAGCGCAGATATACTCTCTTCGAAA
>NZ_PEFN01000002.1:0-126535 GCF_002754575.1 Janthinobacterium sp. 35
CGTCACCGCAAAAGCACCAAAAGCACGAGTAGCACAATGACAACTCTAACCTGTGTCTTGCCGACATAAACAGGGGGCCGCTTTCCTGATGCATACCCGCGATATGCGCCGACAAACGTGTAAGTCACCCATAGAAAGAGTACGGCTCCGAACAGCAACCTGAACAATTGAGCGAATTCAGCCATGGAGTAGCCGCTGCCAGCAGCGAACGCAGCATCCGGGTTCGAGAAGGACGGCGGCGTTGGAAATATGGGTGACGACGGCGATCCTGCGCCAGGGGTCGTTGGCAGTGGAAATGAGCCAGCGGCACCGGTAGGGTTCGCAGCGAGCACCTCCGCAAACGACGGCGCCACTGTAGCGAGCGCAAAACCCCCGAATTGTGCGATGTACTGTGTCACGGGCACATTGTTGCCGTCCCGGGGTATAACGGCACCGCCACTGTCGAGATACTGCTTGAGGGAACCGATTCCGACCAGGTGGGCCCCTGCGATCAAACCCGAGGCAGTGATCTGGGTGCCATTGAGCGTTCTACCAATGTATTGGGACAAACCAAAATAGTTGATGTAACCCTGAAGTTTCCCATAGTAATCCGTGATTGCCTTGACCTGCAGGTCGGGATTGGCCAGGAACGTGTTCAGCGACGTCACACCATTCTTACCTGTGAATGTCCCTTTCCAGCTGTTGACCGCGCTACCGTTCGATCGATAGTAGCCGGCGTCTGTCATCGCCAAGGTGCCTATTTGGAATAGACCAGCATAGCCTTGGCTATTAACAATACCAGGATTGAGGCTGGACTCACGTTGTGCAATTGCTTTTAGAAAGTCAGCGAAGCCAGTGGCAGCCATGGCCAAGCCGATCATTCCAAATATTAGCCAGCTTACTAGGCTGGAGCGCCAAGTTGTACGCCCAAGGTTGAAACCTGGCTTCAATGGGAGTCGCATGGTTAATCTCCCCAATCCAAGTTTTGTGCACAGATAACGGCTGGCGCAATCTCGTCCGGCATGATCTCCTCTGCGGCACCTAGAATCACAGGATGCCCCAACTCGACTCCCCCTCCGCCCAGATAGATGCTCGCCCCCCAGGTGCCAGACCGTGGCGCGAAACCGATGTAGGCCCGTTCAGCGTCGCAGGCTGTCAGATTGCAACGGGTGAGCACGAGAACCGTTGAGTTCGCCTTCTTATATAGGCGCAAGGTGCTCTTTGACAGGTCCATGCGCGAAAACCAAGGCGGCAGCTGCGCGGCACGGCGCAGGATCTCGGCCGTCAATCGAAGATCGACATGCGAATCGGCCACCACCAGCGTGCCCGAAGAGGGACAAGCGCCGGTGGCATCCAACGGCCTGGCAATGCCGTTCAGCGCGCACAGCGCAAAAGGCAAGGCGAGCAGCAAGCGGCTTACCAATTTCATCATGGCCTCCATTCAACGCGACGCCGCGCCTAATTGATCGATCATCTCCACCAGCTGGCCAGGTGGCAAGGCACCGACTATCCGACGTCCGTCGGACAAGACAATGGTGGGCGTGCCGGCAATCTTGAGCCGAGCGGCGAGCTCAATCACTTCGTCAAGCGCCGATGCATCGCATGCGTTGTCCACAGGAGGATGTCGACCGGCCATCGCGGCTTCCCAGGCCTTGGAACGGTCAGCTTGGCACCATATTGATCGCACGAGCGGCAACGCTCCTGGGGAAGCGATCGGCAACGGGAATGTGTACACCGTCAAATCTGGCAACTGCAAAAGGAACTTGTGTACCACCTTGCATGCGGGACATGTGGGGTCTTCGAAGATTGCGATGGCGCGTTTGCCCGAGCCTTGGGTCCGCTTCAGCGCAAGTTGGAAGGGCAGGGCGTCGAAATCCACACTACTCAGTGCATCGATCCTCTTCTGAGTGAGATCTTCCTTGGTGACCAGATCCATCAACCGGCCGTCCAAAATCACGAAGCGTCCTTGGGAATCGGTATAGAAAATATCCGAGCCGGCGACCACTTCGTACAGTCCAGCGATCGGTGTTGGGGTGATTCTATCGATCACAACGCCCATGTTCGTGTGGCCCTCAATCGCCGCTTTCATTAGACCGGTGTCTGGTGTCACGGGGCCAGTCGATTCGGCACCAGCCAAACCGTGCAGCAAGCTCAAGCTTAATGCGAGCGATGGAATAAAAGATCGCAGCATAGATCCTCCTAGGTGATGACTGTCTGATCTGTATCAGTCGATTTCTCTCACGCCTTTTTGCACACGGCACAGCTCCACATGTGCCCGGATAAGATCGGCTACCTTTGCCGGCGCTGGAATCGCGTTTAACACGACACGAGGCGTCGATCGATCCGAGGTCAGCAAAACGATCTGGCCGCGTCCCAAGAGCCGCTGGACGAAAGGCTGATGAACGGCGATATCCTTGACCCGATACAACTCAAGTTCGTCCACCTGGACCGCCAGTACACCGGAGCGCTCCCTGAGCCGTTGAGTGGTTAGCGTGTAGGTATGGCAGGCAGTCCGAATCATTCGCCATGCCGTCCACAGTACTGGCACCAGCAGCCAGAACCCGACCAGTGAAAGGATCATCCATCTGGCGTTGACAATCTGGCCTTCGGTTGCTTTCCAGATAGGAGTGCTTTCCGGAAGCGCCTTTGCGGCACTGGTAAAGGGTGGTTCGATTACAACAGGTTCTGTCTGGTCGTTCATGTTGGCTCCATGTGAGTGGTAAACCTCAGCTTTACATCCGCTATGGAAGATGTATGCTTGAAAGCGAGGGAGGTACATCGCGATGAAAACGAAAACAATTTCTCGACTGCTATTATGGTGCGCGGGCTTTTTGTTGTTTGCATTGGTTTGGGCAGGCAGGATTCTGATCGAGCTACTAGCGCTTTGCGCGGGAGGCATCGAAGAGCGCCCCCCAAGGGATGCGCGTGAGCGCCGCTACTCGTGGGACAACGATGGCTACAGCTGGGAAGGTCGTCCCGACGAAATGAAGTAGCGTTCACTTTTTGAACCCTTTGACCACACTAGTCGCGATATTGGCTCCTGTTCGTCCGGCATCCCGTCCGGCGGTGACGGCATCGCCAAGCATCCGCTGCACCCCATTGCCGACGTTGATGCCTATCCACGCCATCATGCCGCTGAAAAGAATCGGCAGGCCGATGAACATCAGCATCAGTGCCATGTTGAGCACAATGCGCTTATAGGTGTTTTCGGTCGTGCCGTTGTCAAGCGCAAACTCCAGCAGCGCGTTGCCGCTCATACCGGGATACATTGAAGCGATCAGGTTGTCATCCATCCACCGGGCGACGTACCACATCACGGTCCAAAACTTCACCGAAAAAATACCGATAGCGCCGATGAACATGACAGCCAAGTTGTACCTGCTGAACACCAGGATGATGGGTAGGAAGATGTAAATCGCCATCAGAATGAGCGGTTGCGAGATTGTCATAAAATAAATCAAGGGCTTCATCGACGCCGATGCCTGGAACGCCTGCAAGCCGGCACCGGCCGCGCCGACGATGTTCGCCGGCATGCGCATAATCCGTCCGAATGTCCCCATCTCGCTACCGATTCCGTTTGTCATCGATTCGCTGTCAACGTACGTAGGAGCGGTCTTCTGGTAGGCCAGCCGAGCCTCCCAATCCCTGTGCTCCTCCTCGGATACACCTGGCACCAGAGAACGGACCTTGGCACCCAGCCCCTGCAGCCCGCCAATAGTCGAGCTCAACTGGTCGCGCAGTCCATTAGTACTTGCCTCCCACCATTCCTTGCAACTCGGCCTTCCCAGAGCTGGGCTACCAGCAGATGTGTTGACATCGACGTCGCGCGAGGGATTGAATGGGAAGCCGGCCACTTCACTTCGGGCATACAAATCGGCATACAACATGGGATCATCGCGAAACGCATGGCTTCCGATCCAGTCGGTATCCGCCTGTCCGTACTTCGCAATCTGTGCAGCTGCGACAGCCGACGGGCTTCCGGCAGTCAGAAACCGGGATCTGGCTGGCACAAAGCATTCGCTATAAAAACGTTGCACTGAGGACCGAAGTTGTGGATCCTCGACGGTGGCAATACGGGCCAGATCCTCCAGGTGGCGGAAATCCCGAATGCCCCCCTGGATTCCGGCGCGCGTGGCCGCGTTAATGCCGCTGCTGATACCGAGCACCGTGTACCACCATGGGGGAATGGACGCAATCCCTGGCACGGTATTGCCGAATACCTCGGGGCGGCCATAGCTGCTGTCCGATGCGCCGGGCGTAGCCTTCACCGGGGCCGGCTCAAGCGAAGTCGGCGTGGGCGCGTAATACAGTTTCATGCTCGACAGCGATGTGATGGACGAGGGAACGAGGCAAAGTGCAAACACGACAATCGCCGAAAACAACTCGACTTCCATCCGTCGAATCATCCAGGCAGTGCCTTGCGCATCGTCGTCCATCTCGTGCCCCTCACGCCAGACTTGCACGATTGTTACCAGAAATGGGAGGTAGATGATCCCGCTCGCCGATAAAACGCTCCAGATCACGCTGCTGAAGAACCACCCGTAGAGCGTGGTGTACAACTCAAGGTAACTGTCGACACCCATATTTCCTCCGCTATGCAGACTGGCCAACCGCAGACGCCAGCAAAATGAGTTGAAGCGTTAGCAGCGCGGCAAACCACCGGCCCTTCCGTTCGATCAAGGCCTGGCGCGCAGATTCCGGGACCAGGCGGCGCGACACCAGCCACGCAACGACCTTCTCCCATCCAAACCAGAAGCCGATCGTGACAGCCAGATGCATGCCGTAGGCATAAACGCGGTAGCGGGCAATAAACTGAAAAAGCGTGCGGGCTTCGTCTGACACCAGCAAAAGAAGCAGGCCCAATCCGCCCAGCACTGCCATGGCCAGCATGGTCACTAGCAACATGCCCGCACCACGCAGCAGGACGCGATACAGCGACTTCTTAGGCCGGGGGTGTGCGCGTTGAATGGAGCGGATCTTGTCGGACATATCAGCCTCACCACCTCGCCTGCCGGATGAAATTAATGGCAAGGGATTCCAAAAGCGCCCAGGCTTCGTCTGCTAACAACGATAGAACCAGGACAAATCCGCAACAAACGACCACGAGTAGCGCCAGGATCACCAACGCGCCAACAAGGCTCAGCACGGTAAGACACGGTGTGTTCGTCAGCCGGGAGTGTGTCTGTTTGATCAAGTGGATATTGTCGAACATGTCAGCCTCACTTTACTCGACCGTTGGTCATGATGTTTTTATCCGCCGGCTGCTGCGTCGGTAAAGGGGCCGATATGGCCCGCCGCCCTTGATACGCCTGCAGCAGAGAACCGGCGGTGTCCGAGACCATTTCCCGCCGGACCCGGCTCTCGAACAACAGGTCCTGGATGGACTGGCTCAACAGATCGGCCTTCGCTTTAGCGACTTCTAGAGCATGCTTTTGTACCTCGGGCAGGCTCATTCCGGATATAAGCACCGCGCGCACCGTCAACGCCTTTTCGATGGTACGGGCAAGTGCGATTTCCTTGGCGAGACGGTGGGAGCTAATCGCTTGCATATCGGCCGGCAGTTCACGAATCGCGCGCACCACATCCGTCGACATCGAGACATCGGGCGCGCCGGACGCGGCCAGCGCCGCATATGTCGGACTGTTGGTGCTAATCGCGAGTTTGATTTGATTGAGCGCGTTCGGGATCTCGGCGTCATATTTCGATTGCAGGCCGATCGCGGTGACGACGCCTTTTTGCGCGCAGGACGGTTCGTCGCACGTGGAAATCAACTGGTCGCCTAGCACCGTGACGGCGAAATCCGCTGCGTCCTGCGGCCGCGGAAATATTTTTCCCAGCGGTGTGCCACTGGTCGAATAGTCCGCCGTGTTGGAGGCGGTGACCGGCTGCTTCATCGTCAGGTTGTAGCCAGCGACAACAATATCGTTCACGGGACGAATGGCCAATTGATCGAAGCCGCCAGCGACCGTATTGCCGATCCAAGTGACTCCCCCTCTCCCGTTGTCCGTTTCGACCTTGCTTTTTGCCGAGACTACGTCCGCATTCTTTTTGGCCTCCACATTCCAACCCTCGCCCTTGGCCAGACCAACCCACTTCGCATAAGGATCATTCCCCTGCTTGATCTGCGCTTCCATTTGCTCGCAGCTTTCCAGCGCCGCATTCACGGAAATATCGGCCTTTTTTGCATACGTCTGGAAGAGTTCATACAACCCCGGTTGGGCTCGCTGCAGAAGGTAAAGTGGCAGAGCACTGATCCCGGCTTTGACGGCTCCCGTGATTTGGGTGCCGAGGTTACTGAATCCGTTCATCAAATTAGCCCAACTGAGTCCGACATCGAACTTGCCGCAGGTGTAGTTGGCGTTGAGTTTGAGGCCAAATCCCATCTTGACCGCCAGTGCGCTAGGATTCAGCGATCTTGAGGCAGGGGCACTGCCACCGATGCGGTAGTAAAGCTGGGATTGCGATCTCGGTACATCCTGCGTCTGAGCCATCACAGGTACCGAGCCTGCACACGCCGCAACCAGCACGACGAGCATACGATACTGGCAAAATGAGTTCATTGCCCCCCCCTGTTCAAAATGCGATTGATCCGATAAAGACGCCTTCGACTTTGCAGCATTCCAGGCGCCGCCATAGATTCCAGCTATAGGCCTCTTCGGCCGAACTTTGACCATCGCCCCAGGTAGTCAGGGAAAATGTGTCATTAGTACCAAACACTTCGCAGGTCGCGGAGGACTTCGGATACAGGCGCTGCCATTTCGAGTTTTTGGAATCGTTGGGTAGCACCGGCCCGAGTCCGAAGTACCGGTAGCCCGAGTCCGGAGAGAGCACGGCATACACATGCGGTTGTGCTGATTGCGAAATGATGTTTGCCACACGTTGCGCCAGTACCGCAGCACCCTTGATCGGTATCTGCTGCGTCACCGCACCGATCCGGGGGTACAGGCTACCCCACGTGTTGAGACCTGAGTTACCAACTTCTTGCACCCCGGGCAGATAAGTCTGCGGGTACAACAGCTCGGCCGGCACAACGCCACGCCATACCAACGCATCGAGATAGGAATGGAAGTGCACCATCAGAGCTTTTGACGTCGACGGGCACATCAAACCACTTGCGGCGGCCGGCGTCGCAAATCCCGTAGCACGCGCCAAGCCGCCGGTAGGAGCGATGAAAGTCGATGCGCCAGATGCTAATGTTTGACGCACTTGCGTTACTGCCGCCGCACCGCGTGTGTAAACGTCCGCCCCGTGTTGAAGCGCCGCAATATCCGATAATGCTGACGCGGTAGCGGTATCACCGCGATTGCTTAAAGGCGATTTCTGCAAAAATTTTCTCAACTCGTCCACGCCCGGTATTGCTGGCTCTGAATGGCCGGCAATGCTCGGGCTGGCCGATGCGCCCAGGCCAATCAGCGACGTAGGATTGCCGATGGCATCGGCATCTCGATAGAGGATATTGCGGTCTGTTCGCTCGCCCGTGAACCTGGTACCTGCAGAATCGATTGCCATACCGACGAGGCCGGACGCGACGCCGCCTACCGTTTTGGTGACCGTGCGCCCGTAATCGGCCCAAGGATGGCTCGCCGCGTCATGCCAGGTGCTAACAACGACCTCGGGTGAAAAATGGGAGATTCTTACATTACTGATCACGCGGCAATGCGGTGGAAATGCTTCACACTTTAGCCAGAAGCAAACGCCCGCCACCCTGTAGTTGCTGCACGCGGGCACCGCCTTCAGGGTGTTTGCCACGATTTCCGCGGTATTGGTTTGCGCCCAAGCCCCTGCCCCAGGCAGCGCCAAAGCCGTCAGGAATACCGGTATTAGAGTGTTCACTTGCTCCCCCCACTTAAACTATTGCCGACTACTTTGTTGAAAAATGGCGCGCGCCACATCGATATCAGTTACCCCATAGATCACCGCCTCACCATTGACAACGACAGCAGGAATACGATCAACACCGTACCGTGCAGATTGAACGATACCCTCGGCCGCCGACTTGGTTCGGCTGGCAAGCGCCGCGGCACCAAGGGCATGCAAGCGCTGGCGCAAAATGGCCTGTGCGTCCCGTTCGTTCGTTGGCAATCCAACCGAAAGCTCACTGTCGAGCACTTCCATCGAGTCCAGCAGATACACACGCGCGTCGCGGATATTTGTCAGGTAGATTGCTGAGTTAGAAAAAACTTCCACCGTTGCAGCTGGGCGGGCGGGATCCGTGTTCGCGAATCGCGCGCCCGGTACCACTACCGCGCTGGTCGCTACAGCCAACAAAACCGATATGAGATTACTTGCCATCATCGCTACTCTCTTTTTGCTTACAACAGGGTCGCATCAGCGCTGTCATTTGGATCCTCGTCCCCATTTCGCGGTTACTTTGTGACCGGGCAAGGAGTTTCTGATCGGTACTCGCCCCGATAATCATCAGAGTGCCATCGATCCCGGCATCGACAAGACGTTTTGCGCTTTCCGTCAATATCACCACCGTCTCCGCCCGTTGTGCACAGCAACTGATGAAGCGCTTGAGCCGCGCCGGCATGGTGGCCAGCATACTTTCCGGCCCGTCTATGGCGATCAGTTCTGCCCCATACAACGCTTCAATCGGGGCGCCGGCCAGGTCGGCCAAGGAGCTCCGTCTACCGCCACTGACAACACCGGCAGGGAGATGCGGGTGCCCATACATGCTCACGTAGGCCTGACATACACGCCGGGTGTCGCGATCGACTAGTGCTTTGTCGATGAAGTGCTCGGCCAGAGCCGCCCTGAACCTCGATTCCTTACGCTCCACGATGACAATCGGCGAGTGTCCCCTGGCTCTCACGATTGCGCCGCCAATGCCGGTCCACAGATCAGACCTGTTTCTATTCATCTCATCATCCTTCACGTATCGCCGCGCTAACATGCTCACGTTGCACGTACGGCAAGCTCACGCGCGATGCGTACGGCTGCCTCCATCTCCGTGATCCCAAATTGATTCATAATCCGCTGGCGCCACGCTTTCTCGTGCCCTTCCGTCATCGCCAGTGCTATGGCCAAGGGCGGCGGAACGTTCCGGAACAGCGCCTTATGAGTACTACTGAGCAACACTCCTTCTGTGTACTTGGGTGGCTCCTTACGCGTTGACAGCATCAACAGTCGCTCCTCTTCAGTGAGCGACTTGAACCGCGACACTTGCTTCACTTCTTCCGCTTCCATAGTCAAGAGCAACCAGAACTCGCACATGTTCAACACCCGGTTCATTGATTCCGGGAAGTCCTTCATATCTTGCGTGGCGAGCCAGAACCAAAGGTCCAGCTTTCGCCACATCTTCGTTCCCTTCACAATTTTCGGCCCTAGCAGCGGATTTGTAGTGATTAAGTGACCTTCGTCTGTCAGGAAAATATGGGGCCGCCCCTCATGCTGATGGGCCTCGCCGTTGGCGTGCACGTGGTCGAGCAGGCCCGTGTAGGCGACAGCCAAAGCGTCTTCGTATCCGTCCTTGACCAGCGTGCCCAGTTCAACCAGGGTTATGTCAGCATCTGGCCACTGTTGCCCGTACCGGTTGAAGAGCTTGCCTCTCAGGTCCAACGTGTAGACCATCATTGACTCACCCATGTGGTACGCGCGCTCGCGCCGCTCTTGCGGCAGCGCCTCATCTTGATTCATGTCCATGAGGGCCTTGGCCACGTCTTGCGTGAGGGGGTGCGGTTTACCACCTTTCTGCGCGCCCATCGATGCGGTGATGATGGCGCGGCTGACGACGTACCGGTCTGCACGCGTCATGCGGTCAATTTCCCGCTGCTCGCCGCCGGTGATCATCATGATCGCGGCAATGGTCATCTCCCCAAGGAAATCGCGCTTCTCGTCGTCCTGGTCCATGGCGTCGGGTCCGGCAGCATCCGCCCCCTGGTCCAGCGAAACCTCCATCAAGCTTTGCTCGATTTGTTCTTCGAGCTGCTTGGCGACGGCGGCCGAGGTCTGCGCGGCGGTGTAAGCCGCAATGATTTCCGGATCCCTAACCAGCTTGGCGCCCATGGCAAACGGCGGAAGCGAGACATCGTTATTGGGCGTGAGCTCGACGTAGTGCGTAGTCAAACCCATCGATTCAAAGTAGTCCTTGAGCAGCTGGAACGATTTTCCCGCATCCGCGATTGTCAAACGTGGTCGGTGGATAGCCATTTGGAAGAGTGCCAGAAAATTCAACGTGGCCGATTTGCCTGCGCCGGTCGGGCCCAAGGTGAGCATATGAGCGTTTTTTTTCCGGTCCCGTGGATTCAGCGGGTCTATCCAAAAAGGTTCGCCACCGCGATTCCAGAAAGGAAAACCGGGATGGCCGGTGCCCCTTTGCCTCCCATACACCGGCAACATGGCCGCGATCTGCGATGCAAAGAGGTACCGTGTACGCTTCATGTTCTTCGCATCGAATTGCGGGTCGAAGCACATAGGCAGGCCCCGAACAAAGGCGTCGAGTGAAGTCAGGTCATGGGCCGGTTCGATGAAGCGCAAACCCGAGGTGCCCATCCTGGCGTTGACTGCCGCAGCATCCTTGCGTAGCGCTTTCTCGTTGGTGCCGGAGAGGTACAGCACCGTAAAGGTGGGCAGAAGCCAGTCACCCGTATGCATGTGCCGCAAAATTTGTTTGCATTCATCCGAGGTCTTTTCGGCATCGGGGCTCTTGGCCTTAGAACGATCACGGATCCGTTCCACTTGGTCGCGAACCACGTCCTGCGGAGTGATCACGATCGTCATCGACAACATGGCATTCTCGGGCATCCGGTCAAAGCGGGCGAACAGATGCTTTGCGTGCTTCCTTTCGGCCGTAAGGTGACCCACCTCGGGATTGGAGGTGATCTGCTGCAACGTGAGTGCTTTCATCAACACGCCGTCGAACTTAAAGCCTCCCCAGGCCGGGTCCGATTCCGGCAAGCTGAGATTGAGGAAGGTTGCGAAGTCGTGCCCAAAGACCGGCGCCTCGCCGTCAGTTTGGGATGGCGCGTCTCCGGGATAGGGAAAAGCCCTCAATAGTTCCGCAGTAGTGCCATATCTTCCGCTGCGGTTGAAGAACGGGAGCAGCCACTGATACAGATCGATTCCCCCGCATCGACGCATCCGCGCACCAGCCTCCTCGAGGTTGGCCACGAGACTGTCGGCTGCTCGGTTGAGCAGGTCGGACGGCGACTCGACGCCAGGGACGACGACATAGCCACCCGGGTAGATCCGGTACAGGCAGCACCGGATCCGCCTAATCTGGCCGCGCCAAGTGTGGCCGGACACCTGCGTGTCCTCGAACAAGCCACCATCCTGGGAGACGTTGGCAACGTGCAGGGCAAACTCATGTAGCACGGCCTGAGTCAGCTTGGAGCTTTTGATGGCCTTCCCACGATCAGGGTTCGCAGCATGAACCTTATCAATGTAGGCCTCCAGATCGTCGTTGAGTTGCTCAATATTGCGGTCGTCGTTGACGAAAAATTGAACGATCCAGTCTGGCGTCCCGGATTCCGGCAGGGTTTGCAATGCAGCTTGTACCTTGCGGCAATACTCCTTGAGCATCTCCTCCGCCTGGGCCTCAGTCGGTATCGGGGTCAGTTCGAAAAGCGCGCCCACGCTCACGCCGTCGTTCAGTTCAAACACCTGTGTCGATGGTTCGTAGTCGCGCCACGGCAACAGTTCTGTAAACGAGGGCGATCGGCTTGCCATATGCCTGCGCTTTGCGGTCGTCAGGGGCTGTTCCCCAGCGCCGTCGCGCACACTCCCGTTCCGTACAACCGGGTGGTCTTCCCCACCAAGGATCGCCTTCGCTTCCCGCCATGTAAA
Organism: Janthinobacterium sp. 35; assembly: GCF_002754575.1. Taxonomy (NCBI): domain Bacteria; kingdom Pseudomonadati; phylum Pseudomonadota; class Betaproteobacteria; order Burkholderiales; family Oxalobacteraceae; genus Janthinobacterium; species Janthinobacterium sp. 35. The sequence continues at coordinate 11,767 of NZ_PEFN01000002.1, forward strand.
CATATGCTTCCCCAAAAGGTCAACCTCAGTGAGAGTCTGGAATCTGCACCGCAGGAACGGTGCCACCTGGCGGGCGCGACACCGCACGCACACTGGGTGCAACTTCCCCGGGCAGGGCGTACTGGACCGATTCGAACATCGGAAAAACCGTTGCATACCCAGGAATTGGGTACTTTCCCTTCGCGAGATGCGGGTACACGTACATCTCGAGATCCGGGTTCGGTAGCCGGACAAAGCGGCTGTTCATTGTGCCGACCGGGCCGTCACTGGAAGCAGTTGAGCGCGCGGGCTCGTCATACGGACGGCGTGGCGATTCCGATTGAGCAGATGCGGCGTGGCCTATGTTCTCCTGCACGTGTCGCTCGTAGATGTCGATCATTTTCGGCCCACTTCTCGGGAGTGGGCTCTCGCGCGGACCAGACACCGAACAGCCCTGCAGTGATACAAGGCCCGCGATAACGGGCAGGGCCAAAATGGAAGTGAGCTTCATAGTGGAACCTCCCGGTCAGTCCAACAATTGAAGGGCGCCGGCGGGCGCCTCGCTGTTACCGAAATCAAGCTTGCGCCCATCCGACGCCTTATCGATCGCTATTTCCTGCTCGAAATGGACGACTAGGCGTCCACCAGCGGGCGTCACCACCGCGTCGAACGAATTGTTCAGTCTCCGCATGATCCAGTTGCTCACTTCATTGATACCGGAACCGGCTGCCTGGCCGAGCACATAAGTGCCTTTGTTTCCGGTCACAGCTGTGGTCGAGCCAAATGCGTTGTCTACCGTCATGGTCTCCGCCATTGCAGTCGCCTGGGCGGCGATGCTCAGCGTCTTCATCGTCACCATGTCGGCAAGATAGGATGGAGCATTCGTAACAAATTTTCCTCTGACACAAGGGTTGCCATATTCATCTGATATCCAGGCCAACTTGTTCGATTGCGTGACCGACTGAATTGCCTGACCGCCGCCCGACCCGCCAAGAGTCGGAGTCGCCCCATCTCTTTTCATCGACACGGTTTTAATGGTACCGTCGTCGAACACAAACGTGAGGGACTGGATCAGCCCTTCCGAGCAGCTCAACGCCATATCGCCAATCGCGATACCGGACATCACGATGCCAGCAACCGCATCCGGCACACGATGACCATTGGCTGCCAAATTATCCCTGCCTATCAGGAGTTTGAATTGCATGGGGTCATGGACCTTGCCATCGATGGGCACACGTCCCACCAGCGCGGTCATCAGCGTGGCCTTGGTCATGGTCGCATTTTCGGGAATGGTGTAAAAGGGACGCGGCGTGTGCTTCTCCTGACTGCTGGAGATACCGCGTACGGTTTCTACGCTGGAGTTGCCTGCCGCCTGTGTTGGTTCACCCTGGCGCACCGGGCGCCCCACCGAATTCACGATGGCAACGGTGCCGTCGCCTGCCTTCGCTTCTTTATAGCCCACCGGCAGATGCCTGGTGTACGTAGCAATGGTTCTACCGTTGGACGCTGTAATTGCATCAGCCGTCTTGGAATCGTCATAGCCCAAGCCACTCGGGATACCCTTGGGATTGGACGAACCCAGCGAGTTCACCATCGTCGAATAGCCGCCAGTGGCCGCGTCCACAATGCCGCCGAGTGCAGTGGGCGATTGTTTCCCTGGCTTCGATTGTCCTGTTTGCTCGGTATCCCCAGCTTCCGGCGCCCCATTCGCATGCAGTCGCTGTTCGGCCAGGACCCGTTCGGTCACTTGGGCGGTCACCTGGGCAACGATAGCCGCTTGGCTGTTCTGCAGCTTTGCATTTTCCTGCTTCAGCAGATCGTTGGCATCAATGACCTTTTGCACCTTGTCACGTAGATCGTTGTTGCTTGCCGTGACTGTCTTCAAGGTCTCGCTTGGACTATCCGCATCCGCACGGCGCGGTGCCGCTGACAGCGCCTCCACGCCAAAGAACCCGCCCGAACGGGCAGGCGCCTCATCACCAGGTGCCACTGGCACCACCAGTAGCGGATCTGCCACCTTGACGGGCGCTGATTGGCCGCCCCCGTACCGCGCAAACAGCACGTATCCCACGATCAGCAGCGCGCATATGCTGAAGATCGGTGTGAGCTTGTTCTGGGTTATCGCTGGCACAGTATCACCTCATCTGCATGAATGGAACGGCTGGCCACAGACCAGGTACAGCGTGGTGTTGTCATAATCGGATCCTGATGCCAGGACGCGATGATGCTGCAAGGCCGCAGCGATCCAGCGCCCCCTGATCTGCTCAAGGTCCAACGAGACGGAACGCCCCTCCAGGTTGACTACCTGAACGGCCGTGACATATAGATCCCCCGAACGCCATTGCCCGATCGGGCGGCTTCTTGTACGTACACCCCGAAACAGTCCTTCGATACTCTTGTTATCGGTTGGTATGCTGCGCACGCCGTCGGAAGAGGGTTTCAGGCGCCGTGGTGCGTAGACGGACTGCGCAGCGTACCGCGTTAGCTGAACCATATCGAGCGCAGGCGATTGCTCATCCGCGCGGTCCACCTGCTGCTGGTTTGCCGGAAGCTGATCCTCATAATGGACCTCGACTTCTGAGCTTAGCCCGTCGACTGTTCCCATTCCCAGCAGATCCATGGGAATTGTTTGTCCGGTAACAAGATCATCCACCAGCACCCTGATAGGTGCACTTCGTTGCGCCAACATCGTAAAGTAGGCAGTCCGCCCGATAATTTGCATATCAACGTCTGTTTCCGCGCCGGATGGCAGCGAGATCGCCACCGGATTAGGGAACGTGACCAACCTTTCAGCCGTCCCCAGTACAATTCTCAGCGGATGACGCTTGAATTCGATGCGTTCCGGCTTTGTGTTAACGCTCCTGTCCGTCACTGCACGTTGTAGAGCCTCCTTTGCTTTGCGTGGAGGGGGATTCGAGTTCGTCCCGGCCGACTTCGCCGGTGCCGGTGCCGGTGCCGGTGCCGGTGCCGCCATACCATCGCGCGACTCTGGCGCCATGTCGCTGCCGCTTGACCTAACCGCCGGGTTAGAAGTGGTATCTACTGCTGCGGTAGGTTCGACAGGTTGCGTGCCCACTTCTCCCAACTCCAGCGTAGGAGGACGGCCAGTTGCGGGCTGGGCATGCGCCAAATGGGCTGCGGATATCAGGGATGCCACCAGCAACACCTTCATTGAATAAAGTCGGCCGTTCATGCCATTCTCTCCTTCGATTAACGGGGCACGCGCGGCAAGGTCGCCGGCGCCAGATCTTGGGGAGTCAGCTTTCGCTGCCCGCTGGGAATGGTCGAAGGTGGCGGCTGGATGGTCGTCGGTCCCTGCGTTTGCGGAACGCCCCCTCCCGCGAAGCTGCGATTCGCATACTCGTCGCTGTTCTGCACCACAGCGCGATTACCCTTCATAGCCACAGCCACAGCCTCAGGATCAAGCCGCTCCGGCTTTTTTTGCGCCGAATAGCAATCGATCGCCAGCTGCCATGGATTAATCTCGCGATCGACGTCATAGCGCACTACATGGAGCGGGTAGCGCACGTACGCGTCCTTTACCGGCACGCCGCGCGACGACTCGATGATCTGAGTGTCAAGCAGTACGTTCCACGACCCGTCCGCATGAACCAGCACGCGCCCATCGCGGTATCCCAGTCCGGGAATTTCCATGACGGAGCGCGTGCGTTGGTCAAGTTCCCCTTGACCCGCACGCGTTGTCATATCGTTGATCAGCTGCTGCTGGCACGCTGGCGTGAAATACGCCTGCAGTTTGTAGATTTGGTTGCCATAATCCTGTTGCCCGTTCAAGCTCCACCGATTGAGTTGCTGCCATATATAGAACGCGAACAGGTACACGTTCGAGGCCGGCACCTCCTTCCGCCCCACATTGATCTGTGCTCCCGTCGTCAGATCTGGCGGGATATGCACTGTTACATCCCGCTCGGCGCTGCGCCAGCCAAACATGGCGATCACCGCCACCGTGGTCGATGCGGCAACCACTCCGAGGAGGCACTTGTTGAACCAGTTCGCCTGCGCCAAGGCGTCCGTGTAGCGTGCCATGACTAGCCTCCTGCCTTCTTGACGAGTTGCTTCGATTGGCGCGACCGGCGGGGGGCAGGCACGTCCCGTCCAGTCTCCCAGAAGCCGTCATGGTCGATGAAGCGACTCTTTTTCAGGCCGTTCTTCGCGAGCCACAACTTGAAGCGGTGCTGATAATAGTAGTCAGGCTTGTTGCGCTTCACCTTTGCCAGCCAGCCTGCCACTACCCACACAGTGAGCATGGGCGCCAGCGATGCGATGAGCACCCCCAGCGCCCAAATCTTCGTTACGAATACGACCACCAGGCCGACCACCGTATAAATCGGCATCACAATAAAAATGGCCAGCTGCGCCTCGGAGGACGTCAAACCGCGAAGAATGGCAGGCTCCCGATTCGCTCTGTCAGTCAATGGCGCATGGCCACGGGTTTTGTCCGCTTGCACGCCGTCGGAAATATCGTCCATGATCAGGCCCAGGGTCGCGTCGTTTAACCAGGTCAGAGGATGCCGTTGGCCGTTGTCAGCAGGTAAATCACTGTGACCAACATCACGACGCCGATTAAGAAGAACCATTTCAGATCGCTCAACTCGACCTTGCCGATGCGCCATTCGCCAAATTTGGCGATGGCGCCGCCGCCGACTTCGAGAAACGCCCAGGAACCCACCATCAGCACAATGACGGCAATGCCCTGCTTCCAGTATTGCCGCAAGAGCGTCATGTAATCCCCGGCCGCAGCACCGCCTGTGGGCTGTACGGCTGCCGGAAGATCTGCCATTGCCGGCGCTGCCGCGAACGCTGCAGCGAGCACAAACATTGCTGCGATGCAACGCCGATTTTCCGTGATGAGTGAACGAGCACCGGTTGATACCGTCTCCATTTTTTTCAAGTACGACATAGCAAGCACCTCCTTATTGAGGACCAACTAAGCGCCAAGCGTCGAATCGCCTTTTGCCACTGGCCCAGATTGACATCAACAATATCGCGGTCATCAAAAACATCGGCGCCACCGCGTTTAGCACCAATTGGATACGCTTGATCGAGCCGCCCCATGTCGGCCCAGAACTTTCACGTCAGAAGATAGATAAACACCGTTACGATCATCAGGGCCCGCATCACGAGCCAGCAATTGCGGCCAAACAGCTTGGGGGTATGCATGACTTCGATGAGCAGCATGCGGATGGCGTTGGCCCCCCATAAGACGATGGAAGCGGCGACTGCAAGAATAATGAACATGGCCACGGCACCCGCCGTACCGCCAGATGCGGCGTCGAAAGCAGTGTGCATGGCTACGTTCATGATGGTGACCTCTCAATTTCAACGTGCTAGTTTCTGTAGTCGCCCGCCAGTGGCTGTACACGCTGGGGCTGGCGCGGCCGTTGCAGGTGATCGTTGACGCCAGCCTGAACCAGCCCCACATCACGCGCGAGCAAGTCATATCGGAAGCGTGCTTCGCCTTTGTTTTCCGCCGATACGGCTGCATCGCTGATCATTCTTTGCAGCTGGCTCAATTCATAGCTGATCCGCGCCAAGTTCTCCCGCTCGGCATCGTCGTCGGCATACGTGGTGGTGGCGGCGGTCATTGCGATCGACACGATCAGCAACGCGGCCGGCCGGGAACCTTTTATCAGCAACATGGATGGAAATTTCATCACGTCTCCCGCTCACAAGTATTTTTTGAATGTGCTGACATACATGGATAGGGAAGCTGCTACCAGCACCGTGAAGATCAGCACCATGTACGCCGGATTGAATCCTCCGAAAGGCCACGCCAGGTAAATCCCGAAGCCGCCTGATATCGACCAAACAGTGGCTTTTTTCGCCCTGTGGTAGACAAAGCTCGACTCGCGGCCGCCGCCCCATCGACGCAGGTCGCGGCGCACCAGACCATCGACGATTCCCAGCAAGCAGGCGAGCAAGAACGAGGGCAACGCGAATACCACAACGAACAGCCGCATCGCCGTGTCCATAGCGATGTACATCGCCACCATGAAAACCTTGGCGAGTTCCCGTTTGAGCAACGCCGAAGTCTTGCCGAGACTGTCGGCTGAGCGTGGTATCGGCTTCAAACTGTCTTCGTAATATTTCAACGTCCCCAGCGCGATGAAGGGGCGGGACACGATTTCGATGACCTTGTGTTCGAACGCCAAGGTATCTTCGATCAGGACCGACCGAGGATACTCGGCGATGAACCGAAGATTCTCCTCGACAAGCCCCCGAGCGTGATCGATCCCCTTGTCAGCCCAAAGCCACGAGGTCTGCATGCCACCGTAGGCAATCATGACCCCTATCACCCAAGCAAAAATCGTTGCCAGCGCGCCGCCGAAGACAATCTCAATGGCAATACCGACCGGCCCTCTGCTTACCGGCCCAACAGGCCCGGTAGCGGTCTTGGCGTTTGCTGCGCGGGCTGTCATGCCTGATCTCCTTCACCTTTACTTTGTGTATCGCAAGGCGCAGCCAAGCCGGTAGAGTCGGAAGCGCCGACATCGCGCAGTGATGCCAGCGCAGGCTGCTCTGCGTCAGGCTCAGGGTTTTCTTGCCCGGGTGCCATCTGAGCCTCGAGTTCCGTGGGCACGTAAATGGGAGTCGCGATCGGAAGCGTCACGTCCGCGTCGACAAACCAGTCATTTTCCTTCCACCATTGTTCTGAAGTGCGATAGCGGCTTCGCATATCTTCACAGACGGCTCTCAACGAAGCGGGAATATACGTATCGTCAGTCGGATCGGCCAATGGAATCCGCAGCTTGTAGAGGCGGTTACCTTCGAGGAGCGCAAATGCCTGCCCGGTGGGCAGCTGCATGATGTCGGCGACATCGATTAGCGGCACCTCCTTGGTCGCCACCCGGTCCTGGTTGTTCGAGATGAAGTCGATGCCGTCACCCTCTGCTGCCTTGTCGGTAACGCCGGATACCAGCGTGAGGGTGGCCACTTCCACTTTCGGTACCTGGTCGGCGATGAACTTGGCGCTGTCGAGGTCTTTGGTGCGCAAGGTAATGACGTGGTTGAAGTTCCCCAGCAGCTGCTTTGCCTTGGCGGCGTCTTTCAACTTTGCCTGCAGGTCCGAAACGGTCTGAGTGTAGGCGGTCACACGCATGCCGGCGCCCCCCATTCGATTCACCATCGGAATGAACTCGTCTCCAAGTATTGCTTCGACCTCATCGAAATGGCCGCAAATGTGCGGAAGCAGGATCTTGCCGTCAGCTCGGTCCGGATCGATGCCATGCTTGTAGATCTTGCCGCCAATCGAGACAAGATCCGCGAGCATCGAATTGCCAACGGCGCCCGCGATGACAGGATCGGATAGCGCGTCGAGGCCAGCGTAGACGATGCCGCCCTGCCGGATCACCTGCATCCAGTCGAAGATCGGGCGCGGATCTTCCATGTTGAAATAGTCGGGGCTGATCAACTTACCGATGGCGCCCGTCGTGAGTTTCTCCAGAAACGGGCCGAGCGAGGCAATGATCTTTTCAAAAAACGATTTCTCGTAACTGACTGCTGTGGAAAGTCCATCGAGTATCGGATCTTCGATCTTCTGTTGAAACTTTCTGGCTACGATAATTGTCGCCGCCAGGATCGGCTGGCGGTCCTGGAGCGAGCGCGGAACAGGAATTTTCTTCTTCGCTATTTCGGTTGCACAATTGGCCACCACATTTTCCCAGCCACTGATGCGGCCGGCCTTTTCTGCGCGGTCTAACGACAGTTTGGCGTACGCAATGAAGAGCGGCTCGATATCAGTGATGTTGCGCAGGATGCCGTTGTAGGTGGGAACCTGGCCCAATGCCACTTGCGCTTGCGCCACCAAGTTGGTGAACCGCCAAGAGAATTCCTTGAACGCGGCGGAGTTTCCACTGGACGGCAGCCCGTTGGTCGTCCGGGTGGCGATCTCGGTGATCCTGGCAAAGTTGCCAATCCCATTGTAGCGCGCCGAAAAATCCGGATAGCCGAGGTGGAACAGGTACAGATGATCGAGCCGTCCAGCCCTTGATGCCTCAGCGTATACACGCATCATCAATTCGGCATCCCCTTTGGGATCGATGATTATGACAACATAATGATCATGGATGTCCTGAGTAGCCAGCAATTCGAGCAGACGCGTCTTGCCGACGCGCGTCGTCCCCTTGATCAGCACGTGGCCCGTTCGCGCCGACTGACGCAGTATTACCGGTTTCTCGTTCGGCTCCACGCCATGCAACACGCGTGAGCCGCCGAGATCGATCAGCGGGCGTACAGGATTCCATGGCACATCGCTCCTTGTGAGCGTCGCAAGCTTCTGGAGCATTGATGGCGAGCTGCGGCTGTCGCTAGCAGAGAACACCCAGCGCTCGTATCGTCGAACGGCTTGATCGAGCAACAGGCGCTTGCGAGACAGGTTGACGAATGGCTCTGCTTCCGGGCGGTTTGCGTCGAGTTTGCGCTGGGTGTGCTTCTGGGTCCACAGAAACCCTTCGCCCAGGTACAACACATCTTTACTACGCGCGATACGGTGCAACCGCGTGTGTGTGATCTTGTAGTGCTTTAAGCCGTACTGATACTTGCCGACACTTCGCGCCTGCTGAAATCTCACTGCAGCAAAGCCGAGCGCGATGGCGCCGGTTGCATAGCCCAGCCTTGTTGGCAGCATCAATGCCGAAGGCGCGCACAATGCCAGGATGCCGCACGCTGCCGCCACAGCCGCGCTTTGATACTCGACCTTGGGACGGAGCAAAGGCTCCAGCACGTACGATTGGTTGCTCATCGTCCGCTCCCAATGTCCCGGCCAGCTGGACCCTGGCCACGCAAGTCCTGGAGCACGTCCCCGTGCTCCAGGAGCAGCAACGGGTAACGGTGAATGCCATTGGCTTGCAAAAGCCGACTCAGGTGCGGCGCTGGATGCGGCACCATCGGTAACGAGCTGGTGCGACGCATTGCTTTGAACGTTGAAACATCGTTCACAGAGACCACAATGCCGGTAGCGCCATAACGCAACAGCACAGCATGGTTTTCGGTGAGCCATTGTAAAGAGAGTGGATCGCTCCCTACGATAAAGATGGGTCGCGTGAGCCATTCGGGCATGTCGACGGTGTGTTTAGTGTCTTCAATCCTGCCCGGTGACATTCCGTCGGAACGCACGGGGAAAGAGACGAGAGGTGTCTCAGTGTCGCTTTCCGAACTGTCCAGCACGTGTACCAGGTACTGGATGGAACTCACTGTGCGCCCAGTATCAGCTAGTACCTGTGGACCGGCAATCGCAGTTCCGAAACAGGCAGAGACGACGGCGAGCATTGCCTTGCAGGGGAGCCGAGCCATCATCGCTCCCCCCAGTTAGATGGGATTCGACCAAGATGCCGGAATACCGAAGTGGCATAAGGATCTCCAATGGCTGGATCGGCGTTATGGTAGTTAGCTACGGCGCGAAACCAGTTTCCGGTCTTTTTGAAATGATTCTGGAGCAGTTCTCCCCCCACTTCCATATTGGGATAGGGGTCCAGCGCACGGGCCGGGTTACGAAGCTTGATGTGATGGTACCGCCAGCATATTTGGAGCAGGCCAATATCGACGAGCAAGATCCCCATCCGTAAGCATTCGACCAAGGCAGCGACAGCGGCACGGTAGCTGTCGAACCGCTTCGGCACGCCCTGAATGTTGAGTGTCCACGGATAAGGCAGGGCGTTTTTTCCGAAACGCATTTGTGACTCCTGCAGCGCAACGGCATACAGCACAGCAGCAGGAACACGCTTTATCTTGGCCACGTGCTGGTATCCAGGCGGTATCGGAGCAGGACGTGGCCATCGTCCTTTGGCGATGGCGTTGCTGGCGTACGCGCTGCCCAAGATAGGAGCGAAACCCAACGCCAAGAAGTTTCGCCGGGTGATCATTGTGCCCCCCCGCCGCCACGCCGGATTGGCCGTGTGCCATGACGCGGTAGATTTGCGGCATCAGTCGTACCCGTGGACATGTCGGCGGCTTGCAAGCCCGAAAAGTCGATAACCTTCTCATTCGGATACAGGCGTTGAATCGCGATTTGGTAGGCCATTGCCCAGGCCAGTACACGTTCGGTGTCCTCATGCATAGCCTTGGCGAACATTTCTGCATATTTGCGCCGTTCGGCGTCGCTGCGGGCGTGGATCCCCAGCGCTTCGACCGGTGATAGGTTCGGCACGGAGAAGCTAGCACGTGGTCCCTTGAGCAGCAGTTTTGCACGCTCAAGCTCGTCAGCGGTGAGCCCCCAAACTTGCCGTGCGATCTGGTCCGAGGCCTGTGTTGCAGTCGCTTGCGCCTCCATTTGGGCTATGGCGGTCGACTGTTGTGAGCGCGCAGTGATGGTCGTGTTCGACGATGTTTGGGCACTCACATTTGCGCCCATCAACAGGAACAAGAAAATAACGGGTTTCATAGCTGTCTCGCCGAAGGTCATTCTTCTCTGTTCAACACGACATCGCCACGTTCTGTCGCCAGAATTGCGCGTTGGCTTCCTACATCGGCTCGCTTGACAGTTACCCGTCCTTGCTTTTCACCCTCGTTCAAAAATGTCACTTCCGTACCGTCGCCGAGTTTGCGGCCTACCACCACGGAGGGTTTGTCGCCCCACAGGTCGATGGACAGCAATTGGGCCGAGTTGGGATCAGCGTTTGAACGGGTCGGCATGGTACGCGTTGGCGCTGCGGCCTCACTGGTTTTGACCGGCCGCTTTGGCACGTGGGTCAACTTTGCTACCTGCTCCTTCAAATCGACGATGCCTTGCTCAAGGCTGGCGAGCGCGTCGGCATTTTGTTGCAAGGCTTCGAGAATCTCCCGCGATCCACCATGCTCGACCGGATTGGACTGCTGGTTTCGCGCACCATCGCTTCCGGGAACTGGCCGTGACGCAGCTGCATCGGCCGAGGTCGAATTTTCCAGAGCTGGCACAGCTGGCACAACTTGCACTGCGGGCGTCACGGCCGTTGCAGTTGCGGCACCTGCCGGCACGCTAGGATTCGCAGCCTTCATGGGTACTGGCACCACTTGAGCACTGGCGACAGGATCGGGAAGCTTTGGCGGCACTTGTGGTGCGCGTCCGTTCATCGCGAGTTGCACTGCCACTATGGCGCAGCACGCCGCAGCTGCCCACAACAGCAGCTTCCTTGACCGAACTTTCGCAGGTGCTTCCGGAGCGGCAGGACTGCCCACCGGGACCGTTGGTCCCGCAGTAGTAGAAGTTGTGTTTTGCTGGGTCATGGCATGGCCTCTTCCGGAGTCGTCTATACGTGGCTATAAATGGATTAGTCGGCAGCGTGACCGGACGCTACTGCCGCATCCGATTTGTTGCGCTGCTCGGAGGTTCCTGACGCTCTGACAGCGGCATCGGTTGGCACCGCCGGATGAAAAGAAATACGCCTGCTGGCGTGATCGGTGCTTAAATCAAAAGCGGGGCCTATCAGGATTTTTAGCATTGTGTCCACGCGGTAAGGTCCCAGCGTCCGTTGTGAGTCCGGCAGCCGCTTGGCGAGCAGTGCAACAACCTGTGGATCCAGCTGGCTTTCTTCGACTAAGTCATATCCGGTGCGGATGAGGAGATATCGGATCGCCTCACCGACAGTCTTGGTATTCATCCTGGGGAAATTAACTTGAGCAACGATCCGCGTCGGGTCAATGTCGGCTGCACCTGGCTGCAGCGATATCGCCGTGTAACGATTCACCAATGTTTCACCTTCTCCGGCCCGCGCTGCAATCTTGTCAAGCACCAAGTTTTCGGCATTGACGTTGGCTGATATCGTCGACGTATCGGCCAGAACGTTCCCTGCCGTAAGAAACAGCGTGATAAGAACGGGATTGAGAAAGCCCAGCCGCTGATGCATATACGTCTCCTGAGAGAAACAGCAGTTTGTTCACGCGCATCAAACATAGGAGGCTGCCCATGCATCAAACGCCGAGTCCTACAGAATTCCCCGGTGCTGACCGGGTATCTGATCGTCGCAGCATAGGAAATATCGCCAGTACCGTCCCCGACAAATCGGTCCCAGGTTGTGCCATTAGATAGTTGGCACGGTGCGCGGAATGTGATAGACGCACCGCTGATTATCTTGGGCTGCCATGGCGCCACCGGATGCCACACCTCTATTTATTAGTTGTCAAGGTGGTGCTATGCTGTAATAGCAAAGTGGGGAAAGGTGTCAAATGGACCATCGCACGGATTACGGGCAAGGGTTTGACCGGTTAAGGGCCTGATCTAAAAGGGTGCCGCACGCTGCTATAACCCCGCAGCGTGCGGCAAAGGGTTTTACCGGTACCCGACATACGGGTAGGCTTTGCTCCCGTGGGCGGGAGCAAAGCAAGGCGTGGAAGGAAAAATCGAAGGCGCTCCCCGGCCATGCACGCGCTACCATGCTTTGGTTTGCGTCACAAGTAAAAAGGGAACCTTTCGAGGTCTCCTTTCACGATGATGTCAATGCAGTGTCTCTATATCGTCATACCGGTGAAACATGCAATTCGAGCCTCCAACCTCTCGATTACTCGTCGCACAAGGATCGCGCAGTACCCCTGCAATTGTCTCGGATAGTCGATTAATCGGAATTTTTGAGATCGCTGAATTGTTGGGGGAGATTGGCCTAGCCACGTGGATGCATCCACTGCTGATCTTGCTTGATACCTACGCAGAAGTCGAAGTGTTCGCTCCGAATGATGATCCATTACCAGCGGTCCTATCTTTGTTGCAGCAACACAGCCTGAACGGCAGTCCCCCCTTGGGAGGGAAGTTCGCAGATGATTTGTGTAGCCTGCAAATACTGTTGTATGGAGCAGCCTGGTTCACATCCGGTTCGGCGATTCCCATATTGACCTGGAACCCGCTCCAAATGACATTTAGAGAGTTCAAGGCGCTGCAAGGGCCTGGTGACGATTGGAAAGCTTGGAAATCCTCGGTGGTCAATCCCAGTCTGGGCGAGGTGAGAAGGCATCTTTTGGCAAATTACGTCAAGGTAAATGGCTTCGTGTGACGGTGTCCCAACTCGGGGGTGTTGTGTCAGAATGGTTATTTTCCTTCGTGATCGCCACGGTGATCTGTGCTGCCGCAGCGCTCGGAATTATCGAGATTCGCTGGACCAGCAAACAGACTTTGCTGAAACGATTGGCGCAACTACTGCGTGACGCGTCCCATCATCTCGATGTCGGTACACCAGGCCTAGACAAAGTAGTTACCAGTGACGAACGTCCACCGGACATCACCGTTAACAGTACCGTTCCTCAAAGCACTCCGCCCGTGCCCCCCGAGCGCATCGCCTATCGGGGATCCGAAACTGGATGGTACAACGTGCTTCCAGCGAGGGATCTCATCCGCTGTATCGAAGGCGATGAGGTGATAAGTAAAATCATCCGCGCCACCCGCATTGCACCAAACATTTTCGCGCACGACCTTCAACCCGCATTATTAAACTTTGCAGAGTTCGTCCAATTGCTGCCGGCGTCCGAGTCCCACCATCATGCCAATCCGGGTGGTTTGCTGGCCCATACGCTCGAAACTGTTTTGTACGCGCTGACCATTCGCACCGGCTACCTGCTACCTCTTGGTGCCAGCGCCGAAGTCATCGCTGCCCAGAGAGATTTTTGGACCTATGCCGTGTTTCTCGCGGCCCTGTTGCACGACGTCGGTAAACCGGTCGCGGATCTGAAGATTCAATGGAAGCGCGGTAGGACCAGCGAACCAATGCTCTGGTCGGCGACCGCCGGCTCGTTGAACGACTGTGCAGCCACCGAATATTGCGTCGGTTTCAAGAAGAAGAGTGAGCGCAACTACGACTCGCACGCCAAACTTGGTGCCATGCTGCTCCAGCGACTGGTGCCCGGTTCTACGCTTGCATCAATGGCGCACGTGCCTGCGGGCCTTCAAGAGTTGAACCAATACCTGGGCGGTGAACGCAGTGGTGCCCTGCACGAGATTGTCCAAAAAGCCGATCAGGAATCCACGCGCCGCAATCTTGCCACCGGCTCGCGCGCGAGGTTCAGCTCTGCCAGGGCGGTGCCGTTGATCGAGCGGCTCATGGGGGCCATGACCTTGATGTTCGTGGAAGGCGGCCACCTGCCCCTCAATCGGGACGGGGCGGCGGGCTGGGTGTACGACGACTGTGTGTGGCTGGTGGCGAAACGGTTGGCCGACAGCGTGCGGGAATTCATCTTGCGCCAGGAGGAGGAGGAGGAGGCAGGCTTTCCGGGCGATGCCAAGAATGACCGGCTTTTCGACGCATGGCAGGAATATGGCTGCATCCGTGTCAATCCAGTGACAGGACAGGCGATCTGGCGCGTGGTCGTGACTGGGACGGACCAGGCGGGCGAGATCGCCTATAAGCATGAACTCAGCGTTCTATGCTTTCCTGTCGCTAAAGTATGGAGCGATCGATCCCAAATTCCAGAAGCGATGTCAGGCATGATCGAGGCCTTGCCGGCCGGATCGCAAGGAAAGTCAAACCGAGATCAACAATCCCAGCGCCCGGGGGAAAACGGTGCATCAGCTTCCATATCTGGTGACTCCCCGACCGAACCGGTTGACACGAAGAAGGTGCCAGCGCCCAAGTTTGTTGCCAGGGATAGTAAGGCCATCAAAAAATCGGCGGCAGGAGATGCAGATGATCTTTTGGACAAACTCGACACGGCCGAAGCGGAAGCTCGTAGCGCACGCCGCGACAAGGACCGGCGCAAGCAGGAAGCAGAGAGTGAACCAGAAACAGTTCCTGCCCATCAGAACGATGCCGAGGATAGCGAATCGGAGCAGTCCGTGCGGCAAGAAAGAATGCCGCACGCAACGTCATCCCTTGTCTTTCCGGTGCCACTGCCTATCGAAAAATTGCCTGTTCTTGCGCAAAAAGGAGCTAAGGAACCATCGGTACTGGCCGTCGACTTCATGAAGTGGGTGCAGCGCAATCTGGCCGACGGGTCGATGAAGCACAACGAAGCTGGCGCGCCGGTTCATTTCATTGAATATGGGATGGCACTGGTGTCCCCGCTAATTTTTCGGTTGTATGCAACAGCAACCGAGGCCCAAAGTGCCCCATCCGACGAAGACGGCGATTTTGCAATGCGTGTTCAGCGAGAACTCCTGCGGGCGCAGTGGCATGCCACTGCGCCTGGAGGGAGAAATGTCTGGACTTTGTACGTCTCGAAAAAAGGGGGGCAGGTGGCAAGCAAGTTGGCGGCAGTCGTGTTGAAAGACCCGAGACTTTGGGTAACTCCCGTGCCCCCCCCGAACCCATTTATTAGCGCAACAAGTGATCACTCGTAGCGGCAACCATGCGCTCTATTTTGACAACCGTGCACCGCGCCTTAGTTGAAATTGATCTAGTGTGCGTCTATACCCAAACCATGACTCCAGCCTGCCAGCCCTGTAGTCGAGGGGAGTGGCCACGGACCTGGGATTGTGTTCAGAACCTATCCCGGCACCGCCTAGGTTTTGGCGCGCTGGCGGTTAGCAGCGAAGACGGAGGTACGCAGTGAAAAAACTGATCAGAAGGTCTGAAGAGGTAAATAGCAGCTGGAACGACAGTGGATGCTACTGGCTATGCTACGAAACAAAACAAGCAATTCATGTCGCTGAGAGAGCCGACAATGATTGGTTCCGAAACGTTGTGTCTATTACCATCTTTAATGCATTTTGCGAAGCGCATTTTGGTCGACGGATGAAGATAATTTTTGACGACCCGTCTGATGTGATTGCGTACACTAAATGGACATATGAAAATGTGCAGCGGCAATTTGAAAAGGTAGCCGGCCACCGCATGCGTTCTATGTTCCCGTTCATTTTAGGAGCTTCTATAAATGAAGCCAAGTGTATTCTTGCCAAGTATATAAACTCATGGCAACGCTAATAGACTGCTTATCGGAAGCGGGCCATTCGTAACTTTTCTGCACGTTTAATTGGCACCGCTTCTGGCGTCTGACGCGGATAGACAGCGTGCCTGGGTGATCATCATGGCAACGATTGTATTCGGCAATGGAATTGAACCTGGTGGCATGGAGTTGCAGGACGAACATTTTGAAGAAAATTGTCCAGCCTGTACCTATGAGCGTGCACGGTACCGCATGTGGGAAAATGCGGAGTCCGGCGCCATCAATCAGCATAGCAGTATTCGTTGCCCCGCATGTGGCTATACATTGCCTTACGATGAAGAGCGGTAAAACTTGAGAGGATGGTGAAGCAGGCCAATCACGCAGCACCGCGTCGCTAGATGTGATGTTTCAATAGGTTGTTGTGGTTCATTCGGATTGGATTTGAGACACTGGAAATCGCCAAACCCCCAGTTCTCAAGGAAACCAACCGAATGAACATCCATAAGAATGCCCGATTAACGCTGATTCGTCGAGTCGAGATGGTCGAAGACGTCCTGCTTAACCGCCTGCCGAGCTGCCAGGCCGCTACCCGCTACGCCGTGAGCGAAGCAACCGTGCGCAAATGGCTGGGGCGCTTCCTTGCCGAGGGGCGAGAGGGCTTGATGGATCGATCGTCGCGTCCGCTGCATAGTCCCTTGGCACTCGACGCGGGCAAGGCACTGACGGTTGTCGAGCTACGCAAGAAGCGCATGACACAGGCAAGGATTGCCCAGTACCTGCAGATATCGAAGGCCACGGTAAGCCGTGTGCTGGCGCGTGCCGGCTTGTCCAAACTGAGCGATCTCGATCCCGTCGAGCCGGTGCAGCGCTACGAGCATGCAGAACCAGGCGACCTGATTCATATCGATACCAAGAAGCTCGGGCGCATTGAAACCACCGGCCATCGTGCGACAGGAGACCGGCGAGACCGTACGCGCGGCGCCGGCTGGGAAGTCTTGTTTATCGCCATTGACGACCATGCCCGCATCGCCTTCACGGAGCTCTATCCTGACGAAACCCAGGAGAATGCCAACCGATTCCTCGCCAATACCCACGCCTATTTCTGCTCACTCGGGGTGCGCCCCAAAGCGTTGTTGACCGATAACGGCTCAGCCTTTCGCTCCAAGTCATTCAAGGCCACTTGTACCCAGATGGCATTGAAGCACCGCTTTACACGGCCCTATCGGCCACAGACCAATGGCAAGGCCGAACGCTTCATCCAGTCAGCCTTGCGCGAATGGGCTTACGGCTTTGTTTATAACAACTCACTGGAGCGGGCCAACATGCTCAAAGAATGGAACCATCACTACAACTGGCACCGGCCGCATCAGGGCATTGCTGGCAAGGCCCCAATGTCACGGCTCAGATCCGGCCAGAATAACCTCTTGCAACTTCACAGCTAGAGCTGGTCAGTTGGTGTTTCCCAGTTCATTGATCTCTGCACGGAACTTGTTGATCAGCTGACTAGGCGCCATAAGCGTGGCCCTTTCCCATCCTGGCGGCACCAGCTCATCGGCATTCATCACCCGCTGTGCCTCATGAAAGCGCGCCAGCCCGTCACAAAAAATATTGACTAACGTGTTGACCGCCTGGCGTGAGCAGTTGAATCTGTCACTAACGACGGCCAACGTCTCGCCATCGACCAATGCCGCCCTGGCGACAGTACAGCGCTTTTTGCTGATACTAGGCAGTAATACTTGGATCGCGTCAAACTCGATCGCACTCATTCTCCGTTTTGGTCGTGGCATTGATTACCTCTAGAGTGTGAGTCTGGCACAGCTGCACCCATGCAGCTTTGCGGACTTTGGCAATTATGCCTTGTTCACCCCCTTTTACTCATCCATGCTGGCAACCAATCGTGCCTGCACGCGCTTGGAACGGTGCTATCCGTGTGCGCAGATGCAAAAATGAAGCATGGCCAATTGAGTCATGTGGTAACTTACTGATTTTATTAACGTCAGGAAAATGACATATGAATCTTGAAAATTTCTCTATTTCCGAACTTCGCGAACTGCAAGATCAGGTCAAGAAGCAATTGAAGATAAAGGAACAGAAAGACATCAACGATGCTCGCGCGAAAATTCTGGAAATTGCACAGCGAGTAGGCGTATCGCTCAAAGACCTTGTCGGAAATGGTGCTCCTGCGAAGGTGAAGCAAACAGTTGCTGTCAAATACCGCCATCCGACCGATCCGACGCTGCAGTGGAGTGGCCGCGGCCGCCAGCCGAAATGGGTAAAAAAATGGGTCGAGTCCGGTAAAAAAATTGAAGAAGCTGGCGTCTGAATAGCACTGAAACCACGCCGGCTTCCACGCTGCCACAGGTTAGAGTTTGCGGCATCCTGGGTTCCGAACCTCCCAGCCGTACTTATTCACGGACTCGTTTTTCATGAGTTCCACAGCACACGAGTACCCCGGAAAAGTTGCTTTTACGGTTGCCGATTTGCCCTGCGATTCGACTACCTGGGTAGCAATTTTGTTATCAGTCACCGGGTAAAACATTTTAAGATATTCGCGCACAGCCAGCGTAGCGGCGAAATCCGTGCCACTGGTGAACTGCACCGAAGCGGAAGTATGCGCAGCGGGCTCTTGAGCATTGGCGCCGGCCGCGACCAGAACAGCAGCCAAAATCAGGTTTTTCAGAATAGTTTTCATTGGTAAATCTTTCATGATTTGATGTTGTAGGATGCTGTGGATGGTGCCGATTTACATAGTAATATCAGCACTTCCCTAGACGAAGCTGACCTCGATTCTCCATGAATCGAAGCCAGCTTTTACGCTTCCATATTAGAAACTTCTCCAAGTATAGGATTGGGTTAATCATCCAGCTTTTGCCTGCATGCGCTGCACACGCTAACGATGAGCTTTCGCCTGCAGCGTACCTTGTTGCAAAGCACCGCGACTCAATGCTTCCCGGGTAGCCTCCAAATCAACCCGGGGCAGTTTGCTATTTAATTGCGGGTGCGCGTTGTGTTCCTTGGCGTACTTATCCATCGCTGCCAGATCACGCATAACGTCGGCATAGGCTGGATCAACTTTTCCAGATCGAACCCGAATGATCTGACCCAGCTTGGCTCCGCACAACGTCTCGGCGCCACCTTCCGACACTTCCAAACCAGAATGTTTCAAAAAACTATAAACGATGTCGGAGACGGCCTTTTGTTCTCCAATTTGGTGAAGGCGCTTGAAAGCATTGCTGATGGTCGCGATGACAGGGTTGGTGTCAGTAACTGCAGGCGCACTTTCTTGTGACATGATGATTCCTCCAAAGTTTAGTACATTCAAGCAGTACAGGGCTATCACCAAACACACAGCATTAACCATCCCAGCGAGGGTTGCGCGCCGCCCACAATAGCAGCGACACTCCCTGCACCAGCAGCGATACTCCCTGCACGTCCCGGGCGGTCGACGCACTGGGTCAGCAGTTTTGGACGGACTGGTACGGTTGTGTACCGGGGTAGCAGTTTTCGACGGACTGGTACCGCTGTGAACGGGTCCAGGAGTTTTCGAAGAATTGTTGCGGCTGTTATTGGTCATCATGATGATCTCCAGTCAAAAATAACGAAAGGAAGACCATCCGAGCCCCAGGGGATCGAGAAGAGGTCTTCCCGATCGGGGTGGCAGAAGCGCTACAGAGACTCTGATCCCGGCGTGGCTGGCCAGGACGTGTGGGTTGCAAGAGTTTGACCCACCGCAGTTGCATGTTCACAGCAGTGCCAGGCCACGGCCGGGAATCCATCCGCCGACCTGGTACCGGTTAGTCCAAAGCCGCGAAAATTATTGCGGCGTTCGATTGCTGGACGAGGTATTGCCACAGCAACATATAAGCCTCCCCGAAGCAATCAGCGTCCTCGGCAAAAGATAGATGGCTATACGCCATAGCGCACGCGATGAGACCCGCCGTCTGGGCGTTCACTTCCCCTTCGAACATATTTTCGCAACGCATCCGGAAGGTATTATCGGTTTGCGGTGACATGTAGAAACCGCCATTCGACAACTTATAGAAATCCCAGTAGCCCCCCTGGTAGTCTTGACTCATTCTACCGAGCATGTTGTACACGGTAAATTCCAACAATACGCAGCGTCTCCCCGCCACGTTGGGAAGGCATTCCATCCGTTCGTCGACATCGGTTACCAGCACCGCAGTAATAGGGACAACCTCGTTCCGGCCTTGCAGATGGGTGTTTGCATTCGTTTCCATGATGATCTCCATTAAAAAAAGCGAAAGGAAGACCATCCGAGCCCCAGGGGATCGAGAAGAGGTCTTCCCGATCGGGGTGGCAGAAGCGCTACAGAGACTCTGATCCCGGCGTGGCTGGCCAGGACGTGTGGGTTGCAAGAGTTTGACCCACCGCGGTTGCTCAGGTGCGAGCAAATTCAATATCAACAATAGAACGAGCGGACGTCGCTGTCAACTGGATTGATGGACGTATCGCTTCATACACAATCGGTAATCTGGTATGGCCTGTTGAGGAAAAGCATCAATATCTTTGCGTGGTTGCGGGTGGCCAGCGTCTGGAAACACCACGGCGACTATCCTAACTATCCTTCAAATCGGACGTAGGGCACTTGTCACGTGCCAGGTCGAGAACTGGAGCACAAGTGGTCGGGACTCGCAGCGCAACCGCCTGCGACGCTATTTTATGCGTGAGATCGTTGTCATCACCGGGCTCCCCAGCTGGATTGCGAGGCAGCGATCGCGATGGCAATCGGCTGAACCCAGATGGGCATTGCGTTGAGCATGAATGTCTCGCCGGCGTCTGCCAGCAGCAGCGTGGTGCCCATCACCTCCCCGATCGCCTGTGCTGCGAGGGGCGGGATCGCATTCCCGATACGTTCACGCCAGGCGCTATCACTGGAACCATCAAGCAGCCAATGCTGCTGCCGCCGCTGCGCATGGAATGCATCGATTTCTCGTTGCGTCAGCGGGTCCGTCGACCAATATTCGTCCGGATCGATCAGCGATTGCAACGCCGCCATTTCCAGCGTGGTGAATGGGCGATGCCAGGTGCCATCGAGCGCCCGGATCATTGCCACCACCTTTTGGTCCAGTGCCGGCAGCCTGATCACATCATCAATGCGGGGATCGGCCACCGACCAGGGACCATTGTCACAGCTGGCCGAGGCACTCACCGCCCCGCAGCTGGAGTTCCAGGGCATGACCCCGTAGTGACCACCTGTCAGATATGCGTCACCGGCGCGTCGATTGTTGATTTTGCTGCGTGGATCAGCTACAGCGAAGGCGCCCTGGCCGGTGGTGCTGCCGGCAATGACGGTACCTGCAGCCTCATCGAAACGAGTGACGTTGTATTTCCCGAATGCCTCGCCTTGTCGCCGGGGATCAGCAACAGCATAGGCCCCTTGGTCATCCCCGCCGATCACTGTACCGGTTCGTCTATCCCACGGCGTGACGGCATACTTGATAAATACTGGTCCAGCTGGTGGACGGATATCTGAAACACCACCAGCACTGGTCGGCCTGTAGTCACCCGCTACCGTGTCTGGCGAGCCATCCCAGGGAACGATGCGATACACATTGGCGTGTCTGGCGTGTCGATCGCCCGAAGCGCGCGGATCCGCCACCGAGTACCGCCCACCACCAGGCGCCGACTGCGCGCTGATTACGCCGCTCGTCGCGTTCCACGGCATGACGCCGTATTGACTATATTCAGCGTTGGTTTCCATGCGAGGATCGGCCACACACTGTCCCGTCCCGTGCGCGCTGGATACAACCTTCGCGGCGTCGGACCACGGGTTGATGCGGCATTCGTTACTGTGCTTGTCCGGACCAAAGTGGCGCGGGTCGGCGACGGAGAAGGATCCGGTCGCAGGCCGGCTGTTTCCAGTAACCGTTCCGGTGGGTACTTGCCAGTCACGCACACCCAGTACGCCGTTGTGCATATCCGCGACGATCAAATAATCGCGCAGATGACCGTTGGCCACGACCAGCTTGTTCAAGCTGCGCCAGTCGCTGCCCGCCTCCACAAAGGCCAAGCGCACCCAGGTTTTCCACTGCAGGCGCGGGATGCGATGCATTGGACCAGCAGCATCATCGCCGGGCATTGGCATGCGGCCCAGCACCTCGCCGACGGCGCGCAGGCGCTTTTTTTCAGGTTCATACAGGAACGGCGGTACCTTCTCGATATGACGGGCGACCAGCAAAAAACGTTTGCGGCTTTGAGCCAGACCACCCAGTTCGCCGCAATCGTGCGTGGTTTCGGCCACTGCGTAGCCATACTGCTGCAGCAGCTGGTTGATCTGGTCCAGCAGATGGCGCCCTCGCGTGGCCAGCCGCGGGACATTCTCGAACACAATCAAGTCGACCGGATCGTCCGCCCAAGCCTCGCACATCAGCCAGATGCAGCGTAGCGTCAGTTCATTCAACGCCTGATATTTTGCAGTCCTGCTGAGCGTTTCACTCAGCAATCCGCTGGCCCCCTTGCAAGGGGAGCTGATGACCACGACGTTTGGACTCTCAAAACCGGCTGCACGCCGGATATCGATGGGGGTCGCTTCGCGCCAACCTGGGGGCGGCTCTTTGCCATGGAAGGCAATGTACTGCGCACGGGTGAAGAGATCGAGGACCGTACCCAGTCGCCCAGGGCCGGCATTGTTGAAATCGCGGATGGCCGCCGGATCGTTGTCGACGCCTCCGATACAGCGGAACACAGCGCCGACGCTACCGACCTGCGGGCGCGCCTTGTTGAACCCTTTCTTAGCGCCGCCAAGTCCACAGCAAAAGTGAAAGTGCCGAAACTCTTTAACCTCAGTGACTAGATCGCGGGGCATAGCACCCCCTCCAACACACTACGGATAATCATGCTGAACCCCTCGCTAGGGTGAATTTGACAGGCAGTGATGCTGTTGCCACCACGTTACTACCGCCGGCCAAGGAAGCGTGTCGTTGAATTGGTCGGCTGCCTATGCCGCCTTTAACCAAACCTCATTCTGAGCAAATCCCCCTCTCAAGGAGAACGGGATGCCAGTTGCCGCACATTCTGCGCGCAGGCTGTGAATTGCACCAGCTGGCATTGGCCAACCTCCGGTGCCAGATTCACCGCCGCATACGACCCAATCAATGGAAGTACGACTACCATCGAACGCCATCATGCTGTGGGACTTGGACAGCATATTGGTCAGACTGACGCTTTCCAACAAGGGTTCTATGCTGAGCCATCGCAATTGCACAGGGGCTGTCAACAGCCTGGGCACGTCACGATCGATCTCTTCTTGTGTAGATACGCTAATGCCAAGTCCCACGTGGAGGTTTCCCTCGCCCCGATGAAACGGGAGCATATCAACTGCGTTGCCAATGTGCTTGGTCAGCATCAGCCAGTCCAACTGCGGTGTATGTTGGATCAGTGCCCATAACTCCCCCCGCCTGTACGGGTCGGCCCGATAGTCAAACACATCATCGAGTAACGCGCAGAACACCCGGCGCCGGCGGCCATGCTGGGCGAAAAATTCGGCGTGGACGCTATTCCAGTACAGCGGGAGCTGCCAGTCAGCTACGACGCCACACGTGCACATTTTGTCATGCCGCCACAAAATGTGATGCGCACGCGCTGGCGTATCGACCTCAGCACAACAACGATCACATTCCGGTGAGTTTCTGCTGCAGCCCCAGGGATTGAATGTAATATCGTACCAGGAAGTGTTGATTGTTTCGTCCATGATTTCCTCCATCACTTACCTTGACGTGCCCAGCGATGAACATGTAACTCGCAGCCGATCATCAGACACACGCCGTTTGCCATCCCAGCATGGGTTGCGCGCCGTCCGCAACCGCAGTGGCATTTCTTACGCGCGCAAAGCGGTCGGAGTACCGAATATCGGATATGTTGAGCTGCCGACCCATGTACGCCCCAGTTGAGGGTGCCGCCACGCATAGCAGCCGACAACTCCGTGGGAGTGAGTGCGGATAAATCGAGCGCGTGGGTCGGACCAGTATCCGATACGCGAGTGCGAGGGAGGAAGGAATGCCGGGCCCCAGCGTCAAAGCGCTCTACATGGTGCCTGCACTCACTGCACACCCCTGTCCCCGTTGTATAGTCAACGCGCAGCCACCAGCAACCCGCCGCGCACGCATGGCGATCATCACACCCACAGCCTATGCAGTAGGCGATGCCAGTGCTGATGGCCGAGCCGTTGATCGTCAATTTTCCAGGCTGAATGTCGTCCGCAACCTTCTTGTACGCTGCGGCCAATTCGATGTGGATGGTTTGTGTGGATTTACCCTGGTAGCAGTTTATATGCCATACGCCAACCTGGCCGCAGAGGCATGGAGTACCGACCAGAGAATCAATTTCATGCGGTTTAGTTTTCATGATGACCACCTGAGAAAGAGCTTTCGGTGAATTCAATATAGTCTACGGAAAGCCATTGACAACCTTTTTTAGTTGTCAAAATCGATGAATGTGTTTATCCTGCCCGCCGGCCGCAGCGCCACACGGCGCCGCCGGCGCGGTGCGGCGCGATACTGTCAACGATGCAGCTGCTGCCCGGCACTGCCGGCGCCGCCGGCGTCTTCCACCAGCTGCTGCTGCAGCCCGGCGTGGGCGGCCACGCCGCAAAGCCCCTGCCCTGGGCCTGCCCGCCGGCCGCAGCGCCACACGGCGCCGCCGGCGCGGTGCGGCGCGATACTGTCAACGATGCAGCTGCTGCCCGGCACTGCCGGCGCCGCCGGCGTCTTCCACCAGCTGCTGCTGCAGCCCGGCGTGGGCGGCCACGCCGCAAAGCCCCTGCCCTGGGCCTGCCCGCCGGCCGCAGCGCCACACGGCGCCGCCGGCGCGGTGCGGCGCGATACTGTCAACGATGCAGCTGCTGCCCGGCACTGCCGGCGCCGCCGGCGTCTTCCACCAGCTGCTGCTGCAGCCCGGCGTGGGCGGCCACGCCGCAAAGCCCCTGCCCTGGGCCTGCCCGCCGGCCGCAGCGCCACACGGCGCCGCCGGCGCGGTGCGGCGCGATACTGTCAACGATGCAGCTGCTGCCCGGCACTGCCGGCGCCGCCGGCGTCTTCCACCAGCTGCTGCTGCAGCCCGGCGTGGGCGGCCACGCCGCAAAGCCCCTGCCCTGGGCCTGCCCGCCGGCCGCAGCGCCACACGGCGCCGCCGGCGCGGTGCGGCGCGATACTGTCAACGATGCAGCTGCTGCCCGGCACTGCCGGCGCCGCCGGCGTCTTCCACCAGCTGCTGCTGCAGCCCGGCGTGGGCGGCCACGCCGCAAAGCCCCTGCCCTGGGCCTGCCCGCCGGCCGCAGCGCCACACGGCGCCGCCGGCGCGGTGCGGCGCGATACTGTCAACGATGCAGCTGCTGCCCGGCACTGCCGGCGCCGCCGGCGTCTTCCACCAGCTGCTGCTGCAGCCCGGCGTGGGCGGCCACGCCGCAAAGCCCCTGCCCTGGGCCTGCCCGCCGGCCGCAGCGCCACACGGCGCCGCCGGCGCGGTGCGGCGCGATACTGTCAACGATGCAGCTGCTGCCCGGCACTGCCGGCGCCGCCGGCGTCTTCCACCAGCTGCTGCTGCAGCCCGGCGTGGGCGGCCACGCCGCAAAGCCCCTGCCCTGGGCCTGCCCGCCGGCCGCAGCGCCACACGGCGCCGCCGGCGCGGTGCGGCGCGATACTGTCAACGATGCAGCTGCTGCCCGGCACTGCCGGCGCCGCCGGCGTCTTCCACCAGCTGCTGCTGCAGCCCGGCGTGGGCGGCCACGCCGCAAAGCCCCTGCCCTGGGCCTGCCCGCCGGCCGCAGCGCCACACGGCGCCGCCGGCGCGGTGCGGCGCGATACTGTCAACGATGCAGCTGCTGCCCGGCACTGCCGGCGCCGCCGGCGTCTTCCACCAGCTGCTGCTGCAGCCCGGCGTGGGCGGCCACGCCGCAAAGCCCCTGCCCTGGGCCTGCCCGCCGGCCGCAGCGCCACACGGCGCCGCCGGCGCGGTGCGGCGCGATACTGTCAACGATGCAGCTGCTGCCCGGCACTGCCGGCGCCGCCGGCGTCTTCCACCAGCTGCTGCTGCAGCCCGGCGTGGGCGGCCACGCCGCAAAGCCCCTGCCCTGGGCCTGCCCGCCGGCCGCAGCGCCACACGGCGCCGCCGGCGCGGTGCGGCGCGATACTGTCAACGATGCAGCTGCTGCCCGGCACTGCCGGCGCCGCCGGCGTCTTCCATGAGATTCACTAGTTATCAAAATATATTTTTATTATGTTCAATAATTTTTCAAATGAAATTTTTATCGCTGTTCAATAACTTCCTTGCGTCAGCTCATAAGACAAATCGATAAAAAATATGTTGACATCCCGAGTTTTGTGCTAAATTAACTTTGCGGGGTTGGTCGGTGGAAGGTTGAATACAAAATTGCGTTAGCACAAAATGCGGACTCATCCATTTTGCGAATGAAAGTGTAGTTTCTACATGGCCAACTCCTCATGTTCGATGAACTTGAGGAGTTATCATGACAAACCAAAGCAAACCCATCATTTATTTTGCCCCCCCAGTTTTAAAGCTGGGGCCGCTTAATGCTCACAGATTGCAACTTAATATTGCAATTTCCTTCGGAAGCGACGTCCCCTCTACGGGACTGCTTCTTCATGCTATAGGCGCGCCCCGTCTATCAACTCTTCTGCGCTCCAGCAAAGAAGAGAAAATTCAATTCCTTAGCGTCATTCCGATCTCATCCATCGGTTCGAACCGCTATGCCAATAGCTCCCCTTTACCGTCCGCATGGGGGAAAAAATGATCAGACTCAATATTAAAGATGCCGCAATCCGGGTATTGATTATCGAATCTCTACTGGATCAGGCGGACAACAATACCGCCTCCTTGTTGAGCCAAGGTATCGACTCCGAATGGGTTGAGAATCTACGCAGCCTGTCGTCACGGGACGCCCTCCGTGTATCACATTTTCAAAACGTAACCATGGAGGTTACCTTAAACGAGAAGCAACTATCCCATGCCTTCGCCCAGGCGGCAGATGAACGGCGGGTTCGCCATTTAAAAGAATATTTTGTACGACATGGTGCTTCAGTCTCGATGATCTGCAAAATGTTCAAGATGAGCAGCAAAGAAGCAAAGGCAGCAAAACATCTTCTACTTTCTGAGCAACGCTTGGGACGGCCTCCAATGCCAAATCCTTATGAACGCGAGGACATACATGAAAGTTGGGACAAAATTGTTAAGGCAAGTCCAACTTCGCCAGTTCGGGAACAGCTTTTTTCACTTCATAATATTTTCCCATCTCATACCCTGGCGACTTTGTGGCTAGTAATTAATGAGTTCGAACCATATACCAATCAAGGCATCGCCAAAAATAACCAGCAACCCGCACAACAAGAAACCAAATGGGATGGCGGTAGTTGCGTACATAAATTGGTTAACCTGTCCAAGAGAACGACTTCAAATATTACATAAGACATATTCCACTTACAGGGGACTAACATGACGGATAACATTCAGGGCGACTCTACAGCAACCCCCGATGACGCTTCGAAAAGAACTGTTTCAATAGCAGATATCTATTCCACTATTCCGTCTCCGTTTGTTACCACAACCGAAGTGGTATTCGAAACTGAAGAGGGCTCACCATTTCCGGACGGTTATTCCATTCCCAAAGAGCGCGAAGCATTGCGTGATCTCTTAGAATCCGACACACCGGACCAAAATGACCCACGATTTAAACGACTAATGATGTATGAGGAACGTCTCCTGGAATTCAATGTCATGCAGGAAGAGTACGAAAATCGGGCTGGCGCAGAAAAAATTGTCTCGACACAAGAAGCTGTGCATTTGCGAAGTCTTGGATCTCTAATTAATGAGGACCAAGACACGATGCAACTGCACACCAAGGAAGCTTTTCGCCTCTTTATGGGTCGTGCTAAAGATCCAAACGGGCTATACGCGCAGATTGTCGGCGGAAAACGTGTCGCTGCCGCTCTCAAATGCCTTTGGCTCTTATCGGGCGCTGATAATCCCTATGCAGATTGGGCACTATTACGCCACGAAGAACTG
Organism: Janthinobacterium sp. 35; assembly: GCF_002754575.1. Classification (NCBI taxonomy): domain Bacteria; kingdom Pseudomonadati; phylum Pseudomonadota; class Betaproteobacteria; order Burkholderiales; family Oxalobacteraceae; genus Janthinobacterium; species Janthinobacterium sp. 35. Next base: position 39,577 of record NZ_PEFN01000002.1, read on the forward strand.
ATGCAAGACATCACCCGTCGATTGGAACGGGAAGTCAATCGACTGCAGCAAAAACTGGAAGCGCAGCGTGTCCGGGGCCTTCAGTACTCGATCTTGCGATCAGCCGAACCAAAGGTGCTTCTGTTGGGCTTCAAAAGCCCGTACGGCTACGCAATCAGCGATCTCGTCGTCCATTTTGACTATTACATTCGAACTGTAAAAACACTGGTGCGAAAAGATCAACTCACCGACGATCAAGGCCGGCAAAGCATCCGCGAATTAACACGTGTAATACGGGCGGCGTTCATTGAAACGGCCCGCTTCGAGCGATTCCTAATGCGTCCAGAACTTCGTGATTTATGCCGAGCCGATTTTGTGCCAAATGCATCCGGTGATGCGGCAAGACGCCAATCGGACGTAACTCAATTACTGGGCCTTATTCCCCCTGATGTGTACAGCGGCAAGCTCCAGCCACGTCACAGTCGCAGGCGGCTGAATTTGGCGCCGCACGAAAAAGCAATACTGGCGCATGTCAGTTCGGAGATGGAAAAACAGGCTGGGAATGACGTTGAAGCAGCGGCAATCGACAAGCTGCTTTGACGAACCAAAATAGGATAAGACTGCAGAGAGATTTCAGGAGGTAATATGGACTGCGACAGTTTTCCTTCTTCACTAGAGCAACCGGGTCGTGAATCCACGGATGCGCCAGTTGCCGTTTTTCCCTTCCGGCCCGTACGGCTACCGTCGTTGCCAGCGATGTCGCTTAGCGGCATGGATTTCGTTGCCCCCGATCCATCGTCAACATCAGCCAATATTGCTTCTGGTCTTGCCGGTCAACATCATGTCGACCGAAAAGCCTTTAAGGGTAGGGGCGACCGCCGCCGCCTGCTCAAAGCACAAGCTGCTGTTGACCAGGTCCATCAGGATATGCGGCGGCTCGCTGTAGCTACCAAATCAATTAAGGCGAAACGTTTCTATTTGGCCATCCATACCCGAGGGTCCACTGGTCAGCTATCGCTTCGATGGAGACGTGCCGGGACCACCGACACCAGCCACATCGCATGGGACGAACTAGAGGATTTTCTGTCACCGCTTCCACCAGATCTTGTTCAGTGGTACCAGACGGTCAATGAAATGGCGGCCTCTCTAAACAGCCAGGAAAAACACAATCGCTCAGTTTTACGGCATTTCGAGGACCAAATCCGACGGTAAAGCGTAAGCGAAGGTTGATGTACTTCTTACATTCAAACCCATAATAGGCAGATGCGCCGAGCCTCTTGTGGAAACACATGGCGCCTAACTAATCTGGAGGCTGTAATGCCAAACACATTTCAAGGAGTCGGTAATTTAGCTGATGCCCCTTCCATTAAGAATATAACCGCAAGAAAAGGTAAGACGATGAAGGCAGCAGAAATGCGCGTGTTTTTTGATGAATACGAAAAAACCGGCGACGGTTCCTATACGCAAAGTGGTGGAATATGGCTCCCGGTAACTACCTATGATCATACAGCTGAAAATTGCGCACGGTTGCTCCGAAAAGGTACGCGCGTTAAGGTGGAGGGGCGACTTACGCAGTTTGAAGCGCATGATGAAGGAGGCAATCTTGTCATCGCGTTCTCCGTAGTAGCAAGCGCTGTGTTTTTGTCTCCGACCCGAGTTAATTCGATCCAATTTGCTGAATCTCGCAATAAAAGCTCGCCAAATACCTCGGACGAACCGCCACCATTTGACTATGGCGAGCTCGATGAGCGGCCAGCGTAAGCCTGATTCTGTGAAACCAGGGCCAGTGTCCCGGCCCTTTTTTGAGGAGTCATCATGAGAATCATCAATGTACTGTTCGTTGGCGTAATCGCGACATCTCACTCGGGCTGCGCAAATTTTGACCCGACGCTTAATGGTCTGATAACAATCAGTTCCAGTGCGACTCAGTCTTCACCAGCAGTTAATCGCGCTGCGGCACCTAATAGTATTGCAGCCGCCACCTCTTCCAATATTAATAAATGCACTATTCTGCCTAACCACAAAAGTAAATTTGATGTCGATACGCTTTATGGGCGAGCGATGAGCCGCTTTGGATTTAAGTCTCCAGAGCAAATTACGATTTATCACAAACTAATCTCTGATAATTACTTGGTCGATCAAAGGTACAAACATGAGAAGCAGAGTGGCGCTTTCTACCATTTGGCTCAAACTGTCTCATATACCGCAGCTGGTGAGAAGCGAGCCATCTGGCTCGAATTGAAATTCTCAAAAAATGGCACTGGCAGCGACGTCAGCGCCGAGTTTTGTGTCAATCCTGCTGATCCAATGGGATCCAGTAATAACACCCGCCAGAAGATAAGCGCCAGAATCCAGGAAATTTTTTCTGGCTAAAAATGTTCCAGCACTTTGAAAAATAGAAGGGACTACCTATGAACACCTACCCCCTGATCCTTCTTTTGGAGAGATTACCTATGGATAAAGTCTTCAGCATGATCTTGATTCTGCTGATTTACGGCATAGGCGCCCATTTTTTCATGAAATGGTTCTGGCCAATCATTAAGGAGCACAAGCAGTTGACGCCGGAACAAATGATTGAGCGTGCCCTCCAGGCGCCGGCCAAGGGCGCGCAGCGGCAAGGCGTGAAGTTCGGCTCTCAGATCAGGACGTTGGTGATCATAGTTCTCAATGCTAGTCTGTTGTGCGCGTGGCTGTGGATCAGCCATGGCTCGTTTCTCGTGCTCTGGCTTGGCATAGGCTACCTCACTGTCGGATTCATGGTCCAGCACTTGGTCAAAGTGCCGACGGCCTCCAAATTGGCCGGCCTGAAGTTTCTGGATCGCTTCTGGCTCAGAATTTTCTATGCTTGGTTTTGGCCAGTCTATGTCCCATATATTTCTCGCAGGAATTAACCGACTTCAATTTATGACGAGCGCACGCCATGACGATCAAAATTCTTATCGGTGACGTGCGAGAGCAGCTGCGCACCCTGGCCGCCGATTCCGTCCATTGCTGTGTCACCAGTCCACCGTACTGGGGGCTGCGCGACTATGGCATCGACGGCCAGATCGGTCTGGAAGCATCGCCCGCCGAGTTCATCGGGGTCATGGTCGACGTGTTCGAAGAGGTGCGCCGTGTGCTTCGCCCTGACGGCACCTGTTGGATCAATATGGGCGACAGCTACGCCACCGGCGCCGGCAAAGTGAACACTGCGCCGGGCGGCGGCACGCAGGGCGAGCGCTGGACAGGCGTCCGAGGAGACGACAAGGCGCCGGCGCGCGGCCCAATGACGCAGCCGAACCGCATGCCCCAGCCCGGCCTGAAGCCGAAAGACCTGTGCATGATGCCGCACCGGCTGGCCATCGCGCTGCAGGCCGCAGGCTGGTGGGTGCGCCAAGACATCGTTTGGAGCAAGCCCAACCCGATGCCTGAGTCAATGCGCGACCGCTGCACCAAGAGCCATGAGTACATCTTCCTGCTGACTAAAAGCGAAAAATATTACTTCGATCAAGACGCAATTTGCGAACCAGTATCAGCTGGAACGCATGCACGCCTTTCGCAAGACGTGCTGCGCCAAGTTGGAAGCGCCAGGGCAAACGGTGGCGCCAAGACCAACGGAATGATGAATCCGGTAGCGCGCGGGGTAGGGGTCAGGTTCGGTCATGGTACGGATTCCACAGCTCGCCAACGTGGCCGAGTCAAATCGATGGCGGCTGACGTGATCGATACCTCGGCAAACGCACGAATGGGTCACGGCTCCGGCTGGCGGAAGCTGGAGACGGATGACAGCGGCATTAAGAATAACGCGAGCTTCGACCAAGCCATGGCGATCATGCCTGCCACACGCAACAAGCGAAGCGTTTGGACGATGGTGACTCAGTCGTTCAAGGAAGCGCATTTCGCCACGTTTCCTACGGAGCTGCCAGAAACCTGCATCAAGGCCGGCTGCCCGCCGGGCGGCACGGTGCTTGATCCCTTCTTCGGCGCCGGCACCACCGGCCTTGTCGCTGATCGCCTGCAGCGTGACTGTATTGGCATCGAACTGAACCCGGCCTACGCCGAGATCGCGCGCAAGCGCATCCAAGCGGAGTCGACACTTTTTGCGGAAATCTCGGTGGCTGCATGACCAAATGCATCACCAATGACGTCTGGGATTGGCACTGCAAAGCGGTTGGTCATCCCGATTCTGACGTAGGCGCCCAAGCGCGCAAGCGGGCGCCTACTTGGGTGCCAATCCGGGGTGCTCCACCATGGGCGCATTCGCTGGCGAATAGTGGACCGCCAGGTTTTCCCGCTGCGCGTATGTCGGAGGCTCGTTGCCAGCCACTTTCGAACCGGTGTCGAGCATGAGCCGGTCGTGGATCACGGCCTGCTTGGTCGCGTCGTCCAGCTGGGCCAGAAAGTAGGTGGTCGTCGAAAGCACCACGCCCTTGTAGGTACCATGCAGCTCGTCCACGTCGCCAACCTGGTACCCAACGTTTTCGAGATCGGCGATCAACTGGTCCAGTTCGCGTTCGCGCTGCTGCAGGGGATGGACCAGGCGCTGGATTACCCAATCCTTCGCGTCGGGCAAGACCGAGAACTGCCCGTCGCGCTCGATGACGGCCTGCAGCTTGGGCTTCTCGAAATCGACGGAATTGTCGTAGATGTAGACGGCATCGGCAATCTCGGCCGCGCGCGGAAGCAGCGCGAGCGTGCGGTGGTAGCGTTCCCGCACCTTGTCGGGCGCGACGTAGTGCCCCGTGGTCGAGCCAGTTTCGTAGCGCAGCGTCACCCGCGCGACGTTCTTTTCCGGGTCGTCGGTGGTGATGAAGGTCAGGAACAGACGGTAATCTTGTTCCTTAAGCATCAGCATTTCGTTGATACGCGACGGATGGGACATGACGGTCTCAAAGGCGAACGGCAGCTTACTCTCGGTCGCTTCTGCGCGGATGCGCATCGCAGCGCTCTGGGCCGCTTCATCCCTGGCGTTCTGGTTCGGGAAGTCACCCTGCAGGTCCTTGGCCACCTGGTCAGGGTTGATGAAGTAAGCAGGAAGAGGATAGACGCCCCTGACAGTCGCCAGACCTGTCTGCTTGATTTCGTCGATCAGCGAAGTCTTCCCGGACCCGTTCGGACCGGCGAACACCACCACATGCAGATCGAGCACACTATCTATTTTTTCGTTGGACATATAAAAAACGCGGTCGAAGCCGCGTTTTCAAGTAATAAGAAGGAAAATTATTTGGCGTTGGCCAAGCGTTTGCCGGCGAAGCTCGCCAGATCGAACGTCGTGGCCTTGGAAGCATCGCGTTTAGGGCCGTTACCCATTGCGCGTAGCTTGACTTGGGCAAGCGTCTTGTCCATGTTGCCGGTGATCGCCTTGTCCCATTCCTGGACAGTGGCGCCGAGGAACGGGGCATCGCCCCTCAATATTGTCGGGGAGCTGAACCTGCGCGCGCTAGCGCGAATTTTGAGTGTCATGATGGTATCCCTTCAACTTCCTTATGAGGACCATTATAGTCCATTAACGCCAGCCCCTCTCACGAATGCCTCAAGAAGGGACAGTCGACGCCTGGAAACGGAATTTTCTCGTCCGGCGCCTCGGGGGCCGGCACCAGCTCGCGTCCGTGGAGGCCGGCTTGCCGCCGCGCTTGGTCCCTGCCCCAGCCTTCGCGATCCCGTCAATATCTACCCGCAGTTCGTCGTGATTAGTTGAGTAATCACGACTAGATTGCGGAAAAGGGCGCTTGGCAGTATTGGTACGCTCTAGCACGGAGCACGCGGTAGCACCTGCCGTAGGTAGAAGTCGCATATTAGAGAGAACTCAACGTCTAACCCACACTATAGACAGAGGAAGGCGCCATTAGAGCAACCCATTACAGCACAAGCAGCCGCAAGGCATTCCCATCGTCTTACCGCAGTGCCTTTAACCCCTACTAGAGGAAAGAACTGCCAGTGATCATACCTGCCGGGTAGATCGCTTTCATTGGCTTGCTTCCACTTCGCTTTACTTCCCTCCAATTGACCATCCCTTTTCCCAGCTGCGTGCTGCTTTCGCCGTTTGGCATCAAGGCCTGCGCACGTCCGCTGCAGTCGACTATTCGTACCGCCAGTTTCATGGTTGACACAGGCGCCAGTACTTGCAGAAATGCGCCATGGACATCGCGCACTTCAGGTTGAAAGGGAGGCATACCGCGAACCCTTTTACAAATTCAAGGAGAACGACAATGCACGAGAAACAGCATCAAAACACTGCTTCGCAGCTGATGGATAACGCCTACAAGCTTTGGGGCTGGTACAACATGTTAAAAAGCCTGACTAAAGATTTCTTGTCTACCGACCTTGGCCAGCAATTGATGGCATGGGGCGCGCTTTTGCTTGGCCAGTTCGACTTCGAGATTATCAACAGCTATCTGAATAGTGCAATCTCGATGTTCCGCTAGGTTAGTGGACACTCCCTTTGCCCATGTGACCGATAATGTAGCCATCCCCCCGTTGTTCGTTGGCAAATGCAATAGCATCCCAACGCCGGCGCGGTGCCCAAGCAGGTGGAAGGCATGGGCATCGCTTTAGAAATCTTAGATGTCGAGTATGCCCGGGTTTGTCGCAGCACGTTTACTTCCTTCATCCCGTGGCCGCCTGCGCGCCAACCTAGAACGTTAGACTTCAGCCAAAACGCCGAACAAGCGCCGCTCATAGTCCAGGTCCAATAATGATCGAGTGCCCTCTGCCAGAAAGTGCGGCCTTCTACACGCTTCAGTGTCCAGCATCGTACGGCGTAAGTCGACGGCAGGGACTAATAGTCCGCAAGGTGCGAAAAGTACTAGATAGTCAGACAACATCCAAAAAAATTTTCGTCTTTGTGGGGTTCATTCACCCCGCCCAGGTGGGAGGCTAATAAGCCTTGCAGTTGGGAGGCTAGATTGCCCTGGAAATTAACATTAACTACCAAGTTACATTTATAGCTCAAGTAGACAGAACACATACTAATAGCGTGGCGTGCAAACCTGCCTCCCAGGTAGACAGTTCAATGGTTGCTGTTCTATGTAGCGATGAGTCATACTGCGTTATCCAAAATTGCAACAGGAGCACAGAAATGAATGACAGCGTTAAAATTGATGAGCCACCAAAGCTCGTGACCAAAGAGAAAGAAAAAGAGAGCCGCAAGAAATGGGGCAATGCGCTGATTGATGCCGGTTACACGATTTTGCCAAGCACCCTGATTACTCGCCAGAAAGCGCTGGGACTCGAACCCATCCACATTAATATCCTGCTTGTATTGCTCACATACTGGTGGACAGCCGACTCCCTGCCCTACCCGTCGAAGAAACGGATGGCCGAGACAATCGGTGTGGACGAGTCCACTATTCGCCGTCGCATCGCTGAAATGGAAAAGGCAAAGTTCATCAATCGCGTGCAGCGACGCGTCGAAAATGACCGGAACCTGACCAATATCTATGATTTCTCTGGTCTTATAACCGCCCTGCAGCCGTTCGCACAAGAGGAAATTGAGGTTAAAGAAGCTAACCGCATTGCCAAGGCAAACCGCGTCAGTCGCAAAACACCAGTACTTAAAGTTGTTGGACAATAAGGCGCGACGATGGAAAATCCCGCGTTCAAAACGGCGCTCGGCCTGCTTATCAAATCAATGATGCAAGACGGCGCTGCTAAGCAGCATGTCAACCATCAGCTCATTCTGCCAATAGGGCCTACACCTCAAGTGCTACTCGACTTGGGCATGCCCGATGTGCAACTGGTGATTTCAGGAAAGGTCGTAGACAAGGTGCTTTTCGAGCACGGTATCCCCAAAGGCACCATCGAGCGGCTGTACTCCCTACTGGCAGCGCCAAAGGCGATCTATAAGGGACATCAAAGCAATCCAGGCTCGGCAGTGGTGACTTACGAGGTGAAGAACTTAGCTCCGATCATCATCGCCATCCACCCCAACAAGCAAATGGGCCGCGTTGGTACTGTTTACAATAATGTGGCGAGTATGTACGCGAAGGAAACTAGAGCGGGGGAAAGCATCGAAGATAGATGGACTCGTGAAGGTTTATTGCTTTGGAAAGCGAATTCGGTGGTTGTTGCTGCAACCTTCGCGCCGCCGCCAGCCTTAAAAATAGTGGGCCAAAAATGAAAATAGTCGCCTACATTCCACGGTAAGAGCCCACTCTGCTGACGGGATACGGGACGAAATGTATGCGACTTGAACCCGATTATACATCAAATTTGAGGCATGTCGATACTTCTTGAGAACCGTTGTTGCCGCTACACCGGGTGGTGGGTTCCGCCGATCAACGATCTCCGTCCAGCCATTGCCGCCGCAGACCGCGGCGAATTCGCGACCGACGACGAAGTAGATGCGGTACTCCTGCGATATAGGGAGGGCATTGGATCAAACTCAAATGGCCGCGCCGCCGATTTATTTTGCAGGTGACTGGTAAGTTGCGGTAGAGTGGGATATTGTCGCAATAATAACTTACACCCGGTCGATTTTTGATCGCCATAGCCGTAGCAAGAGCTGAAATGGAAACAAAGTGCATCTGGCAAAACTAAGCATTCGCAACTTCCGCAATTTCGAGTCCATCGATATCCCCTTGGTCGGCAGCGTTGTTTTATTGGGCGCCAACCGTGTCGGAAAAAGCAATCTCCTCTTTGCGTTTCGGTTGGTGCTCGACGCCACACTTCCCGATTCAGCGCGCCAGCTGAAAATGGCCGATTTTTGGGACGGATGTGACCTGACGAAGGACCAGCAAATCGAGGTCCATGTCGATCTGGCAGATTTCGACAACGACGACGCACTGGTAGCATTGCTGACTGATTTCCGGACTGCGACCGATCCCACGGTTGCCCGACTCAGTTATATCTTCAGGCGCAAGGCGGAAGTAGTAGGCGTACCGATGTCGAGCGAGGACTGCGAGTTTCTTGTGTTCGGTGGTGGCGACGAAGCGCGCGCCGTGCCTAGCCCGGGTACGCCGGCGCATCGCGCTTGACATGCTTGATGCGTTGCGTGACGCAGAAAGTCAACTTGGGTCCTGGCGCAATTCGCCGCTACGCCCATTACTCGAGGACGCAGTGGCGGCAGTGAGCCGGCCAGATCTGGACCTGGTGGCAGCAGATCTGGAAGCGGCGACCAAAAAGATGGAAGGCTTCCCGTCTGTGCAGGGCCTGGAGGCGTCCTTGCGTGCTGGCATCCTCGACCTGGCTGGCAAGGCTTACGATGTGGACGCACGCCTGCGCTTCGCTCCAGCCGATCCCCTGCGCCTATATCGTTCCCTCGGCATGTTCATTGACGGTGGCAAGCGGGGGATCACTGAAGCCAGTCTAGGTTCTGCCAATGTCGTTTTGATTGCGTTGAAGCTGGCCGAGTTTGCATGGCGCCGCGCAAAGAACGAGCGCAATTATTCTTTGCTGTGTATCGAAGAACCTGAGGCCCATCTGCATCCGCAACTGCAGCGTGCGGTTTTCGACAAGCTGTTCCAGACGACCGACACCGCGCAGGCGCTGATCGTCACCAGTCATTCTCCGACGCTTGCAGCCGCGGCGCCTTTACGCTCGATCGTCAGCTTGCGGATCGTAAATGGCGCGTCCAAGGCATTTTCTCTTGCTGCGCTTCCTGTCTCACCCGATGAAATCGACGATATCGAACGTTATCTGACCGCGACCAGATCGGAATTGCTGTTTGCGCGCGGCGTCATCTTTGTTGAAGGCGATGCTGAGGATGCGCTGCTGCCTGGATTTGCCCAAGCAATTGGAATGGATCTGGACCGGCTCGGCATTACGGTCTGCAATGTCGCCGGAGTCAACTTTATTCCATACGTCAAGCTTGCTGCAAGTCTCGGTCTGCCGTATGCGGTCGTTACCGATTGGGATCCGCTTGATGGGACGAAACCTCCTTTAGGTAAAGCGCGGACACTTGGGATATGGGACGCTCACTGCAGCGTTTCTGGGACGCTCCCCATGAGCCCGCATGATCGTTCAGTATGGGAGGGAGCGGACTTCGCCACTTTTAGCACCGGATGGGCGCAGGTGGGAGTGTTTCTTAACGACCAGACTTTTGAGGTGGCAATCGCGCAGACGCCCCAGTTGCTCGAAGGGCTGCTGACCATCCTGAGCGAACAAGGCTTCGGCGCCAAGCGATCTGCCCGTATCACAGCTTGGCAATTTGGAACCGCAGTCGATCCGGACCAGTTACTGGCAATGGTGTCCGACATCGGCAAGGGGCGGATGAGTTCAAAACTGGCCAAGAAGCTGCCGGGTTTGAAACCGCCTGCCTATATTGCCGCAGCAATCGACTATGTAGCATCCCGTGTCTAAAAGTCTCGTCCTGAGAGAAGCACTGGCGCAGCTTGCCGGCAACCGGGAACAGGACGATGCTGCGCATGTGCGCACGCACTGTGTCGTGCTGGCGGGGCCGGGCAGCGGAAAAACCAAGACGCTTACGACAGCCATGGCCCGCACCTTGATCGAGGATGTTGCCGACCCACGTGGCGTGGCATGTATCACCTACAACAACGAGTGTGCCATTGAGCTGGAGACGCGACTGGCAAAGTTCGGGATTCGGACTGGCGAACGTACATTTATCGGTACGGTACACAGCTTTGCACTGACACAGGTAATTGCGCCCTATGCGCGATGCATAAAAGGCAGTTTTTCAGGTGACTTTCGCGTTGCAACCGCCCAGCAGACGCGCGCAGCGGTCGAAATGGCGTACAACAATGTGTTCGGGGATGGCGGAAATCCCGCGGATCGTTGGCGATTTGCAGAAGTAAAACGTCGTCGCGATGTAAACCGCACGCTGCCTGCCTGGAAGGACAATAACCCTGAGCTTGCCGACTTCATTGAGGCTTACGAGACGGAGCTGCGCCGCAACAGCCTAATCGATTTCGACGACATGCCGCTCCTGGCGTACCGTATGGTCAGCGAGCATAAGTGGATTGGTGACGCGCTGCGCGCGCGCTTCCCTGTATTATTCGTGGATGAATACCAAGATCTCGGACACGCGCTGCACGAACTGGTGCTGTTGCTATGTTTTGCGGGAGGCATTCGCCTGTTCGCCGTTGGCGATGCTGATCAGTCGATCTATGGTTTTACCGGTGCCAACCCTGAACTCCTGCAAAGCTTGACCAGGCGGGCTGACGTTGAAACTATCCAGCTGAAATTTAACTACCGCTCCGGATCCAAAATTATTCGCGCATCATTGGGGGCGCTGGGAGAGGAGCGCGCCTATTGCGGGGTTGATGGTGCATCAGAAGGCGAGTTGACATATTGCCCAGTCGTAGGCGGCCACGCTGAACAAGCAAAGCACATCGCAGATGTCGTTATTCCCAACTTGCTGAGTAGCGGTTTCCATTTTGAGCAGATCGCGGTCCTGTACCGCGCAGCCAAGCTGGGAGACTATGTGGCTGATGCGCTCAAGGCAACTGATGTCGCATTTGTCCGTACCGATAACAACGCGCTCGTAAAGCGGAGTTCGCGCCTTGCGCGATTCATTGAAAGTTGTGCTGAATGGGTAACTGGGGGCTGGCGTGGAGCAGACCCTCCCTTTAACCGGTTGCTCAGACAAGCCGTCGGCTTGGTTTACGATGTCCGGGCCACTGAGAACGAAACACAGGTCGTGTCACATCAATTAATACAGTTTCTTCGCCATAGTATCGGTGCCAACGAAACCACGCATACCTGGCTGCTTCGACTACACCAGCAACTGATTGTACCGTGGCAAAACGTTACCAGGAATGCGCACCAAGAGTGGAACATCTGCACCGAGATATTGGCGAAAACCGATCCTGCACTTGGACGCGACATCCCTCTCAACGTCTTTGCCGGCCGCATCGAGGGCACTGGCAGGGTAACCTTAAGTACCCTACACAGCGTCAAGGGGCGCGAATTCGACGCCGTCATCATGTTTGGCGTGAATAACGGAGACTTCCCGAATTGGCACGACAATAAAAATGCCGTGGCAACTCGCGAAGCGCGTCGCCTGTTTTATGTCGGTGTTACGCGACCGAGAAAAGAGCTTTGCCTGGTGTACGAAGAGGGAAATCACTCACCATGGATTGCTGAACTGCACAAACGAAGCAAACAGAACTGAAGGTAAGCTAAAGGCTCGCATCTGTCTATTCATTCACAACAAGAACTCGATGCCATCGCGTTGTCGCAAAACACCAGTCCAAGGCAAGCTTTGGGATGGAAAACGCCGCTGGCTGTTTATACCAAACACATGAACCGACCGCAATTACGACCCGATTCCGTCCACTAACGATCGCTGATGGCCTAAATGCCAAGGCTATTTCGCGACACCTGACGGCGCTGTTACACCGCTCATTCGTGGAACACAGCTCGCATGCTCAGCTGGGAAACACCGATGCCGTGCATGTTCGCGACGGTGGCCTCCGACCGACTGTTGGCAAACATCTGCGTGCGCAGGGTCATTGCCAGCATCACATCGGCAAAGATGGTACTAGATCCCCATAGCCGTCGCGAATCGGTATGCTGGGTCACCCAAGCGCTTTCCTCCAGCGCTGCTGCGTGTTCATCGCTTGCCCGGTTCTCGAATGCGGGGGCAAGGCTGAAATTGGTAAACGGCTGGTTGATCACCTCCTTGTCGAGCAACGGGAAATGCGCCTGGACTGGCAGGACCACAAGCTTGTTGTCGATATAGTCCTCCGCTTCACCAGCGACCGAATTCCCCAGCAGTTTCTCCATTTCTCGCAGAATATAGACGTCATTCGCGGATATATAGACAATATTGAGGCGGACATGCGCCGCCAGTTCTGCGTGTACATTCAGCAGCCGTTCAAAGGTCGGTTCCGACGTACACAAACGATACCGGGACAGGACCTCACCGACACATCCGCTGCGGACAGCCCTGATCAATGCTTGAAAGCTGACAACTCCCACGACGCCAGGCGTGGCGCACGTATCCTCTTCCGGATGGCGGTAGTCGGGATAATTGTCGCCGAGGGACCAGCGCATCGTGCTAAACCAGTCAACAGAGATCTCTGGCGCGGGCGGGATCTCGCTCCTGTCGGCGAAAAACCAACACCGCATAAGCAGCCGGGAAGACATAGAGCGCCACGTGCTGAGCCTGCTGCTGCGTGCGTGTTCACTCCTAATATGCTCAGAAAGCCTCGGTGAATCGGAAGCATCCTCTCCGTAATAATGAAAATATATGCCGCGCAGCGTGTACTCCACGCCGCTGGTGGCCAAAACGAACGGCCCTGCGGCATGGCGTACTGACCAGAAAACGAGCTCTTGCTGCACCCTCTGGTTTGACACGTTGAGCATGACGAACAAGGCCAAGGCTGCCTTGTCGTCGAAACTACCATGGAGCCGGTCTAGGTTGCAGGCGATTGCGCCGGCCCACGCGTGGGCATCTTGAGGCACCATGGCTGGCGCCAGGTATCCAGCCGTCCGCACCGCCCGGAGATAGAGCAGTAGATCTTCCGCCCCGATTCTGCTCCACCCGCCGCTCATAGGTCCGCGCCTCTGCAAATGCTGCGACGCCCAAATTGGCGCCCCCCATGGGAACGAAACCAGGCGAATTGCGTTAACCGACGATGGGATGCCGGCTGTCAGCGGCATCAACACGGAACTATCCAGTACGTTTGCAAGATTGCCGGCGTTGACTGTTGCCGCGTTCCCGTTCAGCCTAGTGGCTTCTTGGACTAGTGCCGACCACAGCTGGCGAGCCGATTCAGTATGGCCTGTGAGGCGCGTGATGGCATTGAGTACCTCGTCATCGTGGATCGGCGTATTGCCCTCGAATTGGAAAGAACTCCATTTCAGGGCCCTCAGAAAGTCCCATAGGACTTCGGCTGGCTTGCCGGTGTCACGTGGCTGGACAACGCGGGCAAAAATGTCGAGGATTTCCTGATCTTGTTTCGTCGTGCATTTCTTCGCGAAATCGAATGCGTCGCTGGCATCCTTCGCAACCTGGATTAGCCTGCGCGCTATCTTCATATTCAAAGTGGTCGTATCGGCATCGTAGATCAGGGCAAGAAAATCTGTGCCATGCCGGTACGCAAAGTTGGCATCGGCCAAAGCGGCCGTGTAGTCTTCCCAAGCATTCAGCAATGTACTTTTGAAATCCCGATTACTTTCGCTCACCCCGATGTTGATTTTGCATTGTACAAATACACGGATGGTGGTGTTGCCACGTTCATACGAACAAATCAAGTCGTCCGTCTTGACTCCTTCGTAGCGAGCCTGGAACTGCAGTCGCGTCAATTTCCCAAGCCTCGACTCTGTGCCCTCGATCAGTTTCAGGAGATAGTAGGCTTGAACCTTGTGTTCGAACGCATAGCCTACGCCTGCAGTGGATAAAGGGCTGGGTACGTACGTGCGCTCTGGGTATGAATTCATTGAAAATTCGCAGGTCTGTGATCCCGAGACATGCTGCGCCTATCAAAAGGAGACGCAATGCGGTCCTAGTTGTTATTGTCGACTGTCATGCATCATACTCTGTCTCTCAGGCAATACTGATCAATTCGCTTTTAGGGGTGCGCGATCAGTTGATCCGCTTTGAGTCTTGATAATGTTGGAGAGCTTTCATTCGATTTTTGGCGATTCCTTTCGATAGAACGTGCCGGCCGCCTCAGCCAAACGCTTCTCACGGGCCCGGACATACACTGCCGTGGTATCCGCACTGGCGTGGCCGAGAATTTCTTGCACCACATACAGTTCCACCCCTCCTTCGATCGCCAACATACCGAACGTGTGCCGGAAGGCATGCGGCGTGGCCTCGATCAGCGCAAACATGTCTTCTGGTGACAGTTCGGCTTCGGCCCCCAGGGCCTGCAGGTCGTCGTGCACGCGCCGCAAGGCTCCCGTGACCACGTCGTACAGCGCTCCTGCCGTGTACCCACGGTGGCCCGCCGCTCCTTCACCATGGCGTGCCAGCGCCGCCGACGTGCCCGGTATGACCAAGGGTGACAACAATGGTCGATCATTGCCGGCCTGATCAAAGTCCGCCCCGAGATCAGCCCAGTGTGCGCGCAACGCGTCAATAGTGCGGGGACTGACGGGCAGCACCCGCTTCTTCCTCCCTTTACCCAGCACCTTCAGCATCCAGATGCCTGGCACATGACGACTGGGTGTGAGCGCGTTGCGGCGGGCCGATACAGCTTCCGCGCGGCGCAAGCCCGAATCGCCCATCAGCAGCAACATCGCAAGGGCGATCCGGTCCCGCCCGCCGTCGGCCTGCTGAGCACGTCGCTCAAGCACCGCGATCAAGACTTCCCAAGCCTCGGCCGTCAAGGCCTTGTCGACCTGGATCGGGTCGGTCTCGATATCGACGACAGGATCTTTGACCGCCAGCCAGGGATTTCCTCCCAGATAGCGCACGCGCGCCAGATACTCGAACGCGGCGCGCAGGATTTGCACCGTCTGCCTTTGCGATGCCGGCGACATCGCCTGGTCGGAGAACGGACGCCAGCGGCGGCTGGTGCGCGGCGCGCGCGGACCGCAGAAGCTCGCCGCCGGCATGGCCAGGAACCGCACATAGGCCTGGCATTCATCGACCAGCAACGACGAGATCGGCTTGCAGGCGATCAGCGCGCTCCACAGCACGAGGCGTTCCAACTCACGCCGGTACGCGCGCAGCGTATGCGGCTGCCCCTCATACCGCGCAAGGTAGCACTCGATCGCCTCCAGGTCGTTGGTGGCGCTGATGAAGCAAAACCGCTCGGCGCGATTGATGCCACGGCTGCCGTCGTAAAGCGTGGGAAGCGTGAATGTCCCAAGGGGTGGCAGCGTGTCATTGGCAGCATCAAGCACAGGTAGATCGTTGCGCGTTACAAGCGCGCGCGTATCCGTATCAATGGCGCCAAGCGTTTCGGCATGGCGTTGCAGCCAGCGCGCCAGCACTTCGGCGCGGCCGAAGCCTACGCGCGGGACCGCCCGCCACCAAGCCGGCCCGCGCACCCGGATCATCGCCGTCAGTTCGCCGAGGGTGCGCACGTCCTCACCGCGCAGCGCGGCCGTCAGCCGCGGCCGAAACCATCGGCCGACCACGTCATCCGGCATGGGGACCGGTTCCGGCAGGTCCGCCGCCTGTACCAGGATGGCGAGCGCCTTGACCGAGATCGTGCCGCCGCGTCGTGCGTTTTGAAGAATGTCCGCGAACGCCGGGTTGTGACCAATCGCGCGTTCGACCAGCTCGTCCCGCATCTGGTGCAGAAATCTTTCCAGTCCCTGTTCCACCTGAGGGCTGTCGTCCTGGTAGTAAAGGTCGGCGATACGCTGAATAGGCACTTTTTGAACAAAAGCACGCAGTGCCGTGTAATCGGTCCGGTTATAGGTGATCGGCGGGATCACGACCTGGGTATTCTGTGCCATTTATTCGCCTGCGTTCGCCGGGTGGTCGGTGGCAGCTGCATCAACGGTACCGGCTGCGGGCTCCATAGCGGCGCACTGCTCCACCACCAGGCGCAGCACCAGCCACCACAGATAGATGCCGTATGGTCCCTTGACCAGGCTCTCGTCGGCCAGGCCGTGGGCCACCATATTGCGCAGATTCGGTCCTGACGGATCGCACATCAGCGCGCGTATCGTAAAGGTCAGGTCAACATCGAATGCGTCACGCATTTCAGGACGCTCGATCAGATTGGACAAGCCAATCTCGGTATCGAGACCAGCCGCGTCATGGGTCGTGGTCAGCGCGCCGGCGGCTTTCAGCTTCATGCGGACGATATGTTCGAACTGCGGCACGAGAATATGCACCGCCTGTACGAAATCACCACACCAGCCAGCGTGCAGCCCCTGGGCGACCAGCGCGGCGCGCTCGTTTGGCACCAGCGGTGCCCTGCTGGCCAGCGCCTCGAACGTACCGAGGTCGAAATGCATTTCCCGCCACATGGTCTCCAGTGCCGGCAGGATCATTCCTGTCACCGTGGCGGTACACAGCAGATGGCATGCCTGAGTGGCCTCGGCCAGCACCTGGGCACCACCACCCTCACCATCCACACCGACGCCTGGCCGCCGGGCGACTGCCCGGCCGTCATTGGCCAGTACCACCGAATCGAATAGTCTACTGATACGCCCTGTTGGCAGCGGCCGCTCAGCTGCCGCAATCAACTGTGCACGGTTCGGTAGCGCATGAATCCGGGTCAGTGCCCATAGCGCGCTGAATGGCGACCGGCCCTGCACGCGATCCCGGGCCTTTGCGGCAAAAGGCGACAGGTCGAATACGTGCTCGAACGATTCCATTTCGTTCAGGGCCTCACGCCCGGCCGCATCCTGCTGCGCGCGCACTGCAGCGATCATGGTATTAACCTGATGCTCTTCCCGGTACGCGCCCGGCACCGCGCGATACATCTCGATCGCTTTGGCATACCAATATTTTCGAGTGATCGCGGCGCCGGCGGCGCAGCCGATCGCCGCCATGATTTGGCCGACCAGGACCAGCATGGCAGCTTCGCGCGCGGCACCGGCGGGCGCTCGCGTGAACCACCGTGCCGCCGCTTCGGCATATTCCAGTGCATCGGTATAGCTGCCCTCTCGGCGCCCAACTTCGGCCTGCGCCGCCAATCGCTCACCGATCTCCTCAGCGTGGGTGCGCCCGGCGTCTTCCGCCCACATTGGCCCGAGATACGACAACGACATGTGGCCAGGTAGGGCGACGGCATTGCGAAATGCCTGCAATAAGCTGGCCTCGATCAGCGTGCCCCGCCCAGTATCGCGGATCCCCCGCGCCAGCTGCAGCGCACGCCGCCATCCATCGCGGCCCGACAGCAGCCAGCTATCGTCGTCGAGCGGAAGCTGGCAGTAGGTATCGATGGCCAAGTGAGCGAAACGAATCCCGCGTCGTCGATCGCGCAGCCAGACGAGGTCGGCCACGCGCGCCTTTAACAGGATGTTCTCAGCGCCGTCGACGAACTCTGATAATGATGCGATCTCGTCGGTTGTCAGGTCCTCAGGCATGAATCCACGTCGGCCGTCAGGCGCTTTCCACTCCGGC
This sequence comes from Janthinobacterium sp. 35, assembly GCF_002754575.1. NCBI lineage: Bacteria > Pseudomonadati > Pseudomonadota > Betaproteobacteria > Burkholderiales > Oxalobacteraceae > Janthinobacterium > Janthinobacterium sp. 35. The sequence continues at coordinate 57,476 of NZ_PEFN01000002.1, forward strand.
ATAAATGGCGCCCTCTTGTTGTCCGATTCCAGCTGCAGCGAGCAGATCCTGGCGAGCAGGATCAGCGCGCGCTCCCGGGTGTAATGCCCCTCCCGTTGCGCCGTGCGGATCTCCAGGTTCAGTTCCGTCGACATCCCAAGGTACCAAGGCTCAGGATCGCGCGCGAAGGCCTGCTGATAGCCGCAGCTGGCCAGGTCGTCGGCCGTGAGTGGAGACGCGGGCAATTTAGATGAGACGGCAGTCATGGCGGCGTTGCTCCTGGATGATCCGGACCGTAGGACGGCGCCCGGCATAGCGTTTAATGGGCGCCTGTCGAGCAATAATAAAATTTGACAAAACTGGGCTCTGAGTCATTGCTTGTTCAAGAGTGTCGACATGGAAGGGATCGTCGGCTGGCCGATCCCGGTCGGCCACGTTGTTCCAGCCCGCGCGAATCAGCGAAGTTGCCAGCTTAATGGCGTAGGCCGCCTCAGCGACAGATTGAAGCGAATTCGCTACGCCAAGACGGTTTCTAGCGTTCCATTCCGGTGTCACGTTGCGGCTCGGGTCTGTCCGGCTCGATCCCGAGCGAGAGCCGGCGTTCGAGCGATTCAACCAGTTCGTACGTCTGGCCAGAGCGTACAGCAAGATCCCGTAGCCGCGCGCCAGCACGGTAAAGCGCCTGTACAGACTCCCCCACGGCTTGGATGAGGACAAAAGTGGGTAGCTTGTTGATCCCATTGTTTTCTGCCCAGTCGAACGCCGCGTCGATGGAGTCGAAAGTCGCACCTGCGCCGCCCAAGCGGCTCGCCAGTGCTGTCGCGAGCGACTCGCCGTGGATCGTCCAGTCGACGGATGCGCTGCCCGTCGCTTTCTTACGCACCTCATACGTGCAGGACGAAATGTTGTCCTGTTCGGGTACGAAAGTTGTTTCGATGGCCACCGCCGGAACGCTCGACAGGCCACCCCCATCACGCTGGAGCGATGCGTACAGCCCGTGCCAGCGGCCGCCAGAGGCCCTGTAGTGTCGCGCTATCGCGTCGTACTGCGTGCCCCCGCTCTGACTCAAGGGAATCACGGACGAGTTCTCGTCGCCTCGTTTGAACTGAACCCCGACGATGCTGCAATGACGCGAGTTACCATCATTGATGGCCAGGACGATCAGGACGTCGGCGCCCGATTTGCTTTCCATCGTGCTGTTCTCTAGCGCGAACAGCGCGTTGCCGATCATCTCCGGCGCCAGCCGCAACGCCGCCAAGGCGGGACGATCCCACTGCGCGATTGCATGTTGCCACTGTCCACACCACCAGCTGGCTTTCGGCCCTTCGTTTGCTGCATTGCCATCGGCACGGTTGTTGTATTCCACACCAGCCTGAAGTGCGGACCACAACACCAGCCAGTCCGCACGGCGATGAAAGAAACCCGGCCAGGTGCATGCCTTGAGCTGTGCCTCAAGTGAAGGCACGGCAGCGGTACGTGTCAGGAGGTCGAGAGAACTGCGGCTGCGTTGTTCGACATACTGTCCAGCCGGCCGGCGTGCGAGACTTGAGTCGTGAAGAAAGGCGCGCAGGATTTCGCTCGCCTTCGCAGCGGCCGGGCGAGTCGATTCCAACAATTGGCTCAACCGGGCGAGATCTTCCTGCGCTTGATCTAGGACGCGGTCCGCCTCTCCGATGATCTCGTCTTCGGTGCCGTACGACGGTAAACTAGGGAAGGAAATGCACCAGGGGGCGCCCGAGAATCTGGTCTTGTGGCGTGCGAGATCTACTTTCATGGCCGCTGCACGCCGAGCAATGTGCAGTGCCGCGCGGTGGCGGCGCGCGGCATCGTCCAGTCGCTCCTGCAGGTCGATCACGCGCGTCTGGTTGGCGAAGTCCGCATGAAATTCCCGCCTGGCATCGTTGACGGCCTTACCGGCGTCCCCTTCCTCACGTTGCCTCTGCGCAAGCTCTGCCTTGGCCCCCCGCAACGAAGTGCCGGCGATAAAGCGGTCGAAAAGTCCCGTCCTGGATAATCGATCGACCTCCGCGTGGGCATTCTTTAACCGAGTCCGTGTCGCCGTCAAGTGCGTGCAGAGATCCGAGTGTCGGCGCTCGAAAGCGCGGTCCATTAGGACGTCGAAGGAGGCTGCCTGTCCGGCCGGCGTCCGGGTGGCATCCTGCTCTTGGGCACACGCATGCAGCACGCCATCTAAGTAATCAATCGAAGCCATGTTTTCGTTAAGTAGAAGAGTTTTTCAAATTATATTATTTTTTGTCAGACTTTATTATTCACTAACTGTGGACAATCAAAACGGTTTGACAACGCAGTTCCTTATAAATCAAATATTTACTGAAACACCGCAGCTAAAATTTGTTTAATACGGTTCAACAAAAAAATTATCACTGCCCCCGGTACTACCGGATCGGTTATAAAGCGGATTAACAATAACTTGTCGTCCAACCAGACTCACCTCATCCATTCCAACGGCGACAGGTTCCTCGACCTTTACGGTTCCGCCGGAAAATAGCCGGACGTGATCCTTAGTAGCCGTGGATTCAGCATGCGTCAGCTTGGCGCACGTTTCTCCGTTTGGCGGAAAGCTACAACTTAATTACATTCCAAATTGCGAGGTCGATACCGGCTTCGAACTTGGCGAACCTGCTTTCGTGGACGGCAAAACAAAGAAGGTGCGTAGGCCGGGAGAACCCGACGTAGACCATTTTTGCGGACTGCTTGACCAGGTTGTGTGCCGCTCCTTTAACCGCCACGCCCTTGATCGATCCCGCCAAGCGCTCCGATTCGTAATTCCCTCCGCCGCCTCTTTCATAAAACGTTTCCATGTACAGGGTCGCCGCGTGCGTTTCCCCCTTCACGCTGTGGACGGTTGCCACCTCGACTTCGAAACCTTCATACGACACGACGTTCTGGGGTGCTCCTACGGACGGAGGAGCCTCAGCCGTACCGGCGTTGGGTGTACCGTCGATAAACTCTCTGCTGTTCTTGATCTCGGCATCGAATGCCGAGAGGAATGTCGGCAGGTGGTCACGAATGTCCGCCAATGCGGCAGCCGCGCTGCCGCCCACCGTCTCCATGCACCACTTGTAAACTTTCTCCTGGTAGACGTGCCAGTAGTCCTCCCTGGATTCCTTCAGGAAGGCGATCATCGTCCTTTTTGAATAGGGTACGCCGACAGAATCAGGAACGCGCTCTATCCTTAGTATCCTCAGGAGCGCGTTGCCGATGTTCTTTTCAATGGACGAAAGGTCGCGCTGCTCCTTGCTGTAGTTCGAAAGGTAGCTTGCTAGGTCCCTATAGTCGATCCGCTTGCGCTGTTCTTCCTTGGAATAGGGCGGGTGGTAGTCGGGTAGGCGGATTTTCCCGGCTTCCAGCTTGGTTGTCCAAGCTACCGCCTTGTATTTGCTGCCTGGCTTTGATGGAATGTCGCCACTGTCGATCAACGTCCTTATTATCGATGCGAACCCGGAAATCACCTGACCTTTCGTGGCTTCGGAAAACACGATGAAGTGGGGCTTTATGGCAATCTCGCTACCGTCGGCATTCCTTTTTCTTCCTTCGATCCTGATCGGGCTTACGGCGAAAGCCTCGACGACGCCAGCAACGATGCCGCTCAGGCGGTAGCTGCCGTTCAGTTGCAGGACCGTCGCCCTGTCGCTCCAGAAAGGCGTCGCCGCAACTTCCTTCCCGTCGAAAATGGACTGGTTCTTATCACCGATGCGCTGGTAAGCGGACACGCTTGCGCCGCCGTCGAAGAACACATCTTCGAGAAGGCGATACTGGTGCTCTTCCATGTCCTGCATCTCATCTACGAAAACGTGGGAAAAGCGCTGCTGGAGCAAGGGTTTGACCAGCGGATTTCTTGACATCGAGACGCGCGCCAGAAGGTAGGCGTCGTCATAGCAAAGGAATCCCCCTTCCAGTATCCCCGATTTGAATTTGCGGATCCAATCCCTCACTTTGGCCTTTTCGGCCCCATTCCAGTCGGCATAGTTCTGCGGATTAGTATTCCCGCGAGGCTTCTTGAAATCTATAGCCTTGCCGCAGTACCCCTCCGTCAGGCAGGCTTTGCCATCGACTATGGACCAGCGGATTCTCTTCGTGTTTGCGATGAGGTAGCGCCGCGCGTTCTTGCTTTCCTGCGAGGTGAAACCCTGGATATTGAACGGCGGTTCCGAGAACGTCTGGTCGTAGATCTCGTCATCGATCCTCAGCGGAGGTTTCTTGTACCTGTTCACGAAGTACGGAACTGCCAGGAATTCGTCTACGAAGCCCTGGATGGTCCCCACGAAGTTCGGGTACCTGAAAAGGCTGGCGCAATGCGGGCCTATCCGGTCCCTGATTTCGTCTATCGCTGCGTTCGTATGAGAGATGACCAGAATCCCTGAACCGTTTGAAAACGGCAGGTAGCGGTCCAGTATGAGGAGCTTGGCCAGGAGCGCAGTGGTCTTCCCGCTTCCGGGAACGGCCTGCAGGTCGATGGTTTCGAGGTTTTTGATAAACGCCCGGCGCTCGTCGTCAAACGTCTCCCCAAGCGGCAGCAGGATGCGTTCGGCATACGCTATGTCGCCGTCCGAGACGCTAATCCCCGCAGGCATACTTGATCGCGTTAACCAGGTATTCGATATGCGCGTCGCCTGGGATCTTGGTCTTGTCTATCCCGCCGCCCGCAATCGCCTGGGCCAGCTTGCTGGCGATCTCCGTTTTCGCAAGGGCCTGCCGTTTCAGCTTGTCCGCGAGCGCAACGTCGAAATCGGTCCAAACGGTCTTGCTGTGCACGGCCTTCGCGATCTCTGCGAATTTTTCCGCGAAGGTTGTCGACTTCGACAGGCAGTATTCCAGCGTCCACTGCGGCGCGATGAACGATTTCACGCACTGCCCTTCGTATTTTGCCGTCTTGTCCGCAATCGCCTGTGCCAGCTTGACCTTGTCTCCTGGGGTGGAGCCGTCTTCCTCGTCCGGTGGGATGTCCACGTCGGTAATCACGGCCACTCGTTTTGCGAAATGCGGCGGATTCTTCCGCTTGAAGATGTTCGCGTATCGAATGAACGCCAGGTTGTTCACGTTGATGACTGCCACGCCTTTCTCGGTAAGGTTGTACCCGATAAGTTTCGCGAATTCGGACAGCAGCAACTCCTCGGACCATCCCTCGACCAAGATGACGCCCTTGGAGAAGAATAGGTTTGCCTTCGTCACGTCGAGGAAGCGCTGGAGGAAGACGTAGTCGTCAGGATCGAGCTCGGTATGTTCCTCGCTCATTGGAAACGCCTGGTTCCCGCTGCAGATTACGAGGTTCTTGAGTTCGAGCTTAGACCCAATATTGGGGCTGTGGGTAGTCAGTACCAGCTGTACACCGGTTTGCTTCTGGAATGTCTCAATCGCCTGCATCTGGGCCTGGGGATGCAGGTGCGCTTCCAGCTCCTCGACGAGTCCGAGCCTGAGCCCGGTCCAGTTGTTCTTGTTGAGGTGCAGCAGTTCGGACGCCATGAACAGCCGGTTGAGAGTACCCAGTCCCGGCCTGGTTTCTCCTTCGATGGAAAGCTCCAGCTTTTCCAACAGGCTCTTCAGCTGTCCGCGCTCCGTAACGGCAAGGCCCGTCTTCTTGCCGGGTTCGTAAAGCGCTTCGATATAGGTATCGATCTTGTCCTTGAGCTCCTTTCCAAGCTGGTCGGTAATCGCCGTGCCCACATGGTCCTTGCCGTCGAAGTAGTTCTCAATCGAGCCGTTGAAATCCGTCAGCAACCCCATCAGCACATGGCTCGTGCCCTTGTTCTTGAAAGCCTCGTGTCCGACCAGGATCTGCGACAGGCGTGAGTTTTTCCGCGCTACCAGCTCATCTTCGGCATCGCGGAGGGGTTTGAGGTACGTCACTTTCAGGTACTCTTTCGCCTCAGGGCTCAGCTGCTTGCCATCAACGTCAGCCCCGGCACGTACGTCGTAGGGCAGTATCTGTCCGGACAGCGGATTCCTCTTCACGTCGAGGATAAGGCGCAGGCGGGAAATGGTATTCGCGCCGACCGTCTCATAGGACAGGAACTCGGTGAAGTTCTTACCTTCGGACGGTTCGATGCCTGACAGCAGCAGTTCAATCCGCAGCCTGTCCTGTCCCAAGTGGAAATCGTCGTCTTCGATCCTGCACCAGTCGTAACTGTGCGTTTTCAGCACGAGCCGCAACGCGTCGATGATCGCTGACTTCCCGGAATCGTTCTCGCCGATCAGCACGTTCAGTCCGGAAGTCAGGCTGAGGTCGAGCTGGGGCGCACCGAGGGAAAAAACCGCGCTGCTGCCGAACTTTCGGAAATTCCACAGCTTGAGATTGGAAACGTACATAGATTTTTTGAGTTGTTGTTCGATGTTCCATTCTGGCATTCTATGACAAAATTAACGCCAACCAATTCCTTCGTCTCACATCGAGTTAGATAGTGTGCGATGTTTCCGATCAGTGCTCCCCGCAAAGCGCATCGCCTCCCTGCCCCATGCGTCGAGGGTATCGTCATACACGTCGGAATCCAGCCTCTTCAGTTCGGCCTCCAGCCGCATCCGTTCCATCGCCAGGGCGTGGCCGAGCTTGCGTAGCCGCTCCTGGAGTACGGTGTTTGCGTCGATGACGAGGAGCTGGCGCATGGCGTCGGCGAACACCTCGTTCCACTCGCCGTCCCGCTGTATCACACCTGCCCACGCTGCGTCGATAAGCGCGCTGGACCTGGCTGCTTCATCGAGGGCGCGCCTCCTGCGTAGCATCTCTACCGTCACCGCGAGACTTGAGCGCGAGCCATAAAGGTCAATATTGACATAGTTACCGATGTCAATCTGCTTTAGGCCATGTCGAACCGTATTGTCTGAAGTTAGACCGTATTGTTTGGCGACACTAACACTACACCCTAAAATGAGGATTTACCCGGTCATCATACCTGTTTCACGCTCAAAAAGAGCAATAATCCTTCCGTGATAATACGGATTATCACGGAAGGGCAGGCGCATCCGATACGTTGTTTTACGTTCTACAGCGGCTTGCCGAGCGCCGGGGCGGTATAGTGGAGGGCCGGCCGGGATTGCGGCTTTTACTGCAAAAAGAATTCTAACCAATTGATTTATTTAGTAAATTCGACTTTGTAGTTCATCGGGGCCACCTCTCGCTCAAGGTCCAGCATGTATTCGCCGAATCGGTTGATGTGCCCTTTACGATATGGCGCTAAGCCGCGAAGTACCTCTTCCGTTAGCACATATCCCTTGGCTTGTATTGCCTTGAGGAGCCGCGTCATCTCATGGACATTGTGCAGGATGACCATGTTCGCAACGAGCTGGTTGTATTTGATAACCTTGCGCTGTTCGTGCCGAACGTTTTCGGCAATGATACCTTCGCCCCCAAAAAACAGCCATTTGATGAAGCCGTTGAATTCCTCGCTCTTGTTGGTAGCGGCGTGAATGGTACGACGCAGTTCCGCGTCGTTGATGTACTTGAGCAGGAACATGGTCCGATGTACCCTGCCGAGCTCGCGGAACGCGTAGTAGAGCTTGTTCTTGCGGCTAGCCGTGCCTAGGCGGCGCAGGATCGTCGATGGCGCGATCTTGCCCGCTTTGATGGAAATGACGACGCGCAGCATGTCCTTCAGATGGCGCGCGATCAGTTCCCAGTCGATCGATCCACGGAACAAGCTGCCGATATTGTCATACTGGTCGGCCTTGTCCGCCTTGAAGAACACCAGATCTTTGATATTGCGGATGCGCGGCATCAGGTCGATACCCAGCAGCGAGGCCAGGCCAAACACAGGCGTGCTTTGGGCCTGCGTATCGCCGTGCAGCGTATCTGGCTGGATGTCCGACTGGTTGTTGATTAGCCCATCGAGGATGTAAACCGCCTCATAGACGCCGCATGGAATAAAGTGACTGAACAACGCGATGCACTTGTCGGACACATGGTAGTAGCCAATGCCGCCGTATCCACCGTAGCGGATATGGTATTCGGAAAGCAGGTTAGCCTCGTAAATGTTCCATTTGGTACCGTCGGCCGACGCGCTCTTTCCCGATCCCCAATAACGTGGCAATGCGAAGCGGTTGTATGCATTGATCACCTTGACGATCGCCTTGTCCAGGCGCTGCTCGGTGACATGCTTGAGATTGAGCCAGGCCACCTGCTTGCGGCTCAGGCCCTTGATCGAGCGTGCGGTCTGCGTGGCGCCCAAGTTACAACCATAGCAAAACAACGTAGTGATAAAGCGCTTGCGCGGATCGTCTACTTTGGCCTCGAAGCCGGACAACGGACCGAAGAGTTTATGCAAGTCCAACCATTTTTCAGTTTCGGTCAACACATCAAGGATGCTCACCGGATCCATTTCATTGGTGACCATCTGCTCGATGGCGTCAAGTTCGGGCGGCGGCTTTGGACGCTCCATGCGACGGATCACAATGCCGCTCTCGTCGATATCGGCAAGGCTATTCTCCGGGAAGCGGCTGTCGACGTCGCGCGCCAGGTTGCCCAATTTTTCCCGCAACTGCGCGACAAAAGCCTGTGCCTCTACCGGCAGCCCTACTAGTTCGCCATAGGCTTTAACCTCGCGCTCGTATTCTTCCCATCCCACCAAATGGTTGCGATAATCATCATAGTCGCCGCTGTGCTCGACGTACAGGTCGCCCGACTTGAGTTCATCCATGACTTCCGTCATCACGGCGAGTTCGAAATACTTGCGATGGACACTCGCTGGGGCGTTGGCTGCGACTCGGCCAAAAACCAGCTTGCGCCACTTATCGGACATCCAGTCCAGTGCCAATGCAGGTAGCGCACCTTCTGCTGCTGGCAGTTGTTCCTTGTGGCTGGAGCGATGCTTTTGGATGATGGCGATCGCCGCCAGCAGGCTCTGATCCTGGGAGCTGGATTTCAGGCTGAGCGCTTCGAGGCACTTGAAGAGCAGGCTGCGCTTGCCAACATACCCGATCAGCATGAATGGATAATAGTTATTGCCAGCATACGCCATGTGCTCGTCGCATTCAGTAATCCATGCCGCCAGATCCCCGTCGAGGGATTGCTCGACCCGGGCGACGCGATCCTCTTCGCTGGCCTCTTCGCTCAGGACGGTCAGCACTTCGCGGAACTGTCCGATCAAACGCTCAATCTGTTCGGCGTGCTGCAGGTGATATTGCCGCAACCGTTCCTCGGCGCCGTTATGCAAGATGCGGATGGTCTTGATGAAGATTTCGGCGATATCGTCCATTGCCTTCTGCAACTGGCTTTGAATCAGCAGCACGATGAGGGTGTGGCGCTTGAGTGGCTTGATCCGCCGCATTTCCGCCACATCCAGGGCACGCGCCTCCAAAACGAGTTGTTCACGCTTGGTTGCGGCGATGGCCTCAGTATTGGGCAGGTCCTGCGCCAGCGCGATCATGGTGTCAATGTGGGCCAAGAAATCCGTCACCGCACGCACATTGGGCTGCTTCGGCTCGCGTTTGAGGCTATCCCATATGCGCAGGTTCTCACCGGCAGTGAGCATGTGTTCAAGACGCTCGACCACGCAAGTTGGCAATCCGCCAGCCACCGCCTTATAGATGCCGTCGTTGACGCTGGTGCGGGACTGGCGAGCCAGCCTGAACAAGTAGGTGAATCCAGGCAGTTCCAGGCGACGCTGGACCAACTCCTCAATCAGGACATTGATAATGTCGGGTAGCTCCTGCTTGGTATGGGCAGCCTGCAGGGCCTGATCTTCCAACCAGTATTCATCGGACGAGTCCATCACCCGGATCCCCACATACCCGCGCAGACGGCGCTGGTGTATTGTCTTGCTACCGGATTGATCATATTGTGCCAGTGCCCGTTTTGCCGGAACGCGCAGACCGCTATGTTCGCAGATATGCCGCACCACGATAGCCGGGACGCTCGACAAGGGGACGAAATAACCAAGCCTTTGCACCAGCATAAGTTGGATAAGCAAAAAAGTACGATGCGATGCTTGGCGATACAGAGTGAAGATATGGTCAATTTGAGCGCGCGAAGGCGTGTAGATCGCCCCGAGCTCCTGCTCAGTGAATTCTTGTTTCAGGCGTGGATAAGCCGTTTCATGAATATTCGTCATTGAAATCAGTCGACACCGGTCCAGCGAAGGAATTGCTGGAAATCGTGCATCGATTGCAAGTTTTTTGTCAAGCAATTAAACGTAAAGCATTCCAATCCGGCGACATATGTCTTTGACCTTCCCCATTATGGTAATGCGTATAGTGATGATACCGGTCATTCGGATCCGTACTTGCTCACGGTCAAGTGCATCGCAGCAATACCTTGACAGTGGGTCTGATACAACCTAGGCTACGAATACCGTCCATATAGATAGTTTATGAAGACCTCCCGCACAGTGCGATTGTTCACGACTCTTGTCGCGATACTTAGCATGCTGTTCATGCAGCATGCGGTTGCTTCGTACCTGTGCCCTGGCGTACCGATGGGAGGCGGTGGCTCTGTTGTAGCCGCAGGTGTTAGGGCATCTGCGATGCCCGCGATGACAGATTGCGCTGGCATGGACACTGACCAGTCGACGTTGTGTCAAATTTATGCTGTGGGAGATGCATCCAGGCAGTCGCTGGACAAGACACCTGTCGCCGACCACCCATCATTCGTCCCTGTTGTCCTGATTTTGACGTTAGCTATTTATGACACTCCCGTAGTGTATTCAGCAAAACCTCCTTTGCTCATTACCTTGGCGAGGCCAACGGCACCGCCTATCGCTATCCGCCATTGCTGTTTGCGTATTTGATACTCCAGACTGCCTAGATCGTCATCGCCTTGTCGGGTTCGACAGGGCGTTGTTGCCCATCGCATTCTGGAGCTGCCATGCCAATCCCGTACTCCGTGCAGTCGCATGCACGCGTCGTCCGTCTTCGCCCATTCATGAAGACGGCGCTCGCTCTCGCCCTTACTTTTCCGCTGCTTGCCTTCGTTCATGATGCGCGCGCGGCCCCCCAGCCAATCACCTTCACCGAGGCGCTGCAGCAGGCTGTCGTCCGCTCGCGCCAACTTCATGCGCAGGACCAGGCCACTGTCGCTGCACATGAAATGGCGGTAGCGGTGGCGCAGCGCCCCGATCCCACTCTCAAGGTCGGCATCGATAATGTGCCCTTAAGTGGCAGTGATCGCTTTAGTTTGAGCGGGGATTTCATGACGATGCGGCGCATCGGCATTTCGCAGGAACTGACACGCGCCGATAAATTGCGCTGGCGTTCCGCACGTCTTGAGCGCGAAGCCGACAAGGCGCAGGCGCAAAAAGATGTCGCACTCGCCGCGATTCAGCGCGACACGGCGATCTCCTGGCTCAACGTCTACTACATTCGGAAAATGTCAGTAGTTCTGACAGAACAAGTGGTCTTTTCCCGCCAGGAAATTGACGCCGCTACGGCCGCCTATCGGGGCGGGCGTGGCAGCCAGGCCGACGTGCTGGCTGCGCGTTCTGCCTTGTTAACCCTTGAGGACCGAGCCAGTCAGGTCGAACGCGACCTCAATACGGCAAAAAACATGCTGGTGCGTTGGACCGGCAGCAGCGGCGAACTTGCCGATGCCAGCATGCCCGACTTGGGCACCATCCCTCTGGACCCGGTGTTGCTCGACACTGAACTGGCGCACCGCCCGCAGATCATGGTGTTGAATCGGCAGGAAGAAGTCGCCCAGGCCGACGTCAATCTGGCGCGAGCGAATCGGCATCCGGACTGGAGTATCGAGTTCGCATTCCAGCAGCGCGGCGCGGCCTACTCGAACATGGTCTCCGTTGGCCTATCCCTGCCATTACAGTGGGATCGCAAAAACCGGCAGGACCGCGAACTAGGCTCCAAACTCGCCTTGGTCGAACAAGCGAGGAGCGAACGCGACGAATTGCTGCGAGAAGATGCCGCCAACATCCGTGCCTTGCTCATCGAATGGAGGAGTGGCCAAGAACGTAGCGAGCGCTACGCGCTCCAGCTATTGCCCCTTGCCGACGAGCGAAGCCAAGCGGTCCTGGCCTCCTATCGTGGCGGAAAAGCCTCTTTGGCTGAGGTGCTCGCTGCCAGGCGTAACAGTGCGGACATGCACGTTCAGTTGCTGCAGTTGCAGATGAATACAGCCCAGTTCTGGGCACAGCTTCGCTTCCTCTTTCCCGACATCGCAATCACGCAGATTTCCGCAGTACATCGCCAGCAGGAATTCAAATGAACAATAAGAAATTACACGTCCTGGTACTTGCGGGTGCCCTTGCAGCGGTCGCTTATGCCGGTTACCAGTTTGGTTTACGACAAGCACATCAGACAGTATCTACAGGTGACGTCAAGGCGGTATCCGGCAACGCAGCAGGCGCCGCGAGTGCTGCCAACAAGAAACCATTATATTGGCATGACCCCATGGTGCCAGGCCAGAAGTTTGACAAACCCGGTAAGTCACCGTTCATGGATATGCCGCTGGTGCCCGTCTATGCTGCGGGGGATGGTGAGGACAGTAATGTTACGATCAGCCCGCGGGTCCAGCAAAACCTGGGAGTGCGCACAGCGCTCGTCACATCAGGAAGGATGTCCGCCGGCTTGGTTGCCGTCGGTAACGTTGCCTATAACGAGCGCGACGTGGCACTGGTGCAGGCGCGTAGCGGTGGATTTGTAGAGCGCTTGTATGCGCGTGCCCTGCTCGATCCGGTGAAAAAGGGGCAACCCTTGGCTGACTTGTATGTCCCTGATTGGATCGCGGCACAAGAAGACTATCTGGCAAGCCGTCGTATGCAAGGCAATGAGACAGCATCCCTGGTCGATGCTGCCCGCCAGCGCATGCGGCTTGTTGGTATGAGTGACGGGCAAATCCGGCTAGTCGAATCGAGTGGAAAGGTACATCCTCGCCTGACGGTCTCAGCACCCATCAGCGGTGTGATCGCAGAGCTTGGCGCTCGCGAAGGAATGACCGTCTCCGCCGGTGCGCCGCTGTTTCGCATCAATGGGCTCGCGACAGTGTGGGTCAACGCGGAAGTGCCCGAGAGCGTGGCGGCCAAGGTTCGCCCCGGTGATGCCGTCGAAGCGCGGGTACAAGCGCTACCCGGAAGTATTTTCAAAGGCAAGGTGAATGCCATTTTGCCGGAAGTTAATGCTACGACGCGAACCCTGAAAGCCCGTGTGGAGCTGGCTAACCCCGGCGCCCAGTTGTTGCCCGGCATGTTTGCTACGTTGACCTTCACGTCAAACAATGGCGCCGATGTTTTGCAGGTGCCATCGGAGGCAGTCATCCAGACGGGTACGCGCAGCGTTGTCATGCTTGCCCAGGAGGGTGGCAAGTTTATGCCCGTCGATGTGGAGGCCGGCAGCGAAGGCAATGGTCTCACCGAAATCCGCAAGGGCCTGTCCGCTGGCCAGAAAGTGGTCGTCTCGGCGCAGTTCCTGGTCGATTCCGAGGCCAGCCTGAAGGGAACCACGACACGCTTGAGCGATACGCCATCCCCGGATGCAGACAAGGCACCCCCGCGCCACCATGGGGTAGGCAAGGTCGAACAGATCGGCAAGGACGAAATCACCATCTCGCATGGCCCTATCACGTCGCTGCAGTGGGGGGCGATGACGATGGGTTTCAAAGTGCCCTCCACGGGCTTGCCGCGCAATGTCGGCATAGGTGACCGAGTCGCCTTCGACATCAGGCAAGGCGAAGATGGCAGCTTTGAGATCGTGGCCATTGCGCCGACCTCCGGTGTGCCGAAACCCGAGAACAAACCCATGGGTGGCATGAAGGCACCAGCGGGAGTGGCGAAATGATCGCAAAACTGATCCGCTGGTCTATCGGCAACCGATTTCTGGTCTTGTTGGTGACTGTATTCATTACGGCCTGGGGCATATGGTCGCTGGCGCGCACGCCGCTCGACGCCATTCCCGACCTGTCGGACGTGCAGGTTATCATCCGCACCAGCTATCCGGGGCAAGCGCCACAAATCGTCGAGAACCAGGTCACATATCCACTGACCACCACCATGCTGTCGGTGCCGGGCGCCAAGACGGTGCGTGGATATTCGTTTTTCGGTGACTCCTTCGTCTACATTCTGTTTGAAGACGGTACCGATCCATACTGGGCGCGATCACGGGTGCTGGAATATCTGAACCAGGTGCAGTCACGCCTGCCACCGCAGGCAAAAACCGCACTCGGACCAGATGCGACCGGCGTCGGCTGGGTCTATGAATATGCGCTGGTCGACCGTAGCGGCAAGACCGATTTGTCGCAATTGCGCGCCTTGCAGGACTGGTTTCTCAAGTATGAGTTGAAAGCGGTGCCCAACGTCTCGGAAGTGGCCAGCATTGGCGGCATGGTGCGGCAGTACCAGATTGTGCTCGATCCGGACAAGATGCGCGCCTATAACATCCCGCATGGCAAAATCATTGATGCCGTGCAGAAAGCCAATCAGGAAACGGGCGGCTCCGTGCTGGAATTGGGCGAGGCCGAATACATGGTACGGGCCTCTGGTTATCTAAAGTCGCTGGATGACTTCCGTAAGATTCCGTTGATGACGTCTGATGCCGGCGTATCTGTGCGGCTGGGCGATGTCGCACGCATCCAGATCGGGCCGGAAATGCGGCGCGGGATTGCTGAATTGAATGGCGAGGGCGAAGTTGCTGGTGGCGTGATCATTATGCGTTCCGGGAAAAATGCGCTGGAAACCATCGATGCCGTCAAAGTCAAACTGGAAAAGCTAAAAGCGAGCTTGCCGCCCGGCGTCGAGATCGTCCCAACCTACGATAGGTCGAGCTTGATCAAGCGCGCCGTGAGCAACCTGAAAGAAAAGCTGATCGAGGAATTCATTGTCGTCGCTGTGGTCTGTGCGCTGTTCCTGTTTCACTTGCGCTCGGCGCTGGTGGCCATCATCACGCTGCCGATCGGCATTCTGATCGCTTTTATCGTCATGTACTACCAGGGAGTCAACGCCAATATCATGTCGCTGGGCGGTATCGCCATTGCCGTCGGCGCGATGGTCGATGCCGCCGTGGTGATGATCGAGAATGCCCACAAGCATATTGAAGCCTGGAATCATGCCCATCCAGGAAAGCAGCTGAAGGGCAATGAGCACTGGCGTGTCATTGGCGACGCTGCGGCTGAGGTCGGGCCAGCACTGTTCTTTTCGCTATTGATCATCGTTCTATCGTTCATTCCCGTGTTCACCCTGGAAGCGCAAGAGGGGCGTTTGTTTTCACCGCTGGCTTTTACCAAGACGTATGCGATGGCGGCAGCGGCTGGCTTGGCGGTCACGCTGATTCCCATTTTGATGGGCTATCTGATCCGCGGCCGCATTCCTGATGAGCAAAAGAACCCCCTCAATCGCTTCCTGATCGCGCTATATCGTCCCTTGCTTGATATCGTGCTGCGTTTCCCGAAACTGACTTTGTTGGCGGCCGCACTGGTAGCGGCCATCACGATCTGGCCCATGAGTCGACTCGGCGGCGAATTTATGCCGCCACTGGATGAAGGCGATGTGCTGTACATGCCATCGGCGTTGCCCGGGCTGTCCGCCGGCAAGGTCGCGCAGTTGTTGCAGCAGACTGACCGGCTGATTAAAACGGTACCCGAGGTACAAAGCGTCTTCGGCAAGGCCGGCCGAGCCGAGAGCGCCACTGATCCGGCGCCGCTGGAAATGTTCGAAACCATGATCCAGTTCAAGCCGCGCGATCAGTGGCGCCCTGGCATGACGCCAGAAAAATTGATACAAGAACTGGATCGCACCGTCAAGGTGCCTGGGCTGTCCAACATCTGGGTGCCGCCGATCCGTAACCGGATCGACATGTTGGCCACGGGCATCAAAAGCCCGGTCGGCGTCAAGGTCGCAGGCGTTAGCTTGGAGGAAATTGACCGCATCACAGGTGAAATAGAGCGCGCAGTCAAGAAGGTGCCGGGCGTCTCCTCGGCGCTGGCCGAGCGCCTGAATGGCGGACGGTACATCGACGTCAATATCGATCGCGACGCGGCCGCCCGCTACGGCTTGAATATTGCAGACGTGCAAAGCGTGGTGTCGGCGGCGATCGGCGGTGACAATATCGGTGAAACTGTCGAAGGATTGCAGCGTTTCCCGATTAATGTGCGTTATCCACGCGAGGTGCGCGACTCAGTCGAGAAACTGCGCCAGCTACCGGTGCTGACAGAGCGGGGGGCGCAAATCCGGCTGGGTGATGTCGCCGCGATCCGCATCGACGACGGTCCACCGATGCTCAAGAGTGAAAATGCCCGGCTGTCAGGCTGGGTGTATGTCGATATTCGCGATCGCGACTTGAGTTCGACTGTGTATGACATGAAGCAAGTCGTCGCCAGGGAAGTCAAATTGCCGGCGGGTTACTCCATTGCATGGTCGGGGCAGTTCGAATATCTAGAGCGTGCCACTGAAAAACTCAAAATCGTCGTGCCAGCGACCTTGCTTATTATCTTCGTGCTGCTTTATTTGACCTTCAAGCGCTTCGATGAAGCGGCCTTGATCATGGCAACGTTGCCGTTTGCGCTGGCCGGCGGCATTTGGCTACTGTGGTTGCTCGACTATCACCTGTCAGTCGCCGGCAGCGTCGGCTTCATCGCGTTGGCTGGCGTCTCGGCCGAATTCGGCGTAATCATGCTGCTTTATTTAAAGCATGCCTGGGATGAACGTCTGGCGAATGGTAACGCTGGTGAAACCGATCTGCTCGATGCAATTCGTGAAGGGGCGGTCTTGCGCGTGAGGCCCAAGGCAATGACGGTGGCGGTCATTATCGCCGGCCTGGTGCCGATTATGCTGGGCACCGGCACTGGGTCGGAGGTCATGCAGCGCATCGCCGCGCCGATGGTTGGCGGCATGATTACCGCGCCGTTGTTGTCCATGTTTGTGGTCCCTGCGGTTTATCTGCTGCTACGTCGGCGTCAGATCCGTGCCGCCGGCTCGGCAGCAGCAGAGGAGAATTAGCCGTCATGAGACCGTTTGGCACCTACCGATCGGCTAAGCACCTCGTGTATTTCGTGAGGTGTGCGGTGGTGTTGTTCGGTTTTATCTGGTGCAGCCATGTGCCGGCGTTTCCACTGCAAAACGACATGCGTGCATCTGCGGCGATTGCGCAGCCGATGGCCATGCCAAGCTGCCAGCCATGCGCCTTCTGCTATATGGGACCACCTTTTGCCGACCATAACGCAGGCGGCGACTATCCGGATCTCGGTGCTACCACTGCTACGATGCGTTTTGTTTCGCAAACGGATAGAGGTGATTTTTTTTCTGATATGTCAGACGTTCCCGCAGTTGCGCTGCGGCTTTTGTATTGTCGATGGTTGAATTAGCCACTTGACCATGGGGATGACGATGCATACATCAAATTAGTTTATCGAGGAGTCTATCATGAAAAAATTACTACTTACGCTGCTCTGTATCAGCACTCTTAGCACTGCATTTCCCGCCTTCGCTGGCCCGGACTGGCAACTGATTGAGCAAGGGCGCAAGGCCAAGCAGGCGCAAATGATGCGAGCGGCCAATAAAGCCCCGCAAGCTGGAATGGAACATCAGATGGAGCCAAAAATGGATCAT
Source organism: Janthinobacterium sp. 35 (assembly GCF_002754575.1). NCBI lineage: Bacteria > Pseudomonadati > Pseudomonadota > Betaproteobacteria > Burkholderiales > Oxalobacteraceae > Janthinobacterium > Janthinobacterium sp. 35. The sequence continues at coordinate 74,947 of NZ_PEFN01000002.1, forward strand.
CAAATGGATCCGAAAATGCATGAAAAAATGGATCAAATGATGAAGGACTGTCAGGAAATGATGAAGAAAAAGTAACGCGTTTTTGAGTGCTGGATGCGATCGCTGCTGGTGGCATATGCGGACAGCAGCGATCGTATCCATTCAGGTGCTTACCCGATCACGCCATGACTTAATCTTTCCGTTGCCTGCGGTAGTTGCATTAAGTCGCTACTGTCAGTATTTCCAAGTAGGGATTACTAATATGGTGTATTTTTCAAAAGGTCATCTAGTTCCTTGAAGCGTCCCTTGACACGATCAACGCTGTATTCATACATGAGGGAATTGTGAGCAAACTGGGCCCGTTCAACATCCATATCAACGGTATTGCCATCAATACTACCTTGGGCTGGAAGACGAAATTGCAGGGAAACGTCATCTTTTGACTTTCCTGTTTTTAAGGCCTTCTCAACATCAATATCTACCGCCACATATCCAGGCGTATCGGCATTCGCGATATTGGATGCGAGAAGTTCTTGACGGTATGCCCGCAGTCCGAGCGCACGTTCATTGATACTCGGCTGCTGCCAAATCTTAGCAGCGGTCAAATTCAATGGAAGGTCAAACTGTGTGTGTTGAATAGTTGCCACTGGAGGCAAGGCCATTGCCACTTTTGGCGTCGATCCAAGTGCATTAGCTAATGTGGCAGAAAACATTTGCCCTGCCGTCTTGCCTTCCGCGCTAGTGCTACCCTTAACTGTGAGCCCGATAGATGCCTGGATCGATTCAATTTTAGTCATGGATTCCTCCCTCATTGACATTCGATTTCTGACGTTTCAGAGAGCTGGTCGGATCGAGTAACTAACTAACCTGTTCGGTTTACGGATCAAACACGTCTCAATCGTGATGGGAACTAGCTCTAGTCGCGATAGAGCTGATTTCATTCGCAGTGCACTCGTCGTCCAAACTATAAACAGGTGCAAAACCACCTCCAGGGGTGCGAAAGTTGGTGGTTTGCCCCTGATACATCCTGGCTGCGGTCCACTGCACCTTTCCGTCATAAACATAGACTCGAAGGTCGAATTTCAGCGAGCTAGGATTATCTGTGGAACCGATCGAGCGCTCGCCGGGTATGACGAGGGCCTGAGCGACGTAATCACCAGCCAGAATGTCCTGCCATACCCGTTTGGTGATCTTTTCACCACGGTACGTGGCTCGCCCCCCGTAGCCTGCAACAGGTTTAAAAAACAACTTTCGGCGCTCCGTCCACAAGCGGTCCGCATCGGAGGCCGTCACAATCTGCGTCCGAGGCATGCTCTTGAGCAGAATATCTTGCACGGCGGAGGCTACGCCAAGCGCTACGAGCTCTTTCTTATCCGATAGCAGAACCAGATTTGCCTTATTTGCATAGAGGGCATGCGCTTGGGGGTGCGGCGTTAGCACGATCGCACTGTCTAGATACGCCGACCGCAATGGGAGACACTGGGGCGACTCAAGCATGAAATCGGTCAGCCGGTTATAGACCAAGTCGACAGCAAGATCCCCATGACGTAAAACGCCATCACGATAGGTAAGGTCCGATGGTGAGGCAATGACGGCCTCGATGCCGTGGCGTTCGAACAAGCGTTGAAAAAGAACAAACTCGGGATAGAGATACTGCTGCTCTGGATGTTCGTCAACTATCGCGACTGTCCGAAGTGGCTGTGAACGTCGAGAGAGTACCCATTCAGACTCAAACATGTTGAAGATGGTGTCTTCAAGGGTCGCACCGCTATCAATGGCACGTGTCAATTCACTATCGCTGAGACAGCACGATCTATGGGCTTTGGCCATCGCGGCGTTGAGCATCGCTCCACCGGCATTTGTGTTGATTTCGATGAGCGCCAAGGTATCGTCGCGCATGTGGAAGTCATAGCCAAAAAATACTCCTTTTGCACCATCAGGATTATGCTTGGCAATGTCAGGAGCATCAGTCAGAACGCGCGCACGAAAGGATGGCAGCGATATCACGGATTCAATCGCTGCAATAACGTCCGCAATACGTTTGCTTTGGTGATAGGAGACAAAAATAGGCCGCGCAGAAAATAGATAGGGACACCGCTCCTCGATCAACTCGTGCAATCCGTCCATACCCGGTTCGCTAGAAAGCGCTATTTTCAATGCGGAGCTATCCAAACTGGTGCAGAAACAGTCTCTATTGAGGCGTGCAGCCGGAAGAAAGCTCAATTCTTCGTTGCTAAGCAAGCAGCCGTTTTTCGATGCAGCTTTCACTATCGCAGGTGTATTCATGTTTGCTTCCACAAGAATGTCGCTCGGTGCCACAGTCAGCGGTTAAGGCCGACCGGTACCGCGCAACCGGAGTGCATTAGTAATGACAGACACGGAACTCAGGCTCATCGCTAACGCGGCGATCATCGGCGATAGCAGTTGGCCAGTAAATGGATACAGCACACCGGCAGCCAGGGGAATGCCCAAGGCATTGTAGACAAACGCGAAGCCCAGGTTCTGCCACATATTTCGAACAGTGTCGACCGAGATTCGACGGGCAAGGGCAATCCCACGCAGATCTCCTTTTACTAAAGCGACGTGAGCGCTATTGATAGCCACGTCTGTTCCTGTACCCATGGCAATACCAACGTTGGCCTTCGCCAGTGCGGGGGCATCATTGATTCCATCGCCGGCCATTGCGACCACCTTGCCTTGCTTTTGGAGTTTTTCTACCAAGGCCAACTTGTCCTGTGGTTTCACCTCGCCGTAGAACTCCGTGATGCCCAGCCTTTCGGCCACGGACCTCGCAGTAGTGACGCCATCGCCAGTGGCCATGATCACGGTCAGCCCTTCGGCGCGCAGGCCCTCTATCGCCTCACGCGTCGTTGCCTTGATGGGATCCGACACGGCGATCAGTCCAGCCAAAACGCCGTCAGAGGATAGATACATGACGCTAGCACCTTCTGTTCGCAAGCGTTCAGCGACCTCAGCAAGCGGCCGCCAATCAACTTTGTCAGTATCCATCAGGGCGGTGTTGCCCAGTGCGATGTGCACCCCGCCAAGCGTGCCGCGCACGCCAATACCGCTGGCGGACTCAAAACTGTCAGGCTTTGTTAGCGCCAGTGCTCGCCGATTCGCTTCGTTGACAATCGCGTGCGCTAAAGGATGTTCGCTTCCCTGGTCTATGCTCGCCGCCATTTGCAGGACGTCTTCGTCCTTGAAACCAGGCGCTGCGACCACGCTGTTAAAGGAAGGCTTACCTTCAGTGAGGGTCCCCGTCTTGTCGACAATCAGTGTGTCGACCTTCTTGAGGTCTTCTATTGCCGCGGCATCCCGAAAGAGCACCCCCTGGGTGGCGGCGCGGCCAGTGGCGGCCATGATGGACATCGGTGTGGCTAACCCCAATGCACATGGGCAAGCAATGATCAGTACTGCAACGGCGTTAACAAAACCAAAGACCCAGCTTGGTTCAGGGCCATACATTCCCCATAACACGAACGTCAGTAGCGCTATGGCCACGACCACGACCACGAAATAGCCTGCGACACTATCGGCGAGTCGTTGCATAGGCGCGCGGGAGCGCTGTGCCTGCGCGACCATTTGTACGATTTGAGACAACATCGTGTCGCTGCCGATTTTCTCGGCACGCATAATCAGGCTCCCGCTGGTATTGATCGTTGCGCCAATCAACGTGTCTCCGGGACGTTTTGTCACAGGTAAGGGCTCGCCAGTCAGCATTGATTCATCAAGCGAACTCTCGCCATCAAGCACTACGCCATCAACCGGCACCTTCTCACCGGGTCTGACACGGAGTTTGTCGCCGACGTGGACGTGCGTGAGAGGAATGTCGTCTTCGGCCCCATCGTCCTGAATGCGCCGAGCCGTTTTCGGAGCGAGGCCAAGTAAGGATTTGATTGCCGCGGAAGTTTGGGAGCGTGCGCGCAGCTCAAGGATCTGTCCCAGTAGCGTGAGCGAAACAATGACTGCTGCGGCTTCAAAATAGACGCCTATGCGGCCATGTGCAGCAAAGGTAGGTGGGAAGAAGCCCGGTGCGATGGTGGCGACGACACTATAGCCATAGGCAGCCATTACGCCAAAACCAATCAAGGTCCACATATTCGGGCGCATGCGTGCCAGCGATTGCGCCCAGCGCGTGAAAAATGGCCAGCCGGCCCACAGTACGACAGGGGTACTTAATGCGAATTCAATCCAGTTCTGGCCTGGCAGCCCCATTTCAAGGAACACATGCCCAAACATCGCCAACAGGAACACCACCAGAGTCAGAGGCAGCGTCCACCAGAAGCGGTGGCGGAAATCGACTAGTTCCGGATTTTCCGCCTCATCTAGCGTCGGCATTTCAGGTTCGAGCGACATGCCGCAAATGGGGCAAGTTCCCGGTGCAGGCTGGCGTATCTCGGGGTGCATGGGGCAGGTGTAGACCGCTCCCTGCTGTGGCGAGTGCTCGGGGCTGGGCGCCGCATTCGCTCTATCGATGAAGGAATCTGGCGCTGCGTTGAACTTTGCCATGCATTTCCCGCTACAGAAGTGGTAGACCATACTTTTGTAGGTGATTTCTTGCTCGGGATTTGCGCCAACGCGCATGCCGCACACAGGATCGATGAATGGTTTTTCTTCCCCTGTCTTCATCGTATTGCCAGGCCCGGTCTTGCTATGGGTATCGTGATGATGCTCGTGCGCATGATGCTCGGCGTCAGTTCTACTCATGAATCACTCCTTGGGCAGATTCGCCTGTTTCTTTGCCTACGGTGGAACCAGCTATGGTGACAATGGCGGGAATTGAACATTCCCGCCGAACGAAGTCATCTACTTGGCGGAGACTACTACCAGCCCCTTCATGCCGGCCTCAAAGTGACCGGGTTGTAAGCAAGCAAACTCCACTTTGCCGGCTTTGTCGAACTGCCAAACGATGGTTCCCGATTTTCCAGGCGTCACGGTCACTTGATTGGGTTCCGCATGCTCCATCTCCGGAAACTTTGCCATTTGTTGGGCATGTTCTTTTAACTCGCTCTCAGAACCAATGACCATTTCATGCTTGATCTTGCCGGAATTGTTGACGACAAAGCGAATGATCTCGCCCCGTTTCACGGCAATAGACGCTGGGCTAAAGCGCATGCTGTCGTTCATATCGACAGTGACGGTACGCGTCACTTTTTTCGGGTCTCCCGCCTTGCCCACAAGAGATGCGCTCTGCTCATTTGCGCCATGCTGGTGGCCACTATGTGCTACTGGGCTGCTATCCGGTACCGCAGCATTGCTGAAAGTGCTCAAGCTGGCCAGTAACATTACTGCAATTGCATTTAAGGTCATCTTTTTCATATCGTACTCCCTTGTAGAAAACCGTCGCGGCATTACATCGCGGTAGGTGGTTGTTGAGTGGTAAGAATTGCCGCCGCAAACAGTGCACCGAGCAGTAGCAAGGTTTCCACTTGTAAAACGACTCTCACCAGAGTGACGCCGCGCAAGGAGCGGGAGGCGGCAGGCAGTCCAAGAAATTTGTTGTAGCCGCCCAAGGCGATAGCCAGGAGGACCAATGCAACTTTGACCAACAAGGTTATGCCATAGGTGGTATGAACAAGATGCTCTGAGCTCCCCACACGGTGCCAGGCGCTGTAAATACCAGTGGCGGCAATGGCAACTACTGCAAGCATTGCTGCCTGAGACATCAATTCGAGGTACTGATCGGTGCTACCCGTATCAAATTTCCGTACCCGCGCCTCATGCAGAACAAACCAGCCGGTAACCATCACCGCACCAGTCCATAGGCCGATGGCAAAAAAATGAATCGCTTCAACCGCTAGCGGAATAGTCCAGAAGCCTTCCTCTCCCGCATGCCCCATGGACGCCCGTGTTACAGAAAAAACAGCCAAAAGTAGAACGACTGCAATATCGCTGATGCGGCCGACTCCGCCTGCTAATCGCACAAAAAAGAGAACAAGCATCGCCACAATAATGGCGCAGCCTGCATGTCCGTAGTCGGTTGTAGACACCATCATCCAGAACATCGGGCACGCTTCGCGCAGGCCTACACCTCCCATAACTGCCGTCGCGCTCAATAGTGCCGATGCACTACCAACTATGCTGATTGCCGCTGCCATCAAGTCAAGTTTGCGCAGCGCTGGCTCGAAATGATCATGATCGACACCGCTAGAACGCATCCAGTAGCGTGCAAACCATGATCCGACGAGCCAGGCAAAGCCGAGGTTCAGCAGCAACGCTGAACTGACTTGCAACAGCGAGACTGCATCCAATTATTTCACCGTGAACTTAAAGTCGCCTTTGCGACGGTGTCCATCGTGCCCTGCAACTGCCCAGCTCACGGTATAGGCGCCAGCATTCAATGCCGGTACTTCCAAGCGTAAGATGGCTGGATTTGCGGCATCGACCTTTGCCTTGTTTGCAGCGACGGTTTTGCCTTCGCCATCGGCCAGAACGATCGTGCTAAAGGCTTCTTCCACCTTCTCGTTGAAGGTCAGCGCAATCTCTTTCGGTGCAACTGCCAGGGAGGCGCCCGCCTCGGGATTGGAGCTCTTCAAGCTCGCATGTGCCAAGGCAAATGGGGTAGCCAGCGTTGCCGCCAATATGGACGTGGCAAGAATAATGTTCCGCAGGGTCTTCATCTTCTACTTTCGTTGTTAAATTTACTTTACTGCCTCGATGGAGGTGACCGTGAGTGCGCCACCAACTTTTTCCACGACGAAACGTACTTTGTCCCCTTGTTTGACCTTGTCGAGCATTGACGGCTCTTTGACTTTGAACATCATGGTCATCCCTGGCATGCCCAGGTTCTTCAGCTCACCATGCTTGATGGTCAGCTTGCCGGCGTCCTTGTCCACTTTCTTAATTTCCCCTTCGCTCATCGCGTCTTGCGTCGCGGAGGCGCTCTGCTGCTGGGCGAACGCCACGGAGGTGGTTGCCACGGAAGACAGGCCAATCAAGGTTGCCAATACAACTTTGTGCAGGTTTTTCATGATGTTTCCTTTCAGTTAAAAAATTAGTGACCGCTATGTCCGGTCGGTTTACGAACAGTGACTTCAATATTAGGTTTGTTCATCGTTGGCATCGACTGCCCCCCAGCATTGGTGGCACGTTCTGGTTCAGGAAGGGTACCCGTCCACTCGTATGCCACGGTTCCGGCCGGATGCTTGTACCAACCAGGGTCGGAATAGTCGCCGCGCTTCTGATCCTTGCGTACCTTCAGTACGGTAAACATGCCTCCCATCTCAACCCCACCGAACGGTCCTTCACCTGACATCATCGGTAAAGTATTATCTGGCAGTGGCATTTCCATGCCTCCCATGGAGCCGCCCTTGTCGCCCATCACCATATATTCAGGAACGATTTTGTTAATTTTCTCTGCAACCCCGCGATGGTTGACGCCAATCATTGTCGGTACCGAGTGGCCCATTGCATTCATGGTATGGTGGGATTTATGGCAGTGAAGTGCCCAGTCACCCAGGTCGGTAGCGACGAACTCGATGGCGCGCATTTGTCCAACGGCGACATCGGTGGTGACTTCAGGCCAGCGCGACGCTGGTGGAGTCCAGCCGCCATCCGTACCAGTAACGAAAAATTCATGGCCATGAATGTGAATAGGATGATTCGTCATCGTCAAATTACCGACACGGATACGTACCTTGTCACCTTGGCGCACCGGCAATGAATCAATGCCGGGGAAGACGCGGCTATTGAATGTCCACAAGTTGAAGTCCAGCATGGTGTTGATCTTCGGCGTATAGCTTCCCGGCTCTACGTCGTACGCGTTGAGCAGGAAGACGAAATCGCGGTCCACCGCATGGAGCGAAGGATCCTTTGGATGGGTCACCCAGAAGCCCATCATCCCCATCGCCATTTGGGCCATCTCGTCGGCGTGGGGATGGTACATAAACGTACCTGGCCGTTTGGCCTCGAATTCGTAGACGAAAGTCCTTCCAGGAGCGATACCTGGTTGATTGAGGCCCGTTACGCCATCCATGCCGTTCGGCAGTCGCTGGCCATGCCAATGAACACTGGTGTGCTCAGGTAACTTGTTGGTCACGAAAATACGCACACGGTCACCTTCGACCACTTCAATTGTCGGACCTGGGGATTGACCGTTATAGCCCCACAGGTTGGCTTTCATTCCTGGTGCAAGTTCACGCACCACGGGTTCGGCCACCAGATGGAATTCCTTTACGCCATTTTTCATGCGCCATGGCAATGACCAGCCGTTCAGGGTCACGACCGGATTGTAGGGCCGTCCAGTGGGGGGCGCCAAGGGAATGTGTGTCTTGGCATTGTCCATCAACATCGCCTCAGGCAATGACGCGGCACCAGCCTTGCTAACGGCAACGGCACTCACCGCTACAGCACCGGCACCTCTGAAAAAGTCTCTACGTGAAATCATGGCATGGCCCTTGTATCGTTCGTACTTCCACCGTTGATGGCGGATTGAAGTTTGGTTTCCGCTATCCAAAAGTCGCGCTGGGTTTCGATGGCGGTATTCACGCTCACCAGTTGCTCGCGCGAGTCCGCCAGCAATTCGAATACGCTGGCAAGCATCCCGTTGTAGCGAAGCAGAACCTCGTCGGATATTTTTTTCCGCAGCGGCACAACATCGTCGCGATAATGACGAGCGATGTCATAGCTAGTACGGTATGCGGAGAAGGCCTCACGCACCTCTGAGCGCGCCCGCACGGCGGTGTCGGTGGTGCGATGGACGGACTGCATATAAAGCGCTTCCGCCCGTGCGACCTTGGCGCCACCCCAATCGAAGATCGGTAATTCAAGGGAAATCTGGTAGCCGTTCTCGCGTGGCAAGCCTGTCGTACTCTTGTTGGTGTAGCCAGCGTCAAAGACGTTGATGAAGCCAGTTGCCTTTGTTAAGCCAAGTGCTGCGGCCGTTGCTTCGGTCTCGCGGCGGGCCGACAGCATATCGAGGCGTTGTGACATGGCCTGTGCTTCCGCATTGTTCGTTTCCCGCGGCTTGTCCGGCAGTGGAGGCAATCTGTCCGGCAGGACGAAATTTTGCTGCTCTCCCCACAGGCCCAGGAGGCGAATGAGCTGTTCGCGCGTGGCTGTTGCTTCATGCTTGGTCCTCGCCAATTGTGTCAACGCATCTTGGTAAAACGCACGCTCACGGGCCTGGTCAAGTGTGCTCCAGTTGCCAACCTTGGTCATGCTGTCGGCGAGTTGCGATGATGCCTCGGCGGCGCCGCGCACTTGCTCCGCGAATGCGGCCGATTGGGCCGCCGCAACGGCCATAAAATATGCCCGACGTGTCTCTGCCGCCAACTGCACAGCCTGAGCAGCTGTTAGCAACTTTGTTTGTTCAAAGCGTCCTTGCTCAATGCGTCGACGCGTGGGCAGCGTCAGCAGGCCCGCAATGTCAAACATCACACTGCGATCGATTTCAGCGTCGCCACCGCCGCTGACGCGGCCAAAACTAAAACTTGGATTACGCATCCGTCCAGCTTGTACAAACTCAGCCTCCGAGACCCCCAATTCAGCGAAGGAGACCTTCAGCGCTGCATTATTGAGCAGCGCAATCTGGACAGCAGATTCAGGCGTAAGTGGTGCGGACAGCAAGGACTGCACCTGTGTATTGGACTGCTGGCTGTCTTTCAGCGTCTCTTTCGTGAAGGGCTTGACTTGCCCAATCCGCTCTTGTGTTAGCCGAGAGACATCATTTAAGCCACCATCCGGTGAAAAGCTGGCGCAACCTGCAAGAAATACCACGCCGAATACAGTGGCTACCCGATTGGCTGTCGGCAACGATAATCGCTTCATGCTATTTGCCTTTCATGTTCATTTGATGGCCTTTGTGCGGATCGTTCGCCGAAGACGGCTTGGGTTTTTCCTGGCTTTTTGCCCCGGGTACCATTTCCATCGACATGTCCCCCTGAGCGCCATGCTGAGAGCCCCCTGTTACATCTTGATTTGCCTGAATCCAGGCCTTATCCGGAGATGTCGGGGGCTCCCCAATCGGCTTAACATCCGCAAAAGCGGAAACATATTTCAACGGCGGCACCATCGCCTTAGCATCCGTCACTGTCGCCGTGGTGCGCGCGGGTTGAGTGGATTGTGCATAGACAACCGGCGAGAAGCTAACCGTTGCCAGAAGCAATAAGTGGAAGCGTTGCATGATTCTCTTTCAAAATGACTGGTTACTGGGTGGATACAGCACGAGGTGAGGCGAACGCCAGTACATGATTTCAGGAGACGGCGGGGAAAGTGGTGAGAAGGGAGCTCAAGGGACGCGAGGAACGAGTGGCGGCTCTTGTTGCCTCCAAAGGTAGAGCAAGGCGTACGCTGTTCTGCACCTATTTCGGCCCGGTTGCTTACAATGCGCGTCAGCATGAAATTCATCTGCAGTATCTTCCCTATGACGGACAACTAAGTTGCTTGCAAATTGCCTGAACCACCTGAGATGAAATCGCCTTTTTAGGCTACACCTTCCAACGGACGGAAGGTCAAGCGAATTTCAGTTTTCCAGAGTATTTTCACTTCCACCTTGTCACAATCACCGCCCGCTGATTTAATTGCATCGCTGCAATTCATCATATAAACAAAAAACACTGGAGACCTCGTGCGCCAACTTACTTCCCTAATCGCTATTTCCGTATTCAGTCTTCCCCTATACGCCGCCACACCAACTGAAACTGTTGCTGCATTTCACGAAGCGCTTGCCAGCGGAAAATCCGAGCAGGCGAGTACTTTGCTTAGCCCTGAAATTAAAATTTACGAATCTGGACATGTTGAACGTTCACGTGATGAATATGCTGGCCATCACCTGCCAGCCGATACCGCCTTTGCTAAGGCCACTAAAAGCAAAGTCCTAAAACAAAACGAACGTATTGATGGAAACCTGGCCGTCGTGATGCAGGAAACAGAGACCACAGGACAATTCCAAGGCAAAAATGTCCACTTATTCGGCACAGAAACAGCTTTGCTTGAAAAACAGGGCGATCAATGGGTCATCTTTCATCTTCACTGGTCGTCCCGGAAATCTCAGTAATTTCATGTGCCGGCAACGCACTGGCGGGCGTACATGTAGTTAGTTGGCGTAGGTCGGGTTAGGTGCCACATACACGCGTACGCCGTGGGTATTCACGCCGGACGGCGCAATTGCCGAAAAGTCAAAGCTGGCATTGGCTCGCAGCGTATCGAACTGCCAAGTGAACGTCTTACCATCCACATCAAACTTGACGACGTCGCCCTGGGCGACATTCACATACTTCGTAGTCGATGAAATCGTGATAGTGCGCGTGGCGGCCGGCGCCGGAGCCGCACTGCCAAACGCTGGATTCGAGTGCATTTCGCCTTGGTGTGCCATCGCGGCAAGCGGGCTGAGAGCGATGACAGCGAAAACGGCGACGATGTTGGCTTTGATGGATTTCATTGGAATGTCCTTATTTTTCAGTTGCGGGTGAATGAAGTTGCGGATCCGATGAAGCTATTCTACGTAGGGGACCCGCACACCCGAATGACGGAAGCATTACATTTACATTACAGAAACTTCAGCAGTTCCAAGGTCAAGTACCTATCCCCAATTCAACTTGAACTAACTGTTTAGTGACTGTTCAGCCGCAGTCAGCAGGCAGAATAGGACGACCAGTAGACGCCTGAGCTAGCGGTGCAGCGCCACAAGCGCACCCGCATCGAACTATCAGTGGGTAATAACGCCTGGAAAAAATAGCGTGAATTGGGTCACTCCATCGGGCTCACTCGTGACGCTGGCGCGGCCATGGTGAAGCGTCATAATGGATTTGACGATTGAAAGACCCAATCCAGCGGAGGCTGACGTGCTGGACCTCGATTTATCGGAACGGTAGAACCGGTCAAACAGCCGCGGCAGGTGTTCCTTCACGATGCCAGGGCCAGGATTGGAAACGGAAACCAGTGCCCCGTCGTCGTCGGCTTTTGCCTCGAGCGAGATAGTTCCTCCCTTCGGGGTGTATCGAAGGGCGTTCGACACAAGGTTGCTCACCGCGCGGCGAAGCAGGTGCCCATCAGCAAGCACTGTGCCAGAGGCGATGACGACGAATGATATTTCGGCGTCGGATGCCGGCCCTTCAAAGTACTCGGCGATTCGCGTCAGCTCAACATCCATATCAAGCTGCTCAGTTGCTAGCGAAATTTGGTCATGGTCAGCCCGCGCCAAAAATAATATGCTTTCCACCATTCTAGCTAGACGGCCAAACTCCTCGTAATTAGATGAAAGCAGGTTTTGATATTCATCGGATGATCTGGGCTGAGACAGGGCAACTTCTGTTTGGACCATCAGATTGTTGAGAGGCGTACGCAAATCGTGTGCCAAGTCATCTGCGAACTGGGAAAGGTTATTAAAGCTATTTTGCAGGCGGTCAAGCACCTCATTGAACGAATCAGCCAGTATCTGGATTTCCTTCGGGGCTGATTTTGCATGCAGGCGCACTTCCAAATTGTGCGCACTGACTTGCTGAGCTTGCTGCGCGATGAGCTTTACTTTGTGCAACGCGCGACGTACTAGTAGAAACCCCAGTAGGGCTGTTAGCACCGCACCAAAGAAGCCCGATGCAAGCACTTTTAACTTGTATGCAGATAGAACAGCTGCGCGGCTCTCTTCGCTTCTGGCGAGCGTGATTTTCACCACGGAACCGGTCGAACCAACGGTACCCAGCGCAGCAATAACTCTTAGGTTGGGTTCGCTATGCCCTGGTGCAGCACGTACGTGAGATGGCTCTGGCATCGTCTCTACCGGCACAGCCCCGCTGGCATGCATGAATGAACGGTCACGGGTATTGCGGATTAATTCTTCACCGTCTTGTGCCTGCATAACGAGCAAAAAGCCGCCATGCAAATCGACAGCATCTAAAAAACGGTGCGGATCCACACGAATCGACTCTACACTCGGTGTTTCCTCCAGCATATGTCTGATGAACACAATACGGTCGACAAGGTCTGCATCATCCCGTGCTTGGAGCTGCGCCGCGAGTGCTTGATAGAGATAGATGCCTAAGACCGAAAATGCAATTGCCGAGATGCAGGCGAAGAGCACCCCCAGCTGCGTGGTAAGAGACCAGTTCTTGGCCTTCATTGTCTATCTTCTAATACATAGCCCATACTCCGAATCGTATGGATCAGTTTTACCTCGAAGGGGTCGTCAATTTTTGCTCGTAGACGGCGTACCGCGACATCCACCACGTTCGTGTCGCTGTCAAAATTCATATCCCAGACTTGCGATGCAATCAACGGCCGGGATAAAACTTGTCCGACCCGCTTGGATAGCAAATGCAAAAGTGCAAATTCTTTCGCAGTCAAATCAATCCGAACACCGGCACGTATTACTCTTCGCTTAGGAATGTCCAGTTCCAGATCGGCAATCTGAAAAATATCAGCTTCTCTGATCGGCCCTCGACGCAACAACGTTCGAATACGAACAAGCAGTTCAACAAAAGCGAATGGCTTGACTAAGTAATCATCCGCACCGAGCTCCAGGCCTTTGATGCGGTCATCGAGTCCATCCCGTGCGGTAAGAAACAGCACCGGCGTATCGACCGTTTTGCGCAACTCAGCAATGACTTGCCAACCATCTAAGCCCGGAAGCATGACGTCAAGCACGATCAGGTCGTAATGGGCAGTCGTGGCAGCGTGAAGGCCGTCGGGCCCAGTTCTCGCCAAGTCAACAACAAAACCAGACTCACTCAGACCTTTCTGAATATATTCGCCCGCCTTTTGCTCGTCCTCAACCACTAATAATCGCATGTCACTTTTCCACTAGTTCAACTGCTGTGTCCACGTTATGCGGATGGTGAAGATCGCCGTCGGTCTCTTTCTTCAGTCTACCTTGGAAAGATGACAATCGTCTAACGCCAGGATTACAATCCTGTCAGAATTAAAGGTCCACCTGCAGCTGTTTAATTACTTGCTATAAAGAGGATACAGGTTTTGTTCGATACGGCGCTGGTTAAAGGGATCTTCCCTATCGATGTAGCGCATGGCGGATTGGGCGTTTTTCCAGCCCACGTGCTCCATCAGCGTCTTGAGATCCCAGCCATTGGCTGTTGCCCAGCTGGCAAAGCCGCGCCGCAGCGAGTGAGCACTGTACAACTCAGGCGCATCAACGCCAGCTTCCTGCAGGATATTACGCAGGAGCGGTACCAGGCTATCGATGTTCAGTCCGTTATCGCTGATGTTGCCCCAGCGATCAATGGCACGAAACACCGGTCCAGCCGTCAATCTCGCCGCAGCGATCCATTCCTCATAAGCGCTGACCGGGCACAGGCGCGATAGCAACGGCACCTTGAAGTAGCCGCCCTTGAACTGGCGATCACCTTTGGTGCGCGGCAAGAAGCAAGTCATCCCTTCACCTTGCGTGATGTGAACATGCTCGATTTGCAGGCGCGTCAACTCGTCGCCGCGAAACCCGCGCCAGAAACCAAGCAGAAACAACGCTTTGTTGCGGCGGTACCGCAGCTCGGTGCCCATTTCTCCCTGGGATTGCGCGGCGTCGACGTTGGCCGTCAACCAGTGCTCGACCAGCATGAGTTGATCGATCTGAAATGGTTTTGCCCGCTTTTCCTCGGCTGGATGCAGCGTCTGGATACCGCGCAAGACCTGGCGTACTACCGGAGCTTTGGTTGGGTCTGGAAAGCCTTGGTCGAGATGCCACTGAGCTAATGCGGCCAATCGCTGACGCAGGGTGTTGACGACATGTTTGCCGGCACGATCAGCCAGATAGCGTGCCACGCTATCGGACGTCGCCGGCAAAAAACCACCCCATTCCACTTCAAAGTCGCGGATCGCGCTTTGATAGCTTTTTCGCGTGTTCTCGCGCGTGGCGGCCTGCAGGAAGCGGTCGATATCAGACATGGCATGACAAGGCAGAAAATGCGGACGGGATAGGTTCGATAGCCAATGGCGAGCGACGTTACCAATTCTGTCTGGCACTATCAGCAAATGTACAGCAAACTCGGTCAAAATGGCGCGAAGAGACATCTGACACAGGATAAGAATACATTATCCTGCTTCAATTTCAAGGAAAATTTTAGCTTGAATTTCTCGAAAAATGGTATGTAATTACATGGTATGTAATCCATCATCTTATTTCGTGGAGAGGTTATGGCCCGTGCCGGACTGTATCAATCGGATATCAAAAAAGCGCGCGATGCGTTGCTGGCCCACGGGCGCTACCCTTCGGTCGACGCTGTCCGAGTTGCCTTAGGCAACACGGGGTCCAAGACCACCATCCATAAATATCTGAAAGAACTGGAGACAGAAGAAGGCTCTGGTGACGGGCGCAAGGCGCCGATCAGCGATGCCTTGCATGATATTGTGGTGCGGCTGGCCGCGCGACTGCATGAAGAAGCCGACGAACGGACCTCGGCTATCGAGTCCCGGAGCGTCGAACGGGAGCGCGACCATGCCGCGGCCGTGGGCAACTATGAGAAAGAACTGGCGGCGCTACAACAGCAATTGCGCCAGGCCAGAGATGACGGCATCGAGGAAATA
Source organism: Janthinobacterium sp. 35 (assembly GCF_002754575.1). Lineage (NCBI taxonomy): Bacteria > Pseudomonadati > Pseudomonadota > Betaproteobacteria > Burkholderiales > Oxalobacteraceae > Janthinobacterium > Janthinobacterium sp. 35. The sequence goes on from NZ_PEFN01000002.1 coordinate 90,400, forward strand.
CGGACGCATACTCAAACTCGTTCCAGTTTGCAAAATGAGACCATCTTGCGCCACACAGCGCAGCAGCAGGTGGCCGATTTGCAAGAGCGCCTGGCCGAAAATGAGGCGCACCGGCGGTCGCTGGAGGAAAAGCATGCCCATGCGCGCGACTCCCTGGAGCATTATCGTCAGTCAGTCAAGGAACAGCGCGATCAGGATCAGCGGCGCCATGAACAGCAGACACAGCAACTGCAAGCCGAGCTACGGCAACAGCAACAAGCGGTGGTACTCAAACAGGAAGAGGCGACTCGATTGAACCAGGAAGGCGCTAAATTGGTTGCCGAGCTGTCACATGCCAAACAGGCGCTTTACGAGCAACAAGCGCTCGGCCGTCGGCAAGATCAAAAGATCGAGCAGCTTCATGCGGGGCAGCTACATGCCGGAGACCTGGAACGACAACTTGCCGCCAAAGTGACTGAAAATGAGGTATTGCTGGGGCAGGTGGCAGCATTGGGAAAGGAAATGGGGGGACTGAAAACCCGATTACGTGAACTCGAATTGTCCTTGGCCCAAGCTAACGCTAGAGCCGAAGCGAGCCAAGGCTTCAGTGAGGAGTTGCGGGGTTATCTGCAGTCACTGGACCGACCACCCGCCTCAAAACAGAGGTAGAGACTGGTCTGGACAGCCGACCGCCAATCTAAATGAACAGATATTGCAACAAAAATCAGAATTAAACTCTTTAAAAACAAAAGCTTAGATCAAATTTTGGGAATTTTTACAGGAATCCCGGCCGGCATTAGGTAGATGCGGGCCGGTACAGCGATAATCGTGGGACATGAAATCTTCTTTGCAGCCAGTATTCCTGCCGTGAGTATGCAATTCACATTTCTTTCCATGTAATCAATAGCTTAGTTAGCTTTTCGCGAAAAAAACCGCAATCCCGGCCGACCCTCTAGTGGACCGTGACCTGGTGCTCGTCCGGCCGTGGCGACGGGCGCCCTCCTCTGCCCCTGCCGGCGCGCCCCCGCGCGATTGTCCACGCCCAGGCATCTGCCCGGCATGCCGGCACCTCCCGCCTGGTGCTACAGCCTGCCACAGGTGCCACCCCCACTTCCCTGCCGCTGATCAAACCAACGGTGTCACTCCATTTTTTGCTTGAACAATGTACCGACGGCGACCGGCTGGCCGCCATCCACGCCGGCCAGTGCCTGCAAGCGTGCCGCGTCGGCCATCGGGCATTTGACCGGCATGGCCTGCACGCCGTGAGTCAGCAGCCAGATGGTGCGGGTGACCCCGTCGGTGAACGAGAGGACCGGGTACTCGGTCACGTCGACGCGCTCCAGCACCTTCCCCAGCAACCGGCGACGCCACACCGGCGTTTCCAAGCGCCGCAGCTCACAGCTGACGGTGGCCAGCGGCACCGGGTTGACACGCCCCTCCGTAAAATGCTTGTCCGGCCAATGGAACTTGCGGTCCAGCGGCCAGGTCGCGGGGCTTTGGTGCGCCACCTCGGGATGGCTGCTTCCCGGCTGGCGCCATAGCTGCAGGAACCGCTCGGCGTCGACCTCCACGACCGCCCATGCTTCGCCGTCAGATCCAGGATCCTCCTCGGACATATAGACGGTGTCGCTGTCGGTGTGCACTGTGAACAGCGCGCCCTGGAAGTGGTGAATAGGGTGAACACCGGCGAAGGTGCACAGCGCCGTCATGGCGAACAACTATCACCGGCGCTGGCGGGCCGCTTTTCGCCGCGCGCCAGTTCCGAGGCGGACGGGCTGCAGTTCCGTTCAGCCGGCTTGCCGGTGATGAACTGCTGACCGGGGTCTGGCGCGTGATCGCTGGCAGCTATGGCACGGAACCTACCGGGTTCGCACCAGAATGCCACTTTGACGCCTTGCTGAGCGGCGAACAGCTGCTGGGCCTGAGTACAGTTCTGGCGGTTATACGCCGCCCCGTCCAGGGCGTCGAAGGTGGCGACGTGCAGGCGCAGCGCCGCATCAGTTACGCTGTTCCGGTACAGGGTGTAGATCGCAGTATTCGGCTCTGCCTGGGCCCATGCGACCTGCATGGCGACCGTGGCCAGGATCAGCATGCCGTGACGGGATAGTCTGGAAGCGTTCATCGTCATGCCTTGTCAGCAGGGATCAATGTGTTTGCGCGCCAGCGGCACGAGAAACACCAGGCGGCCGTCCGCCTCGTAGGTCGCCCGCTCATGCTGATACTCGCTCCCCGCGGTGTTCCTGTCCTCGCAGCCCCTGTAGATGCTCCAAGAGGTTTCAAAGTCGATGTCTACCTGAGTAGGGCAGTCCTCGTCGATCGCCACGCTATCCACCTTGACCTCGTAGATTTCCGCGCGGTCGTCGGCGTGGTCGTCCAGTAGCGCGTGCGCGACCTCATATAAGCGCCTCCCGCCGTTCTCCTGCAGGACCTGCTGAAGCTGGTCTGCGTCCAGGCCCAGACCGACTAAAACCGACATCTCACGCATTGCCTGCTCCTAGCAGAATAAAAAGAGAATTATGCACTCAAACAAACCGTTGGTCTGGCGAGGTGGAAGTGTCCATCGCAGCGGCACAAGTTTCCGTCACCAACTGAAGAATCAACCACCATGCGTACAGGGCAAGGGCCGATTCACACGCCTCCTCGTCCGCCAGACCATGGGCCACATCATTGCGCAGATTGGGTCCCGCGCGGTCGCACATGACCGCATGGATGACCAGCGTCAGCCCATCGCCAAACTCCTCGGCCATTTGAGACCGTTCGACCAGGCTGCCCAGCGCAACTTCCATATCAAGTCCTTTGTCATGCTGCGCGGTGAATGCGCCAGCGCCGCGCAACACGTGACGCACGATGTGCTCAAACTGCGGCATCAGGATGTGCATGGCCTGCACCATGTCACCGCAGTACCCGGCGTACAGACCTTGTGCAAGCATGCGAGCACGATCAGTTGGTACTACAGGGGATCGCTCCGCGATCGCGATGAAATCACCGAGCCGAAAGTCATGCTCGAAGCGCAACTGATCGCGTGCAGGCCGCAGCTCGGCCAGCGCCACCTTGCTGGCATGTTCAAGGAACATGCCACGCGCTCGCGCGTCGACCTGTGCCTGCCAACCATCGTCGGGGCCAATGTGCTCCACCTGTCGCCCATCGCCGGCCACAATGTGCATTCCCATCAGGGTGCTCAACGGTGTAGCCTTCAAAGCAGCTTCGGCCGCCGCCTTCAGCGCCCCAACGTCTGGAGGACTATCTAGTCCACAAAATGCCAGCAAGGCATCAAGGGCGGGCCGTCCTTTAACGTGGGCGACCGAGGCTTGAACACGACCGCCGACATCTTCGCGCGGCCCTCGTATCACCACCATTTCGCCCAGCATGGCGTGGCCAGCGTCTTCCCGCCGGCGCCGTAGTGCTTCTATCGCGCCCTCGGTTCCCAGCTCGGCACGGAAGCGGGCCGGCACGCGCCGGTAGGCTTCTATCGCCTTACTGAGCCAATGGTGCTCCACGATGGCGCCGTCGGCCTGTCTGGCCTGCATCGTGATCGCCTCGGCCGCCAAGGACAGCATGAGCGCCTGCCGATCTCGGTCGCGTGCCCATTCGTACCATTCGGCAGCGGCCTCGAAATGAGACTGGCCCACGAATGCGTGCGTGAGGGCCATCCGCTGCCGACCGATCGCCTCCAGCCGCTCGGCGACGGCCTGTGCACGCCCGCCGCTGCGGCGTTCCGCACGCAGAGGATGCAGGTAATGCAAGGCCTGATAGCCGTCTTCGTCACCAGCAGTCGCAAAAAAAGCGTCCAACAGGGCCGTCTCGATGGCGGCCAGCTCGTCCTCCGCATGGATCTGCTTGGCAAGCTGCAGTGCGCGGTGCCAAGCGGTTCTCGACTCCCCGTACCAAGCGTCACTCGATAACGGAAGTCTGCGGTAGGCTTGGACCGCCATCAGCGGAAACGGGTGCCCCCGTGATCGATCCAGCAACCAGACCAAGTCCGCAACCCGAGCCCGCAGCGGCGCGCTGTCGAGGGTACCGGCCAATTGCGCGAGTGCTTCGACAGCGTCCTTGGGAATATGGCCCAAGGCCATGCTGCTGCCTCCGTCGCTGAACTCGACCATCGGCCTGTAAATGTGGCCCGACTCCTCCGGGACAAGTCGCATCGAACAGATCCCGGCGAGCAGCTCGAGCGCGCGTGAGGCGGCGGCGCTCTGTGCACCTTCCTTTGCTTTCCAGAAAACCTTGTTCAGCGCGTGACAGTCGGCATCAGCGTGCGCGCCCAGAATCTTGGGCACCTCGGCGGCCACGAAGTCGGCGAGGGTGAATGGTACCGGAGCTGGCGTCGCGGAGGAGGAGGAATCAGTCATGGATGGATCGGAATATGGTAGGGACGCCGGGTCGAACTTTCGCGCGCGAAAGTCGCGGCCCAGCCTTTATTTGCCCTGATGGGGTGAAAGGTGCAGGGGCGATCAAAGTGGGTTGTCAGCCTAAGATCAAATTGGGCATGGCACCCAATGTGAGCCACTCGACGATATTATCAGCCGGTATGGTGAAGCCCCGCGCACGCAGCGCATCGGCGTCCTTCAAATGCAATCTGACCTTGGTTCCATGACTGGCAGTCCCGTCGAGGTTCACGACACCCAGCTCATTGCCGCGACGACCCAGGACGTGGGCATGCATTTGGCCATCACCATGCAAGTGGGACGGTTGGTCTATGCCAATATTGCGATCGAACCGCCCCTTCACCCATTTTCGCTCTTCGTTCAGCGCCCAGATGCCGCCCGGACTGGTGGGTGAGTCGGCCAGCAATATCTCATCAAGAGATGGGAGGAGCGCCGGTATGTCGACAATCTCGTGTAGTTTCATGGATTACTCTCAGCTAAAAAGACCATCATAAACCCGTTCCTTGCCGGGAACCAGTTGGCCGACTCGCCATCGTGCGGTTGAAGTGGGCAATTGCGGTGGCATATTGTCTTCGCAGCTCGGGCAGTACGCGCTCCACTGAACTATGCTTCATATGCAGATTCTCGATGTAAAGGTACTCGATGAACGACCAGAACTGCACCAGCGCGCCAGCGAGTCGGTCAAGCAGTTCGGTGCCGATGTGCAGTCGCTCCACAGGCGGCGCCGACACGCTGGGCGCATCGGGATCATCGTACGGCCAGAACTCAGGATGCGTGCGCCACAAGTCGTCAGCGCTCCGTCCATTGCCATGGCGACAGACATTACCAAGGCGGGAGAGCAGATCTAGCTCTGGATACCAGAGGAATGCCTGCAGCGGAACACCGCGCAGCTGCTGAAAGTATTCCTGCAACCTACCCCAGTGGTGCATTTGTATGTCCTGGGTTTTAGCGGGATCGTGAAGCACGTAGGCACTCAAATAGCGGCGCAGCTGGCGTTCCCATAGCGCCGACAATGATAGGCACAGACCTAAGGCGGTCACTTGGTACTGCATTTCCCTATCAGAATGTACGAACACAGCCGACACGTCTTTGGCAGTGGCCGCCAGCCAGTCCTGTGCTTCCTGCTCGGCGGCGGCGAGCGCCGGCTGCGCTACCTTGCCCCAGTACGCGTCGACCATGCGGTCAAATCCCGTACACACGTGCTCTCCGGCGCCATTGAGCCAACTGAACTGCACCTTGTCGACCATTCTTGCTCCTTACTTTTCGGTGGCCCGGTCATAATCCGACCATAATGTCCCTCGTCGAGCTGGAGCAATGGATCCTCCGGCGCTGCTCGCTCCTGACGCCACATGCAATGCTCGTCATTGATATTGTCGACCACCCACAGCACCAAGCAGTTGATCCCGCTCGGCCGTGGGCAGCAATGGCGGGTGCTGTCTCTAGCGTGATGGCCACCAGCAACAGCCACGCGAGCATGCGGCTACCCAACTTGTCAAAGTTTCACCCGTTGGCACTATACCGCTCAGCCGGGCACCCAGCAATGAGCAGCGCACCTAGGCGCTAGCGGACGCAATAATATCGGCCGGATACGGGTTCCTGTCGCCACCGGTGATCGTTCACTTTTCCTAGCAAACCGAGCACCGCCTTGATCGCAGACTTGATATCAGAGTATGCTTCAGCCGGCAAACTCTGAATAAAACCAAAACTGGTACCTGAAATCATGCCAAAAACCCCGTACATCGAAGATCACAGACTAAAGCACATGCTGAAAGTAGCCGCAGTCAATGGCGAATTCCCGGTGCGTAACGTGGCCCTTCTGACGTGCGTCTACGGTACCGGGATGATGCTGACCGAACTAGCCCGCCTTCCGCTCAAGGCTTACCTGAACTCGGATGGCTCCGTGCGTGAAGAATCGGTGGTCTCGCCAGACATTGCGTACAACCGTAGCGAGCGGCCCCTATATTGGGCTAACAGGAAGGTGGTTGACGCCATCAACAAGTATCTTACATACAGGATTGAGCACCGTCACCGGATTACGGCAGAAAAAGCCACCTATCGTGGCCTCGATCCCAATGCGCCGTTGTTCCTTACTGCCCATGGCCAAGCGTACAAGTTGACTGAGCGTCGCACCAGCACGACTGCTATTAGCTATTCCTGCGACAGTCTGAGCCAGCTATTCCGCAAGTTGCACCTTCAAGCAGGGATAGAAGGTGCCAGTGCTATGTCGGGCCGCCGCACATTCGCTGTACGGCTCGCCACTGGCCAGCGCCCCGTAGACCTGAAACACATCAAAGTTCTGCTGGGCATGAAGACGCTGAGGGCAACCAAGGAGCTCATAGATGCCACGCCGGTCCGACTGGGCAAGATAGCTGCAGGAGTGTTCTGATGGAGCGAAAACCACCTATGTCCGCAACCCAGTTTGACGTGATTGCCGAATTAATCAGTTCACGCGAGCCGACTAGATCGGCGGCTCGGCTGGTGCTCGTAGAGGGGGTTCGTCCCTCTGACGCGGCGAAGAGGTTTGACTTGCTACCCCAATCGGTTAATAAAACTCTGAGACGATTTGAGGCCGCCGAATCGTTAATCCTGGACGCGTATTCGCCGTTTCGCGATTCCTCGGAAATGAGTTGCAATAAACCTTTAAAGGGCTATACTAGTTGCATTGAAACCGCTTGCAAGGAGAAAGCCATGACTTACCGCCCCCCTATTTTGACCCAAACTGACCATCGCAACCTGGATGGCTTCCTCAATGCCATCCTCGACGATTTTCAGAATGGTGCGATCACCAAGGATCAGGTAATGGGTGGTCTCGTGCAGGCCATTGCGGCTGTAGATAAAGGCGATCACGACACGGCATTGAACTGGTTCAAGCATGGCCGCAAGACAATTCGCTTCGCAATTTGACCGCAGAGTATGATGATGGCATTTTTCTCATTTAGGGCCGAGTGCCCAGATGATGTCGAGCAATTCAAAGCAGCTTGCAACGCTGCCAGCATTACCACGTCACTCGACCAGCGACCGGACGGTGAGTTTCCTGACGTGGAAGTTGAATTGGAGTCATCGGAAAGTCTTGAGGCGCTGCTCAACATCATGCGCCGGATCGTAGATGGTCACGTGATGCTACAAACGCTCCGAGAGTGTCGCCTCAAGGACAACTCGCTTGAGCGCGATTACGAACTGGAATAGGACGGAAAACGATGGGACAAGCAAAAAAGCGTGGCAGCAGAGAGGAACGAATGGCAAAGGCTATTGACCGAGCAGACGTCTTCAAACCGCATTCCGTCGAGTACCGACGTATGCTTGAAGCAGCCGTGAAGGAAGCCGAGCAACTCGGACTGACGCCTTTACCAAACGTTCGCGCTAACCGTAGTGTTTCCGACGATACGGTAGAGGCAGTCCGCGACCTCTGCAACAAGGAATTTTTGTCCCGATTACAAAGAGTAATCCCTGGATATTGGGGGGCGTCGTGCCAGACCCTTGCAACTCATCTGTTTGCTTGGTTGCGTATTGCAGGCTACGATGTTGACTTAGTCGTAGGCGAAGTAAACATCCAAGGCAACCTCGAATACGATGCCACCCTCGAAAACATTCGTGACGAGTTCCGCGCGCCTCCAACGGAGGGATCTCAGCGCTTGCACATGTGGATTACCTTAGGCGATGACGTCATTGTCGATCCGGGTCTGGCACATCGCCTAATCAAATACTATCGTGTACCTGAGCACGTTCTGGACCCAATCCTCGTTCATCGCGCGGATGAGTTCGGAACCCGCCTAGCAGTTCATCACTGGCCAATGTTGGTTGGTGCGGACTTTGCCGCAAAAACGAATAGCGTTAATCCTTTTGATTTACTCGACAAATACAAGTCGGCCTTACGATGACGTTGTATCGGAAAAGAGCTACATCATGGATGAAGTCATTTTGCAAATATGGAAGGCGGCAAGCGGTCAATGGGCTGGCCGAGTTCTTCGTGGCGATGTTGAGGACGGCCGTGTGGCTGGCTGCACATCGAAGGACGATGTAGAACATCAGGCGCTTGAAGCCGGGATCGAGTTTGACCGCATCGAAATGCTTGGCTCGATGCCACCAGTACAGGGATAGGAAACCACCGCCATGACAGTTGATGCAGAAATCGTCGTACTTTTTACTACGGCTCAACCTGGTGAGGTTAGTGCGCCTGGTGTAATGGGCCTTTCAATGATCGAGGACGCGGACTTGCACTGTTGGGTTTCTCCTACTGGTCAACTTGAATATTGTTCGGATGCGCGGTCATCGCCGTTGCTCGGAGAGTCCAGCCTTGAGGGGCGTATGTGGAAAAGGACGTTGGGGCGCCATTGGACTCCGGATTATCCAGAACATGGTGGCCACCCAAGTACCTATGCCGACGCCATCCGCACGCTGGCGGCTATACCTGGTATTCAGTATGTTTGGTATGGCGTGCTAACGGATGCCAGTGGGTGTCGCGATGTTCCAGCAGTTACCGATGACTGGATCACGTCATATTTTGGCGCGGCTCCGGCTGCGTAACGGTCGAGGAAAACGCGAACTGATCGCGCCCCACAGTCCGGCCGGTCGCTGGCGTCAACTAGTTTTTAACCTGGGAGAATTGCTTTGCCATTACCATCCGCTGCTGATCTAAAAACCGTAAATTTTGTCATACATTTTTGCATCACAAATTTGGGCGCGTACCAACTTGAGAAAATAATTTTGTTCGGAAGCCGGGCCAATGGTGAACCAAGGTCAAACAGCGACCACGACTTTATGGCTATTGTGGCTGACTCTGCTCCTGATGAGATCAGAACTGGCGGAACACTACACGCAAAGATGTTCTCAAAACTCGAATCCGAGCGGCGGGCCCAAGGCCTTGGCCCAATTGACCTACTTGTGACTCGCTCGCGGCGGTTTTATGAAGCTGAGTCTGGTACGCATGCATTCGAAGCACGAACAAAAGGCGTGCAGGTGTTTCCTCTCTAAGGTGAAAGGAAATCTGCATATGAAGTCTACCTGCGCTCCAATTGATCCGGCAACCATCCGTGAGGCGGACAAGGTCAAGCTGATCGCACTCTACGGTCGGGTGTGCCCAAGCGACGTACTTGCCAACGACGATCCGCGCCGTGACTGCATCGCTGCCGAGATGCTGGATATCGGCTTGGCTGCTTCGCCCGATTCGGCGTTGCAAGTTATCGCCTGGTGGGACCCTTTGGTCGAGAACTTGAAGCCGATAGTGGCCAGCGTGCGTCGCTCTTTCCGGCATCTGAAACTAGAAGGCAATTACGGCGCTTACACCTGAGAGGAAAATATGACCACACGAGAAACGATCCTTTCGCCCTGCCGTACCTACCGCTATACGCTATGGCGCAATGTCGGCAGCCTGGACGATGACGGCTACGCGATGTTCATCGGTTTGAATCCGAGCACGGCTGACGAGGTTTTGGACGACCCAACAATTCGGCGCTGCATGGCATTCGCAAAAGCTTGGGGTTATGGCGCGCTTTGCATGACCAATCTGTTCGCGTTCCGCGCGACCAAGCCTACCGACATGTTGGCCGCAGTAGACCCAATCGGACCAGAGAATGACAAGCACCTTGTTGAACTTGCGCGCAGCGCCGGCGTGGTGGTGGCTGCTTGGGGCACCAACGGCACTCACCTTGGACGCGACCAAGCGGTGCGTGCCGTGGTGCCGAATCTGCACTGCTTGCGCAAGACCCTGGCTGGCCATCCGGGCCATCCGCTGTACCTCCCGGGCAACCTCACGCCGGTGATATTTTGAAGGAAATCAACGTTGTTCTACTTGAACACCTAATAAAATCAAAGGCTTATAATTTTAGATTCGCCTGCATGGCGCCATTCATCGAACCGATTTTCACAGAGATCGAGTACCAGAATGTGAATTACAACCAAACACGCAATCACTACTGGTCGGCGCCAAGAGCTAAAGCCCATCAAAACAGGAAACACGAATGTTCTACTAGAACACCCAATAAAATCAAATACTTACAATTTTATATGCAGTCGCATAAGCACAATTGGCCGACGCATGACGTTTGAAATTTACCAAACATCTAAGTAACCGTTGGAATAAAAAGCCGACTCAATGAAAGTTGCGACTGCGTGTATCCAGATCCCCTAGCAGATGGGTAAGATCCACCAGCCGTTTCGCCACCAGGTGCCTGACATTGTTCGCACACTGCCATTGACCATACACGCCCAAAAGTCGCGCACTCATCACTTCACGACGTTGCTGCTCCAAAAGGCTCGGCCAAACGATGACGTTCACGTTTCCTGTTTCGTCTTCGATCGTCAAGAACACGACGCCCTTCGCAGTCTCCGGGCGCTGCCGCACGGTTACCAGACCGCAACCACGTGCAAGGCGCGCATCGTCATACAAATTCAGAATTTCCGCAGGCATAAAGCGCATTGCGTGTAGTCGCTCGCGTAACAGCGCGAGAGGATGACGGCCGAGCGTCAACCCCATATGGCGGTAATCCGCTACCAGCTCCTGCCCTTCAGTGGCCGGCGCAATCATCAACTCTTCCTCAACGATGTGGGCCTCTCGTAATAGTCCGCGGTCAGGAACGCTCCCCGCCGCGTTCCATATGGCCTGGCGCCGATTGCCGCTGATCTCCACCAGCGCATTTGCACTGGCCAGTAACTTCAGTTGCGCCGCATCGAGCACCGCGCGTACGCCCAAGTCATGCAGATCCTTGAACGGCCGCACAGCCCTCGCCTCTTCAATCCGCCAGGCGGCTTCACGCTCCATACCTCGAATCAGGTTGAACCCCAGGCGTACCACAGGTTGGGCACCAGATGAAGCCTCCAGGGTGGCCTCCCAGCTGCTGATATTGATGTCCACGCCAAGCACCTCGACGCCATGACGAACAGCGTCCTGTACCAATTGCGACGGACTGTAAAAACCCATCGGCTGGCTGTTCAGCAGGGCGGCCAAAAACGCGGCCGGCTCATGGCGTTTCATCCAGCTCGACGCATAGGCGAGCAGGGCAAAACTGGCAGCATGTGACTCAGGAAAACCGTACTCGGCGAATCCCCGGATCTGCCCGATAATGCCGTTAGCGAAATCGTCGCTGTAGCCGCGCGCCGCCATGCCGGTTTTGAGCTTGTCCTCGAACTGCTCCAGGCCCCCTTTCCGCTTCCACGCGGCCATGGCACGGCGCAGCTGATCCGCCTCGCCAGCCGTGAAACCGGCAGCGACCATCGCGATCTGCATTACTTGTTCCTGGAAGATTGGGATACCCAGTGTGCGCGACAACACCGCCTCCATTTCCGGACTGGGATAGGACACGGGATCGGTCCCCTCGCGTCGGCGCAGGTAGGGATGGATCATCCCCCCTTGAATCGGGCCTGGGCGAATAATGGCAACCTCGATCACCAGGTCGTAAAACGTCTTAGGCTTCAGCCGCGGCAGCATCGACATCTGGGCACGGCTCTCGATCTGAAACACGCCGACCGTGTCGGCCTGGCAGATCATCTCGTACGTCGCCGCATCCTCTTTCGGAATGTCTGCCAACTCGAACCGCTCGCCACGCCTGGCTGATACCAGATCCAACGTGCGACGCATGGCACTTAACATGCCGAGCGCCAAGATATCGATCTTTAACAAGCCAACCGCATCCAGATCATCCTTATCCCATTGCACGATGGTACGGTTCTCCATACTGGCATTTTCCACCGGTACCAGACGCGACAGCTTACTGTGCGAAATGACGAAACCGCCAGGATGCTGCGACATGTGACGCGGAAAGCGCATCATATGCTCAGCCAGGAAAGCCCACTTCCGGGCGACGTCGGACTCAGGATCCAGTCCGCAGCTGTGCATGCGCTCCGCCAGTTCGGCCCGCCCTCCCCATCCGTGGTTGGCTTTGGCCACTTTTTCGACAATGGACAGGTCAACGCCGAGCGCGGTACCGACATCACGCAACACGCTCTTCGGGCGATAGCTGATGACAACGGCCGTGAGTGCTGCGCGGGTGCGGCCATACTTTTGATAGATATACTGGATCACCTCCTCGCGACGCTGGTGCTCGAAGTCCACGTCGATGTCGGGCGGTTCGTTGCGCTCCTTGGAAATAAATCGCTCGAACAACAAGGTGCCACGCGATGGATCAACCTCGGTCACGCCCAGGCAGTAGCACACGGCACTGTTGGCCGCCGAACCGCGTCCCTGGCACAGAATCTTGCTGGCCCGCGCGAAGCGCACGATATCGTAGACCGTGAGAAAGTAGCTTTCATAGGACATCTCTGCAATCAATTCGAGCTCCCGCTCGATGAGAGACTGGACGTTGGCCGGCACGCCGCCGGGATACCGCCAGTGCGCACCAAGGTATGCCTGCTGTCGCAAATACCCGCTTGGCGTCATCCCCTCAGGCACAATCTCCACCGGGTACTCGTAACGCAACTCGTCGAGCGAGAACGTACACAGATTTGCGACGCGGACCGTTTCCTCGAGCGCGGCGTGCGAATAAAGATTGCCCAGCCGGACCCTGGAGCGCAGGTGCTGCTCGGCGTTCGACGCCAGCCGATAGCCACAGTGTGCGACCGGCACGCCATGACGGATCGCGGTCATGGTGTCCTGCAGGGGTTTGGCCGAACGCACATGCATCACCACATCACCGGTAGCCACCACGGGCAGGTCGAACTGGGCGCCGACAGCGGCAACGATATCCTTGTGCTCCTGGTCACGCGATCGGAAGTGCAAGGTCAGCGCAATCCGCGCACGACCGGCGGCACATTGCAACAGCCAGGCCCCCTGCCGCTCGATGACTTCGAGCTCCGCGCCATAGCGCGGCAGCAAAATCAGCTGACAATCGGGCATACCACGCAACGCCGTCAAGTCAGGCGGCGGTGCCGCAATATCGCGAGGTCGTACAAGATACTCGCCCTTTTTCGCGCGCCGACGCGCAACGGTGATCAGCTCGCACAAATTGCCATAGCCGTTCCGGTTCATGGCCAGGATAAGCAGCGAGAAGGGCGGTGTACCGTCCTCCGGCGTCACCAGCATCTGGCTCCCAATCAGCAACTTTAGGCCAGCCTCTTTGGCGGCAAGATGTGCCTTCACCACACCTGCCACAGTGCATTCGTCGGTAATCGCCAGAGCGTGATAGCCAAGACCAGCGGCACGCTGCACCAGCTGCTCGGGAGCGGACGATCCATGTAAAAATGTAAAATGACTCACGCACTGCAATTCGGCGTAGGAGGGGAGGGCGGTCGCCATGGCTCGCATCCGTCAGGCGTACAGTCCATGCAGAAACCAGCGACTATCCACGATGCGCTCAAGGTAAATCCAGTAGCACGTCGCATCGGTACCTTGCGCAACATAGTAGTCGCGCGCGACCGACTTCGCATCCCACCAGCCGGCCTCAAGTCGCTCAGGTCCGCGTATCAGCCTGAGGGGGCTCAAGTAAAAAGGCCTTTCGTCGCGCGTCAGCAGCTGTATGGGCTTGGGCAGCACAAAGCAGGGACGATCCAACACCAACTCATCCTCGCGGCACGACGCCATTTTCGCCGTGGCCGGCCCCCAGCTGTTGCACTGCTCGGGGCGATGGTCAGGAGACAGCACCGGCACCAAAACGTTTTCCGGACCTAATCTGGCGGACAACAGTTCCAACAGGCGAGTGAAATCAGCCTGCGAACCGCCGGGCTCTGGAAATAGCTGATCGGTTAGCGGCTGCCTCGGTTCGAGCTGCACCACTTCCAGTCGTAGTCCAATGACCGGCGCACTCAATTCTGTCTTGGCCAGGCGCTCCCTCAACAACCTTAACAAGTGTGGCTCTTTCCACGCCGGCTTGGCCAACGTAATTTCGACAGGCGTCGGCAGCACCGCAGAACGGCCGCGCTCGTGCTCCAGAAGCAGTCTAAAAGTGATCACAGCCAGCTGGCGAGCAGCAAGCCAGCCAATGAGCTGCAGGATCAAGGTCGTGGCGCCATGCATCAACGCTTCCGCATGCTCGATTCGATCGAAGGTTTCGATATGAGCGGAGAATTGCGCTGGCACTGATATCCAACGATGCATTTCTTCGATATCACCATACGCACGGTCGAGGGAATGCAACAGCTGCTTGCTCGTCCGTCGCAGTAACCCGGCTCTCGGCAATTTCCGCACATCGCTCAGCGTACTGGCGCCGATACCATCGAACCAGGTAAGAAATGGCGCAGCCGATGGCACAAGTGAACAGGGTAACCCGTCGAGTCGGAAAGCCAGAGTTGCGGATTGCAGGCACCTTCTACGCGGAGAATGACGTCCACTCTTTATGTGAGCAAGCAGCCAGGCACCTTCCGCCGTCGGCGCCGCACCCAACCGCCCGGTAAATCCGAGGCGGCGGATGCTATCGCGTACCCGTCGACACAATGAAAGCGCACCACCAAACAACGAAAGACTCGCACCGACATTGAGCAACAGGCTGAAATCATCGGTGAACGCAACCTCGGGCGTGAACTGCAACATCACCATCGCAATGGAATCGAGCGCACGCGATTCCTTTTCTATATCGCGATCCAAAATGATCGCACCAGGTGCAATGGTCTCCACCCCGCCAGACCGCATGCCAATTCGCACACCGGCATCGATCGCCTCTGTCGAAGCGACCAGCACTTTTCCACCATCCACAACCACATAAGAGCCTGCCTCAGACCAAAACGGGCGGAGCGTTTCGAGCGGTAACAGCGGCAGGTATAAAGTTAACAGCAGGGACGTTTTCATGATGCACGGGGTGACGGCCAGTAGGCATATCAGCAAGCGGAATAAATAGGGTTTTATCGGAAACAGGACCACGTCGCTTCAAGACCTCAACGTGGACACCGCCCATCGCTGGCCGAACTCCCAGCCGAAGGGACGCGGGCGAGGCTTCACTCGCGCACGCCATAGGACGAATCAACCAGAACCAAGTTTCCGCGCCTTGGGCCGCCAAATTCAAGCGACGCAGTGAATCGGAACGGATATGGTTCTGCCAAAACACGACAGCACCGCAACTACCATTTTTAAGTATTTGTTCCGTCGTCCAAAGAGCGTCTCCGGTACTGGGGGCCCGAACCCATATCAATCGACCGATGTCGATGCCCCATATCTTAAATGCGAGCGAATGCGGGATATAAGGAGGCTGAACCAACACAATTCTTTGCTTATCCGACAACTTGGCAAGCAATGGCTTAAGTAGCTGCAACTCTCCAATACCGGATTGCTGAACCAGCAACTCGATAAGCGACGAACGTGGCCAGCCAGCACCAGGCAATTCTCCATCCAGCAACGAATATCCGGACGAACAGCTAACGTCGCGCGACACTGCCAGCTCACTTGCACGCCAGACATGAGAAATCACCAGGGGATCAGTGACCTCCACAGAGAATTCAGAGCAAACTTGAGAGCAGAGCAAAGCCATGAGAAAGCACAATCGTTATCAACATAGTACTGTATATATATACAGTGTATGCGTGATTGTTTGATTGTGCAAGAGGCAGCTTCAGCTGAAACGGGGGGAGCGGGAGGGGAGGTGCAGCGGAACGGAAAGACAGGTCAATGAATGGCCGCCACCTTCACAGGGTCTCCACGTCGAGGCCGAGGTCACGGCCAAGCACACATTTCTTCTCTTCGGTATCAGTGCGAAGGCACAGATCGAATACCGTAGTAGCTGTTGACGGAACCGCACCAAATAATCTACTTTCCAAATATCTGTCAGCAGCCGCGTCAGCCTTATCACAACAGTGCGCCACAATAATCTTGCTAAATTGAAAACTAACTAGTAGCATGAATGACACAACAACAATTATCGGAGTCGACATGAAATCGATTATTAAGTTTTCTATTTTCGCAACTTCAATTGCCCTGTCAAACGTTGCTAACGCAGGGGTCGAGTGTTTCACCCGCATTTCAGCTCAGCTAACGACGAAAGACAACCATTGCGGAAAACATTGCAGTACATGGGCTGAAAGAGTTCCACCACAAACGATTCAGCTTGAAATGCCGGACTCATTCAAACAAAAATCGGCGTTCTTCAAGAATCCACAAGTAGCATGCTCTGGCGGAACGTGTGGTTTTGGATCGTTCCCCCCCATCGGCGTTACATCTCCAACCAATATTTCCTATACATTTAGACATCACAGTCGCCCGGCGATAGTCACAATATCAGCAGAAGTGTGCATCTTGAACGATGCTGTTCCCCCTGTTCCCCCTGTTCCAAATCCTCCCAGTGGGCCAAGCAAGCCAACTCCGCCAATACCAACGCCGCCTTCAGTTCCCGTACCTCCGCAAAAAGAACACGTTACCCGCGAAGCCGGTCCCATGGATGCAAATGATTGCGCACGTATGAAAAACAACTGGATGGTCAATGCGAGGCAGTACTGCAGTCCATACAACGTGAATATTGTTGCCACCAATCTTACCTGTGCCACCGATGCAGATCGACTAGGCCGCTCTGTATCTGGTGTGTTTTTGTGCGTAAAATAGTAAACATGGTCATTATCATTCGCAGTAAATTTCCAGGGAATAAGTGATGAGTGCCAAGACAACTATCGAAAACGTTGGCAACATGAATGAAGCCTCTATCGAATTTGCCGGGCAATATGACACGATCTGCGCCGAGTGCAACCAGCGCTGTTGTTCGCCCTGTACTGCCAACGGCGATATAACCAAGTGTGCTTACACCAAGTTTGAGAACTGCTCGGTATGCGGCCATGCCTCATCAGTTCATTTTGCAGGGCCTCATGAATAAACAAAGCAACGATTGCTTAAAAAAGACTTGGGACAAGCGTACGTGGCCTCACACTGCTTCGAAGCAGTGTGAGGCCATCATTTCGTAACGCCACGTTCAATTCAAGACGTCTCATGCAAGACGCTTTCGCTCAAGTTGCTTCGCTGCCCATTACGTCCTGATTCCTTCACGTCGCCTTCGCTGGCCATTCATCGAGGCACCGTTCGAACGCCGCGATCCGCGCATCAACCATGCTGTCGATGCGGCGCTCGCGCACTTGCTGCTCGGCGCCGAACAGATCGAGCCGGTCGATTAAGTAGGCCGCCAGTGCCGCCACGATCGCTGTCAGCGAGCCGACGACAATCGCAGTGGCACCCGCCGCCAGCGGCCCCAGCACAGTCAGATACTTGCTGACGACCTCTTCCAGCATAATCCCGCCACCCACCACCAGTGCGCCCGTCATCAGCTTAGAGGCCGCGTGCATTGCTTCCGCACCTGACATGTCGTCAGGGCGAAACACCAGCAGGCGCACCGCTTGCAGCAGGGACAATCCGCCTTCGCGAATCAAACGAACCGCCCGCTTGCCGGTAGTGAGGAAAGCATTCACCACCGTTGTTACTAAACTGGACAATAATCCGGCAATGAAACCTTCCTTAAACGCGGTCAGCACGGTTTCCCACTTGCCAGCGATGCGTTCGGCGATACGACGCAGGCGCACCGCCGCCTCTTCGATATAGCGCTGTTCCTGCATGCCCTGGCGGTACAAATCGCCAATTTCGTCGAACAGCGCCGCAAAAAACTCCACCAGCACCACGCCGAGCGCCTGCTGCATGCCCATCGATGCACCCTCGACGGCGCTGGCGGTGGCTGCACTTCGCGCAAACTTCGTGCCACCGTAGTAGGCGCCATTAAGCTTGCTGTCAATGGCGGTCTGGGCTTGTGCTTCCGCATCATTTACCAGCGCGGCGTCGACCTTGTTCAAGGCTTGCAGCTTGGCCAACTGCTTACGCTGGCAGTCGTCGAGTGGCGTCGCGGCCCCTTCAAGTGCGGTGATTCGTTCGGCACGCGCAGCCCGAGTAGTTGCCAGCCGCTGCAGGTTGCGCGTGGCGCTGCGATCGCCTAACGCACAGTTGATGCTCGCCGCAGTTGGCTTCAGGTTTTCGCTGGTGGCAGCCAGATTCGCGCCGTCCAGCTCCGCCAGGACGCGACCGGGGTCGTCATGCACCTTGCGGCCCGCGACGACATGATCCAGGTGCGGCTTGCGTTGGCGATCATGGCGATCCGATGGCGCAAACAATTCGCCCGTGTAAGCATCGGTAAGTGTGCCGTCCTTTAAACTGGCCGCCATCTGTCGATTGGCGGCAATGTAATCTGGGTCCCGATGATACGCTCCACTGTCGTAAGTGCCCCTCTCGGCGTAACGCTGCGCTTCGTCCACACTGGAATACACTCCGGCACGAACGTTGTGGATGGTATCGACGCGGCCGCCAATCTGATCGAACGCGCTGACCAGCTTGCCGATACCGAACTGGCCACCGATGGTCTGCAGTACGCTGCGCCTGAGGCCATCGACGGTGCTGGTCCAGCGCTGCCCATCAAGTTGTGCTGATATATCTGCCAACAGCGCGTCAACCGACGCCGCTGCCGCCGGCAGCGCATGCAGCTCGAACTGCTCGCCGAAACGAGGTGCATTGACATAATCGAGGTCGACGTCCTGCTCGTGCAAGCCGCGCACAGCAGCAGCAGCAGGTAGTAAGCTCAGCACAGGAACTGCTGCGCGCGCGCGCAACAGAGCTTGGTAACGCTGTAAACGTTCTGACATACTGTTCTCCTTAAGCCGCGCGCAGTTGGCGCCAGATCATGGAAGGGATGGACTGGTTCGACGACTTCGTGAACGCTTCTAGCCCCTCGACCAGGTACACCATTTCGTCGAAGAGCGCCAGGTCACCCGCCGCCACTTTAAGCGCGCGCAGGTAAGCCGTTTTCAGCGTTGGAGGACTGGCGACTGTGGTATCTATCATATGCAGAATCTGTGATGGTAAAAACGCCAGCGCCTGGCCAGCGGCAAACTCTTTCACTGACATCGCCATTGCGCTGTCGGGGGCACGTGCACCCGCACAAGCCATGCCGACGCCTATCAAGGCCAGCATTACATCAAAGTAATGCGTTTGCGCTAGGGTGTGGCCGGTGCTGCGCTGCAGGGTCGCAATAAATTCCTGCAACTTGACGTCGTATTCCGCCTTGGCCCTGCAGTAGCCGCGCGTTTCGGTCACTGCCGCATCGTCTTCGCTGGCAGCGTAAGCGGCGCCGCCGCCGAGCGATGCGCCGATCAGTGCACCAACTGCCGTGATGGCGCCGAACGGCGCCATCACCGGCAGCGCCACCATACAAACAATGCCGCAGGCCGCACCGCCCACTACTTTTTGCCAGGTTTCCATTCAAACTCCCCGCTGCTGTGAGGCTTGGCATGCGCCACGGCGCTGCATCCAGCGGCCGTACAGGGTAACTGCCGCCACGGCAATCACGCCGGCACTGAACGAAATGGCATACGACGCCAGCGTTTTAAACGGTGACTGGTGATGAAACATACTGTTCTCCTTACTAAAAAGCATCGCGTTGCAAGTGGGGAAGCATGGCTTTCTGGCGCATGTAAGCGATCTGCACGACGCAGGGGACGGTGACGCGGTATGCCGGACTGGCCAGATCGTAAGCGGTCCAGATAGCGGTCAGCGCCCAGCCAATCGGCCCGGCAAAGGCGCCAATACCGCGCGCGACAACGGCATTGGTGCCTAGTGTTACGCCGCGGCCTGCCAGGGCGCGGGCCACCGCGTTGGCAGCCACGAGTGCCAGTTGGTACGAAGCGGCACCGCCACCTGCCACCAGCCGGGCCAATGCGGCCAGCGTGGCGCCGGCGATGGCGCCGTCGTACACCATGCGGAACTGGGCGAAGAAACGCTGCTTTTCATCATCCGACATTTTTTCTAGCGACTTCGCCACCATCTGCATCAGGATGGCGCTTTCGATACCGGCGATATCCTGCCCCTTCGGACACTCAACATCAAGGTGGTCGGCGACGTCACGCACGATTTCCCGGTAAGACACGCCTTTGCCGCCGCGCAGCATGTTCAGCAGCGAGTTACCGCCGAAACGCTGCAGTTCACTGACGATGGCATCCTGGGCGACGCGGCCCACGGTAACCGCATCGCGGGCCGTCACCAGCAAGGCGCACACGTCGCGGTTCATGGAGATGCGGCCCTTGCCGTTATCGGTCAAAAAATCGATCAAGATAGCGATGTCATCTTGGTCGCCGGTGCGAAGAAGCGGCGATAAATCTGTGTCGTGGGCGGAGGTGTTCATTTGATTCCTTACTGGTGCATGGCGCCAAAGATGGCGCCGATCGTCGTCAACAACACGCGGTTCTTCTCGCGCGAAGACAGCTGGGACACGGCCGTCGCACTGAGGATGGCACGCCGGCTGCGCTCGCTACGACGGGCGAGATCGGCTTGGATCTCTTCGTGGCGGTCGCTTGCAGCGACCACGTTTTCGTCTGGCTGGTACATATCGAATCGTTGTGCCAGTTCAATGCCTGCCAGTACTTTGTGTTTCTGCGTATAGTTGTTCATCGCTTCGCTCAATTCCACGTCATCCATAACCAGCAAATAGGCTTTGACGGCCTCGGCCATCTTTACCCAATCTGACTTGCCCATCAGCAGGAAAAAAGGCGGAATGTTGAGTGCCTCAGCGATCCGACACAGAGTATCGAGATCGGGATTGGGAGGCTTGTCGGTGTTTTCAGTCACAAAGCGCGACAGCGTGCTGCGGGCGATACCAGTGGCGGCCGCAAGATCGCTCTGATTGAGTTTGCCTGGCTGGCCATCGCGGCCTGGCGCGCCAGCCACATCCATCGCAGCCAGCATGTTTTCTGCCAGGGCGCGGCGCTGTGCTGCCATCAGCAGTTGCGGTGGGTCGGTTTGTTCGTCTGGCAAAGAAGGATTGGTCGTCATGTCCGTCACGTCGTATTGTTTTGCTGACGTGAACTGTAGGCGGATTGCATTCCCGCGACAAATGTTTTTTGTTGATTGGAAAGAAACTGCAGCAGACAGAGGACAGACGCTGTCCACCTGCTACATGTGACGCCTGACAGAAGCGTGAATCATTTAGCGAACATCGTAAGCGTCCTCCCATCGCCGTCTATCTGGGGTTTGAGGTGCAGTGGAACGGATATGCTGAGCATAATCGTTCCGTCGCGCCTTTAACCACAACTCCAGCTCTGCGTTGCATTTGATCGGCACGTGCCTTATA
Source organism: Janthinobacterium sp. 35 (assembly GCF_002754575.1). Lineage (NCBI taxonomy): Bacteria > Pseudomonadati > Pseudomonadota > Betaproteobacteria > Burkholderiales > Oxalobacteraceae > Janthinobacterium > Janthinobacterium sp. 35. The sequence goes on from NZ_PEFN01000002.1 coordinate 111,761, forward strand.
CCGTCGCCTGTGTTCTCCCCGGCTTCAACTAAAAAACACCGCTGAACAAAAAAACTCCAAGGACTGACTTCGCGCGCGGACGTCCCCGCTTGCTTGCGCCCCGACGAAACCCCCGTCGCCACGCCCGGTTAACTTGTGAACCCATAAATTCAACATCCTAAAACCCAAGACAAACGATACGCATCCGATTGCTTACTGCAAACACCACTAACTCAAACCGCGAAACGCTAAAGAAATAGAAAATTATCCATCGTCAACCTGTTGCCAACTCTGTGGAATGGAAGAAGTTTCACCGGAACCTCCCTCAATACCCGCAAGCGGAACAAGTTGCAAAAAAGCAACCCCCACTGCAGGTACCTGATGTGTAGCAAACTTAACATCCGCCGGGGCTGCGCCGGCGCTCGATGCATCTGGCGTTTTCAGAGCCTGGCGGGCTTGCTCAACGAGCGTTTTGTAGGTGGCCACCGTCTGCCGGGTCACGCCGGCGATGCGTCCAATCGCGATCTGAGTAAGACTCTCTCCGCGTTGTAGCAAAAGCCTGCAGGCGGCACGGATTCTGTCCGCTGTACTCTTCTGCCTTTCGCTATGCGTGCGTTCTGCAGCCAGGCTTTGGCGTGCCGGAAGCGGCAGGTCCGGGTCAAGCTGCATGATGCCGCGTTTGCAGCGGCCGCTGCCCGTGTAATTGGTCCACGTCCAGCGCGCGATCGAGCGAATCGTTGCCCTCAGCGACGATACAGGCAGGTCCTGGGCAAAGCCTTGCTGCGTGAATCTATTCAAGTCGTGGGCTTTGGCATCGAGCCAGCGCACGAAACTGTCGTAGTTCCCACTCTGACGCTCGCGGTTGACGATGGAGTATGCGTAGTGACGCAAATGCTCGAACAACAGGCAATGGCGAGAGTGTGCAATTTCGTCTACCTTGACTCTCTTGGCCCAAGGGGCCGCCACGGCCAGGTCGACGTAGTCGGCCAGGGCGCCCAGCTCGTACACTGAGTTGTGTAACTCCTCGGTCGACCACCATGGATGTCCTGGCGTCTTGGCCACCGGCCCTGAGTGGAAATTGGGATCTGCGCGCAGCGCTATCGAGAATGCTGCGTAGACGGCCTTCATGAAAGCGATAGGCTTGTCGCGCGCGGCATCAGTCGTGCACACCGGGGGAATCGCATAATAAAGGTGGCTATTGCCGGAAGCGCGATTTCGCACGATCAGGTTTGGCGCAGGCAGGCCTGCATCTTCCCATATCATGGAATTTGCATGGTCGAGGTCAAAGATCAGCCAGCTGACAAGGCCTGGCCGATTGATTTGCATGTACGGATAGCGTACCGCATACTCGCGCGGGCGAGTGCGGGTCGCTGTTTTGTTGTCGCTGCAGCGCGGAATATAGGGCGCCTCTTGCAGCACCCGGTGCAGGGCGGTACCGTGCTCGAAGTATCGAACATCGGGCTCGGCGACGCTATTCACCACTTGCTCCCAGGGGGCGGCAAGACAGTGCCAACATGTAGCGCAAGCACGGTACAACGCTCAAATTTTTGGGCGAGCAGGTACTCACCTCGGCCATGATTCTTCATGGGAGCTCCAGATGCCAAGTGACAGGCGTAAAAAATCCCTTGCACTGAGTTGAGCACCGAACTAGAATCACGGCTGAAGAGTACGTGATTCATGTTTTGGCACTGCCAGAGCATTAGCAGAGGCCCGGTTCCCGCCGGGCCTTTTGCTTTTTAGGGCATCAAATTGTTAGCGTTTCAGATTAGCTCGTCATCGCAGTCCTTATATTTCGTTGATCGACCGGTTATTTCTTGTTGCCATCGGCCAAGGCTTGTAACGCCTTGGTAATTTCGTTCATCGCCAGTTCGGCATCCGCATCGCTGGTAAATTCAAGACGCAGCACTTTTTGGGCCTGATGGACCTTGCAGTAAGTTGCACGTCCCGAACGCACGGTCACCGGCGCCGGCGCTACGCGCGGTGTAACAGCACGCCGGGTTGACCTAGTCGCCATCGCCACTGCCTCGGACTGGGAGGACGTGCCGCTGATGATCGATTCAATCGCTGCCATAACCCCTTCCGTATGGCCTTTGGCATGGAGCGCAGCCAACTCGGCGGCCGCATTGCGGCCAAGCTTATCCTGCTGTGCATCGAGCAGCGGTATCGCCGCAGTCGGCAGTTCGCCGAACACCATCAGGTTGGCAACAGTAGTTCGAGGCACGCCAGCATGCTTTGCGACATCGGCAATGGTCAGCGTTTGATCTTCGTCCAGCAGTTTCTTGAAGCCTACATACTTGGCATAATCCGGCAGAGTGTTGTGAAGCAAGTTTGCATAGAAAGCATCACGGTCAGCGTGTTCATCGTCCGATAGATCCAGCACAGCAGGGATGGTTGCACGGCCACGGTCGACATAAAAATCAAACCGGTTATGTCCGGAAACCACCTCATACCAGCCGTCCGGGGCAGGGCGCAGCGTCACGGGCGTAACCAACTTGTTGCTATCGAGGTTGGCGTACAGTGCTTCCCTTTCCGGGTTGGTCAACTGTCGTTGGCGCCCAGGAATCTTGCGGATGCGGGCCACTGGCGCCTCGAAGGGCACACCCGCACTGCGGGCCGCCTCGTCAAGCGCGGCTTTAAGCGACTCGACTTCGGCCTGGCTTGCTTCCTGCAGTTGCGCAAGACGCACGCGAAGCTCAGCGGACTCGGCGTCAGAGCCGCCATCAGCCTGCTTGGCCAGCGCCTCGTCGAGCTGTCGCTGTAGTTCTTCAATCTTTGCCTGGTACTTCAGTGCATCAAGGCGGAAAGCGCCCAGCTGGCCGGGCATAGTCACATTGCGCTGGTTGGCGATCGGCGTCGGAGGATTTTCGCTGACATTGCGTTCCAGGTTCGCCGTCTGGCCAAGCAGTCGTGCCGCCAACTTATTGACGCGCGGCGGGCGCTTATCGTCTTTGGTGCTCATACTGCTTCCTTCATTTCGCGGTGCGCCCAGCAAGTTTGCAGGGACACGTCGAGTTCCGCCACGACGGCATTAAACGCCTCAATCGCACGGTTATAGGTGCGCTGGCTGCCGTCATAGCTCTCGAGATCGTAAATAGTCTTGAATTCCGCGTAAGCGTTTTTCACCAGATCGGTCTCCGGAATCTCGGCCGTTCCTAGCAGTTCCGGATAAGTTTGCTTGATCCACGTTTTGACAATATCGGTCATGGACACTGACGACTTCACCTTCGACAACACGATCTTGATGAACTCGAATTCCTTGTCGATATCCTTGCCTTCCCGCATCGAGTTGAACAACTCGGAAAACTGCCTGAAGAATTGCGTCGACGACGCATAGTCCAGCGTTTCCGGGGGGAGGGGGATGATCATGCCGTCGGCAGCCATGAAGCTGGCCAGCGCCAGATACGACAATGTAGGAGGCGTGTCGATAATGATCACGTCATATTTTTCGCGCAACGGCTGCATGGCCTTGTTCAGGACGTCCCAAAACTGGAAGTTCGGATCGCCTGCTTGCTTGTTTGGCAAGTAATAGTCAGCACCAAACAGGTCTGGCGACGATGGAATCAAATCAATGCCGTCCCAGTAGCTGGGCAGTGCAGCATAGAGAAGGTCTTCCTTGTCACCATAGACGACCGGCATGACCGTCATCTCCTCGTTCACCTCCGCATCTGGCACAAAACCCATCAAGGTGGTGGTTGAAGCCTGCGGATCCAGATCGACCAGGCAAACGCTATGCCCCATCAAAGTCAACCCCTGCGCCACCGCAACCGTGGTGGTGGTCTTACCTACGCCGCCCTTGAAGTTGCCACAACAGACGACCAGGCCCAGGGTGCCGGCCGGACGCCGTTTGTGCGGGCCGATCTGCTGCACGATGGCGCGCGCCTCGGCCAGGGTGAACATGCGACTACGGCCGTTACCCTTCAACTGACCCGGTGGTATGATGCCCTTGCTGCAGAGATGATTGAGCTTCGTTCGCTCGATATGACACATCTGAGCCAGTCGCGTGCCAGATATCATGGGGGACGTTTTTCGTGGCCATGGCGCCAACAAGTCGTCACGCAGCTGCAGCAGGGTCGCCTCCGCGCGATCGGCGATGCGGATCAACCCGTCGATATCGACGACGTTTCGTGCAGGCAGAATTCGTTTGGCGGACATGCGCTTACCTCGGTGATTGGTGGTTTTTGGCATTGTCGCCGCTTTTTGCAAAAAAACACAGAAAGCGATGACGCGACCGGATATTAACGTTTACAGTCAAAAACGTATATAACTTTCCTTGGTTTACAAGCAAAATATTGCACAGCTGTCGAAATTGCTCAAATATTCACCAAAATTCGACTCAAATGGTTTCATTTAAAGCAATAAAAAGAGGGAAGACGGCTCGTACGAGGCGCCTTCCACTCAACATCAATCCAACGCATCCCTCAGGATGTCGACTTTCTGAAGCAGAAACCGAATCACATCTGCCGAAGTCCGATCGAACGCTTCGACGTTTTCCCTTACCCAATCCTCACGTTCGAACATCGAGCCCTGCAGTGAATGCCAGCGCTCGATACCGTCGCCGGCTTCTGTGGCTTTCACCGAGCCCTGCCGTTGCGCCCGGTCCCCTAACCACTGGGTCAGGCTTTCGGGCAACCGCACTGCATGGATCGCGCGGGTCAAGGCCACATACAGGAGGTTGATTTCCTCCGGGTTGTATTGCTTTTCCGGTGGCAGCTGGATAAAGTCGTCTAGCATATACACCTGGTCGAACTCCAGGCCTTTTGCACGATGGGCGGTCGTCAAAATGACATCCGCCTTCTCTTTCAGATTGACCTGCGACGCTTTCATGGCTTCGTAGATATGCGGAATCTGGCCTTGGTATTGCTCGACGGTTTTCACCAACGCCGCGATCTCCAGGTCATCGGCCTCCACACCGTATCGCTGGAAGTCCACGAAGCTATTGAACCTGCCGACACTTGGACTTGTGATCCGCGACCGTTCGTCTGCCCAAAGAAAATAGGCATCGAGAACTTTCCCAAAGACATAGCTGTCGAAGCCGCCAATGAAATGCAACTTCACGTCGTCCAGTACCAGCTCCGCCGCACTGCTGAACAAGCCAGCGTTTGTTCTGCCGATGATCGTAAATGGCTTCGAGCGATCGACGGACCAGGCATTACTCATATCCGCGCGGCCCACGATGGCCTTGTCTTCCCCCTTAAAGTCAGCGAGCAGCGCACTTGCGATACCCGCGATCTGATCACTGAATCGGAACGACTGCGTCAATGCAACGCGAGATTTGGCCTGCACCGTCTCCATCGCGTTGACCGCACGACGAAAGCCATAAATCCCCTGGTGCCGGTCGCCCACCAAAACTTTCTGGCAGTCCTGTCGCATCACCACGTCCAGGGTCACCGGATTGGTATCCTGTGCTTCATCGAGCAAGATAATGTCGAATGCCAGGTTCGGATGTTCAAGCGCCCATATCTTCAGATACCCGTCATGCGGCATCTTGATCGGTGAGCGCTTATCCTTCATCGCTGCAAACACTTTGCCGGCGAGTTGCACGATGTCGGCCGCGCCGGCCGGATCCCCCTGCAGCTCCACATCCAGGTGTTCGTCGGAGACCAAGGTATCCGCAGAGCAAAACCAGTTGGCCAAGGTCTGCAATGCATCCTTGGCCCTTTTGGTATTGCACTGGAAAGTCTGGCCAATTTCCCAAGCCTTGGGACTGCCAAGCTTTTCCTGATAACGTTTCCCCACTTGGGTGTATGCCAGGGAATGGGTGGTTCGGCACTGCACATTTTCCGGAAACCGCGAGCAGGCCTCCGATGCGACCGATTTGTTAAAGGCGATGTACAGGATGCGTTTATCCCGCCTGCACTTCGAATACTCAACGAGAGTAGTGGTCTTGCCTGTGCCGGCAAATGCATCGACAGCAAGCAACATGCTGTCGTTTTCCACCACGGATATTTGTTCACGAGTCATTGATGACATAGCATTCTCCTATAGATAAAAAATTGGCCGGGAGAACGCAGTCCCGGATGGGAAGGAGTTCTTCCCGGCCGGGCACATACGTCAGCTACAAACTTGTTAAAAATAGTGCGCAAGTGATTAACTCCAAGCAAAAATGCGCTGGAAAATCATTGAACAAGGAAGGTCAAAAGAGGCTCACATACCCCAAAAAAAACGGTATCGGCCATGCAAGGCGTAGAAGATTTCCTACGCGGGATTTACGTCGGCGACTAACCGAAGTAAAGTTTAAAGAGAACCGGAAGCTGCAAGCTGATCAGGAAACCCACCATTGCCTTGAGCAACGTCGTATCGCTACGAAGCTTCTCAAGCTCGGTTGTCATTTTCAACTGCGAGGTTTCGATCTTCTGCAATAGTGAGGATTCAAGTCTCATCATATCCTCCGGAAATGCAACAGATCTGGACAGAACTTCGGCCATGACCTTTGCGTGAACAGCAGCTTGTACCGCGGGTACACCCGCTTCTTGAAGACGCTCGGAGTACCCTAACGAATCAAATTGAAAGCTTGACATAAAAGCTCCTTTGGTCAGCAAAACTCCCGGAGCGTCGCCCTTAGGGCTGGCCTAAGGAGCGGTGATTGTGGACATGTACCCCGAGCAAAAAGCTGCGCTAGTTTCAGGGGTTGACTAGCTTGCGCCGAATCGAAATTCAGCGTACCTCAAAGGTCAGTGTAGTCCCAGTGACCAAAATCGTCCACTACCATGACATGCTACGTTTAAGAAAATCCAACAAGCAACATTGGGTCGGACCTATACACGCTACCGACAAATCCGGATCTACTCGGCCTTGGGAACACGAATGGCATTCGCCATCCTTTTGCTGTCTTCAAGCAGTGCCGTGGTTATTGTGGGAAAGCGGTTAAATAAAAGCGCTTCTGCCAGTTCAATTCGACAGGCGGAGCGCTGCCAGTGCTTCACCCGCAAGTGCAATGGCACCTGGCCCCGTTCATGTTCGTGGGCGGTTTCAGGACCAGGCATCCACACGCCGCTCGGGTACTGCAGGCCGCGCATTTTATGAGCACGGCCGCCGATTTGCAGATATTTGGTGTACTTGCGGAGCTGGTCCATTGACATTCTCATCTCTGCCGCCAGGTCTGTACCTGTGATCTGACCCGCCGCCACGATCAAATTCTCGACGCGTTTTGCGACGTGAGGGCGGACGTCTTCATTTCTCTCGCGCTGTACAGCACGTTTTGTCGAACCGCAGCTGGCATCTGGCGCGACGGCCGCACCATGAAAATCATTTGTAATCATTTTCATCACAACCTCCTGTAAACGCTAACTGGCTATCGCGTCAACCATGTTTCCGGATGGACGAGCTCCCAGCCGAGCTGACGCCGAATTTCGTTCTGCGATGGAGGCGGCAACGAAGAACACCGCCGATCCTCCATCCAGCGCCGTACCTGCTCCTTCGTCGGCCGAATCACCGAAACGGGATGCCGACTTGAAAACGTATCCATATCGTTAATCTCCTTTCATCACAAAAAAATCGAAACACCATGACAGGTTTTGCGTCGAGATAACTTCTTGACGCTGCTGCAGAAAAGTCGTTTATGGATTGCCCTGCCGCATGCAGCTAACTTAGCGTGAGGTGGGCATCAGGTCCTTGGAAAAAATGTCATGCAAGGAGCTGTAATGCGCTTGCGATCAACGCGAGCATCTGGTAGCGAACGGACTAAAAAAATTACCTTCGACTGAACCGTATGCAGTAAGAAAAGTGAGGAGGCGCTTGGCGCCAAGACTGTGCCAGGAAGATAAGCAACGAAGGTAGCCATGTGTTTCCCTGGAAGAGACGAATGCCTCTTCCAGGAACCCATGTGGGACTGATGCAGTTTGAAATTTGCCTTCTCCGCAGCGGCCAGTGCCAATGAAGATCTGGCGGTGATCATCATTATGCGACGGTGCTTCTCGGGTCACCCGAATGCGAAGGCCAAGGGTGGCGACAGGTTTGCGCTAGAGAAATCCTAGCAGCAAAGGCTACAGCTCTGGGGGCGGCTGCTGCCCAGTTTTCAGCTTCCAGCGGAACCCGTGGCTTTCGAATGGCGAGCGTGTGGCCGCTTGCGCCGCTGCCATGCGAAAGCCGCGTGAACATAGAAATTGCTCTTGGCCGGATAAAAGGAGTGGGAACTGTGACTGGACCCAGGCTTTAATGCGAAAGCAGCCAGTTCCAGACTGGCTGCAGATGGGACTTTGCTTCGAGACTCCAAACTCGGAGCTCACGATCCATGCCGTCAACTTGCGGGGTTGGCCGGAGCGGATCGCTCATTGCACAAAGACTCCAGGTCCGAAGACCGTACGCGTTCCAGGAGTTGACGCGTTGCAAAGACCCAGTTTTTGATACGTCAAAAACTGGAAAACACGTGGTGAAATCGGTGTCATTCTTTCCATAGCGGACTCTCCTCAAGTCTGCAATGGAAAGAATCCCCTCGTATTGAGGGGATTCGGATCAGACCATAAAAATTGAGTTGCTAAGGTTCTGCATACTCTCAGTTTGAAACTACTCGCGACCACGGGAACTGCTGCGGAACGCTGGTTCCGGAGCGTTGCGGGCCCCCCTGGCTGGCTGACTTGCCACCCCGCCTATGCGTGAAGGGAAAGGCTTAACACTACCAGCTGGCCCGTCCGGCATGGCATCGTCCGGATTATGTTGCTCTTCCATTTGACCATCGTCATCACCGCTACGATCGTCGCCAGCGTCCTGTCCACCATGCAGGCCGGCGGACAAATCATCGGTACGCTCTTCGCGATCGCGTTGAAATACCACAACGTCATCGATCGCAATATGGGTAATAAGGAGAAGGCGCCCTTTGATGACGGCGGCCGGCTCCTGCTCACCTGTTTTACGGCCATGCTCCTTGATATCTCGCAAATAGGCATGCGCATAAGTATCGCCGACGGTGAAGGCGACGAAGATCTTACGACCAGCTTCGCTATCCTTGATCAGCTCCGAGACGAGTTCGATCGCTTCTTGGCCGCTTACCCGCAGATCCATGTAACTATACTGTGGATCGACGATTTGTCCATGCAGTGCATTGATGGCACAGGCCAAAAACGCCTCTGCTTTGCGGCCGCTACCCTTGAGAGTTACCCAACGGATCCGGTTTATATAGCCGCAGCCCTTGGTGTGCAGATCGAAGTACCCTGACGGCTCAGGTGCTTTTTTTTCCTGTCCGGCTTGACGCGCCGAACCAGGAGTTTTCGAAGAATTGTTGCGGCTGTTAAATATGTTCAACATGATGATCTCCAGTCAAAAAAAAGCGAAAGGAAGACCATCCGAGCCCCAGGGGATCGAGAAGAGGTCTTCCCGATCGGGGTGGCAGAAGCGCTACAGAGACTCTGATCCCGGCAATGCTGGCCAGGACGTGTGGGTTGCAAGAGTTTGACCCACCGCAGTTGCTCAAGTGTGAGCAAATTCAATATCAACAATAGGACGAGCGGACGACGGTGTCAACCCAATTTTACGCTTGTCTCGCCGACTGCCGCCCACTGCTTTGTAGGTAAGACAGATCGTTAATTTCACTGCCTGGTAGAGAATGCTCGTCAGCGACTTTTCCCTCGCTATTCCCCAGTTCCAGCACAAAGGAACGGATCTTCTCCGCAGCGTTACAGGCTCGAAAAATGGCCTGCGAATCGTCGCGAATGACCTTGATCCAGCTACCAACATAGGCGGCATGCTGGCTCGGATCATGGCCCAACGCGAGCTCGTCGCCAAGCATCATGCTCGCGATTTCCGCACACAGTTCTTCGTATGCATATTCCTGGCTACCAAACGGATGAAAAAGATCACGGCTGAGCCTGGACGAGTGCCCAGACCAGTGCCCCAGTTCATGTAACGCCGTGGCGTAGTACTCCACGGCGGAATTGAACTGGCGGCGTGCCGGCAGGTGTATTACGTCATCGACAACAGCATAGAATGCTCTATCACGCTGGTCATGTTTAATGGTAGCACCGGAGAGCTGCAGTATCCGATCGGCCCTCTCGATTGGATCAAATTCAAGCTGAGCTGGCTGTAGGGGATCTAACCCGCTCACCTGTTCAGCGTTGAAAATCGTTGTAAAGTACATTTTAGGCTTCCGCCCGGCCGGCTGCGGACTATCGGATGTAACACAATCATCGGAATCTTCGGGCGCGGCAGCCTCCGAAAAGATCCACCGCCGAATCGCTGTCCCGCGCTCGTGTCTTCTAACGCGCGCTCCTTTAAAATTCGCCTGATTGAGCGTCATCCACCGGGGATCTTCAAATGGCTGGGCCATGAGGTTCAAGGAATTGATACCTTTGTATCTTCGCCCGGAAGCAATGTTGTACGGTGCTGTGCCGAGCGAAGATGGTGCCCAAGGCTTTTGCCATGGAGCGGCGCCCCGCTCCAAGAGAGTGATCAATTTCTTCGCGACGTCATCGCAATAGTTGGATCCTTTTTTCATGATGAACTCCCCAAAAAAATGGCCACGAGAAGTGGCCAGATTGAACAAAGGAAGCACGCAACCGTTCATCCGCCGGGATGGGCAGCAGTGTGCAAATAGGAATGGAAGGCTAAGAGCGGAATGCTCTCGAGATTGAGGGAAACTCCCGTGCGCTGGGCACGTGCAAGGAAGCGGGAGCAACTTGCACTTGGTGATCTAAAAAGATCATCATTTAACAATGTTAGGCCTTCCGAAAAGGTATGTCAATCCGGCTCCTAAGTGAGTTTGATTGCAACGCCGGCCACCTTGGCTTAGCGTCGACCCGTCCATACGCGCCAAATTGATTGTGACGCGCGCGCCACAGTGAGCGTGGGACACAGCGCCGCCGATTAGCCCCGCACCAGGCGCTCAATGGCGCCGACCTCTTGGTGTCGACCTCTTGGTGTCGATCGCGGTCGACCGCTTGAGCCAACCACTTGCGCTGCCTTGAGCTGCGGCCGCGGCACTGGCGCCCTCAGACGCGGCCGCCTTGGATGTGATTGCGGCCGACCTGAGCGGGCTGCCGTCGGCTTCAAGACCTGCAACGCCGTCCAAGTCAGGGCTAGGTGCACCACAACGCCGTTGGGATATATCTAGAGTGTAAAGCGTCAGTCTTGACCACACCAAAAACTCGTACGCTCATCGCGCAAACATGATTGTATATGCATAATAATGCCATATCATGCGCGATATCATGCTAGTATGCGACTATGTTGAGATTCAGGGGATGAAAATGGCATTCAGGGCAGACGAAGCGGCACGCGCAGGGTTGGAAAGAGTACTGAACTATTTCTTGCCACGGGCTAAGGGCTTCGAGGATTCGGAAAGAGATGAAAGCAAGGGCGATCTGCTAAAAATTCTGCAAGAGTGCGGACCAGTCGTTGATGCTTACCCGAGTTGGCACCCACTCGTCCGCAACCATGACAGCCGCCATCCCGTCACCACGCCCGGTGAGGATTGCGGCTACAAGGGGCTCGACCACACACGATACTTCGCTAATGGATTTATCACTTGTCCGTACGGTGACGGCCAGGCAGTCATGGACTCAGTATTGAAATGCCAACACCAAACAGGTGGGTTTATTACAGCGGAGCGGCTCAGTTTTAGGCTCTATCATCCCGATGCGACCCCGATTCTTGTTCGGTGCCATTGGGAAAAACCATTGGACGCTAATGGCATGATCCCATTGGCTGTAGCCTTACCTCTTCTTCTTGAGAAGGAGCTTCCGATGTGGCGGTGGGCGGAAGTGGCTGAAACATGGAAGTCGATGCGCCCCTATTTCCTCGGTATGCCTCAAGGCAGCAGATCTTCCCTTTTTGTTAGCCAAGACACAGGTCTGGCGTTGAAGAAAATTTGGGAGGCGCTTATTAATACCGGCATGTATGGCCCGATCAAAGAGCGAGATTAATACGCCAGCCTTAGAGCTGAAACACCGAACTGATACCCAACGTCGGCCGGCGCCGCCGAGTAGATAGCATTTACAGAAAGCACAAAGTGGCATCGAAAAAACCGAAGGCTAAAGCTGCGGCTGCTAAGGCGGCAAAAGTCACCTATTCTAAAATTGCCGAACCGTACCAGAAGACGCTGCACCGGCTGTGGAATAAAGGGTTGATAATCGACAACAGGATCGATGCCGAAAACGCCATGAAAACCATCGGTTATTATCGGCTGCTGATATACATGCGGCACTTCCAGAGTAGAGCGGCGCCCAGGAATTTTCTCCCGCGGTCGAAATTCAGCTCTATCGTTGCGCTCTACAATTTCGACCGGGAAATCCGGCTGCTGACGTTCAATGCGATTGAGAAGCTGGAGGTGGCTTTGCGCACGGCGATCATCAACCCCCTTGCCGAACAGCATACGCCGCACTGGTATCTCGATCCATCCCATTTTAACGATGACATCAAATTCCATGGCGTCATGGGAAAAATCATCAAGGACGCAGGTGTTTCCAAAGGGTTGGCACTGACGCACTATTTCAACAAGTACGATTCTCCGGTACTGCCTCCGATCTGGCTGGTGTGTGAAAAACTGACCTTCGGCGCGTTGTCACATTTCTTTGCGGCACTGCGAATCGATCGGCGCAAGATCGTCGGTCGCTACATATGGTCGTATCCGGAGCATTTGCTGGTTTCCTGGTTCCACAGCCTGAATCACTTGCGGAACATATGCGCCCATCAAGACCGGGTATGGAACAACCCCATAACAGTGCTCCCACCAGAGGCGCATAAAGCCTATAGTGCGGAATTCGCAGCTCCGACAAGCTTTTACAGTCGAGCTGTCGTGATACAGCTACTGATGCGGGAACTGGGCCTGAACGGCTGGTGGCGCGAAAGTTTACTTGAATTGTTGGCATCCTGCCCCCACGTGAATCAACGTAACCACCTGGGATTTCCAGATAATTGGCATACTCGGCAGGCGTGGGCTTGAGAACGAAACAGCTGCTTGACAACGAAACAGTTGTTTGACAAGTCGTGATAATGCATGTAGCATTACAAATGACAACGCTGGGAACGCCTCTCATGGAAGCGAAACATCCTTAGCTAAAAGGCGCGCAAGCGCCTTTTTCATTTTGTGCTTCCGATTTTTGCCAGGATCGGTCATCAGTTGAGGTTCCAGGAACCTTTGCGGTACTGATACGAGCCGTTCAAGATGCCATCCAGCCACGCCTGCACTGTCGCATACTTCATACCGCCAAAATTGATCTGCTGCTCGCTTTCGGTGTCCAACATAGAGACCGGCAGCTCTGGAAGAGAGCCAGTCCCAATACCCTCCTCCGGCCACTTATTTCCGTAGTCGCGCTTTAGCAGCAACGGGCCTGTTGCCTTTACGAGTGTGTGGAATGTTTCCATTCGAACCAGCCAATAACACTCCACGCCTGAGGCCTTGTATCGCTCCTGGCGCCGAGTGAAGTCGCGAAGATGTTGATAGGATCGCTGCAGCTCTATGGCGATGGTGCGCCCGCTATGCGAAAACAACACATCAGCTGTCCACTTGTCGCCGGCCGCCGTTTGTCCTGGCGCCTCGTCACGCCCCTCGATGCCCAAGCCCCGCAATGCGGCCAATACGGCCGTTTTGCCGGCCTTGTGCCATTTCGTTTCCGGCGCCGTGGCGCATTCATCTGTGAGGTGGGCGAAGAACGGCACTCCCCTGATGCTCGTCTTGAGCACGGCCGGCGCCTGGCAACATGGCAGTATGAAGTCGCCCAGCTGCGCGCTTTGCTTCAACGCTTCCCATTCGCTGAGGGAGAAATCGATTACGTCCACTGGCTGTCCTGCACGAGTCCAAGCATAGTGTGTCATGTCAATCTTTGTTGGCGTGTATGAACGTGCAAGTTTAACCTGCCCGGGCGATTGGAATTTCATTCCATCGCGTCGTACAACAAGGTGTTTTGTTTTCGGACTGCATGACCCTGCGAGGCGCCAGGCAGGCCGACGCCAGCGTCACCGAATCGCACCCAAATCGCTGATTCAACGCATCGAGCGCCGCCATCATCTTGACGTCGCTTTCACGCCGCCGCACTTCATCGAACAGCACGCCCTGCAGGGTTCCCCTGGGCGAAATGTGCATCAGTTGTACGCCGGCTTTTTAGATTCAGCGCAAAATGCGCCAGGCGTGACAATGCGGGTCCGGCCGAAGCGACCGCGCTGCAATAGACCAGCGCGACGATCGCCAGTTACCAGATAGTCCGCATCGCCCGCGAGCGCCATCGCAAGATTGCTCGAACCGACACTACGGAATCCGATCGCATCAGTAGTCTCTCCGCTGCAGGAATCGATGCATTCGCTTGCCGCGACATTGCAACCTGGGCCAGCTTGGCTTGCAGGCCCTCGTAGCCACTTGACACCCAAGCTACAGAGGCCCGCGAGGATCATTCCGGTTTGGATCGATGGTCATTTTTGGTAATGCACGCGAGGTTAGTGGCGTTCTCCTTCTTCGCACAGAATTCTTGGTAAACCGCGGCATGTTCTCGTTTATATTCAGGATTTTGCATAGCGGAGTTTAGCTCGTCATCTTTATACGACACACCGCGACGAGTCTCCAAGCGATGCAAAGCTTCCGCGGCTACCGGCGACACTCTCTCGATCACTTCACGTTTCGTTAATGGAACTTTTTCGCTGGCTTTTGAGTGAGCCAGGGAAGCAGACAAAATAAGGATTGTTGCGTAAAGGTACTTTTTCATGGTTAATTCTCCGTTAAAAAAGGTTTGCCGTAGTAACTGTCAGGACGCGACGGCATGCACGTCGGTAACTTCAACTTCAATCATCAGATGGTCCATGCCATCATTTACATAGTTGTAGGTCATGGTTTTCAGGACTGAGCTTCCGATGGCTCCTTAAACGACGACTAGCGAC